>NZ_JAWKWO010000007.1:0-68258 GCF_041397485.1 Zhengella sp. | reverse complement strand
CCCTGCCGACGTCTACTTCGGGCGTGGCAACCTCATCATGATCGAAAGGGAAAGGATCAAACGCGAAACCATCAGACAACGCCGCTTGCTTCACCGAGAAGCGGCCGCCTAGAATGAAAACCCTGATGGACCAGAGCCTCCGTTAACTCACGGCGCCAGTGGTCCCAAAATCCCTGACTACGGACAGGCTTGAGCGGCTGACACCGGGCGACTTCGCGAATGTGGCCCGTAGAAGCGGTGTCTTGGGCGAGAAATCGCCTGCGCGAATATTGGAAGAACTGAACCGCGAGGCGGAAATGAAGCACGGCCCGTTGCGCAGTATTGGTTTTACGAATTGACGGATTGCGCAATGCTTGGAATTCTTTGCCGGGCAGAGGTGAAAGGGGAGCGTGGCTTGTCACGTTACGGGCGACATGAGGATCTCCTGAGGCTTGCCCTGCTGATGCAGGGCACAGCCGACGGCGTTTCCCTTGCCGACATCATGGACCGGTTCGGCGTGGCGCGCCGAACGGCCGAACGGATGCGCGATGCCATCCAGAACGTCTATCCGCAACTGGAGGAACTGGTGGAGGAGCGCGGCCACAAGCGCTGGCGCTTCCCGGTCGGCACGCTTGGCCGGATGGCCGAGCCGACGCTCGATGAGTTGACCGCTGCGCATCGCGCCGCGGAGATTGCCCGGCGGGAGGGCGACGAACACACCGCAGATGCCCTCGAAGGCCTTGCGGCAAAGGTGAAAGGCATGTTCCGGGCGGATCGCCGCCGCCAGATCGAGGTCGATCTCGAAGCGCAATTGCTGGGCGATGGCGTCGCCTTCCGGCCGGGACCGCACGAGCGGATAGCGCCGGAAATCCTGTCGACGCTTCGCCACGCAATCCTGGCCGGCGTGATGATCTCGGCGGATCATCGCGCGCGCTCCTCGGGAAAGCTGTCGCGCAATGCCCGCCTTGGTCCCATCGCGCTGCTGCTCGGCGACGGGCGTCAATACCTGCTTGCATGGAGCGAATACCAGGACGACTTGCGCCTCTTCGCGCTGATCGGCTTCGAGCGGATCGTGTTGCAGAACGAAGGGTTTGAACGGCCGGCAGATTTCGATCTTCAGGAATGGCTGGCCGGCAGCTTCGGCGTCTGGCGGGAAGAGCCGTTCGATGTCGAATGGCGTTTCCTGCCCGACGTGGCCGATGAGGCGGCGACCTTCCAGTTCCATCCGAAGCAGGAAGCCGAACGGCTTGAGGATGGCTCCCTGATCGTGCGCTTTCATGCCGGCGGCCGCCAGGAAATGGACTGGTACCTTTATCGCTGGGGCGACCGGGTGGAGGTGCTCAAGCCCGCGGAAAATCCGCAACGGCCAAAGCCGTGAAGTGTCTTGCGGAACGGCATCGTGCTCATCCGGCCGGCGTCTATGCCTGCGCTGATTGTCGAACCGGAAACCGATAGGCAGGACGACCGATGTTTTATCCCTTCCTCGTCGCGGATTCTAGGTACCGCCTGCACTATCGACTGTCGGAGAAACGCCTCGCCGAGCTTTCGCTCGCGCCCATCGCGCCAGCATGGGAACCGGGGCCGGTCATCGCGGCCTCGCCCGATCCGATCTGGGCAGGGAGTTTTGCGAACGCGCCGCTGGAAACGATCGCTGTCGTGACTGCCGGTCTCGAAGCACTGGTCGCCGCAACGCCGGACTTGCGACCGCCAACGATCGATTCACTGCCGGATTCGCGGGCCAGGCGGCACCTGTCCGCGCTTATCCGGCTATGGCGCGCAATGGGTGATGCCTTGCCGCCCGGTCTGGCAGCGGCGCGCCATGTCCTGGAACTGCCGCAGGGCCGGTTCCTCGATCCTCTCCCGGTGGTCGCGGGATCGGTCGATCCCCTGGCGCCCCCGGCGATGCAGGCGCTCCATGAACGGCTCAAGACCGAGTTCGGTGCGCAAGCGGCACCGGTTCAGAATAAAGCCGCAACGGCCGGCAGCCGGCTGCATGCCTTGCAGGACGGCTTGCGCAACAAGGCGCTGGAAACCGGGCCGCTGGACGACAGCCTGGCCTTCTTCGGTCTGCGCGATGGTGCCGCATGCGCTGAATTTGCGGCAGCGCGGGCACGGGCCCTGATCGAGAATGGCGTGCAACCACGCGAAATCGCCATCATGGCGGCCGGTCACTCGCCTCATCTCGCGCATGCCTGCGCGGCCCAGGGCATCCCGCTTTCCGGCTTGCCGGACCGGCCCCCGCAACGCGACCTGATCGGCGAGACGGCACTTCTCCTCGCGCTGGCCAAGCGGTCCCCGACACCGGCCATGGTCCTGGCGGGCCTTGCCCTGTCGCCCCTCATGCCCTGGACATCGGAAGCGGGCCGCGATCTGGCCGAATCCGTGATGGCGGGCGATTTCCGGGTGGGCGGTCTGGGCGCAGACGCCGAACACCTGGCCTTGTGGGAGGATGTGCGCGCATCCGCATCGAGCCTTCAACAATTCCGTTTCTACATGGATCGCATTTGCCCAAGGCTCCGCGATGGTGACGCGGTCCGCGCCCGCCTGCCAATCCCGCTCGACGAGGGCACTGTCGATTGGGAAACGCTGCTGCGCAATCTCCAGCTGTTGCCGCCATCCTGCGGTGATGCCGTGCGCAACCTCGAAGGGGTCAGTCTATGGACGGCGCATGAAAGCCCCTGGCGGACCTGCAGGCACCTGATCGTCACCGACTTCACTGAGGGCCTGTATCCGGCGCGGCCCCAGGCCAATCCGCTGTTTCTCGACAGCGAACTGGCGGCGATCCGCGAAGCGACCGGCCTGGACCTGCGCGGGCGTGCGGACGCCCTGCGTCACAGTCTCGCGCTGCTTGACGCGCAAATCCGGGCGGTCAGCGAAAGCATCACGTTTCTCGTGCCCTGGCGCGATTTCGCCGGCACAAGGCTTGCGCCATCCGCAGGACTTTCGCTCGTGGCAAGGGCGATCGGTGACATCGACGACCCGGCGGACCTCGTCACGGACCTGACCCATGTCGCGCCAGGGGACTGGCCGGTCGCCCATCATCGCCTTGCACCGCCGTCGCAGCCGCCTGCTGTACCGGACTTCCTGGCCTTTCCGGATCACGAACTCCTGGCACTTCGCCGCGATGACGACGGCAAAGCCAGGCCGCAATCGCCGAGCCGCCTGGAAACGCTGCTGGTCAGTCCGCTGGCCTGGTTCCTGGACGAGATCGGCGCCACGGACATGACATGGTCGCCGGAGGGGCTGGATATCCTCACGAAGGGCACGATCGCCCATGATGTCTTCGAACACGTGTTCAAGGCCGGGGAGGCCTTGCCCGACCGTTCGGCACTGAGCCGGACTGTCCATGAAGCCTGTGATCGAGCGCTCGGCCGCCATGCCATCTTTCTGCGCAGCGCGGCATGGGAAATGGAGCGCAACGGGCTCGAACGCGAGATCCTGCAAGCTGCCGGGCGATGGCATGAACAGCTTCTGGCACTGGATGCCAGGATCATCGGCAACGAGATGTGGCTTGCCGGAAAGGCGCATGGCATCCGCTTGCGTGGCAAGGCCGACACCGTTCTCGAACTGCCGGACAGGATGGTGCTGATCGTCGACCACAAGAAGAGCGGCACCGCCAACCGTCGAAAAAGGATGGAGGCGGAATGGGATCTGCAGGCCGGGCTTTACCGCAGCATGCTTGCCCGGCCGATCCGCCGCGATGGCGACGGCCTCGACAGGCTCATCGGGCGCCAGGTGGCGATTGCCTATCACCTGATGAATGATGGAGGGCTTCTGACCTCCGGTCTGGAAGTGACCAATGGCTCGCCGGCCCGTGACATGGGAAAGGCGATCGACCGCGAAGCCGTCGCGCATCTGAAGACACGGCTGGCGGACCTGAAAGCCGGCCGGCTGCCGCTGAACACCACGGCCGACGAAGCCTTCTTCAAGCGCGAGGGCGGGTTCACGCCCTATGCCCTGACCGATGGGTCGCCGCTCGTGCGCGCCTTCATGAAACCGGTGGAGGGGCAATGAGCGTGACCCGCGCACTCACCATCGTTCCGGCCGGTGCCGGTGCCGGCAAGACCTACCGGATCAAGACGCAGCTCGCCGACTGGGTCAGGCGCGGCGTTGTCCGTCCGGACAGGATCCTGGCCGTCACCTTTACCGAGGCTGCCGCCAGCGAATTGCGCGAACGGATCCGCGCGGGCCTTCTGGCCGACGGTCTTGTGGAGGAAGCCCTGGCCGTCGAAACCGCCTATGTCTCGACGATCCACGGACTGGGTTTGCGCCTGTTGACCGAACACGCGTTCGCAGCAGGAACATCGCCCGCCCCACGCCATATCGGCGATGCCGAGCGCGACCTGCTGATCCGCCAGGCCCTTGTCCATGCCACGGCGCTGGACCCGGTCAAGGCCGAGCCGGAGCGTTTCGGTTACCAGCCCAACTGGCACAATGGCGAAACCATCGAGGAAGGTCTGCGCAACCGCGTGCTGTCCATGGTCGATCTGCTGCGAACGCTTGGCGACAAGGGCCGCGATGCAGGACTGATCGAGCCTGCGCTGGCTCGTCTCGACGCGGTTTATGGACCGAGTCTTGCCGACCCGGAGACGGCCCGCACCACACTGCAGGCGGCTGTCGTCAGCATGCTTGAAGCATTCCCGAACGGCGGGATGGGCGAGATCACCGCGAAAACGCCGCGCGCAAAACTGGAGGCGGACCTCGCGCTCTTCCAGAAGATCGCCAGGGATCCGGCGATCCTGGCAAGGGATTGGAGCGCCTGGCAGGCCCTGCGTTGCCTGTTTGTTTCCAACAGCCGTTCGAAGACGCCCGAAGGCTATGATGAAATGGCAGAGGCGATCATGGCGGCTGCAAGCGCGCTGCCGGGCCACCCCGGCCCCCTGGAGGATGCGAAACTGCATCTGCGATGCCTGATCGCCTGCGCGCAGGAGGTAATGGAAGCCTACGAAGCGCGAAAAACGTCCCTCGGCCTGATCGACTTCGCCGACATGATCACCAATGCCGAACGGTTGCTGCGGCAAGACCCCTCCGTCCTTGGAGCGATCCTGGGCGAGATCGATTGCGTGATCATCGATGAATTCCAGGACACCAATCCGGTCCAGTTTGCCCTGCTTTGGCAACTTGGCGCACAGGCGCCGCGCACGCTCCTCGTCGGGGACGTCAAGCAATCGATCATGGGTTTCCAGGGCGCCGATCCGCGCCTGTCCGTGGCCCTGGCCGCGTCCAATCCGGATGCCACGAAACCTCTGGACAGGAACTGGCGTTCAACCCCGGCCGTCATGGCCTTCGTCAATGCGGTGGGGCAGGGGTTGTTCGGCGCCGGCTACAACCCGCTCGCACCCACCCGCGATTCCGTCGAGGGGCCGGCACTGGACATTGTGCGCGTCGCGAAGTCCCGCAGCGTCCAGAAATTCTCGAAGCCGCAGGAACATGTCGCCGAGTATATCGCCCGCATTCTCAACGGCAAGGACAGGGTCACCGACCGCCATACGGGCAAGACCCGGTGCGCCCGGCCATCCGATATCGCGCTGCTTGTCTGCCGGCATGCGACGGCCACGCGCTATGCCGACGAATTGCGGGACAGGGGCGTGCCGGTGCGCATTGCCGAAGACGGTTGGTATGGAAGCCCGGCCGTGCAGGCGGCCTGCGCAGCGCTCGCTTGCACAGCCAATCCGGCCGATGTCCTGGCCGGGCTGCTGCTGCGCACGCTCGGACCGGAGCCCCGCGATCTGCAAGGCGCGCTGACGGCTGAACTCGACGGCGAACTGGCCGGGGATCCGGTACTTGAGCGGCTGGCAGGACTTTCGGATCGGCTCGCTTACCTGCCAATATCGGTTGCGCTCGACATGGTCCTGGATGCGGCCGGTATCCGCATCTGGGCGGAGCGGCAGCCGGATGCCGGCCAGGCGCGCGCGGACCTGCTTCGCCTGGAGGCCGAAGCCCTCGAATTTGAGGCGGCGCACCGGGACCTGAAGGCCGCTTCGGGGTTCCATGGCGAAACGGCAAAGGTCTTCCTTGGCTGGCTTGCCGCGCGCGGCGGGGAGCGCGACTTCGACCGGCGCCCGGACCCCTCCGCACGAAGCGCGGAGGCGGTCGAGATCGTCACATGGCACGGATCGAAAGGGCGCGAATGGCCGATCACGGTCGTAGCCGAATTCGACAACGGGATCCTCGAACGGCCGGGCACCACGTCGGCGCGGTTCGCGCGTCTGGACCGGATCGACGACATGCGCGATGTTCTTGCCTCCGCCGAACTTGTCCATACACCCTGCCTGGTTGCACCCGAGGCACAGGCGCGCTTCATCGAGGATCGCCGGCCCGATTTCGAGGTCAACGCGAAAAACCTGCTCTATGTCGCCCTGACGCGCGCCCGCGACCGGCTTGTTCTGGAATGGCCGGACTTTCTGAAGGAACGCCCCGGGGATGCGCCCGATGCCACCTGCCTGTTCCATGTGTTCGAGGACACATGCGCACCAGCCTTTGCAAGGAAGAAACTGAAGATTGGCGGCGTAGAATGTCCGGCCAGGATCGTTGAACTGCCCGACATTGCCGGCTTCAGCACCTGTGCGCAGGGTGACGCCGCCAGACGGATTCGCTTCGGCAAGGCCGGACCCCTGCCGGAAACGCCGCTGACCCCATGGCGGCTGGTGCCTTCGGAGCAGACCGGGGCGGGCCCGGTCCCGCAAACGCAATCCTTCACGCTGGGCCCCGCCTGGCCGGCCATGGCGAGCGACACGACCCGTGGAACGGCCCTGCACATGGCCCTGCAGACCTTTCTGACCCGCCCGGAACTGGCTGACGCCCTGCCGGCGGCAACAGGCCTCGACGGCGAAACGCTTTCGCGGATCAGGGACCGCGCCGACGCGCTTAGGTCCTGGCTGGAAGCGCGATCCTGCACCGAACTGCAATGCGAAATCCCGGTTCTCGGCCATTCGGAAGACGGTGCTGAAATCCCCGGCAGCATCGATCTGCTCGCCAAGAGTCCGGAAGGGTATCTGCTGATCGATCACAAGTCCGGCGGGGATGGCGATGGGCTCGGCCCCTACTGGCCGCAGCTTTCGACCTATCTCGACATTGCAGGGCAGACGTTGCCGGACCACCGGATTCGTGGCGTGGGCGTGTTCTGGATCGACCACGGAAGGTTGGAACTGGCGCTCGGCGAGATCGGATCGTCTGCTGGCCAAACGACAGGAGGATAGGATGACCTACGTCGCACGGATCAAGGATTACGCGTATGAATGGGTTCCGCCGCATGCCAGATTTGCCGATCTGCCACCGTCCACCTACACGAAGGAGACCCGGACCCCGCGCTATGTGCTTTCCTCCAGGGGGGGCGATGATCTCGATGTCCTGGTTTATTTCGTAAATCTCGGGGAGGAAACGATCGCCAGACTGGTGTTCGGTTCTTCCGGCTTCGAGACGGCCGGTGACGACGTTGTAACCTTCTCGGGCGTGGAAAAGGGATATGAGAATGTCGAGCCGGGAGAGGCTGTCCTTGTCGATGTGATCAACCAGATGGACGATTCAGACTGGATGATCAGCCATGACTTCAAGATCACCACGGCAAAGAAGGGAACGATCAGGATCCATGCTTTTCGCGGAAAGGGGCACTTCGGCGGCATGACGCTGCTTTGGGACACAGGGGAACCGGCACCTGATTGCCGGCTCCTTGATCCGGAATCATCCGAATGACAGATACTCGCGTCCCGGAGGCGGTTGAGCAGAGTGTCTGAGACGCGGAGCCGCCAAAGGCGCCGCCTGGTATGGAGCCAACGGATTATGTCTCCCGCACCATGATCACGATATACCGGGCCCGCTCCGGGAATACCTGTCCGGCGGTCACTTTACGTCGAAAGAACCTCAAGGCCTTTTGAATCCAGCATCTTCCCGCCGGACCAATGGTAGACGCAAGGGGCATCGGGAAAATCCAGACAACTCGCATGGCTGTGATCGATGCGGGGCGTGTCCCATATCTTGTAATGACCAAAGAGGACCGGGGGAGAGCTTTCGGGATAGATGGACAGGCTTTCTGTTCCCGCGATCGGCTCATCCGGCAGTTCTTCGAGATCGGGAACCGACAGTGCCACCTCTCGCCAGGTGCCTGTCGCCGCGCGCCACCATGCGATGCGGACCTTTTCCCGGTTCTTGCCTTTCGAATCGTGGAAGGAATGCCCTTTGGGCAGAGGCACTTCCGGTCCGGAAGTCAGCATCTCGACGGCTGCGGCGAAGGCCGTCGGTTTTTCTTTGTCTGCGACTTCCTCCAGATCGTCTGCGGTCAACCGCCCGTCCGGCCGCCTTTTCGCGATCGTGTCGATCGCGTCCTGGTCCCAGCAAGCATGAACCAGCCGCAGGCCGTCCACTTCAAGCCATAGCGGCAGCGTCAGGAACCAGTCGGTCCAGGCCTTGACTTCTGATGTGGAGCCGAACCGGTCAATGAAGCTCTTGTGTTGAGCAATATGCTCTTGGCTATGCTTCCTCAGCGGCTCTCCCTTCGTATTGAAGGTATGAAACAGGATTGCATTCAGCTCATGGTTTCCCATGATCGCCAGCGCCCGGCCGGATTCGACGAGATCTCGCGCCTTTTCGAGGACATAGCCATCGTCCGGTTGGCCAACCTTGCTTCCCGCATCGATCAGGTCGCCGAGAAAGGCGATCCGTTTGCCTTCTGCTGCCGCCAGGCTGGCGTCAAGCCGGGCCGGATCGGCGTGGATGTCTGGAATGATGGTCGTTGCTGTCATCTGTGTCCTCCGAAAAGTGCAGGCGAAATGCCGTACATGCCACCATGCCCCCTCCGATACGCGGCATTGCGGACTTGATACGGGTTTGCTTCGCGATCGAAGTAGACCGCATGATCCGGTGAGTAGTTTATTGCAAAACCCGTGACCCATCCAAATCCGGGCAGGCCGTCCGGCAATTGATCCGCCACGAATTGCGGCCATCGAACTTTCGGAAGGTCCGCAGGAATTTCGATTCTCAGCTTTTCCGGAGCACCGGTCAGAAGGGCCGCATGGATCGGCTGCGGAACGCTGCAAGTGGTCGTCAGCATCGCGTGGGGCTTGAATATGGCCCGGTATTCCGCGTCATGGCGCTGAAAGTCGGCCTGCTTGCTGGCCTGGATCGCATTCTCAACCTCAAAGACGGGAACCTGCAACGCGTTCGCAATCTGATGACGCATATGGACCATGCCTTTCATGTCGTCCGCTTGCGCCCGTTCGATGAAAGCCCGGGCCTTGTTGGGGTTTCGGATGCCGAGCAGTCTGGTGAAATCCCGATCCGAAAGACCGAGGACCTCCATTCGATTGGCAACCAGTTCCTTCAGTGTCATGAGCGGATTCATCCCTTCTGTTTTCTTCGCCGCCGGCCGGGGACAGTCAAGGAATTGCGGTTCGTTCCTCCTGTGACGCAAAGATGAATGTTGGATGCGTCAAACTCGGACGTGTAAGGCCATCCGGCGCCAGTGATCACTCCGTCAGCTTGTAGAAACGGAAAGTACCTTCGGGGTATTCGAGAAAGTAGTAATATTTCTTCAGCTTTTTTTCGAGGCGTTTGACCATCCGACGGAAAATACGAACCTTCCGGTGCGTTGCCGCCCGGAAATATATCGTGTGCGGCTTGTTCTCGAACACATGGTCGACGACCATGTCGGCCACCGTCCTGAAAACCTTCAGCGCATTGATGCCCCGGTCCAGTTCGTCCGTCCGGTTTTCGGGAAACAGGTCATATTCGTGGCGGGGATAGTCTTGGACGGGCGCGAACGCCACCGCGCCGGCGCTATCGATTACCAATTCGTATTCCACGTGATCGACTTCGAAGAACTTGCTCAGCACGACATTTCACCATCCTTTCTCACAGGGACTTCCTGGAACCTTCGATCGACATGCTTTCCGCCAGAACCGGGTCCTTGTGCTGCATGCCGGAAAATGGCGCATGCGACCGGCAAGCAATTCTCCGGTTTCATGGCTGTCAAATACGAATGGACGTTGAAATCATCCTTGCCGTGATCGCCACGGCATGGTCGGGATCTGCAAGATCGCCCGCTTGTTCGAGAATTCTGGCAAGGTCCGACCGGACAACCCTGTGTCCCGATCCGCTCGCATCGCCAGGAAGGGAAACCGATCGCCTTCCTGCATCACCTGAATACACGGAAGATGCGTCAAATGCGGGCGTGGTGCGCTGCGGCGGTCTTCTTTTTCTTTCCTGATTGCCGATTGCTTCCAGGCACCTTGCGGGGCGAAAGCGAACAAGCCGGCGCATCGGAGGTGCCGCAGCGTTCCCGCAAGCGGTTGAAAGCCTGCGCGGCTTGGCACTTCAGGCCGCCTGTCCCTGAGACTGTGCCGCCCAGGCGAGCGAGAATAGCAGCAGGCCTGAAGACAGTGCGCATGCAGCGGCGCGGACCGTATTCCAGAAGGTCCAGCGCGGCAGATAGCTGCGCGACCAGTAGTCCAGCGTCGCATCCGCGGAGGCCTCCATGCCGGCCAGGGTTTCGTTCATCGGCACGTTGAAGAACACCGTGACCCCGAAGCATCCAGCGAAATAGGTCAGGCCCGCCAGCGCCATCATGGTTCCGGGGCCGTTCCCGATGATCAGTGCGCCATGGGCCGCGATCAGCAGGGATGCGGGTACGAGACCGAGGAAGAGGACCATGAAGACCCACCGGAACACCTCCCGGTTGATGGCCTGCATCGCCTCCGCGCCACCCTGGCCGCTGGTCACGGACAGGGCACGCATGATGAAATCCGAGAAGGCGAGAAAGACGCCGCCCACCAGCGCATAGGCAGGAACGGCGAAATGGGCGAGATAGAAGAGAGTGGGGGACATGGGGAAGGTTCCTTGGTTTGGGGCGGCGGCGGGTCGTCAAGCGCCACGCCGCCGCGTCAAGATCAGCGGGCGGGCTGTGGCGGCGAGAGGCCGGCTGCCGGCTCCCAAAGGCGCCGCCGGAAGGCTGCCAGGCAGAGCGCGGCAATGATCAGTTCCGCGACGAGCGCGCCGATGACGCTGCCGGACGGCATTCCGTCCACTGCAAGCCCGATCAGCCGCCCGGCCGGAAAGGCGATGAAGACCGTCAGGGCCACCATCATGGCGATGGGCAGGACAGAGTGCCGCCGGATGCCGAGCAGCATCAGAACGCCGAAGGCGGCGAGACCGGCGCCGGGTGCACGCAATTCGCTCAGCAGGCTGGCATCGTCGCCGAGCGCGATGCCGTAGCCCGCGTAGAAGGTGTGCGGTGCCAGCAGGATGAAGGCGCCGATGGTGAGCGCGGTGAGGCCGGAGAGGCCGAGCGCGCTCTTCTCGAACAGGGTGGGGCGCATGTCGTTTTCTCCTTTCATGGTGTGGCGTCAGGCGGCGCTTGTCCAGGCGCCGTTCCGGGCGGCGGCCCGGGCGAAGTCCGCGAAGTCGCGGGGGGCGCGGCCAAGCGCCCGCGTCACACCGTCCGTGGTGCAGGCATTGCGCCCGTCCAGGGTTTCGCGCGCGATGGCGGTGAAGACGTCGGCGACGAAGGTGCCGCCAGCCTGCGCGATGGTCGCATGAAACGCCTCGAAGCTGATCGGGACATGGCGGATCGCGCGTCCGGTGGCCAGCGAGAGTTCCGCTGCCATGTCCGCGAAGGACATCAGGCGTGGGCCGGTCACCTCGTAGAGTTCGCCCTCGTGGCCTTCTTCGGTCAGCGCTGCGACGGCGACGTCGGCGATGTCGTCGATGTCGATGATGGGCTCGGCGACATCGCCACCCGGCATCGGAAGGACGCCGGCCAGAACCGGATCGCGCAGGTAGCCTTCGGAGAAGTTCTGTGCGAACCAGGCAGCCCGGACGATGGTGAAACCGACCCCGGAATGGCGCACCACGTCTTCGCCCAGTTTCGCATGATGCTCGCCGCGGCCGGAGAGCAGCACGAGACGTTCGACGTCCACGTCGCGGGCCGTCTCGCAAAGAGATTCGAGTTTCTCCACGGCGCCGGGGAAGGCGAGGTCGGGGAAATAGGTGACATAGGCCGCTCGCGCCCCGCGCAGGGCCGGCCCCCAGGTCTCGGGCGCTTCCCAGTCGAAGGGGGTTGCGGAGCCGCGTGAGCCGTGGCGAACAGAAATGCCTCGTGCCTCAAGGCGGCCGGCGACGCGGCGGCCTGTCTTGCCGGTTGCACCGATGACGAGAATCGATGGGTCTTTCATGGATTGTCTCCCTGGCTTCGGTTTCGATACCCAGGGGATAGGCGTCATGATGGCGCGCGGTATTGACCGGCGATGCCAGCATTTTGACCGCCGCCGCCAATGTCCCCGTCAGCGCCGGAGCAGATCCTTGCGGTAGGTCGCGGGCGTCGTGCCGGCCCAGCGCTTGAACGCGCGGGTAAAGGCGCTCTGCTCGGAGAAGCCGGTGAGAAAGGCGATTTCGGCAAGCGAGTGGCGCTCGTCGCGCAAAAGCCCCTCGGCGAGGTCGCGGCGGGTTTCCTCGGTCAGCGCCTGAAAGCTTATCCCGTGTTCGGAGAGGCGCCTGTGGAAGGACCGCGCGCTGAGTCCGAGTCCACGGGCGATTCCGGCCATTTTCGGCGCCCCCTCGCTGAGGGCCTGGGCGATTGCGGCTTTCGCCTGGGTGACAAGCGCGGGCTCCTGGACGATCCGGGACAGTTCCGCATCGAGATGCGTGGTGAGATATTGCGAGATGCCCTCGTCCCCAAGGATGTTGGGCCGCGCCAGCATCGCGTCGGTATAGCGGATCGCGTCGAGTTCGGCGCCGAAGCGCACCGGGCAGCCGAACCAGTCCTCGTGCGCGGCTGTCGAGTGCGGGGCGGGATGCCGGACCAGCACTTCCACCGGCGCGAGCGGCACCGGGCTGACCTGCCTTGCGATTGACACGGCGCTGGCAAGGGTCGCCTCGTTCGACAGCCGCATCCCGAGGCGGCGTTCGCCCGCCCGATGCAGGATGAAGAGCGAACCGCCAGCGACCGGACGCAGCTCGTATTCGACGACGCTGGTCCACAGGCGCGCATAGCGCTCCACCCTTGCGTAGGAAGCCCCGAGCGTCGTCGCGGCCTTGAAGGCCAGTCCGAGCGCACCGTATTCGTCAAGCCGCATGGAGGCACCCGTGCGCAGCGGCAGGTCGGTGACATCGATCTGGTCGGCGATCCTTTCGAGCATGTCGTAATAGCGCGCGGCCGGAACCATGTGCCGCGCCTCCCAGGGGTCGCCGGGGGCAATTCCGACACTGGCCAGCATCGCCGCCGCATCGATCCCGTCGCCAGCAGCGGCGACCACCCTGCGCGCGAAGAGCGAGGTCACATATCCCATACCCTCCATCTTACGGTACGCGTGGCGGGCGGCCAAGCGCGCGGCGGGTCCGCACTGGGGCTGGCATCGGTTGATGCTGGCGAAGCGCGCCGCGCCTCTTGGCGCGATGTTTCAAGGGGAGGCTCAAAAGAGAACATGGTGGGCGGTGAGAGACTCGAACTCCCGACATCCTCGGTGTAAACGAGGCGCTCTACCAGCTGAGCTAACCGCCCCTTGATGCGCCGGCGGGCGCTTCGGGAACCGGCTGAACAGATAGGCGCTTCAAGCCCGCGAGGCAAGCCCAAAGCAGTGCCGCGCACCTCTTCCGCAAGGAAATGAAAAAAGTCGTCATTTCCACGTCATCATCCGCTTGACAGTCTCCCCGGTTCCGCTTAATTCACCCCCACGACGCCGCCGGAAACGGCAACCACGTCGAAAAGCGCGGGTGTAGCTCAGTCGGTTAGAGTGCCGGCCTGTCACGCCGGAGGTCGCGGGTTCGAGCCCCGTCACTCGCGCCATTTCTTCTCTTTTCATACAATTGAATTTGGCATTGAACCGATCGCCTCTTCGGTGCTTCCCGTCTGGCCTCTTGCCGGCCCGCGGCGCGGCCAGGGCGCGACAAGACCTCACAACGGGGGCAGGTGTGGCGCTGCTGTTGACGGCTGAGGAAAGCCTTTCCCCTCGGCGCTCCGGCTTGCCGCTTCCAGCGCGTCCAGCGCACGCATTCGCCAGCCTTCGCCCGCTTCGCCCGGCCCATAGGCTGCCGCGCCGGCTGCAACCAGCACCGGGCGCAGGGGTGTTCCGCCGGGCATTCTGCACAGGGCGTCCAGCCGGGCTGCCGCTTCGGGCGGACTGGCGGAGCGGATCACCTGCCGGGCCTCACGCACAAGCCTCCGCCATGAGCGCCGCACATGCCATCGCTGCCGGAGCATGCCGATGCGATTGCCAAGCCCCAGGCCGGCCGCCGCTAGCAGCAGGCCCAGAGCCGTGGCCGCCATCATGCCCGGCGCCGTGGTGACGCGCAGCCAGGCGGCCAGCCTCCCGATCATCGTCCGCTCCTCCACCGCCTGTAGTAGCAGGGCATCGCGGTCGGGAATGCCGACATTGATCCGCCGTGCCGGCAGGATCGATTCGCGCGCCACTCCGGCCTCGGTGTCGAACCATGGCAGCCGGATCGTGTCCGGAAACACCGGGATGGGGCTCAGCGCGCGCACACGAAACCGGAAAATGGCTTCCGCTTGCATGCCCTGCGGCGTGATGCGCTGCTTGCGTTCGCTGCCAAGCGGCGTGATGGCGAGCGCCCGGGCCGGCGGCATGGCGAGATCGGGAATCTGGACGGCCCGCACACCGGCCGCTCGCACGGTAATCGTCCGGACGATCTCGTCGCCGGCATTGAGGCCCTGCACCTCTTGCGACCATTCCTCGCTCAGCGTCAGCCCGCGGGCGGGCAGCCACCAGGCGCCCGAATCCACGGCCGCCGGCCGCACCGACAGGTGAAGCGGCGGCGTCGCCACGGAGAACGCCCCGCGCTCCAGCCGCGATTTCTGCATTTCGCCGCTGGCCGAGACACCGGGTATGACAAGCGCGCCGGAGCGGCGCGGCCATACCAGATAGCGCCAGGCGATACGGCGCAGGCCCGCCTTCTCATCCAGTGTGCGCCGCTCTTCATGGACCGGCACCGCGTCCAGACCGGACAGGTCGGGCACCGGCATTTCGTCGGCGACAAGGGGATGGCGGTGCGCAAGTTCGATGTCGAGGATCACCTCCTCCTGCACATGCGGGTCCGCTTTCGACACCCGCATGACAAGCTGAAGGTCGTCCGGCCCGGGCGACCAGTCCGGCGGAGGCTCCGCCAGAACGGTCACCGATTGCGAATTCGACGAGACGGCACCCGCGCTCAGCGGTCCGACGATCACAAGCCCGGTCTCCCTTGGCACGATCTCGATTCGCCGCAGCTTCACCTCCACCACCTTGCCCTCGATCACGGCAATGCGCGTGCCATAGGTTTCGCGCCCGATCGCGGCAATGTCGCGAAGGGGTCCGAGATCGATCGGCGCGTCGAGTCCCACCGATTCGATTTCCAGCACCACCGTGTCGCCGGAAACGATCCGGTCGGATTCCAGACGCAGCGATATGGACGGCGATGAAATCGTGGCCGCACGGGCCAGGCCCGGGCCCGCAAGCACGAGCAGGAACAGGCTGAGTGCAAGCAGGGCAGGGCGCATCACCATGGCGATTGCCCCTCGTCCGGTGCATTGCCGGCGGCTTTGCGGCGGCGCAGTTCCAGCGCGATGCGGGTGCGCAGGTAGCGCGCAGGATCGTCGGTGATGGCGTTCAGCCATTGCTCCGTCGCCTGGTTTTGCTCCAGTTGTGCGCGCGCGCCGGCAGCCTCGCTCATCGGGCTTTCCGCGGCGCTCTCGCTGCCTCCGGAAGGCCGCCCGGAGGGGTCCTCGTCACCGCGCGTTCCCTTCACCGTGCCGCCGCCTTCGCCTTCCTCTTCCGGTGGCCGCCGATTGTCCCCGGCCTCGCCGCTGTCGCCCTCGGCCACTGCCTCGGGTGCCGGCTGCCGGCTGTCGGTATTGCCCTGGCGGTCGCGCCCCTCCTGGCGTTCGCCTTTCTCGCCCTTTTCCGCGCCGGAAGCGGAGTCGCGGCCGTCCTCGTCCTGCTTCTCTTCCTCCACCCGGTCGATGGCCTTCTGGCGCGGCGTGAGCGCTGCCTGCCCCTTCTTGTCATCCTGCCGTTTCAGGATTTCGCGCATGATCGCGGCATTGTGCCGTGCATCGGCGAAATCCGGTTGCAGCGACAGCGCGGCCTGATAGCTTTCAAGCGCCAGCGCGAAATAGGACATGCGCACATAGGTATTGCCGAGATTGTAGAGCGATTGCGGATCGGAGGCGCGCACGAAAGCCTCCGCGGCCCGCCACCATTGCTCCGACCGGTAGAACGCCACGCCTTTCCAGGCCGGATCGGTGAAAATCTCGGCTGCTTCCGCATGGCGCCCTTCAGCGAAAAGCTGATGCGCGAGATAGTCGTCGGAGGCATGCGCGGGCACGCCGGCAGCGAGCAGAAACGCAAGGGTCAGACGCGATCTCATGGCCATGCCCTGCGCAGGGCCAGCAGGGCCAGCGGCAAGGCCGCCAGCAGCAGCCAGTGCGACAGCAGGGCGGTCCCGTCAGGCTGCAAGCCGGCCAGCGCCAGGCGCGCGCCATGCGTCCGGGTTGAGCCGGCCACGCCGGAGATGTCCACCTGCCCCAGCCTGTCGGAGCGGTACAATGTGCCGCCGCCCGCCCGGGCAAGCGCGGCCGCCGTTTCCATGTCCACCGGGACGGGCCCCCCGGCGGTTTCATCGGCAAAGGCCACGACATCGATGCGATGGCCGCGCGCGGCGAATTGCGCGGCCGTGGCCACGGCATTGGCGTTTGCGCCACCTGTGTCGGTCAGCAGGAACAGACGCACCCGGGCAAGGCCGGCATCGGACACGACGGAGGCGGCAAGGGAAAGCGCGCGGGCCAAGTCCGAGCCCTCGACCGGCACAAGTCCATGGTCGATCGACCGGGCAAGGGCCGCAAAGTGGCGCCGGTCGAAGGCGAAGGGCTCGGCGAGGAAGGCATCGCCTGCAAAAACGGCAAGGCCGGTGGCGCGGGCGCCGGCGGCCTGCGAAAGCGCGATGGCGCTTTCACGCGCGGCGGCGATCCGGCTCGGGCGGATGTCGTTGAGCGTCATCGACTTGGAGACATCGACCATGATCAGCCAGGCTTCGGCATGGCGGAATGCGCGAGCGTCGTTCGATGGCAATGCCGGCGCGGAAAGAGCGGCAAGGGCCAGCGCGATGGCACCCAATGCCGGGTTGAAGCGGCGGCTTCCGGATCGGCGCGGACGCAGCAACGCAAGCAGGGGCGCGGTGATCACCTTGTCCCAGTCATCGCGCGCTGAACGGCCCGGCCAAAGGAAGGCTGCCGCCAGGCACGCCGCCGCCGGGATCAGCCAGAGGGGCGCCAGCAGCGTCATGCCGAAAGCCTCCGGCCTAGAGGCGCCATGGCCAGCGCCATGAAGAGAATGAAGCCGATTGCCGCAAGCGCCGTGAGGTCGCGCTCAGGCACGAAGGGCGGTGCGGCGGCTTGCGCGGCTTCCATTCGGTCGATGGATTCGTAGGCCGCTGCCAATTCCTCCAGTGTCCGGGCGCGGAAGAATTGTCCGCCCGAGATGTCGGACACGGCCTTGAGCGTCGCCTCGTCCAGGTCGGCGGAGGGGTCCAGCGGGCTGCCGTCATCGGCCTGGCGGACGCTGCCAAGCCCGATGGCGTGAATGCGGATGCCGTTGTCGCGCGCCAGCCGTGCCGCGTCCTCGGGCTCCACCGATCCCGAATTGTTGGTGCCGTCCGACAGCAGCACCACGGCGCGCTGCGCTGCCGGGTCGTCGCGCAATTTCACGATGGCAAGGCCGAGTGCCTCGCCAATGGCAGTCGTTCGCCCTGCCATGCCGATGGCGCTTTCGTTGAGTGCGTGGATGACAGCCGAACGATCGAAGCTCACGGGACTGGCGGAAAACGCCTCGTCGCCGAACAGGACAAGGCCGATCCTGTCGCCCTGGCGTTTCTCGATGAAGGCGCTGGCCACGGCCTTGACGGCGCTCAGCCGGTCGCTGGCAGCCCCGTCGAGCACGAAATCCCGCCGCTCCATCGAACCCGACAGGTCGACCGCCAGTGCCAGCGCCCGTCCGCTTGCCGGGGTGACGGTCTCGCCCAGGGCCAGGCGGGGCTGGGCCGCGCCCGCCACAAGGCACAGCCATGCGAGGGCGAACAGCAGAAGCCGTGGTGAAACCCGCGTGCCCGCGCCCGTCGACGCCGCCGCCAGCGCCTCGGAAAGGGCCGGCGGCAGGGCAGGCGCTTCGGCGGCTTCCCGCCCGTGCCCCCAGAAGACCAGCATGACCGGCAGGGGCAGCGCCAGCAGGGCCAGCGGAAAACCGAAACTCACCATGGTTTCAGTCCCTGACGTTTCAGCAGGCGCGCCAGGTCGTGCTTGAGAAGGTCGGCATCCGGATAGGGCCCGCCGGCATAAAGCGCATGGCCGAAGACCCGCCCGTCGCCATGGGTAAAGAAGCGGCTTTGCGTCAGGTCGTCCAGCCGCTCCAGCCAGGCTTCCCCGGTCAACCGCGCGGCATCGCTGGCAGACGGACCCTTGAGCCGGGCCAGCGCATAGCGGCGCAACAGCATGGCCATGTGCGCGATGGCGCGTCCATCGTCGCCCGTGTCGACCTTGTCCAGTTGCGCCAGTGTGGCGCGGATGGCAGGCGATCCGCGGCTGAAGAGCGTGGTGATGAGCAGCACCGCGGCAGCCAGGGCGCTTGCGGCGATGAAGACGAGAAGCCAGTCCGGCAGGCCGGGCGGCGGGTCCGGCAGGTGAATGTCGCGAAGGTCGTCGAGTGGGTTTTGCATAGCCCGTCCGTTCAGCCTGACGCTGTCATAGCCAGCCGCGCAGTTCCAGTGCCCGGAGCGCTTCGGAAACCGGCTCTCCCGAAACATGCGTGAAGACCGGAACCCCCTGCGCCTCGATGTCGCCATGCAGCCGCGCGCGCTGCGCAGCCATGCGCCGGACGGCTTCCTGCGCCGCGCCGCGGTTCAGTTGCGCCAGCGCCGGCTTGCTGCCGGCATTGAAAGTGTAGCGTCCCGGCGGCAGGCTGTGCAATTCCATCGGATCGACAAGGTGAACGAGCCCCAGCCGGCGGCGGCTGGCGGCCTCTGCGATGGCGGCGGCGAAGCCGGGCCCGGGCCTGTCCATGCCGGTCACCAGAATGGCGGCGCCGGCTGCCCGTCCGGCGCCGTTCAGCCAGCCGATGAAATGGTCCAGGCTGCTGTCCCCGGCGCTGCGATCAGCCCTGCGTGCGCCGGCAAAACCCTCGGCAAACAGGCGTGCGGCACCGAGTGCCCCCCTGTCTCCGCTGGCCGGCCGGCTGGCCTCGACCGCATCGCCGGACCAGACAGCCGCGCCGGTGCGGTCGCCGTCACGTGCCGCCTGCCAGGCAATGGCGGCGGCCAGTTCGCCGGCGGCCACGGCGCGCAGCATGGCCGATCCGGTCATCATCGAAGGACGCAGGTCCAGCGCCACGGTAATGGCCCGTTCGCGCTCTTCGCGGTAGAGCCGCGTATGCGGCCGGCCGGTGCGCGCGGTCACGTTCCAGTCGATATGGCGCACGTCGTCGCCCGGCGCGTAAAGACGCAGGTCGTCGAAATCGAGGCCGTGGCCGCGTTTCGGGCCACGCACGAGGCCCGGAAAATGGGTCAGCCCGCGCAGGCTTGCGCCTCCGCCGGCCAGAACCTCCGCCTGCAGTCCGATCAGGCGGTCGAGCGTGAGAGCGGTACCGTCGCCTGGCGCCAGCATGTCAGGTCACCGGCACCATGTCCGCGATGGCGGCGATGACGGATTGCGCTGTCCGCCCTTCCGCCCGCGCGCGGTAGGTCAGCCCGATCCGCCCGGAGAGCACGTCCACCGCCAGGTCGCGCACATCGAGCGGCAGCACATGGTCGCGCCCGTCAAGCCAGGCGGCCGCTTGCGCGGCCTGTGCCAGGCCGATCGTGCCGCGCGGGCTGGCGGCATGCTCGATATCGGCTGCCGCCGCCGCGCCCGCACCCTCGCCGCGCGTTGCCGCGACAAGGCGCACGATATAGTCGCGCACCGCCGGTGCCACATGCACGGATGCCACCGCGCCCTGCGCCGCTGCCAGCGTATCGGCTGCGATGGCGGGCGCGCTGCCGCCGCCCGCGCCTGCCGCCTCGCCAAGGGCCAGGTCGAGGATGAAACGTTCCTCATCCGCGCCCGGCATGGGAATTTCGACGAAGAAGAGAAAGCGGTCGAGCTGCGCCTCGGGCAAGGGATAGGTACCCTCGTGCTCGATGGGATTTTGCGTCGCCGCCACGAGGAAGGGCAGGCCGAGGCGCCGCGTCACGCCGCCAGCCGTGATCTGGCCTTCGCCCATCGCCTCCAGCAGGGCCGATTGCACCTTGGGCGGCGCGCGGTTCACCTCGTCCACCAGAACCACGTTGGAGAAGAGCGGTCCCTCGACGAATTCGAACGTGCCTGTTTCCGGGCGGAACACCGTCGTGCCGGTCAGGTCCGCCGGCAGCAGGTCGGGCGTCGACTGGATGCGCACGAAATCGGCCGAGACGCATTGCGCGAAAAGGCGGATGGCGCGGGTCTTTGCCAGCCCCGGCGCGCCTTCGATCAGCACGTGGCCGCCGGTCAGGAGTGCGATCATCAGGCGGTCGATGAGCGCCGCGCGGCCGATCAGCCGCGTGCCGAGCCAGCCGCGGGCTGCCTCGAAGGCGGCCGCCGCGTCCATGCTTGCGGAGTTGGAATTGGCCTGGTCCATGGGTTCGTCAGCACTCCATGGCCGGAAAGGGGCTTCCGGCACTCATTTCGGTTCATTCAGGAAGTTGACCGGTTCCGCTGTGGTCACGGCACCGCCATCCAGCACCCATTGGTCGGTTCCACCGGGATACCAGCTCACCGCGCCATGGCCCCACAGGATCGCGCGGCGCGCCGCGTTCCACCCTTGCCAGCAATCCGCGGTGCAGAAGAAAAGAAGCGGGCGGTTCAGGTCGCCCCCGGTGAGGGCGGCGAGGTTCCGGCGGAAATAGGCCTCGTAGTCGTCTGCCAGGAATCCGCGTCCCACCTCCGGCAGCCAGACGGCACCCGGAATGGTTTGCCGCGTCTCGGAATTGCGCCACGTGCCGTCCAGCGGATCCGGGCCGGCACCCTTGGGCGGGTACACATCCACGAGCACGGTCCGGCCGTCGCTCATGGCGGCGCGCACGCCCGCGCTGTCCACCACCGCCCCGTCCGGCAGGAAATCCGGCGTGGGTGCGCGGTAGCGCTGCATGCGAAAGCCGGTCGCCGGATCGACCCCCGGCGGCAACGCTCCGCCCCCCGCCTCCGCGGACGATGGTGCGCCAGGGGCAAAAGCCAAGACGATGGCGTTCAGCAGCACGATCAAGCTGCGCATGCCTGTTTCCTCCCGTGGATGATTTTGCATGTCGCCCCTGCCGTCGGCATCTGTACCATAGTGCAATTCGCCGGCGCCTGCTCCGGCCCTAGGATGCTGGAGGAGGAGAACCGGCAGCGCTGCTGCCAGTCTGAGGAGGAAATCATGTTCAAGCGCGTCATGGGCGCTGCCGTCGCGGCCGCCATAGTACTCGCATTTGTCCCGGCTCAAGCCGCGGAGAGCGTGAAGGTCGGTGTGCTGAAATACGGCACCGTCAACTGGGAACTCAAGGCGATGAAGGCAAACGGCCTTGATGCCCGTCATGGTATCGACGTGGAGATCGTCGGTTTCGCCGGCGAGGATGCGACTGCGGTCGCCCTGCGCGCCGGCGCGGTCGATGTCATCGTGTCGGACTGGCTGGAGGTCTCGCGGGATCGTGCCAGCGGCGGCGATCTGACCATGGTGCCCTATTCGTCGTCGGTCGGCATGATCATGGTTGCCGCCGATTCCCCGCTGCAATCGCTGGCCGACCTCAAGGGCAAGACGCTGGGTGTCGCGGGCGGCCCGCTCGACAAGAGCTGGCTGCTCATTCAGGCCATGGCAAGACAGGAATACGGCCTGGACCTGGCAGCCGAAAACGAGATCGCCTATGGCGCACCGCCCCTGCTGGCGGAAAAGGCGAAGATGGGCGAACTCGATGCCGTGCTGAACTTCTGGCATTGGAGCGCGCGCCTGGAGGCCGAAGGGTTCCGCAAGCTGGTCTCGGCGGAAGATGCCGCCAATGCGCTGGGCGCATCCGGTCCGGTTTCGGCCCTGGGCTACATCTTCCATGAAGGCTGGGCGAAGGAAAACCCGCAACTGGCCATGGGTTTCGTCAAGGCCTCGCGTGAGACCAAGGAACTGCTCAAGGCTTCCGATGCCGAATGGGACCGGTTGCATGAGAGCGGCGCCATCAAGGACGAGGGCAAGGCATTGACCACGCTGCGCGACCGCTACCGCGACGGCATACCGGCACGTCCCGCCGCCGACGAGGAGGAAGACGCGGCGCGCCTGTTCGAGGTGCTGGCCCGTGTCGGTGGCGAGAAGCTGACGGGCGGCGAGACGAAGATGCAGCCCGGCACCTACTGGAGCGAATTGAAGAGCAATTTCTGATCGGGGTAACCTCCCTTGGCTGGCAAGCCCAACTCACGGCCGGCCGTGACACTGCTGGTGTCGCTGGCCGGTCTCTTTGTGGTCTGGTTCGTCGCCGCGCACCTGATCGGCTCGCGCATCTTTCCGCCGCCCGGACAGGTTTTCGCCTTCGTCGCGAAAGAGACCGTGAGCGGCGAATTGCCCTTTCACCTGTCCATGACGCTGATGCGCGTGGTAGGCGCCTTCGCGGTCGCCATGGCCATCGGCTCGGCCATAGGCATCGCGCTTGGCCAGTCGGCGCGCCTCGACCGCTTCTTCGACCCCTGGGTGATCCTCTTCATCAACATCCCCGCCCTCGTGACTATCGTGCTGGCCTATATCTGGTTCGGGCTGTCGGAAGCTGCGGCCATCGGGGCCGTCGCGGTCAACAAGATTCCCAACGTGATCGTCACCATGCGCGAGGGCGCGCGCTCCATGGACCCGCACTATTCGGAGATGGCGAAGGTCTTCCGCTTCTCCCGCCTCACCACGCTGCGTGAGGTGGTCCTGCCGCAGCTCCAGCCCTATTTCGCTGCCTCGGCGCGCTCGGGCATCGCGTTGATCTGGAAGATCGTCCTCGTCGTCGAACTGCTGGGCAGGCCAAACGGCGTCGGCTTCCAGATCCATCTCTATTTCCAGTTCTTCGATGTTGCCGCGATCCTCGGCTACACGCTGGCCTTCGTTGCGGTGATGATTGCCGTGGAACTCCTCCTGATCCAGCCATACGAGCGCCATGCGCGCCGCTGGAGGCCCCGTGCCGCTTGAGGTCGACATTCGTGAAAAGGCATTTCCGACGGAAGGCGGCGGCCGGCTCGTCACCCTTCGCGACCTGTCGTTCTCGGTGGGCGAGGGGCGCTTTGCCTGCCTTGTCGGCCCGTCGGGTTGCGGCAAGACCACCACCCTGCGCCTCATTCTCGGCCTCGACGAAGCCTTCGAAGGCACAATTGCAAAGCCGGACCAGGGGCGCACCGGCGTCGTCTTCCAGGAACCGCGCCTGCTGCCCTGGCGCTCGGTCGACCGCAATGTCCGCCTGCCGCTGTCAGGCGCGCGCGCGGACGCCGATCTCACCGGCCTTTATGCCACGCTCGGGCTGACCGGCATGGAGGACTTCTTTCCAGGCCAATTGTCGCTTGGTCTTGCGCGCCGTGTCGCGCTGGCCCGCGCCTTCGCGCTGGAGCCGTCTCTTCTTCTGCTCGATGAGCCCTTCGTCTCGCTGGATGAACCGACGGCCGAACGCCTGCGCCGCCTGCTCATGGACGTCTGGTCGGCCCGCCCGACGACGGCGCTTATGGTCACGCACAACCTGCGTGAAGCGCTGGAGCTGGCCGACGAGATCGTCATGTTGTCTGGCCGGCCGGCCACCGTGCGCGGCGTCTACCGGGTCGGTGTCCCGCGCGAGGAGCGCACGCCGCAGGCCGTGGCGGACATGCTCTCGGAAATCCTGGCGCTTTTTCCGCCAGAGCAACACGAAGGTTGATGACGGTTCAGGCCGTGCGTCCGGCCCGGAACCGGCGCGCCGGATCGAAGGCCCAGCTCGCCGCCAGGAAGAAGACCAGCCCGCTGCCCGCCGTCACCGCCAGCGCCAGCCAGTTCATCTCGCCATAAAGCGCGAACCGGATCAGCTCGATACCATGGGAAAACGGGTTCCACTGGCAGATTTCCGCCAGGATGGCGCTGGCCTCGCGCATCTTCCAGACGGGATAGAGCGCGGTGGACAGGAAGAACATCGGGAAGATCACGAAATTCATCACACCGGCGAAGTTCTCAAGCTGCTTGATGACGGATGCCAGCAGCAGCCCGAGCGCGCCGACCATCAGGCCGGTAAGCACTAGCGCCGGCAGGACCGGAAGCAGGCCGGAAGGCGGGATGTCGATCCCGAACAGCATCGCGATGACGAGAAAGGCATAGGCCTGCACGATGGAAACGGTCACGCCCGCCATCAGCTTGGCCAGCAGCAGGAACCAGCGGGGCAAGGGCGTGGTCAGCAGCACGCGCATGGAGCCCATTTCCTGATCGTAGACCATGGAGAGCGATGACTGCATCCCGTTGAAAAGCTGGATCATGCCGATCAGCCCCGGAACGATGTAGACCTCGTAGGTGATGTAGGTCTGGTAGGGCGGGATGATGGACAGCCCGAGGGCGGCCCGGAAGCCGGCCGCGAAGACGATCAGCCAGACCAGCGGGCGCACCAGCGCGGCGAAGAAGCGTTCGCGCTGGTTCAGGAACCGCAGCAATTCGCGCCGGGCGATGCCGCCAAAGGCGCGCAAGGGGGAGGGGGCGGTCATGCGGCGCGCGCCTCCGGCGTCAAGGCGGCAAAGGCCGCGCCGAGATCCGGTGTGCCGGTTTGTGCCCTCAGCACCGCCGGCAGGCCCTGCGCCACGATGGCCCCGCGATGCATGACGATGACGTAGTCGTCCTCCGCGACCTCGTCGATCAGGTGCGTGGCCCAGAGCAAGGCGACATTGTCGTGGCTCGCCCGTTCATGCAGCCGCGCGATCAGGTCGCGCCGGGTCGGAATGTCCAGCCCCACGGTCGGCTCGTCCAGCAGCAGGATGGCAGGCTTGTGCAGGAGCGCGCGGGCGATCTCGACGCGCCGCCGGTGACCGCCATTGAGCGAACGCACCTTTTCGCCAAGCCGGTCGGCCATGGCAAAACGGTCGAGTTCCTCGCGGATGCGCACGCCGGCCTCGCGCCCGCCCATGCCGCGCAGCGCGCAGAAATAGCGGAGATTCTGCTCCACCGTCAGGTCGAGATCGAGCGTCTGCGCCTGGAACACGATGCCGAGCGGCGCCAGCGCCGCCGCGCCGCTGCGTTGAAGGTCGCGACCGGCGATGGCGATGCGCCCGGCTTGCGGCGCGAACAACCCGCTGATGAGGGAAAAGAGTGTGGATTTGCCCGCCCCGTTCGGCCCAAGAAGGATGGTGGTGCGCCCGGCGTCGATGCCGAAGGAGACATTGTCCAGGGCCTTGCGCGGGCCGTAGTGAAAGGTCAGTCCCTCCACGGCCAGCGCTGCCTTGTCCTGATGCGGGGTATCCTTGCTCATGCTCCGACCATGCGGCCGCCAGGATGCCTTGGCAAGGGCCTCATCCCTTCACGGTGATCGCCAGCGGTTCCGCGCCAGGCGCACGCAGCTCGAACTGGCCCGGCTTGATGCAGATGAAGCTGATTTCGGCTTCGCCCTCGTCGTCGAACTCGATGGAGTCTATGCCGCCCATCGGCCGCACCTCGATATCGTTGATGACGATCTCGTCGATCCAGCAATTGCGGAAGAAGGCGGGACCGCTGATGGCCATTTCGGCCGAACCGTCGGACGTGATGACAATTTCGTAGTATTTGCCGGCCTCGATCTCCAGCGGCTTTTCCGCCAGCGGCATGCCCGAGGACAGCGTGATGCCGGGCAGTTCCTCCGCCTTGCCGACAAGGCCGGACTGGGCAAGTGCCGGGCCGGCGAGAAATGCGGCCGCACAGGCCAGAATGATGGTGCGTTTCATGGTTTCCCCTCCCGGGTTTCGATGGACAGGCGGTTACTGCGGTATCTTGTCCTTCGGCAGGACGGCCGCGCCCCACGGGAAGCGCCCGACCTTGATCGTCTTTTCAGCCTTGAGGCTGGCGACATCGATGACGGTCACGTCGCCCGAGACGCCGTTGGTCGTGTAGAGCTTGTCTTCCTCCGGCGTCAGCGCCGTGTGCCAGACGCGCCGGCCGACGAGGATATAGTCGATCACCTCGTAGTTCTTCGTTCGGTCCACCACGGCGATATGGTTGGCCGGTCCGAGCGCGATGAAGGCATATTTGCCATCCTCGGTCAGTTCCATGCCCACCGGCTGGATGCGGTCCTTGGAAATGCCGGGAATGGCAAACGAGATCGTGTGCTTGATCTGCTTGCTTTCCGTGTCGATCACGGCCACCGTGCCGCCGATCTCCGAGGACACCCACAATTCGCTGTCGTCGATCGAGAATTCCGCGTCGCGCGGGCGCTGGTCGACCAGCGTGTTCTCCACCAGTTGCTGCGTTTCGGTGTCGATCCAGTGCGCCATGTTGGTGGTCTCGGACGTCACGATGGCCCACTTGCCGTTGTGGCTGACAGCCATGCCCTCCGGCTCCACGCCCACGTCGATCTGCGCCACCACGGTGCGGCTTTCCACGTCCACCACAGTCGCAATCGCATCGTCCTCGTTGGCGATATAGAGATGCTTGTTGTCCGGATGCAGGGCGAACTGTTCCGGGTCCGCGCCGGACGGCAGGTTGTGCAGGAGTGCACCGGTCGCCACGTCCCACACCTGCACCGCGTCATCGTCCGACGCGCAGACGAACAGCTTCGTGAAATCGCGCGAAAGGGTGATGCCGCGCGGCCGCTGGCCGACCTGGAATGTCTTGATGACCTCGTTGGTCTCCGTGTCGATCACCGACACCGTGTCGTCCTTTTCATTGCTGACATAGACCCAGTGAGCCAGCGCCGTGCTGGAGGTCAGGCAAAGAAGGGCCGCGGCCCCGGCAAGCGTGCGAAACATGGAACCTACTCCGTGAAGGCGTTGCATTGGCTCTCGGGCTGGTCGAGGCCGAGCGTGTCGAGTTCGGTACGCTGGTGCAGGAAACCCTCGATCGGCGCCAGCGCGACGACAGCCTGCGGGTGGACGAGCGGAATGGGCTGGCGCAACTGGCCGTTCCAGCCGCGATAGGTCATCTTGGCGCCCTTGAAGGCGCCCAGCGAGAAGTCCGCCGACAGCACATAGTCGCGGATCGTCTCAGCATCGGCCGATTTCGTGCGCGTCACGGCTTCGCCGATGGAGCGTACGCCGGCCCAGGCGGCATAGTCGACGCTCATCATGCCGCGCCCCGCCTGGTCCTCGAAGCGCGACTGAAGCTGCGCCGCGCCCCATTGCTCGACCACCCGGTCCCAGGCCACGGGCTGCATACCCGAAGAACCGGCCACCGGCCGCGGCAGCCATGTGTTGTACATGACATATTGCCCGAAATCGTGGTCCTCGTCGGCCACGACGACCGCATCATAGGAGCGGGCCTGGGTGAAGACCGGCACTTCCTGGGCGGCGTTGCGGCGCATGTCGGCATCGTCCAGCCAGGCCTTCTCGTGGTCGATGGACAGGCCGAACTTCTTCGCCGAGCGGCGCAGCGCCTCCGCGAAGGCCTTGTCGCCCGGCCGGTTGCCCTCGATCAGGAACAGCGAGCGCCATTGCCGCTTGGCCAGAAACTGCATCAGCGCGTCGGCCAGCATGGCGCGCGAGGGAAGGGTGTGCAGCATGTTGGCGGCGCAGGCACCTGACCGCAGGTCGTCATCCGGGCTGCCGGCATTGAAGATCAGGTCGTCGGCGGCCTCCGGCAGGGCGGCGATGGCCTGCAACGCGGCGCCAGGCACGTTGAGAACGGCCAGTTTCGCCCCGCCGGCAAGCGCGTCGCGCGCGGCGGCGACCGTGTCGCCGCCCGGCTCCACGATCACCTCGGTCAGCGTGAAGTCCTGCTTGAGGAACCTGCCGGTCGTGTTGTTGTCGGCAATGCCCAGCCGCGCGCCCTGAAGCCCTTCGTCTTCAGGCCACTTGACCAGGTTGGAGAGAACGGGCGCGCGCTCTGGCTGCTGCTGGACATAGACGATGTCGACGGCAAGCCGGTCCTGCTGGGAAAGGGCGGCGGCCGACGATGCAAGAAATCCTGCCGCGCCAAGCGCGAGCGCGGCGCATGTTCTGGCCATGTGTCTCCTCCCGGCCTGCCTGACGGTTCATTCTTGTGCATTGCAATCAGGTTTGGAAAGACTACCGGAGCCGTGTGCACGACCAATTGCCAAAAAGTACAAACCGCCCATGCCCGTTTCTGCACCAAAGGACAATGTTGGGCCGCAATGGCGGTTGATACATCTTGCCCGACACGGACAGGCCGTCCGCGAGGAGGTTCGGCCGGGAGGAGACGACATGAAGACCCAAACCATCATCCGCTGCGCACTCGCCGCGCTGCTGGCTTCCATTCCCGTCGGTGTGGTCTATGGCCATGGCGATGTGCAACCGCAGGCCGTCGACACGACCGGGCTGGACCCGGTGGGTGAGGAATGGCTGGAGGAAAACCCCTATCGCGAAAAGGGTGGCGAACAGTATGAGCGCGCCATCGAGATCGGCGCCTCGGGTTATAACCAGAACTGCGCCCGCTGCCACGGGCTGGAAGCCATTTCCGGCGGCATTGCCCCAGATATCCGTTTTCTTGATGAAGGCGCATTCGGCGACGAGTGGTTCATGGAGCGCATTCGCAAGGGCTACAGCCAGAACGGCGCCTACAAGATGCCGCCCTTTCAGGAGGTCCTGAGCCAGGAGGCGATGTGGGCCATACGCTCATACATCGAGACGCGGCCGCAGGACGACTGATCATGCAAACCCGCCCGCATGCGACGCGTGAGGCGGCGTCATGATCCGGATGAACCGCCGCTCCGTCCTTCTTTCCTCGCTGGGCGCCATGCTTGCCATGGCCCCGGCGCACCGCGTTCTGGCCCGGCCCTATGACGACGTTCTCAAGGCAGGGCGCATTGTCATCTTCGTCTATGCCGACAATCCGCCCTGGTCCTTCCGGAAGGATGGGAACATGGTTGGAATCGACGTCGATATCGCCCGTGAGATCGCCGAAGGGCTGGGCGTTGATCTGGAATTGCTGGTGCGCCAGGCCGACGAGAATGTGGATGATGACCTGCGCGTCAATGTCTGGAAAGGCGACATCGTCGGCCGCAAGGCCGCCGACATCATGCTGCACGTGCCCTATGACCGCGCACTGGAAATCCGGTCGGAATCGCTGGCCATCCTCTTCAACCCCTATTTCGGCGAGGAACATGCCGTGGTGTTCGACACCGCGCGCATTCCCGAGGTCACGACATTCGGCCGCTTCGTCACGAACCCGATCGGCGCGGAACTCGATTCCGCTTCCGACTTCTTCCTCTCCAATGCCTTTCGCGGCCAGTTGCAGGAATCGATTCGCCGGGGCCGCACGCTGGATGACGCCTTTGTGACTTTTCTGTCAGGCGAAGTACCGGCCTATATGGGGTCGCTGGCGCAGTGCGAATATCTGGCGCATCTGGCGGCCGGCAAGATCGCCACGGCCATCGCGCAGCCGCCCATGCCGGGCATCGTCCGCTCGAAATGGCCGGTTGGCATGGCCGTCAAGCAGGACAGCCGCGATCTGGGCTATGCGGTGGGTGACATCATCATGGCGCTCCAGCAGAATAGACGTCTGGAGGAAATCAGCCGCCGATACGGCGTGACCTACAAGCCGCCGGAACTGGAATAGGATCAGCAGGGCCGAAAACGCGCGGGGGATGCGGGGCAGGCAAGGATATCAAGCGGAGGAGCAGACATGGGCAATGTGCGGAAAACCATGCGGGCCCTGGCGGTCATGGCGATGCTGGCCGCGCCGGGCATGGCCGCGGCGCGCGATCTGCCACCCGACCCGCTCGGATCGGTGATGTGGGAAGACATGGCCGAACGCTTCCTGCCCGGTGGCGATATCGTCTTCGACCAGCGCGTGCGCGTCATGGTTCCTGCCTCGGCGGAAGACCAGTTTTTCGTCCCCGTCACCGTGGATGCCTCCGCGCTGCCCGGCGTGGCGGAAATCATCATCCTCGCCGACCTGAATCCCATTCCGCAGGTTCTGACCTATCGCCCGGCCGATGCCGAAGCGTTCATCGCCTTCCGCCTGAAGGTTGAGCAGGCCACCGCCATCCGCGCGGCCGCGCGCACCGCCGATGGCGTCTGGCATGTCGGCGGCGCCACGATCGATGCGGCCGGCGGCGGCTGCAGCGCCCCCGCCATGGCCCATGGCCAGCCCAACTGGATGGCAACGCTTGGCGAGACCCGCGCGAGGGTCTGGCGCGAAGCGCCGGGCGTGGCGCGCATGACGGTGCGCATGCGCCATCCCATGGATACGGGCCTTGCCGACGGCATCCCGGCCTTCTTCCTGTCCGGGCTTGACGTCAACGGCGCTGATGGGCGGACCCTTGCCGCCATCGAGATTCACGAACCGGTTTCGGAAAACCCGACCTTCACGCTCAAGCCGCGTGTCGATCCCTCCACCCGGCAACTTGATATTCGCGCCCGTGACAGCGAGGCCAACAATTTCGCCTATTCGCTGCCGGTTCCTCCGGCGGAGGTGGCCAATTGACCCCAGTTTCGTCCCGTCCCCGGCTCAACTACAACCGCCGCCAGGCCCTTGGCCTCGGCCTTGCCGGCTGCGCCTGCCTGGTCTGTGGCGGGGCCAGCGCCGCGACCCTCGACTACGGCCTGAAGGCCGAGGAGATCGCGCCCGGAACGTTCGGTGTGTTTGGCGAGCGGGAGCATTTCACGTTTGCCAATGGCGGCAACATCGTCAACACGGCCTTCATCGCCGTGCCGGATGGAGTGGTCGTGATCGATACCGGCCCCTCGAAACGCTATGGCGAACAGTTGAAAGGCCTGATCGAACACACGCTGCCCGGCAAGCCCGTCCTGCGCGTCTACAACACGCATCACCACCCTGACCATTTTCTCGGCAATCAGGCCTTCGAACGCACCACCATCGCGGCGCCGCAAAAGGTCATCGACAATATCGAGGCTGAAGGCGCCGGCTTTGCCGACAACATGTACCGCCTTGTCGGGGACTGGATGCGCGGCACGGCGCCGGTCTCTCCGGGCCTTGCCCTTGACACGGAGGGCGAGGATGTCGGCGGCCGCCATTTCAGCTTCTTCCGTCTGTCCGGTCACACCAGCGCCGATTTCGCCCTGCGCGACGACGAGACCGGCCTTCTCTTCTCCGGCGATCTGGCATTTCTCGATCGCGCCCCCACCACGCCGCATGCCGATCTGGCGCAATGGCGCGACGCCCTCAACACCCTGCAGGCCGCCGACATCGACACCGTCGTACCCGGCCACGGGCCGGCCGATCCGGCGGGGCGGTCCTTCATCCAGACGCGCGACTGGCTGGACTGGCTGGACGGCACGTTGCGCGAGGCGATGGCGCGTGGCCTGACGCAGAACGAGGCCATGATCCTGCCTCTGCCGGCCCGATTTGCTGCGCTTGGCGTTGCCCGCGGGGAATACCAGCGCTCCGTCATCCATCTCTGGCAGCGTCTGGAAGAGGAATTGCTGCCGGCAATAGCGGTTGACCGAAAGTAGGAAGTGAACCCGGCAAGTCGATCAGCGCAAGCTTCAAGATATTGAAAAGTAAGAAGGAAAAATATCCCGGCCTTGGCGGAAAGCATCGTTTGCAGGTCGGTGTGTACTTTTTGGCAATAAGCAGCCGGAGCGTGCCTCGATTATCCTTCATGGGCCTTCCAAGGGAGCGGAGGGCATCAGGTTCCTGCCTTGGTTCGGCCAGGCAAACGGGAGGTTACAGATGAAACTCAGATCCATGCTGCTCGCGACCGCGAGTGCCGCCCTGCTTTCAGCCACCGCGCTCACCGGCGCACAGGCGGAAGGCGTGACCATTGACGATATCGTGAAGGACCAGTCCACGGCAGCCGATGTCGTATCCTATGGCCTCGGGCCGCGCGGCCAGCGCTTCAGTCCGCTCGAAACCCTGAACAAGGACAACGTGAAGAACCTGACGCCCGCCTGGGCCTTCTCCTTCGGCGGGGAAAAGCAGCGCGGTCAGGAAAGTCAGCCGCTCATCAAGGACGGCATCATGTATGTCACCGGCTCCTACAGCCGGATCTGGGCGGTCGATACCAAGACCGGCGAGGAAATCTGGCAGTATGATGCACGCCTGCCCGAAGGCATCCTGCCCTGCTGCGACGTGATCAACCGCGGTGCCGCCATCCTCGGCGACAAGGTCTATTTCGTCACGCTGGACGCCAAGATCGTCGCCCTCGATGCCAAGACCGGCAAGCCGCTCTGGCGCAAGGAAATCGGCGATTACGAGGCCGGCTATTCCGCCACCGCCGCGCCGCTGATCGTCCCCTCCGAAGCCCATGGTCCGCTGATCGTGACCGGCAATTCGGGTGGCGAGTTCGGCATCGTCGGCGAGGTCCAGGCGCGCAACCCGGAAACCGGGGAACTGGTCTGGTCCCGCCCTGTGATCGAAGGTCACATGGGCACGTTGAACGGTCAGGAATCCACCATGACCGGCACGAAGAACGAATCCTGGCCGGGCGACATGTGGAAAAACGGTGGCGGCGCCACCTGGCTCGGCGGCACCTATGACCCGGATACCAAGCTGATCTTTTTCGGCACCGGCAACCCGGCGCCGTGGAACTCGCACCTGCGTCCCGGCGACAACAAGTGGACCTCGTCGCGCATCGCGCTCGACCCGGAAACCGGCGAGATCAAGTGGGGCTTCCAGACCACTCCGCATGACGGCTGGGACTTTGACGGCGTCAACGAGTTCGTCTCCTTCGACATGGAGAAGGATGGCCAGACCGTGAAAGCCGGCGCCACGGCTGACCGCAACGGCTTCTTCTACGTGCTGGATCGCACCAACGGCAAGTTTATCTCCGCCGTGCCCTTCGTGAAGAACATCACCTGGGCCAAGGGCATCGACGAGAACGGCCGGCCGATCTACGATCCGGAGAACCGTCCGGGCAATCCGGCCGAAGCGGCCGACGGCAAGAAGGGCAAGTCGATCTTCGCCGTACCGTCCTTCCTGGGCGGAAAGAACTGGATGCCGATCGCCTTCTCGCAGAAGACCTCGATGTTCTACATCCCGTCCAACGAGTGGGGCATGGATATCTGGAACGAGCCGGTCACCTACAAGAAGGGCGCGGCCTATCTGGGCGCCGGCTTCACCATCAAGCCGATCTTCGATGACCATATCGGTTCGCTCAAGGCGGTCGATCCGGCCACCGGCGAGATCAAGTGGGAATACAAGAACAAGGCACCGCTCTGGGGTGGCGTGCTGACCACCGCCGGCGGCCTCGTCTTCACCGGCACGCCGGAAGGCTATCTGATGGCCTTTGACGATGAGACCGGCGAAGTGCTGTGGAAGTTCAACACGGGCACCGGCATTGTCGGCTCTCCGGTCACCTGGGAGCAGGATGGCGAGCAGTGGGTCGCGATTGTCGCCGGCTGGGGTGGCGCTGTTCCGCTCTGGGGCGGTGAAGTGGCGAAGGTCGTCAGCCACCTCAATCAGGGTGGCACTGTCTGGGCGTTCAAGCTTCCCAAGCAAATGGCCGCGAACTGATCGCGCCTGACCGCTGATTGAAGGAACCCGCCGGAAGCGATTCCGGCGGGTTTCTCATGTGCCGCGAAGCGATGACGACAGGACCTGGAAGGTCGACGGCTCGCGCTCGAGCCGTTCCAGCCTTTGCAGGAAGCCGGTGATGGCGGGTAGCACCACGTCCGGTTTTTCCGCATGGGGCGCATGGCCGCAATCCGGCACCGCAAGGATTTCGCAAGGGCTGTAGCTGCGCTCCTCCAGCGCCTCCATGTGCGCCATGGTGCCATAGCGGTCGTCGCGTCCCTGGATGCCCAGCACCGGCACACGCACTTCGTCGATGGCGTATTCGATGTTCCATTCGCGGAATTCCGGCGTCAGCCAGCCGCTGTTCCAGCCGTTGAAGGCGTCGTCGACATGATCGTGATAGCGGGCCAGCTTCTCGCGAAGGCCGCCCGCGTCATAGGCTGCGCGCGCCTCCTGGATGGCCGCCAGGCCGAAATCCTCTGTGAAGAAATGCGGTGCGATGAGAACCAGTCCCCGCACCCGGTGGTCCTGCACATTGCCCAGATAGAGGGCGGCAATGGAGCCACCATCCGAATGTCCCAGAAGGATGCCGCGCCGGAACCCGATGGCGTCCAGCACATGCGGCAGCACATCCACCGCCTCGTCGCGCATGTAGTCGACGCTCCAGGGCGCGGGATAGGAGGATGACCGGCCATAGCCGCGCCGGTCATAGGCAAAGACGCCGAAACCGGTGGCCGCCTGGAGCTTCTCCGGAAAATCGCGCCACAGGTCCACCGAGCCCAGCCCCTCATGCAGAAGAACGATGGTCGGCGCTTCATCCGGCGGCGGTCCCCAGCAGCGCCCGTTCAAGCGCGCGCCCGCGACATTCAGTGTCACTGTCTCGCCCGGTTGCCATTCCATGCCAGTCTCCCTCCTGTGATTTCATGCAAGATAGTACAATGATCTTCCTCGATCCATGCTGAACGGGCAAGCCTGATCCGTGAAGTCGACAGAAAACATCAGGAACAGACCTGTATCCATGCGAAATATTGCAGCACCTGCGATACGCAAGCCAGCCGCAGTCTCCGCAGCGGCTCGCCGCATCATGCCCGCCCGGCCTGGCGGAACCCGGACCCGCCAGTGGGCAGGACAGGGCATGTCATGGGAATCGGATCGACATGGGCCGTTTACCCGAAAAGCATCACGCACTAATTAAGGGTGTTCAGGGGGGATCGCGTTCTTATGACAGATGACGATGCAATCGTGCCGGGCGGACTGGGGCAGGCGCAGGAAACGATGGTCGCCGCGCGCTTCGATGGCGCGGCCATGCTCACCGGCCCGTCCGGGTCCGGCAAATCGGTGGCGTTGCTGCGCCGTGCGGTTCGCCTGCTGGACGAGGACCCGTCGGCGCGGGTTGCCCTCGCCACGATGACAGGGCGCCATGCGCGCAGACTCGAAGGCGCATTTGCGCAACTCGCCGCCGGCCGGCCTGGCTTTGCCTCGCGCATGACCATCGGGTCCTGGCAGGAACTGGCCGAGGAACTGCACGGCTATGTTGGCGGCCGTGTGCCGGTCATGGCGCCACCGGATCTGATACGCGACCAGGCGGCTTCGGCTCTGCTGGATGGCGGCCATGCCTTTGAGCTGGACCGTATGATGGCGGAATGGGACCAGGTGGTGGATGCCTGGATGATCACCGCTGAAGGCGGCTATCTTTCCGCGCCGAACCCCGATGGCATGCCGCCGCTGTCCGTATCCGAACGCATCGCGCTCTGGCCCTATATCCGGCGGGTGCGCCATGTTCTGGATGCCCGCATGCAGATGTCGCCCGGCGAACTCTTCTCCCGCATGGCCGATTACTATCGCGACAAGGCCGACAAGCCCTTCGATCATGTGCTTGTGGACGAGGCGCAGGATCTTTCTTTCATCGAAGCCTGTTTTTTCGCCGCCCTGGCGCCGGACAGGCCGGACGGTCTGCTGCTCGCCGCGGAAGAAAGCATGCGAACGGTCCGGCCCTGGATCGGCTGGGAGGAAGCCGGGATCGACCTCGGCGGCCGGCTGGAGCGGCTGGAGGACGCCAGCCGCATGCCCGAAACCGTTCGCGCCTTCTGTGGCGCGCTGCTGGCCGGGCGTGCGTCGCGCCAATGGCAGGGCCGCGACGGGCCGCTGGCATTTGCCGCCGGTGAAGCCATTCCCGGCAGCCTTGTTTCCTTTGCCGCCGCCCGCGACGGGCTGGAAGGGCGCACCTCGGCCATCGTCTGGCTCACCCCCGAGGGCCGCACCTGTGCCCATGAGGCCGTTACATTGGCGGGCATCGACGTGGTCGGCGAACCCGCCAAGGGCCGTGTCGCCGTGCTGGGCGTCAATGATGCCAAGGGGCTTGGCTTCGACGCGGTGGCCGTGACCGGTTTTCACCGGAGCCTTCTGGACAGCGAGGAGGGGCCGGCGGATGCCCGGGCCGCATTGGCCCGCCGGCGGGCCCATCTTGCCTGCTCGCGAACAAGGGATACATTGCTCGTATGCCTTCAGGGCTGAGCAGCATGGCTTGCGCTTTTTGGCCCGCCATGGTCCTTACTGCCCTCGAAAAGAAGAACAGACTGAAACGGAAGCGCCAATGACCGACGCCGTGATGACAACCGCCACCGAAAAGCCCGCCCTCAAGCCGAAGGACAAGCCCGATCTCGGCGCTTTCGCGTGGGAAGACCCCTTCCTGCTCGATGGTCAGCTCGACGAGGACGAGCGGATGATCCGCCAGTCGGCCTTTGATTTCGCCCAGGACCGGCTGGCCAGCCGCGTGGAGGATTTCTACCTCAATGAAAAGGCCGACCCAGCCATTTTCGCCGAGATGGGCGAAGCCGGCCTGCTGGGTGTCACGGTGCCGGAAGCCTATGGCGGCCTTGGTGCGGGCTACGTCACCTATGGCCTCGTCGCCCGCGAAGTCGAGCGTGTTGATTCCGGCTTTCGCTCGATGATGAGCGTTCAGTCGTCACTCGTCATGTATCCGATCCATGCCTATGGCTCGGAGGAGCAGCGCCGGAAATACCTGCCGAAACTGGCCAGCGGTGAATGGGTCGGATGCTTCGGCCTGACAGAGCCGGACGCCGGCTCCGATCCTGGCGGCATGAAGACCCGTGCGGTCAGGACCGACGGCGGCTATGTGCTCAACGGGTCCAAGATGTGGATCTCCAACAGCCCGATCGCCGATGTCTTCGTCGTCTGGGCCAAATCCGAGGCCCACGGTGGCAAGATCCGCGGCTTCGTGCTGGAAAAGGGCATGAAAGGCCTGTCGGCGCCCAAGATCGGGGGCAAGCTGTCCTTGCGCGCGTCCGTCACCGGCGAGATCGTGCTCGATAATGTGGAAGTCGGCGAGGAAGCCTTGCTGCCCCATGTCGAGGGCCTGAAGGGGCCCTTCGGCTGCCTGAATCGCGCCCGCTACGGCATTGCCTGGGGCGTGATGGGCGCGGCGGAGGACTGCTGGCTTCAGGCCCGTCAATACGGCCTCGACCGCAAGCAGTTCGGCAAGCCGCTGGCCGGAACGCAGCTTTTCCAGAAGAAGCTCGCCGACATGCAGACGGAAATCGCGCTCGGCCTGCAGGCCGCCCTGCGGGTGGGACGGCTGATGGACGAGGCGGCTGCCGCGCCCGAGATGATTTCCATCATCAAGCGCAACAATTGCGGCAAGGCGCTGGATATCGCGCGCCTGGCGCGTGACATGCATGGCGGCAACGGCATCCAGGTCGGCTACAAGGTCATGCGCCATGCAGCCAATCTCGAAACGGTCAACACCTACGAGGGGACGCATGATGTTCACGCGCTCATCCTCGGGCGTGCGCAGACCGGCATTCAGGCCTTCTTCTGAGGCACGCCATGCAGGAGGCGGTGGACACGATGGACGAGACAGGCTTTCCCGTTGCGGCCATCGTGGCGCCCAGGGGCGTGGACCCTGACACGCTCCTGACCGGCCTGGCCGCGCAATTGGCTGGCCGCGGCCTTGCCGTCATCGGCCACGTGCAGGCCGCGGACCAAGGCGATGCGATGGTTCTGGTCGATGTCGCATGCGGCGCCGCCACCGGCATTTCGCAGGATCTCGGGACTGCCGCCAGGGGCTGCCGGCTTGATTCCGCCGCGCTGGCCGGCGCTGTCGGCCCGCTTCTGGTGGCGATGGAAGCCCGCCCCGATCTCGTCATCGTCAACCGCTTCGGCAAGGACGAAGCGGAAGGGCGCGGCTTCCGCGCCGTCTTCGAAAAGGCCTGCGAACTGGACATCCCGGTCCTGACCGTCGTGCGCGAGGCCTATCTGCCCGACTGGCGGGCCATGACCGGCTCGGCGCGAAACGAACTGCCGGCCGAGGCCGCGCAGCTTGAAAACTGGCTCGCTGCCCGCCTGTCGCGTCCGGCAGCCTGACCGCCGCCTGCCGGCGGTTTCTGAAAGGAAAACAGTTCCGTGAACCGAATGCTGCCCATGATCCTGGCGGTCGCGCTGTTCATGGAGAACATGGATTCCACCGTCATCGCCACCGCCTTGCCGGTGATCGCCGCCGATCTGGGCACCAGTCCGGTAGCCCTGAAACTGGCGCTGACGGCCTATCTGGTCTCGCTGGCCATCTTCATTCCGGTCAGTGCCTTCATGGCAGACCGCTTCGGCGCGCGCCGCGTCTTCCGCATGGCCATCGCTGTCTTCATGCTGGGGTCGCTGGCCTGCGCCATTGCCGGGTCGCTGGGCGCCTTCGTGGCTGCCCGTTTCCTGCAGGGCATGGGCGGGGCGATGATGACGCCGATTGCCCGCCTGATCCTCGTACGCGCGACACGCAAGGAGGATCTCGTCAATGCCATGGCCTGGCTGACGATTCCCGCCCTGTTCGGTCCCTTTGCCGGTCCGCCGCTTGGCGGTTTCATCACCACCTGGTTTTCCTGGCACTGGATCTTTCTCATCAACATCCCGATCGGCCTTGCCGGAATTGTGCTGGCCGGCCGATACCTGCCGGAAACCGACAGGCACGACGCCGGCCGGATTGACTGGAAGGGTTTCCTTCTGGCCGGCGTGGCCGCCTCCGGTGTCGTCTTCGGCCTGTCTGTCATTTCACTGCCGGCCCTGCCCCCCGTGGTCGGGATGGCAGCGCTTGCCGCGGGCATCCTCTCCGGTGTGCTCTATGTGCGCCACGCCCGGCGCAGCCCGGCGCCGCTGCTTGACCTGACCCTGTTTCGCGAACCGGCCTTCCGCGCCACGATCACCGGCCTTCTGCTGTTTCGCATCGGGTCGGGCGCAACGCCCTTCCTGCTGCCGCTGCTGTTCCAGTTGTCCTTCGGCATGAGCGCCTTCCAGTCCGGCATGGTCACCTTTGCAGGCGCGGGCGGCGCACTGGTCATGAAATTCGCCGCCGCGCCCATCCTGCGCGCGCTCGGCTTCCGCACGACCATTGTCCTCGCCATCCTGGCTTCGGCCGCCATCATTGCCGCCAGCGCGCTCTTCACGCAGGGCACGCCGTGGCTTGTCCTTGTCAGTGTCCTGCTTGCCGGCGGCCTGGCGCGGTCGCTCTTCTTCACCTCCGCCTCGGCGCTCACCTTTTCCGGCCTCAAACCGGAACAGGCCGCCCAGGCCACCGCCATGTCCTCGGTCAATCAGCAGGTCGCCATTGCGCTCGGTGTGGCGCTGGCCGGCCTGGTCCTCGAAGCAACCGGCTCGATCACCGGCAACGGTTTCGATTCGACCGCCTTTGCCGCGGCATTCATCCTTGTCGGACTGGTGGCGGCCAGCGCCGTACTGCCTTTCCTGCGACTGCCCGGCGAAACCGGCGCGGACATGAGCGGCCACCGCCGCCACACCGCGATTCAGGCCGCGTCCGTGCCGTCCGCCTCGTCGCCATCCCCGATGACCCGGCCCTTGAAATCGCGCGCCAGCAGGTAGAGTTCCACGCTTTCGGCACGGCTGGCCGCCGGCTTGACGTGGTGGACGGAACGGAAATTCCTTTTCAGCATGTCGAGAAGCTGGTTTTCGGTTCCGCCCTGGAAGGTCTTGGCCAGGAAGTGCCCGCCCGGCCGCAGCACCCGGATGGCGAAATCAGCGGCCACCTCGCACAGGTGCTGGGTGCGGATGTGGTCTGTCTTGCGGTGGCCGGTGGTGGGCGCGGCCATGTCCGAAATCACCAGATCGGGCGCGCCGCCCAGCGTCTCCATCAGCAGGGCAGGGGCGTCGTCGTCCAGGAAGTCCTTTTGCAGGATGATCGCGCCCGGCACCGGGTCCATTTCCAGATAGTCGATACCCACGACGCTGGGCTGCGCCTCGTCCGAGCCGACGATCTTGCCCGCCACCTGGCACCAGCCGCCCGGCGCCGCGCCGAGATCGATCACCTTCTGCCCCGGCTTGAGCAGGTGATAGCGTTCGTCGATCTCCAGCAGCTTGAAGGCGGCGCGCGAACGGTACCCCTCCTGCCGTGCCTTGTGCACGTAGGGGTCGTTGAGCTGGCGCTCGATCCAGCGCCGCGACGAGTTTTTCAGGCCGCGCTTCTTCTTCACCCGTGTCTTGAGCATGCGCGGCTGGTTGCCGCTGCCCTTTGTTGTTTTCGCCATCGTGTCAGGTGCCTCCAGGGCGGGGGCGGTTGCGCCGCCGCCAGACGCCGTCGCGCGCCATCAGTTCGGTCAGTATGCCTTCGCGCAGGCCCCGGTCCGCCACCCGCAGGCGCTCCGACGGCCATGCCCGGCGAATCGCTTCCAGGATCGCGCAGCCGGCCAGCACAAGGTCGGCGCGGTCGGCGCCGATGCACGGATTTGCCATGCGGGTGGCGAAATCCCAGCCGAGCAGGCGCTCTGTCATCGCGCTGACATCGCCCGAATTGAGCCAGATGCCGTCGATCCGCCGCCGGTCATAGCGCTCTAGTTCCAGGAACACGCCGGCCAGCGTCGTCACCGTGCCCGAAGTGCCGAGCAGGTGGAAGCGCGTATCGCCCGACAGATGCGCCAGCCGGTCGCGCCCGTCGAACGATGCGATCATGGCCGACACGTCGCTGACCATGGCTTCGAAAATGTCGCGCGTCACATCCTTCCCGCCAAAGCGTTCTGCAAGCGAGACCACCCCGACGGGCAGCGAGGTCCAGGACACGATATGATGGGCCAGGTGCGGCGAACGCCGGCCGGGAATGTCGATCAGCGCGATTTCGGACGAGCCGCCGCCGATGTCGAAAAGCACGGCGCCCGGCGTGTTGCGCTCCACCAGCGTCCCGCAGCCGGAAACGGCCAGCCGCGCCTCCGTCTCGCGATTGACGATTTCGAGCTTCAGCCCGGTTTCCCGGCGCACCCGCTCGATGAATTCAGCCCCGTTCGCGGCCGCGCGGCACGCCTCCGTGGCGATCAGCCTGGCCCTCCTGACCCGGCGCGCCTTGAGCTTTGCCGCACAGACCTGCAAGGCCTCCACGGCCCGGTCCATGGCGGCCTCGGACAGGCGGCCCGACGCCGACAGGCCTTCGCCAAGGCGGACGATGCGCGAGAAGGCGTCCACGACGCGGAACTGGCCGGGCCGGGTGGGCGATGCGCATCAGCAGACGGCAATTGTTGGTGCCCAGATCGAGCGCTGCATGGGCGGGTGAGTCGCCGGGATTGCCGCGCAGCGTTGCCGGCATGTCATGCGCATGGCGCTGTCCGTTGGCAGTGCGCGCGGCCGTATGCGCCTGATGATGGGCTTCCGCCCGGCGCGGCCGTAATGGCGGCTCGCTTGGCTCCGGGGGCTGCGTGTTGCTTTCGGAGGGGCCTGCGGCCTTTTCGCTGACGGCGCCAGCGCGGGATTCGCTGCCCCGCACGAAAGGCTTGCGCCGGCCACGGCGGCGCTTGCGCTTGCGTTTGGGCATGTCTCCGTCTGCCGCCGCAGTGGCGGGATTCCGGGCGTCGGGTTGTTGCGCAGCGGCCTTTCGCTTGCGCGGCCTGCGGCGGCGTTTCTTGCCGTCGCACGGGGAATCCGGGCGGTGCTTCTGGCCGCCATTCTCCCCGGACGCCCCATTGCTGGCCGGATTCCGGCCGTCTTCGGGGTCTTTCACGGGTCTTGTCCTTGTCGCGCCGCGCGATACAGCCCCTGGATCGGGCGTCGCAGCAGACGCTTTTCGTTACATGTTGGAAACACGTTACCAGCCCTTCGCCGGTTCACAAAGGAAATTCCTTCGCCGGGCTGCGAAAGCGCCGGCACAAATTGACGGACTTGTTTGCCGGGGGAGGGTTGACTATTTGTCAGCCATGGGTAAAACGACGCCCATCCGGATCGCAGTCACCGCCTGCGGCATGCCGGAACGGCTTTGGGGAATAGGTTAACGGTAGACCCGCGGACTCTGACTCCGTTAGTCCTGGTTCGAATCCAGGTTCCCCAGCCACCAAGTCTAAGCTATTGATATTGCTCTTCTTTCTCATGAAATAGCGGCGAGAAATCAAAGGCATGTGGCCTTCTTGAACAAACAGAGACTGTGTTTTGGCCCGGAAACGGGGCCAGAATCGCCGAAAGTCTCTGTCGGGCATTTCGGGGCTGACAGTTTGCAGAAAGCGCATCGCGGGTGCATCGGCGATTGTTCGTATGTTGGTGTCAAATTTGGTCTGCAGAGACTGGTTCGCGATGGTAAGTCGAAGTTTGTTTCCAGAATGCTCAGCCAACCACCCTCTGCAAAACGGCGTTTCCGGTTTTTACGCAAGATAGCTGTGTTGTTTCAGCGGGTTAGTCCTAGCGTCTGGAAACAGAGACTGCATTTCGATCCGCAAATCGCCGCTGAATCGGCAGAAGTCTCTGTCGGCGATTTCGGGACTGACAGTTTGCCAAACCTGCATCGGCGAACCATCGAGTGCCGATGCGGTCGTCAAATAGGATTGTCTGAGAATTTAGAGCGTGGCGACGATGCGGCGCTGCGCCTGCCAATCCGACGGCAGCGGATTCTGGCCGAGCCACTTGGCGGTCAGGCCGATCGGCTGATCACCCTGCATGATTGACCTGACGATGTCGGGCGCAAGGAAGGCGAGGTCGATCACCTGGAGGATGCGGCGCTTCGAGAGGTTCTCCGATGTTGCGATTTCCTCGAAGGTCTGACCCTGCTTGATGGCATCGTAATATTGATGCGCCATGGCGATGCTGCGGATCAGCGTGCTGTCGACGGCTCGACTCTGGCCGCTTCCGATGATCAGTTTGGTTTCGACACCGCGCTTGCGAAACTGGAACGGGATGGAGAAGGACAGCGCATCGGAATTGATCGATGCGGGTCCGATGGCGAGACAGTCTGCGACGGCTTCGTGGTTGAGGACGAGTTCGATGCTGCCCGGAGCAATCGTTACTCGTGCAATGCAGGGCAGGGCAGCTTCCGGGGGGCGTTTCGATTTGTCTGGCGCGGCATCGTCGAGCAGATTGCGAATGCGCCCGATGTCATCAGGGGAGGCGTCGATCAGGAGATCGACCGGCAGGCGATTGCGCAGATGGGTTTGGATGGCGGAAGCCAGATGCTCTTCCAGCTGTTTTGCCGGCAATCGCCATCCGCTTGCCGCTGTCGATATGTCCGTGTTGCCTTGGCCGACAACCATGCGGTTCGAGACATAGTAGCGATACCGCCTGCCTTTCTTGTTGGCGTGGGTCGCTGTCAGACGATCTCCGGTCTCATCGAACAGCTTGCCGGCAAGCGGCGATGGTATCGATCCCGATGCTGATCGCCCTCTTTCCCGCCCCGCAGTTTCCTTCAGGCGCTGCTGCACATCGTCGAAGACGGCGGGGTCGATGATCGCGGGTTGCTGGCCATCGTGGACCTGATCGCGATGGCGGATGCGTCCCGCATAGATCGGATTGGCCAGGATGTAATAGATATGGCCTCGCCCGAAGGGCACCTCGCCGGCGGCCTGGCCTCCCGATCCCACTCCGGTCCTTGCCTTTGTTCGCAGCCCCATTCGGTCGGCCTGTTGTTTGACCGCCTTGATCGAACCCTTTTCGAGATAGAGGTCGAACAGGGTTCGAACCGTCCTGGCTTCCTCATCGACCATCTTCAGCGTCCGACCATCCGGCTCATAGCCAAGCGGAACATTGCCACCCATCCAGAGCCCCTTCTTCTTCGAGGCGGCAATCTTGTCGCGGATGCGCTCGGCCGTGACCTCACGCTCGAACTGGGCGAAGGACCGAAGGACATTCAGTGTCAGCCGGCCCATGCTGGTTGCGGTGTTGAACGACTGTGTCACCGAGACGAAGGATGCGTCTGCTGCATCCAGCCGCTCTACGAGCTTGGCGAAGTCGGCCAGCGATCGCGTCAACCGGTCAATCTTGTAGACGACGATCTGGTCGACCAGTCCTTCATCGACATCGCGCAGCAGTCGCTGCAGTCCGGCCCGTTCGAGCGTGCCGCCGGATATGCCGCCATCGTCATAGTGATCCGGCAACAGCACCCAGCCTTCATGTTTCTGACTGGCGATGTAGGACACACAGGCTTCACGCTGGGCATGGAGCGAGTTGAACTCCTGCTCAAGACCCTCTTCGGACGACTTCCGCGTGTAGATTGCGCAGCGGATCTTCTTCATGACGTTTTCAATCCGAAGAAACGCGGTCCCGACCAGTGGGCGCCGGTGATCTTGCGGGCGATCTCAGTCAGTGATCGGTACCGCTTTCCGTCCATCCGGAAGCCATCGTTCAGCACTTCCACCTGATAGGACCTACCATTCCATTCGCGGAAAAGTTGAGTGCCTGGTCGCAGCAATTGGGACGGGACGGGCGGTCCCGACCCCGCCTTTCCATTCGATTTTCGAACATCGTTCATGGACCGCTCGAGCGCTGTTCGAACCGCAGGCGAAAGCCCGCCCTGGGCCTTCACCTGAGCCTCATAGACCAGTGCCCGGCGCATGAACTGTACCGAGACATATTTTGGAGGCTCCCGACCGAACCGCTTTCGCCAGGTTTCGATGCATTTGTCGCGATCCATGGTATCGAAGGCGGCAAAGTCGCCTTCGACCCAGGATGACAGAACTGTCCTCATGACACGGCCCTGTCGTCGGCGTCCGCGTCCTCCACCTTCGCTGATGCAACGATCGCGTAGACTGTTTCGCCGGTCTTCGGCGACTTTGATGCCGCCACTTCAATGCCCTGCTTGCGCAGGCCCGACAGTGCCGCCCGTACCGTGTGCGCCTGCCAGCCCAGGCGCTCCACAATCATTGAGATGCGCGCGCCGTTCGGTTTCGATAGCAGAGCGACGAGTTGGTCTTTCTTGCTCTTTGCAGCCCGCTTGCGGCGAACAATTGAGGCCGACTTGGACGCTCTACTTGGCTTACGTTCGCAGGATGGCTCGTCGGCTGCATGAGAAGCAACGGCGGCAGATGCGCCGCCCTCGGTATTACTCTCTGTGACATGGGTGTTCATTCTGTTCTCCACTCAGTTTGAGAAACCGGATTAACCGGTTTTGCACTGAGTGAAGCCCGCGGTGCGGGCACAGTCAGCCGCCATGTGCGGTTTGACGTGTTAATACTACCGCTTCCTTTGCACGAGAAGTCCAGTCGAAGAATCGACAATCAGTTGATGGAAACAGGCAAACGGCAACCGGATTTGAACCGGCAGTCAACGGCAGTTTTGCGCCGCCATTTCGGTCATTCACGTCGGCAACGCTCAACGTCTGCAACTGGGGTGGGAAGCGGACATTGGCGACCCGCTAAGTAACACCATGGTCGCATATGCGATCTGCGACGTCACAAAGCAAGGCGAACTGGTGCTCGATATCTTCCTCGGTTCGGGCACCAGCCTGATCGCGGCGGAACGCGTGGGCAGGGTCTTCCGCGGGCTCGATATCGATCCGGCCTATGTCGATCTTGCCATGACCCGCTGGAGCGAGTTAAGTGAGAACGCCGGTGTAAAAATCCACCACTGAAGCGGCCGGATGATCCGGCTGTTGGCCGGAGCAAAACTCCGCCAGTGGTAGCCTTCTCGACTTTGGCAGAGGGCGGGGATGAAGGGCGTGGAACTTTATGGACGTGTCAGGCGGGCGGTTTTCGTCGAGAGCATGAGCCGGCGCGAGGCTGCCCGTGTTTTCGGGATCGATCGCCGGACGGTGGAGAAGATGCTGCGGTTCTCGGTTCCGCCGGGGTATCGGCGCATGAAGCCGGTTCGCCGTCCGAAGCTCGACCCGTTCGTCGAGATTATCGACCAGATCCTGGCGGAAGACAGCGACCGGCCGAAGAAGCAGCGCCACACCTCGAAGCGGATCTTCGAGCGTCTGCGTGACGAGCGCGGCTATGTTGGCGGCATCACGATCGTGAAGGACTATGTCCATGCCGCCCGACAGCGCCAGCGCGAGATGTTCGTGCCGCTGGCCCATCCGCCGGGCCACGCCCAGGTCGATTTCGGCGAAGCGCTCGGCGTGATCGGCGGCGCCGAGCGCAAGATCCATTTCCTGGCGATGGACCTGCCGCATTCCGACGGCTGTTTCGTGAAGGCCTACCCGGCAGAGACCAGCGAGGCCTTCTGCGACGGTCACGTCTCGGCCTTTGCATTCTTCGGCGGGGTGCCTGTTTCGATCCTTTATGACAACACCAGGATCGCGGTCGCCCGCATTCTTGGAGACGGCACCCGCAAGCGGACACGCATCTTCTCGGAACTGATCTCCCACTATCTGTTCGAGGATCGCTTCGGACGTCCTGGCAAGGGCAACGACAAAGGCAAGGTTGAGGGGCTGGTCGGCTATTGCCGTCGCAACTTCATGGTGCCGCTGCCGCGGTTCGCCAGCTTCGACGATCTCAATGCCTGGCTGGAAGCCCGGTGCCGCCGGCGCATGAGCGACAGGCTGCGCGGTCATGGCGAGACGATCGGGGAACGCCTCGAACGCGACCGCGCCCACTTCCAGCCTCTTCCGGCCGTGGCCTACGACGCCTGCGACAAGCGCACCGCCCGGGTCAGTTCGCTGTCGCTGGTTCGCTATCGCGGCAACGACTATTCCGTCCCGACCACCTACGGCCATCGCGAGGTTCTCGTGCGCGGCTACGTCCACGAGGTGGTGATTGCCTGCGGCGCCGAGATCATCGCCCGCCATCGCCGTTCCTGGGAGACGGAGGACTTCATCTTCGACCCGCTACACTACCTGGCGCTGATCGAGCAGAAGACCAATGCCCTCGACCAGGCGGCTCCGCTGGCCGGTTGGGACCTGCCGGAAGCCTTCACCACGCTGCGCCGGCTTCTGGAAGCGCGCTTGGGAAAAAGAAGGCGCGGAGTTCGTCCAGGTGCTGCGCCTGATGGAGACATTCTCCGTCGACGATGTCCATGCCGGGATCCGCAGTGCGCTGGAACGCGGCACGATCGGGTTCGACGCGGTCAAGCATCTCGTCCTGTGCCGGATCGAACGCCGGCCACCACGCCTCGACATGACGGTCTATCCCTATTTGCCGAAAGCCCGCGTCGAGGTGACGTCGGTGCGCAGCTACATGAGCCTTCTGGCCGGAGCCGGGTCATGAACGATACGCCGCAACTGCTGCTGTCCCATCACCTGAAGGCGCTGAAGCTGCCGACCTTCCTGCGCGAATACGACAAGCTCGCCCGGCAGTGCGCCGCCGAAGGCGTCGATCATTCGCGTTATCTCCTGCCGGCTTGCCGAACTCGAGCTGATCGATCGCGAACGGCGCATGGTGGAGCGGCGGATCAAGGCGGCCCGCTTCCCCGCCGTCAAGAGCATCGACAGCTTCGACTTCAATGCCATCGCATCGCTGAACAAGATGCTGGTGATGGAACTGGCGCGCTGCGACTACGTCAGCCGCAACGAGAATGTCATCGCCGTCGGCAACAGCGGCACCGGCAAGACCCACATCGCTCTCGCCCTCGGTCTGGCCGCCTGCCAGAAGGGGCTGCCTGTCGGCTTCATCACCGCATCGGCGCTGGTGCACGAACTGCTCGAGGCGCGTGACGACAAGCGACTGCTGCGGCTGCAGAAGCAACTGACCAAGGTTCGACTGCTGATCATCGACGAACTCGGCTACGTGCCGCTGTCGCCGACCGGAGCCGAACTGCTGTTCGAGGTCTTCTCACAGCGCTACGAGCGCGGTTCGACCATCGTCACGTCGAACCTGCCCTTCGATGAATGGACCAGCGTCTTCGGCTCCGAGCGACTGACCGGCGCGCTCCTCGATCGGCTCACCCACCATGTCCATATCCTGGAAATGAACGGCGAAAGCTATCGCCTCGCACAATCCCGCAAGGCTGCCGAGCCAAACCGCGATTCCGCAACGGACTGATCCCGACGAAACGGCGCGCCTTCATGCGAAGGGGCCCGATCGGGCCCCTTCGCATGACGTCATCTGGCGCATTTTTACTTCGGCCAACTGGCGCATTTTTGCTCCGGCGTTGACACGGCGGCAGTCGCACAATCGCTTGGGCTTTGCCCTGCAGCTTTGCGCCTTTCGGCATCCAGGACGGCTGCTATCGCCGGCCGAGGTGATCCCGATCGAAGTCGCCAGGTTCATCGCTGCACAACTTGGCGAGAGGGCCGACGACCTATGTTGCTATGCGGAGACAGACGTCACGCGCCGAAGGCACCTTGTCGAATTGCGCGAGATCTATGGCTACAAGATGTTCACCGGGCGGGGCGCTCGGGACCTGAAAGCCTGGCTTGAGAAGGCCGCCGAAACCGCCCGGTCGAACGAGGGTCTGGCACGGCACCTCGTCGAGCAATGCCGGGCGGCCCAGACCATCCTGCCGGGGATCACGGTCATCGAGCGGCTTTGCGCGGATGCGCTGGTGGCGGCGGAACGCCGGGTCGAGGCCCGGATCGCCGGTCGACTGGACGATTACATGCGAACCCGGCTCGACGCCTTGCTGACCGAAGATGCGGGCGGCGCGGTCACGCGCTTCGTCTGGCTGCGTCAGTTCGAGATCGGGCGGAACTCGGCGGACATGAACCGCCTGCTGGAGCGCCTGGAATACTTGCAAGCTTTGAAACTGGACCGGGGAGTTCTTGCCGATGTGCCACCGCATCGCGTTGCCCGCCTGCGTCGGCAGGGCGAGCGATACTTCGCGGGTGATCTGAGGGATATCTCGGGTGACCGCCGCCTCGCCATTCTTGCAGTCTGCGCGCTGGAATGGCGTAGCGCCATTGCCGACGCCGTGGTCGAGACCCATGACCGGATCGTCGGCAAGACGTGGCGCGAGGCGAAATCGCGATGTGACGCCCGGATGAACGACGCCAAATCGGTGCTGAAGGACACCCTGCAATCCTTCAGGACATTGGGCGCGGCGCTTCTGGAAGCGCATGAGGACCAGGCCTCCCTTGAAGAGGCCGTCGGCAATGCTGGCGGCTGGTCATCCCTCAAGGGGCTTGTCGCCACGGCTGCACAACTGACCGATACATTCGCCGCCGATCCGCTGGCGCATGTCGGTCACGGATATCATCGCTTCCGGCGTTATGCGCCTCGCATGCTGCGGGCGCTGGAGATTTGCGCCACGCCCGTGGCGGAACCGCTGCTGACGGCGAGCGTGATCATCGCGGGCACGGAGACGACTGACGGCCGACCGCTGACCCCCCTGCGCCGCACTTCAAAGTGGCATCGCCACCTGGATGGCGACGATGAGCACCGAGTATGGGAGGTCGCGGTCCTGTTCCATCTACGCGATGCCTTCCGTTCAGGTGATATCTGGCTGGCGCATTCGCGAAGGTATGGCGACCTGAAGGACGCGCTGGTCCCGGTCGAGGCCGCCCGCGGCACGCCGAGGCTGGCCATGCCGTTCGAGCCCGAAACCTGGTTGGCCGACCGCACGGCGCGTCTGTCCGATGCTGTATGCCGACTGGCCCGCGCTGCAAAGGCCGGGACCATACCGGGAGGTTCCATAGAGGATGGCACCTTGAAAATCGACCGATTGACCGCAGCAGTTCCCGAGGAAGCCGACGCCCTGGTGCTCGATCTCTATAGACGTCTACCGGAAGTCAGGATCACGGACCTCCTGCTCGAGGTGGACGATGAAATCGGATTTACCGAGGCCTTTACGCACTTGCGTACCGGAGTGCCTTGCAAGGACCGGATCGGCCTGCTGAATGTGTTGCTCGCCGAAGGGCTGAATCTCGGGCTCAGCAAAATGGCCGGAGCCACGAACACGCACGACTTCTTCCAGCTCTCACGCCTGTCGCGGTGGCATGTCGAAGGGGAGGCGATGGCGCGCGCCCTGGCCATGGTGATTGAAGGGCAGTCCAACTTGCCGATGGCGCGGTTCTGGGGTGGCGGACAAACCGCATCGAGCGACGGGCAGTTCTTCCCGACGACACGTCAGGGCGAGGCGATGAACCTGATCAACGCCAAGTACGGGCATGAGCCAGGACTGAAGGCCTACACTCATGTCTCCGACCAGTTCGGCCCCTTCGCCACACAGACCATTCCGGCCACAGTGAACGAAGCGCCCTATATCCTGGACGGCCTGCTGATGACCGACGCCGGGCGGAAGATCACAGAGCAGTATGCCGACACCGGCGGCTTCACCGATCACGTCTTTGCCGTGACCTCGCTGCTCGGGTTCCAGTTCATCCCGCGTATCCGCGACCTGCCATCAAAGCGTCTCTACCTCTTCGATCCGGCCACCTGCCCGAAAGAGCTGAAGGGCTTGATTGGCGGTAAGATCAAGGAACGCCTCATCACGGCAAACTGGCCCGACATCCTGCGCAGCGCAGCAACCATGGTGGCGGGGGCCATGCCCCCAAGCCAATTGTTGCGGAAGTTCGCATCCTATCCCCGTCAGCATGAGCTGGCTGTGGCACTGCGGGAAATCGGACGGATCGAGCGGACGCTCTTCATAATCGACTGGCTGCTCGACGCTGACATGCAGCGCCGTGCCCAGATCGGTCTGAACAAGGGCGAAGCCCACCATGCCCTGAAGAACGCCCTCCGGATCGGCCGCCAGGGCGAAATCCGCGACCGAACCAGCGAGGGGCAGCACTTCCGCATGGCCGGGCTGAACCTGTTGGCCGCGATTGTCATCTATTGGAACACCAAGCATCTCGGCCAGGCCGTCGCCAATCGCCGCCGCGAAGGCTTGGACTGCGCACCCCACCTCATGGCACATACCTCACCCCTCGGATGGGCACATATCCTGCTCACCGGCGAGTACAGATGGCCGAAACAGCGTTGATGCCCTTATGATACGATCCTGCCCCCTCCGGCATCAGACCCCGGACAGGCTTTGTATTGTTGGCAAATTGCGCTATATTCGTGCAACTTGGCGCAGGTGTCCTGCAGCGAAGGGAGATCGGAGGAGGGCTATGTCCGACGCGTTGCGGATCAGAACAGGCGAATTCGGCCGTGTTGCCCTGCTCGACATGGATCGCTCGCTGGTGCGCCATGCCCATCCGCATTGTCATGTGCTGCTGAAGGTCGATGGCGCGGACACGTCCTTTCTGGTCGGTGACGAGGTCGCCCCCCTGACCGACGACAGCGCGGTCCTGATCAACGCCTGGACGCCGCATGCCTATGTTCATCGGCAGAATGCGCCCCGGACGATCATTCTTGCCTTGTATATCGAGCCCTCGTGGCTGGCGGGGTTCCGCCCCAACTGGGCCGCGAGCGCAGGTGCGGGGTTCTTCGAGAAGACGGTCGATGCGATCACACCGGCTATCCGCAAGCAAACCATGGATCTCGCGGCGAGCATGGTACATACGCCAACCGCGATAGCAGAGCATGAAAGCCAGCTTGGCGAGCTCATGATCGCAGTCATCGAACGGTTCACCGAATGGCGCTCGGTCGGCGACAGCCTGCGCGATGCCGCGCGCAACCACAACATAGACTGGCGCGTTGCCAAGGCCGTCAGCGAATTGCGCCGCAACCCCGGTGGTGTGACGAATATCTATAGCCTTGCGGACACCGCGGGCATGAGCCGGGCGAATTTCTTTCGCGTCTTTGAAAGTTCGACAGGTGTTACCCCCCGCGTCTTTCTGAACATGATCAGAATCGAGCGCGCGGTGAGCGCGGCGGTGACCAGCGATATCAGTTTCGGTGCGCTGTCGGATACGCTCGGGTTCACCACCCAGGCGCATTTCACGCGGTTTTTCCGCGATCATTCCGGTGTCACGCCTTCGAGCTTTCGCTCGATTTCCCGGCTTGGGAATGTGTCGGGTTTCTTACGTATTTGAGACTTCTCGGTAAATTCTGCGCTCCCTGACAATCGGTTTCCGCCCTCTCACTGCTTAACCTCTCTTCCAATGACATGACGGTCTTGGAGGAGGGCCTCGATGGCGAAGGATGTGCCGCATCAACCGATGTCGCGGCTGGAAGACGCACCCCTTTTGACGGGGCGCGGTCAGTTCTTTGACGATCTGCCGGTGCCGCATGGCACGCTTTATGCCGCCATTCTGCGCAGCCCGCATGCCCATGCGCGTTTGCGCGCGATCCATGTGGATGCGGCGCGCGGCCTTGCCGGTGTGCATTCGGTTCTGACCGGGGAGGATTATGCAGGGGTCGCGGCCCCGCTCATGGTTGGGGTCAGGCTTCCGATCGAATGCTGGCCGATTGCGCGGCACAAGGTTCGCTATGCTGGCGAACCCGTCGCCGTCGTTCTCGCCGGAGACCGCTATACGGCCGAGGATGCGCTCGATCTGATCGAGGTAGATTACGATCCTCTTGCGCCGGTGCTCGACCAGGTCGAGGCGCTCGGCGCGGATGCGCCGGTTCTGCATGACGAGATGGGTGGCAATCTTGGATCGGACCGGCAGTTCACCTATGGCGATCCGGGCGCGGCCTTTGACGGTGCAGAGCATGTGGTGGATATCTCGGTGCGGTATCCGCGCAATTCCTGCACCCCCATCGAAACCTATGGCGTTCTTGCCCAATGGGAGCCACATGGCCAATCCTTTGACATCACGGCAAATTTCCAAGGGCCTTTCTCGATCCATCCGGTGATCGCAAGGGCCTTGCAAGTGCCGGGCAATTGCCTGCGCCTGCGGACGCCCGAGGATTCGGGCGGCAGCTTTGGGGTCAAACAGGGCGTGTTTCCTTACATTGCGCTGCTGGCTGCATGTGCGCGGCTTGCGGACCGGCCCGTGAAATGGGTTGAGGATCGGCTGGAACACCTCACAGCGTCTGTCTCATCGACCAATCGCGCCATCACACTGCGGGCGGCGGTTCGGGGCGATGGCCGGATCACCGCGCTCGATTACGATCAGGTCGAGGATGTGGGTGCCTATCTGCGCGCGCCGGAACCGGCGACGCTGTACCGGATGCATGGCAATCTGTGCGGCGCCTATGACATCGCGAACCTGTCGGTGCGCAACAGGATCGTAATGACCAACAAAACGCCGACGGGGTTGAACCGCGGCTTTGGCGGGCCGCAGATATACTTCGTGCTCGAACGGCTGATGCAGCGTATCGCGGTGAAACTGGACCTCGATCCGATCGATGTGATCCGGACGAACCTGATCTCGACGGGTGCATTCCCCTACAAGACCGCCAGCGGAGCGACCTATGATTCCGGTGATTACGTCAAGGCCTTTGAGCAGGCGTTGAGAGACGGGAGGTACGATGCGCTTGTGGCTCGTCGGAACGAGATGCGCGCCGAAGGCCGGATGTACGGTATCGGTTTGTCGGTCGTGGTCGAACCCTCGGTGTCCAACATGGGGTATTTGTCGACTGTGCTGACGCCCGAAGAGCGCGCCAGATCGGGCCCCAAAAACGGCGCGCAGTCGAGCGCCACGGTCCATATTGACCCGGTGGGCACGATTACCGTGCAACTTGATTCCGTACCGCAGGGCCAGGGGCACAAGACCGTTGCCGCAGGGATCGTTGCCGAGTGTTTCGGGCTGTCGCCGGGCAATATCAAGGTTGTCGCGGCGCTCGATACCACGAAAGATGCTTGGTCCATCGCCGCAGGCAATTACGCCAGCAGGTTCGCGGCGGCTTCGGCCGGGGCCGTGCGCATCGCGGCGGATCGCTTGCGTGACCGGCTCGCGCGGATCGCGGCGGCGCAACTGAACGTGGTGGCGGACGATCTGCGGTTCGAGGGGGGCAGGATATTTGCGGCCGGCAATCCCGATGCGGCGCTTCCTTTCGCGCGTGTGGCCTCGGCGGCCCATTGGGCTCCGGCGACCCTGCCGGAACTCGATGGTTCGCCGATCCGGGAAACAGCCATATGGACAGCCCCCGAACTGAGCGCGCCAAACGAAGCGGACGAGATCAACTCGTCGCTGTGCCATGGATTCATTTTCGATTTTTGCGGAGTCGAGATCGACCCGATCACCCACGAGGCGCATATCGACCGCTACGTGAGCATGCATGACTGCGGCACGATCCTGCACGAAGGCATGGTGGAGGGCCAGATTCGCGGTGCCTTTGCCCATGCAATCGGCGCATCGCTTTATGAAGAATACGCTTATGATGAGGACGGGGCGTTTCTAGCGGGCACTTTCGCAGATTATCCCGTTCCGACGGTTCACGAGATCCCGGATCTGGAAATTTACCATATCTGCACCCCCTCTCCGGTCACACCTCTCGGGGCGAAAGGCGTGGGCGAAGGCAATTGCATGTCGACACCGGTTTGTGTGGCGAACGCGGTTGCAGATGCGTTGCGTCCCGGTTGCGGAGAGGTCGATCTGGTGCTGCCGCTGATCCCCGCACGGATCGCAGGGTTTCTGCAAGACGAGCCCAAGGCGCCCGAGGGTCAGGAAAAGCGCCGGGAGACTGGCGGCAAGGGGCTGTCCGGGACGGGGGAGGCGCGCGTCGATGCGGCACCGCAAGACATCTGGGATTTGTTGATGGATGCCGACCAGCTTGCCGCGATCATTCCCGGCGCGCATGGGGTCAAGCGCCTGTCGCCAACGCGGTTTTTGGCGGATGTCACGCTTGGCGTCGGCCCGGTGAAGGGGCGTTATCGCGTGGATGTGGCGCTGTCGGATCTGGATGAGCCGCGTTCGGCGGTTCTGACCGGCAAGGCCAGCGGCGCGCTGGGTACGGGCATGGGGGAGGGCAAGGTAACTCTTGCGCCGGACGGCGCGGGCGGCACCATCATCGGCTATACCTACGAGGCTTCGGTCGGCGGCAAGGTCGCGTCCGTGGGCGGGCGCTTGCTCGACGGGGCGGCAAAGATCGTCATTGGCCAGTTCTTTTCGGCGCTGGGCCGCAGGGCGGGCGCCCCTACACACCGTCAGGGAATCTTCGCGCGGCTGCGCGCGCGGCTGGGAGGTGCATCGTGAAGCCGGCACCGTTTGACTATATCCGCTGCGACAGTCTGGACGAGGCCGCCGGCCTGATCTTCGAGACAGGTGACGAGGCCCGTGTGATCGCCGGCGGCCAGTCTCTGATGGCGATGCTCAACATGCGTCTTGCGCGGCCTTCCGTGTTGATCGACTTCATGAATGCCGAAGAAACACGCAGGGTCGAGACCGGCGAGAACATGTTGCGGATCGGTGCCGGGGTGCGTCAAGCAGAGTTGCTGGCGCGCGAGGATCTGGAGGCGCTCAATCCGCTTCTTGCGAAGCTGCTGCCTTGGGTCGGGCATCCGCAGACACGCGCCCGCGGAACGATCTGCGGTTCTATCGCCCATGCAGACCCGTCGGCTGAAATCCCGCTCGCTCTGTGTGCGCTCGACGGCAAGGTGGTTCTGCGCAAGGGGCGAAAGCTGCGCCGTGTCAGCGGTGCGGAGTTTTTTCTGGGGATGATGCTCACCGACAAGGCCGAGGACGAATTGATCGTGGCGGTCGAATTCCCCGATCTGCCTACCGGAAGCGGCACGGGGTTCGGCGAGGTCGGTCGCCGCAAGGGCGATTTCGCCATCGTTGCCTGCGCCGCTGTCGTCACGAAATCCCGTGTCCGCCTGGCCGTTGGTGGGGTCAACGACACACCTGTGGTCAAGGATTGGGATGCGCTTGCCCCCGAGGACGAGGCGGACGCGCTCAATGCGCTTGCCTGGTCGCTCGACGCGCGCGGCGATCTGCATGCAACGGCCCGGTATCGTCGCGACCTGGTGCGTGGCCTTGGCGCCCAAGTGTTGAAGGAGGCCCGCGCATGCGCCGGTTAGATGCCACGCAATCCCATGTGATACGGTTTACGCTGAACGGGCGTGCCGTCGAAACGCATTCCTCTCCGCGCATGCTGCTCAGCGATGTGCTGCGCGGTGAATTGGGCGCAACCGGAACGCATGTCGGCTGTGAACACGGTGTTTGCGGCGCGTGCACCGTGCGGATCGACGGAATGCTGGCGCGTAGCTGCCTGACGCTTGCCGTTCAGGTCGAGGGCGCAACCGTCGACACGGTCGAAGGCGTTGCCCCGGCGCCGGGTCGTCTCTCGGTGCTGCAAGACGCATTCCGAAAACATCACGCCCTGCAATGCGGGTTCTGCACAGCGGGGATCGTGATGTCGCTCGACACGTTGCTGCGCGACGCCCCCGACGCCGATGAGGCGCGCATCCGCGATGTGCTTTCGGGGCATCTATGCCGCTGCACTGGCTATCACGCCATCGTTCAGGCCGCTCTAGAGGCGGCTGAAACTTTACGGAAGGAAACCGATCATGCTTGATCTCGGACGCTCTCTTGTCGCGAGCGTGTCCCGCGCGCCCGATGCGCTCGCCTTGGTCGATGGCGAGATCCGCCTGACCTATGGTGAATGGTACGGTCAGATTTCGGCCCTGACGCAAGGGCTTGCGGATTTGGGCCTGAAACAGGGCGACCGTATCGTAACGGCGCTTCAGAACAACCGTGCCGCGGCCTCGGTTCACTGGGCTTGTCAACTCGCGGGGGTTGCAATCGTGCCGGTCAACTGGCGCGCTACACCTGATGAACTCGGCTTTTTCGTCGCCAACAGCGATGCGCGATCGATCATATTCGACGCTTCCAGCGAAAAATCGGTTCGGGAGGCGGAGGGCGTCACGGGCCTGCCGAAGATCGCCTATGGTATCGCGGTCGAGGGTGCTGCGTCTTTTGACGATATCGTCACGCAATCCGCACCCGATGCGACACCGCAAGCCAGCACCGAGGATTGCTCGGTCATGCTATACACGAGCGGGACGACGGCCAGACCCAAGGGCGTGCCGCGCCGCCATCGCGCGGAACGTGCAGGCGCTGTGGCGCATGTCGCGCAGAACATGATGCCGATGGGCGATACGACCCTCGGGGTCATGCCGCTCTATCACACGATGGGCGTACGGTCGCTTCTTGCGATGACATTGCTGAACGGGACTTTCGTTTGTCTGCCGCGGTTCAACTGCGCCGATGCCCTGAACCTGATCGCGCAGGAACGGATCGGCAGCCTCTACCTTGTCCCGACGCTCTATCATGACCTGATAGATCATCCCGATTTTGAACGGACCGACCTGTCGTCGGTGAAGCGTCTCGGTTTTGCGGGGGCGTCGATGACCGAGGGCCTGCTCAAGCGCATCAATGCTGCGTTCAGGCCCGATCTGTTCGTGAACCATTACGGCTCATCGGAGGTTTATACCTTTTCGATCGAACAGGACGCGGTCGCAAAGCCCGGCTCCGCCGGCAAAGCCGGGCTCAATCAGCACTTGCGCGTGGTTGAAATGGGGGCGGGCGATCCCGATGCCATCCTGCCCCAGGGCGAAGAAGGCGAGATTATCGCGACACTCAGCGGCGACGAGGCCTTTGAAGGCTACTGGAAACGCCCCGAAGCCAACGAGAAATCGCTGTGCAGGGGATGGTTCTTTACCGGCGATTGCGGCCATTTCGATGCCGACGGCGATTTGTTCGTTACCGGACGGGTGGATGACATGATCATCACCGGCGGCGAGAATGTCTCGCCGGTCGAGGTCGAAAGCTGTCTTTCCATGCATCCCGGTGTGGCGGAGTGCGCCGTGGTTGGTCTGCCCGACGAACGCTGGGGCAAGATCGTGACCGCGTTCATCAAGCGGCGGGGCGATGTGACCGCTGAAGAGCTCGACCTTCACTGTCGTAGTTCGGCCCTCGCCAATTTCAAGCGCCCGCGCCGTATCGTTTTCGTTTCCGAACTTCCGAAATCACCGGTGGGCAAGTTGCTGCGTCGCGAACTGGTTGCGGGAAACTTCACCCCTGAACACAAACAAGCCACAGCGAAATAAGCTGTTCAAAAGGAGACTACATTCATGACCAACCCCTATTCAGATCTGCCACTGCTGGCCGAACCCGATGGGTTTCGCATCGAAGTCGATGCCGATAGCGAGCGTGGCGACATCGTTCTTGAGCGCCCGCCAATGAACGTGATCTCCATGGGCCAGCGCGATCAGTTGCGCGCCGCCTTCGAAGCGCTCGATGCAGACGATCGCGTGCGCGTGATCGTGTTGCGTGCCGAGGGCGAGCATTTCTCGTCGGGCGGTTACATTCATGGATTTCTAGACGCGTCCCCTGAGCATGTAAGCCATCTGGCCGACAACGTCGCCGCGCCGTGGCGCTGCGCCAAGCCGGTGATCGCGGCGAACAAGGGGTACACCTTTGGCGTTGGTTTCGAGATTTCGCTTGCTTGCGATTTCCGGATCGCGGCCAAATCCACGCGCTACGCCTTGCCCGAGCAGAAACTCGGCCAGATTCCTGGCTCGGGCGGTTCGGCACGCCTGCAGGCCATTATCGGGCTGGCGCGCACCAAGGATGTCGTGATGCGTTCGCGCCGGATCACCGGCCAGCAAGCGCATGACTGGGGCATTGCCGTCGAACTGGTGGAGGATAACGCGCTCGAACAGGCCACCGCCGATCTGGTCAACGAACTCCGCAGTTTTTCGCCCATGGCACAACGCACGGCGAAGAAACTGCTCAACGACAGCGAAAACGCGACGGTCGCCATTGGCATCGAACTCGAGGGCCATTGCTACAGCCGCCTGCGTCAATCCGAGGATTTCGCGGAGGGCGTCAAGGCTTTCCACGAAAAGCGGAAACCGACTTTCGTCGGCCGCTAATCAAAGTTCACAGGGAGGAACTACAATGACTATCAAAGGACTGATGACAACTGCAGCCTTGACTGCGCTTTTCTCGGGCTCGGCCATGGCCCAGGACGAGCCGATCCGTATCGGTGTCGTCACCCCGATTTCCGGCACCTATGCCGGCATCGGCCAGCAGGTGACCTGGGGGCTCGACATGGCCACCGAGGAGATCAACGAAGCGGGTGGCATCATGGGCCGTCAGGTTGAACTGATCTACGAGGACAGCGAGGCCAACCCTTCGGTCGCCGTGCAGAAGGCCGAGAAACTCATGACCGCCGAGAACGTCGATTTTCTCACCGGGACGGTGAATTCTGGCGCGACCTTGGCTGTCGGTCAGGTCGCCGAGCGGGCGGGCAAGCTTCTGGCCACGACCGTATCCTTCTCGGACGCGATTACCGGCGACAAGTGTTCGCCCAACGTGTTCCGGGTGAATGCGCGTGCGGGTCAGCAATCGGCCGCGCTTGCCGCTTGGATTCAAAAGGAAAAGCCCGAAGCCAAGGTGTTCTATCTCGGGCCGGACTATGAAATGGGCCGGTCCACCGTGGCCGCATTCAAAAGCAACGCCGAGAAGGTGGGCGCCAAATCCACAGGGGAGGTATTTGCCCCGCTCGACGCCAAGGATTACAGCCAGTATTTCGGGCATATCCGCGCGGCTCAGCCCGAGGTGCTTTACACGTCGGTGGCCGGCAACGACACCGTGCGCCTCTTTACCCAGATGAAGGATTTTGGTGTGCGTGATGGCCTGACCATTCTTGGCGCATCGGGTACGGTAACCAGCCAGAATATCGGTGCCATTGGCGATGCGGCTGAAGGCTTCATCACCGGTGTGGGCTATTCCACGTTGATCGACACGCCCGAGAATGCGGAATTCGTCAAGGCGTTCAATGCCCGCAACGGCGCCGATCCGGATCTTTACGGTGCGGACAGTTATGGCTTGCTCTTTGCCTACAAGAAGGCGGTAGAGGCGGCTGGCGGCACAGGAACCGATGAGGTTCGCGCGGCCCTCGAAGGGCTCGAATGGCAGACGCCGCAGGGCGTGAAATCCATCCGTGCGGGGGATCATCAGGCGGTGCAGCCGATGTACGCCGTGCAGGTCAAAGACGGAGCTTTCACCATCGTCGATACGATCGACGGCGAAGCGGCGATCGGTCCCGACACATGTGAACGTTTCTGAGCGGGGCGCGGAGAGAACGCATGGCGGATTATCTGCATTTCGTTCTGGCGCCGCAGATGCTCAATGGCCTGGCGCTGGGGATCTCCGTGATCCTCGTGGCGCTGGGCCTCACGATCATCTTCGGTTTGCTGGATGTCATCAATATGAGCCATGGCGAGTTTTACGCCGTGGGCGCCTATGGCGCGCTGGCGCTGAGCCTTACGGGGCTCAACTATTGGGTTCTCATCGCGCTGGTCCCGATCCTGATGCTGCCGTTGGGCGTCATCACGGAGCGCTATCTGATCCGTCGGGTCTATGATGGGGCAGACCGGCATGTCTCGACGTTGCTTTTGACCTTCGGGCTGGGGCTGATTGCCGAGGATGTGCTGAAAATCCTCTTCGGGCCGAACACGTACCGGCCCGAAAACCCGCTTCCGGGCGCGACCGATCTGCTCGGAGTGTATATTCCGACCTATCGGCTCTTCTTGATCGGTATCGGTGCGGCGGTGATCCTTGCGGTCGCTTTCGTCACCTATCGCACGCGGCTCGGCGCGATCGTTCGCGCCGCCGCGTTCGACCGCAACATGGCGGCGAGTCTCGGTGTCCGCGTGGGCTGGGTCTACTCCGGGGCCTTCGCCTTCGGCGTGGCTCTGGCAGGGCTTGCGGGGGTTTTGCTTGCGCCTGTTTACTCGGTCTTTCCCACGATGGGGCGCGACTTCATCCTGATGGCCTTCACGGTGGTGATCGTCGGCGGCATGGGATCGATCTGGGGCGCAGTCATTGCGGGAATTCTGCTCACACAGGTTCAGGCGATCTCAAGCCTCGTCATCTCGCCTGTCTGGTCCGATCCGATCGTCTTTGGCGTGATGGTCGCTGTGCTCATGTTCCGCCCTCAAGGACTGTTCGGGAGGATCGGCCATGCATGATCGCCTAGACATCTCCATGCGGGCCAACCATGTGTTCTTTGCGCTGTTGCTGGTCGTAGCGGTGATCGGCATGGTCCTCGCCGCAGTGACCAACGACGTGTTCTATCTGAGACTCGCGACCGAAGCCCTTATCCTTGGCGGTCTCGCTCTTTCGGTCGATATCCTGCTTGGCTTCGGCGGGTTGTTGAGCCTCGGACAGGCGCTCTATTTCGGGGTGGGGGCCTATGTTTCCGCTCTGGTTTTGCGCGAAGTGCCGTCCTTCTGGCTTGCGATGGGCGCGGCCATCACGGCGTCGCTTTTGGCAGGGATCATTGGCGGGTTGATCGCCAACCGGGTTCGCGGCGTGTATTTTGCGCTCATCACCTTCGGTATGGCGCAGGTCGTTGCCAAGGTGGTCTACAACACGCGTGAACTCGGCGCGTCTGACGGGCTGATCGGTGTGCCGGTGCTCGACATTCCGCTCGGGTTCGTCACGATTTCGGCGGGTAGTCCGCTGGCGTTTTTCCTTCTGACCTTGGTGATCATCACGCTCCTTTATGCGGCAGTGGCGTATCTGCTCACCACTCCGTTCGGCAGGCTGGTCATCGCCCTCAAGGCCAACGAGAACCGTATCCCGTTTCTGGGCTATTCCACATGGGGACCGAGAATGGTGTCCTATGTGGTCGCTGCGCTCGTCGCGGGGATCACCGGTGCGCTTTACCCGATGCTGCGCGGTTTCGTGTCGCCGGAGCTGATGTACTTTGCCGCGTCGGGCAATGCCGTCATCATGGTCATTCTCGGCGGTGCCGGGACACTGGTCGGCGCGCTCTATGGCGCGGTCATTCTGACCTTTCTTAAATCGGTCGTGGGCAGCTTTACCGAACACCACCTCATCGTGATCGGCCTGATCTTTATCTGTGCAATTCTCTTCATGCCGAAAGGACTTGTGGGGCTTGTGAAGCCCAGAGTCGAAACCCGTATGCGCAATTCGGAGCGGCGCCATGCCGCTGCACAAGCCAAGACGAAAAGAGCGACATGATGAAACCGATCCTGAACACAGATGCGCTCAGCATCGCATTCGGTGGGCTGAAAGCGGTCGATGCGGTTACCATTGCCGCGATGCCCAACGAGATTACAACGGTGATCGGGCCGAACGGCGCGGGCAAAACGACGCTGTTCAATCTGATCTCCGGTGCGCTCAGCCCCAGCGGCGGTGTGGTGTATCTCGATGGCAAGGACGTTACCCGCGACGGGCCTGCGGCGCTTCAAAGGAACGGGCTGGCGCGGTCGTTCCAGATCACCAACCTGTTCTTTGAAATGACCGTGCGCGAGAATCTGAGATTGGCGGCCCAGGTGCTGGAACCTGTTTCGCATGCCTTGCGCCCGCTCCGGCGCACCGGGCGCGCGGCGCAGAAGGTCGACGAGTTGATAGATCGCTTCGAGTTGCACGCGAAGACCCATGAGCAGGTTGGCTATCTGAGCCATGGCGAGCAACGCCGCCTTGAGATCGCTATGTGTCTGGCTTGTGAACCCAAGGTTCTCATGCTCGACGAGCCGACCCAGGGGATGAGCCACGCCGATACCGAAGAGACGGAAGAGATGATCCGCAGCCTTACGGACAGCGTTTCGATTCTGTTGATCGAACACGATATCGGCATCGTGATGGCAGTCTCGGACCATGTCGTGGTCATGCATCAGGGCCAGAAAATCGCGGATGGTAAACCCGACGAAGTGCGCGCCAACCCAGCTGTCCAGGCGGCATATTTCGGAAATGGATGAGACAATGCTGCATATCAGAGATCTTAACAGCCATTATGGCCTGAGCCATGTGATTCAGGGCATTTCTCTTGACGTTCAGAAAGGCGAAATCCTGGGTGTTTTCGGGCGCAACGGGGTTGGGAAGACCACCCTTCTGAAGAACATCGCGGGCTGGGTGAAGCCAAGCTCGGGTTCGATTCAGCTTGACGGGAAAGAGATCGGTGGGAGCGAGCCGTACGCGATCAATCGTGAAGGGCTTGCAATCGTGCCGGAAGATCGACGGATCTTTCCGGGGCTGACGGTTCAGGAAAACCTCGAACTCGGCCTGCTCGGTCTCAAGGGGCCGAAGCCCGCGTCGAAACTCGATCCGGTGCTCGAACGGTTTCCGCGGCTGGCCGAACGCGTCAGGCAACCGGCCACGACCCTGTCGGGCGGCGAGCAGCAGATGCTTGCCATGGCCCGCATCATGGTTGCCGATCCCAGGGTGATCCTGATTGATGAACCCTCCGAAGGGCTTGCCCCGATGATCGTCGCCGAGATTTTCGCGATCGTACGCGAAATGCGGGATGCGGGCTGTGCCATCGTCCTTGTCGAGCAAAATATTCACGAGGCGCTTGCCGTCTGCGACCGTTTCGTTCTCATCGAACGTGGGACGGTCGTGTTCGAGGGCGATGCGGAGGACGAGCCGACCCGAGAAAAACTGCTTCAAAAGCTTGCAGTATGAAGACCTTGCGCCATACGTCTGTGGGGCCGCTCGAAGTCGTTCGACGGGCGGTGTCAGACAAATTCGAACTCGTCTCAGCTAGGGCAGGGTAGTTGTCCCTTATGCCATGCAAAGGCCGCGCCACTCGGGGAGGGCGGCGGCGCGGTTCAGACTACCATGCGTTGGAGCATATCGGAATCCCGCCTAACATGTGGCTAGTCGGGATGGCGTGAACGCACAACCAGTAAGCGGAGCGGCAACTATTTAAGGGGAAGTTGGCCAGCGTTTAGAGTCTACATCCGCGATACCCAGCAACCAGCAGCGTCTGCGTATCGGGTCGTATGCAGAACGTCCGCTTTCTCAGTAGCTCGGCAAGGACCAGACCGTCAGCAAGCGGCCCCATTTCGGTCGAACGAGAGCGCACCCTCATTGCGACTGTTCGCGGTCGGAACTTGAGCGTCCGAAAACTGCTGTCGCTTAGTGACTGCTCACTCGGCAACTAGGTTGTAATTGCCGAAGCAATTGCATTCGCAGTGGAACGGAGGTCTCCCAAGTATCGGTTTATTGCGTCCTTCCGGCTAAGAATCGACCGGATCCAGATGATATTGACACACCCAAGTAATTTGTTGCGGCCGGAAATGGGTACAGCAATGGCATCCAGCCCATCATCGTGTGTGTGCCTCAGTTCGGATGCGCGACCTCCCCAACGCATGTCGCGGTGCCCAAACCCTTGCATACGAACTTGTTCCAGTGTGTCCGCGAGCTCGTTGCCCGCGAAAAGAAATCCGTATTCCGGACGTGTCTTGAGACCTGCGAGAATCTGATCGCGTTCACGCTCGGGGCAGAATGCGAGATAGGCACGTCCAGGCGCGGAAAGCAGGAAATCGATCTCAAATCCAATCGAGAGCTTGTTGAAAAGTAGGGTCGTATGCGGGCGGCTGGTCTCCACAAGCACCATTCTCAAGCCGGATCGAACCGAAAGGTCCGAAGGCCAAATCACTTTTTCGCATAGTTTCGCAAGGTGGGGTGTTGCGGCCTGTACCAGAAGGTTGTGCTTCGCGTTGACTTGGCTGGCTGGCCCAATTCCAGGTCCTGCGACCCATTTGCGATCGGCAATGCGTTGGGATGCCAGACGCTCTGATTGCAAGGTGACCAGAATACGGCTTAGAGCCGTTTTGGAAATCCCAAGCTGCTTGTTCAAGTCATTGAGCGATTTGGCGCCCTCATCCTCCAGCAGGCGCAACACCGAAAGGCCCCGCTTCAAAGATTTGATTTCATTTACAGAATTTATCGACATGCGAAAGGAGAGCATTTCTCATAGCGAAATTCAAGACGTTTTGCCATTTCACCGTTTGCCTCTGATGGTACCGTTTCGCCAGATCGTTTCTGGGAGGAGAACATGTCCAAAAACCGTTTCGTTGCGGTGATAGGCACTTGTGATACTAAGTGGGATGAACTTGCATATGTTCGCGATCACATCCGCAAATCGGGTGTCGATGCGCGCTTAGTGGATGTCTCTCCGCGCGGTTCGCAGCATGGTGACATTTCCGCTGATGACGTGAAGGCGGCACTCGAAGGTGCCGTCCAGCGCATCTCAGGGGCAGCAACCCGTGGCGATGCAGTCTCCGCCATGTCAGAGGCACTGGTTGCCTGGACCTGCAAAAATTCAGGCAATATTTCCGGTATGATTGGTCTGGGCGGTTCGGGCAACACTGCCTTGATCACACCGGCTATGCGGGCGTTGCCGATTGGCGTGCCGAAAGTCATGGTTTCGACCGTCGCTTCGGGCAATGTGGCGCCTTATGTCGGACCGAATGACATCGCCATGATGTATTCGGTAGTCGATATCGCGGGATTGAACTCGATTTCGCGGCGGGTTCTCGCGAATGCGGCAGGCATGATCGCCGGTGCAGTTAAAGCGGAAATCGAAACGGCTTCATCCGACAAGCCCGCCGTCGGCCTGACCATGTTCGGCGTTACTACGCCCTGTGTCGAACGGGTCGTCAAGCAACTCGAAGACACGTATGAGTGCTTTGTTTTCCATGCAACCGGCACCGGTGGCCAGACCATGGAAAAGCTGGCTGACAGCCGCTCGCTCGCCGGCATCCTGGACATTACAACAACGGAAGTTGCCGACCTTCTAATGGGCGGCGTGATGAGCGCCGGAGAAGACAGAATGGGCGCGGCAATCCGTTCCCGCATTCCCTATGTCGGCTCCTGCGGTGCACTCGACATGGTGAACTTTGGCGGAAAAGCCACCGTTCCAGACAAATACAAGGACCGTCAGCTGTTCGTCCACAATGAGCAGGTGACTTTGATGCGCACAACGCCAGAAGAAAATGCCCGCATGGGCGAATGGATTGCGGGCAAACTCAATCGAATGGAAGGTCCGGTCCGGTTTCTAATCCCGGAAAAGGGTGTCTCCATCATCGATGTGGAAGGCGCGCCCTTCTTCGATAGTGAGGCAGATAAGGCCCTGTTCGAAGCATTGGAGAAGAACGTCAAACAGACAGCCAAACGCAGGCTGATCCGTATTCCCCATGCCATCAACGATCCTGAGTTTTCCGATGCCGTGGTGGCCAATTTCATGGAAATCGCGGAGGCCTGAGACAATGAAGAAATTCACCCGAACTGAACTACTGACGAAATTCCGCAAGATGGTCGATGAAAGGCAACCGATCATCGGCGGCGGAGCAGGGACGGGACTCTCGGCAAAATGCGAGGAAAAAGGCGGTATTGACCTTATTGTTATCTACAATTCCGGCCGCTACCGGATGGCAGGTCGCGGTTCGCTATCGGGACTGCTCGCATACGGCAATGCAAACGACATCGTCGTCGAAATGGCCCGAGAAGTCTTGCCGGTAGTAGAGAAGACGCCGGTATTGGCCGGAGTGAACGGCACGGACCCGTTCTGCATTTTCGATCATTATCTCGATGAACTGAAAGAGCTCGGCTTCGCTGGAATCCAGAATTTTCCAACGGTCGGCCTGATCGACGGTGTGTTCCGCCAGAATCTTGAAGAGACCGGTATGTCCTACAGTCAGGAAATCGATCTCATCCGCCTTGCGCATGAAAAGGACATGCTCACGACACCTTACATTTTCTCGACCCAAGACGCCATCGGCATGACAGAAGCAGGTGCGGATATTGTCGTCGTGCATCTCGGGCTGACAACGGGAGGATCGATCGGCGCCGATACGGCACTAAAGCTGAAGGATTGCCCGGCAATCGTCGATGAATTGGGGGCCGCGGCAAAGTCAGTACGTGAAGACGTGATCGTTCTCGTTCACGGCGGACCTGTATCGATGCCCGCTGATGCAGACTTCATCTTGCAGAACACAAAGCATTGCCACGGTTTCTACGGAGCAAGCTCGATGGAGCGTTTGCCAACTGAAATTGCGCTGACTGAACAGACCCGGAAATTCAAGAAAATTACCTGGTAATCGCAAATTCTAATCCACAAGGGAGGAAACGATGAAGCTCAAGACTCTGATTGCAGGTGTTGCACTTGCGGCGTCTTTGATGACGCAGGCGAAGGCCGAGTATCCTGAAAAGCCGATTGAAATGATTCTGCCCTGGCCTGCGCTTGCGACCAGTACGGACATCATCGCCCGCAAGGTCGCCGAGCAAATGGATCCAATCCTCGGTCAGACAATCAAGGTCGTCAACAAACCAGGCGGGGCTGCCGTGGTTGGAACTGCGGAAATGGCGAATGCGCGCCCCGATGGCTACACCATCGGTGGCCTCACGATTGGCCCAGCCGTCAGTCAGGTTGCCGCAGGAACAACGCCATACTCCATAGGTGACCTGGAACCGATCGGCATGTTCGCAACGCTGCCTTTCTTGATCGCTGCACGAGGTGATGCACCATTCAACGACATCAAGTCGCTGGCAGAATGGTCCAAATCCACAGGTAAGCAGCCCATTCTTGCACATTGGGGCAAGGCGACGGTACCAACATTGTCGACCTACCGAATTGCGGAAAAGGCCGGTTTCACCTTTAACGAAGTGTCCTACACGAAAGTTGACGCCAGCCAGCTTCTCAATGGTGAAGCAGATCTAGCAATTGTGCCAGTAACGTCGGTGATTGGCGGCATCAAGGACGGATCGCTCAAAGGCATCGTTGCATTGACTTCCGGAAGGATGTCAGCATTACCGGACCTGCAGACTGTCCGAGAGCAGGGCATGGATTTCGACGTTGCAATCTGGACCGGCCTGTTCGCTCCGAAAGGCACGCCAAAAGAGATCGTCGATAAGCTCTATTCAGCCATGTCCAAGGCTGTCGAGTCGAAAGAAGTACAGGAATTCTCGGCAGAGTCAGGCATCCTTGTCTATTCTCTCGGCCCGGATGAAACCAAGGCGCAGATGACTTCCGAATATGAAGCATTCCGCGCAGTCATGGGCCCACTTGGTCTCATCAAGCAATAGCTTCAAAAGCGAGGAAGGCGTCATGCGCATTCTGTCCGCGGTGTTCAGTAATACAATAGCGCTAGCAGCTGCCGCCTTCCTCTTTTACATTCATGCCCTTATTCCATACTCGGGCGATGATGCTTATTTCCGTCAGCCCAACTTTTTCCCGATCTTGACGCTTGTTGTTGTTCTGGTTCTGGGAATTGCGCTCACACTGAAATATGTTTCGGGAGGCCGGTTACCTTTGGACGAGGAGTTGAGCGGATCCAAACCGCACTTCAATATCCTGGCACCGCTTTCTGCAACCTTCATCGGCTACATCCTTCTTGTGCCATGGACTGGCTATCTCCTGACAACGCTTTTGTTTGGCTGCGTCGCATTGCTGGCGGGCCGCCACCTCAACATGCGCTCGGCTATTTCGATGTTGCTGCTAGGTCTGACGCTTTACCTGGTTTTCGTGGCCTACCTCGATGTCTGGTTCCCGGAAGCTCCGTTCGCTCTGGAAGGGTTGGTCAAATGAGTGTCCTAGAAAGCATCGCAATAGGCTTTCAGCAGATCGGCGATCCGTATGTGCTGCTTGTACTCGCACTTGGATCGTTGGCTGGGATTATCGTTGGTGCCTTGCCTGGCGTGGGTCCTGCGGTTGCAATATCCGTCGTTCTGCCAGTCACTTTCTCCCTCTCACCACTAGCCGGTCTGTCGCTGCTGCTGGGCATATATTGCGGCTCCTGGTACGGCGGCGCCATTCCCGCCATTCTGATCAACACTCCGGGCACGCCATCGGCCGCGATCACGACGTTCGATGGCGCCCCAATGGCACGAAAAGGCCAAGCACAACGCGCGCTGGCAATCGCATTCACTTCGTCCTTCGTCGGGGGAATGATCAGTGCGGTCGTACTGGTTTTCATGGCTCCCTTGTTGGCAAAACTCGCGACGAATTTCGGCGCTCCTGAGTTCCTTATGGCACTGATGCTTTCGCTTGTTCTCGTCTGCCTGGCTCT
>NZ_JAWKWO010000006.1:0-335857 GCF_041397485.1 Zhengella sp. | reverse complement strand
AGCTTGGGTTCGATATTAGTTTGGATGGTGTGGGTGAATTTCTCAACGCTTCGTTCGGACAAAACCACGTCCCAAGGCTGAATAGGAAAACACGCACGCAGCGAGCGAGTGGAAAAACCGACGTTAATGCATTGCTCATTTGGCAAGCGGCGGTTCTTCAAAAAGCGATGCGCAAACCACCAATTGGCGAGTTTTCAAGGACCGCAATTGACAAGAAATTCTTGCGTTGCATTGCGCAACTCAGCACACATCCACAGGGGCCGCGTATAGCCGTCGAGGAGCTGTCAAAGAACGGTATCATCGTTGTGGTTTTACCGCTATTGCCAGGCACGTTTTTAGATGGCGCCATTATGCTCCTGAACGGTAAGACACCGGTTATTGGATTGACCTTGCGCCACGACAGGATCGATAATTTTTGGTTTACGCTGCTTCACGAATTGGCCCATCTCGTGGAGCATTACCAAATTCTTTCGTCGACAGACCACGTGTTTTTCGATGAACTGGATATCGAAACCGATGACGAAATCGAGGCGCAAGCTGACAAACTTGCCAAGAACAGTCTAGTGCCATCGAAGTTCGCCAAGATTTGTAAGAAAAAGTTTGCGCGGACGGAGGAAGTCGAGGAAGTAAGCCAACAGGCGGGTGTACACGTGTCAATCGTTGCTGGTCGCTGGCAGAAAGAGAACAGTGACTACAAGAAATTTTCGCGTTTGATCGAAAGGAACACGGTGCGCGAGATGTTGCGAAACGCTTAAGTTTTGTCGTACGGCTAATTCCCGTACACTTGACATGTACGCCTATCTCCCGTACATAGGTGGAGGTTCACTTTAACCTGAGTGTTCGGGTTGGCCCTAACGCCGGAAAGGAGGCAATCATGTTAGCATTTGAAGATGCGACAGTTTCAGTCGATGAGCCGAAGAGTGCTCGCCTTGAGGCACGCACGCAGCCGTCTGTAAAAGATACGATCAACCGTGCAGCAACACTGAACGGCGTCGATGTCAGTTCTTTTATCGTGAGCGCTGCTTACAGCGCTGCCCAATCGACGATTGAAGCACACAAAGTGACGGTCCTTGAAAGCAAGGCGGATAGAGAAGCATTCTTCAATGCGCTCGATAATCCTCCGAAGCCAACCAAGCGACTGCAAGAAGCGTTTGCAATTCGCAAGAAGCTGATTGCGAATGCCGACTGATACGGAAAAACAAGTACCATTCAAAATTCAGCCGTTCGATCCAAAGACACATGATCGGGCGGCTTTTTCTTGTGGCGTCCCACAAATCGACAATTACCTAAAGCTGACGGCGAAAAAGGGTGCCAAAGCAGATGTCGTTCGCATATGGGTCGTTATTGACGCTGAGAACCAGATTGTAGGTTTTTACGGCATCAACATGCATGCGGTCGATGTCAAGGAGATGCCTGCTTCCTACAAAAAGAAAGCTATGAAGCATGGACTGCTTCCTGCGGCGTTCATAGCCATGATCGGCGTCGATGAGAAGCATCAGGGCAATGGCTTGGGAAGTGCACTGGTGGCTGACGCACTCGACAGGATTGCACGCGCCTCGGAGGAAATTGGAACCTGCGTGGTCATGTTGGACGTATTTGATGATGGAAATGTAGACGCTGTCACCCGTCGCAAGAACTACTATGAGAGCTTCGGATTCATCCCCCTTCCAGATCAGCCGCTTCGGCTCTTCATGCCCATAGCAACCGCTAGGGAAGCGTCAGGATAGATAATGGATCGCGATGAATTCTTTGACGATGACTATGTGGCGGATCAGGAGTCGAGTTTCAGGCCGCACACCGACATCACGTCGCACGAATTGACGTCAGCGCTTCATTCATTGGCTTTGCTTCGCGATGACATGTATCTCGGCCTGCAGGTGACGAACCTGGCGGTGGTCGATCAGTTCATCATGAACCTCGAGCATCACACGCTTCAGGAATACTTTCAGACGGATAAGACCCCTCCGACCACAATGTTTCTTAATGCTCAGTCGCAGATGTGGATCTTTGCAGCCTACGAGCTCCTGAGGACCTGGAGGGCACGAGCGAAGGACATCATCAAACTGGCGAACAATGGAGGCTTGGAACTCAAGGCAGCGAGCTTAGAAGAAGATCAGGGGTATCTTCACGCCGGTCGTGAGATGCGTGCAAAGCAATTGAGGCAGATTGCTGCCGATCCATCGATCATCGAGACGATAAAAATTGACCTTCGCCGAGCGCATATTCCTTTTTCGAGACTTGAACACCTCAGAGTATCCTTTGCCAAACATGAAGTGCGTGGGCGAAACAACTCGATCGCCTACGCGCCAGGCTACGGCCGTATCAACATGATGAATGGCTCGCTTCAGTATCAACTAGAAAATGGGCCGGTCATTCTCGACACCATCAGCAGACGTGATGTTGCTGACGAACTACGTGCGCTGAATGATCAGAGTAACATTCCAACCGTCGAGGATCTTGCAAGCTTCGATGAGTTCATGCGGGCATCCTTGTCGAAAGAGGAACTTGAAGCGATACGCGCGGACAGTTCGGAGTTCTAATTCGCAATCTCGGTCAATCTAACGAGCACCGAAATTATGGATCAACATGCATAGTCTTGGAGAAATTCTGCTTCCGTATTGCTTCCGTGCGCACCCGAAGGGTCAACTAGCAAATTGTATTGCGCTCATAAATAATTGATTTTGAAGAGAATTTTGGCGCACCCGACAGGATTCGAACCTGTGACCTCTGCCTTCGGAGGGCAGCGCTCTATCCAGCTGAGCTACGGGTGCACAGCAGGGATCACCTGCGACGCACGCTCTTCTAACCCATGCCTTCGCCCGCATCAATGCGGAAAAACGGCGGGCAGTCTCTTTGCCCGCAATCCGGGCGGGCAGGAACCGGTCAAAGCTTGCGCAGCGCCACTTCCCGGATCAGGTGGTCGGCGCCCTTGCGCAGGATCAGGTCGGCGCGCGGCCTTGTCGGCAGGATATTCTCGCGCAGGTTCCGGGCGTTGATATTGGCCCACAGCCCTTCAGCGATCGCGCGGGCCGCTTCGGCCGGCAATTGGGAATAGCGGTGGAAGAAGGATTGCGGATTGGTGAACGCTGTCTTTCGCAACCGCATGAAGCGATCGACATACCAGGCGTGGATCAGGTCTTCGTCCGCATCGATATAGATCGAGAAGTCGAAGAAATCCGAAACGAACGGCACCGCCTTGCCATCATGCGGAAGGTCACGGACCTGAAGCACGTTGATCCCCTCGAAAATGAGGATGTCCGGCCGGTCGACGATCTGCTCCTCACCCTCGAGAACGTCGTAGGTGAGGTGCGAGTAGAGCGGCGCCTTGACATTGGAGCGGCCCGACTTGATGTCGGACAGGAAGCGCAGCAGGGCGCCAACGTCATAGCTGTCCGGGAATCCCTTGCGGTCCATGAGGTTCTGGCGGCGCAGTTCTGCATTGGGCAGCAGGAAACCGTCGGTCGTCACCAGATCGACCTTGGGGCTTGACGGCCAGCGGCGCAACAATTCCTTCAGGATGCGCGCCGTCGTCGACTTGCCGACGGCCACCGAACCGGCAATGCCGATGATGAAGGGCGTCTTCACCGCATCATCCACGTTGAGGAATTCCTTGCGCTGGCGGAACAGGAGCTGGCTGGCCTCGACATGGGCCGAGAGCAACCGCGACAGGGCAAGGTAGATGCGGCGAACCTCCTGCAGGTCGACAGGATCGTTCATCGAGCGAAGACGTTCAACCTCATCGGCTGTCAGCGTCAGCGGTGTGTCGGCGCGGAACTCCGCCCAGCGTTCAGCCGTGAAAAACCGGTAGGGCGAGTAGATCTCGGAAGCGTTTAGCTGGTCCATCGATCGTTTCCGTCCCCTTCCCGTGAGCCCGACAACCGGCCCCTGCTACCCGTTGCGGGCAGCCTTTTCCTCAATCCCGGAGCGGCCTGTCCGGCTTTCCAGCTCGGCCATGACCTCTTCCAGTGAAATGCCGGCCAGCGCCAGCACCACAAGCCAATGATAGAGAAGATCGGCGCTTTCGGAAATCAGACCTTCGCGATCCTGCGCTACCGCCGCGATCACCGACTCGACCGCTTCCTCGCCCATTTTCTGCGCCGCTTTCGGCATGCCCCTGGCAAACAGCTTCGCAGTCCAGGAATTGCCGTCGCCGGAGCGGGCGCGCTCGGCAACGATCTTCTCGAGGTCAGCAAGGGTGAAGTTGGTCATCGGCTCTTCCTCGCGCTCACTCATGTGGGTCCAGCCGCATGGGCAGGCCGGCGCGGGCCATGTAATCCTTGGCCTCGCCGATCGTGTAGGTTCCGAAATGAAAGATGGAAGCGGCCAGCACAGCCGTGGCATGGCCGTCTCGAATGCCTTCGACCATATGGTCGAGATTGCCGACGCCACCGGAAGCGATGACCGGAACATGCACGGCATCGGCGATGGTGCGGGTCAGCGCGATATCGTAGCCGGCCTTGGTGCCGTCGCGGTCCATCGAGGTCAAGAGGATCTCGCCGGCCCCCCTGTCCACGACAAGCCGGGCGAATTCCACCGCGTCGATGCCGGTCGGCGTGCGGCCGCCATGGGTGAAGATCTCCCAGCGGTCGGGCTCACCGCCTGCCGACACCTTCTTGGCGTCGATCGCCACGACAATGCACTGGTCGCCAAACTTGTCCGCCGCCTCGGCGACGAAATCCGGATTCTTCACGGCAGCCGTATTGATCGAGACCTTGTCGGCGCCCGCCAGCAACAGCTTGCGGATATCGGCCACCGCACGCACGCCGCCGCCCACTGTCAGGGGCATGAAGCATTGTTCTGCCGTGCGGGCCACGACATCGAAGATCGTGTCCCGGTTCTCGTGACTCGCGGTGATGTCGAGAAAGGTCAGTTCATCGGCACCGGCGGCATCATAGGCCTTGGCCGCTTCCACCGGATCACCCGCATCGATGAGATCGACGAAGTTGACTCCCTTGACGACGCGGCCATCCTTCACATCCAGACAAGGAATTACACGGGCTTTCAGCATGGGATGGCCGCCTTTCCGGTTCTGCACGTCCTTGCGGCTGCGCCGCTGCGGGCGCGCGGCCAATCCTTCACATTCAGACACGGAATAACGCGGGCCTTCAGCATGGGATCTGCCCTTTTCTGTATGAGCGACTCATCGCCCCCTGCGCGGAACCGGGCATGAGCACAACAGGTTTCACTGGCGTTCCTCCGGGTCCTCGAAGGCGGCCGCTTCGACCTTGACCGTTCCGCGAAGCACGCCCAGCGCTTCGGCCGGATCGATACGGCCATCATACAGGGCGCGGCCGGATATGGCGCCTTCCAGGCGTGCGGCATCCGGCATGGTCATGCGCACGATATCCGCGATGGATGCCAGACCGCCCGAGGCGATCACGGGAATGGACACGGCATTGGCCAGGTCAATGGTCGATTCCCAGTTGATGCCGGTGAGGACACCATCACGGTCGATGTCGGTGTAGATGATGGCGGCAACCCCGGCGCCTTCAAATTTCCTGGCCAGTTCGACGACGCCCAGCGACGAGGCTTCCGCCCAGCCTTCGACCGCAACCTTGCCACCCTTGGCATCAATGCCCACGGCAATCCGGCCCGGAAAAAGGCGGCATGCCTCCTTGACCAGATCAGGATCGCGCACGGCCACCGTGCCGAGAATGACGCGGGCGAGGCCTTTTTCCAGCCAGGCTTCGATATGGGCCAGCGTGCGGATGCCGCCACCAAGCTGTACCGGGTTCCTCGTGGCCGCGAGGATCTTCTCCACAGCGGCGCCATTGACGCTTTCGCCGGCAAAGGCGCCGTTCAGGTCAACAACGTGGAGCCATTCGAAACCGGCATCCTCGAAGGCTTTCGCCTGGGCGCCCGGATCGTCGTTATAGACCGTTGCGCTATCCATCTCGCCCAGCCTGAGGCGAACGCATTGGCCATCCTTCAAATCAATGGCGGGGAAGAGAATCCTAGACAAGGCCAATGCCCTTTCCGATTTGCGCGCCCTCACGGCCTGGCCGCTGCGGGCGGCGCGGGGGGCCATCCTTCAGATTAATGGCGGGGAAGAGAAGGTCTGACATGCGATACTGTACGCTCTCAGGGCTTCCATTTCAGGAAATTGGCAATAAGGGCGAGGCCCAGTTTCTGGCTCTTTTCCGGGTGGAACTGCGTGCCAGCCTTGTTCCCGTGGGCGACGGCAGCGGTCACATCGCCGCCATATTCGGTGACGGCCAGCACATCGTCCGGGTTCCTGGCATCCAGGAAATAGGAATGAACGAAATAGGCATGCAGGCCCTGCTCGCCGGTCGGGATGCCGTCGAAAAGCGGATGGGAATGTTTCACGTGAATCGTGTTCCAGCCGATCTGCGGAATCTTGAGTTCCGGATCCGACGGCGTCATCAGCCGCACATCGCCCTCTATCCATCCGAAACCCGGGGTAACCATTTTTTCCAGCCCGCGGGACGACATGAGCTGCATGCCGACGCAAATACCCAGAAAGGGCCGGCCTTTGTCCTCGACGGCCTCGTTAATGGCCGCGTGCATGCCCGGCACGGCGTCCAGCCCCTTCTTGCAGTCGGCATAGGCGCCGACACCCGGCAGCACGATGCGGTCCGCCGTGCGCACACGGCCGGCATCGGCGGTCAGGTCGATCTCGGCGGTGATACCGGCCTCGCGCGCGGCGCGCTCGAAAGCCTTGGTGGCCGAGCGCAGATTGCCCGAGCCGTAGTCGATGATGGCGACGCGCATCAGCGTGCTCCCGGATAGTCGATGAGGCCAAGCCCTTCGGGCGACGCAGCCGCCCGGCGGGACGCTGGTCGGGGCGGCAAGGGCGGCGGCATGTTCCCCGCTTGCGCTGTCGAGGCCGTGCCGTGAAACCAGCGCAATTCCGCATCGCGCCAGCTTGCCGCTTCCACCACGCCTGCCGAACGCCAGCCGCGCCTTTCCATGCCGGCGATCCGCAGCCCCCGCGCCTCGAACCCGGCGAAAAGCATGACAAGAAAGGTTACCGCGGCAGCGGCACCGCCAAAGCCCGCAACATCCCCCAATGCGCCGATACCCATCACCAGTGCCAGTGCAACGGCCGCCTCGACCCAGAGCCTGTGCCAGGCAAACCAGACCGGTGGAGCGAGGAATGCGAAAAAGGCAAAGCTGTCGCGGATGAAGCGGGCCTGTTCGCCCCCCCTGTCCGCCGGCGGTTCCATGACAACGAAAGAGGCCATCGGCTCAGCCTTTCAGCGATCCCTTGGTCGACGGGACGGCATTGGACTGGCGCGGATCGATCTCAAGCGCGGTGCGCAGTACCCGCGCCACGGCCTTGAAGCAGGTTTCAGCGATATGGTGATTGTTGACGCCATATTCGTTTTTCACATGCAGCGTGATGCCCGCATGCTGCGACAGCGCCTGAAAGAATTCGCGAACAAGCTCCGTGTCAAATGTGCCGATCTTGGGCGCGGAGAAAGCGACGTTCCAGACAAGGAAAGGCCGGCCCGACACATCCACGCCCGCCGTCGTCATGGTTTCGTCCATGACAAGGTTGAGAGAGGCGTAACGGGTGATGCCGCGCCGTTCACCCAATGCCTGCGCAAGGGCCTGACCCAGGGCGATTCCCGTATCCTCGACCGTGTGATGATCATCGATGTGGAGATCACCGTCTGCGCGCACCGTCATGTCGATCAACGAATGGCGGGAAAGCTGCTCCAGCATGTGATCGAAAAAGCCAACGCCGGTCTTGATGTCGTGCCTGCCCGTGCCGTCGATGGCAATGGAGACGTCAATCGCGGTTTCGTTGGTCTTGCGCGAAACGCTGGCGCTGCGGGCGGTCATGTCTGGTCTTCCCGTTGAACTCGTGCCTGCCTTCTAGCAGCAGGCGGCAGGATTGGAAAGTTGCTTGGCGGCCGCCTTCGTTCGCCAAACGCCGATGCCGGTTTGCATTCATTGACCGGTTGCATACATAGACGGTTCAGACGGGCACGGTTCAGACGGGCACGGTTCAGACGGGCACGGTCCAGACAGGCACGGTCCAGACAGGACAGGCCGCCGAAGCGCGGCAGGCAAACGGAGTTTCGATCCATGGGCGATAACAGCATGCACGCGACGACCATCGTCACCGTGCGCAAGGGCGGCAAGGTGGTGATCGCCGGCGATGGCCAGGTGACCATGGGACAGGCGGTGGTGATGAAGGGCAATGCCCGCAAGGTGCGCCGCATCGGCAAGGACCAGGACGTCATCTGCGGTTTCGCGGGCGCGACGGCCGATGCGTTCACGCTGCTGGAGCGGCTGGAAGCCAAGCTGGAACAATATCCCGGCCAGTTGATGCGCTCCTGCGTGGAGCTTGCCAAGGACTGGCGCACCGACAAGTATTTGCGCCAACTGGAAGCCATGATGCTGGTGGCCAACAAGGATGTGAGCCTGGCGGTCACCGGCAATGGCGACGTGCTGGAGCCGGAACTGGGCGTGATGGCCATCGGATCGGGCGGCAATTACGCGCTGGCCGCGGCACGGGCCCTTTATGACGTGGAGGAGGACCCGGAGGTGATCGCACGCAAGGCGATGCAGATTGCCGCCGATATCTGCGTCTACACCAATCACAACGTCGTGGTTGAAACGCTCGACGCCGGCCCGGCCCGGTAACCCTGCTGGCCGCGCCGGCCTCCCGCCGGCAAGACAAGAGGAATACGGTCCTGATTTCCCACGAGACCCTCGAACGCGCGGTCGAACGCGGCATCCTGACGGCGTCGCAACGGGATGCGGTTCTGGCGCTGGACACCATGCCGCCGCTTCCCCCCGACCTTGCCGGTGACGAGAACCTGCGCCTGATCGGCGGCGGAAACGACCTGTTCGTCACGGTTGGTATCGGCATGCTGTTTGCCGGCCTGCTTTTCTCCATGCAGGCCATGCCGGGGCTTGGCCCCGTCGCCGGCGCGGCGATCACGGCACTGCTGGTCTGGGGCGTGGCGGAATTCGTGACGCGGCAGAAAAGGATGCGGCTGGCCAGCACCGTGCTGGGCCTCGGTTTCGTCGCCGCCATAGCCGTCATCCTCGGCGAACATGCCATGTCGCAGGCGGGGCTAGAAGCGGGCGAGAACAGCATGCTGGCCCTGTTCGCGCTGCGGGCCAGGGCCGGATGGCTCGGCAGTCTCGCCGCGGGCGGTGTCGCTGCGGCGGCGGCGCTCTATTTCTGGCGGTTTCGCGTTCCCATCATGGCTGCGGTCTTCGCATTGGCCGCAACCGCGCTGGCCTTTCTCTGGTCCGCGCTGGTCCTTTATGACGGTGTGACCAGCGGTCAGGTGGCGCTGCCGGCTGCCGAACAGCTTCCGCTGGTGATGGAACGGGCGCTGCTGATGCCGCTTGCCTGCGGCATCGCCGTCTTTCTCGTCGCCGTGGCGCTCGACCTGCACGACCGGGAGCGGCGCACGATCTGGTCCGATTGCGCCTTCTGGCTGCATGTCGTCTCCGCGCCCATGCTGGTGCATCCGCTCTTCATCCTGGCAACCGGCCAGGCGACTGCCGTGGGCGACATCGAACCGGGCATGGGCGCGGCCATCTCGCTTGCCCTGCTCATCGCCGGTTTCGTCTATGTCGCGCTGGCCATCGACCGGCGCTCGCTGCTGGTGCCGACCTTTGCCTATTTCGGGTCGCTCGGCGTCTATTACCTGTTCGACCGGACGGCCAACGCCACGGGCATCCCGCCCTTCGCGCTCATCCTGCTGATGATCGGCGCGCTGGTGATCATGTTCGGCGCCGGCTGGCAGCGTATCCGCGGCTTGACCGTCGGGACCACGCTTCCCACATCGGTGCTGGCAAAACTTCCTCCCATCAAAGTGTAGGCCATGACCAATTATTCCCCCCGCGAGATCGTCTCGGAACTCGACCGCTACATCATCGGACAGAAGGAAGCGAAGCGGGCCGTCGCCATTGCGCTGCGCAACCGCTGGCGCCGGCAGCAGCTTGAAAGCCCGATGCGCGAGGAGGTGAATCCCAAGAACATCCTGATGATCGGCCCGACAGGCGTCGGCAAGACGGAAATTTCGCGGCGGCTCGCCAAGCTGGCCGGGGCGCCCTTCATCAAGGTGGAAGCAACCAAGTTCACCGAGGTGGGCTATGTGGGGCGCGACGTGGAGCAGATCGTGCGCGACCTCGTGGAATCGGCGATCGCGCTGGTGCGCGACCGCAAGCGGGCGGAGGTGAAGGCCAAGGCGGAGCTCAATGCCGAGGAACGCGTGCTCGACGCGCTTGTGGGCAAGACGGCCAGCCCGGCTACCCGGGATTCCTTCCGCCGAAAGCTGCGCAACAACGAACTCAGCGACAAGGAAATCGAGATCGAGGTGGCCGATGGCGGGATGCCGGGCGGTTTCGAGATTCCAGGCATGCCGGGCGCGAATATAGGGGTTCTCAACATCAACGACCTGCTCGGCAAGGCGATGGGCGGCGGCCGCACCAAGACGCGGCGGACAACGGTGGCCGAAAGCTACGGATTTCTCATCAACGACGAATCCGACAAGTTGCTGGACATGGACCAGGTGACACAGGAGGCCCTGCTTTCGGCCGAAAACGACGGAATCGTGTTCCTGGATGAAATCGACAAGATTGCCACGCGGGAAGGCGGGCATGGAGCGGGCGTGTCACGCGAAGGGGTGCAGCGCGACCTGCTGCCGCTGATCGAAGGCACGACGGTCGCCACGAAACACGGCCCGGTGAAAACCGATCACATCCTGTTCATCGCTTCGGGCGCCTTCCACGTTTCCAAGCCGTCCGACCTGCTGCCCGAATTGCAGGGACGCCTGCCGATCCGCGTGGAACTGAGAGCATTGGAAAAGGAGGACTTCCGTCGCATCCTTACCGAAACCGAGGCCAGCCTCATCAAGCAGTACACGGCGCTGATGGGCACCGAGGGCGTGAATCTCTCATTTACCGACGATGCCATCGATGCGCTGGCCGGCATTGCCGTCGATCTCAACGCCACGGTGGAAAATATCGGCGCGCGGCGCCTTCAGACCGTCATGGAACGGGTGCTGGACGAAATATCCTATACGGCACCCGACCGGGATGGCGAAGACATGGTCATCGATGCGCCCTATGTTCACGCCAATGTCGGAGATCTGGCAAAGAACACCGATCTGTCCCGCTACATCCTGTAACCGGCGACACACTCCGGCATCATCTTTGCCCTTAGTTCAGGGCCAGGCATATCGACTTGACCGGCCCGACCGATTATTGAAACCCCGTCTTCCATCAGGACGCCTGCTTGCCGCCATGTTTCGCCAGACCGCCCTCGCCCTGCTCCTTTCCAGCGCCATTGCGGCGGCGGCAACGGCTGCGCCGGTTGTCGACGTGCCTGCGGGCAACCGGCACAGCGAGCAGCCCGACATCCCCGGCGGTTCGGCAAGACGGACGAAGGCGCTGAAGACAACCTTCGACGCCAAGTACCGCAAGATCCTGGCGCTGCTGCAATCGGATGAAGGCCTGCGCGGGGCCATTCGCGAAACGGCGAAGGAATACGGCATCGACCCGATGCATATCGTGGGCGCGATTGTCGGCGAACACACCTACAACGTGGATGCCTATGACCGGCTTCAAAGCTATTACATCAAGGCGCTGTCCTATGTGAATTCGAGCTTCCGCTTCGAACACGGCGGAGAAGATGTCGAGGATTTCATCGAACGCCCGCAATTCAGCGAGTGCAATGCCCTGACCGGCAGCTACGACCAGTGGACCTGCCGCGAGGCCGTCTGGAACAGGATCTTTCGCGGGCGCGCCGTCGATGGCACGACCTGGCCGAACGACCGGTTCTCGGCGGTCTTCTTCCAGCCCTTCTATGCGGGCCAGACCTTCGGACTGGGCCAGCTCAACCCGCTGACGGCGCTGGAAATGAGCGACATGGTGCACGAGGTCTCCGGTTACCGGCGGCTGGATCACAGAAATCCGCAAGCGGTCTACCGGACAATCATGGACCCGGACATGTCGCTTGCCTATGTCGCGGCGGTGATTGCCAAATCGATCGAGGCCTATCGCGATATCGCCGGTTTCGACATTTCCGGCAATCCGGGCGTCACGGCGACACTCTACAATCTCGGCAATCCGGAAGAGCGCGCCCAGGCGCTCAAGGCGGAGAACGGCAAGCGCCTTGCCGAGGGCAAGGCGCCGCGCATGCCGGAGGAAAACTATTACGGATGGCTGGTCAATGACCGGCTGGAGGAACTCAAGGCGCTTTTCCGCTAGGGCCTGCCGTCACTCATTCATCGCGGGCAAGCGCATCGAGCATCCGGTCCAGCGCTTCCAGACCCTCGGCATCGAGCCGGGAAATGTCGCGAGCCAGCCTGTTTGCCAATGCCGTGGCTGCCGGAGACAGGCCCGCGGTGTCGATGGTCACCCTGGGATCCGACATGCCGGCCAGTTCGGCGAATTCGTCCGCCTCATCCCAGATGACATTGAAATAGCCGATGATGCGCTGCAACAGAGCCCAGGTGGGCTGGCCGCGACGGCCATGTTCCAATGCGGAAAGATAGGCTGGCGAAACGCCGATGGCCGCCGCCATTTCCTTTTGCGTCACGCCCCTGGCAGCGCGCATGTCCCTGAGCTTCTTGCCGAAAGGCGTCATCCTCCCCTCCCCGGCTTGCGCCTGATGCGGATGTAGAGCGCGCCCTCGCCGCCATGGCGGCGCGATGCCACATCATGGCCGCTGACCAGTGCGCGAAAGGGTGGCGTCGACAGCCAGGCGGGCACCGACCTGGCCAGCACGCCTTCCGAGCCGAAGGAAGCGCCCTTGCCGGTGATCACCAGGACATGACGAAGGCCGCGTGCATGGGCATGGGCCAGAAAGGACAGCAGGAGGGCATGGGCCTCGGCCTGAAACATGCCGTGCAGGTCGATCCGCGCCTCGATGGGTATGCGTCCCTTCTCGATCTTGCGCCGCTGCGGCCTGTCAAAGGATGGCGCCGGCGGCCTGGGAGGCTCGGCAGGCGGCGGATTCTGGCGAAAGGCATCGGCCTGGCGGACGATGCGGGGCGGCCGGTCCGCGTCGGGCGGGGTTTCCACCAGCCAGTCCTCCAGCACCTTCTTGTCCTTCAATGGCGTGGTGCTGCGCGCCACCCTGCCCCAGAGGATCCGCTCCTCGGCATTCAGCTTGCGATCCCGCGCGCTCACGATGCCGCCCCCGCGGGTGTGACGCCCTTTGGAACGAGAAACCAGAAGTCGGCCGGCGCCCTGACAGCCCCGGCGATCTGCCCGGCCTCATCTCCGGTGCCGGTGAAAATATCGGCGCGCGCCGGACCGACAATCGCGGAGCCCGTATCCTGCCCGATCATCAGGCGGGAAAACGGCCGGCCGAAAGCCGTGGCATCCGGCATGTCGATGAAGACCGGGGTAGCGAAACAATGCAGCTTGCGGTCCAGCGCCACGGACCGGCCCGGCGAAAGCTGGACATGGCCGGCAGCAACCGGGCCGAGGGCCGGGTCGCCAAGAGGGTTCTCACGAAAGAAAATGAAGGACCGGTTCGACCAGACCAGCGCATCGCGGCGATGCGGATTGCGCTTCAACCAGTCGCGAATGGCCTGCATCGAGATGGTGGCGGCATCCAGTTCCCCGGTCTCCACCAGAAGACGCCCGATGGCGGTGAAGGGGTGGCCGGACTTGGCGGCGAAGCCGATGCGCATCTTCGTGCCATCGGTCATCGACAGCCGCGCCGACCCCTGCACATGAATGAAGAAGACGTCGTCGGGATCCTCAAGCCATGCCAGTTCGAGCCCGCGGCCGTCCAGGGCACCGGTCTCGATGGCTTGGCGATCCGGATGCTCCACAAGGCCCAGGTCCGTCCGTCGTGCCCATTCAAACGCGGGAGCGAGGCCGGGGGCAGGATTTCCGGCGGGTATTTTCACCAGATCCTCGGGCTGACGGTAGAGGGGAAAGCGGAACCGGTCCGTCTTCACAAAGGACGCTTCGGCTTCAGGCTCGTAATAGGCGGTGACGAAGCCTGAGCCGGGATGTTCGCCGTACCGCCAGGCAGAAAAGTGGCTTTCGAAAAAGCGCCGCGCGGCCTGTGGCCCGGCAGCAGTGAGGACGCGGGCCGCGGCAAAGGCCGGTTGAAGCGAGGCGAAGCCGATACCCAGCGCGCCGTCTTTCCACCTCCGCTCGCCGGCCTTCATGGCCGATTGGCGGAAAGCGGAAAAGGCCGCCGCGTGATCATCGGCAGCCCAACCCGGAATATCGGAGAAATCCGCCGGCAGGAATGCAGGCTGCCCGATCATGCCACCATTCCCACGAGGCGCGCCTATTCCTCTTCGGTCGCGACGAGTTTCCAGTTGGGATCGCGCGAACGCAAATCACGGGCAAAGGTCCAGATATCCGTGCCCTCCGTCACCGATTCCGGATCGCCGTCGATGACCTCGCCGCTGGCGTCCATCGTTGCCGAGATCATTTCGGAAACGATGCGCAGCGTGACCATGGCATCGTTGCCCCGCACCTCGGCATTGACGATTTCAGCGCGCGAAATGCCGACGAAGGAAGAGCGCATGCTCTCGCCGGCCTTTTCCCGCGCGGTGATCGCGAGATCGAAGCCCTCGAACACATCGCGCGACAGCAGGTTGCGCAAGGTCTTCCGGTCGCCCTCGGCATAGGCCGTGACAATCATTTCATAGGCCATCTTGGCGCCGTCGACAAAGCCCTTGGGATCAAAGCCCGGATCGGCATCCCTGATCTGACGCAGGCCCTTGTTGAGGGGCGTTCCCTTCTCGGCAATCACGTCGACGGGGGCGTAGAACTCGTCATTGCCTTCCCCGTCGCCCTTCTTCTTGCGGCGCGGCAGGGCAACCACATTGTCGTCGGCGGGCGGCTGGTTCTCAAGCCGGCCTTCGGTGTAGGGATCGAAAGGCGGCCGCTCATTGCCCGTGCGGCGGCCGAGCACAGAACGCAGCTGATAGATGATCACCACCGCAGTGATCAGGAAAAAGACCGTTCCGAAATCGAGATACTGCATCGTGCCTGCCATCATATCCGGCCATCGGGCCGGGAACCGTTTATCAAAAGCGACTACCGCTCATATAGAACGCCGGTGCCACGCATTCAAATGCGTTGTCCGCCTTCCTATATTGCAGGTAACACTATCAGTGTCCCGACCGGATATCACCCTCATCGAGAGAGGCGCCACACGGCCAATGCCCTTCAGTCTCATCCCGTTTGTTCTTCTTGTCATTCCGCTGGCCGAGATTGCCGCCTTCGTGGTGATCGGCGGGCAGATCGGCGTGTTCGCCACACTGGCCATGATCGTGGTCACGGCCATCATCGGCTCCATACTCCTGCGCGTCCAGGGGTTCTCGCTCATCACCCGGATTCAGGCCGAGACGGATGCAGGGCGCATTCCCGGCCGCGAACTCGTTCACGGTGTCATGATCCTGATCGCCGGTGTGCTTCTGCTGACCCCCGGCTTCATCACCGACACGCTCGGCTTCCTGCTCTTCGTTCCGGCGTTGCGCGACCTTGGCTGGACGCTGGTCAGGAACCGCATAACGGTGGTATCGGCCGGAGGGTTCAGCGGGCGGCAGGCCTGGCGCGGCGAGGGCCGCCGCACCATCGACCTTGGCGAGGACGAATACCGCGACGAGGACACGCATGAGGGACATGACCGCCGCTGAACGGGCGAGAAGCCGGTTTCACTTGTCATGCCGGAACGGTCATGATAGCCAGCCTGCGATTTTTCCGTGCAGAAAACACTTTGCCTGCACGCCGACCTGAACCTGACAAGGAACCGAAGAATGAGCGATACCCAATCTGGCGCCGCAGGCAATGGACAGAACCAGCAGCAGCCGGTCCTCAATGTCCTGACCCAGTACATCAAGGACCTCTCCTTCGAGAATCCGAATGCGCCGCAGTCGCTTCAGAACCAGGGCAACAAGAGCCCCGGCATCAACATCAATGTCAACGTCAATGCCAATCCGCTTTCCGAGCAGGAATTCGACGTTGTCCTGACGCTGAACACGAAGGCGGAAATGGACGGAAAGACGCTGTTCAATGTCGAACTCGTCTATGGCGGCATTTTCCGCGTCGCCGGTTTCCCGCAGGAGCACATGCTGCCGATCCTGTTCATCGAATGCCCGCGCCTGCTGTTCCCCTTCGCGCGCCAGATCATTTCCGACGCCACGCGCAATGGCGGTTACCCGCCGCTGATGCTGGAGCCGATCGATTTCGCCGCAATGTTCCAGCAGCGCATGGCGGAAGAACGCACCCGCGCCGAGAACGCGAACCAGAACAACTGACGCGCCCGCGTTTCACGTGAATCATCGACGGACCCGGCGTCGTTTTGCTGCGCCGGGTTTTTCATGCCCGTTCAATGCCCGGGCATTCGGGATCCGAAGCCCAGCCGGGTCCACAGGGCCTTTTCGCCCAGGCGCACGACAAGCGCTTCATGCGCACGAATGTCCTCGTCCGAAAGCCGTGGCGGCAAGGGCTCGCTCCGCTCCGGCAGCACGACCGCCACGCGATCCGTTCCGTCCCGGTCTTCTCCTCCGCCCGATTCGGTCAGCCGCAGGGCGGCCTGCTTGCCGCCAGCCAGTTCGATATAGACTTCTGCCAGCAATTCCGAGTCGAGCAAGGCGCCGTGCTTTGTGCGGTGCGAATTGTCGATGCCATAGCGGCGGCACAGCGCATCCAGCGAATTCGGTCCCATTGGGTGCTTGCGCCGCGCGATCGCCAGGGTATCGACGACCAGCGCCGGGTCGAAGGGGGGCAGCGAGAGGCGCGCCAGCTCGGCGTTGATGAAACCCATGTCGAAGCTGGCATTGTGGGCCACCAGCCGGGCATCGGAGAAGAAGGCGAGGAACTCTTCGACGATCGCCGAAAAGACCGGCTTGTCGGCGAGATCCTGATTCGAGATCCCGTGAACGGCCAATGCTTCCGGGTGAACCTCCCGACCTTCGGGGTTGATGTAGACGTGAAACGTCCGGCCGGTGGGGAAACGGTCGACCAGTTCGACGCCGCCGATCTCGATCACCCGGTCCGCCTGGTTATCGAGACCCGTTGTTTCCGTGTCGAAGATGATCTCGCGCATGTTGCCCGTCCCGAATTGGTGATTCGCCGCTTGCGTCCAGTTTCAGGAACCGCCGGAACGGCACAAGGGCCGGTCAGCGCAGCCGGGCTTCAATCCACCGCTGGTTCGCTCAATGCCGCGATGACATCGCGTACCTGCGCCCGTGCCGCTTCAAGGCCATGGCCCGTATCGATGACGAAATCCGCGTTGGCCCGCTTTTGCGCATCGGGCACCTGCCGGGCCAGGATGGCCTCGAATTTTTCTTCCGTCATGCCCGCGCGCTCCAGGACGCGCGTGCGCTGAACCGCGGCATCAGCCGAAACCACGATGACGGCGTCGACCCGCTTGTCTCCACCCGTTTCGAACAGCAGCGGGATGTCGAGAATGACAAATGGTGCGCCCTGCCCGCGTGCCGTGTCGAGAAAGGCCGCTTCCTCGGCACGGACGAGCGGATGAACGATGGATTCCAGTTTCTTCATCGCTTCGCCATTGCCGATGACGGCCTTGCCCAGGCGATCCCGGTCAACCGTTCCGTCCACCACCGTGCCCGGAAAGGCCGCTTCGATGAGCGGCGCGGCGCGGCCGGCATAGAGCCGGTGCACCGTGGCGTCGGCATCATGAACGGGTATGCCCGCCTCGGCGAACATGGTCGCAGTCGTGCTCTTGCCCATCCCGATCGAGCCAGTCAGACCAACGATCTTCATGCGTCCTCGTCCTCCGTGACGCCCATGGTTTCAAGGACAATCCGGCGCAACTGCGCGGTGACTTCGGGACGTGTGCCGAACCAGCGCTCGAACCCCGGCACGGCCTGATGCAGCAGCATGCCCAGTCCGTCGACCGTCGCCAAGCCGCGATCGCGCGCCGCCGAGAGGAAGGGTGTCATCAATGGCGTGTAGACGATGTCGGTGGCCAGGCAGTCGTCGCGAACCATGGAGAAATCGAAGACATGGCCTGTCGTGCCCTCCATGCCCAGCGTCGTGGTGTTGACCACCAGCGAAGCGTCTTCGAGTTCGCGGGCCATGTCGGCGAATCCGGATGCCGTGACGTTCCGGCCGAAATGCGCGGCCAGTTCCTCGGCGCGCGCCAATGTGCGGTTGACCAGTGCAACGCGATCGTAGCCGCGCTCCAGCAGCGAATCCACGATGGCCCGTGCGCCCCCGCCCGCCCCGATCACCGTCGCCTTGCCACCCGTGTCCCAACCCGGCGCGCGCTGGTCGAGATTGGCGACAAAGCCGTAGCCGTCGGTATTGTCGCCATGGGGGGTTCCGTTCTCCAGCCAGACAGTGTTGACCGCACCGATCCGCTGCGCCGTGTCCGTGAGTTTTTCCAGGGCGCGGAAAACGTCTTCCTTGTGCGGAACGGTCACGTTGCACCCGGCAAGTCCGGCGCCGGCCAAACGGGCGACAAAGGCGGCAGCCTCGCCGGCGGGTACATGAATCGCGTCGTAGCGGCCGGCAATGCCGTAGGTTTCAAGCCAGTGCCGGTGGATGACGGGCGAGCGCGAATGCTTGATCGGGTCGCCGATCACCCCTGCCCTGATGACATGCTCAGCCATCGATCTCCTCCATTTCGCGCAACTGGCGCAACAACGGCAACAGGGGCAATCCCATGATGGTGAATGTATCGCCCTCGATGGTCTCGAAGAGCTGGATGCCGACACCTTCGATCTGGTAGGCGCCGACGCTGGAAAGAACCGTATCGCCAGCCTGCGACAGATGCCGGCCGACAAAGCCCGGATCGAGGCTCCGCATCGTGAGACTGGCCACGGAAACATGGCGCCAGACGGTTTCGCCGTCCCTTGCCAGGGCGATTGCCGCGTTAAGTTGATGGGTCTTGCCCGACAGAAGCAACAGCCGCTTGCGGGCCTCCTCCATCGTGTCAACCTTGTGAAGGACCTCGTCGCCCAGAGACAGGGTCTGAACCGAGCCGATGACCAGCGCGCCGGGATAACGGCCCGAAACCTCCATCGCCTTCGCTTCGGCCAGTACAAGCGCGATATCCTCCGGCGAGCCGCCGGCACGGGCGAGCGGGGCCTCGACTGCGCGTTCATCGATTTCGGCGGGAACGGCCCTGAACGAGATGCCGGCATTTTCCAGGAGCTGGCGGCGGAAGGGGCTGGCGGATGCCAGGACGAGATCGGCGGGCATGGGTATCGGGTATCCTTCGAACACCGGAGGTTTCAGCCTGTTTGCCGGGCCTTGTTGTACAATGCAAGGATGGCTGCGGCGGTTTCCTCGATGGAACGCCGCGTGACATCGATCATCGGCCAGCCGTGCCGGGACAGCAGCTGGCGGGCATGGGTCAGTTCGGCGGCAATGGTCGCGCGGTCGGCATAGTCGGACTGGTTATAAGCCATGGAGGAGCCGAGCACCCGGTTTTCGCGCACCTGCGATATGCGTTCCGCCGATGCCACAAGTCCGACGATCAGCGGTCTGGTGGCATGAACAAGCGTTTCCGGCAGCGGGACATTGTGGATGATCGGAATGTTGGCGGTCTTGATACCCCGGTTCGCGAGGTAGATGGATGTCGGCGTCTTGGATGTCCGCGAAATGCCAAGCAGCACGACGTCCGCCTCATCGAGGTCATGGGTCAGTTGGCCATCGTCATGTTCCATCGTGAAATTCAAGGCATCGATGCGCCTGAAGTATTCCGCGTCAAGCACATGCTGGGCACCGACGCGGCGGGCCGAAGGTGCGCCAAGATAGGACTGGAACACCGAAAGGACCGGCTCCAGCACCGAGACACAGGGCAAGCCCATCGCGGCGCAACCCTTGTCGATCAGGGCCGCCAGTTCATGGTCGACCACCGTGTAGAGCACGATTCCCGGTTCGGCATCGATTTCCTCCAGCACACGTTCGATCTGCCGCGATGTCCGGATCAGCGGATAGATATGCTCGATGGCGCGGGCATTCTTGTATTGCGCCGAGGCCGCCCTGCCGGCCGCCAGCAGCGTCTCCCCGGTGGCGTCGGAAATCAGGTGAAGATGAAAATAGCTTTGCGGTTTGTTCACCGGTTATCCGCCTGCCTGTCAGTTGCTGTGGACAAATGTGCCGGAGCGACAGACTGCCCTTTCGCGCTGGTGAAAACCAGCCGCTTTTTCCACAGGCATCGTGACTGTGGGCAGAGCAGGAACGGTCTGGACAAGGCTGTGGCAGATTGTTGCATGTTCATGGCAGATCACATTCCACGTTTTCCGACAGATATAGGGATGATCTTGAATTTGTGCCGGTTTTCGTGTTCATCCCCGGACTTGTCCACATCCGGACAGGCTTTTCCCGGCATGTATCAGGGTTCTATGCCTGTCGGTCGGGATGTGGATGATGATGAATTCACGATTCTGACAGAGTCATAGAATCAAAAGACTCCTTTAAAGAATCTCTTTAATGGGATTCCCTGATCTGGGAATTCGGCAATGGATGGGACGAATGACGCGAAACGTGCTTGAAGTGCTCAAGGGAGCCAGACGCTTTCCCCCTCCGATCTGGATGATGCGTCAGGCCGGCCGGTATCTTCCGGAATATCGCGAGACGCGGAAGCAGGCCGGGAGCTTTCTCGACCTGTGCTACAATCCCGATCTTGCCGTCGAAGTGACCCTGCAGCCGATACGCCGCTTCGGATTTGATGCGTCGATCCTCTTTTCAGACATCCTTGTCGTACCGCATGCGCTGGGCCGTGATCTTCGTTTCGAGGAAGGCCGCGGACCGCTGATGACGCCGATCGAGCCCGCCGAGGTGGCAGGCCTGGATGACAAGGGCTTTCACGAACATCTCGCGCCGGTCTATGAAACCGTGTCCAGGCTGCGCAAGGCGTTGCCGGACGAAACCACCCTGCTGGGTTTCTGTGGCGCACCGTGGACCGTGGCGACCTACATGATCGCAGGGCATGGTACGCCGGATCAGGCGCCTGGACGGCTTTTTGCCTTCCGCGACGAAAAGGCGATGAAGGCCCTCCTGGCTCTGCTGGCCGATGTTTCCGCCGATTATCTCATCCGGCAGATCGAATGCGGTGCCGATGCCGTTCAGATTTTCGACTCCTGGTCCGGTGTGCTGGACGAAGCGGCATTCGATGCGCTGTGCGTCGAGCCGGTTGCGCGCATGGTATCGCGGGTCAGGGCGCGTTTCCCGGAGGTTCCGGTGATCGGTTTCCCGAAGGGCGCAGGCACGCTCTATGACAGCTACAGGGCGCGTACAGGCGTGACGGCGCTGGGACTCGACTGGACCGTTCCCCTGAACCAGGCGAAGCGATTGCAGGCGCATGGCGCCGTTCAGGGCAATCTCGACCCGATGCGGCTGGTTGCCGGGGGCCGCGCCCTGGACGAAGGGGTCGACCGCATTCTCGCGGCGCTGGGCAATGGTCCTCTCGTGTTCAATCTGGGCCACGGCATTACGCCGCAGACACCCATCGCGCATGTGGAGCGCATGGTTGCCCGGGTTCGTGAAGCCGGCTGGCAATCCTCGTGACAGAGACACGCGACCAGATGCAGGCCAGCGGCCGCAAGGCCGGCAAGCGCGCCTTCGTGGCCATTGCCATCTTTCTTGGCCTGACAGGGCTGATCTTCCTGCTCGATCCGGAGGGGTTCTACCTCTGGGCCAAGGCGATCCATGTGATGGCGATCATCGCCTGGATGGCGGCAATGTTCTATCTGCCACGCCTGTTCATCTATCATTGCGAGGCAGAGCCTGGATCGGTCCAGTCCGAGACATTCAAGATCATGGAGCGGCGCCTGTTGCGCGTCATCATGAACCCGGCCATGACGATCTCCTGGGTGTTCGGCCTTTGGCTGATGTGGGAAGGCGGGTTTTATCCGGACGGCTGGTTCCACGTCAAATTCGCCGCGGTTCTGGCAATGTCGGCTGCCCATGGCGACCTGGCCAAGGGTGTGCGGCTGTTTTCCGAAGACCGGAATGTGCGCTCGCAACGCCAATGGCGCATGATCAACGAGATCCCGACTGTCCTTATGATGATCATCGTGGTCATGGTGATCGTGAAGCCGGCGCTATGGTAGGCATTGGCCTTGCAAAGGGCGTGTTTCCGGTTTATTGAGGGGATCCTTCCTTTCGACCGGTCGGTGGCAGCATGCTGCCCTTTCCCATGTCACGCATGATTGATCCCGGTCATCCTCCCCTCTTTTGTTACGAGCTCACCATGCAGGAAATGAAACTCCAGGAGTTGAAAAGCAAGAACCCGACGGATCTGATCGCCTTCGCCGAGTCGCTGGAGGTGGAGAATGCCAGCGTTCTTCGCAAGCAGGAATTGATGTTTGCAATTCTCAAGAAGCTTGCTGCGCAGGATGTCGAGATCATCGGTGAGGGCGTTGTCGAAGTCCTTCAGGACGGCTTCGGCTTCCTGAGATCGGCCAATGCGAATTACCTGCCCGGTCCCGACGACATCTACATCTCGCCGTCGCAGATCAGGCGTTTTTCCCTGAAGACCGGCGATACGGTCGAGGGACCGATCCGCAGCCCCAAGGAGGGCGAACGCTATTTCGCGCTTCTGAAGGTCAACACGATCAATTTTGAGGATCCCGAAAAGATCCGGCACAAGATTCACTTCGACAACCTCACGCCGCTCTATCCCAACGAACGGCTGCGCATGGAAATCGATGTGCCGACCGGAAAAGATCTTTCAGCCCGGGTGATCGACCTGGTTTCGCCGCTTGGCAAGGGGCAGCGCGGCCTGATCGTCGCGCCGCCGCGCACCGGCAAGACGGTTCTGTTGCAGAACATCGCCCATTCGATCACGGCCAATCATCCGGAATGCTACCTGATCGTCCTCTTGATCGATGAACGGCCGGAGGAAGTGACCGACATGCAGCGCTCGGTCAAGGGTGAGGTGGTTTCCTCGACATTCGACGAGCCGGCGGTTCGCCACGTCCAGGTCGCCGAGATGGTAATCGAGAAGGCCAAGCGGCTCGTGGAGCACGGGCGCGATGTGGTCATCCTGCTCGATTCGATCACGCGACTTGGCCGGGCCTACAACACGGTTGTGCCGTCTTCCGGCAAGGTCCTGACCGGCGGTGTCGATGCCAATGCCTTGCAACGGCCGAAGCGTTTCTTTGGCGCGGCGCGCAATATCGAGGAAGGCGGTTCCCTGACCATCATCGCGACGGCGTTGATCGATACCGGCAGCCGCATGGATGAAGTGATCTTCGAGGAATTCAAGGGTACCGGCAACTCGGAAATCGTGCTCGACCGCAAGGTGGCGGACAAGCGGATTTTCCCTGCCATGGACATTCTCAAGTCGGGGACCCGAAAGGAAGACCTGCTGGTCCAAAGGCAGGATCTTCAGAAGATTTTCGTACTTCGGCGAATCCTGGCCCCGATGGGTACAACCGATGCTATCGAGTTCCTCATCGACAAGTTGAAACAGACCAAGACGAATTCGGACTTCTTCGATTCCATGAACACATGAACATGAATGGATGCAGAACCCTTGCGCTTTTGCATCCGTTCGTGCCGGCCATTCGTACAGGACCATGTCTTCGGGCGATACGATCTTTGCATTGAGCAGCGGCGCGCTGCCTTCGGGTGTCGCTGTCATGCGTATTTCGGGCCCGAATGTGGAGGCGCTCGCGTCGATCTGCCGCGGCGGATTGCCAGTCGACAGGCAACCGGTTCTTCGTGTCCTGGAAGATAGCCGGCACGGAATCATTGACCGTGCCCTTGTCCTTCGGATGTGGGCACCGCATTCATTTACCGGAGAGGATACGGTCGAACTTCATCTCCACGGTGGCCGCGCTGTTGTCTCGGCCTGTCTGGACGCCCTTGGCACAATTGCCGGGTTTCGTCATGCCGAACCAGGTGAATTCAGCCGACGCGCCTTTCTTAATGGAAAGGTCGACCTCTATGAAGCCGAAGCACTGGCTGATCTCATAACGGCGGACACTGAAGCGCAACGTCGAATGGCAATCGAAAACAGTGCAGGCGCAAATTCGCGAATCTGGTCCGACTGGATGGAAGATTTGACGGAAGCGAGAGCGCTGCTCGAAGCGGAGTTTGATTTTTCTGACGAAGAAGATGTGCCCGATTCAATGATCTCCGATATCGTCGCTCGGCTGAATACCATCATATCCAGAATGCGCATGGAACTTGACCGTGTTCATAGTTCGGAGATCATTTCCGAGGGTTTTCGTGTGGTCCTTGCCGGGGCTCCGAATGTCGGAAAATCCAGCTTGTTGAACAGTCTGGCCAAGCGGGATGTGGCAATTGTCTCAGATGAAACTGGAACGACAAGGGATTTGGTCGAAGTGTCACTAGACCTCGACGGATTCAAACTCGTGGTTACAGATACAGCAGGGTTTCGTAGCGATGCAGGCAGGGTCGAACGCCTTGGCATCGAGCGAGCGAATGCCGCGATTGATCGCGCAGACCTGGTCTTGTGGATTTCGAGCCCTGAACAGGAATGCAATGTTTCGCTTGGTGAGTTTCCGGGCAAAGACGTCTGGCTCGTCCGGAACAAGGCGGATCTCGAAGCCAAATCCGTAGGTCATGGATACAGGCATCAAATTTCGGTCGCCACCGGTGCCGGCCTCGACAGTTTGCTTGCCGACCTCGCAAGCACGGTGCGTCTCACAACCCAAAAGGGCACAGGCACACCCTTGCTGTTCAGAAGCCGGCAGCAAGACCTTTGTATTCAAGCAGTATCTTCGCTCGAAAATGCTTTGCAAATGCTCGGTGTTGCGCCTGAATTGGCTGCGGAGGATTTGCGTGTAGCGATGCGCTCTATCGGGCGAATCACTGGATCAGTTGACGTCGAGGATTTGTTGGACGTCATATTTTCTCGGTTCTGTATCGGAAAATGATTCACGTGAAACAGCTATTGTCCTGGCATACCCGTTTCACGTGAAACAAATGGAGTCCGGACATCGATGACTTGGCATCGTTGACAATTGACCGCCAATCCCGCATCCGTTTCGGTCTAACGATTGTTCGCGGTATCAATGCGACGGAAGACTTGGTAATGGCCGAATTTTATGATGTTATTGTCATCGGTGGTGGGCACGCAGGCTGTGAGGCCGCCGCCGCATCAGCGCGATTGGGTGCGCGAACCGCGCTCGTTACCATGCGCCGATCCGAAATCGGTACAATGTCCTGCAATCCGGCGATTGGCGGTCTGGGTAAAGGCCACCTCGTGAGGGAGGTCGATGCGCTTGACGGACTCATGGGCGTAGCCGCTGATGCAGCCGGTATCCAGTTCCGACTCCTGAACCGAAAAAAGGGCGCTGCGGTTCGCGGACCCAGAACGCAAGCAGACCGAAAACTTTACCGGAACGCGGTTCAGAACCTGTTGCGGGATCAGCGCGGCCTGGACATCGTAGAAGGAGAAGTGACTGAACTTGTCATTGAGGGCGAATCCGTGCGTGGTGTGCGCCTCTCTGATGAATCGCATCTATCCAGCCGTTCTGTTGTCATCACGACGGGAACTTTCCTGGGTGGTCTCATTCATATCGGTGAACGCCATTTCCCTGCTGGCCGGATGGGCGAGTCACCTTCGCTCAAACTTGCCGAGAACCTGAAGGATCTGGGACTTACTCTTGGCCGGCTTAAAACCGGCACTCCCCCGCGCCTTGACGGACGTACAATCAACTGGTCGGCAATGGCGATGCAGCAGGCCGATCCCGAGCCTGTGCCGTTTTCCTTGCTGACCGACAGAATTCAGAACCCACAAATTGCATGCGGTATCGCCCGTACGACTGAAGAGACACATGATATCATTCGCGCGAATATCGGCCGCTCGGCGATGTATTCCGGCCGGATCGAAAGCAAGGGACCGCGATATTGCCCTTCGATTGAAGACAAGATTGTGCGTTTTGGAGACCGCGATGGCCATCAGATTTTCCTGGAACCCGAAGGGCTTGACGACCATACGGTTTATCCCAACGGTGTATCTACTTCGCTGCCCGAAGACGTTCAGCACGCATTCATCAGGTCGATACCCGGATTGGAGAATGCGACAATCCTGCAGCCTGGATACGCAATCGAATATGACTATGTCGATCCGCGGTCGCTAGAACATACATTGGCGGTCAAGGGCGTCGATGGACTGTACCTTGCGGGTCAGATCAATGGAACAACCGGCTACGAGGAAGCGGCAGCTCAAGGGATTGTCGCGGGTATCAACGCGGCAAGACATGCTGCCGAAGAAGAAGCGTTCAAACTCAGCCGGAACCAAAGCTATATCGGCGTGATGATCGACGATCTTGTGACCCGCGGCATTTCCGAACCATACCGCATGTTCACGTCCCGCGCGGAGTACAGGCTCTCGCTTCGTGCGGACAATGCCGATGTTCGCCTGACGCCAGTGGCCGTGGAAATCGGATTGGCTGGCGTTGCCAGGAAAAAACGTTTTTCATCGCTTGAAGCTGATTATCGGCGTGGTTCGGATTTGCTCACTATGATTACATTGACCCCAGATCAGGCTGGGGCGTTCGGAATTCATTTGAGGAAAGACGGCCGGCGGCGCAATGGCTTGGATATACTCTCATTGAACGACATTGATATGGCAATCCTGGAAGCGATAGAGCCGAGACTTGGAACGCTTTCGGATAACGTGAAAATGCTGCTTGAAACCGATGCGAAATATTCTGTCTATCTGGATCGGCAGAAGGCTGATATCGACATCGCCTTGCGAGAAGAAGCGCTCGTTATCCCGAAAGATTTCGATTATTCTCAGCTTTCCGGGCTGTCGAACGAGTTGAAGGGTAAACTGGATTCAGCGCAACCCTCATCGATTGGGGCAGCAAGCCGCATTGAAGGTATGACTCCTGCAGCGGTGGCGTTGTTGATTGCACATGTTCGCAATCGACACTTTTTCTTGAAGGCCGGATGATGCGAGAGGACGACTATTCCGCACTTTGTTCGCTAGGTTTGCGGGTTTCACGTGAAACATATGAGTTGTTGAAGGCTTATCAAACGCAGTTTGAGATCTGGAACCGGAAGATCAATCTCGCCGCGCCATCGACAATTGGTTCTTTCTGGGAACGCCATGTTCTCGATTCTGCTCAAATTTTCTTTCTTGCGAACAACAGCAACGGGAGCTGGGTTGATCTAGGGTCCGGTGGCGGACTCCCTGGGATGGTGATTGCGATACTCGCCAAAGGGTCTTCGGGCGAGGTAGCGTTGGTCGAAAGTAACACACGCAAGACCGGGTTTCTTCACTCGGTCAATGCAGCATTTGGGGGGCCTGCGCGGATCGTATCCCAGCGTATTGAAGATGCTGTGATTCACGTGAAACAACCGGATTTCATCACCGCGCGTGCGCTTGCCCCTCTGGACGATCTCTTGTCCATGGCTTTTCCGTTGTTTGGCGAAGGGACGCGTGCATTTTTCCCAAAAGGTCGTGGATACCGACGGGAAGTCGAAGAAAGCAGGCGAAACTGGACGTTCAATCTGATAGAACATCCGAGCGTCATCGATGATGAGAGTGTCATTCTTGAAATATCGCAGCCAGAACGGCGCTGAGAACCTGTATATGTCGAGCCGAAGTCCTGGCATCACGGATGTGGACCATGAGCAAGAGAACCCGGATCATAACTCTCGCCAACCAAAAGGGTGGGGTCGGAAAGACAACGACTGCCATCAATCTTGGCACCGCACTTGCCGCAATCGGAGAGCGCGTGTTGATTATTGACCTTGACCCGCAGGGCAATGCCAGCACCGGGTTGGGCGTGGAGCGGTCGGAGCGCGTCGTTTCCGCATATGATGTCCTCGTCGGTGATCGGAAGTTGACGGAATCCACGATCCGTACTGCTGTGCCTGATCTCGACATCGTGCCGTCCACAATGGATCTTCTTGGTGTCGAGATGGAAATCTCCGGGTCCGCCGATCGTGTCGTTCGATTGCGAAACGCTATCCGGAATCAGGACCATGGTTACGGTTACATTCTGATCGACTGCCCGCCGTCGTTGAACCTGTTGACGTTGAATGCCATGGCGGCGGCGGATTCGGTTCTCGTTCCGTTGCAATGCGAATTTTTTGCTCTCGAGGGTTTGAGCCAGCTGCTCCAGACCGTCGAACAGGTCCGCACCAGCATCAATCCGGGGCTTGAGATCCAGGGTATCGTCCTGACCATGTATGACGGGCGTAACAATCTCGCCAACCAGGTGGTGGATGATGTGCGGGCGCATATGGGGGAAAAGGTCTACAACACAGTGATCCCCCGCAATGTCCGTATCTCGGAGGCGCCATCGCATGGAAAACCGGCCATTTTGTATGATCTGAAATGCACGGGAAGCCAGGCCTATCTCCAGCTGGCTTCGGAAGTGATACGGCGCGAGCGACGGCTCCAGGCTGCCTGATAATCCGAACTTCACTGCGTCGAAAGTGTAATTCAATGAATGACGATCCTTCAAAAAGACGACTTGGGCGCGGATTGGCCGCACTGATCGGTGAAATGGACAAGCCGGCCGCAGAAGCAGCCGCGCCGCAAGCCACAGCCGACGGAAAGGCGCCGATCGAATTGATCGGTCGAAATCCGCGCAATCCACGCCGACACTTCTCGGAAGACGATCTCAAGGACCTGGCGCAGTCGATCCGCGAACATGGCGTGGTTCAGCCCGTTGTGGTGCGCCCTGCGGCTGGCGGAAACGGACATTATGAAATCATAGCCGGCGAAAGGCGGTGGCGGGCAGCGCAACTGGCCGGACTTGCGGAAGTCCCTGTCCTTGTCAGAGATGTCGATGACAGGGTGGCGCTGGAACTCGCCATCGTCGAGAACGTGCAGCGCTCTGACCTCAACCCGGTTGAAGAGGCGATGGGGTATCAGCAACTCATAGACGAGCACAGCTATACGCAAGCCGATCTGGCGCAGGTGATCGGAAAGAGCCGAAGCCACGTTGCCAACACGCTTCGGCTGCTGAAACTCCCGGAAGACGTTCGTACGATGCTCGTCAGTGGCGATCTTTCGGCTGGACACGCGCGTACGCTGATCACAGCGGAAGACCCGACCGGCCTTGCCCGGCGAATCGTACGTGAGGGCTTGTCGGTCCGGCAAGCCGAAGCGCTGCAGCAGGGAGCGGAAAAAGGCGGAGCGACGCGTTCAGAGCGGGAAAAACCGCAGAAGGACGCGGATACGCTTGCCTTGGAGCGCCTGGTCGGTGATGCCCTTGGCATGAAGGTGACAATCACGCATGAGGTCAATGGCGGGCAATTGAAGATTGCCTATAAAAACCTTGAGCAGTTGGATGAGGTTTGTCGCCGATTGCAGCGTTGATACCGGACGCGGTGGCGAGCGCGCCGGTCGGCGCTTGACCGAATAAATCTCTGTTTACGCGTGATCGTTAGCCAGCTAATTTCTACGAAACGGTTGTCTTACCGCCGCCGTTGCCGCGCGCTCTCGACAGCCAGGGCAAGCAGCGCCTGGCGTGCGATTTCGGTTTCGAGCGCGGGGTTGCGGCGAATTTCCAGAACCGTTTCTTGCAGGCGTTCGAGGGCGCGAACCAGGGATTGCGCGGTCCAGGCTGAAAGTGCGGCTTCGATTGCCGGGCGCCGCGCGAAGAACACGGGCGGTCTGGCGCTGGCCACGGCGGCCTGGATCGTTTTTCCGCCTTCATCGACCGCCAGGCGCAATTCCTGTAGTTGAGCAAGCCGCCTAAGGGCTGCCGAGAGGATTAGGAATGGCGGATCCCCGGCTGCGCCAAGACGGCGAATGGCAGTGTCCAGCATATCGAGGCGGCCAGTGGTTGCCGCATCCACGGCATCGTCGGCGGAGGTCCCGGCGACATCGCCGATGGATGCCGTGACATCCTCGACCGTGATTTGCGATTTGCCCATGGCATAAAGCGCGAGTTTGGCGATTTCGCCGCGGCTGGCCAGACGATCGCCGCCCAGGCCTGCCTTCAGGATTTCCCGCGCCTCGAGCGTTATCGTCAGACCCGCGGCAGACAATTCCTCATTGATCAACTGGTCCAGCTTGCGAACATCGTCAGCATAGCATGGAAGCGCCATGGCTGCCCTCGATGTTTCCACGACACCCCGCAGGCCCGTGGCGCCTTTTTTCAGGTCTCCCGCTTCGATAAGCACCACGGCGTCGCGTGGCGGCTCCTCGCACAATACCTTGACCGCCGTCAGCAGGCCTTTCTGCGAACCGCCACCGGTAATCCAAAGCAAGCGCGCCCCGCCAAACATGGATACCATGCGCGCTTCATCGATCAGACGGCCGGGTTCATTGCCGATTTCGTCGCCATCCATGCGGATCGTCGAAAATGGATCGTCAAGCGGAATACCGGTGGCTGCGGCGAATTTGCGTGCCCGTTCGGAGACGAGCCCGCGGTCAGTCCCATAGATCAGGACAACCCGGGCTGACGGATCAGGCCTCGAAAGCCACGCGTCGGCTTCATGCGCTTTCTTCTGGGCCATTGTCCTCTGTCCGTTTTCCCTTCTGCCCGGCACCGATATTCCGGCAATTGCCCTTGCCTTGATAATGCACAGAAAAACATGGATTTGGCGTGGCGGCGAGCCAGAAAACAAAAGGCCCGGCTTGCGCCGGGCCGTTTGTAAATGGAGCGGGCGATGGGATTCGAACCCACGACCCCAACCTTGGCAAGGTTGTGCTCTACCCCTGAGCTACACCCGCTCGTCCGCGAAACAACGTCCGCGAGCGGCTATATCGCCGAAGCCGCGCCGGAATGCAATAGGGAAATTCGGGAAATTCATCCGCTGCCAGAAAATTCTTTTTCCATGGCCCGCAAAGGCTTGTCAGCATGGGAACGGGATCGTCAGCAGCCTTGTTTCGCCAGCCCCGTTCAGGCAAAACCGCAATGAAAAGCAGCCAAGGGGGTCCCGAAATGGCAATCGGCAAGGCCGAACTCTTCGCATTCCTCGCGCAGATGGATATTGCAGTCAAAACAGTGGAGCATGAACCCCTGTTCACTGTCGCGCAATCGCAGGCCTTGCGGGGACAAATCCCCGGAGGGCATACCAAGAACCTGTTCCTCAAGGACAAGAAGGACAACTACTTTCTCCTGACCGTTGACGAGGAGGCCGAAATCGATCTCAAACAGATCCACAAGGCGATCGGTGCCGCGAGCCGGGTTTCCTTCGGCAAGGCCGAGGCGATGGAATCGCTCCTCGGGGTGACGCCGGGCGCGGTCACTGCTTTCGGCGTGATCAATGACAAGGCGGGCGCGGTGCGGTTCTTCATCGATGAATCGCTGTTGAGCCATGAGGTCATCAATTGCCATCCGCTGGTCAACACGGCGACCACGTCCATTGCCCCGGCTGATCTCATTCGCTTCATCGAAGCGACGGGACACAGGCCCAACACCTTGAATCTCGCTGCACAAATCGCAAACTAAGCGGCAACAACGCCGGAAGACCGGCCATCCGCGGGAGCATCCTTCATGACCAACGGCAATAATCCATATCAGACAGGCCCGTCGGGCTACGATACGACGGTTTCCTTTGGCGGCGCCGCGCCGGCCGCCGGGAGCGCGGACGACCTCATCAAGGACACGACGACTGCCGGTTTCGTCGCCGATGTCATCGAGGAATCGCGCAAGCAGCCGGTCCTTGTCGACTTCTGGGCGCCCTGGTGCGGGCCCTGCCGCCAGCTTGGTCCGGCGATCGAGAAGGTCGTCAAGGAGGCGCGCGGAAAGGTCAAGCTCGTGAAGATGAACATAGACGAGCATCCCCAGGTTGCCGGACAGCTCGGCGTCCAGTCGATCCCGGCCGTGTTCGCTTTTGTCAATGGCCAGCCGGTCGACGGATTCATGGGCGCCTTGCCTGAAACGCAGATCAGGCAGTTCATCGAGAAGCTCGCCGGGCCGGGTGATGACGGCGTCGGTGAGGCATTGGAAGCCGCCCGCAAGGCACGCGAAGAGGGCGATAACCAGGCCGCGCTTCAGATTTACGGCGCCATCCTGCAGCAGGATCCCGAAAACGCGGATGTGCTTGGTCACGCGGCAACCGTTCTCTACGACATGGGCGACAAGGAACAGTCCAGGCAGATTCTCGACCGCGTGCCCGATGGAAAGCAGGAGGCCGAACCGGTCAAGGCACTCAAGGCCCGCATGGCGCTCGATGCGGAACTGGGCTCGCTGGGCGACCCGATGGAACTCGCGCGCCGCCTGGCTGACAATCCCGACGATCACGCAGCGAGGATGGACCTGGCCAAGATCGAGAATGCACGCGGCGACCGTCAGAAGGCCGCCGATCATCTGCTTGCCATCATCAAGGCCGACAGGGGCTGGAACGAGGATGCCGCGCGCAACCAGTTGCTCACTTTCTTCGAGGCCTGGGGCATGAGCGATCCGGCAACGCTTTCGGCGCGGCGCAGGCTTTCATCCCTGCTTTTCTCGTGAAACGGCGCGTCTCCATCTGCAAGGCTTGAGTTTCGGCACCGGCGGCCCATCTTTCGGGAAAGCGCAGAAAGAAGAGGTGTTCGCATGCAGGTTGGCAATGCCCGTTACCGGGATGAAAGCGACCTAGCGGCCGTGATTCCGGTTTTCCCCTTGTCCGGCGCCCTGCTGTTGCCCGGCGGGCGGATGCCGCTGAACATTTTCGAGCCCCGTTATCTGCAAATGGTGGATGACGCGCTGGCGGGCAATCGCCATATCGGGATGATCCAGCCGGCTCTCGATGGCGCGCGGCGCGACGATGGCGAGCCGGCGCTTTGCCGGATGGGCTGCATGGGGCGAATAACCTCCTTCGCGGAAACCGGTGACGGCCGCTACATCATTTCGCTGGATGGCGTGACGCGGTTTCGCGTCATCGAGGAGTTGAGTGTGCGCACGCCCTATCGCCAGGCCAGGGTTTCGCATTTCGTGGCCGATCTCAAACAGGACGAGCAGGAAAGTTCGATCGACCGGGATGCGCTGCTGGGTGCATTCCGGGCCTATCTCGATGCCAATGACATGGAAGCCGATTGGGAAAGCGTGATGCGGGCGGGCAATGTGACGCTCGTCAATGCCTTGTCGATGATGGCGCCGTACGAGTCGGCGGAGAAACAGGCCTTGCTGGAGGCTGCGGACCTGAAGTCACGGGCCGACACGCTCGTGGCGATCACCGAGATGGCGCTGCGCGATCAGGACGAATCGCCCGTCAACCTGCAATAGGGGCACGACATGGCGGCCGAGACGGAACGTCGCATGCAGATCGATCCGCGCATGCTGGAACTGCTGGTCTGTCCGTTGACCAAGTCCGTTCTCGTTTATGACCGGGAGCGCAACGAACTGGTTTCGAAATCGGCCCGGCTTGCCTATCCCGTTCATGGCGGGATCCCTATTCTGCTGCCCTCGGAAGCGCGCCAGATCGAGGAGTGATGGCCGCTTCGGCGACTGGCCTTCCTGTTTGCGATCCCGCTGGTGACGTAAACCCGTTGCCAATCCTGAGTCAGTCAGGTAACTTGGGAAAAGCGGAGCGGGCGATGGCAAAGAGCGGCAACAGCAAGAGGCAGGCGCTGGCGGCATCGGCCGCAGAGCTGTTCTGGACCCGCGGTTATGCGGCAACCTCCATCGCCGACATTGCCGCCCGGTCGCAGGTGCCGCTTGGAAACGTCTACTACTACTTCAAAACGAAGGGCGATCTGGCACATGCCGTCGCCGATATATTCGTTGGCGAAACGCAGGCGATGATCGACACGATCAGCGGCGAGAGCCAGGATCCGCGCACGAGGCTTGCCAGCCTGGTTGACCGGCTGTCCCGTTCCATGCGTTTGCGCGTCGACCACGGCTGCCCGATTGCCCTTTGTGTGCGTGATTTCCGGCGGGAGCATGCGCCGGCTTCCGAACGCGCGGCGGAGAGCTTTGCACTGCTGATCGGCTTTGCCGCAAAGGAACTGGGACGGCTGGGAATCCGCCCCTCCATCGCGCTCAACATCGCCCGCTCGGCGATTGCCGAATGGCAAGGCGGAATCGCGCTTGCCCATGCGCTTGGCGATGCCGCCATTCTCTCGGAGAGTTTCCGCCGCATGGAGCATCTGTTGCTCTCCCCGGTGCGGGGGTGATGTTCATGAATCCCGTCATATGCACTTTAGAGGTGAACAAGGGCGAAGCCTGCCGGCGGGTTCTTGGGGAGCTGCCGCAATGGTTCGGAAATCCGGCCGCACTGGAGAATTATGTTCGCGAGGTGGAAGAACTTCCGGCATTTGGCAGCTATGTCCAAGATAAGCTGGTTGGCTTTGCAAGTTTGATGCATCATACGCGGGATCACACCGAGCTTCATGTGATGGGCGTCTCTCCGGCATTTCACCGTATGGGCATCGGTCGAAAGCTGGTTGAACATTTAGCGGAGGCTGCTCGCCGGTATGGAGCGGTGTATCTCTCCGTAAAAACCCTGTCTTCCGCATCACCAGATACATTCTATGCCCGGACGCGTGCTTTCTACGTCTCGTGCGGATTCACCGATTTCGAGGAATTTCCCACGCTTTGGGGCTCCCATGCTCCTTGCCTCATGATGATGCGGCTGCTGCGCGGTTAATGAAAATTCCTTCCCTTCGGCATGACCGCGCCGGCCTTTCGGGACAGGGTCGCAAGATCGGAGGCCAGGTCCGGTTCTTCCTTCAGCAACTGGCCAAGCCGTGAAGACGGTTTCACCTTGCCCCGCATGTCCTCGATGGGGCGGCGCACCTCGTCCGCATTGGCGAGGCTGTCGATCAGAAGCGATTCCTCCGACAGGCCTGCGAGCAGCGGCGTGGCGTCCTCCAGCCGGGTTGCAACGACATGAATTACACCGCTTTCGCTTTGCAAGCGGCCGGCCACACGCACCAGCCGCGCCCCCAGCACGACGGCGCGGAACCGCTCCAGCACCTTGGGCCAGACGATGATATTGGCCACGCCGGTCTCGTCTTCCAGCGTCATGAACACGACGCCCTTGGCCGAACCCGGACGCTGGCGCACCAGGACCAGGCCGCAAACCTCGACAAGACGCCCTGACGGCGTGCGTTCCAGGTCCTCGCCGGTCAGGATACGGGCCCTGGCAAGGCGCTTGCGCAGGAAGGAGAGCGGATGCGCCTTCAGCGACAGGGACAGGCTGCGATAATCGTGGATCACCTGTTCGCCGGGCGGCATGGGGGGCAGGTGGGCATCCGGTTCGAGGTCGCGCATCGCGGTGCCTGGCGCATCGAACAGGGGCAAGTGCTCCGCGGCCTGCCCACCATCCAGCGCCTGTGCCGCCCAGAGCGCGGCGCGGCGGTCCAGCCCGAGAGAGCGGAACGCATCCGCCTCGGCCAGTTTCGTGATGACGGCTGGACCGAGGCCGGAGCGCAGCCAGACGTCGCGCACCGAATCATAACCTCGCCCGCGCGCGGCAATCAGGCGCGCCATGTCTGCCTCGGCCAGTCCCTTGATCTGGCGAAAGCCGAGGCGCACGGCCATTCGCGCCCGGATGACGCCGTTCATTTCGCGATGACGGGGAGCGATGCGGGCGGCATCGAAGGTGCCGTCTTCCAGCGTCGAATCCCAATCGGAATGGTTGATGTCGGGCGGGCGCACTTCCACGCCATGCTCGCGGGCATCGCGCACCAGCTGGGCCGGCGCGTAGAAGCCCATGGGCTGGGCATTGAGAATGGCGGCGCAGAAGACATCCGGGTAACGCGCCTTCAGCCAGCAGGAGGCATAGACCAGAAGCGCAAATGAGGCGGCGTGGCTTTCGGGAAAGCCATATTCGCCGAAACCCTCGATCTGGCGGAAGCAGCGTTCGGCGAACGCGCGGTCATAGCCGTTGGCCGCCATGCCATCGATCATCTTCTTCTGGAAGGTGTGAATGGTGCCGACGCGGCGGAAGGTGGCCATGGCGCGGCGCAGCTTGTCGGCTTCTGCCGGTGAGAACCCGGCGGCGACAATGGCGATCTTCATGGCCTGTTCCTGGAACAGCGGCACGCCAAGGGTCTTGCCCAGCACCTGTTCGAGTTCCCGGCTGGGATAGGTCACGGCCTCCTTTCCCTGGCGGCGGCGCAGGTAGGGGTGAACCATGTCGCCCTGGATGGGGCCGGGGCGCACGATCGCCACCTCGATGACGAGATCATAGAATTCCTTCGGCTTGAGCCGGGGCAGCATGGTCATCTGCGCCCGGCTCTCGATCTGGAACACGCCCACCGTGTCGGCGCGGCAGATCATGGCATAGACTGCCGCTTCCTCCTTCGGAATGGTGGCCAGCGTCAGCGCCTTGCCATAATGGCTTTCCAGCAGTTTCAGGCCGCGCGACAGGCAGGTGAGCATGCCGAGCGCCAGCACGTCGATCTTGAGGATGCCGAGCGCATCCAGATCGTCCTTGTCCCATTCCACCATGGTGCGCCCGTCCATGGCCGAGCGCGTGACCGGCACCACCTCGTCCAGCCGGTCCTTCGTGATGACGAAGCCGCCGACATGCTGCGACAGGTGGCGGGGAAAGCCGATGATGTCGGAGGCCAGCCGCAGGACATGCCGGGTTTCCGCGCTTCGCGTGTCCAGCCCGCCAGCCTTCGCCTCGCGCTCGCCCAGGGCGGCCGATGACCAGCCCCAGACCGAGCCGGACATGGCGGAAACGGCATCCGCCGGGAGACCCATGACCTTGCCTACCTCGCGCATGGCCGAGCGCGCGCGATAGGTGATGACGGTGGCTGCCAGGCCGGCGCGGTCACGTCCGTATCTGGCATAGATGTACTGGATCACCTCCTCACGCCGTTCGTGTTCGAAATCGACATCGATATCCGGCGGTTCGCGCCGTTCCGGCGAAATGAAGCGTTCGAAAAGCAAGTCGGTGAGCGCGGGATCGACTTCCGTGATGCCGATGCAATAGCAGACGGTGGAATTGGCCGCCGAACCACGTCCCTGGCAGAGGATGCCGCGAGAACGGGCGAAACGGACAATGTCATGAACGGTGAGAAAGTAGCGCGCATAATCCAGATCGGCGATGAGGCGCAGTTCATGGCGGATCTGGGCCTTCACCCTGTCGGGTATCCCATCGGGATAGCGCCGCGCCGCGCCATCCCATGACAGGCGTTCCAGCTCTTCGTGCGGCGTGGCGCTTTGACCGCAGGGCTCATCGGGATATTCATGGCGCAATTCATCCAGTGAAAACGACAATTCGCCGGCAAATTTCATGGTCTCGCCTATGGCTTCAAGGCAGGTCCTGAAGAGCCGGGCCATGGCCTCAGGCGATCGCAGGCAGGCCTCGCCATGGGCAGCAAGGCCGTAGCCGGCCCTTTCCAGCGGTTGGCCAAGCCGGATTGCCGCCATCACATCGGCAAGATCGCGCCTGCCGGATGTGTGATAGCGGGCATCGGCCATGGCCATCAGCGGCACGCCGGCCTTGCGGGCCAGAATCATGGCCGCAGCCAGGCGGCGTTCGTGCATGCCGTCAAATGCCGGGGAAATGCCGAGCCGCATGCTGGCGCCGAAGCGATCCTTCAGGACGGCCAGACGGGCAAGGCGATCCGCTTCCGGCCTGTCTGGCGTGTCGAGGCACAAAAGTCCCATGCCGTCGCCCCATTCCAGCAGGTCTTCGGTCAGCAGGACCGGTGCGCCCTTTTCGCCACGCATGTTGGCCGCCGTCAGCATGCGGCAGAGATTGGCCCAGCCACGGCGGTGCCCGGGATAGGTCAGAACCGGTCCGGCGCCATCGGCAAAGACCAGGCGCGCGCCGGGGTGAAAGGCAAGGCCGGCCTCGCGCGCGGCCTGATGCAGGCGCACCACGCCGGCCACGGAGTTGCGGTCGGCCAGACCCAGAGCGGAAAGACCGAGGCGCCTGGCCGTTACGGCCAGTTCCTCCGGATGGCTTGCGCCCTCCAGGAAGGAGAAGTTCGAGCGGCACCCGAATTCCGCATAGGTCTGCATGGCGGGCATGTCCTCAGGCAAAGAAGCCGTGCATGAACCAGCGCACCTGTGCCGCGCTCTCGTAAGAACCGGCCCGGTAGAGCCAGAAGCGGCGGCCCGTGTCGTCTTCCACGCGCCAGTAATCGCGCACCGGCGCATCCGCGGAATCCCGCCACCATTCCGGGCCCATGCGCTCCGGTCCCTCGGCGCGGGCAACGCGGTAATGCACCCGGCGCCAGCGGAAGGAGGCGGGCGGACCGTCGGGAATGCCTGCAATGGCATCGACGGGTTCGGGGCTGGCGAGCAGGCGCACGGGCCTTGGCGCGCATGGCGCATGGGCTGCAACAGCGGGCTTGAGCGCCAGGTTGCCGGAAACGGGGCGCGATGGCGACCCGCCCATCTGCGTGGAGGGAAAGAGAGGCGCGCTGCGTTCCGGGCAATGACTTTCCCGCATGAGGGGCGCAAGCAGGACCTGCGGGCCGAAGCGTGCCGCCGCGCGTTCGGCAAATGCCGCGACGGCATCCGAACCGTCTGCCGGATCGCCGGCAAGATCGCGCTGGCTTTCGCCGAAGGGTGCGGATGCAAGGACAGACATGCGCAGGATCTCGAAACCGCAGCCGGCATCAAGCGTTCCGTCCAGCGCCGCGAGCCGCTCGCGAAACAGGTCGCGAATGGCGCGCGGCTCACGCAATGGCCGCGCCGTGCCGACGGCCAGGCGTTTCACCGCGCCATCGGTGCGCCAGAGTGCCAGTTCCAGCCGGCGTGCGCCCTGACCGCGCTCTTCCAGCGCCGGTTTCAGCGCCCGGGCCAGGCCCAGCGCGATCTCCTCGACATGTTCGCTCAGCATGACCGGTTCGGCGAGGCGGCGTTCGGCGGACAGATCGGCGACCGGCATGAGCGGGGACACGGCTTCGCCGGCATGCCCCAGAGCGGCATCGAGACGGGCGATGACGGCCTGGCCGAAACGCCGCGCAATGGCGGCGCGCGGCTGGGCCGACAGGCGGCCGATGGTGGAAAGGCCAACGGCGCGCAGGCCGGCTTCGGCCTTCGGTTCGAGGCGCAGGGCCGAAAGCGGCAGGGGTGCCATGAAATCCGCCTCGGCGCCGGGTGCGACCATGGTGCCGGGGCGCAGACGGGCCGCGGCAAAGGCGCAGCCCGGCGTCGCGGCCAAGCCGGCCTGCACGGCCAGTCCGAGCGCGCGGGCGCGGGCAACCGCATCCGTCATCAGGGCTTCTTCCCCGCCGAAGAGATGGGCGCAGCCGGCAATGTCGAGAAACAGGCCGTCGGTTCCATCCAGCCCGACAAGCGGAGTGTAGCGTGTCGCCCAAAGAGCGAGCCGGTTCAGGAACCGCGCATCGGCCGCCGGGTCGGCCGGCATGACCTCGATGGCCGGATGCATGGCGCGTGCGGCCGCCAGCCCGAGGCCGGGGACAAGCCCCAGGCCGGCTGCCTTTTCGCAACAGGCGGAAAGGCGTTGCGTATTGGCCATGGTTTCGGCCAGCACCAGCGGCGGGCGTTCAGCCGCGCCGGCGGACGTGCTGGTCCGTGAGATCCGGTCGTGGCGGGCGGCCAGAATCCGGTCGGTGGGCAGGCAGGGAAACCACAGCGCCAGGATACGGCGGCCGCTGAACGGGTTTCCGGCGCAGCGGTGCGCCGGGGTGCAGGACAAATCGCTGGTCATCGCGGTTCCACTCCAGTGTCAGGTCACAGGTTTCGTTGGCGCCCTTGTCAACGGTCAGGCAAAAGGCCGGATTGCCGATCGTTCCTTCGATCATCACCCCGAAGGCGCTTGCCGGGGCCGAGGGCGCAGCGCGCACCAGAAGGCGCAGAAGGGCGGCGCTGGCCTCAGCGCGCGCGGCCTGGCGCAGCAGGATCACGGGCCGGCCGGCCTGACGGGCGCGCATGTGCAGGCGGCGCGTGGCGGTCAGGTCGCAGGCGGCAGGATTGCCGCGCATCTCCACGATGACAGCAGACAGGCCGGCCAGCGGCGCCGCCTCGCCCGCGATCCACAGGAGATCGGCAAGGCGGGGGACCTCGGCGACGAGAAGGCGATGCGGCTCCAGTCCCAGCAGGCCGGCCAGTCCCGGCGCCCAGGGCATGCCGGCCTCGGCCATGGCCTGGCGGGTCGTGGCCCAGAGCAGCGGCGCCTGCGGCGCGCCCGTCTTGCGGGCGCGATGCGCCCGCAGCGCCAGACCGAGCGCCAGCGCTGCCGCCGCGCCCGCATCCCGGGTTTCAGGCGCGATCACCTCGCTCAGGGCCGCCAGCGGCAAGCCGCCGCCCAGCAACCGGTCGGCAGACCCGTCGCCCGTGGACACCCGTTCGGCGCGGGCATGGCGCAAGCCTTCCACCGGGCGGCCGTGCTCACGCAGGAGCGTGCCGCCGGTGGCGTTTTCGCCATGGCTGGGCGTTTCCGCCTCAACCTGCCGGAGGCGGGGCGTTTCATCCTCTATGGCCGCAATCCGCCGGCGCAGATCGCGCAAAAGCTCCTCCGTCACGGCGCGGGTGGCCATGGCGCGTGTCCTTTCTTCAGGCCCTGTGATCAAGGCAAGGGACAAGCGATCCTCCGGCCTGCGATTGCAGTGCCAGGCAGGTCGCCGCCTTAAATGTTCCTGTTATGTTCTTATGGATTCCAGAGCTGCCCCCCGGAGTCAAGCGGGCAGGAAAAGATTCTTCTCCATGCCATGAACAGGCCGCAGGGCTGAATCCGGGGCACGTGCTTCAAACGGGAGGCAAAAGCGCCTATATGGGCCGGACAGGAAAAGGTGATGGCCCGCATTTACGCAACCCGCAACTGGCAGACAGCCGCCGCGCCCACGCTCGCAGAGATCGAGCTGATGGCGATGGAGGCCTATGCGCATCTTCCCGGCCAGTTCCGGGCCCTTACCGGCGAGATCGTGATCCAGGTGGCGGATTTTCCCGAGGAAGAAATCCTCGATGCGCTGGCGCTGGAAACCCCGTTCGACCTGCTCGGCCTGTTCGAGGGCCGCGGCATTGCGGAGCGGTGGAACCCGCAGACAGGCGAGGGGCCGAATCGCATCACGCTCTACCGGCGTGCCATTCTCGACTACTGGGCGGAGAGCGACGAGATGCTGGGCGACATTGTCACCCATGTCCTCATCCACGAGATCGGCCACCATTTCGGGCTGTCGGATGACGACATGGCGCGTATCGAGGAACAGGCAGGCTGAAACCGCCGCTTTTCCCCCCGCCTTCAAGCACAGGCTGAACCCTTCGTTAACCATGTTGCCCGACCATCGGCAGGCAGGGGAAACCTCTCGCATTTTCCGGCGTTGAGCGGTCGGGACATACGGGATCAAGGGACGAAAGGGAGTGCCATGCACAAGCCGACCCTGCTTATCGTGGAAGACGACGCGTGGCTTGCCATGGATGCTGCCACCCAGGCCGAGGCGGCCGGTTATGCCGTCATCCTGGCGCAAAGCGTCGCCGAGGCACAACGCATCCTGCTGCTGGAGGATGTGGACGGGGCCATACTCGATTTCAACCTGCCCGATGGCGTGGTGACTCCGGTTGCCCATGCGCTCAGGGCCGCCGGCCTGCCCTTCTTTCTCGTCTCAGGCGCCAGCCTGGACACGATCGAGCAGACGGGCCTTGAAAACCCGCCTCTGCTGGCCAAGCCGGTCGATTACCTGAAGGCCATGGCCCTGCTGATGCGCGATGGCGAAGCGCCGCAACGGGCGCGGCGGCTGGCCGGCTGAACCGGCCGGTTTTCCTGTTCCCTCACGGGCAGACGCCAATCGCGTCGATATAACGCGCAGAAACCCAGCCGCGCGGGCTTGGCCGGCCCCAATAGGGATCGGTGCAGTCGCCCGCCATGCAGGCCACCTGATACCAGTTGCCGGCACGATCCCAGACCGAGACTTCATCGCCGGCATAGAGTTCGCCGATCTGGCGGTAGCGCGTGCCCGGACCGGTGCGCACGGCAAGGAAGCCGTTGCCACGGTCATGGTCGTATTGCGAGATCGGCCGCACACCCACCACGTAACCCGTGCAATCGCCAGCCTGCGCCGGAACAGCTGGCAAGACCACTCCCGCCGCAATGGCACAGACACCCAGAAAATTCCGCCCCATGTCTCATCTCCCTTTCCGCGCCGCGCCGCGGCCTTCCATTTGAAGATGCCGGTCAACATGGCCATTTGCCTTGACCGGCGTTAAGCCGCGCCGCAGAGATCGCGAATCACCTGTTCGAACACGGCCATGCCGGGCGCGATGATGCTGTCGGGAAAGTCGTAGTCCGGCGCATGCAGCGGCGGATGGTCCTCGCCGGCCCCCAGAACGAACATGGCCGTCGGGCAGGCCTGGCCGAAGCGGCCGAAATCCTCCGACCAGCGGAACGGACCCGCTAGCGGCATGACCGTCAGGCCGAGCCTGGCAAAGGCCGATTCAACATGGGCCACAGCGGCTGCATCGTTGACATTGGCGGCAAAACCGTCCGCCGTTTCCATCGCGATCTCCAGCCCGTGGCGCCCGGCGCCGGCCTCAGCCATGGCGCGGGCCGCCTGCATCAGCGCGTCCTGCCTTTCATCGTCGATCGCCCGCAGCGTGGCCATGACATGGGCCTCGCCGGGCGCAATGCCGAAGGCCTCCTCGCCAAGGCGGGCATGAACCAGTGTCACCACCGACTGGCCGGCAGGATGCCCGAGCGTGGCAGGCAGGCGCGGCAAGCCATCGACCAGTTCGCACATGGCGGCAGCAGGGCTGAGGCCTGCTTCCGGCTGACTGGCGTGGGACGTGCGCCCGGTCAGGCGGATGGACAGGCCTTCGGATGCATAGCACATGGGGCCTGGCCGGATGGCGACGGCACCTTTTTCCATGCCGGGCAGGTTGTGCAGGGCAAAGGCGATGTCGGGCCGTATCCCGGCGAAGCGCGGATCGGCCAGCATGGCGGCGGCGCCGGCCCCGTTTTCCTCGGCCGGCTGGTAGAGCAGGATGGCGCGGCCCCTGGCGATGGGCCGGGCGTGAAGCTGGCGTGCAAGGCCCATGAGAATGGCCATGTGGCCATCATGGCCGCACAGGTGGCCGCGTCCCTCGATGGTCGAGCGCCACTCGACCGGCGCCTTGTCGATGATCGGCAAGCCATCCAGTTCGCTGCGGATCATGACAGAGGGTCCGGGGCTGCCGCTCTCCCATATGGCGACGACGCCATGGCCGCCAATGCCCGTGAGAAGGTGATCCGGTTCGCAATGCTTCAATGCGTCGGCGATGCGTGCCGCCGTCCAGCCCTCGTCGCCGGATATTTCGGGATTGCGGTGCAGCTCGCGGCGCAAGGCCGTCAGGCTGCCGATCAGCGCCTCGTTCACCATTCGCCCAGCTTCATGTCCGGTTCGTAATCCACGCCATCGACTTCCTTGATCACCGCCTGGCCGCATTGCATCGTGCCGGTCAGGGCATTGAAGGCATAGGTCGGCGATCCATGCAGCATCCAGCCCTTGTTCAGCGCCGCGGTCACCTTGTGGCAGAAAGCGGCGTCGTCGGCGCCGGTCAGAAAGCGGTAAAGTTTCATTCTCCATTCCCCATGCGAAGGCCGGCGCGCGCCAGAAGGCGCTCGGCCTGGTCCAGGTGCAGCCGTTCGATCATGCGCCCGTCCACCGAGATCACCCCCTTGCCGGCATTGGCCGGTTCGGCGAAGGCCGCACGGATGGCCAGCGCGCCGGCAATCGCCTCGGGCGTGGGCGAAAAGGCTGTTCTCGCCGGTTCGATCTGGGCCGGGTGGATCAGCGTCTTGCCGTCAAAGCCGAGGGCCGCGCCCTGTACGCATTCGGCGGTGAAGGCGTCCAGATCGCGGAACTGGTTGGAAACGCCATCCAGAACGGTGATGCCGCCGGCGCGTGCGGCAAGCACCATCTGCAACAGAAGCGGGCGCAGGTATTCGCGACCGGGCGTCATGGCAATGCCCGTATCCTTGACCAGATCGTTGGTTCCGGCCACGAAACAGGCGAGGCGTGCGCCCGGATTGCGCGCCAGCTCGGCAATGGCCGGCAGGTTCAGCATGGCGCGCGGCGTCTCGATCATGGCCCACAGCGCGATGCAGCCGGGCGCATCGGTCTCGGCCAGTGCATCGGCGGCGTCGAGCACGTCACCCGGGCCATCCACCTTTGGCAGGAGAATGCCGTCCGGGCGGCAGCCGCGCGCGGCCAGCAGATCCTCCGCCCCCCATTCGCCGGCCAGCGCGTTGATGCGGATGATTCGCTCGAAGGGCGCGTCGCGATGCTCGCGGAAATGCTGACGCAGCGCCTCGCGGGCGGCGTCCTTTTCCCCTGGCGCGACGGCATCCTCCAGATCGAAAATGACCGCATCGGCAGACAAGCCGGGCACCTTGGCAAGGGCCTTGGGACTGGAAGCCGGCACATAGAGAACCGCGCGGCGGGGTCGTAGCGTTTCCTGCGTCATCCCCTGATCTAGCCGCCGATCTCGTGCCGGGGCAAGGCAAATTGCATGGCCCCCCTTTCCATCGGCGTGCTTTTCTGCTGACACTCCCGGCAAGCGCCGGACCAAAGCCGGGGCGGCAATTGCGCGGAGCGGCATGCATGCAAACCTACGATATCGTGATCGCGGGCGGGGCCATCATGGGCTCTTCCATCGCCTGGTTCCTGCGCGAACACGGGTTCGAGGGATCCATCGCCGTGGTCGAGCGGGATCCCGCTTTCACCCGCGCGGCAACCACGCTTTCCTGCGCCTCCATCCGGCAGCAGTTCTCGATTGCCGAGAACATCGCGCTCTCGCGCTTCACGCTTGATTTCTTCCGGGATCTGAACAGCCATTTCGGGGACGATGCCGACATTGCCTTTCGCGAAAAGGGCTACCTGATCCTGGCGAGCGAGGACGGCCTGCCCATCCTTGAGGCCAACCACGCGGTGCAGATGGCCGCCGGCGCGGATATCGTGCTGGAAAACGGTGGGGCGCTGGCGAAGCGGTTTTCCTGGCTCGACACGGGCGGCATTGCCGCGGGCGCCTATGGCGTGAGTGGCGAAGGCTGGTTCGATGCGCATCATCTACTGGCGCTGTTCCGCCGCTCGTTGAAGGGCCGGGATGTCGATGCCGTGACCGGCACGGTTTGCGGCCTCGATGTGGCGGGTGGCGACGTGCGGACGGTCCGGCTGGAAAGCGGTGCGCATCTGGAGTGCGGTACGTTCATCAATGCGGGCGGGCCGCAGGCCGGGGCGATCGCCGCCATGGCCGGCATCGTCTTGCCGGTGGAACCGCGCAAGCGCTCGGTCTTCGTCTTCGATTGCAAGGCGCAATTCGACGACATGCCGTTGATGGTGGATCCGACCGGCGTCTATGTGCGCCCGGAAGGCTCCGTGTACATTTGCGGTGGCGCGGAGGACAGCGTGGCCGAAAGCCGGGCCGACGAGGCCGATTTCGAACCGGACTGGGACCTGTTCGAAAACGTGATCTGGCCGGTTCTGGCCGCGCGCGTGCCTGCCTTCGAGGCAATCAAACCGGGCCGCGCCTGGGCGGGGCACTATGACTACAACACGCTGGACCAGAATGCGGTGATCGGCCCTCATGCCGATGTGACGAATTTCTGGTTCTGCAACGGGTTTTCCGGCCACGGCCTGCAGCAGGCGCCGGCGGCCGGCAATGCCATAGCCGAACGCATCGTTCACGGCGCCTACCGGACGATCGACCTGTCGCGCTTTTCCCATGACCGGATCGCGGCCGGCGTGGCGTTGAAAGAACTCAACGTGATCTGATTTCCGACAGCCGGCGCGATTCACGTGAAACGCGTTGCACGGATGATGCGGCAGCCTCTTTGAAATTCGGCGCGCCTTTGCTAAAGCGCAAGCCAGACAGTTTTCAGGGAAACGGCCATGGACAAGTTCACCAAGCTCACCGGCGTTGCCGCACCGATGCCGATCGTCAATATCGACACGGACATGATCATTCCGAAGGATTACCTGAAGACGATCAAGCGCACGGGGCTCGGAAAGGGCCTGTTTTCGGAAATGCGCTACAATGAGGACGGCTCGGAAAATCCGGATTTCGTTCTCAACAAGCCGGCCTACCGCCAAGCGCAAATCCTGGTGGCCGGTGACAATTTCGGCTGCGGCTCGTCGCGCGAACACGCGCCCTGGGCATTGCTCGATTTCGGCATCCGCTGCGTGATTTCCACGTCGTTCGCCGACATTTTCTACAACAATTGCTTCAAGAACGGCATCCTGCCGATCAAGGTCAGCCAGGAAGAACTCGACAAGCTGATGGACGACGCCGAGCGCGGTTCCAATGCCACGCTCACGGTCGATCTCGAAGCCATGGAAATCCGCGGTCCCGATGGCGGCGTCATCACGTTCGAACTGGACCCGTTCAAGCGCCATTGCCTGCTCAACGGCCTGGACGATATCGGCCTCACACTGGAGAAGGCCTCGGCCATCGACACGTTCGAGAAGACGTCGGCGGAAACGCGCCCCTGGGCCTGACCCTGCCGGGACAGCGCGGATGAGACCGTTCCTGCCGCGGCGGTTCGAGCCGCTTGCCTTCGGCCTGCTCCTGACCGGCATGATGTCGTTGATGGTCTCGGGCCTTTCGGTGTTTCTGGCGCGGGGCGCGGATCCGGGGTTCCTTGCGCTCTGGCTGGCGGCATGGCTGCCATCCTGGTCGCTCGCCTTCCCCATGGTGCTGTTCGTCAATCCGCTTGTCCGGCGCATCGTCGGCGCCATCGTGAAGCCTCAATAGTCCATCCAGAGCCGGGCATGCCTTGCGTGGCTGAACCGGCGCCATCCGCGGAACCCATGCCATGCGCACGCTCATTTCCACCGGTTCGCCCTTCGAGAAGCAGGCCGGCTACAGCCGCGCCGTCATCGACGGCGATAGCTGTTTCGTTTCCGGAACGACCGGCTACGACTATGCCACGATGACCATGCCCGACAGCGTGGAAGAGCAGGCGCGAAATGCGTTCGCGACCATCGAAAGGGCGCTGGCGGAGGGCGGTTTCACGCTGGCCGATGTGGTCCGGGCGGTCTATTATGTGACCGACGCAGCCCATGCCGATGCCGTTTTCAAGGTGACGGGGGAGCATTTCGGCGATATCCGCCCGGCGGCGACCATGGTGGTTGCGGGCCTGATCAAACCGGAAATGAAGGTCGAGATCGAAGTCACGGCACGAAAGCGGGCCTGACAGCGGTTTTCACCGGACGATGGTGATCGTCCGTTCGGCGCCCCGGATCGCCTTTCCGTCGCGCAGGACCTCGATGCGCAAGGTGTGGGGGCCATTTGCCGGCTTGCCGCGTTTTCCCGCGAAGGCGGACCACGTGGCCTTGGCCCGGTTCATCGGCTTGGAGGTGACATCGGCGATGACGCCGCCCGCCGGGCCCTCGAGACGCAGGCGCACCCGGTCTCCCTTGCGCAGGTTTGCCAGCCAGGCCCAGCCGGTCAGGGCGTTCGCATTGCCGTCGGGTGCCGGTGGAGCCCCGGTTTCGGCCAGTGCGTCATGGTCGACCGCACCGGCGGCGAAGCCGGCATCCAGCAGCGTGGCATCGCCATCGCCGAGCCGGGCCGCATAATTTTCCTCAAGCAAGGGGCGGGCATTGGCCAGATCTCCGTCGCAGCCGGCATCCAGCCGGCGCCCCGTCATCAGGTCAACCGGCTTCCCGTCAATCCTCAACTCGGCATGGACATGGGGAAACTGCGCCAGGCCCGAGGCGCCGACCTCGCCAAGCTGCTGGCCACGGGTGACGGTCTGTCCCTTGCGGACCCGGACAGAGCCGGTGCGCAGGTGGCAGTATTGCGTCACCGCCCCCTCGCCATGGTCGATGAGGACACCATTGCCGCATTCGCGGTCGCTGATGGCCTTGCGGTCACCGTCGGTCCGGACAAGGCGGTCGGCCTCGCCATCGCGAACGCCCTGCACGATGCCGGCCCGCATGGCGACAACCGGGACGCCGCGCGCGATGTCGGCCATGGAGCGGATGCGGATGTCGAGGCCGGTATGGCCGTCATAGGTGGCGGGTCCGCAATAGGGATCGGCGGCGCCGGGGCCGGGATCCATGTCGGGCATCTGCTGGAGGAAACAGGTTTGCCCCAGTTCGCAATCGACCGGCGGGCCATAGTCCGCGGCATGCAAGGAAACACAGGGTACACCGACGGCCAGGACCAGGCCGGCCATGCGCAGATTGGCAGCAAACATGCGGGACTCCATGATTCTTCACGCATCCATACGCAGTATTGCATGGATGACGGCAGGAATGCGACTTGCCTTGAAACGGCCGGAGGGATAGCAAGACGCGACATTTTACCAGTTTCGGAGGGTTTCACGTCCATGGCATCGCGCAAGCTTCTTCTTCTTCCCGGCGACGGCATCGGCCCCGAGGCCATGGCCGAGGTGCGCAAGCTCATCGCCTACATGAATGACGAACTCGGCGCCGGTTTCGAGACCGAGGAAGGGCTCGTGGGCGGTTCGGCCTATGACGCCTGCGGCCAGGCCATCTCGGAAGAGGACATGGCCAAGGCCATGGCCGCCGATGCGGTGCTGTTCGGCGCGGTCGGCGGGCCGAAGTGGGATGGCGTCCCCTACGAGGTGCGCCCGGAAGCCGGGCTTCTGCGCCTGCGCAAGGAAATGGAACTGTTCGCCAACCTGCGACCGGCGATCTGCTACCCGGCGCTGGCGGCGTCCTCGTCGCTGAAGCCGGAGGTGGTCGAGGGTCTCGACATCCTGATCGTGCGCGAACTGACCGGCGGCGTCTATTTCGGCGAACCGAAGGAGATCATCGATCTCGGCAACGGACAGAAGCGCGGTATCGACACGCAGGTCTACGACACGTTCGAGATCGAGCGGATTTCCGGCGTGGCCTTCGAACTGGCGCGGACGCGGTCCAACAAGGTCTGCTCCATGGAAAAGCACAACGTGATGAAGTCCGGCGTGCTGTGGAAGGAAGTGGTCGCGCAGACGCACAAGGCGAAATATTCCGATGTCGAACTGACGCACATGCTGGCCGATGCCGGCGGCATGCAGCTCGTGCGCTGGCCCAAGCAGTTCGACGTGATCGTGACCGACAACCTGTTCGGCGACATGCTGTCGGATGTCGCGGCCATGCTGACCGGTTCGCTCGGCATGCTGCCCTCGGCTTCGCTGGGCGCGCCCGATGCCAGGACCGGCAGCCGCAAGGCGCTCTACGAGCCGGTGCACGGTTCGGCGCCGGACATTGCGGGCCAGGGGATCGCCAATCCGATCGCCATGATCGCGTCCTTCGCCATGTGCCTGCGCTATTCGTTCAACATGATCGACCAGGCCGACCGGCTGGAAAAGGCCATTGCCGACGTGCTCGACAAGGGCCTGCGCACCGGCGACATCATGTCGGAAGGCTGCACGCAGATTTCCACGTCGCAGATGGGCGACGCGATCCTGGAACAGTTCAAGACGCTGGCGGCCTGATACGGCCGCCAATGCCGCGCCAGCAAAGCCGATCGCGCCCGCGCGGTCGGCTTTTGTCATCTCTCCTTCAAGAACCGGTGAAAGAAGGCGGCTGAACGAAGGGGGACAAGCGACGATGGCGAATCGGATGGCCGAACCTGGCAGCCCGGTCACGGCTCTGCATGGCCTGGCAGCGGCGGTTTCGGAGGCAGCGGTGGCCTGCGCGCTGCGTATTGCTGCGAACGGAAACGCGGCATGGTGCAGAATGATCCGCCGGCAGCCGCGGTTCAAGCCGCGGGAGGCGCCAAGCTGGCGGCGAATGGCTGTGGTCACCATCGCCCTGGCTGTTCTCGCGTTTCACGCGCTGGACCCGCTGGTCGGCGAGCATCGTCCCGATACGGCCTCGACCGGTTTCCGCATTTCCGCCTGCATCACCGACTTCGGTAAATCCGGTGGATACATCACCTTGTCCGCCCTGGCTGTCCTGTTTCTGCTGGGCCTCGACTGGAACAGGCTCAAGCGGGCGCAGCGCCGCCTTGCCGCCGCATGGCTTGCCGTCGCGTGGTTCTTCCTCGTCGCCATTGCCGGTTCGGGGCTGATCGCGGCGGGATTGAAGCTGCTGATCGGCCGCGCGCGTCCCGCTCTCTATCATTGCGAAGGGCTGCTTTCTTTCCACAGCATGGCTTTCCAGGCCGTTCACGCCAGCTTCCCGTCCGGTCATTCGACCACGGTCGGGGCCTTCTGCGCGGCTGTCGCGCTGCTGTTTCCCCGGATGCGGCTGGCCATGGTCGTTGCCGCCTTCTGGTTCGGGTTCTCCCGGCTGATGGTTGGTGTTCACTATGCCAGCGACGTGATTGCCGGGCTCGCACTGGGCGTCTGGTTCTCCTATTGGTGCGCCTGGAAACTGGCCGCCGCCGGAGTGCTTTTCTCCTTCGATGACCGGGGCTGGCCGGTGACCCGCCGCGGCTTCCGCCTGACTGGCCTGAGCCTGCATCGCCGGATGTGCCAGCTGTGCCAACGGCTTGAAGCGGTTTTCCGGCGCGGTGCGGTGCGCGCAGTGCGGAGCGGGCGGGGCTGAGAGAAGGTTTCGTGCGTGCTGTCATTATCCGGCGGGCGGGTACGGTTCACCGGTCATCGATCGATCAAGGCAAAGATTGACTCTTTTTCCAAACACCGTAAAACGACGATGCGAGAAACGGGACGGGAACCGATGTACGGCTTCCACATTGCATTCATGACGCGCGGGACGGTGGCAGCACCGGCCAGTGCCATGCATGCGCCCCGCCTTACCAAAACCATGGCCAAAAAAACGACCGCCACCACGGTCTGATCCTTCTTGGCCTGATCCCTGACGCTTCCCGGGACAGACCGGGAAGGCGAAAGGCCCGCGTCGAAGCGCGGGCCGGACGCAAAAAGGGAAGCGACACCCGATCCAAGGACGGACACGAACATGGGTTTCAAGATTGCAGTCGCCGGCGCCACGGGCAATGTGGGCCGTGAAATGCTCAATATCCTGGAAGAACGCGGCTTTCCCGCCGACGAGGTGGTGCCGCTGGCATCGCGCCGCTCGGTCGGCCAGGAGGTCTCCTACGGCGACCGGACGCTGAAGGTGAAGGCGCTCGATTCCTACGACTTTTCCGACACCGATATCTGCCTGATGTCGGCCGGCGGCTCCATCTCCAAGGAATGGTCGCCGAAGATCGCCGCGCAGGGCTGCGTGGTCATCGACAATTCCTCGGCCTGGCGTTACGACGCCGATGTGCCGCTGATCGTGCCGGAAGTGAACCCGGACGCGGTGGAAGGCTTCCGCAAGAAGAACATCATTGCCAATCCGAACTGCTCGACGGCGCAGCTCGTCGTGGCGCTGAAGCCGCTGCATGACGCGGCCACGATCAAGCGCGTCGTCGTGTCCACCTACCAGTCGGTTTCGGGCGCCGGCAAGGAAGGCATGGACGAGTTGTTCAACCAGACACGCGCGGTCTTCGTGTCCGACCCGGTGGAAGCCAAGAAGTTCACCAAGCGGATCGCCTTCAACGTCATCCCGCATATCGATGTGTTCATGGAAGACGGCTACACCAAGGAAGAATGGAAGGTGCTGGCCGAAACCAAGAAGATGCTGGATCCGAAGATCAAGGTCACCTGCACGGCGGTGCGCGTTCCGGTCTTCATCGGCCATTCGGAAAGCGTCAACCTGGAATTCGAGAAGCCGATCACGGCGGAAGAGGCCCGCGACATCCTGCGCGAGGCGCCCGGCTGCCAGGTGATCGACAAGCACGAGGACGGCGGCTACATCACGCCGCATGAATCGGCGGGCGAGGATGCCACCTATATCTCCCGCATCCGCGAGGATGCGACGGTGGAGAACGGGCTGGCGCTGTGGGTGGTTTCGGACAACCTGCGCAAGGGCGCGGCGCTCAACACGGTGCAGATCGCCGAATTGCTGGTGGCGCGTGGCCTGATCCAGCCGAAGAAGCAGGCGGCCTGAGCCGCTTCACGGCCTGTCCGATCTGGACAAAAGCCCGGGCGTCACCGTCCGGGCTTTTTCATGAAAGGGCGTGCCGCGAAGCCGCCGGGATCACATCTCGCGTTCGGAATGCACGGCCAGGCCGCGGCCCTTCAGCATGGCATCGACGGATGGCATCCTGCCGCGGAAGGCGGTGTAGAGCGCTTCCGGATCGGCCGATCCACCGGCGGCATAGATGTGCGTCTTCAGCTTTTCCGCCAGGTCCGGGTTGAATGGATCGCCGGTTTCCTCGAACGCCGCGAAGGCATCGGCGTCGAGCACCTCCGACCAGAGGTAGGAATAATAGCCGGCTGAATATCCGTCGCCGGCGAAGACATGCGCGAAATGCGGCGTGCGGTGGCGCATGGCGATGGCTTCCGGCTTGCCCAGTTTCGCCATGGTCTCGGCCTCGAAGGCGATGGCATCGGCGGGCATGTCCGCTTGCTGGTGATAGGCCATGTCCATCAGCGCCGATGCGGTGAATTCGACGGTGGCAAAGCCCTGGTCGAAGGCCTGCGCGGCGGTCAGCTTGTCGATCAGCGCGCGGGGCATGGGGTCGCCGGTCTTCACGTGGCGAGCGTGTTTTTCCAGCACTTGCGGCACGGTCAGCCAGTGTTCGTAGAGCTGCGAGGGCAGTTCGACAAAGTCGCGCGGCACCGACGTGCCGGAAACGGAGGGCCATGTCACCTCGGTCAGCATGCCGTGCAGGGCGTGGCCGAATTCGTGGAACAGGGTGCGGGCCTCGTCCATGGAAAGCAGGGCAGGCTTGCCGGGCGCCGGTTTGGCGAAATTCATCACGTTGTAGATGATCGGCGGCTGGCCGCCTTCCAGCTTGTGGGCCGATTGCAGGGCGCTCATCCAGGCACCGGAGCGCTTTGTCGGCCGGTTGAAATAGTCGGCTATGAAAACACCGCGCGACGTGCCGTCGCCATTGAGGATCTCGAAGACGCGGGCATCCTCGTGCCAGACCTTCAGGTCCGGCTTTTCCTCGAAGGAGAGGCCGAACAGGCGGTTGGCCACGTCGAAACAGGCGGCGATGATGTTGTCGAGCTGGAGATAGGGCTTCAGTTCGGTTTCATCAAAGGCATAGCGTTCGGCGCGCAGCCGGTCGGCGAAGAAGCGCCAGTCCCAACCGGCGATCTCGTGATTGTGACCGGAGGCGGCGGCGATGCGGCGCAGCTCCGCCGCGTCCGCGGCAGCCTTTCCCTTCGCCATGTCCCAGACCGGTTCCAGCAGACCCATGACAGCATCCGGCGTCTTGGCCATGGTGTTGTCCAGCTTCAGCGCCGCATAAGTTTCATAGCCGAGCAGCCTTGCCTTTTCGGCGCGCAGCGCCAGCGTTTCGGCCACGATGGCGGAATTGTCATGCTCGCCGCCATTCTGGCCGCGCATGGTGAAGCCGTGGAATGCCTTTTCTCGCAGGTCGCGGCGCAGCGACAGCGTCATGAAGGGCTCGTAGATCGAGCGGGACAGGGTGACGGCATAGCGGCCTTTCTCGCCCCGGCTTTCCGCGGCTTCGGCCATTGCGGCGGTCAGGAAATCCGGCAGGCCCTCGACATCGGCGTCGTCAAGGATGAGCGCCCAGCCGGCCTCGTCGGCCAGCACGTTCTGGCCGAAAGCCGCACCCAGACCGGCCAGCTTCTCGTTGATTTCCGCCAGGCGCGCCTTGCCTGCATCGTCGAGCTTCGCACCGGAACGCACAAAGCCTTTCCAGGTCAATTCCAGGACGCGCGCGGTTTCTCCATCCAGTTCGAGATCCGCGCGGCGATTCCAGAGGTCGTCGATGCGCGCAAACAGATCCGGGTTCATCGAGATGGCTGAGAAGTGGCGCGACATCTTCGGCGCCAGGTCGCGTTCCAGCGCCTGGATGTCCGGGTTGGTGTGGGCACCGGCGAGGCCCCAGAAGATGGCTGCGACGTGGCCGAGTTCTTCGCCGGCCAGTTCCAGCGCCGCCAGTGTGTTGGTGATCGTCGGCGTGGCCGGATTTGCCGCAATGGTGGCGATCTGCGCGGCATGCGCGGCGAGCGCGGCATCGAAAACGGGCGCGAAATCCTCCGTGCGAATGGCGCCATAGTCCGGCAGACCGAGCGGGCCGGTCCAAGCCGTGAGCGGGTGGGAAGCAAGATCGATCGTCACGGGTTTTCTCCATTCGGGAAATCGATGCGCATGTAGGCGGCGCGGGGGCCGGTGGCAATGCTTGACTTCTGATCCGAAAAACCTAAAACATCCTTATAATAAGGTCACCTTACTATTGGAGTTGAAGACATGCCGGGGATCGATCCGGATGCCTTGGGCTTTCTGCTCAACGACATTTCCCGCCTCATCCGGGCTTCCATGGACCGGGCACATGCGCGTTCAGGCATCGGTGTGACGCCGGGCGAGGCGCGTGTCCTGGCATTCGCGGCCCGAACGGGCCCTGTGCGCCAGACGCGGCTTGCCGAGCAGATCGGCGTGGAAGCCATGACGCTTTCGGGCCATCTCGACGGGCTGGAAGGCAAGGGACTGATCGCGCGCCAAGCCGATCCATCCGACCGACGGGCGAAGATCGTCACGCTCCTGCCTGCCGCCGATGCCGTGCTTGATGCCATTGGCGCGACAGGCCGGGCCATTCGGGCGCAGGCCAGTGCCGGTTTCGAAGACGAGGAATGGGAGCAGCTCAAGGCCGCGCTGAAGCGGGTCCGGTCCAATCTCTGCGAAAAGGGCGTGGAGGCCAGCGATGCGGCATGAAGGGTCGCCCTCGGGCGCCGGCTACAGGCCGGTCATGACCGAGCGAAGGGTTTCGCTGCTGGGCGCCCTGTTCGTGGTTGTCGGACCGGTTTCGATGGCGCTCTACACGCCGGCGATGACGGAGATCGTGCAGGCCTTCGGCACCACCGAATCGGCGGTGAAAATGACGCTGGCGCTCTATTTCGCCGGATTCGCATTTGCGCAACTTGTCGGCGGCCCCTTGTCGGATGCCATGGGCCGCCGCCCGGTGATGATGATCTTCATGGGGATCTATGTCGCGGCAAGCCTTCTGGCGCTGTCGGCGCCGGGCATCGAGGTTCTGCTGGCCGCGCGGTTCCTGCAGGGGATCGGCGCTTCGGCCGGCGTCGCCGTTGCACGGGCCATGGTGCGCGACCTGTTCGACCACGAGCAGTCCTCGCGGATCATGAACCTGATCGGCATCATGCTGGCGCTGGGTCCGGCCATCGCGCCGACCATCGGCGGCTTTACCATGCAGGCAGCCGGATGGCATGCCATTTTCCTGCTCATGGCGGGACTGGGCGTGATCGTGTTCTGTGCGGCGGTTTTCGCCATGCATGAAACGGTTGTGCCGGACATGAGCCGGCTGAGGCCGGCCGCGCTGGCGTCGGCCTATCTCCACCTGGTCGGCAATGCCCATTTCATGACGACGGCACTGGTCCTGGCCTTCACCACGGGCGCGCTTTATGCGCAGGCAACCTTCCTGCCCTTCATCCTGATGGAGCGGGTGGGCCTGACACCGGCGCAATTCGGCCTGTCCATGGTCCTGCAGTCGGGCGCCTTCTTCGTCGGTGCGCTGGTGGTGCGTGCGCTGCTGGCGCGGGTCACCGCCGAACGGCTGGTCATTCCCGGCCTTGTCATGGTGGGCCTGGGCGGCCTGGGCCAGCTTGCCATGCATGTCGTCGAACCGGGCTTGTGGCAGGTCATGGCGCCGGTTTCGCTCTATGCCATCGGCATCGCCTTCGTCATGCCGGCTGTGACCACCATCTGCCTGCATCCTTTCCGCCACATGGCGGGCGCGGCCTCGGCCATGATGGGGTTCCTGCAGATGGGCATGGGCCTGGCGATGGGTTCGCTGGGGGCGCTGATGGGCGATCCTGTCTTCGCCATGGCGACGCTCATCCCCTTCATGGGCCTGTCCGCCTGCGTCCTGTTTGCCGTCTACAAGCTGCGTGTTGCGATCGGCGCAGAGATGTGACCGCCTACCAGATGCCGGGGACAAGCCTTTTCGTGCGGGCTGCATAGGCGCGCCATTCGTCGCCGAAGGCTTCCTCCATCATCCGTTCTTCCGGGCCGATGCGGGTGAAGAAAAGGAAGCCGAAGGCGACAATGCCGGACAATCCGGCGATCCAGTTGGGCAACAACAGCGCCTGCGCGATCGCCATCAGCCAGAAGGCCGTGTACATGGGATGGCGCACGCGGGCATAGACGCCCTCGGTGACCAGCTTGTGACCTTCCTTGAGTTGCAGCGAAACGCTCCACATGCGGCCGAGCGCCTTGTGCGTGAGGCGGAACATGGCGAGCGCGGCCGCTGCTGTGACGGCTCCCAGCCAGAAGGCCAGCGGCCAGGCGGGCCGGTCGGCAAAGGCGGGAAAGCCGGTCAGCGCATAAAGAGCGGGGATGACGCCGATTCCGGTGATCGACAGCGACAGGCGCAACCGCTCGGCGCCCGGCATGCGGTCGACCGAGAGCTTCATCTTCTTGACGCGGCGCTCATGCGGATAGCGCAGGATGTACCAGCCGACGCCCAGAATGCCCCACACGATCCGGCCCAGGATGTAATAGTTCATGAACGGGGCTCTCCGGTTGCTGAAAGGCTGTCGGGAAGGCCTTCCCGCGCCACCACATCGGCAAAGGGAACCGGCCCTGCCGCAATCATGTGAAACGAATAGGGCGTGCGCCTTTCCACGCCGTATACATACTGGCGGTGGACGCGATAGATGTCGCGGCGGATCGCCTTGTAGGTTTCCGGGGAAAGCTGGTTGCGAAACCGCACCTTGCCGGTGCGCTGGCGTCCGGTCGCCTTGGCGGAGAACATCCGGGCGGGATCGGAACCGTAGCAATGCAGCGGATCGGTCAGCGATTGCACGTCGAGCCAGGGCGCATCGTGTTCCACGATTGTCTCGACCGCGTCGCGGAAATGCCTGCCTGCAGGATGCAATGCGAATTTCAGCAGGCTGGAGCCGGCGGTCAGAAGGCCGGTCGATTTCGCCTGCGGCACGTTTTCGAGCAGATCGGCGAGGGTCACGATCGCGCTGGGCGCACCGAAGCTGTGCGCCATGACCAGAATCTCGTCGGCCCGGCTTTCCGCGACCCGCCGGCGCGCATCGGCCATGACATGGGCCAGCTTCTCTTCGACGACGGGGTTGCGGCGGCGCACGAAATCGCGCGAAAAAGCCCAGTCATCGATGAACAGCATCAGATGCAGGCGCTTGCCGGCGCGCATGAAGGTGGAAATCACCATGGCCAGCACGATGAGCCAGCCGACCCAGGCCGGCATGTCCGGCCAGACGAAGCTCACAAGCCCGGCCAGCAGGCCGCCAGCCAGCCCGGCAGCGGCCAGCAGGATGACCGGATAAAGCACGAAAAGCAGATAACGCCAGGCAACGCGGCCATAGCGATAGAACGCGCCCGAAAGAATGAAATCGCCATAACCGCGAAGGCCGGAAACCAGCCGGCTGGCGAAAGGCCGCTCGTCATACATCGCATTGAGCGCTGCGAGACCGTAGACGACCACGGTCGTTTCGGTGCGCCAGTCCTTCTTCTCGCCCTCGGCCACGACGTCGAAAACGCCGACATCCACGGGCCCGCTCTCGATGCGTGCCTCGCCGACATGCAGCTTCGCGCCATAAAGCGGCGCGGCCTTCGCGCCTTCCCGCTCGAAGCGGCGGCGGTGTGCTGCGACAGGGACAGGCTCGAAGCCGGGAAAGCTCAGCACGAGGCGCGTTTTCACCGGCTCCGACATGGACATTGTCTCCTGTCCGGTTGCTCCTGTCACGCCTCAGCCGATACGGCGGCGCTTTGCCAGCGTGCGCAGGCGCAATGCGTTGAGCCGAATGAAACCGGCGGCGTCCTTCTGGTCATAGGCGCCGTGATCGTCCTCGAAGGTGACCAGTTCATCCGAATAGAGCGACTTCGGCGAACGGCGGCCCGTGACCAGAACATTGCCCTTGTAGAGCTTCAGGCGCACCTCGCCCTCGACATCTTCCTGGCTCTTGTCGATGAGCGCCTGCAGCATTTCCCGCTCCGGCGAGAACCAGAAGCCGTTGTAGATCAGCTCGGCATAGCGGGGCATGAGCTCATCCTTGAGATGGGCGGCACCGCGATCCAGCGTGATCGATTCCATGGCGCGATGGGCTGCCAGCAGGATGGTGCCGCCCGGAGTCTCGTAGACGCCGCGCGACTTCATGCCGACGAAGCGGTTTTCCACCAGGTCGATGCGGCCGATCCCGTTGTCGCGGGCCAGGTCGTTCAACGCCGCCAGCAGCGTGGCCGGGCTCAGCGCCTTGCCATTGAGCGCCACGGCATCGCCGCGCTTGAACTCCAGCGTGATCTCCGTCGGCGTGTCGGGTGCCTCCATGGGGGAAATGGTGCGCATGTGGACATATTCCGGCGCCTCGACCCAAGGGTCTTCCAGAACCTTGCCTTCGGATGACGAGTGCAGCAGGTTCGCGTCGACCGAGAAAGGGGCTTCGCCGTGCTTGTCCTTGGGGACCGGGATCTGGTGCATCTGGGCGAAGTTGATCAGGTCCGTGCGCGACTTGAAGGCCCAGTCGCGCCACGGCGCAATGACCTTGATGTCCGGGTTCAGCGCATAGGCGGACAGTTCGAACCGGACCTGGTCATTGCCCTTGCCCGTGGCCCCATGGGCGATGGCGTCGGCGCCGGTCTCCTCGGCGATCTCGACGAGACGCTTGGAGATGAGCGGGCGCGCGATGGACGTGCCCAGCAGGTAGATGCCTTCATACTGCGCATTGGCGCGGAACATCGGGAAGACGAAGTCGCGCACGAATTCCTCGCGCAGGTCCTCGATGTAGATGTCCTTGATGCCGAGCATCTCGGCCTTGCGGCGCGCCGGCTCCAGTTCCTCGCCCTGGCCGAGATCGGCGGTGAAGGTGACAACCTCCGCGCCGATTTCCGTCTGAAGCCATTTCAGGATGATCGAGGTATCCAGGCCGCCGGAATAGGCCAGAACCACTTTCTTGACGTCTTTCCACTGTTCCATTTCGCCGACTTCTTCAATCTGTCTCGTTGCCCGCGTTGCTGCCCGAACCAGCCGGACCGTTCGCGCGCCTTGTAGCCGAGAAAACCGCGGCGCGTAAGACCCTCGTGCCGATCACAGGCGCGGGCATGGTGCTTACACGCCATGGGCATGGTTAACGATTTCTTGTCCTATTCCGGAGACAAGAACAGGAAAGGCCGGCGCGAACCGCCGTGTGCGGGCGGTTTCGATGGCCTGAACGGAAACTCAGGGAAGGGGGCAGCATGTCATCTCGGCCAGGCACTCTGCGATTCGACACCGAACAAGCCATTGTCGAGGCAGTGGCAAAGCTTCGGAACAGGGGCGTTCACCGCGAGGATATCGACCGGACCATGATTGCGCTCGGCCCGGTGGATCTGGATCTTCTGGCGATCGTGCTCCGCCGGCTCGACATGGCCGAAGCCGTGGCGGACATGAAAGCGATCGCCGCGTGATTGCAGGGTGAAGCTGCGGCGGGGACTTGCCAAGACCGCCTGTCATGCCCCATCACTCGACGTGAAGCCGTTGCTGCAGGGCATCCGCAGGACGGCCCGGTTCTCACGTTCAGGTGACCCATGGATTTCATTCCGGCTCTTCCCGTCCTGGCCACGTTCTCGGTGGCCTGCATCGTGCTGGCCATCACGCCGGGGCCGGACATGTCGCTGTTCCTGTCGCGCGCGATCAGCCAGGGCAAGGGCGCGGGTCTGGCCGCCATGGCAGGCACCCTGACCGGTGTGGTGGTCCATACGGCCATGGTGGCGCTGGGCCTGTCGGCGCTGGTGGTGGCGGCGCCGGCGGCGTTCAATGCGCTCAAGTTCGCTGGCGCCGGCTATCTGGCCTGGCTTGCCTTCGATGCCATTCGCAACGGTTCGTCGCTCAACCTGAAAGGCGGCAAGGGCCGGCAGCAATCGCTGAAGACCAACTTCCTGACGGGGATTGGCGTCAACCTGCTCAATCCGAAGATCATCCTGTTCTTCATGACCTTCCTGCCGCAATTCGTAGCCGCGGGCGATCCGCACGCCATCGGCAAATTCTTCTTCCTGGGCCTGATGTTCAACGTGATCTCGCTGCCGATCATCGTTCCGATGATCCTTGCGGCCGATTCCATGGCGGAATTCCTGAAGCGCAAACCGCTTGTCACGCGCGTCATCGACTGGGTTTTCGCCGGTGTCTTTTCCGCTTTCGCGGTCAGGATCCTGATGACCCCTGCCCGTTGACGATGCGGCCGAACGTGCGCCCGGCGGACCGCCCGGCCAGCAACCAGTAGGCAAAGCCGCCGATGGTGCCTGCCGCCGCACCCACGGCGAAGGCCTTCGCGGTCGGGTCGGCCGCCTGCTGATTGTACATCCAGACGGCAAGGCCGCCGATCGCGGTGCCGGCGAGCAGATGAAACACCAGTCCGCGCAGGGCGAAATATTCGCTGACCAGCACGATGATGAAGAAGGGTACGAGCGCCAGCGATCCGGCTGTCGCCGTTACCACCACAGCCAGCGGCAGGATCGTGAACCAGTGTTCGGCGAGGCTCTGCGCGCTGCCGGGATCGAGAATGCCGGACAGGGCCAGCGTGAAGAAGAAGCCGGCGGCCGCAAGCGCGACGATGAAGGACAGCGTGATTCCCGCAAGGCGCAGGAGAAGGGCTCCGACATCGGCCATGCGCGCCTACTCGCCGCCGTGGCCGGCGATCATCATCGCTTCGAGCGCCAGGCGCTCGGACTTGCGCAGCCGTTCCGACTCGCTCTTGAGCTGCCCGCAGGCGGCCAGAATGTCACGCCCGCGCGGCGTGCGGATGGGAGAGGCATAGCCGTTCGCATTGATGAAGTCGGCGAATTTCTCGATCTGCTCCCAGTCGGAACATTCGTAGTTCGAGCCCGGCCAGGGATTGAAGGGAATCAGGTTGATCTTGGCCGGAATCCCCTTGAGTAATTGCACGAGACGCTTGGCGTCCTCGAAACTGTCGTTCACACCCTTGAGCATGACATATTCGAAGGTGATGCGGCGCGCATTGGACAGGCCGGGATAGTCCCGGCAGGCCTGCATGAGCTTTTCGAGCGGATATTTTTTATTGATCGGCACCAGCACGTCGCGCAGTTCGTCGGTCGTGGCATGCAGCGAGATGGCCAGCATGACGCCGATTTCCTCGCCGGTGCGATAGATTTCCGGCACCACGCCCGAGGTCGACAGGGTGATGCGGCGCCTGGACAGCGAAAGGCCGTCGCCATCGGAGGCTATGAGCAGTGCCGTCTTCACTTCCTCGAAATTGTAGAGCGGTTCGCCCATGCCCATCATGACGATATTGGTCACCTTGCGCTCGGTGACCGGAACGATGGCACCTTCCGGCGTGTCGTGGCCCGGAAAATCGCCCAGCCGGTCGCGTGCCACAAGCAATTGCGACAGGATCTCGCCGGCAGTCAGGTTGCGCACCAGCTTCTGGGTGCCGGTGTGGCAGAAGGAACAGGTGAGCGTGCAGCCAACCTGGCTGGAAATGCACAGCGTGCCGCGGCCTTCCTCGGGGATGTAGACCGTCTCCACTTCCACCGGCTTGCCCGCACCGCGCGGGGGAAAGCGCAGGAGCCATTTGCGGGTTCCGTCGGAGGAAATCTGCTCCTCGACGATTTCCGGCCTGCCGATCACGAAATTTTCGGCCAGCCTGGCGCGCAGGTCCTTGGAGATGTTGAACATGTGGGCGAAGTCGGACACCCCGCGCACATAGAGCCAGTGCCAGAGCTGGCTGACACGCATGCGCACCTGGCGCTCCGGGATGCCGACGGCCTTCAGGGCCTGCGCCATGCCGTCACGGCTCATGCCGACGAGCGACGGCTTCTCCCCCTCGCTTCTGCGGGCAGAAAGGGCAGCCCGCGATTCATGGCTGGTCAGGTCGATGGACAGCGTCATGTTTTCCGGATCCGATCATCGTGCCTGCATGGCAGGCGGGTCCTGCACAAGGGCGGACCTGTTGTCTTGTCTTGCGAGCGCCATAGCACAGAGCGTCATCCATGGCCAGAACACCCCGGAAAACGGCGAATGGCCGGGCTGATGCCCGGCCTTTCGAGAAGCTTCCGGTTGCTGCGTCAAGCGTTACTTGCAGCTCGAAATCGAGTTCAGCGCCGCGGTGATGCCCGACAGCGAGAACAAGTAGTGGGTATCGTTGCCCCGGCCGGAGACGGCGTCCACCTTCATCTTCGCGCCAGCCTTCATGGCAGCGACGAGCTGCGGTTCCTCGGCTGCGTTTTCCAGCCAGCCCGACTTGCCGCGCACGAACATGGAGAAGGCCTTGCCATCGATCGTGACCTGCACCTTCGAGCCTTCCTTCATGGCGTAGGAGGTGATGAACTGGGGCTCGTAGGAGACATTCTCTCCCGGTTTCATGGACACGAAGAAATAGATGTCGCCGTGATCCAGGTTGGTGGGTTCCTTGGACTCCGGAACCGACAGCACATAGCAAACCTTGCCCTGGTTGCTGTCATAGGCATAGGTGCCCCACGCGGTGTGCTGCGACAGCTTGACCGGGCTTTGCGCGTGCGCCGGCAGCACTGCTGCCAGCAGGGTCAGTGTCGCCAGTGTCGTCTTCAATCCGTACATTGCCGCCATTTCCATTTTTTCCCAGTTGCCGACCTGCGGCCGCATGTCTGCTCTGTTTGCCTGCAATTTGAAGGAAACGGGGTTACCAAACTGTAAAGGCTGGTGCGGCCGCCGCTACAAAAAAGGCGAAACCGCCCGCCCTGCCAGGCCCCACAACCCCGCGACCCGCTGAAAAGATAAGAACCCGCAGAAAAAGGCAAGAGTTTGGCTGGAGCCGCAAGCCGCCAGCGGCAGTGAATGGCCTGTTCGAAAATTTAGCGTCTTGCCGTGACAGGCCAAGTCGCTAGGTTGGTCGCGAGCGGACGCGTGACATCTACCGTCTGCGCCAGAGAGACGGAAACACCGGTCGCGCACCCGTGAGTAATGCAGAAGAATTTGCCCGGCTTGCCGGACTGGTCGCGGAAAAGCGGGACAAGGCAGCCTTCGGGCAGCTGTTCCGGCACTTTGCGCCGCGCATCAACGCCTATCTTCAGAAGCTTGGCCTGGACGGCGCGCAGGCCGAGGAGATGGCACAGGACGTGATGGCAGTGCTCTGGCACAAGGCCGGTCTTTTCGACCCGGCCAAGTCCTCGCTTTCCACCTGGCTGTTCCGAATTGCCCGCAACCGGCGTATCGACGCGATTCGCCGCGACCGTTCGCATCTTCTCGATCCCGATGACCCGTTTCTCTGGCCGGAGGCGCCGGAACAGGCGGACGAACAGCTCGACGCGGCGGAACGCGACGACCGGGTGCGGGCCGTGCTGACCGTCCTGCCGGACGAGCAGCGCAAGCTGATCCAGATGGCCTTCTTTCTCGGCATGACCCATACGCAGATCGCGGAGGCCGAGAACCTGCCGATGGGAACCGTGAAATCGCGGATCAGGCTGGCCTTCAACCGCTTGCGCAAGGCGCTGGAAGAGGATGGAGCGATCGACGGGCCGGCCGGCTGAGCGGCTCGAACCCGTTGCGAGCCAATCAGCCGTCGATCTCGATGCCGGGCTTGGCGGGGTTTTCCTGCGCGCCTCGGGCGACATCGGGATGTTCGCGCAGTGCCCGTCTTGCCGCCTCCCGGTGCGCCGGCGTGATATGCGAACGGACCATGGCGAAGGCGGCGGTCAGGACGGCGATATCGTCTGAAAATCCGACAAGCGCCAGAAGGTCGGGAATCGTGTCGAGCGGAAAGACAAAATAGGCCAGCGCGCCAAGCAGGATGCCGCGCACCTTCATCGGCGTCTTCGGGTCCATGGCGCAGAAATAGGCGGCGACCACCTCATCCATGAACGGGATCTGGCGCGCGGCCCGCCGGGCCGTCGCCCAGAAACGGGCCCGCACGCGCTCCGCCCGGCGCTGCTGCTGGTCTTCGCTGCCGGGCTCGAGGATTTCGCCGATTCGCGCTTCGTCCATCGGTCATGCTCCCGTGTCTTGTCGCCATACATGTGGGGCATGCGGCATGCTGCCGCAAGGCTGCGGGGCGATCGCGGCCTGCTTCACAACGCGTTGATGCGGGTTGCCAGGCTGATATCCAGTTCGGTTATTCCACCAGAATCATGGGTCGTCAGGCGCACCGTCACCTTGTTGTAGACGTTGGACCATTCCGGGTGGTGATCGAGTTTTTCCGCCGCCAGCGCCGCCCGCGCCATGAAGCCGAAGGCCTGGGAAAAATCGGCGAAGCGGAATGTCCTGACAATGGCCTTTCCGGTTTCGTCGCGTTGCCAGCCCTGGAGGTCGACCAGGGCGAGGTCGATTTCACTTTCGGCAAGAACGGGTTTGGCCATCGCTTCGTCTCCTCGTCCGCTGTTCCGTGACCGCAAATCCCGCAGTTAGCGGAGAGCGGCGGGGATTCAACCGGACGCGGCCGCAGAGCGGGCCCATCCGGCGACCTGGCAGCCGCCGGCCATGCCTAGCGGCCTGTCCAGCTTGCGGCCGGCATGCTCATCGACAGGTTGGAATGGCGCAGCGGGTGCGATGCCGAACCGGCCAGCGGCCAGGCTTCCTCAATCACATAGGGTCCGCCGCCGACCGAATCGCGCGAGGACATGAGCACGAAGCGGCCGACCTTGAAGGGCGTCGCTGCGAAATTCCCGCGTGCCGAGAGCCAGGCGGCAACTTCGCCGGGCTTGGCGTTTTTCAGGCGCGCAACCGTGACATGGGGAACGAACTTGCGGGCATCCGGCGGCAGGCCGAGGCGCTGGCAGCGCCGCTCGATCTCCGCCTGAAGCGCCGCCAGGTCCGGCGATGCGGCGACATTGACATGGATGGAATGCGGCTTCTTCGAGCCGAAAGCGCCAACCCCGGCCAGTTGAAGCTGGAAAGCCGGCCGGTGGATGCGGTCGAGTTCGTTGACGATCATGTCGGCCACATGATGCTCGACATCGCCGAAAAAGCGCAGCGTGATGTGATAATTCTCGACATCGATCCAGCGGGCGCCGGGCAATCCACCGCGCAGAAGCGAAACGGACATGGCCGCATCACGCGGTATCTCGAGGGCGGTGAAAAGTCGCGGCATGGCTAACCTCCCCGATTCGGTCTCGTATGGTCAGCGAATCACCGAACCGGTGACAGGGCAAGGGCTTAATTTCCCGAACCGTATATTGCAGTGCAAAAGATAATGTTGCGCTGCCGCAAAAACATCGCAAACGTGCCCTAGGCTGCGAATCGCAATCCCGACGCGCAAAAAGGTGGCTGAGCCTTCGATGACCGGCACGCATCATCCCCATGTCCCGGCCGTTACCATGCCGCAGGCCTGCTGCCCGCATCGCGGCGGAATCCCTCTGCCATCCCATCCGGCGCGGCCGCGGCCGGACCGCTTGCCGCTCCGCTGACAAGCTCAGCCCTGCTGCCCGCCATCGGCGGCAAGGGCATTCTTCACGGCAGGCAGGATACGCTCCACCATGACCGCCACGCCTTGCGGATTGGGGTGCATTCCGTCTGCCAGAAGCAGATCCTTGCGGGCGGCCACCCCATCAAGGAAGAAGGGATGCAACGGGATGCCGTGCTTTTCCGCAAGTTCAGGAAAGATGCGATTGAAATCCGATGCATAGGCCTCGCCCATGTTGGGTGGCGCCAGCATTCCGGCAAGCAGGACGGCAATTTTGCGCTCCTTCAGCCTTGCAATCATCGCGTCAAGATTACTGCGTGTGACGGCCGGATCGATGCCACGCAAGGCATCGTTGGCGCCCAGTTCCAGAATGACGAGGTCGGCATCGTCGGGGACCGACCAGTCGAGCCGCGAGAGGCCGCCGCTGGATGTGTCGCCGGACACGCCGGCATTGATGACGGAGACATCGTGGCCGGACTGCCTGAGGGCATCCTCAAGCTGCCCGGTGAAGCCGTCGTCGGGTGCAAGCTGGTACCCCGCCATCAGGCTGTCGCCGAAGCCCACGATCTTGACGGGACCGGCAAGAACCGTCCCGGCTCCGGCAAGCAACACAGAACCGAGAAGCGCAACAATCCGTAACCAGCCTTTGAACAGCATGCGTCCAATCCCATATGTCGAAGATCATCCGTTGTCGTTCCAGCAATATAGGACTGTTTCGCCGTGACCCAACCCGCCATCGCGCTTTCCGGTGTTTCGCTGACGCTGGGAAGCGGAGCCTCCCGCGTCCATGTCCTCAAGAGCATCGACCTCACCATTGCAGCCGGTGAAACCGTCGGTATCGTCGGCCCGTCGGGTTCGGGCAAATCGACATTGCTGATGGTCATCGGCGGGCTGGAGCGTATCGATGCGGGAAGCGTGCGCATCGCCGGGACCACGATCCACGACAAGAACGAGGATGCCGTGGCCGAGTTTCGCGGCCGCAATATCGGCATCGTCTTCCAGTCGTTTCACCTTATTCCCAACATGACGGCGCTGGAAAATGTCGCGGTGCCATTGGAACTGGCCGGCCGGCGCGACGCCTTCGAGGTGGCACGCAAGGAACTGGCCGCCGTCGGTCTTGGCGAGCGGCTGACCCATTATCCGGGGGAATTGTCGGGCGGCGAGCAGCAGCGCGTGGCCATTGCGCGGGCGCTGGCGCCGGAACCGGCCATCGTGATCGCCGACGAACCGACGGGAAATCTCGACGAGCGGACCGGCGGGGCGGTGGCCGATCTGCTGTTCGAAACCGCGCGCTCGCGCGGCATGACGCTGGCGCTTGTGACGCACGATCCGTCGCTGGCGGCGCGCTGCACGCGGCAGGTGGCCATGCATTCGGGCCGGATCGAGACCATGACCGGCGCAGCGCCGGCGCAGCAGAGCGCGTGAGGCACCGGGCATGACCATGATGCGCACGCTTTCGCTGGCCTGGCGGTTTTCCCTTCGGGAGATGCGTGGCGGCCTGTCGGGCTTTGCCATCTTTCTGGCCTGTATTGCGCTCGGCGCCGGCGCTATCGGCGGTGTGAACTCCGTGGCCCAGTCCATCACCGCCGGCGTGACGGCGGAAGGCCGCACGCTGCTCGGTGGCGACATGCGCTTCCGGCTGAACCAGCGCGAGGCCTCGGTGGAGGAACGTGCCTATCTGGAAAGCCTCGGCCGGGTTTCCCACAGTGCGGAAATGCGCTCCATGGTGCGCCTGCCCGACGGCAGCGACCAGACGCTTGCGGAGGTGAAGGCGGTGGACGGCGCCTATCCGCTGGCCGGGACGCTGGTCACCGAGCCGGCGCCGGGGGAGGCGGCGCTGTTCGGATACCATGACGGCGCCCATGGCGCGGCCGTCGCCGATTTGCTGATGGAGCGGCTCGGTCTGTCGCTGGGTGACCGGGTGGAACTTGGCAATGCCACGTTCGAATTGCGCGCGCGAATCGTCACGGAACCCGATCTCATTTCCGGCGGTTTCGGCTTCGCGCCACGCTTCATGGTCTCGATTGACGCCTTGCGCGCGTCCGGGCTGATCCAGCCGGGCAGCCTGGTGGAGCATGATTACAAGATCGACCTGGGCGCGGACGCCGCGCCGGCGCGAATCGATGCGATCCGCGGCGAAGCTGCGAGCCGGTTTCCCGAAGCGGGCTGGTCGATCCGTGACAGCGCCAATGCGGCACCTGCTCTGGCATCGAATATCGAGCGTTTCTCGCAATTCCTGACGCTTGTCGGGCTGACAGCGCTGGTGGTGGGCGGTGTCGGCGTGGGCAATGCGGTGCGCTCCTATCTCGACTCCAAGCGGGGCGTGATCGCCACGTTCAAGTGCCTCGGTGCGCCGGGCGCCTTCGTGTTCAGCGTCTATCTCGTCCAGATCCTGCTGATTGCCACGGTGGGCATTGCCATCGGGCTCGTGATCGCGGCGGCCATGCCGCTGGCCGCCGGCCATGCGCTGGGGGCGATCATCCCTGTTCCGGTGACGGGCGGTTTCTATCCCGGCGCACTGGGAATGGCAGCCTTGTTCGGATTCCTGGTGACGATCGCGTTCGCTCTCGTTCCGCTGGGCCGTGCGCGTGACGTACCGGCGACCGCACTGTTTCGCGAATTGGGGCTGGATGGCGCCGGATGGCCGCGCCCGGCCTATCTGGCGGCCGCTGCCATTGCGCTGGCGCTTCTGGCGGGCCTTGCGATCTGGTCTTCCGACAGCCGGGTGCTGGCCGCCGGCTTCCTGGCTTCCGTGGCCGCGGCCTTCATCGTGCTGCGTGTGGTGGCCGTGGGCGTTCAGGCGCTGGCGCGCCGCGCGCCGGTCGTCCGGTCAACGCCGCTGAGGCTGGCCATCGGCAATATCCATCGTCCGGGCGCGCTGACACCCTCTGTCGTGCTTTCGCTGGGCCTGGGCCTGACATTGCTGGTGGCACTGGCGCTGATCGACGGCAACCTGCGCAACCAGATCACCGGTTCCCTGCCGGAGCGGGCGCCGAACTTCTTCTTCGTGGACATCCAGAGCAACGATGTCGACCGGTTTGCCGACCTGATCGAACGCGAATCGGAGGGCAAGCTTGTCCGGGTTCCGATGCTGCGCGGCTATATCGTGGCACTGAACGGCACGGATGTGCGGGAAATCGACGTGCCGCCGGAGGGCGAATGGGTGTTGCGCGGAGACCGCGGGCTGACCTATTCGCAGCGGGTACCGGAAAACTCGCGGCTGGTGGAGGGCGAGTGGTGGCCGGAGGACTATTCCGGCGAACCGCTGGTTTCCTTCTCGGCGGAAGAAGCAGGCGAGATCGGCCTGAAAACCGGCGACACGGTGACCGTCAATGTCCTGGGCCGCAACGTGACCGCGCGAATCGCCAACCTGCGCGAAGTGGCCTGGGAATCGCTCGGAATCAATTTCGTCATGGTCTTTTCGCCCAACACGCTGGCCGGCGCGCCACATGCCTGGCTGGCGACGCTCACCGACGCGGATGCCAGCGCGGCCGATGAGGCGCAGCTTCTCAACGCCGTCACCCGCGCTTTCCCGGCCGTTACCACGGTGCGGGTGAAGGATGCGCTCGACGTGGTCGACCGTGTGGTGAGCCAGCTTGCCCTTGCCATACGCGCAGCGGCCTCCGTGGCGCTGATAGCCTCGGTACTCGTGCTTTCAGGCGCGCTGGCCGCGTCCAACCGGGCCCGCGTGCATGATGCGGTCGTGCTGAAAATGCTGGGCGCGACGCGGCGGGACCTGATCGGCGCGTTCAGCCTTGAATACGCCATGATCGGTCTTGCAACCGCCGCATTTGCGCTTGCGGCGGGCGGACTGGCTGCCTGGGCCGTGGTCTCGCGGATCATGAACCTGCAATCGGCCTTCCTGCCTGACGTCGCCGTGACGACCCTGGCGGTGGCCCTGGTGCTGACGGTGGGGTTCGGGCTCATCGGCACCTGGCGGGTGCTGGGTCACAAGGCCGCACCGGTGCTCAGGACGCTGTAGGCAAACGGAAAATCAGGGTTAACGCCCGGTTTGCAACCGAAGGGAAGAAATTCACGCATGTTTGTTCCCCCGAGCCTGCGGACGGGACTTGTACAGGCGTGTGCGACAACTCATATTATCCACAGGCATGCTGGAGTTCCGCCAGCGGCGCCTGGGAGCATGGCTGGTTAAGTCAGTCCCGACACCCGACGGAACAGTAGCAAAGAGGATATCCATGGCTGATCTTCGCAATTACCAGATGCGATCCGGCGTGCAGACCCATGCCGACGCCTCCATCGACGAGGGGCTCCGCTCCTACATGCTCAAGGTCTACAACCTCATGGCGCTTGGCCTGGCGATTACCGGCCTGGCTGCATGGGGCGGTTTCAATTTCGCGGTCCAGGACGGACAACTGACCCAGTTCGGCCAGCTGCTTTTCGTCAGCCCGCTGAAGTGGGTGGTCATGCTCGCCCCGCTCGGGCTGGTGTTCTTCCTGTCCTTCCGCATCAACAAGATGAGCGTTGCCGCCGCGCAAACGACCTTCTGGGTCTATGCCGCGCTGGTCGGCCTGTCGCTGTCGACGATCTTCCTCGTCTACACGCAGACGTCGATCGTGCGTACCTTCTTCATCACGGCATCGGCCTTCGGCGCCCTCTCGCTTTATGGTTACACGACCAAGCGCGACCTTTCGGGCATGGGCTCGTTCCTGATCATGGGCCTGTTCGGCATCATCATCGCTTCGGTGGTCAACATCTTCCTTGGCTCGTCGGCGCTGCAGTTCGCCATTTCCGTGATCGGCGTTCTCGTGTTCGCCGGACTGACGGCCTATGACACGCAGCAGATCAAGGAAATGTATTACGAGGGCGACGGTGCTCTCGTGGCCGGCCGCAAGGCTATCATGGGCGCGTTGCGTCTCTATCTCGACTTCATCAACCTGTTCATGTTCCTGCTGCAGTTCCTCGGCAATCGCGAGTGACCGCAGGCCTTGCGAATTGAACAAGGGCGGCCCGCAAGCCGCCCTTTTCTTTTTGCCTGGCGGGTGGCACAGATCGTTCCCCAACGATAGCGGATGTTTGCCATGCCTGTTGTGCGTCCCGCCATGCCCGCCGACGTGCCGGCTTTCCAGGCCATCTATGCCGATGCGGTCCGCCACGGAACGGCATCCTACGAAACCGAACCGCCCGACCTTGCCGAGATGGGACGCCGTTTCGAAGCGGTTGCCGGCGGCGGCTTCCCCTGGCTGACGGCGGAAGACGAAGCCGGCACCGTGCTCGGCTATGCCTATGCGGCGGCGTTCCGGCCGCGCCCGGCCTATCGCTTCATGGTGGAGGATTCCATATACGTGGCGCCGGACGCGAAGGGGCGTGGCGTGGGGCGCGTATTGCTGGCCGGTCTGGTGGAGGCTTGTCGCGCGGCCGGTTTCCGCCAGGTTCTCGCGGTCATCGGCGATGCGGAAAACAATCGCGCGTCGATCGCGCTGCACGAATCCCAAGGCTTCGTCTCATGCGGCCGGATTTCCGGATCCGGTTTCAAGCACGGACGCTGGCTCGACACGGCGCTGATGCAACGGGCGCTGAATGGCGGGCGTTCCACGCCGCCGGTCTGAAGGCCGTGCGTGTCAGCCCTTGACCAGTTTGAGGGGCTTGTCGAAAACCGAGAGGACGCGCTCGAGGTCGTGACCGCGTTTCAAGGTCACGCCGGCTGCATTGAGAACGGACCAGGCACCCTGGCGTGAGGCGCGTTTCGGTTCCTTGACGATCTGGAAAAGAGGGGCCTCACTGGAGCGCTTGTAGACGGAAAAGACGGCGCGGTCGGCCAGGTGGTCGATGGCATAATCGCGCCATTCGTTGGCCGCCACCATGAAACTGTAGATGTTGAGAATACGCCCGAGCTCGGTGCGATGAAAGGTGACCGTTTGCGGGTGGCGCTGCCGCCGGACCTCATGCAGCGCCACCAGATTGGATGCTTCGGAAGAACCTCCTGCCGCGCCCTGATTGTCCATGACCGCTCCTTTGTAACCGTTTCGTGACAGCCTGCCGCCTCGTCCGGACAATTGCAAGACTTGCCGTCCGGTGACGCGTGGGCGCAATTCATCACTTTGATTTATGAACTACTGATACAGATCGTTCGAAATTCGTGAAAGGCCGGCCACCTTTTCGCCGCTTTCCGGACAAGCTGAGGCCGCAAACGGAACCGACGCTGTGCCCGTTGCCTGAGACGGTCCGGCCCGATAGCGGCTGTAACCCCCAAGCCCCCCGCCCACGGCCGTCATTTGGCCGGACCAACCTCGGCAACACCCCGTCCCGGACCGTTCATCACGCGGCAGATCCTCAATATCTGTTCTGGCGGATGCTGCCCGTCGTCCCGAAAGCGATGGACGCGGCGCCGATAATCGCACCGGGGCCCACCCCGCCGGCCATTTCCTGCAGCAATGCGGCGCATCCGCCACCAGCTTGGATGGACAGGGACGACATGGGCAGTTCGATATCCATGGCGTCGCCATGCCACATGCCCGCGGTCTGCCAGCCGGTCACAGCGTTCCAATAGGTGATGTCGCGGCCGCGATTTTCGCCCTTGCGTACCGAAACTGTCTGCGGCGGCGCATAGCAGACCAGAAGCACATTCGCCTTGGCGGGCGCGCCGCGCGCAACGCGAATACGGATCGTGCCATCGGACCGGGATACCGATACCGGCACTTCGATGGACGCGGCGGTGCGCGCCATGGCCGTTTCGGCTTCCTTGCGATGGGAGCCAACCACGTCATGGCGGCCATTGATGATCATCTGGGGCGTGTATTTCGACATGTTCCCCAGAGCCCGGCGATAGGCCTCCTGGCGGGCGGTGTTACCCGGCGCGCCCAAGGTGTCCTTCCAGCCGAGATAGTCCCAGTAATCGACATGCCAGGCCAGCGCTATCACGCCGTCACGCTGCGCCAGTTCGCCCAGATAGGCATCGGCCGCGGGGCAGGAGGAGCAGCCCTGGCTGGTGAAGAGTTCCACGACCGCCTCGGGTTTTTCGCCGCCCGAAGCCGGTACGGCTGCAAGCAATGCAAACAGGGCTGAGAGCAGAATCCTTCTCACGGCGGCGCGTGCCTCCTTCATGTCCCATGCGGCCGGTCACCGGCGGCTCATCCTTGGTCATAGTTTCCCTGACATTCAATGAAAACTCACTTTCACGCGAGTTCCTTTTGAGCCTCCCCGCAGCAGGCATGAAAAAACCGCCGGAACACAGGTTCCGGCGGTCGTTTTCGAAGTCTGACCGGCCTTTCGGATCAGGCCGCGAGATCCCGCAGCACATATTGCAGGATGCCACCGTTCTTGTAGTAGTCCAGTTCATCCAGCGTATCGATGCGGCAGAGCAGCTCGATCGTCTTTGTCGAACCATCGGCGAAGGTGATCGTGGCCGGCACGGTCTGGCGCGGCTTGATGCCTTGCAGGTTCTCGATGGAGACCGTCTCGTCACCCTTCAGGCCCAGCGACTTCCAGGTGTCGCCACCGGTGAAGACGAAGGGAATGACGCCCATGCCGACGAGATTGGAGCGGTGGATACGCTCGTAGCTCTCGGCGATGACGGCGCGCACGCCCAGAAGATTGGTGCCCTTGGCCGCCCAGTCGCGCGACGAACCATTGCCGTATTCGCCGCCGGCGAAGACGACCAGCGGCACGCCTTCCTCGCGGTAGCGCATGGCGGCGTCATAGATCGACAGCTCTTCCTTGGACGGATAGTGGATTGTGTAGCCGCCTTCCTGGCCGTTCTCGCCCAGCATGAAGTTGCGGATGCGGATATTGGCGAAGGTGCCGCGCATCATCACTTCGTGGTTGCCACGGCGCGTGCCGTACTGGTTGAAGTCGGCCACGTTGACGCCATTGTCCAGCAGGTACTTGCCGGCCGGGGATTGCGCCTTGATCGAACCGGCCGGGGAAATGTGGTCGGTGGTGATCTTGTCGCCGAAGAGACCGAGAATGCGCGCGCCCTTGATGTCGGACACCTGGCCGGCCGACTTTTCCATGCCGGCGAAATAGGGCGGGTTCTGCACATAGGTCGAGGCATCGTCCCAGGCATAGGTCTCGCCAGCGGGCGCCTGCACCGCCTGCCAGTTCTCGTCGCCCTTGAACACGTCGGCATATTTCGATTCGAACAGTTCGCGGGTGACGTTCTTCTGGATGAACTCCTGGATCTCCTGGTTGGTCGGCCAGATGTCCTTGAGGAAGACGTCCTTGCCGTCCTTGTCCTGGCCGATCGGCTCGCTCGTCAGGTCGATGTTCACCGTGCCGGCCAGCGCATAGGCAACAACCAGCGGCGGCGAAGCCAGGTAGTTGGCCTGGACATCCGGCGAGATGCGGCCCTCGAAGTTGCGGTTGCCCGACAGGACGCCGGCGGCGATCAGGCCCTTGTCATTGATCGTCCTGGAGATCGGCGCCGGCAGTGGACCGGAATTGCCGATGCAGGTGGTGCAGCCGAAGCCGACAAGGTTGAAGCCGATCCTGTCGAGTTCGGCCTGGAGGCCGGACTTTTCCAGATATTCGCCGACGACCTGCGAACCGGGCGCCAGCGAGGTCTTGACCCAGGGCTTCTGCTTCAGGCCGAGCCGGTTGGCATTGCGCGCCAGCAGGCCGGCGCCGATCAGCACCGAAGGGTTGGACGTGTTGGTGCAGGACGTGATGGCGGCGATGGCGACATCGCCGTGGCCGAGATCGTAATCCTCGCCCTCGACCTCGTACCGCCTGTCGATCTCTCCGGCGTCCTTCTTGTATTCGGCGGTGAAGGCCTGACGGAAACCCTCGCCGATCTTTTCCAGCGCGATGCGGCCCTCGGGGCGCTTCGGGCCGGCCATGGAGGGCACGACGTCGCCAAGATCGAGTTCCAGCGTGTCGGTGAAGACGGGTTCGGAGGAGCCGGTCTCGCGGAACATGCCCTGTGCCTTGCTGTAGGCCTCGACCAGCGCAATGCGGTCCTGCGTGCGGCCGGTCATGGTCAGGTAGTTCAGCGTTTCGGAATCGACGGGGAAGAAGCCGCAGGTGGCGCCGTATTCCGGGCCCATGTTGGCAATCGTCGCCGCGTCGGCCAGCGTCAGGTGATCGAGGCCGTCGCCGAAGAATTCGACGAACTTGCCGACCACGCCCTTCTTGCGCAGCATCTGGACGACGGTGAGCACAAGGTCGGTGGCGGTGACGCCTTCCTTCAGCTTGCCAGTCAGCTTGAAGCCGATGACTTCCGGAAGCAGCATGGAGACCGGCTGGCCCAGCATGGCGGCTTCCGCCTCGATGCCGCCGACGCCCCAACCGAGAACGCCCAGGCCGTTGATCATGGTGGTGTGGGAATCGGTGCCCACGCAGGTATCCGGATAGGCGACCGTTGCGCCGTCCTCATCCTTCGTCCAGACCGTCTGGCCGAGATATTCCAGGTTCACCTGATGGCAGATGCCGGTGCCGGGCGGCACGACGCGGAAATTCTTGAATGCCTGCTGGCCCCACTTGAGGAAGCGGTAGCGCTCGCCGTTGCGCTGGTATTCCAGCTCCACGTTGCGGGCGAAGGCATTCGGGTTGCCGAACTCGTCGACGATGACCGAGTGGTCGATGACCAGGTCGACGGGAACCAGCGGGTTGATCTTCTGGGGATCGCCACCGAGCGCCTTGATGCCGTCGCGCATGGCAGCCAGGTCAACGACGGCGGGAACGCCGGTGAAGTCCTGCATCAGCACGCGGGCCGGGCGATAGGCAATCTCGTGGCCGGCGGTCCCCTTGTCGTCGAGCCAGGCGGCAACGGCCTCGATGTCGGCCTTGGTGACGGAGCGTCCGTCCTCGTTGCGCAGCAGGTTTTCCAACAGCACCTTCATCGAGAAGGGCAGGCGGGAAACGCCATCAAGACCGTTCTTCTCGGCCTCTTTCAGATCATAGTAGACGTATTCCTTGCCGGCGGCCGTCAGGGTACGGCGGCAATTGAAGCTGTCGAGTGACTTGGACACGTGCGACCTCGTTCTCATTCATTCTGCCGAACGGGGCGGACGCCTCTTTAGCCGCGCAAAGGCGGGTCGGGAAGGTGCGGGTGCGGCCATTTCCGCTGTCCGGCCCCGCGAAAACCTGCTGGCATGCAAAAGGCTTCCGGGTACGGCGCAAAAAGGGTTGCCACGCCGGCCGCTGGCATGGTTGCCGGGCTTATAGGGAATTTTGTAAAAGGACGCCAGACCAACCAAAGGCATATTTCGGGCGCTGCAGCATCCACCACCGGACAACCGCGCTGCCCCAGGGGAAAAAGGGACTTCCATGCGCCTTGTTACGAGCGGACTTGCCGGCGAGCGCGGCGGCGAGATCATCTTCTCCGGTGTCGACATTTCGCTTGGCGCGGGAGAGGGAATTGTCGTCACCGGTCCGAACGGATCGGGCAAATCCACCATGCTGCGGGTGATCGCGGGCCTGCTCGAACCGGCGGAGGGCGAGGTGCGGCTGGAGGCGGCGCCGGACGAATTCCCGACGCTGGAAGCCGCGCTTCACTACCTGGGACACCAGAACGCCATGAAGGCGGCGCTGTCAGTGCGCGAGAACCTGGACTTCTGGCAAAGCTTTCACGGCCACGCGCATCTGCCCGTCGAGGAAGCCCTGGAGATGGTGGGGCTGGAAACGATCGGCCACCTGCCTTTCGGCTATCTGTCCACCGGCCAGCGTCGCCGCATCGCCATTGCCAAGCTGCTCGTTTCCTATCGTCCGGTCTGGCTGCTTGACGAACCGACGGCGGGCCTCGACAAGGCATCCGAACGGCAATTCGCCGCGCTGATGGAAGCGCACATGGATGATGGCGGCATGATCATCGCGGCAACGCATATCCCCCTGGGGCTGGAAAACGTCCGGACCCTCGACATGGCGGAGCACACGACCCGATGCTAGCCCTTTTCATCCGCGACCTGCGGCTTGGCGTGCGCGCCGGAGGCGGCGCGCTGGTCGGCCTGCTGTTCTATCTGGCCGTCGTTGCCGTCATCCCCTTCGGAGTCGGTCCCGACCTCAACCTGCTGGCGCGGATCGGGCCGGCCATCCTTTGGATCGGCGCGCTTCTGGCCGCCCTGCTCGGCCTCGACCGGCTGTTCCAGGCCGACCGTGAGGATGGCGCGCTCGACCTCATCATCATCGCGCGCGACCGGCATATGCTGGCGCTGACGGTCTTCGTGAAATGCGTGGCGCACTGGACGGCGAGCGTGCTGCCGCTGGTCATCGCCGCGCCGCTGCTCGGCCTGTTCATGAACATGACGCCCGTGGGTATCGGCGCGGCCACGCTGACGCTGGCGGCGGGAACGCCGGCCATCACCTTCATCGGCGCCGTGGGCGCGGCAGTGGCCGTGGCGCTGCCGCGTGGCGGACTGCTCGTCTCGGTCCTGATCCTGCCCTTTGTCATACCGGTGCTGATCTTCGGCGTGTCGGCCGCCTATGGCGCGGTCAATGATCCGGACCCGTTCTGGCCCCCTTTCCTGATCCTGTCGGCGCTGACCCTGTTCTTCGCGGTGCTGGGCCCGGTCGCCGCAGGCGCGGCCCTGAAGGGCGGGACGGAATGACGCGGAAATTTGAACGGCATGGTTGACCGCAATCAATTGCCGGCATGCATCAAAGCCTATATGTAAACGGCATGAGCGAGACACAGACACTCCCGGATGCCAAGGCCGGATGGTTTACAAGGCTTGCCAACCCGACCCGCTTCATCGGGCTGGCCGATGTGCTGATCCCGTGGCTGCTCGGCATTGCCGGCGTGCTGCTGGCGGTGGGACTGTGGATGTCGTTCACGGCGCCGGAGGATTACCAGCAGGGCATTACCGTGCAGATCATGTATATCCATGTGCCTTTCGCATGGCTTTCCATGATGTGCTACACGGTCATGTCGCTCTCCTCGGTCGGTACCCTGGTCTGGCGGCATCCGCTGGCCGACGTGTCCGCCAAGGCCGCCGCGCCCATCGGCGCGGCCTTCACCTTTCTCGCCCTGTTCACCGGTTCGGTCTGGGGCAAGCCGATGTGGGGCACCTGGTGGGTCTGGGATGCACGGCTGACGTCGGTGTTCATCCTGTTCCTGATGTATCTGGGCGTCATCGCGCTGACCCGCGCCATGGACGATCCGGCCAAGGCGGCCCGCGCGGCCGCCATCGTCACGCTGGTCGGGTTCATCAACATTCCCATCATCAAGTTTTCCGTCGACTGGTGGAACACGCTGCACCAGCCCGCTGCTGTCTTCCGGATGGACGGACCGACCATCGATCCCTCCATGCTGTGGCCGCTGATGGTGATGGCGCTTGCCTTCACCGTGCTGTTCTTCGGCCTGCACATGATGGCGATGCGGACCGAAATCTGGCGCCGCCGGGTCATCGCCATGCGCCGCATGGCCGCGCGCCGGGCCGACGCTTGAGGAACCGACCGTCATGAGCCACGCGGCCTATGTCCTTGCAGCCTATGCCATGTCCGTCCTCGTGCTGGGCGGGCTCGGCCTGTGGATCATCGCCGACATGCGGGCACGCCGGCGTGAACTGTCGGAACTGGAAGCGCGTGGCGTTCGCCGCCGCTCCGACAAGGGTTGAGGCACCGATGAGCGAGCAAGGCGAAGCGCGTGACAGCGGCACAAGGCCGCGCCGCTGGGTTTTCATCCTGCCGCTGGTGCTGTTCGTGGCGCTCTCCGGCGTCTTCCTCATGCAGCTTCTTTCCGGCAAGGATGCGTCCATCGTGCCCTCCGTGCTGATCGGCACGAAGGCACCCGAAACCGACCTGCCGCCACTGGAAGGCGTGGGTCTGCCCGGATTTTCGACCGAGGTGCTGAAGGGGCGGGTTTCGCTGGTCAATGTCTGGGCGTCGTGGTGCGTACCCTGCCGGCAGGAACACCCGCTGCTGATGGACCTGGCGAAGGATGGCCGGTTCGAGATCGTCGGGCTGAACTACAAGGACAAGCCGGGGCAGGCACGCGCCTTCCTGGCCGATCTCGGCAATCCCTTCACGCGGCTGGGCGTCGACCAGACGGGGCGCGCGGCCATCAACTGGGGTGTCTATGGCGTGCCGGAGACCTATCTGGTGGGCAAGGACGGCACGATCCTGTGGAAGCAGACCGGCCCGTTCACACCCGACAGCGTTCGCAGCCGGCTGATGCCGGAAATCGAGAAGGCGCTGGCGGCGGACTGATTTTTCTCCGGTTCGGCTTCCAAAATTTCCGTTCCGGCCTAAGTTGGCCGAATGAACGGCGAGCTTCCCATTTCCTTTCGCAAGCTGGTGCCCGATGGCGACAGCGTGGAACGCAATATCTGCGGCCATTGCGGGTTCGTGGATTACCAGAACCCGAAGATCGTCGTGGGCGCGGTGGTGCGCCATGAGGGGCGGATCCTGATGTGCCGGCGGGCCATCGAACCGCGTTCGGGCTTCTGGACCATTCCGGCCGGTTACATGGAACTGGGGGAGACGCCGGAAGCCGGTGCGGCGCGCGAAGCGATGGAAGAAGCCTGCGCCACGATCCGGATCGAAAGCCTGCTGGCCATCTATTCGGTGCCGCGCATCAGCCAGGTACAGCTCATCTATCGTGCCACCCTTGCCGATCCGTCCATCGCGGCTGGGCCGGAGAGCACAGCGGTCGGACTCTATGGCTGGGACGAGATACCCCATGACGAGATCGCCTTTCCCACGGTGCACTGGATGCTGGCCGCCGAAAAGGCCGTTCAGGAGGGCAAGGGCGGTGCGCCGTTCACCAATCCACCCGGCGAGAGCGCCAATCTGAGACGCTGATTGCCGTGCCAAGGCGGCACAGCACGCGCGGACCGTGTTTCCAAATTGCAAAGCAAGTTCGCAATTGGAGACGCAGTTCTCCTGCCGGCGGCGTTTTTCCGTGGCATGCTGCTTGCTTCACATCTCCTGAAGGGTCAGGTTGACATTTCGTTAACCATAAATTCGGGAAACGGGCATGGTATCGGGGCAGACAAGGATGGTGGGCCTGCTGGCAATACTGGCGGCCGGACTGATTGCGACAGAGGCGGCGGCCGGTTCCGGCACGGTCGAATTTTCCGGCCGGGTGCCCGAGCGCGGACGTGCCGCGCTGACGGTCGTGGCTGCCAGCCCGGCAAGTCTTTCCGCCGAATCCGGATTGCAGCTTGTCAGCCGCAACACGACGGGCCGGACGATCAGGCGTGTGTTTTCCGTTTCATCAATGGCCGGAAAGGCCATGGCGGCCGAAATCTGGCCGGATGAAGCGGTCATGCGGCCAGGCGAGATGCGACGGGTGAGCGTGTTCGTGCCCTTTGGCGATGCCAGCAGCCACCGCTACCGTGTCTGCGTCGGCAGTTTCGATCTTTCCGGCGCTTCGCTCGGCCATGTCTGCACGGTGCATGCGGCAAGGCGCATCCGATAGGAAACAGTGGCGGCGGGACGCTCAGCCGCTCTTGCTGCCGGCTTCTTCCAGCGAATGTTTCATGATGAGCGGCATCTGGCTCATGGTGAAGACGAGCGTGATCGGCATGATGCCCCAGACCTTGAAAGCGACCCAGGTGTCGGTGGAGAACATCCGCCAGACCGCTTCGTTGACCACGGCGAGGAAGATGAAGAAGAGCCCCCAGCGCAGGGTCAGCTTGCGCCAGCCCTCGGCATCCAGCCGGAAGGCGCTGTCGAAGACATAGCCGAGCAGCGATTTGCCGAAGACAAGCCCGCCGAGCAGGATCACGCCGAACAGCGTGTTGACGATGGTGGGCTTCATCTTGATGAAGGTCTCGTCATGCAGCCACAGGGTCAGGCCGCCGAAGACGAAGACGATAACGCCGGAAATCAGCGGCATGATCGGCAGGGTGCGCACCAGCAACCACGATACGCCCAGGGCGATGGCGGTGGCAGCCATGAACAGGCCGGTGGCGATGAAGAGCGGGCCACCCAGATCCGCCAGGGCCGGAAAGCGCGCCGCCAGCCATTCGCCGCGGGAATTGGCGAAGAAAAACACAACGAGCGGGCCCAGTTCCAGCGCCAGCTTGAGCAGCGGGTTCATTTCCCTGCGCTTCGGATCGGAGGGATCGCGCTCGAAAACTGGCTCGGACATGGGGGCCTTCCGGTGGTTTGATACAAGGGTCTGGCGGGCGGGAATGCCCGGTTCCTTCCTTCACCTAGTGGATCGGCGCGGCCTTTGCCAGTGCGACCCTGCAACGGGCGTCAGCCCGTGCCGGCGATGGCGCGGGCAAAGTCCTTCGCTTCGAAGGGTTCGAGATCGTCTATGCCCTCGCCCACGCCGATGAAATAGACCGGGAGCCGGTATTTCGCGGCAATGGCGACGAGGATGCCGCCGCGCGCGGTGCCGTCGAGCTTGGTCATGACGAGACCGTTGACGCCGGCCACGTTGCGGAAGATCTCGACCTGGTTCATGGCGTTCTGCCCGGTCGTGGCGTCCAGCGTCTGAAGCACGGTATGCGGCGCGTCGGGGTCATGCTTCTGGAGCACGCGGACCACCTTGGCCAGTTCGTCCATCAGTTCGGCCTTGTTCTGCAGGCGGCCGGCGGTGTCGATGATGAGGACATCCACACCTGCTTCCTTCGCCTTCACGAAGGCATCATAGGCCAGGCCCGCCGCGTCGGCGCCAAGCTTCGAGGAGACGACCGGCGCACCGGTGCGCTCGCCCCAGATGTGAAGCTGTTCGATGGCGGCGGCGCGGAACGTGTCGCCTGCCGCCAGCATGACATTCAGCCCGCCGCGCGTGAGCTTGGCGGCCAGCTTTCCGATGGTGGTGGTCTTGCCGGTTCCGTTGACGCCAACGACCAGAATGACATGCGGCTTGTGCGAGAGGTCCAGTTCCAGCGGTTGGGCGACCGGCAGGAGCACCTTCTCCACTTCGCCCGCCATGACGGTGCGCACTTCCTCGCCGCTCACCTCGCGGCCATAACGTCCGGAGGACAGCGTACCGGTGATCCGCATCGCCGTCTCGATGCCGAGATCCGCCTGGATCAGAACGTCCTCGAGATCCTGAAGCGTATCCTCGTCGAGCTTGCGCCTGGTAAAGACACCGGCAATACCCGAGGTGAGATTTTGCGACGAGCGGGACAGGCCGGAGCGCAGGCGCTGGAACCACCCCGCACGGGCTTCTTCCGGTTCCGGCTCCGGCGCGGCTGCGGCCACCCTCTCAACGGATCTGGACACGGTCACCCTGCCTGCCGCCATTCCATCGGCGGTCGCGGGCTTGACTTGCGTTTCCGGCAGAGCGACCGGTTTCTCAGGCTCAGGCTCAGGCTCAGGCTCAGGCTCAGGCTCAGGCTCAGGCTCAGGCTCAGGCTCAGGCTCAGGCTCAGGCTCAGGCTCAGGCTCAGGCTCAGGCTCAGGCTCAGGCTCAGGCTCAGGCGCGTTCTGCGTGGGTGCTGCCGCGTCGGCCCGGCGGTCGCTTTCGGCCGCGGCCGCGTTTTCGCCATTTGCCGCCGTCGCGGCCTCGGCGGCCTCGTCCGGCGCCGGCGTATCGCCCGCGGACGGGGCTACGCGGTCTTCCTCGCCGGTGGCGCGGTCCTCGACCTCCTTCTTGCCAAAGGAAAAGACCTTCTTGATGAAACCCAGAGCCATGCCGTTATCCCGCTTCCTGCGCCTGGCGCCTCATGCCGCGCCGGCCAGTGCCGGCCGCGTCAGCAGTTTTTCCCCGTCGTGGCCGGTGATGGCCACCGACACGATGTCGCCCGGCGCGCCTTCGGCGGCCGCCAGGGTGAAATCCTCCGTGCGGCCAATGCCGGGTTTTTCGACAAGTACGCGCGCGGTGGCGCCGCTGCGCGCCTGCAAATGCGCGGCATAGGCACGGTCACCGGCTTCGCGCAGGCGCGCGGCGCGGGCCTTGCGTATCGTCTTGTCCACCTGCGGCATGCGTGCGGCCGGTGTGCCCTTGCGCGCGGAGAAGGGAAAGACATGAAGATGCGTGATTCCGCAATCGGCCACCAGGTTCAGCGTGTTCTCGAACATGGCGTCGGTTTCGGTGGGAAAACCGGCGATCAGGTCGGCGCCGAAGACGATGTCGGGGCGAAGCCGGCGAATCTCCTCGCAGAAGCGTATGGAATCATCGCGCAAATGGCGGCGCTTCATGCGCTTGAGGATCATGTCGTCGCCAGCCTGCAGCGAGAGATGCAGGTGCGGCATCAGGCGCGGTTGCGTGGCGATGGCTTCCAGCAAGGCGTCGTCGGCCTCGATGGAATCGATGGAGGAAAGGCGCAGGCGATCGAGATCGGGCACCTGCGCGAGGATCGTAGCGACGAGACGGCCGAGTTTCGGACTGCCGGGAAGGTCGGCGCCCCATGAGGTGAGATCCACGCCGGTCAGGACGACCTCGCGATAGCCGTTGCCGACCAGGCGCCTGACCTGTTCCACCACGCTGCCTGCGGGCACGGACCGCGAATGGCCACGGCCATAGGGGATGATGCAGAAGGTGCAGCGATGGTCGCAGCCGTTCTGGACCTGCACGAAGGCGCGGGCGCGGCCCTCGATGGCGTCGACCATGTGGGACGCCGTCTCGCGCACCTCGAAAATGTCGTTGACGCGCACCTTCTCGAAATCGTTGATGCCGAACTCCGGCAGGGCGCGGTAGCTTTGCGCCTTCAGCTTGTCGTCATTGCCGATGACGAGGTCGACCTCGCCCATGGCGCCAAAGGTTTCCGCCTCGGTCTGGGCAGCGCATCCGGTGACGATGATGCGGGCATCCGGATTTTCGCGCCGGGCCTTGCGGATGGTCTGGCGGGCCTGCCGCACGGCCTCCGCCGTCACGGCGCAGGTGTTGACGACGATGGCGCCGCCTTCGAGCGTGCCGAGACCCGCGGCCTCGGCCTCGCGCTTCATGACCTCCGACTCGTAGGCATTGAGGCGGCAGCCGAATGTGACGATCTCCACGCCCATCAGGCCGCGCCCTCCGCATCGCGTTTCCATGCGCCGGTTTCCGGATCCAGCGTCCCGGAAAATTCCCATTCGGCGGGGCCGGTCATGACAACATGGTTGTCATCGTTCCATTCGATGCCGAGCGGCCCGCCCGGAACGGTGACCGTGACGGCGCGCTCCATGCGGCGCAGGCGAATGGCGGCCACCGCGGTGGCGCAGGCGGCGGAACCGCAGGCGCGTGTCAGGCCGGCGCCGCGCTCCCAGGTGCGGATCGTCACCTGCGTGCGTGAATGAATCCGGGCGATGGAAATGTTGGCGCGCTCGGGGAAAATCGGGTGATTTTCCAGCAGTGGCCCGAAGCGCTCCAGATCGTAGGACCAGACATCGCGATCGACCCAGAAGATGGCGTGCGGATTGCCCATGGACACCACGGAAGGCGAATGCAGCACGGGCGCGTCGATCGGGCCGATCTGCAGTTCGATCATGCGGGTGTCGTGAAATTCCTCGGCCAGCGGTATATCCCGCCAGCCAAAGCGGGGGACGCCCATGTCCACCGAGATCAGTCCGTCGGCATGTTCCTGCGCCGTCAGGATGCCGGCCAGTGTCTGGAAGGTGAAGGCGGTGCGCCCGGTCTCGGCGGACAGCGCCTGGACGACGCATCTGGTGCCATTGCCGCAGGCCTGCGCCTGGCTGCCGTCGCTGTTGATGATCTCGATATAGTTGTCCGTGCCTTCGACGCGGGGATCGTGAACCGCCATGATCTGGTCGAACGCCGTTGCCGGATCGGATGCCAAAGCCCGTGCGGCCGATGGTGCAATCCGGTCGGCGCGGCCGCGCATGTCGGCCACGATGATCTGGTTGCCCAGTCCGTTCATCTTCGCAAAGGGTGCTGGCGCCGCCATCGGCTTTCTGGCTCCGTTCTTCGCGCCCTATATGGCCGAAGCAGCGGCACAATTCCAGTCATGCGCGGTGCAAGCGGCCACAGGGGTGGCGAAACCGCCTTCAGGCCGCAGCCGCTGCGCCCGGCACATCGAACACTTCGCCCGGCAGCATGGGGCGGAAGCGTTGGCGCTCCACGCCCGCGGCATCGAGGGCGGCATGCAGGTGCCGGCGCGGCTCCTCGATGGCCTCGTCGGTGAGCTGGAACGTGCCCCAGTGGTGGCCGGCGGCCCATTGCGCATTGGCGAGCCGGAAGCCTTCCACAGCCTCGGACGGGTTCTGGTGCTGACCCTTCATGAACCAGCGCGGCTCATAGGCGCCGAAGGGCAGGATGGCGAGCCGGAAGCCGCCATGTTTCCCGGCCGCCGCGCGATAGTTGCGTCCATCGTGGAAACCCGTGTCGCCCACATGGTAGATGCGTCCGGCCGGTGTCTCGATGACAAAGGCGGCCCACAGCGCCATGCGCCGGTCGGTCATGCCGCGCGCCGACCAGTGGTGGCAGGGTTCGAAGTGGATGCTTGCCGCCCCGGCCTGGACACGGTCGCCCCAGTCGCCGGCCATGATCTTCATCCCGGGTATCGCAGGCCGGACGATCGCATCATTGCCGAGCGGGGTGATGACCAGCGGCGCGTGGGCCTGATGCAGGCGGGCCAGCGTGTCCAGGTCAAGGTGGTCGTAGTGGTTGTGCGTGAGCAGCACGATGTCGACGGGCGGCAGGTCGGAAAAGGCGATGCCCGGCGCATTGACGCGCTTCGGCCCGGCGAAGGAGACCGGAGAGGCGCGATCCGACCAGACGGGGTCGGTGAGGATGTTGAGGCCCGCGGCCTGAATGAGCAGTGTGGCATGGCCGACCATGGTCACCCTCATGCCGCTTCCGTTCACGCGCGCGTCCGGCTTTGCGGGCGCATGGGGTGGATCGAAGCGCCTGGGCCATGCCGCCCGCCCGCCACCGAATTGCCAGCGCAACAGATCGGTGAAGCCGCGCGGCTCGATGCCGTCGGGGTTGAAAAAGGTCCGCCCGTCGAAATGGTCGCTGACCGGGCCGTCATAATACGGGTTGGCACGCGCACCGCGCATCCAGGAAAAAGTGCCTGCCACGGCCGCCAGTCCTCCGGTCGCCGCCAGGGCGAGAAATCGTCTTCGGTTCATGAACTCCAGATAGGCACTTCGGGCTGGACCGTCCAGAGCGGCGCGGCTGGCCCGCCTTGCCGGTCAGGCGATGGCGACAATGCCGAGCAGCACCAGCAGGAACAGGACGAGCAGCACACCGATGAGGATCTTCGCCCCGGTCATGGCGACGCCCGAAAGCGTGTTGAGACCCAGAAGCGAGGCTACGGCTGCGACGATGAGAAGAATGATGATCCATTTGATCATGGAAATGACTCCGGTTGACTTTTTCCGGCAAGGCCGGCCCTCGATTGTCTCAATGCGGGAGGCGCGGCGAGGTTCCAGGCATGCCGGGAAACCGACTTGGCGGGCTTTCCGGAGGCGCAACAACACATTATTAACCCTGAATGGTTGAACATGCCGCCAAAGTGCCGTTTTCTGGGTGCAGTCAGGGCGCGAAACATGGTCGCGCGATGAATAGAGGGTTTGCAAGATGGGGATGAAGCACTGGGCAATGGCCTCGCTCGGCATATGCGCGCTGGGCCTTTCGGCCTGCCAGAGCGAGCGCCTGGGCCGCCTGAACACGCAGCCCGCACCGTTGACGCCGGCGCCGGTGGCACCGGTGACACAGGGCCAGTTGCCGCCGCCTTCGCAGCCCCAGGCCAACGACCCGTCGCAATTTCCCGTGGCACCCGGCACCGAAACCGGCGAGACGGAGGTGGCGGCCACCGACCTGACGCAGCCGTCCCAGCCGCCTGCCGGTGCCCAGCCGTTGACGAAGAACGCGATGGTGGGGAGCTGGACCACGACGAGCGGGGGAACGAGCTGCCAGATGTTCCTGACGCTGACCAAGTATGGCAGCGGTTCACGCGGCGGTACGCGCGGCTGCGCCGGAGACATGGCCAGTGTGCGCGGCTGGGACGTGAAGGGTTCGCAGGTGGTGCTCTACAACGAGAGCGGCGATACGGTGGCCCGGCTTTACAAGTCCGGCGACGAAAAGCTTGACGGCACGACCAGTTCGGGCCAAGCGGTCTCCGTCTTCCGCTGACGGTCCGGCCAGGGTCCGGCGGCACGTCCGACGTCATCCCACAGGCCCGCTTGCGCATGGCTGTACCGCAATCGCCACCCACCCACCAGTCCGTCCTTGAACGGTACGATCATCTGGCGCGCTCGGGAAAGCTGCAGGCCGACCCGGAACAGCGCCATATCGCCATGCGCCTGGACCGGCTGATCGGCGAGATGGCGGAAAAGCGGCTGCAGCGCAAATCCTCGGCACTGGGCTGGATGTTCGCCAAGCGCAAGCCGAAGCGCGAGCCGGTGCGCGGCCTCTATCTTCATGGCGGTGTCGGCCGGGGCAAAACCATGCTGATGGACATGTTCTTCGAGCATGCGCCGGCACGGCGCAAGCGGCGCGCCCATTTCAACGACTTCATGGCCGATGTGCATGACCGCATCGGCCGGCACCGGGCAGCGGTCAAGGCCGGCACGGCGCGTGGCGACGATCCGATCCCGCCGGTGGCCAGCGACATCGCGGCGGAAAGCTGGCTGATCTGTTTCGATGAGTTCACCGTGACCGACATTGCCGACGCAATGATCCTCAGCCGGCTGTTCTCCGCGCTTTTTGCCGAGGGCGTGGTGCTCGTGGCAACATCCAATGTCGCGCCAGGGAACCTGTACAAGGACGGTCTCAACCGGTCTCTCTTCACGCCTTTCATCGACATTCTCGAGCGCCATACGGACGTGATGAACGTGGATGTCGAGATCGACTACCGGCTGCGCGAACTCGACCGGCTGCCGGTTTATGTCACCCCGCTGGGGCCGGAAGCGGATGCGGCGATGGACAAGGCCTGGGCGCGGCTGACCGGCGGCATGCCCGAACAGTCCGTGTCGATCGAACTGAAAGGGCGCGCCATTCACGTGGCGCGCGCGGCGGGCCGGGCGGCGCGCTTTTCCTTTCACGACCTTTGCGTCAAGCCAATGGGCGCGCGCGACTTCCTGGCCATTGCCGACCGTTTTGACGCCATCGTGCTGGATGGCGTGCCGGTGATGGGCAACGAGACGCGCAACGAGGCCAAGCGTTTCATCCTGATGATCGACACGCTTTATGACCGGCGGGTCCGCCTGATCCTGTCGGCCGAAGCCGGGCCGACGGACCTCTACAAGGGAACGCATGGCACGGAGCTGTTCGAATTCGACCGCACGGCCTCGCGGCTGATCGAGATGCAGAGCGCGGAATGGATCACGCATACGCGCGACCACGACAAGGGCTAGCCAATCCGCTTGCCGCAGCCATGGCCGAAGCGCCGTGAAAGCTTGGCCGAAAGCATGGCATGGCCAAGGGTGGACGGCAGGTGGCAGACGTGGAAGGGTTGCAAACAGGCACCGGGAACGGTGGTGCAGATCGGCCGCCGGGCATGAAAGTGGTTTTGCCTTCTGGAAAATTCTTACTTTTACGTAAGAATAGATTAATTCAACCGATTGATTTTGCTGGCAACCAAAGAATCGGTTGAAAAAAAGGCGGGCCGAGTCTATGCGAACTCCGGCAAACCGGATGCTTTGGCATGTCCGGCCGCTGAACCATTCCTGCCCGTTTCTCAGGCTCATGGCGGGCCTTTCCCGCGGGCGCAGCAAAGGGAAAACTAGCACATGGCACGCAACAAGATCGCGCTGATCGGCTCCGGCATGATCGGCGGCACGCTCGCCCATCTGATCGGCCTGAAGGAACTGGGCGACGTCGTTCTGTTCGACATCGCCGAAGGAGTCCCGCAGGGCAAAGGCCTCGACATCGCCGAATCCTCCCCGGTCGACGGCTTCGATGCCAGCTTCACCGGCGCGAACGACTATGCCGCCATCAAGGGCGCCGATGTGTGCATCGTCACCGCCGGCGTGCCGCGCAAGCCGGGCATGAGCCGCGACGATCTGCTGGGCATCAACCTGAAGGTCATGGAGCAGGTGGGCGCCGGCATCAAGAAATACGCCCCGAACGCCTTCGTCATCTGCATCACCAACCCGCTGGACGCGATGGTCTGGGCCTTGCAGAAGTTCTCCGGCCTGCCGAAGAACAAGGTGGTGGGCATGGCCGGCGTGCTGGACTCCGCGCGCTTCCGCTATTTCCTGGCCGAGGAATTCGGCGTGTCGGTGGAAGACGTGTCGGCGATGACGCTGGGCGGCCATGGCGACGACATGGTGCCGATGACGCGCTATTCGACCGTGGCCGGCATTCCGCTGCCCGATCTCATCAAGATGGGCTGGACCTCGAAGGAGAAGCTGGATGCCATCGTCGAGCGCACCCGAAAGGGCGGCGGCGAAATCGTGGCGCTGCTGAAGACGGGCTCGGCCTATTACGCGCCGGCCGCTTCCGCCGTTGCCATGGCCGAATCCTACCTGAAGGACAAGAAGCGCGTGCTGCCCTGCGCCGCCCATCTGAACGGCGAATATGGCGTGAAGGACATGTATGTCGGCGTGCCGGTGGTGATTGGCGCGGACGGCGTGGAGCGCGTCGTCGAGCTGGAATTCACCAAGAGCGAAGAGAAGATGTTCGAGACTTCGGTCAGTGCGGTCGCCGGCCTTTGCGAGGCCTGCCAGAACATCGCACCGCAGCTGAAGGACTGAGGAGAGGGTTTCCATGAACATTCATGAGTATCAGGCCAAGCAGGTCCTGAAAGGCTATGGTGCGCCCGTCGCCGACGGCGTGGCCATTTTCGAGGCTTCCGAGGCTGAAGCCGCCGCCAAGGCGCTGCCGGGTCCGCTCTTCGTGGTCAAGTCGCAGATTCACGCCGGCGGCCGCGGCAAGGGCAAGTTCAAGGAATTGCCGAGCGACGCCAAGGGCGGCGTCCGCCTTGCCAGGTCGGTGGAAGAGGTGGTCGCCAATGCCAACGAGATGCTTGGCAACACGCTGGTAACCAAGCAGACCGGCCCGGCCGGCAAGCAGGTCAACCGCCTCTATATCGAGGACGGTGCGGATATCGACCGCGAGCTGTACCTCTCCATCCTCGTCGACCGCACGGTCGGCCGCAACGCCTTCGTCGTGTCCACCGAGGGCGGCATGGACATCGAGGCGGTTGCCGAGGAGACGCCGGAGAAGATCGTCACGGTGGCGATCGACCCGGACGCGGGCGTGACGGAGGCCGATGCGGCCGCGCTGTGCGATGCGCTGAAGCTCGACGGCGCGGCGCGCGAGGACGGCATGAAGCTGTTCCCGATCCTCTACACGGCCTATACCGAGAAGGACATGAGCCTGCTGGAGGTCAATCCGCTGATCGTCATGACCGACGGGCATCTGCGTGTGCTCGACGCCAAGGTCTCCTTCGACAACAACGCGCTCTTCCGCCACGACGACATCCTCGCCCTGCGCGACAAGACGGAAGAGGACGAGAAGGAAATCGAGGCCTCCAAGTATGACCTCGCCTATGTGGCGCTGGACGGCAATATCGGCTGCATGGTCAATGGTGCCGGCCTTGCGATGGCGACCATGGACATCATCAAGCTCTACGGCGCGGAGCCGGCGAACTTCCTGGATGTCGGCGGCGGCGCGTCGAAGGAAAAGGTCACGGCCGCGTTCAAGATCATCACCGCGGATCCGAATGTGAAGGGCATCCTGGTCAACATCTTCGGCGGCATCATGAAATGCGACGTCATCGCCGAGGGCGTGGTCGCCGCCGTCAAGGAAGTGGGCCTGCAGGTGCCGCTGGTGGTGCGCCTCGAAGGCACCAATGTGGATCTGGGCAAGCAGATCATCAACGAATCCGGCCTCAATGTCATTGCGGCCGACGATCTGGACGACGCGGCGCAGAAGATCGTCGCGGCTGTGAAGGGAGCCTGATACCCCATGTCGATCCTCATCAACAAGGACACGAAGGTTCTGGTTCAGGGCCTGACCGGCAAGACCGGCACGTTCCACACCGAACAGGCGCTTGCCTATCACGGCACCAAGATGGTCGGCGGCATCCACCCGAAGAAGGGTGGCGAGACCTGGTCCGGCAAGGACGGCGAGCAATTGCCGATCTTCGCCTCCGTCGCGGAAGGCAAGGCGGCGACCGGCGCGGACGCATCGGTGGTCTACGTGCCGCCGGCAGGGGCCGCCGCGGCGATCATCGAGGCGATCGAGGCCGAAATCCCGCTGATCGTCTGCATCACCGAGGGCATCCCGGTTCAGGACATGGTCAAGGTGAAAGCCGTCCTCGACAAGTCGTCCTCGCGCCTGATCGGCCCGAACTGCCCGGGCGTGCTGACGCCGGACGCGTGCAAGATCGGCATCATGCCGGGCAACATCTTCAAGAAGGGTTCGGTGGGCATCCTGTCGCGCTCGGGCACGCTGACCTATGAGGCCGTGTTCCAGACCACCAATGCGGGCCTCGGCCAGTCGACCGCGGTCGGCATCGGCGGCGATCCGGTCAAGGGCACCGAGTTCATCGACGTGCTCGACCTGTTCCTCGACGATCCGGAGACCGAGTCGATCATCATGATCGGCGAGATCGGCGGTTCGGCCGAGGAAGAAGCGGCCGAGTGGCTGACGGAGCAGGCGAAGAAGGGCCGCAAGAAGCCGATGGCCGGCTTCATCGCGGGCCGTACAGCGCCGCCCGGACGCACGATGGGCCATGCCGGCGCGGTGATTTCCGGCGGCAAGGGCGGCGCCGAAGACAAGATCGCGGCCATGGAAGCCGCCGGCATCCGCGTGTCGCCTTCGCCGGCGCAGCTCGGCAGCACGCTGGTGAAAGTGCTCAAGGGCGAATGAGGCCCTGACCGACAAGGCGAGAGGCCGGACCCGGGTCCGGCCTTTGGCCATCCCCGGAGGGAAACATGCGGGCAGGGACGCGCCGGCCAAGGCGCCGCCCGCGATCACCAAGGTGCCGGACAGGATGTCCGGAAGCGCTGATGGCACGAAACGACCAGGCCAACGACATTTTCGAACAGACCTCGTTCCTCTACGGCGGCAATGCCGCCTATATCGACGAGCTTTACGCCCGCTACCAGGACAACCCGTCGTCGGTGGACCAGCAGTGGCGCGACTTCTTCGCGCAGCTTCAGGACGATGCCGAGGATGTGCGCAAGAATGCGCGCGGCGCCTCCTGGAAGCGCGACAACTGGCCGATCGCCGCCAATGGCGAACTGGTCTCGGCGCTGGACGGCGACTGGGGCCAGGTCGAGGGCCACATGACCGCGAAGCTGAAGGAAAAGGCGGCCGCGGCAACGGGCGCAACGGGCATGAGCGCGGAGGACGTGGCCAAGGCCGCGCGCGATTCGGTGCGCGCCATCATGATGATCCGTGCCTACCGCATGCGCGGGCACCTGCATGCCAATCTCGACCCGCTCGGCATTGCCGGTCTGAAGGAAGACTATAACGAGCTGTCGCCGGAAGCCTATGGTTTCTCGCCCGACGATTTCGACCGGCCGATCTTCATCGATCATGTGCTGGGGCTGGAATTCGCCACCATCAACGAGATGCTCGACATCCTCAAGCGCACCTATTGCTCGACGATGGGCGTGGAGTTCATGCATATCTCCAACCCGGAGGAGAAGGCCTGGATCCAGGAGCGCATCGAGGGGCCGGACAAGGGCGTTGCCTTCACGGAGAACGGCAAGAAGGCGATCCTGCAGAAGCTGATCGAGGCCGAGGGTTTCGAGCAGTTCATCGACGTCAAGTACAAGGGCACCAAGCGGTTCGGCCTCGACGGCGGCGAGGCGCTGATCCCGGCGCTCGAACAGATCATCAAGCGCGGCGGCAACATGGGCATGAAGGAAATCGTGCTCGGCATGGCCCATCGCGGCCGCCTCAACGTGCTGACCCAGGTGATGGGCAAGCCGCACCGCGCCGTTTTTCACGAATTCAAGGGCGGATCCTTCGCGCCCGATGACGTGGAAGGTTCGGGCGACGTGAAATACCACCTTGGCGCCTCCTCGGACCGCGAGTTCGACGGCAACAAGGTGCACCTGTCGCTGACCGCCAATCCGTCGCACCTGGAAATCGTCAACCCCGTTGTCATGGGCAAGGCGCGGGCCAAGCAGGACCAGCATTTCGGCCGCAAGCGCGAGGAAGTGCTGCCGCTGGAAGCGCGCGCGGCCGTGCTGCCGCTGCTGCTTCATGGCGATGCGGCTTTCGCCGGCCAGGGCGTGGTGCCTGAATGCCTTGGCCTGTCGGCCCTGCGTGGCCACCGCGTGGCCGGCACCATCCATTTCATCATCAACAACCAGATCGGCTTCACCACGAATCCGCGTTTCTCGCGGTCCTCGCCCTATCCCTCCGATGTGGCGAAGATGATCGAGGCGCCGATCTTCCACGTCAACGGCGACGATCCGGAAGCGGTGACCTACGCCGCCAAGGTGGCGACGGAATTCCGGATGATCTTCCACAAGCCGGTGGTCATCGACATGTTCTGCTATCGCCGCTTCGGCCATAACGAAGGCGACGAGCCGGCATTCACCCAGCCGCTGATGTACAAGAAGATCCGCGCGCACAAGACGACGGTGCAGCTCTATTCGGAGAAGCTGGTCCGGGAGGGTCTGCTGACCGAGGGCGAAGTGGAGAAGATGAAGGCCGACTGGCGGGCCCATCTGGAAGCCGAGTTCGACGCGGGCAATTCCTTCAAGCCGAACAAGGCAGACTGGCTGGACGGCGTGTGGTCGGGCATGCGCACCGCCGATTCGGCCGACGAACAGCGCCGCGGCAAGACCGCCATGCCGGCCAGGACGCTCAAGGAAATCGGCAAGAAACTGGCCGAAGTGCCGGAAGGGTTCGAGGTGCATCGCACCATCAAGCGCTTCATGGACAATCGCGCCGCGATGATCGAATCGGGCGAGGGAATCGACTGGGCGACGGCGGAAGCGCTTGCCTTCGGCTCCATCCTGCTGGAAGGCAATCCGGTTCGCCTTTCCGGCCAGGACTGCGAGCGCGGCACGTTCAGCCAGCGCCATTCGGTGCTCTACGACCAGCGTGACGAGACGCGCTACATTCCGCTGAACAACCTGGGTCCGAGCCAGGCCAATTACGAAGTCATCAATTCGATGCTTTCGGAAGAGGCGGTGCTGGGCTTCGAATACGGCTATTCGCTGGCCGAGCCGAACGCGCTGACGCTCTGGGAAGCCCAGTTCGGCGACTTCGCCAATGGCGCCCAGGTGGTGTTCGACCAGTTCATCTCGTCGGGCGAGCGAAAGTGGCTGCGCATGTCCGGCCTCGTCTGCCTGCTGCCGCATGGCTACGAGGGCCAGGGGCCGGAGCACTCCTCCGCCCGCCTTGAACGCTGGCTTCAGCTTTGCGCCGAGGACAACATGCAGGTGGCCAATTGCACCACGCCGGCCAATTATTTCCACATCCTGCGCCGTCAGCTGAAGCGCGATTTCCGCAAGCCGCTGATCCTGATGACGCCGAAGTCGCTGCTGCGCCACAAGCGAGCGGTCTCGACATTGCCGGAAATGAGCGGCGAAAGCTCCTTCCACCGCCTGCTCTGGGACGATGCCCAGCAGCACAAGGACGGACCGATCAAGCTGGTCAAGGATTCCAAGATCCGCCGTGTCGTGCTGTGTACCGGCAAGGTCTATTTCGACCTGCTGGAAGAGCGTGAGAAGCGCGGCATCGACGATATCTACCTGCTGCGTGTGGAACAGCTTTATCCGTTCCCGGCCAAGGCGCTGATCAACGAACTGTCGCGCTTCCGCAATGCGGAAATGGTGTGGTGCCAGGAAGAACCCAAGAACATGGGTGCCTGGTCGTTCATCGATCCCTATCTGGAATGGGTGCTGGCCCATATCGACGCCAAGCATCAGCGGGTGCGCTATACGGGCCGTCCGGCCGCGGCCTCTCCGGCCACCGGCCTGATGTCGAAACATCTGGAACAGCTTGCCGGCTTCCTCGAAGACGCGCTCGGCGAATAAGACAAACCGTTCAGGAACAGGACAAAACCCATGGCTACAGAAATCCGCGTCCCGACACTGGGCGAATCCGTGACCGAGGCGACCATCGGCCAATGGTTCAAGAAGGTGGGCGACGCCGTTGCCGCCGATGAACCGCTGGTGGAACTGGAAACCGACAAGGTGACCGTCGAAGTGCCGGCTCCGGCCGCCGGCAAGCTGACCGAGATCACCGCCAAGGAAGGCGAGACGGTGGAACTCAACGCCCTGCTCGGCATGATCGCCGAGGGCGAAGGCGGCGCGGCGGCTCCGGCAGCCAAGGCCGAGGAGCCGAAAGCCGAAGACATGCCGAAGCCGGCGCCGTCGGGCTCCCAGACGGTTTCCAGGGGCATGGAAGACGCGCGCAGCGGCGACATGCCGGCTGCCCCGTCGGCGGCCAAGCTGATGGCCGAGAAGGGGCTTGACGCCTCGCAGGTCTCCGGTTCCGGCAAGCGCGGCCAGGTGCTCAAGGGCGACGTCCTCGACGCCATCAACAAGGGCACGGGGTCTTCCCAGGCTTCCGCCCCGGCCGCCGCGCGGGCGCCGTCGTCCGGCGAGGATGAAGTGCGCGAGGAGCGCGTCAAGATGACCCGCCTGCGCCAGACCATCGCGCGGCGCCTGAAGGATGCGCAGAACACGGCCGCCATGCTGACCACCTTCAACGAGGTGGACATGACGGCAACGATGGAACTGCGCAAGAAATACAAGGATATCTTCGAGAAGAAGCACGGCGTGAAGCTGGGCTTCATGGGCTTCTTCGCCAAGGCCGTGACGCATGCGCTCAAGGAGATTCCGGCGGTCAATGCCGAGATCGACGGCACCGACATCATCTACAAGAATTTCTGCCATATCGGCGTGGCGGTCGGCACCGACAAGGGTCTCGTCGTGCCGGTGGTGCGCGATGCCGACCAGATGTCGATTGCCGAGATCGAGAAGGAAATCGGCCGCCTGGGCAAGGCCGGGCGCGACGGAACGCTGACCATGGCGGACATGCAGGGCGGCACCTTCACCATTTCGAATGGCGGCGTCTATGGCTCGCTGATGTCGACGCCGATCCTCAATGCGCCGCAATCGGGCATTCTCGGCATGCACAAGATCCAGGAGCGGCCGATGGTCGTGAACGGCCAGATCGTCATCCGTCCGATGATGTATCTGGCGCTGTCCTACGATCACCGCATCGTTGACGGCAAGGAAGCCGTGACCTTCCTGGTCCGCGTGAAGGAGAGCCTCGAGGATCCGGAACGCCTCGTCCTCGACCTTTGATCGAAGACGGCGGGAGAGGGACAATGATCCTGCGGGTCCTGATGGCGGCCGGATTGGCATCGTTCGCGGTGCCCGCCCTTGCCGCCTGCCCGCAGGAACTGGCCGTCTATGAAAGCGGCGACGGGCAAACGGCGCTCAATTTCACGGCAGGCGGTGGGGCCATGGCGATGAGCCATGAAATCCGCATCCTGTTTCGTGGTGCCGGGCCGGTAACAGCCTATGTGCAGCCGGGCGCTGCTTTCGGCCAGCCGGAAATGGTGCTTCCGGTCAATTGCCCGGAAGGCGATGTGACCGGCGATGAACTCGCCGCCTGCATCGTCTACAGGTCGGTGGTCCACGCGGTGGATGCGCAAGGCGTGCCCGGTGAATTGCCGGCGGGCGGCGAACCGGCCGCGCAAGCGGTGCTGCTGCCCAATTTCGCCGCATCCGTCTGGCGGCATCCGGCCTTCGGCGATGACGGTCCGCCTGAGCCGCCGGCTGAAATCCTCTTGCTTACGGGGTGCCAGGAATGAGTTCGGAAAAGGTTCTTCTGGTGACCGGCGGTTCGCGTGGCATTGGCGCGGCGGTGGCGCTGGGCGCTGCGCGGGAGGGCTGGCGGGTTGCCGTCAACTACGTTTCCAATGCGCGCGCGGCCGATCTCGTGGCCGAGCAGATCGTGCAGGGCGGTGGCGAGGCAATGGCCGTCCCGGGCGATGTCGGAAAGGAAGCCGATATCCTGACCATGTTCGAGGCGGTGGACCGGCGCTGGGGCCGGATCGACGGCCTGGTCAACAATGCCGGCGTGGTGGACCGCATGGCGCGCGTGGACACCATGAGCGCGGCACGACTGGAGCGGATGTTCCGTATCAATGTCATCGGAACCATCCTGTGCGCGCGGGAAGCCGTGAAACGCATGTCCACGGCCCATGGCGGCCAGGGCGGCGTGATCGTCAATCTTTCCTCGGCCGCAGCACGGCTTGGCAGTCCCGGCTGGTATGTCGACTATGCCGCCTCGAAGGGCGCCATCGACACGTTCACGAAGGGGCTGGCGCTGGAAGTGGCCGGTGAGGGCATCCGCGTCAATGCGGTACGCCCGGGGATCGTCGCGACCGACATCCACGCTTCCGGCGGTGAGCCCGACCGCGTGGCGCAGGTGCGCGGCGGATTGCCCATGAAACGCGAGGGCCAGGCTGGCGAAATCGCCGATGGCATCCTCTATCTTCTCTCCGAAAGGGCGTCCTATGTTACGGGCGCCATCCTCGATATTGCCGGCGGTCGCTGAGACGGCGGGCCACCAAACAGGAAGGACATGACCCATGGCGTATGATGTCGTCGTTATCGGAACCGGACCCGGCGGATATGTGTGTGCCATCAAGGCTGCGCAACTGGGGCTCAAGGTCGCGGTGGTGGAAAAGCGGGCGACCCACGGCGGCACGTGCCTGAATGTCGGCTGCATTCCTTCCAAGGCGCTGCTGCATGCCTCGGAAATGTTCGCCGAAGCTGGCCATTCCTTCGATGCGCTGGGCATCGAGGTGCCGGCGCCGAAGCTCAATCTCGAGAAGATGATGGGCCACAAGGACGCGGTGGTCAAAGCCAATGTGGACGGCGTCGCGTTCCTGCTGAAGAAGAACAAGATCGACGCGTACCTCGGTACCGGCAAGGTTCTGGGCGAGGGCAAGGTTTCGGTCACCGGCAACGATGGCAAGGTGCAGGAAATCGAGACGAAGAACATCGTCGTCGCGACGGGTTCCGATGTGGCCGGCATTCCGGGCGTCAAGGTGGACATTGACGAGGAAACGATCATCTCGTCTACCGGCGCGATTGCGCTTGCCAAGGTGCCGGAAAGCCTGACCGTGGTGGGCGGCGGTGTCATCGGCCTCGAACTGGGCTCGGTCTGGGCGCGCCTCGGCGCGAAGGTGACGGTGGTCGAATATCTCGACACGATCCTGGGCGGCATGGACGCAGAGATCGCCAAGCAGTTCCAGCGGGTGCTTTCCAAGCAGGGCCTGACCTTCAAGCTCGGCGCCAAGGTGACCAATGTCACCAGGGCAAAGAAGGGCGCCGAGGTGACGTTCGAGCCGGTGAAGGGTGGCGACGCTGAGACGGTCGCGTCGGATGTCGTGCTGATCTCGACCGGGCGCAAGCCGTTTACAGAGGGGCTGGGGCTGGAAGAGGCCGGCGTGGTGCTGGACGAGCGCGGCCGCGTGGACGTCAATTCGAACTTCCAGACCTCGATCCCCGGCGTCTATGCCATCGGCGACGTCATTCGCGGGCCGATGCTGGCGCACAAGGCCGAAGACGAGGGCGTGGCCGTGGCCGAGATCATCGCGGGCCAGCACGGACACGTGAATTACGAGGTGATCCCGTCCGTGGTCTACACGCAGCCGGAAGTGGCTTCCGTGGGCCGCACCGAGGACGAACTGAAAAAGGCGGGCGTCGAGTACAAGGCCGGGAAGTTCAACTTCTCCGCCAATGGCCGCGCGCGCGCCATGCAGCAGACCGACGGTTTCGTGAAGGTGCTGGCCGATGCGAAGACGGACCGCGTGCTCGGCGTTCACATCATGGGTTTCGGCGCGGGCGAAATGATCCACGAGGCGGCGGTGCTGATGGAATTCGGCGGTGCATCAGAGGATCTGGGCCGCACCTGCCACGCCCATCCAACCATGTCGGAAGCGGTCAAGGAAGCGGCGATGGCGACATTCGCCAAGCCGATTCACTCCTGACGGTGAAATGACACGGCCGCCGCAATGCGATGCGGCGGCAGTTCACCCACACCGGCCATGGCAAGCTGCACCTAGCGTGTCCTGCCTACGCGGCCGGATTCGCGGTGCGCCGCGGATCAGTCGGCCTTGTCTTCCTCGACGACCGGATCGGCGGCCTTGTCGCCGAGAACGGACGTCTCGTCGCCGGCGCCCTCAAGGCTGTCGGTACGGGTGGACATGGGCGTGATGTCACTGGCGATGCTGGCCGTCGTCATCGTGTCATGGGCTTCGGCGCTGTGCATCGGGCAGGCGTGCGCCGCGGAAAGGGCAAGGCCCGTTGCGGCGAAAGTGGCAAGAAGGGTCTTCATGGTTTGCTCCCTTGCATTCCTGCATTGTCTTGACGCAAGGGAAAGATAGCGCGGTTCGCCGGTTGCGGCAATCGTGCAGGGGCCGGCAGGGCGCACAAAGCCGGATTGCAACTTATTCCGCGCGGGTCACTGCATATCCAGCCTTGCGCAGCAATTCGACGACACCTTCCTCGCCCGGCAAATGCAGGGCGCCCACCGCGATGAAGGCATTTCCCTTTTCCAGAACAGGCCTGGCATTGCTGACCATGCCATGGTTTCGCGCGGTCACCATCACCTTCTCGAAAGCCGCATAGCTTTCGTTGGAACCGGGTTGCTGCGGGGTCACGGATTCCAGCAGCGGCCAGACCATGCCGACCTCTTCCCGCTTGTAGAGAACGATCATGGTCTCGATCATGTCATCGAGGCGGTCTTCCAGTGCCAGTGTTGCCACCAGCCCGTCGACATGAACTTCCATGGGAAGCGAGTTCATCGCCTCCAGTTGCGAGACGATCGTCTCCAGGCCGAGCAGGGTCTTGCCCGCAGCCTTAGCGTCCCGGGCGAGGCGTGCATCGAGAAACGGTGCTCCCGATTGCTTGCGCGCCATCTCGCAGGCAGGCAATGCGAGAGCCGACGACACGACCCATGGCTTCATGTGCTGGATGGCGACGAGCGGCATGCCGCGCTCTTCCAGTTCTTCGGCCACGCGCACGCGTTCTTCGGGGTCAAGCAGGTCTGTCAGCTTGCGACCGTCCGTGAACATCACCAGATCGGGGTTCTGCATCATGGTGGCGGCGGCGGTTTTGGGGTCCAGTGCATCCACGGCTTCCACCACGACCGTTCCGGCCTGGTCGAAAGCGGCCTGTGCGGCAGGGGTCAGCGCGATGACGCGCGGATCGGTCAGATGCATGGTGCCGAACAGCCAGGACGGCGCGACACCTGGCTTTTCAACCTTCCAGAGCAACCCCCTGCCGTTGGGTGTCGCTTCGGCCTTGTCGCGAATCGCGGCCAGACGGCCGGGATCGCGGGCTTGCAGTTCGGCGACGAGATCCTGTCCACTGCAGGCGGGCAGTTCGCCCGCCCCGGCCTTTGGCGCAAGCAGCAGAAGCGTCGCCAGGAATGCCACGAAAAGCAATCCATGCAGGATGGCCAGAAGCCGGATTCCGGCGATGCTGAGCGTGTCGGCAATATGATCGGCATGTTTCATGGTCCCTATCCTGATCCGCAAAGCGCAAAGATGCGGTTAATCGCTTCGGTCGAAAACCGCTTGACCGAGAGGCGGGCGCCGTCAGGCGCGGGGATGGAACGTGTCGTAGATGTCCAGCAGGCGGTCGGCATCGACACCTGTATAGACCTGCGTGGTGGAAAGGCTGGCATGGCCGAGCAGTTCCTGGATGGCGCGCAGGTCTCCGCCACGGCCCAGAAGGTGGGTCGCAAAGGAATGGCGAAGCGCATGCGGCGTCGCGCTGTCGGGCAGATCGAGCGCGGCGCGCAGCCTTGCCATGTCGCGTTGCAGGACGGCAGGATTGAGCTTGCCGCCGCGCGCGCCGCGAAACAGCGGCGTTCCGGGTGCCAGATCCCAGGGGCAGAGGCCGCGATAGGCGGAGACTGCGTCCAGAACCGCCGGCAAAAGCGGTACAAGCCGGGTCTTGCCACCCTTGCCCGTGACCCGCAAACCGGTCTGCGAGGGGTCACGCAAATCCTCGCCATCAAGCGCCAGTGCCTCCGAAATGCGCAATCCGCAGCCATAGAGGAGCGACAGGACAGCCGCATTGCGCGCGGCGATCCACGGTTCCTCGTGCAATTGTTCGGACGCGTCGACGACGCGCAACGCATCGGAGGCGGTGATGGGGCGCGGCAGCGACCTGGGTTGGCGCGGCGCGCGCACCGCTTTCGCGCCGGCGGCATTGGCAAGACCACGTTTTTCCAGGTAACGCAGAAAAGCGCGCAGACCCGCGAGATTGCGCCCTGTGGTGCGGGCTCCGGCACCGGATGAACGGCGTGCGGCAAGAAAGGCACGCAGATCCGCCGGTTTCAGCGCGGCAATATCCGCGCGTGCCGCCGGACGGCCCAGATGACGGGTGAGAAAGGCAAGGAACTGGCGCGTATCCCGCTCATAGGCTTCGACGGTGAGAGCCGCGAGGCGGCGCGTTGCGGCCAGGTCGGCCAGCCATTGGCGGCGAAGCTGAAGCACATCCTGGGTCGCGATGACGAGCAATTCGGGTTTGGCCATGGCCCCAGATTGCACGGCCACGGTTAGCGAATGCTTGATTTGCCTGCCAAAGCGCGTAATCAGGCGGCATGGACGAAACAGGAAAAGACGTACGCATGGCCGTGATCGGCGCCCCGCATGGCGTGCGCGGCGCGTTGCGGGTGAAGAGCTTCACCGGCGATCCGCTGGCCTTTGGCGATTACGGCCCGCTGCATGACGCAGACGGCCGCACCTACGCGGTGCTCGACGTGCGCCCGGCCAAGACAGTGGTCGTGGCGCGGTTCGAGGGCGTGACCACGCGCGAACAGGCCGAGGCGCTGAACGGCGTGGAATTGTTCATCGCCCGCGATGCGCTGCCCGACGAGGAACTGGAGGACGATGAGTTCTTCCATGCCGACCTGGTCGGGCTGGAGGTTCGCGACATCGAGGGCAATCGGCTGGGCAAGGTCACCGCAATGCATGACTTCGGCGGCGGCGACCTGATGGAAATCACGCTTGGCGGACGCAAGGGCGTGCTCGTTCCCTTCACCCTGGCGGCCGTTCCGGTGGTCGATGTGGCGGGCGGACATGTCACCGTCGAGCCGCTTGCGGCCGGTCTGGTGGAGACAGATGACGAGGATGGCGCACCGGAGCCGGAGGCATGACCTTCCGCGCCACGGTGCTGACGCTCTATCCCGACATGTTTCCCGGCACGCTGGGCATGGCCCTTGCCGGCAAGGCGCTGGAAAACGGAGCATGGACGCTGGAGACGGTGCAAATCCGCGACTTTGCAACGGACAAGCACCGTTCGGTGGACGACACGCCGGCCGGCGGCGGCGCCGGCATGGTGCTGAGGCCGGATGTGCTGGCCAGTGCCATCGATGCGGCCTCGCCGGAGGACGATCCCAGACCGCGCCTCCTCATGAGCCCGCGGGGGCGGCCGCTGACGCAGGCACGGGTGCGCGACCTGGCGCGCGGGCCCGGCGCGTTGATCGTCTGCGGGCGGTTCGAAGGCGTGGATGAACGCGTGATCGCTGCGCGCGGGCTGGAGGAGGTTTCCATCGGCGATTACATCCTGTCGGGCGGCGAAGTGGCTGCCCAGGTGCTGCTCGATGCGGTCGTTCGCCTGTTGCCCGGCGTCATGGGCAATGCGCAATCGGGCGAGACGGAGAGTTTCGAGACCGGGCTGCTTGAGCACCCGCATTATACCCGGCCGGCCGAATGGGAAGGCCGCACCATTCCCGACGTCCTGACCTCCGGCAATCATGCAAAGATCGAGGCCTGGCGGCGCGAACAGGCCGAAAGGCTGACGGCCGCCCGCCGGCCGGACCTGCTTCAGCCGCGCACGAAATAGTAGCCCGCCAGGAACAGGCCGATGGCGATGACCAGCCAGCGCAACACGCCTTGCGGCACCCGCCTGGCGAACCAGACGCCCATCCAGCCGCCAAGACCCGCGCCCGGCAGCATGACCAGGCCGTGCTTCCACGAGATCGCGCCGCCAGCCGTGAAGACGAGGATGGCCACCGCGGCAATGACGATGGAGAGCCCGTTCTTGATGGCGTTCAGGCGGTGATAATCGCCGCCGGTCGCAAGGCTCAGGGATGCCAGCATCATCACGCCCATGCCGGCGCCGAAGAAACCGCCATAGATGGAGGTGACGAATTGCAGGGCATTGCCCCTGAGCGAGTTGGGCGGATGCTCGCCGGAGGCCCTCGGCTTCAGGTAGGGGCCGGCCGCGAAAAGCGCGGTGGCGGCTATCAGTAGCCAGGGCACGAGGCTGGAAAAGGCCGGGTTTGACAGCGACAGCAGCCAGAGCGCACCGCCAAGGGAACCGAACAGGGAAATGGCGGACAGGACGGCGACCGCCTTCCACTCCCTCCTGATCTCGCTCCAATAGGCCAGTGCCGACGTGATATAGCCGGGAAACTGAACGATGGAAGACGTGGCATTGGCGGAGATCGGCGGGACGCCGGCCAGCGTCATCGCACCGAAGGTGAGAAACGTGCCGCCGCCGGCAATGGCGTTGATCATGCCGGAAAACAGGCCGGCGAGAAAAAGGAGAAGTGCTGTCGTGATCGTCATGGCGCTTCCCTAGCCGGAAATCCGTTGCGATGGCACGAAAATTCGGCGTTGAAGCACTTTTTTCGCGGCAGGCCGTGACAAGTTGCGCGCAAGCGTGTAAGAGCGCGCCCGAAGTCCGGGCATGATCGGGCTTCCTCGCAAGCAACAGTTCATGTGAATTCGCCATGCCGGTCTTCGCGTCCGGCCCTTTGTCGCGGTCAGACAGACTTCGGAAGGTGGCGCTCTGACGTGCCCAAGAACAAGAGGACAGGACGATGGATCTCATTCGTCAGCTCGAGGCCGAACAGGCCGCCAAGATCGAAGCCCAGCGCAAGCTGCCCGAATTCTCGCCCGGCGATACGCTGCGTGTGCAGGTGCGCGTGACGGAAGGCAAGCGCACCCGTCTGCAGGCCTATGAAGGCGTTTGCATCGCCCGCTCCGGCTCGGGCCTGCACGAGAACTTCACGGTTCGCAAGATTTCCTACGGTGAAGGCGTCGAGCGCGTGTTCCCGGTCTACTCGCCGCTGGTCGAGGCGGTGGAAGTGGTCCGTCGCGGCAAGGTGCGCCGCGCCAAGCTCTATTACATGCGCGACCGCCGCGGCAAATCGGCCCGCATCACCGAGAACACCAATGCCCGTTCGCGCAAGCTGAACGAAGCCGAGCGCAAGGCGCAGGCCGAGGAACGCGCCCGCGTCGAGGCCGAGAAGATTGCCGCCGCCGAGGCGCTGGCTGCCGAGAAGGCCGCGGCCGAGGCTGCGGAAGCCGCTGCCGCCGAGCAGAACGCGGAAGCCAAGGGCGAGTAAGCCTTTCGCTACAGCAAGCCTTTCGAAAAGGCGCGGTCCGTTCCGGCGGGCCGCGCCTTTTTCATGCTCCGGGTCAGGCCGATGCGTCTTCGCGGCCATGGGTGATGCGGCGCAGAAGGCGCTCAAGCGGTCCCTGGCCGAAGCGCTTCACATAGAGGGGCGCGGCAAGAAGCTGGACGAGCGTCATGGCGAGCGCGATGCCTGCGATCTCGATATGTTCGAGGCGGCCGAAAAGTCCGAAGCCGAAGCCGAAGAAAAGCGTCATGCATGCCGCGGACTGGCCGATATAGAGGGTCAGCGCGAGGCGGCCGCAGGCTTCCAGCCGGTCGGTCAGCCAGCGGGCGCGTCCCCAGGCCATCAACAGCGCCAGAAGCGAAAAGAAGCCGAAGACGAAACAGAGCCGGCGGATGTCATAGACATAGGGCAGCAGTCCGTCGGAGAGCATGGCGGCGGTCGATCCGTCGGCGAAGCGGCTGCCGGTGAACCAGCCGATCGCCGTGCCCGCGACAAGGCCGCCGAGCGCCAGGCGCCGGTAGGCCGAAAGGCTCCATCCACCGGTCAGGAAGCCGCTTTTGAGAAGCGCCATGCCAATCAGCATGAAGGTATAGACGTCGAGGACATGGTGCTTCACGACTTCCGAGGTCTGTTCCTGGAATGAAACGGGTGCCAGCGAAAGCACATTGTCGAGATAGCCCTGCTGGCGCTCGATGATCTCGCTCTCGATGCTTTCCATGATCCGGCGCATTTCGTCGCCGTCATCTTCGCCGGGTGCGGCCGCATCGCCGGCGGTCGTCGCAATGCCTTGGGTCGTGCCGCTGTCGATCCCGGATGGATCGATCTGCTCCCGCAGCGGTTGGCCGGCGCGGTTCTCGATCACCTCGTCGCGGCTGAACGTGTCACGCATTTCCACGCGCTGCTCCATCAGCGGCGATATTTCCGCGCCGCCCTGAATGGCGGACATCGCCATCATCAGCGCCGCGGCGATCCACAGGCGGCGGGGTGACCATTTGCGCACCGGAAACAGGAACAGGCCGAACAGGCCGTAGAGATAAAGGATGTCGTAAGGCCAGAGCAGGAGATAGGCGTGGATGACGCCGAAGGCGATGAGCGCCATCTGCCGCCTGTACCAGGGATCGAGCGCGGCAAGCCCGGTGCCGGCGGATTCCGCACGGGTCAGCAGGATGAGCGCCGTGGCGCCGAAGAGGATGGAGATCATGCCGCGCATGACGCCATCCACGGCAATGCCGACCAGGCGCCAGATCTCGACATTGGGGTCGATGACGCCCCACATGGTTTCGCCCCACATGCCGGGAATGCCCATGGCATCCAGCGGCAGGGCGAAGATGAAAATGTTGAGCCAGAGAATGCCGAGAATGGCGAAGCCGCGGCCGGCATCCATGAGGGCGTGGCGTCCGTGGGCGAAGGGCGTGGGGATCATGCGGTGGGTCCGATGGCCGGAAAGGCGCGGGAGCGCGCCGGAGCGGCGGTTACGCCTGGCCGCGGCAATTTGCAATCGGTATTTGCTGCAGGGCTTGCCAGGTCAGCTTGATCCTTGACGCTGTCCATGCTGCCAGTCCATATGACAGCCAAGGGAAAAAGGGCCGAAATCCGGGCCCCGATCAATGAGGACTTTCGCCATGACTGCACCGCGCACCCTCTATGACAAGATTTTCGACGATCATGTCGTTGACCGCCAGGAGGACGGCACCTGCCTGCTCTATATCGACCGGCACCTGGTTCACGAGGTGACCAGCCCGCAGGCCTTCGAGGGGCTGCGCATGGCCGGCCGCAAGGTGCGGCACCCTGAAAAGACGCTTGCCGTGGTAGATCACAACGTGCCCACCACGCCCGACCGGAAGACCGGCATCAAGAACGAGGAAAGCCGCATCCAGGTGGAAGCGCTGGCGAAGAATGCCGGCGACTTCGAGATCGAGTATTACAACGAGGCCGACAAGCGGCAGGGCATTGTCCACATTGTCGGGCCGGAACAGGGCTTCACCCTGCCGGGCATGACGATCGTCTGCGGCGACAGCCATACATCCACACACGGCGCCTTCGGCGCGCTGGCGCATGGCATCGGCACGTCGGAAGTCGAGCACGTGCTGGCCACGCAGACGCTGATCCAGTCCAAGGCGAAGAACATGCTGGTGCGCGTCGACGGGCAATTGCCCGAAGGCGTGACGGCAAAGGACATCATCCTCGCCATCATCGGCGAGATCGGCACGGCCGGCGGCACGGGCCACGTCATCGAGTTCGCCGGGGAGGCGATCCGTTCACTGTCCATGGAAGGGCGGATGACGGTCTGCAACATGACCATCGAAGGCGGTGCGCGCGCCGGCCTCATCGCGCCGGACGAGACGACCTTCGCCTACATCAAGGACAAGCCGCGCGCGCCCAAGGGCAAGGCCTGGGACATGGCGCTCGACTACTGGAAGACGCTTCATACGGATGAAGGTGCGCATTTCGACAAGGTCGTCGTCCTCGATGCCGCCAACCTGCCGCCGATCGTCTCCTGGGGCTCCTCGCCGGAAGACGTGGTTTCCGTGACCGGCGTCGTGCCGAACCCGGATGACATTGCCGACGAGACCAAGCGGGCTTCCAAGAAGCGCGCGCTGGAATATATGGGCCTGACGCCTGGCACGAAGATCACGGACATCGCCATCGACCGCGTGTTCATCGGATCCTGCACCAACGGGCGGATCGAGGATCTGCGCGCGGCAGCCAGTATCGTGGAAGGCAGGACGGTGGCCGAAGGCGTCAACGCGATGGTCGTTCCGGGGTCCGGCCTGGTCAAGGAACAGGCGGAAGCCGAGGGGCTGGACAAGATCTTCCTGGCCGCGGGTTTCGAATGGCGCGAGCCCGGATGCTCCATGTGCCTGGCCATGAATGACGACCGGCTGAAGCCCGGCGAGCGCTGCGCCTCCACCTCGAACCGCAATTTCGAGGGACGGCAGGGCTTCAAGGGCCGCACCCACCTCGTCTCTCCGACCATGGCCGCCGCAGCGGCGATCGCCGGGCATTTCGTCGATATTCGCGACTGGGCCTGATGGCCGGGGCGGGCCGACAGCCCGCGTTCCCGCCGGTTCCCCATGCAATGGCCCGCGCTGCCTGCGCGGGCCATTTCCTTTTGCGGTGAGCGCCATGCGAGGCAGCCGGTCACAGGGCAGCGATTGCACCGGATTCTCCGGCTTCACATAACCAATCCCTAACGCATGCCTGCTATTGATCGACAAAACAGGGCAGGGAGAGGGCAGCGTGGCTGCAACCGTTGAAAGACAGGCATCCGGGCTGCCGTCAGGGGCAAGGTGATGGGCGGTTATCTTCTGTTTCTCAACAGCGCCATTGCCTCGATGGTCTTCGCGGTTCTGGTCGCTTCCTGGTGGCACGGGCGCCGGCCCGAGGCGCTCCTGCTGATCATCGCGAGCGCGCTGGCGGTCGTCTCGGGCTGTTTCGAGGCATCGCTGCTCTGGTTCGACAATGCCCATCTGCCGCGCTTCATGCTGTTCGCCACGCATCTGGGCGGATTGATGTTCCTGTCGGCCGGGGTCGCGGCCTATCTTTGCGTGCCGTTCAACTGGCGCATCGTCTCGGTCTTCTACATCGCGGCACTGATCGTGAACCTTCTGATCATCGACCTGGACCGCGAATCGCTCTTCCGCCAGACCGTCTATCAGGCGCCCTACATGCTGATGGCGATGACGGGAGCGGTGCTGGCGTGGCTGCACGGGCGGACCGCGCCGGACCGCGCCTTTGCCGTCGCCCTGACGCTGTTTGCCCTGCAATATGCCGTACGGCCCGGCCTTGGCATGTTCACCGGCGGTGTCGGCGCCTCGCCGTCGCATTTCCTGGCAACCAGCTATGGCGCCTTGATCCTGTTCATCCAGGCCACGACCGGCCTCCTGCTTGCCGGCATGATGATCTGGCTGATGGGCGCGAGGCTGCTGCATGACATCCGCAGCCGCTACGCCGTGGATCCGGAAACGGGTTTCATGTCGCGGGCCGGAGTGGAGGAAAAGCTGGCTGCCATCAGCGGTGCGGGCGAGGCGGTGGCGCTGGCGCTCATCGAGCCGGTGATCAAGGGCGCCTATACCGGTTTCGAGGGCGAGCAGAGGCTGAACGCCGAACTGGACAGGCTGGCAGACCTGCTGCCGGCGCATCTGAGCGAAACCATGACCGCCTTCCGTGCCGGCGATGCCCGGATCGGCATCCTGTTCCAGAACGGCAACGGCGAAGCGATCCGCCGGTGGTGCCTCGGCTTGTCCGAGGCCAGCAAGAAGGCGGATGGGGCGACGATTGCCGCCGGCGTTGCCCTGTGGCGCACCGGCGAGGCCTTCACGACCCTGCACGACCGTGCGGCCGAATCGCTCTATCATGCGCGTACGCCGGGCGGCCCTTCGGTCTGCCTGCGTGACATGAACCGCTATGTGCCGCCGGCGCCGCGTCTCGGCGCCTACGCCTGAAGCCTCAGCGGCAGCCGTTCACCAGCACAGCCACCTCATCGCGCGACAAGCCGTACATGTAGCTGCGCCCGCGATAGACCGCCGCGCCGCCGGAACAGCGATAGGATGCTTCGGGGAACCGGTGCTGGCTCGTCGAATAGACGGGTTCGTCGAAATAGATGACATCGGGAGCGCCCGAGACGGATGTTTCGGCCAGATCGCCCTGACCCACGACGATCCGCTTGTAACCCGAAGGGCTGATGATGACGAGGTTGCCGAAGGAATCGGAATAGGAACGCTCGCCGATACGGCCGGCCTCGGCGCCGGTGGTCGCGAGAAGCAGGCCTGACAGCATTGCTGTGCATGCCAGTGCAGAACTCAATTTACGCTTGACGGAACGCATGTTGCGTCCTCCTCTTTCATCCGGGTTGCCGCAGCCTCCCCATGTTTGCGGATATTAACCTTCCGTTAACCTTTGTCACGGGCGAAAGTTCACCGCCGCCGGCGCAATTGACAGGCATGGTTAACTGCGGCATCCCCCGGACGAACCATCGAGAAGAGGCGACGAAACGGTCATGAGCGAGCAGCACACAATCGACATCCAGATCCTGCGCCTGAAGGATGCACACGTCTTCGCGCCGCTGCTGGCCTCCTATGCACAGGCCCTGAAACGCGGGGCGCCGCGGCGGCCGGACGAATTCTATGCAGAGCAGATCCTGCAGGACCGGACGGCCGAGGTGCTGGGTGCGCGCATTGACGGGGAACTGGTCGGCTTCCTGATGTTCTATGACGTTCCGGAGCCGGTGTCCGGCCTGCGCATGGGCGTGTGCGACCATATCTATGTCCATCACGAGCATCGCAACAAGGGCATTGCCAAGGCGCTTGTCGACGTGCTGGCCGACCAGGCGGAGGAACGGGGCTGGTCGAAGCTGCATCTGCATGCGCCGCGCCAGCCGGAAGACGGGAGAAAGCTCTATGAGCGCATCGCGGCGCCGGCGGACTGGACCAGCTATATCATCCGCTTCGACGACAAGTGACAGCAATGGCTTTTCATGTCCGCGGCGATGGACGATAACGCGCCCATGAAAGCGATTCGCCTGTTTTTTCCAGTCCTCCTGGCACCCGTGCTGGCGGGTTGCGTGTCCGAGGGAGCCGCGCTGAGGCCCTTGCCGACCGACGCGCAACCGGCGCTGGCCACCTGGCGCTGCGAAGGCGGCGGAACGATGACAGTGCGCCGCGTCGGCGACGCGATCGAGGTCAGTTCACCGCGCGGCGTGGATGTCACGCTGCCGGCGTCACCGCCCGGTTCGCGGGAGCGTTACGGCGAGGGTCTTTATGCCGTCGTGTTCAACGGGCGCGAGGCGCTCTGGTTCGTGACGGGGAAGTCGCCGCTGAACTGCCGGCGCTAGCGGCGTGACGCCTATCGCGCCCGGCTTTTCCATCAGGGAAAAACTTCAACCGATTGAACTGCTTGGCATGCCGGGCGGATATCCGTATCAGACCAATGAATCATCGCCGGATTGGGTTGCGGCCTTTGACGCGGTGCAAAAACGGGACTAGAAAGCCCGGGATCGGAGAACCTTGCCGGCCGCCGACGGGCGCCTCAGCCCGCCGCGTCTGACCGGCCCAGCCCTATGGGGGAACACGTGAGCAAGGACGCCTTGAAGCGCGCGCGGCCATTGTCGCCGCATCTGCAAATCTACAAGCCGATCCCGACGATGATGATGTCCATCAGTCACCGCATCACCGGCATGGCCCTTTATGCCGGCACGCTGCTGGTGGCCTGGTGGCTGATCGCCGCCGCGTCGGGGCCGGCCTATTTCGAGTGGGTGAACGGGATTTACGGGTCGTTTCTCGGCCGTCTCATCCTGTTCGGCTTCACCTTCGCGCTGATCCACCACATGCTCGGCGGCGTGAAGCACCTGTTCTGGGACATGGGCTACGGCTTCGAGAAGACTTTCGCCACCCGGGTGGCGAAGATGCAGCCCGTTGCCGCGGCGATCCTGACCGTGCTGGTCTGGATCATCGGCTACCTGGCGCGCTGAGGAGGAGACGACATGAGCGACATGCGCACACCACTCGGCAAGGTTCGGGGCCTCGGATCGGCCAAGGACGGGACGGAGCATTTCTGGCGCCAGCGGGTCACCGCCGTTGCCAACATACCTTTGCTGATTTTCTTCATCGGGTTGATCATCGCGCTCAACGGGGCGGGCTACGAGGATGTGAGGGCAGCGCTTTCCAATCCCTTCGTGGCGCTTCTGACCATGGGCGCCCTGCTCAGCGCGCTCTATCACATGAAGCTCGGCATGCAGGTCGTCATCGAGGACTATGTCCATGCAGAAGGCTGGAAATTCCTGCTCGTCATGCTGAACACATTCTTCATCGCAAGCGTGGGCCTCCTTTCCGTGTTCGCGCTGCTCAAGCTTGCTTTCGCCGGTTAAGGACGCAGTCACGATGGCCAATACAGACAAGAGCTTTTCCATCAACGGGCGCGCCTACGAGATCGTCGACCACCGTTTCGACGTGGTCGTGGTCGGCGCGGGCGGCGCCGGTCTGCGCGCCACGCTCGGCATGGCCGAGCAGGGGCTCAAGACCGCCTGCATTTCCAAGGTCTTTCCGACGCGTTCGCACACGGTCGCGGCGCAGGGCGGCATTGCCGCGTCGCTGACCAACATGACGCCGGACTGCTGGCAGTGGCATCTCTACGACACCGTCAAGGGTTCCGACTGGCTGGGCGATGTCGACGCCATGCAATACCTGGCCATGGAAGCGCCGAAAGCGGTCTATGAGCTGGAGCATTACGGTGTTCCGTTCAGCCGTACCGAGGACGGCAAGATCTACCAGCGCCCGTTTGGCGGCCACATGCAGAATTTCGGCGACGGGCCGCCCGTACAGCGCACTTGCGCGGCCGCCGACCGCACCGGCCATGCCATCCTGCACACGCTCTATGGCCAGTCGCTGCGCAACAATGCCGAGTTCTACATCGAGTATTTCGCGCTCGACCTGCTGATGAGCGACGATGGACGCTGCACCGGCGTGATCGCGTGGAACCTCGATGACGGCACGATCCACCGTTTCGCCGCCAAGATGGTCGTACTGGCCACGGGCGGCTATGGCCGTGCCTATTTCTCCGCGACATCCGCCCATACCTGCACCGGCGACGGCGGCGGCATGGTGGCGCGGGCCGGACTGCCGCTGCAGGACATGGAATTCGTGCAGTTCCATCCCACCGGCATTTACGGCGCGGGATGCCTGATCACCGAGGGCGCACGCGGCGAGGGCGGGTATCTCGTCAATTCCGAGGGCGAGCGCTTCATGGAGCGCTACGCACCGTCGGCCAAGGATCTTGCCTCACGCGACGTTGTCTCGCGCTGCATGACGATGGAAATCCGCGAAGGCCGGGGTGTCGGCAAGAACAAGGACCACATCTTCCTGCACCTCGATCATCTCGATCCCGCCGTGCTGGCCGAGCGGCTGCCGGGCATTTCCGAATCGGCCAAGATCTTTGCCGGCGTGGACGTGACGAAGGAGCCGATCCCGGTCCTGCCGACCGTGCATTACAACATGGGCGGCATTCCCACGAACTACTGGGGCGAGGTGCTGAACCCGACCAAGGATGCGCCCGATGCCGTCGTGCCGGGCCTGATGGCCGTCGGCGAGGCGGGCTGCGCCTCGGTTCACGGGGCAAACCGGCTGGGCTCCAATTCGCTGATCGACCTGGTGGTCTTCGGCCGGGCCGCGGCCATTCGCGCCGGCGAGGTGATCGACCGCGACAGCGCCATTCCCGCCATCGACGAGGCGCAAAGCGAGAAAATCCTTTCCCGTTTCGACCGTCTGCGCCATGCCAACGGCTCCACGCCCACGGCCGATCTGCGCGAGAAGATGCAGCGGGCAATGCAGGAAGAGGCCGCCGTGTTCCGCACCCAGGAAACGCTGGAGCAGGGCTGCAAGCGCATTTCCGCCATCTGGGACGAGATGCCGGATGTGAAGGTCACCGACCGCTCGCTGATCTGGAATTCGGACCTGGTGGAGACGCTGGAACTGGAAAACCTGATGGCGAACGCCATTACCACGGTCTATTCGGCCGAGGCACGCAAGGAAAGCCGCGGTGCCCATGCCCGCGAGGACTTCTCCGAGCGTGACGATGCCAACTGGCGGGTGCATACCCTTTCGACAGTGGACGAAAAGGGCAAGGTGGATCTGGCCTACCGGCCGGTTCACGTCGATCTCATCGCCGATGGTATCGATCTCGCCAAGATCGCGCCCAAGGCGCGGGTGTACTGAGGAGCCGATACATGGTTGAACTCGCACTTCCCAAGAATTCGCAGATGACCGAGGGAAAGACCTGGCCGAAACCGGCGGGGGCGAAGAACCTGCGCGAATTCCGCGTTTACCGCTGGAGCCCGGATGACGATGCCAATCCGCGTGTCGATACCTATTATGTCGACATGGACGATTGCGGTCCGATGGTGCTCGACGCGATCATCTACATCAAGAACAAGATCGATCCGACGCTGACCTTCCGCCGTTCCTGCCGCGAGGGCATTTGCGGTTCCTGCGCGATGAATATCGACGGCACGAACACGCTGGCCTGTACCAAGGGGATGGACGAGATCGACGGTGCGGTGAAGATCTACCCGCTACCGCACATGCCGGTGGTCAAGGACCTGGTTCCCGATCTGACCCAGTTCTATGCACAGCACCGGTCGATCGAGCCGTGGCTTCAGACGACCACGCCGGCACCGGAAACCGAGTGGCTGCAGAGCCACGAGGACCGGCAGAAGCTGGACGGCCTCTACGAGTGCATCCTGTGCGCCTGCTGCTCCACCTCCTGCCCGAGCTACTGGTGGAACGGCGACCGCTACCTCGGTCCGGCGGCCCTGTTGCAGGCCTATCGCTGGCTCATCGACAGCCGCGACGAGGCGACGGGCGAGCGACTCGACGATCTGGAGGATCCGTTCCGGCTTTATCGCTGCCATACGATCATGAATTGCGCCCAGGCCTGCCCCAAGGGCCTCAACCCGGCCAAGGCGATTGCCGAAATCAAGAAGATGATGGTGGAGCGCCGGGTCTGACCCCGGCGCCTTCCCTTCCGTCGTGCCGCAATGTCGGTCTGCCTTTCCTTGCATGGCGGGGCAGCGCCGCGGCGGGCATGGAACTTCCAGCGTTCACCTCACTGGCGCGCGCGGTGCAGTCCGGCTAGATTGGGCGCATGAGCGATTCTGAACTTCCCCACCTCAATCCGTTCGAAGTCCGCGTTCTCGGCTGTCTGATGGAAAAGCAGTTGCTGACGCCGGATGTCTATCCGCTGACGCTGAATTCCCTGCAATCAGCCGCCAACCAGAAGAGTTCACGCGATCCGGTGATGGCGCTGGAGCCGGTGGATATCAACCGGACGCTGAAATCGCTGGAAGAGAAAGGGCTTGCGCGGCGGGTTTTCGGATCCCGCACCGAGCGTTTCGAGCACCTTGCCGGCAAGACCTTCCGGCTGACCGCCGCGCAATCGGCCGTGATGGCCCTGCTTCTTCTGCGCGGGCCGCAAACGCTCAACGAATTGCTGACCCGTACCGAACGGATGGTGAATTTCGGCTCGGCCGAAGCCGTGCGCGAGGAACTGGACATGCTGATCGGGCAACGTCCGCCGCTGGTCAAGGAGATCGGCCGGGCACCGGGCCAGCGGGAAGACCGCTTCGCGCATCTGCTGGCCGGCGATGTGGATATCGGCGATATCGTGGTGAAGACTTCGTCGCGTGCCCCGGCATCCCCGGCGGTTGCGGAACTGGAGGAGCGGGTGCGGCTTCTCGAAGAAGAGCTTGCCGCCCTCAAGGCGCGTCTTGACGCGGTCGGTGCCTGAGCCTGCCTGATCCCAGTTGATTCCCGTCAAGGATCTGTCCCGCCGCGCGTGGCAGGTACGCGCTGCATGTCGCAATTCATGAACAAGGATATTGCCGGATGGCCACGACCGACTGGAGCGCTTTCATCGACCAGACCAACAGCCGCATGGCTGCCCTTCGCAAGGAAATGCCCGAGGCGGCCAGGGGATTCGGTGATCTGGCCAAGGCCGCCATCATGCCCGGCGCACTGGATTCCAAGACCAAGGAACTGATTGCGCTGGGAATCGGCATCACGGCACGCTGCGACGGCTGCCTTGCCTTTCATGCGAAGGCGGCAAAAAAACATGGTGCCACGCGGGAGGAAATCGTCGAGACGATTGCGGTTGCGGTCTACATGGGCGGTGGCCCGTCGATGATTTACGGCGCGGAGGCGTTGTCCGTCTTCGATTCGCTTGGCGATTGAGGCTATTCGAGTTTCGCGTTCAGGCTGATCGAAATCGCGCCCAGCGCCCGGGATACCGGGCAGCCGTCCTTTGCCTTGGCGGCAAGTTCGTTGAAAGCCGATTCATCGATACCGGGAACGCGAGCGCTCAGGTCCAGCATGCTCGATCGCAGGGAAAAGCCGCCGTCGTCCCTTTCGACCGCGACCGTGGCGGTCGCCTGAAGCCGTTCGGCCGGCGTTCCGTTCTCAGCCAACAGATGGGACAGTTGCATGGCGAAGCAGCCAGCGTGCGCAGCGGCGAGCAATTCCTCCGGATTTGTTCCGGCGCGGCCTTCCTCATCCTCGAACCGGCTGCGGAAGGAGTATGCGGTTGCCGAGAGCGCACCCGACTGCGTGTCGATGGCCCCCGTTCCGTCTGCCAGGGCACCCTTCCAGGTGGCTGTAGCGTGCCGTTTCATGCCAATTCTCCCTTTGAAGATCACTTTTCGTGATTGCGGGCCATGGGCAGCCCTCAGCTTCAACGGCAGTGGCACGTGTTTTGTTTCAGCCCGCAGGCGGGATGGAGGTTCACGGTGATGTGTTGAGGCGTGACTTGAAAGCCGGTGCCGCCTGATCCAGTTTCCGCAAAAAACGGAGGTTCATCAGATGTTCCGATACAAGAGCATGGCGCTGGCCGCCGGTCTCGCACTCCTTGCCCTGACGGGCACTGCCCGCGCCGGGACCGCGCTTTTTGCCGGAGGCTGTTTCTGGTGCGTGGAAGCGGACATGGACAAGGTGCCCGGGGTTACCGGGACCGTTTCGGGCTATGCAGGCGGTGAAACGGAGAACCCCACCTATGAAAATCATGAAAGGGGCGGTCATCGCGAGGTTGTGCGAATCGAGTTTGACGAGGATGTCATTTCCTACAAGGACCTCGTGGCGATATTCCTTCGCACGATCGACGTGACGGATGCCGGTGGCCAGTTCTACGACCGGGGGCATTCCTATACCACGGCCATCTATGCCCTCGACGAGGCGCAGGCGAAGGCTGCGCGCGCGGCGGTCGCAGAAGCCGAAAAGGCGCTTGGCCGGAAGATTGTGACGCCGGTCGAAGGGCCGGCCAGGTTCTGGCGGGCGGAGGACTACCACCAGAATTACTACAGGAGCAATGAGAGGACGCTGTCCCGCTTCGGTTATGTGAAGCGTGCGGATGCCTACAAGCGTTACCGCGAGGGAAGCCGCCGCACAGCATCGGTGCGCAGGCTCTGGGGCGATGAAGCCTACAAGGGCGTCGAAATGCACTAGCGGCGTTTCCGCAAGCAAGTCCGGCACCGCGGCCGCCATCGCGGACATGCACTCCGGTTGCGCATTGCAGTAATTCCGTTGAACACGGCAAGGTGCCGTTCGCGGGATCGCCAGCCAGACGAACGGGCACCGGCCAGACATGGCCGGCACCCGTCCTTTCAGACCTTCGCGCCTGCCAGCCGTTCAGCCGCAATCGCCTCGGCGATCCGGTTTGTCGGTTCTCCCGTCTCGTCGCCGCGGCGGAAGATGGTCGTCAGGATGTCGTCGATATGGTCGACCCGCGCCAGCGCATCTTCCCTGTCATAGCCGCCCGGTGCCAGTTCTGCCGCGACGTTGATCAGCCCTCCCGCATTGATGACGTAATCGGGTGCGTAAAGCACGCCGCGCGCCTGAAGCCGTTCGGCGTCCGCCTCGTCAGCCAGCTGGTTGTTGGCTGATCCGGCCACGATGCCGGCCTTGAGATCGGCGATCGTGCCGGGCGTCAGCACACCGCCCAGCGCACAGGGTGCGAAGATATCGGCATCGGCCTGCAGGATGGCATCGGGTGCGACAATTCTTGCGCCAAACCGATCGCCAGCCTGCCGGCAGCGGGCTTGATCGATGTCGGTGACGGTCAGGTGCGCGCCGGTTTCATGCAACATTTCGCACAGTGCCCAGCCTACGGATCCAAGGCCCTGAACGGCAATGGTCAGTTCGCCGGTGACATCGGAGCCGTAGCGATGGCGCACCGCCGCCTTCAGCCCGAGGAAGACGCCGAGCGCCGTTACGGGCGAAGGATTGCCGGAGCCGCCAATCGTGGTGCCGGCGACATTCGGCGTGTGCTGGCGCAGGAAATCGGCATCGGCTACGGTCAGGCCGACATCCTCGCCGGTGAAGAAGCGGTCCTGAAGGGCCGCGAGCATGTCGGCATAGGCTTCAAGCAGTTCGGGCGTCTTCTGTGTGCGCGCATCGGCCCTGATGACGGCCTTGCCGCCGCCGAAAGGCACACCGGCAATGGCCGATTTGCAGGTCATTCCGCGCGACAGGCGCAGCGCATCCGTGATGGCGGCATCCAGCGTGTCATGCGCCCAGATCCGCGTTCCTCCCAGCGCGGGCCCGAGCGTCGTGTCGTGTATGGCGACAATGGCGGTCAGCCCGCGCGCCCGGTCACGGCCGAGCCAGACCTGCTCATGGCCATCGAAGCCCGGAAGCCGGGCGGCATCGGCGGTGATGTCTGTCAGTTGCAGGCTGTCGGTGCCGTCCAGGGCACTTCGAGCGGGTTTTTCCACATGCAGCATTGCGTTTCCTCCCTCAAGGATTTCATTGATCCCGAGGATAACGCCTATGCGCGTATTTTGGTTGCCATTTCAGGCCCTTCCGCGCAGCTTAGCGCATGTGCGGCATGCCTTTGCGGAATGATCGTTTCGCGACGCCGCAATCCTCTGCGGCGCAACATTCTTTCTTGCAGTGCGGCACGCAGGGGTCAGTTGGCACGGGGCGGCGTCAGGCGACCGAGCACCGACTGGTCGACGGTCACGACGGCTTCAAGCGGCGCCTGTGGCTGCCTGGCGAGGAATTCGGGTCTGGATATGCCGATGCGGCGGACGCCATCAAGCACATTCATCTTGCCTTCGAACACCGACTTGCCTTCGCGGTAGGTCAGCCGCCCGGCTTCACCCTGGGTGGCTTCGTCGCCGAAGAAGACGATTTCCAGCGGCATGGACCGCTTGTGTGCCGCCATGGCAAGGAAAGGGGTCATCAGGACCGCGCCGTGCTGCGGCCCTTCCATGAGACCGGGCAGGGTCCAGGTGTCGAAACGGTCGACCACGAACATGCCGCCGATGAAGGGATCGGGAAAGCTGACCATGCCCTGTTCATCGATTACTGGGCCGGCGGCATCGGCATCGAAGGCGGGCGCATGCTCCAGCCAGCCGGCCAGCAGGGCAAGGCCCGGCAGGCGATGGCGTTCCAGCCAGAGCGTCATTTCGCCCACCATGCCTGCAAGCTCGCGCGGGTAGCCGGCCAGCGCTTCGGCGGAGGCCGCGGCAAGCTTCGCCACCTCGTCGAAATCGAGTTCGCGGTTCATGTCTGGTCCTTTCAGAACGGTATCAGAGCGCCTCGCCCTTCAGCAGGCGAGGCGTTGCGCCGGTCAGGCCGGCGGCCTGGCGGATGAAATAGGTCTTGAGCGCGGGCATGCGGTCCACCATGCCGAGCCCGATGTCGCGGATGGCCCGCAGCGGCCCGAAATCGTTGGAGAACATGCGGTTCAGCACGTCAGTGGTGATGCCCATCTGCACGGTCTCGAAGCGGCGCCATTGCTGGTAGCGCTCCAGCACGTCAAGCGCGCCGATGTCCTGGCCAAGCCGTGCGGCTTCAACGACCACTTCCGCCAGCGCGGCGACATCGCGATAGCCGAGGTTCAGGCCCTGGCCGGCAATGGGGTGGATGCCGTGGGCCGAATCCCCGGCCAGCGCAAAACGCGGCGCGACGAAATCGCGGGCAAGCGTCAGGCCGAGCGGCCAGGCGCGCGGCGTATCCTCAAGCCGGATATGGCCGAGCTTGTGGCCGAAGCGGGTTTCCAGTTCGACCTCGAAGACGAAGGGATCCTCGTTGACCAGCCTTTCGGCATCGGCGGTGCGCTCGGTCCAGACGATGGAGGAACGGTTGCCCTTCAGCGGCAGGGTGGCGAAGGGGCCGGCGGGCAGGAAATGCTCTTCCGCGCGGCCTTCATGCGGGCGCTCGTGTGCCACGGTGCAGACAATGCCCGACTGGCCATAGTCCCAGGAAACGGTGCGAATGCCAGCCTGTTCGCGCAGGCGCGAGCGCACGCCATCGGCGGCCACCAGCAGGCGGGCTGAGAATGTGCGGCCATCGCCTGCCCGGATCGCGACGTGGGACGGCAGGGTTTCGAAGCTCTCGATGGGCGTGGATTGCAGGATGGTGACGCCGCGTTCTTCGGCCTTCCGGCGCAGCGCGCCGTTCATCACCTTGTTGGGAACCATCCAGGCGAAAGGTTCGCCGGGCGCGACATCGCCATCGAAGGTCAGGAAGACGGGTCGCACGGGATCGGCCGTGCGCGAATCGGTGACCACCATTTCGGTGATCGGCTGCGCCTCGCCGGCCATTTCCTGCCAGACGCCAAGGCGCTCCAGCATGCGAACGGCGGCAGCGGCAATGGCCGAGCAACGCGTATCCTTCTGCCAGACCCCTTCCGGGGCGGCATCGACAACCGCGATCTTCAGGTCCGGTGCCGCGCCGGCGATGGAAACGGCCGCCGCCACGCCCACATAGCCCGCGCCCGCCACGAAGATGTCGAATTCATTGTCCGCCTTGGCCATAGCAATCGTTCCAGCCTGTCATCCGTGCCTGTTCCGTGCCCGTAGATAAAGCATCAAGGGAGAAATTGCCATGATCGACCGCCGCGCCTTCCTGTCGCTTTCCGCCGTTCTGCCGCTTCTGCCCGGCGCGGCCTCCGCCCAGCAGGCCCGAAACGTGTTCGGGTTCACACTGGACGGCCTGGACGGCAATCCGCTTGTGCTGTCGCGCTTTTCCGGGAAGGTGCTGCTGGTTGTCAACACGGCATCGAAATGCGCCTTCACGCCCCAGTATGAAGGGCTGGAGGCGCTCTGGCGGCGGTATGGTGGGCGGGGGCTCGTGGTCATCGGCGTTCCTTCCAACGATTTCGGCCGCCAGGAGCCGGGCAGCGCCAGCGACATCAAGGAATTCTGCACGCAGACCTATGACGTGACCTTTCCGATGGCGGGCAAGACGGTGGTTCGCGGCGCAGGCGCCCATCCGCTCTACAGGGCATTCGCGCAGACCCTGGGACGCGACGGTGTGCCCGGCTGGAATTTCCACAAGGTGCTTGTCGGGCGCAATGGCGTACCGGTGGCGGGTTTTCCGAGCCGCATGCGCCCGGATGACAGCCGTATCACGCTGGCTGTCGAGGCGGCGCTGGCAAAGACGCCTGGCGGCACCTGACTGACCACGTGGACTTGACGGCCCCGCCGCTTGCTGGTCGAACCGTCATGACGGAAATTTCATGACGGAGCCCCGATGGTCAGTGCCACGGACATGCTGTTCGAGATCCTCGATCTCGAATATCTCGAACACAACCTTTTTCGCGGACGCAGCCCGCAGGTCGGCTGGCAAAGGGTCTTTGGCGGGCAGGTGATCGGCCAGGCCCTGGTGGCCGCGCAGCGCACGGTGAGCGACCGGTTTCATGTCCATTCACTGCATTGCTATTTCATGCTGCCGGGCGATCCGTCCGTGCCGATCATCTACCAGGTGGACCGGATCCGAGACGGTTCGTCCTTCCTGACGCGCCGCGTCAACGCCATCCAGCATGGCCGTGCCATCTTCACCCTGATCGCGTCCTTTCACATCGCGGAGGAGGGGCTGGAGCACCAGTTCGAGATTCCGCCGGATGTTCCGGCGCCCGAAGACCTGCTATCGGAAAAGCAGCTGATCGAACGGTTCATCGACAAGCTGCCGGAAAACATCCGCAACTATTTCGAACGGCCAAGGCCCATCGAGATGAAGCCGGTGGAAGTGGAGCATTACACCAGCCGCAACAAATTGCCGCCGCGCCAGAACACGTGGGTACGCACGACCGGACCGGTGCCGGACGAGCCTGCCCTGCAGGCTGCCGTTCTGGCCTATCTGTCCGACATGACCCTGCTGGACACGTCGCTTTTCGTGCATGGCCGGGCCGTTTTCGACCGCGACCTGCAAGTCGCCAGCCTCGACCATTCGATGTGGTTTCACCGGCCCGCGCAGTTCGGTGACTGGATGCTCTATGCCCAGGACAGCCCCACGACGCAGGGGGCCCGCGGGATGACACGCGGGTTTCTCTACGGGCGCGACGGCACGCTGATCGCCTCGATGGCGCAGGAAGGGCTTATCCGCCAGCGGAGAGCGCCTAAAAAATAATCAAAAAAGAAGAAATGCATAAATAATATGCATATTGCGGTTGCGAAGAAACCAGTCGCGACGCAGCAAAAACAATATTCGATATTATTTTCAATAATTTAAGTAGTTCATTATCAAATTGGCACGCCGCTTGAATTGGTGTCGGCAATCGCGGGCAACTCCAGGCCCGTGATGGACGAAACGCGGGAAACCGCATTCAAGCGAGGGTGAAACCTTATGAAAATCGTGATGGCAATCATCAAGCCGTTCAAGCTTGACGAGGTGCGCGAGGCGCTCACCTCCGTCGGGATCCAGGGCCTGACCGTCACCGAAGTCAAAGGCTACGGTCGTCAGAAGGGGCACACGGAAATCTATCGCGGCGCGGAATACGCCGTCAGCTTCCTGCCCAAGCTCAAGATCGAGGTCGCCATCGCCTCCGACATGGTCGACAAGGCCATCGAGGCGATCTCCGGTGCCGCGAAAACAGGCCAGATCGGTGACGGCAAGATCTTCGTCTACGCAATTGAACAGGCCGTGCGGATCCGCACGGGCGAGTCCGATGCGGAAGCATTGTAAGGGACAGGAGTAGTATTGATGACCGTTAAGACCCTTTCCACTGCGGCCCTTTCGGGCTTGATGCTCGCCGGAATGGCGGGCGTGGCCCTGGCGCAGGATGCGGCCCCGGCCGTCAGCCCGGAAACCGCCTATATCTTCAACACGCTGCTGTTCCTGATGGGCGGCTTTCTCGTCATGTGGATGGCGGCCGGATTCGCCATGCTCGAAGCGGGCCTGGTGCGATCCAAGAATGTCTCCATGCAGTGCCTCAAGAATATCGGCCTGTATTCGGTGGCCGGTATCATGTACTGGATCGTCGGATACAACCTGATGTATACGGGCGTCGACGGCGGCTATTTCGGCTCCTTTGGCCCCTATTCGTTCGATCCGGTGGGCGGCAACGCGCTCGATACCGGCTATTCGACCGCCTCCGACTGGTTCTTCCAGATGGTGTTCGTGGCCACCGCCGCCTCGATCGTTTCGGGCACGCTGGCCGAGCGCATCAAGTTGCTGCCCTTCATGATCTTCACCGTCATCCTGACCGGCTTCATCTATCCCATCGCCGGTTCGTGGAAGTGGGGCGCCGGCTGGCTCGACGCCATGGGCTTCCAGGATTTCGCGGGCTCCACCCTGGTCCACTCGGTCGGCGGCTGGTGCGCGCTGACGGGCGCCCTCATCCTCGGCGCGCGCAAGGGCAAGTATGTCGACGGCAGGGTTCAGCCGATGCCCGGTTCGTCGATTCCGCTGGCCACGCTGGGTACCTTCATCCTGTGGCTCGGCTGGTTCGGCTTCAACGGCGCCTCGCAGCTCGCCATGGGCACGATCGGTGACGCGTCCGACGTGTCGCGCATCTTCGCCAACACCAACCTGGCGGCTGCCGGCGGCGTCGTCGCGGTCATGATCCTGATGCCGCTCATCTATGGCAAGGTCGACGTCACCATGGTTCTCAACGGTGCCCTGGCGGGCCTCGTCTCGATCACCGCCGAGCCGCTCAACCCCTCGCCCTTCTTGTCGATCATCATCGGCGCGGTCGGCGGCATCATCGTGGTCTTCGCGGTGCCCGCCATCGACAAGCTGAAGATCGACGACGTGGTCGGCGCGATCCCGGTTCACCTGCTGGCTGGCATCTGGGGCACGTTCATCGTGCCGCTGTCCAATGGCGATGCCTCCTTCGGTGTCCAGATCATCGGCATCCTTGCCTATGGCGTGTTCACCGTGGTCGTCAGCGCCGTGTTCTGGCTGATCCTCAAGGCGGTCATGGGCATCCGGGTTTCCGACGAGGAAGAGGCGATCGGCCTCGACAAGGCGGAAGTCGGCGTGGAAGCCTATCCGGAATTCACGGCCGCGGGCACACGCTTCTGATGCGTTTCACGATCCCGTCGCGGCGCCAGGCATCTGGCACCGCTACCTTTGACCCGGCTTCGGCCGGGTTCTTTTTTTGCCTATTATTCAGACAGCTCTGGCCTTTTTGCCAAATTATTGTGCAACATGAAGCGAAGGCAAGACGCCCATGGCCTGAGTGAATCCAAAAAGACATTTGAAAACAGAATGATAAACATTGCCGCATCGCTTGGCACGATCCTTGACAGGCAGGAGCGATCCGGTTCGCCGGCCGCAACCGTTCTTTTCGGAGTTGACATGATGGCAATGCGATTTCCCGGGGTGGCGCTCATGTCCGCCCTTCTTCTGGTGACCGGCCTGATGCCGGCAGCGGCGCAGGATGCCGCGGCTCCGGTGATGGACAAGGGCGACACGGCCTGGATGATGGTCTCGACGCTTCTCGTCCTGTTCATGATCCTTCCGGGCCTCGCCCTGTTCTATGGCGGTCTCGTGCGGGCCAAGAACATGCTGTCGGTTCTCATGCAATGCACGCTGATCACCGCGCTGGTGATGGTGATCTGGGTGGTCTACGGCTATTCCTTCGCCTTCGGTGGCGGCACGAGCCCGTTCTGGGGCGGCTTCGGCAAGCTGTTTCTCGCCGGCGTCACGGCCGATTCGACGGCGGCGACCTTCTCGGAAGGCGTCGTCATTCCCGAATATGTCTTCATCGCCTTCCAGATGACCTTCGCCGCCATCACGCCGGCGCTGATCGTCGGGGCGTTCGCCGAACGCATCAAGTTCTCCGCCGTGCTGCTGTTCACATTGCTCTGGGTCACCTTCGTCTATTTCCCTGTCGCGCACATGGTGTGGGACGGGTCGGGCCTGATCTTCAACATGGGCGCGCTGGATTTCGCCGGGGGTACCGTGGTTCACATCAATGCCGGCATTGCCGCGCTGATCGGCTCGATCCTTGTCGGCAAGCGCATCGGTCTGGGCAAGGACATGATGGCTCCGCATTCGATGACGCTGACCATGGTCGGCGCGTCCATCCTCTGGGTCGGCTGGTTCGGCTTCAATGCCGGGTCCAACCTGGAAGCCAATGGCGGCGCAGCGCTGGCGATGATCAACACGTTCACGGCCACGGCCGGCGCCATCCTCGCATGGGCGGGGCTGGAAGCGGTCCTGCGCGGAAAGGCATCCATGCTCGGCGCGGCATCCGGCCTCGTTGCCGGACTTGTCGCGGTCACACCCGCCGCCGGCACGGTCGGACCGGTTGGCGCGATCGTGCTTGGCGCGCTGGCCTCGGCGGGATGCTATTTCTTCGTCGCGGTGGTGAAGAACCGGTTCGGCTATGACGACAGTCTCGACGTGTTCGGCGTGCATGGCATTGGCGGCATCATCGGCGCGGTAGGCACCGGTATCTTCACTGCTCCAGGCCTCGGCGGAACGGGTGGAGACGATTATTCCATCGCCGGGCAGACATTCATCCAGATCCAGGCCGTGGCCATCACCATCGTCTGGTGCGGCGTCATCTCCTTCATTCTCTACAAGATCGTGGACATGATCGTCGGCCTGCGCGTGGAGGCGGACAAGGAACGCCAGGGGCTCGATCTCACCTCCCATGGAGAGGCAGCCTACCACGCCTGACCTTCCCGCCTGCGATACCGCCCCCGGCGCAGGCGAAAGAAGCCCATTTCCTGTGCATGTGCTTTGCATGTTGCATGGGAAATGGGCAACTTTCTTCGCATGCCGGAGTTCCTGCCATGGAAAGCAGCCTTTTCCGGCAGGTGCCCATCTGGCATGCATCTTGATTTTGCGGGTCCCATCAATCCGGAAAACGGTACAGACGGGACAATACGATGCAGAACGACCAGATCGGCGGGGATGTGTTCTTCGTCCTCCTCGGCGCCATTCTCGTGTTCGCCATGCATGGCGGCTTCGCCTTTCTCGAAGTCGGCACGGTGCGGCACAAGAACCAGGTGAACGCGCTGGTGAAAATCCTCGTGGATTTCGCCATCTCAACCATCGCCTACTTCTTCGTCGGCTTCACGGTCGCCTATGGCGTGACCTTTTTCGTCAACGCGGCGGTGCTCTCGGGCAGCCAGGGGGGCGAGACCTTCCTGCCGCAGGGCTTCACGCTGGTGAAATTCTTCTTCCTGACGACCTTCGCGGCGGCCATTCCGGCGATCATCTCCGGCGGTATCGCGGAGCGCATGCGTTTCCTGCCGCAATGTTTCGCGACGGCGGCGCTGGTCGGGCTCGTCTACCCCTTCTATGAGGGCATCGTCTGGAACGGCAATTTCGGCCTGCAAGGTGCATTGGAGGCCGCTTTCGGCCATCCCTTCCATGATTTCGCCGGATCCATCGTGGTCCATGCCGTGGGCGGATGGATTGCGCTGGGCGCGGTGGTGCTGCTGGGAGCGCGGCTTGGCCGCTATACCCGTTCCGGGCGTTCGGTCGGTATTCCGCCCTCGTCCATTCCGTGGCTGGCGCTGGGCTCCTGGCTGCTGTGCACAGGCTGGTTCGGCTTCAATGTGATGAGCGCGCAATCGGTCGGCTCGGCATCCGGTCTCGTCGCCATCAATTCGCTGATGGCCATGGTGGGGGGTATCGTCGCGGCGCTGGTCGCCGGACGCAACGATCCGGGCTTCGTTCACAACGGCGCGCTGGCCGGCCTCGTGGCGGTGTGTGCCGGATCCGACATCTTCCATCCCATCGGCGCGCTTGCCGTCGGGGCGGCGGCCGGCGTCATCTTCGTGAAGGGCTTCGCCTTCTGCCAGGAGAAGCTCAAGTTCGACGACGTGCTGGGCGTTTGGCCGCTGCACGGAATGTGCGGCTTGTGGGGCGGCATCGCGGCCGGCATATTCGGCCTCGAGGCGCTGGGCGGCCTGGGCGGCGTCTCCTTCATGAGCCAGCTTGCCGGTTCGCTCCTCGGCGTGGCCTATGCGGCGGCGGCAGGTTTCCTCGTTTATGGCGTGCTGAAGGCGGCGATGGGCCTGCGCCTTTCCGAAACCGAGGAGATGCGCGGGGCAGACCTGTCGATCCATCGCATCGGCGCCAATCCGGAGCAGGAAATCCGCGGGGTCTGACAACGGTCCGAGACGATTTCGCGACCCGCCGGTTTCGCGCCGGCGGGTTTTTCATTGCCGGCGGCGGCGTCTGCCCGTGCATGGTTAATGCCGCCTTAACCATCTGGCCGCTAGTTTCTGTCGCGAATTCCGGGAAACGGCCGTGCCGGACACGGCTCTACCCGGGTGAGTGACGCGTGAACCGGCAGGCCACATGCGGGCGGCCGGCATGAACAAGGGATCGGTACGGATGCGGGCAGGCGGTTCGGGAACCATGGCGGCAGGCATGGCGCACCAGGGCTTGAAGGGCTTTCTGCGCCGCCAGGCCCAAAGGCTGGGCGGTCTTGCCATGCTGGCCTTCGCGCTCTTTGCCATCGCTTCGCTGGCAAGCTGGAATGTCGCCGATCCGTCCTGGAGCCACGCGACGGGCAATCTGGTCACCAATGCGATGGGCTATCCCGGCGCGGTCTTTTCCGATCTGTTCATGCAGTTTTTCGGTCTGGCCAGCGTGGCCGCGCTTGTACCGGCCATTGCCTGGGGGCTGTTCATGCTGCAGGCGCGTGCGCCGTCGCATCGCTGGCGGCGTGCCGGGGCCTGGCTGGCCTTCACGATTGCCACAGCGGGGTTCATCGCGCTTTTCGATGCCCCGGTCACATGGCCGCTGCCGCTGGGGCTCGGCGGGGTTGCCGGCGACCTGCTGCTGAGGATTCCCGGTGCGCTGTCGGGCGGCTATCCCTCCGGCTTCGTGGCGCTGCTGACCGGTGCCGTGCTTCTGCCGGGCATGGGCTGGTTCTTCTGGGATGCCTCGGGCCTGAAAGGACGGGCCGTGGACTTCGCGGCGGCCGGCAAGACGGTGGATGACGAGGAAAGCGACTTCGACGAAGACGAAGACGAGGATGACGGTTTCCAGGCACTGGGTCTCGTGACGCATTGGTGGCTGTCGGCGCGCGCGCATGTGCGCCGCCTGACCCGCGGGCGCCAATCGGCTGCCGCCGCCGGCCGGCGCAAGCTCGTGCTGCCGGATCTGGAGGATGAAGACGAGGACGATGACGCCGTTCTTGCCTTGCCGGAAGCGTCCGCTCCACGCGCAAGCAGATGGGCGGAGCGGATCGAGCCCGAACTCGATACGCTGGCGCCACGCCGCGCCGAACGGACGGCACCCTCCATCGCGCCGGATTTCGATACTGATGACAACGATCTGCCCTGGGACGACGATACCGTCGATCCGGTGGAACCGGCACGCCCGGCGCAATCCCGGCGGATCGTGCAGGCACCGGTTTCCCGCGAGGAGCCGCGGGCACCGGACATGCAGCCGCGTCCACGCGGCATCTCCGCGGACAACCGGCTGATGGAGCCCATCGATCCCGATGCCGCGCCACGCGTCTCGCAGCCTGCCGGTGCACCGAAGCCAGGCGCGCGGGTGATGCGCGAAGCCCAGGGCTCGCTCATCTCGGATGGCAGTTTCGAGCTGCCGTCGCTGCATTTCCTGTCCGAAGCCCGCACCACCGGCCGTGATCCGACGCTGTCGGACGAGGCGCTGGAACAGAACGCCCGGCTGCTGGAAGGCGTTCTGGACGATTTTGGCGTCAAGGGCGAGATCATCCAGGTGCGTCCGGGCCCGGTCGTGACACTGTATGAACTGGAACCGGCGCCGGGCATCAAGTCGTCCCGTGTGATCGGCCTGGCCGACGACATCGCCCGCTCGATGAGCGCCATCGCCGCGCGCGTGGCGGTCGTGCCGGGACGCAATGCCATCGGCATCGAGTTGCCCAACGCCAAGCGGGAGACCGTCTACCTGCGCGAGTTGCTGGCCAGCCGGGATTTCGAGGGATCGAAAGCCAAGCTGGCGCTGACGCTGGGCAAGACGATCAATGGCGAGGCGGTGATCGCCGACCTGGCGAAAATGCCGCACCTGCTGGTGGCCGGCACCACCGGTTCGGGCAAGTCGGTGGCGATCAACACGATGATCCTGTCGCTGCTCTACCGGATGACGCCGGAGCAATGCCGGCTGATCATGATCGATCCCAAGATGCTGGAACTGTCGATCTATGACGGCATTCCGCATCTGCTGACGCCGGTCGTGACCGATCCGAAAAAGGCGGTTGTGGCGCTGAAATGGACAGTGCGGGAGATGGAGGACCGCTACCGCAAGATGTCCAAGGTCGGCGTACGCAATATCGACGGTTTCAACCAGCGCGTCGTGCAGGCCGAGCGCAAGGGCGAGAAGATCACCCGCACGGTGCAGACCGGTTTCGACCGCGACACCGGCGAGGCCATCTACGAGACCGAGGAACTCAACCTGGAAGCCATGCCCTATATCGTCGTCATCATCGACGAGATGGCCGACCTGATGATGGTGGCGGGCAAGGAAATCGAAGGCACGGTGCAGCGGCTGGCGCAGATGGCGCGTGCGGCGGGCATCCATGTCGTCATGGCGACGCAGCGGCCCTCGGTGGACGTGATCACCGGCACGATCAAGGCCAATTTCCCGACGCGCATTTCCTTCCAGGTCACGTCCAAGATCGACAGCCGGACGATCCTGGGCGAACAGGGTGCCGAGCAGCTGCTCGGCATGGGCGACATGCTTTACATGGCCGGCGGCGGGCGTATCCAGCGCGTCCACGGCCCCTTCGTCTCCGACGAGGAGGTGGAGCACGTGGTTTCGCATCTGAAAACGCAGGGCGTGCCGGAATATCTCGATTCGATCACCGAGGAAGACGAGGACGAGGGCGCCGGGGGAGACGCTGGCGGGGGCGGCGGCAATGGCGGCGGAATGGCCGGCTCGGATGACCCCTACGACCAGGCCGTGGCCGTGGTGCTGCGCGACGGAAAGGCCTCCACGTCCTATATCCAGCGGCGGCTGGGAATCGGCTACAATCGCGCCGCCTCGATCATCGAGCGGATGGAGGACGAGGGGATTGTCGGGCCGGCCAACCATGCCGGCAAGCGGGAAATCCTGGTGCCGCGCGGTCCGGATGCCGAGGAGTTCTAGCCGCGGCGATGCAGCGGGCGGTGAGTGACCGGGTTTTTCGCGTGAAGACGGCAACCCTGCCGCAATGCAGCCGTTGTTGCAGGCGATCAGGGGGACAACGAATGACGACGGAAAGAGACGGAGCGTCGACATGATCAATTCCATCTTCCCCCGGCTGCGCGTGGCTGCCATGGCATCGGCCCTGGCGCTGGGCGCCGCACTGGCCCTGCCGGTCGCGCCTGGCGTGGCCGCGCCGCCAGCCATTGCACAGAAGATCGCCGACCATTTCTCGTCGGTGAAAAGCATGACGGGCGAATTCGTGCAGTTCGGCCCGCGCGGCGAGCAGACCGGCGGAACCTTCGCGCTGATGCGTCCGGGGAAAATCCGGTTCGATTATGAAGAGCCTGCGGCCTATCGCGTGGTCTCGGACGGCAGCCATGTGCTGCTCAACAACCGGAAACTGCGCACCTACGAAACCTATCCGCTGTCCAAGACGCCGTTGAAGCTGCTGCTCGACGAGCGGATCGACCTGTCCAAGGCATCCATCGACGATGTCGCGGCGGACGAGGATATCGTCACGGTCAAGATGAGCGACAAGTCGGTCTTCGGCAATGCGCGCATTACCATCGTGTTCGACGCGGTGACGTCGGAACTGCGGCAATGGACGATCACCGACCAGCAGGGCAAGGACACCACGGTCATGATCTTCAACGTGAAGCAGGACGTGCCGCTTCAGGCGGCCGCGTTCGCCATCGATTACGACAAGGTGGCCGAAACCAATGCCCGGCGCGGCGCGGGCGGGCGCGGGCGCTGAACCCGCGAATCCTGTGGACCATGCCGTGACGGGCGGCGTGGCCGGTCTTCGGGCTTGAAAGCGGCAGGTCGGATTGGCAAAGTCCGGCCTCTTGGTTCACGCCCGTTCAGGTTTTTCCCATGCCTTTTTCGATTGCCACCTGGAACATCAATTCCGTGCGCCTGCGCATGCCGCTGGTGGAACAGTTCCTCGCCACACATCGCCCGGATGTCCTGTGCCTGCAGGAAATCAAGTGTGAAAACGGCCAGTTCCCGGAAAAGGCCTTTCGCGCGCTCGGTTACGAACACGTCGCGGTCAATGGCCAGAAGGGCTATCACGGGGTGGCAACGGTGGCGCGGCGCGAGATCGCCGTCGTCGAACGGCGCGGCTTCTGCGACATGGGCGATTGCCGTCATCTTTCGGTCAATGTCGCGGCCGGCGGACGGGATATCCTGCTGCACAATTTCTATGTTCCGGCGGGCGGTGACGAACCGGACCCGGAGATCAATCCGAAGTTCCGGCACAAGCTGGACTTCCTGGAGGAAATGCGGTCGATTACCGCGGATCACGGGGAGGCCCGTTCCTCCGTGCTCGTTGGCGACCTGAACATCGCGCCGCTGGAAAACGACGTCTGGTCGCACAAGCAATTGCTGAAGATCGTCAGCCATACACCGGTGGAGACCGAGACGCTGGAAGACATGCGCGTCAAGGGCGGGTGGCGCGACCTGATGCGCAGCCACGTTCCGGCGGATGAGAAACTTTTCACCTGGTGGAGCTACCGGGCGAAGGACTGGGCTGCCGCAGACAAGGGCCGCCGGCTCGATCATGTCTGGTCCTCGCCGGATCTGCAGGAACGGCTGACCGGCATCGACGTGCTGCGCGCGGCGCGCGGCTGGGAAAAGCCCTCCGACCATGTGCCGGTGATCGCGACCTTCGATCTTGACTGAAACAGCGGCTCAGTCGCGGAAGCGGGCTTCCAGGCGGGCCACCTGATCGGCCAGATCCTTCAATTCCCGGGCGAAACGCTCCTGCAGCAGGGCGGCGGTTTCGGGATACTCGGTCAGGATGCGGCGGAAGAGCGTGCGCCCGATGCGCAGCAATTCGCAATCGGTGCGGGCCATGGCGCCCGTGGCGCGCCGCGTGGGGGCGATCAGCGCCACATCGCTGAGGATCGCGCCGGGGCCGAGCGTCTTGAGGGTGACGAGCCGGTTTCCCTTCAGCGTGGTCAGGTCCATCTCGCCGGCGGCGATGATGAATGCGCCATCGGCCGTAGCGCCCTCGCGGTAGAGTTCGCGGCCGGCCGAAAGGCGCATGCTCTCTGCGCCGAAGGCGAGCAGGCGCAATTGCTCCGTTGTCAGGCCTTCGAAAAAGCCGACGGAGCCGATCAGCCGGATATCGTCGTCGAGCGCCATGGGTGGCGGCGTCCCCTCCAGGGCTCCCCGCGAATCACCTCAAGGCGTAACGGTCAGGGAACCAGCTTGTATCCGCCGCTTTCTGTCACAAGTATCTGCGCATTGGAAGGATCCCGTTCGATCTTCTGGCGCAGGCGGTAGACATGTGTTTCCAGCGTGTGCGTGGTAACGCCTGAATTGTAGCCCCATACTTCCTCAAGCAGGACATCGCGGGTGACGACTTTCTGGTCGGCCCGGTAGAGATACTTGATGATCGCGGACTCCTTTTCGGTCAGCCGCACCTTGGCGCCGCGCTGGTCGATCAGCAGTTTCTGGCTGGGCTTGAACGTGTAGGGGCCGACAATGAAGGTGGCGTCCTCGCTCTGTTCATGCTGGCGAAGCTGGGCGCGGATCCGGGCCAGCAGGACGGCGAAGCGGAACGGCTTGGTGACATAGTCGTTGGCGCCGGCTTCCAGCCCGAGGATCGTGTCGGAGTCGGTGTCCTGGCCGGTGAGCATGATGACAGGGGACTTGAAGCCGCCCTTGCGCAGCAGCTTGACCGCCTCGCGGCCATCCATGTCCGGCAGGTTCACGTCCATGATGAGCAGGTCGATGATGCCGCCGCGCGCGGCCTGAACGCCCTTCGTGGCGGTCTCGGCCTCGGAGACCTGGAACTCCTCGTAAAGCGAGAGCTGCTCCACCAGCGTCTGGCGCAGGTCCTCGTCATCGTCGACGATCAGGATCGTGCGTGCCGTCATGCCATCCCTTTCCTTGAACAAGTTTTTCGCGCGGCATCTTTACGCTTTCGCGTTTGCAGCGCAAAGATCATCACGTGCATTTGTCCCGAACGCCAGTCTTTCTCGAAAAAAGGTGAAATGAAGGTCAACCCGGCCAAAAAGCGATCCGGTATCCGAATCATCACCGTGCGGACCGCGCCGGGAAAGCCGCAGCGCGGGCTGCTTCGCGCCGGCGGGCGGACATTTCCCTGCGCGCTGGGGCGGTCGGGCATCTCCGCCTTCAAGCGCGAGGGCGACGGCGCAACACCGCTTGCCGCGATGAGGCTGTTGTCGGGCCAAGTGCGGGCAGACCGCACGATGGCGCGCCGTTCCGGCCTGCAGCTCAAGGCGATACGTCCCGATGACGGCTGGTGCGACGCGCCTGCCCATGGTGCCTACAACAGGCCGGTTCGCCTGCCCTTTCCGGCCAGCCACGAATGCATGATGCGCGCCGACCGGCTTTACGACCATTGCCTCGTCATGGACTGGAACATCACGGCGCGGCGGCGCCATCGCGGTTCGGCCATTTTCCTTCACGTTGCGAAAGAGGGCTTTGCGCCGACGCAAGGGTGTATCGCCATCGCGCCATCGCTGATGCGGCGCCTGCTGCCGCATCTGCGGCGCGGCACGATCGTCCGGGTCCTCCGCTAGAGTATCCGTATTGATCAAGCTGGATTTGGCGCCCATTTCCTATCCTGTTTTATGAGTGTGTTTGCCAGCTCGATGAGCTTTCGCATGATAGCCGTTAAAGCGACTTTTGCTGGCTTTCCGGCTTTGCGCATCGCATTGTATTTCTGTTTCATGTCTGGATTGAAGCGGGTAGCGACGAGTGCGGGCATGTAGAGCGCGTCACGCAGGAATTTACGGCCACCCTGAATGAAGGCCTTGCCTCGCCATTGGCCCGATTGTCGGGTCATCGGGGCGAGCCCGGCAAGGCTGCGGCTTGTTTGCGGTCCATCGCGCCGATTTCCGGGCACTCGATGAGGATGGTGGCTGCAACAACGGACCCGAGGCCGGGAATGGATTGCAGGATGTCGAGGAGCGGGCCTGATCCCGCGACAGCCTGCTGGCGATCTCGGCGTCGATGGCTTTGAGCTGCCTGTCGAGCAAAGCCAGCTGCACTTTCGCCTGACGTCTGAGCAGGGAGAGCGTCTGGGTGGCAAGCCGGTTCTTCAGCCGCGTGCGCGCTTTGATCATGGCGGTGCGCGCGACCTGCAACTGTTTGAGATCATGGTGATCTTCGCTGGCAGGGCTGTCCGGTTGCAGATCCAGCGCCTCGCCCATCAAAGCCAGTACATGCGCGTCAACCGCATCGGTCTTGGCACGGGTTCCGCGGGCCTGGGCAAAGCGGCGGGCCTGTAACGGATTGACCTTCACCAAGGGCAGATCGCCAGAGCAGCGTTTCTCAAGCAGGCCATGATAAGCCCCGTTGCCTCGTAGATCACCAGATCGGGCTGACTTGAACCGACCCAGCGCTTGAACGCAGTCAATCCCGCCGCCGAGTTCTCGAACCGGGCTGTCTGACCGGTCGCCGGACGGCAAACGTCAAGATGGGCTTTTGAGATGTCGATACCGATGCTATCTTTCATGGTCTTCGCGTGTCCTATGCTTGTCATGCAGGGCCAGAAGCCGCTGCGTATCCGTTCAGGCCTCATGCGAAGACGGTGGCCGATCACACTCTAGAACGGTCCATCGACGTCACTGTCCATGACCAAGCCGTTCGCGATCCAACCACCGCCACTGCCTGCCGTTTGAGCCGGCGGCAGTGGCTCCACCTTCGCAGAGAAGGCGGAAGAATCATAAGACAAGCATTTCCGGCGGATATTGGAGCAGTTTGATGGGATGGATTTTTCGAACTGGCAAGGAGAACACCGCAGCGCGATGCCGAGCATCGGGCGAGGATTTCGACGCAGCCAGAGCGGAAAAGACACCCAAGCCGAAGAGGTAAGCAAATGAAATCAAATCAGAAACTGCAATCATCTGAGCTTGGTTTCTTGCACGCTGACAGCGTTGCGCACAGGCTGGCGGTGCTTGCACCGCGTCGCCGTACGCGTCTCGTCAGCGCACAAGCTCCCGGCGCTCGAACGATTCAATATTCGCCGGAAATACTCTAGACTTTCACGCCAGGCGCCAGACCGTCGTCTTCTTCACCTCGGCATCTTCGAGCACGCGGGTCACCGGCACTTCATGCACCGAACAGGCAACAAGGCGTTCGCGCGGCAGGTAGGACCGGCCGGGATCGCCGACCAGAACCGTGCAGCCGCGCGCGGCCAGCGCCTCGAACCAGGGCAGAAGCCGTTGCGCGAAATCGCGGTCGTAGAAGACGTCGCCGGCCAGTACCACGTCCCAGCCGTCATCCGTGCCGGTCAGGTCCTCGGAGGTGGTGTCAACCGACACGCCATTGAGATCGGCATTGAGGGCAATGGCCGGTGCGCAGAACGGATCGATGTCGGCCCCCAGAACACTTGCCGCGCCGGCCATCGCGGCGGCGATGCCGACAAGGCCGGATCCGGCGGCAAAATCGAGAACGGACCGGCCCTTCACGATTTCGGGATGGTCGAGGACATGGCGGGCAAGGCCCTGCCCGCCTGCCCATGCAAAGGCCCAGAAGGGCGGCGGCAGGCCCATCTCCGCCAGTTCCTCCTCGGTGCGGCGCCACAGGCCATAGGCTTCGTCGGCCAAACGCAGCGCGATTTCCGGCACGTGCGGCGGATGGTGCCGGGCCGTGTTGGCGAGGATGAAACCGCGCGCCGTATCCGGCTGCAGACGCATGGATGCGGGCACCGTCAAAGCGGCTTCAGCGTTCTGCCATCCAGACCACCCATGCGGCAGACCTCCATCCATTCGTCTTCCGTCACCGGCTGGACGGACAGGCGCATGGAGGTGACGAGCGACATGGCGGCCAGCTTCGGGTTCGCCTTCACGTCCTTCAGCGTCACCGGCTCCGGCATGTCGCGGACAGCCTTGATGTCCACGCATTCCCAGCGCGGGTCGTCCGTGGTGGTGTCGGGATGGATTTCGGCGCAGACCTCGACGATGCCGACGACTTCCAGCCCCTCGTTGGAATGGTAGAAGAAACCGCGATCGCCGATCTTCATGGCGCGCATGTTGTTGCGGGCCTGGTAGTTGCGGATGCCATCCCATTGTTCGCCGGCTTCGCCCTTCGCCTTCTGGTTCTCCCAGGACCACTTGAAAGGCTCGGACTTGAACAGCCAATATTGCATTGCGCGATCCTCAGCTTTCCGGATTGTTGACGACCCAGGTCCAGGGCCGGACCTCGACGCCGGCGAAAAGCCCGGCCTTGGCGTAAGGATCCTGCGCCGCAAGCACCTGTGCGGCGGACAGGTGCTCGGCCTCGATGACAACCATGCTGCCGTTCGGCTTGCCTTCAGCATCCATGAAGGGGCCGCCCAGTTTCACGATTCCCTTGTCCTTCAGGCCGTTGAGCCATTCCAGATGGGCGGGGCGGGTGTCGAGGCGCAGTTGCAGCGCGCCTGGCTTGTCGTTGCAGATCAGGGCGAAAAGCATGGTTTTCCTTCCTCCTCGGGGCCGGCGGCCCGTTTGTCTGGCGTCTTCAGATGTCTTCGGTTTTCAGCGGACGGGCCAAGAGGGCCTCCATGGCGGCATGCACGGTCTGGCGGCCGTCCAGGACCGCGGCCACCGCATCGCATATGGGCGCCTCGATGCCCTGTTCGCCGGCAATGCGTGCAGCGATGCCGGCGGTGGCCGCACCCTCGGCAAGCGGACGGCCCTGCAGGCTTTCGCCGCGCCCCAGCGCCACGCCATAGGCGAAATTGCGCGATTGCTCCGAGCCGCAGGTGAGGATGAGGTCGCCCAGGCCGGACAGGCCCATCATCGTTTCCGGGCGCCCGCCAAGCGCCGCACCGATGCGCCGCAATTCCACGAAACCGCGGGTGATGGCGGCAGCCTGCGCGCTGGCGCCGAGGCCTGCGCCACGGATGGAGCCGGCGGCAATGGCCAGAACGTTTTTCAACGCGCCCCCCACCTCCACGCCCTTCAGGTCGTCGCTGGCATAGCAGCGAAAAGCAGGGCCGGACAGACGGGCGGCAAGGTCACGCGCCATCGCCTCGTCACCGGCCGCAACGGTGACGGCCGTCGGCAAGCCATTGGCAACATCCGTGGCGAAGCTTGGCCCGGACAGGGCGGCAACCGGATTGTCCGGCAGGCGTTCCTGCGCGATATCCGACATCAGCAGCCCGGTTTCGCGTTCGATGCCCTTGGCGCAGAGGACCATCGGCACCCCGCGCGGAATGGCTTGGCGCAGGCCGTCAAGCGCGGCGCGCAGGGTTTGTGCGGGCACGACGGCAAGAATGATACGGGCACCGGTCAGGGCCTGGGCGGCATCGGTCGTGGCCGTTATCGACGGTGAAAGAGGAATATCCGGAAGGTAGCGGGCATTGGTCTGCCGGCTGTTGATTTCATCCACAGTTGCGGCGTCGCGGGCCCACAGCACCGGGTTCATGCCGGCGCGTGCCATGGTCACTGCCAGCGCGGTCCCCCATGCGCCGCCGCCCAGGACCGCAATCTTCCCGCCCGCGCCGGTCATGCCTTGGCGCCCCGCTTGCCGGTGCCGAAAACCGGAACCGAGCCTTCATCGAGCGGCCAGCGCGCACGCGGCGCGATCTCCATGGCATCCTCCGGAACAAGCCCTTTGCGCAGGCGCTCCACCCCGGCCCAGGCGATCATGGCCGCGTTGTCCGTGCACAGATTCATGGGCGGGGCGGCGAGGCGGAACCCATGGCTGGCGCACAGTGCCTCCAGTGCCGCGCGCACCGTCTTGTTGGCTGCCACGCCGCCGGCGACCACCAGAACGGGATCGGCGACCTGCGGATATTCGGCACGGAAGCGCTCCAGGCTGCGGGCAAGGCGCTCGGACAGCGTTTCGCAGATGGCGTGCTGGAAGGAGGCGCAGATGTCGGCGACATCCTGTTCATCGAGCGGCGCAATCGCGGTTGCCGCCTGGCGCACGGCCGTCTTCAGGCCTGAAAAGGAAAAATCGGGCCGGGTCTCCCCCCGGAGCGGCCTTGGCAGGGAAAAGCGTTTCGGATCACCGGACAGGGCGGCCTTCTCGACTGCCGGCCCGCCGGGATAGGGCAGGCCGAGCAGCTTGGCCGTCTTGTCGAAGGCCTCGCCCAGGGCGTCGTCGATCGTGGTGCCCCAGCGCCGGTAGTCTCCGACTTCCGCGACCCGGACGACCTGGGTATGTCCGCCGGAGACAAGCAGAAGCAGGAACGGGAAATCCGCCTGGCCGGTCAGCCGGGCGGTGAGGGCATGGCCTTCCAGATGGTTGACCGGCATGAGCGGCTTGCCCCAGGCGGCGGCCATGGCCTTGGCGGTCATCAAGCCGGCGATCAGGCCGCCGATCAGACCCGGACCAGCCGTCACCGCGATGGCGTCAATACCGTCGCGCGTCACATCCGCTTCGCGCATCGCGGCGGCGACCACGCCATCGAGCGCCTCGACATGGGCGCGGGCGGCGATTTCAGGCACGACGCCGCCAAAGGCCGCGTGATCGTCGATCTGGCTCAACACACGATTCGAGCGGATGACGGGCGCGCCATGGCTGCCCAACGAGACCACGGATGCGGCGGTTTCATCGCAACTGGCTTCGATGCCGAGAACGGTGAGTGCGAAGGGCGCTGGTTCGATCATTGCGGGGGCGGGCTTATCCCGATAGACAGGGCGACAAGAGATGGCGACGGTTACCACGGACGGGCGGACATGCAAACACGGCGGATCAGAATCGGCACGCGCGGCAGCGAACTGGCACTGGCACAGGCCCGTGAGACACGCGCCCGCCTGATGTCGGCCCACGACATGCCGGAAGACGCCTTCGAGATCGTGGTGATCTCGACCTCCGGCGACCGTATCCAGGACCGGCCGCTTTCCGAAGCGGGCGGGAAGGGGCTGTTCACCAAGGAAATCGAGGAAGCACTCTACGACGGGCGCATCGACCTGGCGGTGCATTCCTCCAAGGACATGCCGACCGTACTGCCCGACGGGCTGGAGCTTTCGGCCTTCCTGGAACGCGAGGACCCGCGCGATGCCTTCATCGGCAAGGCGGCGGCGCGCATCGCCGAGCTGCCGGAGGGTGCAACGGTGGGTTCGTCCTCGTTGCGCCGGCAGGCCCTGATCCGGCGCATGCGGCCCGACCTTTCGGTGGTGATGTATCGCGGCAATGTGCAGACACGGCTTCGCAAGCTGGAAGAGGGCGTTGTCGCCGGAACGATGCTGGCCAATGCCGGCCTGCGCCGGCTGGGCCTGGCTGATGTGATTACCGACCTGATGGACGTCGACAGCTTTCCCCCGGCCCCCGGACAGGGCGCCATCTGCATCGAATCGCGGATCGGCGATTCGCACATCAGAAGCCTGCTCGATGCCATAAACCACGATGAGACGCGAATTGCGCTGAGCTGCGAACGGGCCTTCCTCGCCGCGCTTGACGGCTCCTGCCGTACTCCGCTGGCCGGCCATGCACGGATCGACAAGACGGAAATCCACTTTGCCGGCATGATCCTCACGCCGGACGGCACGCAAGCCCACGAGATTGCCGCGGACGGCCTGATCACCGACGCCGAGATCATCGGGCGCAAGGCCGGCGAGGCGGTGCGGGCCAAGGCCGGGCCGGGCTTTTTCGATAGCTGGGCCTGACATGCCCGGCGGGCGGCGCGTTCTCGTCACCCGGCCAGGGGATGCCGCGGAAAAGACGGCAAATCGCCTTGCCCGGCTGGGGCACCGGCCTGTCGCCCTTCCGCTGAGCCGCATCGTTCCCCTGCATTGCCCGGTGCCGGTCGATGCGGCCTTCGATGCCGTTGCGGTCACCAGTTCCAATGCCATTCGCCATGCCGATGCCGCGCTTGTCCGGAAACTGGACCGCCTCCCCTGCCTGGCGGTGGGCGATGCCACGGCGCAGGCGGCGGCCAGAGCCGGCTTCGGGCAGGTGTCAAGTGCCGGCGGCGACATGGACGACCTGGCAGCGATGGCGAGCAGGCGCCTGCCGCGCGGTGCCCGCGTCGCCTATCTGTGCGGACGGGTCCGGCGTCCGCAACTGGAGAGCGCATTTCACCGCGCCGGGTTCCGCACCACGGCGCTGGAAACCTATGATACCGAAAAAGTCAGTTACTCAACTCATGAACTGGAGCAGAGGCTCGGTCTCGAACCAATTGACGATATCATGGTTTATTCAGTCAGTGGCGCGGAAGCCGCGAGCCATCTTCTCAATCTCGCAGATCTTCCCCAAATCTTTGAAAATACACGAATTCTCTGTATTTCCGAAAGGGTTGCCAAGGCGCTTGCCGTGCCGCCGGGCCTGAGCGTAGGCATTGCCGACCATCCCGACGAGGCAAGCCTGCTGGCCCTTCTGTGACGCAAGGCGAAGCTTTGTCGCGGTTGCAACCCTTTTCCTCCCCGATCATTGTGCTAAGCGGTATCTGAACGCCACAACAGGCGCATGACATGCGATGCGGAGAAGAGCCATGGCGAAAAAGCCGGACCAGCGCCACTCGAAGGACAAGCGTGATCCTGTCACGATCGATCTGGATTCCAGCGATGTGACACGGATCGAGGAAGAGAAGGCCGGTGCTGACCAGGGCAGCGAAACGGAGGCCGTGGCCACGGCCAATGCCGCGCTGGACGACGAACAGGCTGCCAAGGGTCCGGGCGCGGCTGTAACCGATGCCGCCGAGCAGGCGGACGAGACCGGTTCCGGCGCCGCCGCAGCGCCCGAAGAGGGAAGTTCCGGGACCGACAGCCAAGCGCAATCGGCTGTCGAGGACGGATCGACGGAAGCGGCTGCCCCTGGCGATGACAAGGAGGAACCGAAGCCGGACACGGCGAATGAACCCGAACAGCGGGAAACCAGCCGGGCAGCGCATGCACAACCGCAGCGCACGTCCGGCGGCGCGGGCGCGATCGCCGGCGGCGTTATCGGTGCCGTGGTGACGCTGGCCGTGGCCGGTGGCGCCTGGTATGCCGGTTTCGTGCCTGCCGCAGATGGAAACCGGTCTGCCGTCGAGCAGCAGTCCGGCGCCATCGATTCGCTGCGCGCGGAAATCGAAACGCTGAAAGGACAAGTCAGCGCTGCCACGGCCGCCAACACGGCGCAGCCCGATGTATCGGGCGATGTCGAAGCGCTGCGCGGTGAACTGGCCAACCTGTCGCAGTCGCTGCAAAGCGTGCGTGACGATGTGGCCGTTCTCGGCTCGGCTTCGGACGGGACCGGGAATGGCGAGGCCGCCGCGGCGCTCGGTGAACGGTTGAGCGGTATCGAGCAGCGGCTGCAAGCGCTTTCCGATTCCATGCCGAGAGGCGGCGGCGGGCTGGATGAGCAAGCCGTGCGGCCGTTGATCGAAGAGGCGGCCGCACCGCTTGTGGAGCGCATCAACCAGGTGAGCGACGCGGCATCGGCCGCGCAGTCTTCGATCGCCGGCCTGGAAGAAAAAGTCGCCGGGCTTGAGCAGGGCCTTTCCGCGGTCAACGAGAAACTGGCCGATGACGGGAGCCGCAACGATGTGGCCCGCGCCATCGCGGCAACGGCGCTCAAATCCGCCATCGACAGGGGACAGCCCTTCATGAGCGAACTGGAAACCTTCGCCTCGGTGACCGGCGGCGGCGAAACGGTGGAAGCGCTCCGTTCGATGGCTGCGACCGGTGTTCCCACCCGCGCCGCGATCGCGGAACAGGCCAATGACGCCGCCTATGCCATGATCGATGCGACACAGGAATTGCCGGCTGACGCGGGTCTCATGGACCGGCTGACGGCCAGTGCACGGTCGCTTGTGAAGGCACGCCCTGTCGGCGAGCCGGAAGGAGACGCACCGGCGGATGCCGCCGCGCGCATGGTCAGCGCGGTCGAGACGGGGAACTACGAAAAGGCCCTTGCCGAGTATCAGAGCCTGCCGGAGGCGGCGCAGGCCGCCGGGGCGGATTTCGCCGCGAAGCTGAAGGCACGCATGGAAGCCGACCGGCTGGTTGACGCGGTGCTGTCGTCGGCGCTGAAAGCGGCCGGGCAGAACGGCTGAGGAGGACACATATCATGATCAGGCTTCTCGTCTTTCTCGCCGCCGTCTTCGCGCTGGGCATCGGATTTTCCTGGCTGGCGGATCGTCCGGGCACCATGGTGGTCACGCTTGACGCCATGCAATACGAGGTTTCGCTGCTTGTCGCGGCGGTTGCCGTGGTTGGCGTCGTTGCCGCCATCATGCTTGCCTGGTGGGTGCTGAAAGCCATCTGGACCAGTCCGCACCGGGTCAGCCGGTTCTTCAGGGCGCGCAAGCGCGATCGCGGCTACCAGTCGCTGTCGACCGGGCTTATCGCAGCGGGCGCCGGCGATGCGGTGTCGGCGCGGCGCATGAGCAAGCAGGCGCAGAGCAACCTGTCGGCGGATCAGGAGCCGCTCATTCACCTGCTGGACGCGCAGACCCTGCTGCTGGAAGGGGATACGGAGGCGGCCCGCAAGAAGTTTGAAGCAATGGCGGAGGATCCGGAAACGCGGCTTCTGGGCCTGCGCGGCCTCTACCTTGAAGCCCAGCGCATGCGCGAACCGGAGGCAGCCCGCCACTATGCCGAAAAGGCCGCCGAACTGGCTCCGCAGCTCGGCTGGGCCTCAAGCGCCACGCTGGAAGCGCGCACCCGCGAAGGCGACTGGGGCGCGGCCCTGGCGCTGCTGGAAAAACAGGCGTCCACAAGACAGGTCGGAAAGGACATGGCGGCACGCCGCCGGGCCGTTCTGCTGACCGCCAAGGCCATGGCGGAAGCGGAAGCCGATCCCTCCGCCGCGCGCAATGACGGCCAGGCCGCATTGCGGCTGGCGCCGGATCTGGTGCCGGCGGCAATCGTCACGGCGAGGGCATTCGTCCGTCTCAACGACCTGAAGAAGGCGGCGAAGATCCTCGAATCCGTGTGGAAGAAGGAAGCGCATCCGGAAGTGGCGCAGGCCTATGTCCACCTTCGGCCGGGCGATTCCGTTGCGGACCGGTTGAAGCGCGCCGAGCGTCTGCAGGCGCTGCGCACCTATCACCGGGAATCGGCCTATGCGGTGGCACGCGCGGCCTATGATGCCGGCGAATACCGCCTTGCGCGCGAAAAGCTGGAAGCGGTGCTCAAACAGGATCCGCGCGAGGGCGCATACCTTCTGCTGGCCGACATCGAGGAAGCCGAAACCGGCGATCAGGGGCGGGTCCGGCACTGGCTTTCCATGGCGGTGCGTGCGCCGCGCGATCCTGCCTGGACGGCGGACGGCTATGTCTCGGAACATTGGGCGCCGTTCTCGCCGGTCACGGGCCGCATCGACGCCTTCGAATGGCGTGTGCCGGTCGAGCGGCTGGGCGCTGTGTTGGACGACCGTCCGGCCGATGGCGGCGTTTCGGTGATGCCGCCGGCCATTGCGGCCGGGAACCGGGGCGATTCGATTACGGGCAGTGTGGCCGCGACATCGGCTGCCGCGTCCGAAGCGGAACGCAACGCGGCAGACGGGAATGACGGCGCGCGCCCTGCTACGGCCAATCCCGACGACGATATCGAGATCATTCCGCCAGCGCCGGCGCCGGATACGGATGACCGGCGGCGGGTCGACGACGAGACGCAGGCTGTGGCGGGGGAAGAACCGGCGGGGCCGGCAGACGACGGGCGCAAAGGCGCCGAAGCGAAGAAAGCGGAGGCCCAGGACAAGGGCGCGAAACTGGCCGCTGACACGGGGGCGCCTGCCGTTGCGGTTGCCGCGGATTCCGGCACCGGCAAGGCGGAGGAGCCTGCGGCACTGGCTTCCAACACGCCGGCTGCCGCGGCGGCGGCACGCGCGGCAGAGCAGCCCGCGCCGTTGGCCGAGGGCGTCAGCGTGCCCGATTCGGTCGATCCGCAGCGCAAGGCCGCATCATCCGAACGCCCGCCGGTTCCCGACGATCCGGGTGTGGACCCCAATGCCCCGCAGGAGGAAAGCGTACCGCGCTTCCGGTTGTTCTGAGGCGCGGGCGATCTATAACCTGACATGAGGCGGCCGTGAGACCGGCCGCAGAAACGGCAGCAGGAATGCATCATGCTTGAACGGCTTTTCAGCCTTTTCTCCGACTCCGCCACAAGCAATCGCGGCGATGACGGGGACGACCCCAAGGTGGCCGCCGCGGCGCTGTTGTTCCACGTCATGGATGCCGACGGGGAGCGCAGCGAGGAGGAGCGGGTGCGGCTCACGCAATCGCTGTCCGAGACCTACGGGCTTTCGGATGCGGAACTTGACCGGGTGCTCGAGGCAGGCGAGGCGGCGGATCGCGAGGCCGTGGACCTCTACGCCTTCACCTCCGTCATCAAGCGGGAACTGGACGAGCAGGGGCGGCTCGATTTCATCCGCCTGATGTGGGAAGTGGCCTTCGCCGACGGCGTGATGCATGAACTGGAGGACAATACGGTCTGGCGCGTGGCGGAACTGATTGGTATCTCGAACCGGGAACGCATTCTTCTGCGGCAGGACGTGGCCTCTGCACGCGGTATTGATATCAAGGGGTAGGCGAGCGCATGGGCGCGGGCGACAAGGGACGAATCCTCACCATCCTTCACCAGGAACATTCAAGTCCGGGGCGGGTGGGCCAGGTTCTGCAAGCACGGGGTTTCGAACTGGATATCCGCCGTCCGCCGCTCGGCGATGCCCTGCCTGAAACGCTTGACGATCATGCCGGCGCGGTCATCTTCGGCGGGCCGATGAGCGCCAACGACCCGGAAGATTACGTCAGGCGTGAAACCGAGTGGATCGGCGTGGCGCTGGAGGAGAAGAAGCCGTTTCTCGGCATCTGTCTCGGCGCGCAAATGCTGGTCAACCATCTGGGCGGGCGCGTGGAAGGGCGAGCCGACGGACAGGTGGAAATCGGCTGGTATCCGCTTGAAGCCACCGATGAGGGCAAGGCGCTGATGGAATGGCCGGACATGGTCTACCAGTTTCATCGCGAAGGCTTTTCCCTGCCCCATGGCGCAACCCTTCTGGCAAGCGCGGAGGCCTATCCGAACCAGGCCTTCCGCTATGGGGAAAATGCCTGGGGCATCCAGTTTCATGGCGAACTGACGCGTGCCATGATGCAGCGCTGGATCGTGCGCGGCGCTCATCGTTTCGTGCTGCCGGGAGCCCAGCAGGGGCGTGAGCATATCGAGGGCCGCTATGTCTGGGATCCCAGGCTGCGGCGCTGGCTGGAGGACTTCCTGCACCTGATCTTCGAGGACGGCGGGGCGCCCGGCTGACGTTTGTCCGCCTGGTTCAGGTGCGTCCGTCCAGATGGCGCGCCTTGCGCATGGCCGGAAAGATGAAGCCCCAGAGGGCTGCCACGCCGATGGCGCCCGCGCCGCCGATCACGACAGCGGGAACCGCGCCGAGGCCCGCGGCCATGGCGCCGGCGCGGAATTCGCCCAGTTCGTTGGAGGCACCGACAAAGACCATGTTGACCGCCGACACGCGGCCGCGAAGGCGATCCGGCGTCCAGAGTTGGATCAGCGTTTCGCGGATATAGACGCTGATCATGTCGGCCGCGCCCATCAGCGCCAGGGCGAGTATGGAAAGCCATGGTGTCGTGGATATGCCGAAGACGGCGGTGAAAAGACCGAACAGGGCGACGGCACCGAGCATGATGATGCCTGCATGGTCGCGGACCGGGTTCATGGCGAGAAACAGGCCCATGGCGACCGCGCCGATACCGGGCGCGGCGCGCAGCATGCCAAGGCCCCAGGGTCCGAGGTCGAGAATGTCGCGCGCATAGACGGGCATGAGCGCCACCGCGCCGCCCAGAAGCACGGCAAAAAGGTCCAGCGAAATGGCCCCGAAAACCACCTTTTCCTCGCGAATGTAGCGGAAGCCGCCGAAGATCGCTTCCAGCGTCACCCGTTCGCGCTCGGTATGCTGGGGCGGCTTGGGGATGGACAGGACGAGCAGCGCTGCGCCGGCCATGAATGCCCCGGCAAGGCCATAGGCCGCGCCGGCGCCCACACCATAAAGCAGACCGCCGGCGACCGGGCCGACGATGGTCGCGGTTTGCCAGGCGGACGAATTCCACGCCACGGCATTGGCGAAATCGCGCGGTGGTACCAGGTTGGCAACGAGCGCGGAGGAGGCGGGCCCGAAAAAGGCGCGGGCAATGCCGAAAACGGCGAGGATCAGGAAGACCGGCAGCGGCGTTGTCAGGCCCTTGAGCGTCAGCAGGAGAATTGCGGCCGCGCAAGCGGCTTCCAGGGCGATCGACAGGCCCATGACGAGACGGCGGCCGTAGCGATCGGCCGCCGCACCGGTGACGAGGACAAGCAGCAGAGAGGGCGTGAACTGGATCAGTCCGACGAGACCGAGGTCGAAGGGATCGCGCGTCAGGTCGTATATCTGCCAGCCGACCGCAACCGAAACCACCTGGGTGGCGAAGGTGACCATGAAGCGGGCTGCCCAGAAACGGACATAGGCCGGGTGCGAAAAGGCGGAAAAGCGGCTGTCAACGCCGGCGGCGGTCTCTGTCACGGCGTTCATGTCCGGCGCAATGGGTCAGGATGGTTTCCTGCCACGGCGCGACGATCAAGGGAAGGCGAAAACACGGGTTTTCGTGCAGGCGCTGCCGAAAGCCGGGCGCGGCCGCCCATGCCGTTTCCGTTCCCCCCCCTTTTCAGAACGCCCCGTTCGCTATAGTTATACTTCATAAGAACCTGGTGATCAGGCCGGGTTTCCAGGCGGCAATACGGAGGAGCATGCCACCATGGTGAAGGTGACCTATGTGTCGACGACGGGGGAGAGAACCACGGTGGAAGGCCAGGTTGGCGACAGCGTCATGCAGACGGCGGTCGACAACGACATTGCGGGGATCGTGGGCGAGTGCGGCGGATCCATGGCTTGCGCCACCTGCCATGTCTTCGTCGACGAGGCCTTCCTCGCGGCCACCGGCGCGCGCTCGGACAGCGAGGAAGCCATGCTGGACGGGGCGGCCTCGGAGGTGCGGCCGAACAGCCGGTTGTCCTGCCAGATCCGGCTGAGTGATGCGCTTGACGGGCTTGTGGTTCAGGTTGCCGAAGAGCAGATGTAACATGGGCGGTTGACGGCGCCGCCGCGGCGCCGGTCCGCCAACGGGAGGAACAGGCCATGACCGCGACGATTGCCAATCCGGCACCGCTGGACGAGACGATCACCATCGACGAACTGACGCGCGATCCCTATCCGCTTTACCGGCAGATGCGGGCGGAGCGCCCGGTGCTGCGCGTGAAATCGGTGGGGCGCACGCTGCTGACCAAGGCCGCGGACTGCAAGATGGTCAAGGACAATCCGGCGCTGTTCTCCTCCGACGATCCGAACACGCCGATGAAGCGTGCCTTCCTCGCCCATACGCTGATGCGCAAGGACGGTGAGGAGCACATGCGCGAGCGCATGGCCATGATGCCGGCCTTCCTGCCCAAGACGATCCAGAACCACTGGGCGCCGCTATACACGAAATATGCCGAGGAATATGTCGGTCGGCTGCCGCGCGGCGAGGTGGTGGACCTGTTCCCGGCCCTGGCCGGTCCGCTGGCGGCTCGCATCCTGGCAGAGATCATGGGCGTTCCGGATGCCAGTGACGAAGAGATGCAACGCTGGAGCCAGGCCCTCATCGACGGAGCGGGCAATTTCGGCTGGCGCGACGAGCCCTTCGCGGTTTCCGACCAGGCCAACAGCGAAATGGACGCCTGCCTGGAGCGCAATGCCGCAAGGCTGAAGGCCGATCCGGATGCATCGGCCCTGTCGATCATGGTCAATTCCGACAAGCCGATTGCGTGGAGCCAGATGGTTTCCAACGTCAAGATCGCCATTGGCGGCGGCATCAACGAGCCGCGCGATTCGGCGCTGACGGAGATTTTCGGCCTGCTGACCAACCCGGACCAGCTGGAAGAGGTGAAACGGCAGGATGCCTGGGGCAAGGCGTTCGAGGAGGCGGTTCGGTGGTGCGCGCCGATCCAGGCCAGTTCCCGCCTCGTGCTGGAAGATACGGAAATCCGTGGCTGCCACATTCCCAGGGGCGATACGGTGATGACGATCCAGGCTTCGGCCTGCCACGATGAAGACCTCTACGAAGCGCCCGAGCGCTACATCGTCTTCCGCGACAAGAACCCGCATCAGGCCTTCGGCTCCGGGCCGCATCATTGCGCCGGCGCGCATGTGGCGCGGCGCACGGTTGGCGCCATCCTGATGCCGGTGCTGTTCGACCGGTTCCCCAACATGGAACTGGTGGACCCGGCGATGGTGACCTGGCAGGGTTTCGGCTTCCGTGGGCCGATCAACCTGCCGGTGCGCCTGAACTGAGGCAGGCAAGCGCCTGCGGCCTGAAACGGGACGCGCCGCCGACTCGCGGCCGGAGACTGTGCGTAAGGTAAAGTAGAATTTGAAAAATTAGTGAATTTCGTGGTTTTGTGCCCTCATGGCATGCAAACCACGACTCCGGTGTTCCTGGCCCGTGCGGCTGCTGGCTGTCGCTGCGACAGGCCTCTGGCTCGCCTCGGCAATTGTTCAGCCGGCGCTTTCCGATTCGGCATGGTTCGATCTTTGCGGCAGCGGCAAGCGGCACACCTGTGTGGTCGACGGGGACACGGTCTGGCTGAGGGGCGAGAAAATCCGGCTGGAAGGCATCGACGCGCCTGAACTGGGCAATCCGGGCTGCCGCCACGAGGCAGCCCTGGCGCATGAGGCACGGCAGCGCCTTGCCGTTATCCTCAATGGTCATTCATGGGTGCTGACGCGGCATGGCAAGGACCGCTACGGCCGGACACTTGGGCGCTTCAACATCGGCAGGCAGACCGCAGGCAGCATGCTCGTCGCGGCGGGGCTGGCGCGGGTGTGGACCGGGCGGCGCGAGCCATGGTGCTGATGAACGGTGCCGGACGCAACCCGATGGACAGGTGATGCCTGATCTTCTGGGAAGAGACTGGTGGAGCCGAGGGGGATCGAACCCCTGACCTCGTCATTGCGAACGACGCGCTCTCCCAGCTGAGCTACGGCCCCGTTCCAGTGAGGCGCATTTATGGGAGTGGCGTGCATGCTGTCAAGCGAAAGCGTGGCATCGCATCGCGCTTGATGCGTCCTTGGCGCGCGGGCGGACTTGCCGCCCGCCAAACCAGTGGCTACATGACAGATACGACAAACGGACCGAGACCATGCTGGCCTTTCTGCAGACACTCAACCTGGCGCTGGACATCTATTCCTGGATCCTGATCGCCATGGTGATCTATTCTTGGCTGTTCGCCTTCAACGTGATCAATTCGCGCAACCAGTTCGTCGCGATGATCGGCGATTTCCTCTACAAGGCGACCGAACCGCTGCTGCGGCCGATCCGGCGCATCCTGCCCGATCTTGGCGGCATCGATCTTTCACCGATCGTCCTGTTCCTCATCATCTTCTTCCTGCAGCGTTTCATCTGGACGACCATCGCGCCCGCAGTGCTGTGAGCGGCGGTTGTTTCCGGCAGGGCGCTGGCGGCCTCGAGCTGTTCGTGCGCCTCACGCCCAAGGCCGCGCGCGATGCTGTGGAAGGCTGCGGCTCATCCGCCGACGGGGCGGTGCACCTGAAGGCGCGGGTGCGCGCGGTGCCGGAGAAGGGCAAGGCCAATGCGGCGCTGGAAAAGCTCGTCGCGCGCTGGCTCGGCGTTCCGGCTTCGACCGTTTCGGTCACGGCCGGCGGGACATCGCGGTTGAAGACCGTGACCATTTCCGGAGATGGTGAGGCGCTGGCCCGGCAAGTGCAGCAGCTTGCGGGCGAAAACTGATTGTCGCCACGCGGTGACCTCTGGCAAACTGGCACCGGTCCAACCTGCCGGAGACGCTGCCGATGCGCCTTTTCCTGTCCTTCGCCGCTGCAATGCTGGTATTGCCGCTGATTGCTTTTCCGACTTTCGCCGCGCCGGACAGCGTCTATACGAAGCTCGATACGCAGAATGGCTGCACGGTGATCGACCGGCCGGCGGAAGAGGAGGGCGGTGACTGGGCGAAAATGCTCTGTCCCGGTTATCGCGACTATCCGGTCCACCTTTCCTATGGCGATCTGCGCGACAGCCTTTTCTACGGGTTTGCGCCAGGTGGCGTAGCGGACAGCTGGGAGAGCTTCGGCGGGTTCAACTCGGTATCGGACACGATCGAATGGCGTGTGGAGCGCGGCGTTCCCTTCGCCACGATTCATCGCTGGACGGTGTCGACCGGCGATGCCGGCAAACCGGTGCAGGTTCTGGTGGTGGAAAAGGTGGGGCAGCCGGGCGAGCGTGAGGGCTGCGTCGTGGGCTATGTGGTGGCGACAGGCAATTCCGGCCACAACCGGCAGGCGCGCGACCTGGCGGACCGCCACGCGCGGGGTTTCGCCTGCTGGCGGGACGAGCCGATCGTTCGCGCGGGCACTGTGGCTCTGCCCTCAACGTCGCGGCACCGGCAGGAATGACGGGACCGGCATGAAAAAGCCGGGCTTGCGGGCCCGGCTCCTGTCATGTCACGAACCTGATCCGCCGGGTCAGGCCTTTTCCGCCCTGGCGCGCTCGACGGCTTCCAGGATCATGCGCTTTGCCGCATCCTTGTCCTGCCAGCCGCCGATCTTGACCCACTTGCCGGGTTCCAGATCCTTGTAGTGTTCGAAGAAATGCTCGATCTGCTTGAGCGTGATGTCGGGCATGTCGTCGTAGTTCTCGACGCTGTCATAGCGCTTGGTCAGCTTGTGCGTGGGAACCGCGATGACCTTCTCGTCCTTGCCGCCATCGTCCTCCATGACGAGAACGCCGATGGGGCGGACATTGATGACGCATCCCGGCACGAGCGGACGGGTGTTGCAAACCAGGACGTCGATGGGATCGCCGTCTTCCGACAGGGTGTGGGGAACGAAGCCGTAATTCCCTGGATAGGTCATCGGCGTGTAGAGGAAACGGTCAACGACGAGCGTGCCGGCTTCCTTGTCCATTTCGTACTTGATCGGGTGGCCGCCGACCTGGACTTCGATGATGACATTGATGTCTTCCGGCGGGTTGTTGCCGATGGAAATGGCGTCAATACGCATGGATCACTCCGGGGTTTGTCGTTGCGTCCCCGATAGACGAGCCTTGGCCATTGTGCAATGCCGCATAAGTCCAACGCGATGCGAAAAAAGCCGCGCCGGCAAATCGGCGAATCCGATCAGTTCCAGACAAAGGCGACCTTGCGGAGGGCCCTGGAATCGAACACCTCGACCCCCTCGGCCACGTCTTCGCCGCCGCGCGAGAAATAGAAGGCCTGGGCGATGTCGTTTTCTTCCAGCGCCCAGACAACCATGCCGTTGAGGCCATGGTCTTCCAGCGTGGCACGGGCCGCATCGAACAGGCGGGAGCCGAGGCCGATGCCCTGATACTCGGGCAGGATGTAGAGCTCGTAAATCTCGCCCTGTTGAGCGAGTTCCTTCGCACGGTTCCGGCCAAGCGTCGCATAGCCCGCGATGACGCCGCCGATCTCGACGACCAGCACCGAGGCAGCCCGGCGGATGGCATGGTCCCACCATTGCACCCCGCGCCGGGCGATCATGCGGGATAGCGCTCCATGCGGGATGATGCCGGCATAGGCACCTGTCCATGCGTGAAGATGCACATCGGAGATGGCAGCTGCGTCTTCCGGCTCTGCGCGCCGTATGTCGATGCTCAGCGTGTTCATGGTTTCTTAACCATAGAGGAGAGCGGCCCTTGCGCCAAGATGCACCTTTGCACCACCCACAGGCTTGTCCGGTTCGCAATGGCGTTCCGCCATGCCATAACGGGCCATGCTGGTGTGCCTGAAGGGACGGGACAATGGTGCAGGGAAAGGCGGTGCTGGTTGTTTCCAGCCATGTCGCGCGCGGTTCGGTCGGCAACCGGGCGGCGGTCTTCGCGCTCGAAACGCTGGGTTTCCCGGTCTGGGCCGCGCCGACCGTTCTGCTGCCCTGGCATCCGGGGCATGGGCCGGCAACGCGCATCGTGCCGCCGCCGGATCAATTCCGCGCCTTCATGCAGGATCTGGCGCGCGCGCCATGGGCCGGTGAACTTGCCGCCGTCCTTACGGGCTATCTCGGCGATGCCGGGCAGGCCGGCGCAGTTGCCGACCTTGTTGCGGCGCTGAAGGACAAGCAACCCGGTTTGATCCATGTCTGCGACCCGGTGATCGGCGACAAGGACGGTCTTTACGTACCCGAAGCCACCGCGGCGGCAATTCGCGACCGCCTGCTTCGGGTGGCGGACATCGCCACGCCGAACCGGTTCGAACTGGAATGGCTGGTTGGCCGCCAACTCGGCACCAATGGCGATATCCTCCGCGCGGCACCGGAAACGGGTCCTGCGCGCCTGCTCGTCACATCCGCTCATGCCATGATGGCGGATTCCACGGCCAATCTTCTCGTGACGCCGCGGCGCGCGCTCCTGGCCGAGCACAGGCTGATCCCCCAGGCGCCGAACGGTCCCGGCGACCTGACCGCCGCATTGTTCCTGGCGCGGCTGCTCGGTGGCGACGACGAAGGCAAGGCCCTGGAAAAGGCCACGGCCTCGGTGTTCGAAGTGCTCAACCGGTCGGTGCGCGCCGGATCGGACGAGCTTCTCCTGGAACAGGAGGCCGACAGTCTGAAACATCCTCTGGCCATGGTCACGATGCGCCAGCTTGCGCGCCCCGCGCCGCGGCGGGTGAAGACATGAACGGCGTTCTGGCCGGCGTCGATGGATGCAAGGCCGGTTGGGTGGCGGCCATCGAGCGTGCCGGGTGCGAACCGGTCCTGGCGGTATTCGCCTCCTTCGCCGGACTGATGGAAACGCTGGGGCCGCATGCCATTGTTGCCGTCGACATGCCGATCGGCCTGCCGGAGCGCATCGGGCGCGGCGGCCGCGGACCGGAACAGGCGATCCGGCCGCATCTGGGCGCGCGCCAGTCCAGCGTCTTCTCCATTCCCTCGCGCGCCGCCGTCTATGCCGAACCGGGGCCGTTTGCCGACTGGAATGCGATGCGCGCGGCGCGCCTGCGGGCCGACCGGGTGGCGCGGCAGACATCGGACCCGCCGCGCGGGCTGGCCTTTCAGGCGTTCACGCTGTTTCCCAAGATCCGCGAGATCGACATCCTGCTTCGGGCCTCCCGCGACCTGCGCGACCGCGTGATCGAATGCCATCCGGAACTGGCCTTCTGGCGTCTCAATGGCGAAAAGGCGATGACGCTGCCGAAAAAGCTCAAGGGCCGTATCCATCCACCGGGCATGGCCGAGCGGCGTGGCCTGCTGATGCGGCATGGCCTGCCGGAGGCGCTGGTGGCGGCGTCCGCGCCGCCCGGTGCGGGCGCGGACGATTGCCTGGACGCGCTGGCCTGCCTGATGATCGCGCGGCGGCATGAAAAGGGCCTGACCGAAGCCTTCCCGGACCCGCCGCTGACCGATGCGCACGGAATACCCGTCTGCATTCGCGCTTGACAGGGGCGGCGCAGGGGGCTTGATCGGGCATCGGCATGGACCAGAGGCGCAGACGATGACCACATTCCCCACTTCCCTTGCCCAAGGGTATCGCGATTTCATGCAGGGGCGCTTCACCGTCGAAACGGAGCGCTACCAGACGCTGGCGCGGGAAGGGCAGAAGCCGGAAACCATGGTCATCGCCTGTTGCGATTCGCGCGCCGCGCCGGAAATGATCTTCAATGCATTGCCGGGCGAACTGTTCGTGGTGCGCAATGTGGCCAACCTGGTGCCGCCCTACAAGCCGGACGGTGAATATCATTCGACATCGGCGGCACTCGAATTCGCGGTTCAGAGCCTCAGGGTCAAGAACATACTCGTTCTCGGCCACGGGCGCTGCGGCGGCATATCGGCTGCGTTGACGAGCGGGGCGGAGCCATTGTCACCGGGTGACTTCATCGGCAAGTGGATGGGTCTGCTCGGCCCTGCATCCGAGGCTGTCGGCTCCTATACCTTCATGACCGGCACGGAAAAGCAGACGGCGCTGGAACGGATCTCGATCCGCTATTCGCTCAACAACCTGCGCAGCTTTCCCTGTGTCGACATCCTTGAAAAGAAAGGCCGGCTCGCGCTGCACGGCGCGTGGTTCGACATTTCCACCGGTGAATTGTGGGTGATGAACGCCCAAAGCGGTGATTTCGAACGGCTGGCGCCGGAAATGCTGGCCGAAGGAATGGAACCGGCCGGGAAAGACAAGGCCTGAACGGCGTGCGTTCACCTTCTTCTCAATCCCTGCTTCTCTGGTGAGGCAAGACCCATGCGCCCCGTTTTCCGCCTTGCAGCTTTCGCCCTGTATCTGATCGTGTCCGGTCCGGTGCTGGCCGACCCGGCCAATGTCCTGGCGCGCTGGTATGACGGATTGGCAGCCGGCGACGCTACCGTGCTTGCACCGCTCATCGCGGATGAGGCCGTCTTCGTGCTGGAAGACATCGGCATCGAACAAAACAGGGATGCGTTTCTGGAAAGCCTGCCGGAATGGCGCGAGGCAATCGCGGGCGGATCGATCGACTGGCGGCTGGATGCGGCGGGCGCGGACACCGCCACCGTGGTGGTCTGCTACCGTTTTCCCGGCAGCGCGGTGGAAACGCGCGAAACATTCGCATTCGCTGGCGACCAGGTCGTGCGCAGCGAGCAGGCCGAAACGGGCGAGGACTGCGAGGGCTCGTAAGCGAGCCTTGTTGTGCGGGATCGAGGCCGGCGCGAAGGCCGGCCTTTCTCATGGTTTGCCGAGTGCCCTACCGGCCGTCGATCTGCGATGCCATGATGGCGATGGCCTGCTGATAGACGCCGGCGGCATTCCAGCCCTGGATGGCACGGTAATTCGGCTGGCCGGGCTGGTAGCCGGCGCCCGGACGCCAGCCATGGGCGCGCAGGAAATTGGCCGTCGATGCCAGCGCATCGGCGGAGGAGCGCGACAGGTTCAGCCCGCCGCCATCGAAATCCACGCCGTAGCGGGCGACGGAACCGGGCAGGAACTGGGTCTGGCCCCATTCACCATGCTTGGCGCCCACGGTCGAACTGGACAGAACGCCGCGATCCACCAGCTTCAACGCCGCCAGAAGGTGACCGGTGAAGAAATCGGACCGGCGGCAATCGTAGGCCAGCGTGGCGGTGGCGGAAAGCAGATTGGAATTGCCCTGGAAGCCGCCAAAGGCCGTTTCCATGCCCCAGATGGCGATCAGCGGGCCGGGGGGCACGCCATAGCGGGCCTCGATCTGCTTCAGCAGCGATGCCTTGGACTTCTTCAGCCGTTTGCCCTTGGCGACAATGGTGTTGGCGCCGCGTACCTGCATGAATTTCTTCAGCGAGTATTTGAAGCTTTTCTGGCCCCTGTCGGCGCGGATCGTATCATTGGCGTAGCGTGTCGCCATCAGGGCGGCGATGCCGCGCTGGCCGACGCCGGCGGATTGCGCCTCGCCGGCCATTTGCCGCTTCCAGGCATCGAACCCGGACGATGTGTTTCCGCACTTGGCTGCAAACGCGGCGCCGGGTGCCATGAGAAAGGCACAAGCTACGGCCGTGGCCATGGCGTGGCGTCGGATGGTCATCGGTAGGTCCTCCGGATAGAATGAATCGTCAGCCCCGGCGTGAATTTGCCAGTGATTGCGCTTCTTGTCATCCGGGGCAATGCCTGAAACCGGCAACAAGAGGAAATGCAATTCCTGCAGGCAAACATGGCAATCGCGTGGCAGTACCGTGCATTTCGGCAGCCGGGTTGACTCCGTGGCGTTCCCCGACTATGCACCGCGTTCGACTTTCCGCGACGAGTGAGAACTCCGACGCGCCGACCAGGAGGCGGGACGCCCCGCAAACCTGGAGGTCAACGCCCGGCAGCGCGATGCGCCCCCGGGCGCCGAACCGTTTTGGCGATTGGAATTCCGCGCTGCGATGGTTATCTCCGGGGGCATGAACCCCGGAACCCAAGGACTGGACGATGTTTGAGAGCTTATCCGACCGGCTCGGATCAATCCTGAACGGCCTTACCGGCCGCGGCGCGCTTTCCGAGGCAGATGTTTCGGCGGCCCTGCGCGAGGTGCGCCGCGCCCTTATCGAGGCCGACGTCGCGCTGGACGTGGTGCGTTCCTTCACCGACCGGGTGCGCGCCAAGGCCGTGGGCCAGGATGTGCTCAAGTCGATCAAGCCGGGCCAGCAGGTCGTCAAGATCGTTCATGACGAACTGGTCGAGATGCTGGGGTCGGAAGGCGAGGCCATCGACCTCAACGCGCCGGCGCCTGTCGTCATCATGATGGTCGGCCTGCAGGGATCGGGCAAGACGACAACCACCGGCAAGATCGCCAAACGGCTGACCGAGCGCCAGGGCAAGAAGGTGCTCATGGCCTCGCTGGACACACGGCGCCCGGCCGCGCAGGAGCAGCTCAGGCAGCTCGGCGAACAGACGGGCGTGGCGACATTGCCGATCGTGCCTGGCCAGGATCCGGTCGCCATCGCAAAGCGTTCCGTCCAGGCGGCGAAACTCGGCGGCCATGACGTCGTCATCCTCGATACGGCCGGACGCACGCATATAGACGAGCCGCTGATGGTGGAAATGGCCGATATCCGAAAGGTGTCGGACCCGCATGAAATCCTTCTGGTCGCGGACTCGCTGACCGGTCAGGACGCGGTCAACCTGGCGCGGAATTTCGACGAGCGCGTCGGCATTACCGGCATCGTGCTGACCCGCATGGACGGCGACGGGCGCGGCGGCGCCGCCCTTTCGATGCGCGCCGTGACCGGCAAGCCGATCAAGCTGATCGGCACGGGCGAGAAGATGGACGGGCTGGAGGAATTCCACCCCAAGCGCATCGCCGACCGCATCCTGGGCATGGGCGATATCGTCAGCCTGGTCGAAAAGGCTGCCGAGACCATCGATCAGGAAAAAGCCGCCGCCATGGCGAAGAAGATGCAGGAGGGGAAGTTCGACCTGAACGACCTCGCCGACCAGCTTCGCCAGATGCAGAACATGGGCGGGCTTGGCGGCATCATGGGACTCATGCCCGGCATGGGCAAGATGAAGGACCAGATGGCCGCTGCCGGCATGGACGACAGGATGTTCGGACGCCAGATCGCCATCATCCAGTCGATGACGCCGGCGGAGCGGTCCAATCCCGACCTTCTCAAGCACAGCCGCAAGAAACGCATCGCCGCTGGCTCCGGCACCGATGCCGCGCAGATCAACAAGCTGCTCAAGATGCACCGCCAGATGGCCGACATGATGAAGGCAATGGGCGGCAAGGGCCGAAAGGGCGGCATGATGCGCGGGCTGATGGGCGGCATGGCCAGCAAGATGGGCCTTGGCGGGATGGGCGGGATGGGCGGCATGCCCGACCTTTCGAAAATGAGCCCGAAGGAACTGGAAGCGCTGCAGAAACAGGCCGAGGCCATGGGCATGGGCGGCGGCGGCGCGCCGAAACTTCCGGGCCTTGGCGGTCCCGGTTTGCCGGGCGGATTGCCGGGGCTGGGCGGGCCGAAGCTGCCGGGCATGCCCGGGAAGAAGAAATGAGGGCGCAATGAGCGACAACAAAGACATTGCGCGCGCCCGCGACGTGCTGAAGGACCTGCGCCGGTCGATCGACAATTTCGACGCGGTGCTGATCCACACACTGGCAGAACGCTTCCGCTGCACCCAGAAGGTGGGCGAGCTGAAGGCGCAGCACGACCTGCCGCCATCCGATCCCGACCGCGAGGCGCGGCAGATCGAGCGGTTGCGCCGGCTGGCCGACGAGGCGGGCATGGATCCCGACTTCGCCGAGAAATTCCTCGCCTTCATCATCAGGGAGGTGATCCGCCATCACGAGGCCATCGCGGCCCGTGCTGCGGAGGATGAACAGACCGCCTGAGGGAAGACCCGAAGGCATGCATGCATTGAAACGGATCAGAATCGACAGGAGTAGACCATGGCACTGAAAATCCGTCTGGCCCGCGCTGGCTCCAAGAAGCGCCCGTACTATCACATCGTCATTGCCGACGTGCGTGCCCCGCGCGACGGCCGCTTCATCGAGCGCGTCGGCGCCTGGAACCCGATGCTGCCCAAGGACGGCGACCGCATCACCCTGAACGAGGAGCGCATCAAGCACTGGCTGGAAAACGGCGCACTGCCGACCGACCGCGTGCTGCGTTTCCTCGACCAGGCCGGCATTGCCAAGCGCCCCGAGCGCAGCAACCCGAAAAAGGCCGAGCCGGGCAAGAAGGCGCAGGAGCGCATTGCAGAGCAGAAGCAGCGCGAGGAAGAAGCGGCCGCTGCCGCTGCCGAAGCTGCCGCCGCGCCGGCCGAGGAAGCCGCTTCCGAATAACCGGAAGCGCTTTGCCGTCATGCACAGGGCCGTCCCGGCAGGGGCGGCCTTTCGCTTTTTGCCGTTCAGGCCAGCGCCGCCGAACGGTTTTCCGCCGGTTTCGGCGCGCTGAACAGGATGACGAAGCCGGCGATGAAGAACAGGCAGATGACGGCCATGCCGGCGCGGGGCGACGCGGCGGTCTGGGTGACGGTTGCGACGAGGAAGGGCGCCAGGAAACTGGTTGCCCGGCCGGCGAGCGCATAGATGCCGAAATAGCGTCCGGCTTCATCGGGTGTGACCGAGCGGGCCATATAGGAGCGCGAGGAGGCCTGCACCGGCCCGAAGGCCGCACCGATGAGCAGGCCGAAACCGATATAGGCCAGTTCGGCCGGCGTGCCGAACAGACCGCCCGTATCGGCGCCGCCGAACTCGACAAGGCCGAACGCGGTGAAGCCCGGCCCGGTGGAGACGATGCCGATGGTGGCGACGAACAGCATCGCGACGCAGATCAGCACGATGCGCTTGGAGCCGAAGACCTCGTCGAAGCGCCCGGCGATAAGGCATCCGGGAATGGCGACGATGTTGAGGATGATCCCGAACAGGCCGATCTCGGTGATCGACCAGGCAAACATGCTTGCGGCAAAGCCGCCGCCCAGCGCCAGGAGCGCGTTGACGCCATCCTGGTAGATCATGCGGGCGATCAGGAAGCGGGCAATGCCGGCGCGTTTGCGCAATTCGCGAAAGGTCTGGCTGATATCCGCCAGCCCCGCGGCCACGGCATTCGTGGTGCTGGTTCCCTGGCGGGCATCGGGCGTGAACAGGAACATCGGCAGAATGAAGACGAGATACCAGAGCGCGGCGATGGGGCCGGTGGCGCGGGCGTCCTCGCCCTGGACCGGATCGAGGCCGAAGAGCGGCGGGATGCCGATCAGGGTGCGGCCCGTTTCCGGAGAAGCGGCGAGAAAGAGGATGACGAAGACCAGCACGATCATGCCGCCCATGTAGCCCAGCCCCCAGGCGGTGTTGGAGATGCGGCCGATCTCCTTTTCCGGTACCAGCCGGTTCATCATGGAATCGTTGAAGACAATGGAAAATTCGGCCGCCACGGTGGCCAGTGTGAAGGCGGCCGCCACCCAGAAAAGGCTGGCTCCGGGCTCGGCCCACCACAGCGTGAACAGGGCCAGGATCTTGATGACGGCAAAGACGCCGATCCACGGCTTGCGCGGGCCGGTATGGTCGGCAATGGCGCCCAGGACCGGCGACAGGATGGCTATGAACAGTCCGCCGGCGGCTACCGCAAAGCCCCAAGCGGCCTGCCCGGCCACGGGATCGGAGGCCATGCGCGAGATGAAATAGGGGCCGAAGATGAAGGTGGTCACCACCGTGAAAAAGGGTTGCGCGGCCCAGTCGAAAAGCATCCAGCCCCAGATACCCTTGCGGCCGGCCGGCGGCAGCGCGAATTCGCTCATCTTGTCCCGTCCCCGTTGCCGCCCATGGCGGTCGATTCATGCCCCGGCGAGATCGCCCATCAGGCCGGCGGCCACCGTCATGCGCGAGACGGTCAGATCACCCGATTCCAGCAGCGCCTGAATGCGTTCACGCGTGCGCCGGATCCGCCCCTCATTGGCCTCCTGCCATGCCCCCACGGGATCGTCCCCGCTGCCATGGTCGCAGAGAACCGAAATGGTGATGCCCCGGCGCGCAGCATCGATCATGGCACCGGCGCGCGAAAGCGCAAGTCCGTCATAGTAGTCGCCGGTCGAAATCGCCCGGGCGGCATCCTCGATGCGACCAAGCCGGAACAGGTCGGTCACGGCGAAGAAGGCATGGGCGGCCTTGCGCAGGTCGGCGCCGGATGCGCGGGCCACGAGCATCATGTCCGGGATCAGTTCCTCGGCACCCAGAAGCGCGATCCGCTTGGCCAGATCCGCAGGCGTGCCGTCATGTTTCATGCGGGCGGAACGGTCGGCCAGCCGTTCCTTCATGAAGTCCGGCAGGAGGCCGGCCAGATCCGCTTCCAGCGCCTTTCGGCCCTTGCGCAGGCTTTCCACCACCGATTCGACGGGTTCACCGGCGTCGCCGTTGCGCAATTGCCATGCGGTGGCGTTCATCACGGTGCGGGCAATGCGGGCATAAAGCCCCAATTGCGCCTTTCCCGGCATCTTGTTGTCGAGCGCATCCACGCTGGCATAGAGCGCATCGAGTTCATAGCCGTCGCGGGCAATGGCGAAGGCGCGCGCAGCCTCGACGGCCGAGCGCCCGGTCATGTCCTGCTGGCGCACGATGAAGGCCGGCCCGCCGCGATTGATTGCGTCATTGGCCAGTTCCGTGGCGATGATCTCGGCACGCAGGCGGTGATCGCAGATCTCGGAACGGTATTTCTTCTGCATCTCGGCCGGAAAATAATCGATCAGCGTCTGCTCGAAATGCGGGTCGGCCGGCAGGTCGGTCGCCATGATGTCGCCGAAGAGCACCAGCTTGGCATAGGAGACCAATACGCCGATCTCGGCGCGCGTCAGCGGTTCGCCGCGGGCCTGGCGTTCGGACAGCGCCTTGGTGTCGGGCAGCAGCTCCACCCGGCGGTCGAGCAGGCCCCGGTTTTCCAGGTGCTCCATCAGCCGCGCCTGATAGGCAAGGTCCGCCATGCCGCGCGCCTCTGTCTGCGAGATGCATAGCGTCTGGTCGTAATTGGTCTCCAGGACGAGATCCGCCACCTCGCCGGTCATCTTTTCCAGAAGCGTGTTGCGCGCCTTGCGTGACAGCTTGCCGTCGCGCATGGCCGCGGCCAGCGCGATCTTGATGTTGACCTCGACGTCGGAGGAATTGACGCCGGCGGAATTGTCGATGGCGTCGGAATTGCAGCGCCCGCCATTGAGTCCGAACTCGATGCGCGCACGCTGGGTAAGGCCGAGATTGGCACCCTCGCCGATCACCTTGCAATGCAACTCGGCCGCGGTGACACGGATGGCGTCATTGGCGCGGTCGCCGGCATCGGCGTTCGATTCGGTGGAAGCGCGGATATAGGTGCCGATGCCGCCGAACCAGAGCAGATCGACACGCATCTTCAGGATGGCGGAAAGAATCTCGTTGGGGGAGGCTTCGGTCTTGCCGAGTCCGATGGCTTCGGCCGCTTCCGCCGGCAGCCTGATGAGCTTCTGGTTGCGCGAGAACACGCCGCCGCCCTTGGACAGGTAGGAAAGGTTGTAATCCTGCCAGCTCGACCGGCCCATGTCGAAGAGGCGCTTGCGCTCCTCGAAGCTGGTCGCCGGGTTGGGATCGGGATCGATGAAGATGTCGCGATGGTCGAAGGCGGCGACCAGGCGGATGCAGGGGGAAAGCAGCATGCCATTGCCGAACACGTCGCCGGACATGTCGCCGACACCGGCCACGGTGAAGGGCTGGGTCTGGATGTCGCAGTCCATCTCGCGAAAATGGCGCTTGACCGCCTCCCAGGCGCCGCGCGCGGTAATGCCCATCTTCTTGTGATCGTAACCCGCCGATCCGCCGGAGGCGAAGGCATCGTCGAGCCAGAAGTCATAGGCCTGGCTGATCTCGTTGGCGGTGTCGGAGAAGGTCGCCGTTCCCTTGTCCGCCGCGACGACGAAATAGGGATCGTCGCCGTCCAGCCGTTCCACGCCCTGCGGTGGAACGACATCGCTGCCCTGAAGATTGTCGGTCACCGACAGGAGCGAGGAAATGAAGGACTTGTAGGCCTCGCGGCCGGCATGAAAGATCTCGTCGCGGCTGCCGCCGGCCGGCAGCATCTTGGGAACGAAACCGCCCTTGGCACCCACCGGCACGATGACGGCATTCTTGACCTGCTGCGCCTTGACCAGACCCAGAACCTCGGTGCGGTAATCCTGCAAACGGTCGGACCAGCGTAGTCCGCCACGCGCGACGGGCCCGAACCGCAGGTGCACGCCTTCGACTTCCAGCCCGTAGACGAAGATTTCATGCGCGGGCCGAGGCGCCGGCAGGAAGGGGATCCCACGCGGGTCGAGCTTGACGGCGAGCTGGCGGGGCGGAACGCCGTCCACCGGCGCGGCATAGCGGTTCGTGCGCATGGTGGCTTCGATCAGTGTCAGATAGCGGCGCAGGATCGTGTCCTCGTCGATGCCGGGCACATTGTCGAGCTTGCCGATTATGGACTTGCGAAGGCGCTCGCATTCCTCCGCACGGCCCTTTGAGCGGGCCGGATTGAAGCGCGTGTCGAACAGGTCGTAGAGATCGCGGGCGATCAGCGGATAGCGATTCAGCGCGCTGGCGATCACCGGCTGGCCGAAGGTGCTGCCGGCCTGCTGCTGATAGCGGCCATAGGTGCGCAGGACGGTGATCTGCTCATGGGTCAGGCCTGCCGAATGGGACAGGCCGTTATAGGCGTCGTCATCGACGGCGCCGCGCGAGGCGGCGGCAAAGGTGTCCTGCATCAATGCGCCATCGTCGGCGAGATCGATGGCGTTGCCGGCGGCGCTTTGCACCTCCATGTCGTGGATGTAGACCGGCACGCCATCGGACGCACTGGTCTGGAACGTGCGCTCGGCGATCACCTTGAGGCCCATGTTCTCCAGGGCGGGAACCCGGCCGGACAGCGAAACCGGTTCGCCGCGATGAAAGATCTTCAGGGCCGCGTGTGTCTCGTCATGGTCTTCGTCGCGGTAGAAATCGACGACAAAGGGATTGTCGGCGGAAATCCCGGACAGAAGCGTGGCATCGTGCAAGGCGCGGCCGGCCGGCGTGATGGCGCGGTAATCGGCCGGAAATCCCGAGGCCAGGGCGCGGGTGCGCGAATCGTAGCCGTTTTCCCGCGCGGCGTCCGCGAGGTCGTCCTCCCAGGTGCGCACAAGGGCGCGGATATCGGCTTCCAGCCTGCCGACGTCGACCTTTGGCGCCTCCGTCCCGTCGCGTCCGATGATGAAATGGACGCGTGCCAAAGGGCCTTCGGGGAAGTCGGGATAATAGGCCGAAAGGCGCCCGTCATAGGCCCGGGCAAGATAGTCACCCAGCTTCTGGCGAACCTGGCTGTCGTAGCGGTCGCGCGGGACATAGACGATGACCGAGACGTAACGGCCGAATTTTTCGGGCCGTGGCAGGACGCGCAGGCGCGGTCGTTCGCCCAGCGCCAGGATGGCGCTGGCATGGCTCTTCAGCGTCGGCAGGTCGATCTGGAAAAGCTCGTCGCGGGGGAAGGTCTCCATGATGTTGAGCAGGGCCTTGCCGGAATGGCCGCCGCGATCGAAACCCAGATCGGTGAGAACCTGCTCGGCCTTGGAGCGGATGAAGGGAATGCGCATGACCGAATGCGTGTAGGCGGAGCCGGTGAACAGGCCGACGATCCGCAATTCGCCGGTCAGGGCGCCTTTGCGGTCGAACGTCTTGACGCCGATATAGTCGAGATAGACCCGGCGGTGGACGACCGACTTGATATTGGCCTTGGTGACGATCAGCGGATCGGGGCCGGCCATGAATTCCCGGATCTGCGGCGTCGTCGTGACCGCTTCGCCGCCGCGGCGCAGCACGCGCAGATCGGGATCATGCAGGATGCCGAGACCGCGCTCGCTCTTGCGCTTGAGCGTGCCGTTGCGGCCGTCGCCGGTCCAGGTGTATTCGCGCATGCCGAGGAAGGTGAAGTTCTCGTCGCGCAGCCATTCAAGGAACTCGGCCGCCTCTTCCGTCGCCTGCCGGTCCAGCGTGTCCTGCGCATGGCGATAGACGCTGATGGCGTGATCGAGGCGGATGAGCATGTCGCGCCAGTCATGCACGGAATGGCGGACCTGCTTGAGAATGGCTTCCAGCCGGGCGCGCAGGGCGCGTGCGTCCTCGTCGTCGAGCCTGGCCACATGGATCTGGATCATCGAGACAAGGTCGCGGCCGGTTTCGGGATTGCGGCGCCTGGCGATGCCGTGGATGTCGCAGATGCCCCTGGTCTCGAAGCTGACTTCGAGCACAGGATGCACCACGAAGAGCAGTTCGCCACAGGATTCGTTGATCTCCCCCATGACCGAATCAAAGAGGAAGGGCATGTTGTCGTTGATGATCGTGACCGCGGTGACCGGCCTGCCCGCCTGGCTGAGATCGGCATGGGTGTCGATGGAGACCACGGCATGACCCTTGCGATGGCGGCAGAGCGCGTCGTGGGCAAGGGTGGCGCTCGCCGCGATCGCTTCCGCCTCGTAGTGGGGCTGGCCGTCGGCCCCTGCCAGCCGCTGAAACAGGTCGTGGACGATCCTTTCCGATTCCTGCCCGGCCTTCTTGCGGCTCGCCGACTTTGTTCCCGCCATGGTGATTCCCCTCTCGCTTTCGCGCATGTTCTTCATGCGGCGCCATGCGCCGGCATGTCCGCGCTTTTTTCGCTTTCCGGCATGCAAAACCGGTATCTTGTACCGCCGGAATTGCTTTATCGTAACAGATGGAGCCCGTTTGGCGACCCGCCGGACAGGATGAAGCGGTAAAATCTCAAGGAGATGACGGCATGGGCGATGAAAAGATCATCGCGCTCGACATTCCCGGTTTCGGGACGGTGAGCGAGGGAACGCAGGCCTATTTCGACAAGTGCGAGGAAAAACTCGGCCTGGTGCCGAATGTGTTGCGGGCCTATTCCTTCGATGACAAGAAGCTGCGCGCCTTCACCGACATGTACAATGACCTGATGCTCGGCGCGTCCGGCCTGACAAAGCTGGAACGCGAAATGATCGCGGTGGCGGTGTCGTCGGTAAACCATTGCTACTATTGCCTGACCGCGCATGGCGCGGCGGTGCGCGAATTGTCGGGTGACCCGAAACTGGGCGAACAGATGGTGATGAACTATCGGGTGGCCGACCTGACGGGCAAGCAGAAGGCGATGCTGGATTTCGCGGTCAAGCTGACGGAAGCACCGGCGACAATCGAGGAAGGCGACCGGCAGGGCCTGCGCGATGCGGGGTGGAGCGAGCGCGACATCTGGGACATCGCGTCAACGGCGGCTTTCTTCAACATGTCGAACCGCATGGCGGCGGCGACCGACATGCAGCCGAACGACGCCTATCACGGCATGGCGCGCTGACGGCAGGCGATGCCGGTCAGACGATGATGTCGGTGCGGATGGCGTCGAGCGCGGCCTGTGTGGCAGCAAAGAAGGCTGCCACGTGTTCGCCGTCGGCAAGCGCATGGTGAACCTGCACCGATACCGGCATGACGAGCCGGCCGGCCGCATCCTCCCGGTAGCGGCCCCAGGCGATGCGCGGCACGCTATCGTCCGGGCCGCGCAGGGCATGCGTCATGGCCGAGAACGACAGCCAGGGCAGGCATGACAGGAACAGCCATGCGTCCTGCGCCTTCGTCGTGTCCGTCAGGCCGGATTGCTTGCGCGCCGCCGCGATGGCTGTGGTGCAGGCATGGTCGAATGCGGTGAAGTCGGGATCGCGGGCCACTTCGCAAAAGGCGAAGCCGCCTTTTTCGAGCGGAACCGTGAAGGATGCGCCGACGGCATCATGTTCATGGACGCCGGTGTCATCGAAGCGGGTGCGGAATTCGGGCACAGCATTTCCGCCTTCGGTGATGGCGAAAACGCATGCGTTGAAGACCGAGACGCCCTCCGGCTTCAGCCGGCGCACAAGGCGCGTGACCTCAATGGGCGCGGTGATGGAGAAATGCGGCTGGGCATAGGCCCGGAAATGGGCGAACTGGCCGGCGCGCGGCCAGGTCGCGAGGTCGATCTGCCGGGTGCGGCTCATGCCGCGCCGAGGTTGCGGCTCTTCTCGAAGCGCTTGCGCTCATGGGTGTCGAGATAGAGCTTGCGCAGGCGGATGGATTTCGGCGTGACTTCCACCAGTTCATCATCCTGGATCCAGGACAGGGCGCGTTCCAGCGTCATGCGGATCGGCGGGGTCAGCTTGACGGCCTCGTCCTTGCCGGCCGCGCGCACGTTGGTCAGCTTCTTGCCCTTGAGCACGTTGACTTCCAGATCGTTGTCGCGCGAGTGAATGCCGATGATCATGCCGGCATAGACCTTGGCGCCCGGATCGATGACCATGGGGCCACGGTCTTCCAGGTTGAACAGCGCATAGGCCACGGCCTCGCCGGCCTCGTTGGCAATCAGCACACCGTTGATGCGACCGCCGATCTCGCCCTTGTAGGGCTGGTAGTCGTGGAACAGGCGGTTCATGATCGCCGTGCCGCGCGTGTCGGTCAGCAGTTCGGACTGGTAGCCGATCAGGCCGCGCGTCGGGCAGAAGAAGACCAGGCGCTGGCGATTGCCGCCGGACGGGCGCAGTTCCACCATCTCCGCCTTGCGCTCGCTCATCTTCTGGACGACGATGCCGGCATGTTCCTCGTCGACGTCGATGACCACTTCCTCGACCGGTTCGAGAAGCTGGCCGTGCTCATCTTTCTTCATGACGACGCGCGGACGCGAAACGGCAAGTTCGAAGCCTTCGCGGCGCATGGTCTCGATGAGAACGGCAAGCTGCAATTCGCCGCGGCCCGAGACATAGAACGAATCCTTGTCGTCGGCCTCCTCGATCTTCAGCGCCACGTTGCCTTCCGCTTCCTTCAGCAGGCGGTCGCGGATGACGCGGCTGGTCACCTTGTCGCCCTCGGTGCCGGCCAGCGGGCTGTCATTGACGATGAAGCTCATGGTGACCGTCGGCGGGTCGATCGGCTGGGCTTCCATCGGCGCGGTGACGGAGGGATCGCAGAACGTGTCGGCGACGGTGCCCTTCTGCAGGCCGGCAATGGCGACGATATCGCCGGCGCGGCCTTCCTCGATGGGCTGGCGCTCAAGGCCGCGGAAAGCGAGGATCTTGGAGACGCGGCCGGTTTCCAGCAGCTTGCCCTCGCGATCGAGAACCTTGACCGGCTGGTTCGGCTTCACCGAACCCGATGCAATGCGGCCGGTGATGATGCGGCCGAGGAACGGATTGGCTTCGAGGATGGTGCCGATCATGCGGAACGGGCCCGCCTCCACGGACGGCTGCGGCACATGGCGCACGATCAGGTCGAAGAGCGGGCCGAGGCCCTGGTCCTTCGGGCCCTCGGGCGCGACATTCATCCAGCCATCACGGCCCGAACCGTAGAGGACGGGAAAATCGAGCTGTTCGTCGGTGGCGTCGAGATTGGCGAAGAGGTCGAACACCTCGTTGAGCACCTCATCGGGGCGGGCATCGGGCCGGTCGATCTTGTTGACCGCGACGATTGGCTTGAGGCCGACTTTCAGCGCCTTGCCGACGACGAACTTGGTCTGCGGCATCGGGCCTTCGGCGGCATCGACGAGAAGGACCGCGCCATCCACCATGGACAGGATACGCTCCACCTCGCCGCCGAAATCGGCGTGGCCGGGGGTGTCGACGATGTTGATGCGCGTGCCGTTCCACTCCACCGAAGTCGCCTTGGCGAGGATGGTGATGCCGCGCTCCTTTTCCAGATCGTTGGAATCCATGGCACGCTCGGCCACGCGCTGGTTTTCGCGAAACGCGCCGGACTGCTTGAGAAGTTCGTCAACCAGTGTCGTCTTGCCATGGTCAACGTGCGCGATGATCGCGATGTTGCGGAGGGTCATTTTGTATCCCGGAAACTGGGGCGGGGCCTGTTGCCAACGGCCGCCCGCCAATGGTCTTGCCGCGCCTCATACAGGAATTTGTGCAATTGCGAAAGGGGGCGCGTTTGCATGGCTGGTTTGCCGGCCGGGCAGGCATGGCATGCCGGCCTTTCCCCATCGCGTGCGGCGTTCCTATGCCGCAATCAGGCTGCGCGCCATGCCGCGCGCCCAGTGATCGGCGCTGAAGACATCGTCGAGCGTGGCGGCGGCGACATCGGGAGACAGGCGGTCCATCACCTTCTCGACGATCTCCGCCATCTGCAGGAAGCCTGTCCGGCCCTCGATGAAGGCGTCGAGCGCCACTTCCTTGGCGCCGTTGAGCACCGCACCGGCCACGCCGCCGGTCTCCAGTGCCTGCCGTGCCAGCCGCAGGGCCGGGAAACGGGTCTCATCCGGGGCTTCGAAGTCGAGGCGGGCCAGCTTCGCGAAGTCGAGGCGCTCCACCGGCATGTGGGCACGGAAGGGCCAGGCCAGGCAATAGCCGATGGCGGTGCGCATGTCGGAGGGACCGAGCTGGGCCAGGACCGAGCCATCGGCATAGGCGACCATGGAATGGACGATGGATTGCGGGTGGACGATGACTTCCACCTGATCGGGCGAAAGATCGAAGAGGTGGCGCGCCTCGACCATTTCCAGCGCCTTGTTGAACATGGAGGCGCTGTCGATGGAGATTTTCAGTCCCATGGACCAGTTGGGATGCCTGCGCGCGGTCTGCGCCGTCACACCTTCCATCTGTTCACGCGTGAAGGTGCGGAACGGGCCGCCGGAGGCGGTGAGGATGATGCGTTCGACGCCGCGTTTCTGCGACGGATCAAGCACCTGGAAGATGGCGTTGTGCTCGCTGTCGACAGGCAGGAGCGAGCCGCCGGCCTCGCGTACGGCCGCGATGAAGAGATCGCCGGCGGAGACGAGGCATTCCTTGTTGGCAAGCGCCATGACGCCGCCGTTGGCCGCGGCGGCCAGGGTCGGCTCCAGCCCCGCCATGCCGACGATGGCGGCCATGGTGATGTCGGCCGGCCGGCCCGCGGCCTCGATCAGTGCGTTGCGCCCGGCAGCGGCCTCTATGCCGGTGCCGGCCAGCGCGGCCTTGAGATCGCGATAGCGTGTCTCGTCGGCGGTGACAGCGATTTCCGCATTCACGACCTGCGCCTGCTGCGCCAGCAGGTCGATGTTCGAAGCGCCGGTCAGCGCCACCACGTCAAAGGCCTCCGGTCCGCCCATGTGGGCGATGACATCCAGCGAGTTGACGCCGATGGAGCCGGTGCTGCCCAGCACGGAAATGCGCCGGTGCGAGATTGCGCTTGGTTCAGGCGTCATTCGAACTCCGTGCGGCTTGCCGTTGCGCTGCCGGGCTTACCCCGCCACCGTGGGCGGGACAAGCCGTTTCCCGGCGTGTTCAGCAGTAGAGTTCCGTGCCGATCTGCTGGGCGGCCGAGTAGCGGTCGCCATGGGCGAAGCCCACCGGCAGAATGGCCTCGATCTCTTCCAGTTCCGTGGGCCCCAGCGGGATGTCGAGGCTTTGGGCCAGTTGGTCGAGATGCGCCGGCGAGCGGGTGCCGGGAATGGGAATGATGTGATCGCCCTGCGCCAGCGTCCAGGCCGTGGCCAGCGCCGCCGTGCTCCAGCCGTGATCACGGGCATAGGCCCGCAAGGCATCGACACGGGCATTGTTGGTCGACCAGTTGGGCTCCTCGAAGCGGGGATTGACGCGGCGGAAATCGTTCTCGCCGAAGCTGGACGGGTCCGGCGCGGTGTCGGCGAAGATGCCGCGGCCGACGGGCGAAAAGGCGACGAAGGCGACGCCGAGACGCTTGCAGGCCTGGATGAGGCCGAGTTCCGGCAGGCGTGTCCACAGCGAATATTCGTTCTGCACGGCCATGACCGGATGCACGGCACAGGCGCGCTCCAGCGTGGACGGGGCGATCTCGGACAGGCCGATGCCGCCGATCTTGCCCTCGCGCACCAGCGCGGCCATGGTTTCCACGGCCTCTTCCACCGGGATTTCCTGTTCCCGGCGATGGAGATAGTAGAGCGGGATATGGTCGACACCGAGCCGCTTCAGCGAGCCTTCCACGGCCTCACGCACATAGTCGGGCTTGTTGTTGAAATGGCGCTGGGGCTTGGGCACGATGCCGCATTTGGACGCGATGACGAATTCGTTGGGATTGTCCCGGATGAATTCGCCAATGACGGTTTCCGACAGGCCCATGCCATAAAGGAGGGCGGTATCGAGATGGGTGATACCCAGATCCAGCGCCCGTCTGAGCGTGGCAAAACTCTCTGCCTTGTCCGTCGGCCCGTAAAAACCGGCAAAGCTCATGCAGCCGAGGCCGAGCGCGCCGACGTCCGGCCCGTTCGCTCCAAGCTTGCGCTGTTCCATGATCGTCTCCCTCCTTGCTATCGGCCAGAAGGAATAGCGAGCGGAGCGCGAAGGGCAAGCCCCGAGGATAAAAAACGGCGGGCGCAACGGCCCGCCGTTTCCTGGCTGCGATGGCCGGATCAGGCGCTGCGCACCGGATCGAGCGTGATCTTCCACAGTTCCGCGTCGTCGCGGTCCATCAGGCGCACGGTAAGCTGCTCGGTCGCGCCGTCGATATCGACGAGGCCGAAGAACTGAAGGCCCATGGAGGGCGGCAGGTTGGCGCCCTGTTCCGGCGTCGGCGCCTTCACGAACTTCACTTCCGGGCCGAAGGTCATGTCGAGCGCGTTCGGGCCGAAGGTGCCGGCATGGAGCGGGCCGGAGACGAATTCCCAGAACGGGTTGAAGTCCTGGAACTGCGCCTTCGAGGGGTCGTAGTAATGGGCGGCGGTGTAGTGAACATCCGCCGTCAGCCAGACCGTGTTGTCGATGCCGGCGGTCTTGATGAAGCGCAGCAGGTCGGCGATTTCCAGTTCGCGGCCTTTTGCCGGGCCGTTGTCGCCATTGGAAATGGCCTCGGCGCCGGCCTGTTCCTTCCAGTTGTCCCAGACGACCAGGCCGATCGGCATGTCGGAGGCGATGACCTTCCAGGTGGCCCTGGAGCCGGCCAGCTCGCGCTTGAGCCACCTGACCTGCTCTTCGCCCAGAATGCGGCTTTCCGGCGTCATGTCCGTTTCCATCGACGCGCCATTGGCACCGCGATAGCTGCGCAGGTCGAGGAAGAAGATGTCCAGCATCGGGCCGTAGGCGACCTTGCGATAGACGCGGCCCGGTTCCGCGGGCGTGTAGCGGATCGGCGTCATCTCATGGAAAGCGCGGCCCGCGCGGGCAGCGAGCACATGGACCGACTTCTCCGTGTAGCGGTAGTCGCCCATCAGGTTCTTGGAGTCCGACCAGTTGTTGACCACTTCATGGTCGTCCCACTGGAAGAAGGTCGGGCAGATGGCATTGAGCGCGCGCACATGCTCGTCCATCATGTTGTATTTCCACTGGCCGCGATATTCATCAAGGGTCTCGGCGACCTTGCGCTTCTCATCGATCAGCACCCTGTTGACCCATTTGGTGCCGTCCTTCAGCTCCACCTCGTCCTTCATCGCCCCGTCGGCATAGATGGTGTCGCCGGAATGGATGAAGAAATCGGGCGTGTGACGGGCCATGGTGGCATAAGTCTTCATGCCGTCGTCATCGATGCCCCAGCCCTGACCGGCGGTGTCGCCCGACCAGGCAAAGCGGATGTCGCGGCGGCCGGCGGGGGCAGTGCGGAAGCGCCCGATGACCGGCTCGGACGTGGCGTTGAGATCGGAGAGGTCGGCGGCGGTCATGCGGAAGAAGACGTCCTGGTCGGCTGCCAGGTCCGCGACAAGGCGCTTGACCGCGAAATCGCTCTCGGGAAGCGCGTTCAGCGGCGCAAGGCGCGTGGCGTTGGCGAAGTCCTCGCGCGTGGCCACTTCCATCATCACGCGGGCGGGGCGGTCGGTGCGGCCCCAGATCATGCCCGACGACATGTCCACGTCACCCGACTGCACACCATGGGTGAATGCCGGGCGCTGGCTGGCGCGCGAATAGAACGGCATGGCAAGGCCGGAGGCGGCCACGAGGCCGGTTGCGCCGGCCGAGGCCATGAAACCGCGGCGGCTCATCTTCATCATTTTCGACATGACGGGTTCCCTCAAAACTGGATCAGGCGCCTTCTGCTGGCGCCGGCGGGAACCTCGGATGTTTCAGTGACAGCTTGTTGTCCGGTTTGTAATCGTTTCAAGAAGCTTGTGTGACAGCGGGCCATCAACGCAAAAAGCCCGGGTGGATCGCCCGAACAATTTCGCAGTGTCCCGGCGCCTTGTCCGGACGAAACAGTCTGCAACCTTTTCCGGACGTGCCGGTTTGCCTCCGCCGCACTTCCGGCACGAAAAAGTCTGCAACTTTTTCTGGACGTGCCGTTTGTTTCCGCCGCACGGTCCGGACGAAAAAGTCTGCAACTTTTTCTGGACGTGCCGGGTTTCCCCTGGCGCACTGTCCGGACGAAAAAGTCTGCAACTTTTTCTGGACGTGCTCAGTGCCTGAAATGCCTCATGCCTGTCGTCACCATGGCGATGCCGTGCTCGTCGGCGGCGGCGATCACCTCGTCGTCGCGCATCGAACCTCCCGGCTGGATCACCGCCGTGGCCCCTGCTTCGACAGCGGACAGCAAGCCGTCGGCAAACGGGAAGAAGGCGTCGGAGGCGACCACGCAGCCTTTCGTCAGCGGTTCGGAAAGCCCGGCCGCCTCGGTGGCATCCAGCGCCTTGCGGGCGGCAATGCGGGCGGAATCGACACGGCTCATCTGGCCGGCGCCAATGCCGACGGTGGCAAGGCCGCGGGCATAGACAATGGCGTTGGACTTGACGTGCTTGGCAACCCGGAAGGCAAACCTGAGATCGGCCATTTCCTCGTCTGTGGGCGCGCGCTTGGTCACCACCTTCAGGTCGAGATCATCGACGACGCCATTGTCGCGGTCCTGGATCAGCAGGCCACCGGCCACGGATTTCGCCGTGATGCCGCGGGCGCGCGGGTCCGGCAGGCCGCCTGCCACCAGCAGGCGCAGGTTCTTCTTCGCCGCGACGATGGCGCGGGCCTCGTCGGTGGCGTCAGGCGCGATGATGACCTCGGTAAAAATCTTGACGATTTCCTCGGCGGCGGCCGCATCCAGCGTGCGGTTGAGCGCAACGATGCCGCCAAAGGCGGACACCGGATCGCAGCGCAGCGCATTCAGATAGGCTTCGCGCAGATCGCCGCCCTCGGCCACGCCGCACGGGTTCGCGTGCTTGATGATGGCGACGGCGGCGGCGCGGGCCGGATCGAACTCGGCGACAAGCTCAAAGGCGGCGTCGGTGTCGTTGATGTTGTTGTAGGAAAGCTGCTTGCCCTGCAACTGGGTCGCCGTGGCCACGCCCGGACGCCGGTCGCCGGTGAGATAGAAACCGGCCTTCTGGTGCGGATTCTCGCCATAGCGCATGACCGAATGCAGACGGCCGGCGACAGCGCGGTGGCGCGGCGCCTCCAGCTTCAGCGTCTCGGCAAACCAGCCGGAAATGGCGGCATCATAGGCGGCGGTGCGGGCAAAGGCCGCGGCCGCAAGCTGCTGGCGGAAGGCATGGGTCAACTGCCCCGCATGGGCCTGCAACTCGTCGAGAACGGCGGCGTAGTCCTGCGGATCGGTAACAATGCCGACATAGGCGTGGTTCTTGGCCGAGGCGCGCACCATGGCAGGACCGCCAATGTCGATGTTCTCCACCGTCGAGGGATAATCGCCGCCGGAGAAGCGCACGTCCTCGAAGGGATAGAGATTGATGACCGCAAGGTCGATCGGGCGGATGTCATGGGCCTGCATGGCGGCCGCATGGTCCTCATCGTCACGAATGGCCAGAAGGCCGCCATGGACGGAAGGATGGAGCGTCTTGACGCGGCCGTCCATGATTTCCGGAAAGCCGGTGATGTCGGAGACATCGTGGACCGGAATGCCCGCTTCCTTGATGGCCCTGGCCGTGCCGCCGGTGGAAACCAGTTCGACCGACAGGTCGTGCAGGGCGCGGGCAAATTCGACGAGGCCGGTCTTGTCGGAGACCGACAGCAGGGCGCGGCGGACACGCACCAGGTCGGGTGCGGGAATCTTCTTGGATTGAACGGCCATGGGGGCGGCAAGCCTTTCGCTTCAAACGGCATGCGGGACGGAATGGCGCGCAGTTAGCACAGGTTCACGCCGGTTCCAACGTTTCAGCCCATGGGACATAGGGATGAAGGCGGATCAGGCCTCGCCATGGGCCTGCGGCGGGACACGGGTCAGCCGCCAGCGGATCTCGGGAATTTCCGAAGCCTTGAACGCCAGAACCACCTGGCTCGTCTTTTCCGGGCCGGCAATACCGGCGAAGAAGATGGATTCCTCGATCATCGGCTGTACGCCGCCGGTGGTGAAGACCCAACTGTCGCCCGCGGGAGCGGAAAGAATGACCTGCCCGTGCTCATCCTGCCAGATGCCGATGTCGGGATGGACATGAAAGCGCAGCGCGACCGCATCGTTGCGGGCCCTTGGCGCTTCGCCACCGGGCCTGAAGAAACGGTCCGCCCCGTCGAGAACATGGCCGTTTTCACGCAGCATCACGCTGCGCTCGTGAATGATGCCGAAACGGGAGACATAGCCGTCGTGACTGGCGGTAAAGGCACGGTGGCCTTCGCCGTCATGGCGCTCGCAGGGGGTCTTGCGCGGCCCCTGCACCAGAGGGGCGCCGATGATGTCGCTGGTCCAGCCGGTGGAAGCGAAGCGGGCCGATGAGCTGTCGTTCAGCGTGGCTGTCGAATGGGCAGCCGTGGCGCGCGACAGGGCCAGGAATTCAGCCGGGCCGAAAACATCGACGCCGCAATTGACGATGAAGTGATGGCGGCCGGACGACATCTCGAAGGAAAGGCAGCCGGCATGGGCGCGGCCGGCGACATCGGGTGGCGGCGCGGCGCCGGTATCGGCGATCACGGTCGTGTTGCCGAGTTGCAGGCGGTTGAACCCGGTATGGGTGGCATGGGTCAGCGGCGTGCCCTGCGTCTCGTCATGCTGGAGTATGGCCATGATGCGGTCGGGGCTGGTCGCGCCGGCGCCATTGAAGCGGGCAAGATTGCCATCCTGGTGACGAAAGAAGCGCAGCATGGGCAGCATGCGCTCGACGGCGGGGATGAGCTCCGGCGGCGGCGTTTCACCCTGACTGGCATAGGTCTGGCGCAGGGGCAGGAGGTCGGCAAGCAGTTCCAGAACGGCCATCGGACTGCGCGAGACATGACCGCCATCGGGCAGGATCTGCTCCTTCAGTTCCATGTCGAGACGGCGGGCGGCCTGGCGAACGGAAGCCGGGCTCTGCGGCAGGGAGAGGCTGGCCAGGGCGATGGCGATGCGCGCGCGCAGCCGGTCCTCGCCGGCCGGCATGTCCGGCACCATGGCGCGCAGATAGCGGATCTGGGCGCTCAGCGAGCGCAGGTAGGTGCGATAGAAGGGCAGTTCGCAACCCTGCAGAACCACGGTGGAATGTTGCAGCCATGCGATGACGCGAATGGCCGTTGTCGACGGATTCCAGGCGGGCTCGCCGATGCGGCCACCATGAATGGCGATCCAGTCGGAAACCAGGGCGCGGGCATTGGCATTGGCGAGATCGGTGCCAGCTTCGCGCATGTGGCGCAGCCAGCGGAAACCGTGCAGGGCCTCCGTCCAGGCTCGGTTGCGGATGTCGAGGCGGAAGGGCGATTCACCGCCGGTCTCGACCACATGGCCAGCCAGCGCGAAGCGGCCGGCATAGATGTCGGCGGCAATGTGCCCGTCGGCGAGCCGGAGATCAGGTGGCGCAACCAGAACCCGCTCGGGCGCGCGGCCGGAAAAGCGCCAGCGAAAAAGCGGCCCGACGCGCATGCGCAGGCGAGCGCGGCGCCACAATTCGCGCAGCACGAGTGGCCAGAGCCGGGGCCTGTCAGCGGCGGTCGTCGCCAAGCACACACTCCTCCTGAAAACGCGCTGCGCGGAATGGTAGACGATTCAAGGCGTTATGCGAAGCGCAAAACGAAGCGCGGCTGTGGACGGACCAGTTTCAGGCAAGGCGGGTGAGCCGAACTGCAAAAAATCCGTCAAGGCCGGCGCGTGCGGGGTCGTCGGCGGGCCAGTCCGCCGGTGTCGTTCGCAGCCAGCCCTGAGGCGCGATGAAGCCGTCGGCGCCGGGCAGTTCGCCGGGCCGGAGGGGATCGACAGCCAGGTCGCCGCGGCTTTCCAGCAGCGACAGGATCATGCGTTCACCCTCGGCATGGTCGAGCGAGCAGTTGGAAAAGACGACCCTGCCGCCGGGCCGGACCATCGCGACGGCATGCGCCAGCAGTTCCGCCTGAAGCGAGGCCAGTTTTTCGATGTCCGCCGGCGTCTTGGTCCAGGGCACATCAGGATGCCGCCGCACGGTGCCGGTCGACGAGCACGGCGCGTCCAGCAGAACGGCATCATAGGGCTCCTCGGGCCGATGGGTCCGCAGGTCGCCCGCGACGGTTCGGGCCTCAAGGCCGAGCCGGGCCAGGTTTTCGCGCAGGCGGCGCAAACGGTTTTTGGACAGGTCGAGCGCCGTCACGCTGGCACCGGCCAGGGCAAGCTGTGCGGTCTTTCCGCCCGGTGCGGCGCACAGGTCGGCAACACGTCTGCCGGCGATGGGGCCCATCATGCGGGCGGGCAGGGCGGCGGCGGCATCCTGCACCCACCATTGGCCGTCGCCATAGCCCGGCAAATCCGGCACGGGCGCGGCGAGGCGGGCAACGCGCACCGAACCGGTGGGAAGCACGATGCCGCCCAATGCACTTGCCCAGTGATCGGGGTCATCTTTTACGGTGAAATCCACCGGCGCTTCATGGCGGTGCATGGCAAGGACCCGAGCGGCGGTTTGCGCGCCGTAATCGGCGGTCAGGCGTTCGGCAAACCAGTCGGGCGCATCCACGGTCTGGTGCAGGGCAGCGGCACGGGCACGTTCGCCGCCACGCTGGATGGAGCGCAGGATCGCGTTGACCAGATTGGCGAAACGCCGGCTACGCGGATCGGCCTGGGCGTGGCTGACGGCAAGATCCACCGCAGCGCTGTCCGGGACGGACAGAAAAAGCACCTGTGCGGCGCCGACATGGAGGATGTGCGAAAGGACGGTGGCGTTTGCCGGCAGGGCCCGGTCCAGCCGCTTGTCGATCATGGCCTGGATCGTGCGGCGATGGCGCAGGGCCGACATCAGGATCGCACGGACCAGGGCGCGGTCGCGCGGCTCCAGCTTCATGTAATCCGGGTGGCCGTGGTCATTGTCGGTCAGGCCGTCCATCGATGACCGGGCATCGACGATGGCGCCGAGCAGGCGCGCGGCGGTCCGGCGGGCTGCAAGGCCCGGCCTTTCGGGCGCGGCATCGGGCTGGCTCGGCTTTGCGCGCGGCGCCGGGCGCCGGCGTGGTTTCGTGCTCAAGACCATGGCCCTTCATCGTCGCGGCCTTCAGCGCCAACGCGACGCTTGACCGACGGCACGCGCGCAGGCGAGCGGCGGGGGGCGGTCCTGTCAGGCGCATCCGTGCGCGCCACTTCGCCCCAGGGCCCGGAGGACGGCCGCGCAGGCGCCGCGGCCCTGCCCGACGCGGCCGGAGCGAATGACGGGTCTCCGGCCATCGCCATCAGCGCGGCAATCCGGTTCGCGGTGTCGGGATGGGTGGAGAACAGATTGTCCATGTTCTGGCCGGACAGCGGATTGATGATGAACATGTGCGCCGTGGCCGGGTTGCGCTCGGCATCGCCGTTGGGAATGGTGCGCGCACCCATGGCAATCTTTTCAAGCGCATTGGCAAGCCAGTCCGGCCGTCCGCAAATTTCAGCGCCGCGGCGGTCGGCGGCATATTCGCGTGTGCGGCTGATGGCCATCTGCACCAGCATGGCGGCCAGCGGGGCGACGATCATGGCGGCGAGAACGCCGACAAAGCCGAGGGGATTGTTGTTGTCGCGATTGCCGCCGAAGAAGAAGGCGAAATTTCCGAGCATGGAAATGGCGCCTGCAATGGTGGCGGTGACGGTCATGATCAGCGTGTCGCGATGTTCCACATGGGCCAGTTCATGGGCCATGACGCCGGCCACTTCCTCGTGCGAAAGGGCCTTGAGCAGGCCGGTTGTCGCGGCTACGGCGGCGTTTTCCGGGTTGCGCCCGGTGGCGAAGGCATTGGGCTGCGGGTTGTCGATGACATAGACCTTTGGCATGGGCAGGCCGGCATTGTCGGCCAGTTCGCGCACCAGGGCGTGAAATTCCGGCGCGCTGGTCTCGTCCACCTCGCGGGCATGGTGCATGGACAGCACCATCCTGTCGGCATTCCAGTAGGAAAAAAGGTTCATGCCGGCGGCGATGACAAAGGCGATGACCATGCCGGTGGAGCCGCCGATCAGGAAACCCATGCCCATGAAGAGCGCGGTCATCGCGGCCAGCAGCATGGCTGTCTTCATCGTGTTCATCGTTCGGCTCTCCGAAAAAGGCGGGGGGTCGATCCGCCGTCTCATGTGGCTTATATGATGGGGAGCGGGAAGCACAACTTCAATTGCAGGCGGCGTGCCGCCGGACGGAATGGCAATGCGTGACATGACAGATGCAAGGCAGGACATGGCGCAGGACGCTGACGGCGCCGCTGCGCGGGCACAGGACACGGCGCGCCGGCGGTTGGAGGACCTTCCTCCGGCCGCTCAACGGGCCCTGAAAGAAGCCGCCGAACGCCGCCAAGCCTATGAGGCCGCCGAAAAGGCGATGGCAAAGGAACTCGGCGGCCGCGGCGGCAAGGAACCCGTGCGTTACGGCGACTGGGAGATCAAGGGGCTGGCCATCGACTTCTGAGGCGCCCTGTGGCGGAACGGCCGGCGCGAGTGACCGCCGGTCTCGGGAATAAAATCCTATTTGGCTTGCCTTGCGGGGGAAATAGGAATAATGTCTCTTTCATGCTGCTTCGCCTCGCCTGTCCGGTTCTTCTGTTCTGCCACCTGTTTTCCGCCCTGCCGGCTGCGGCGCAGGACACCATTCGCGGCCCTGTCGAGGCGGAGGTCATCCGGGTGATCGATGGCGATTCGGTGCTTGCGGTCGCACAAATCTGGCCGGGACATTCGGTTACCGTGTCGGTGCGTATTCGCGGGGTGGACGCGCCGGAACTGCGCGGGCGGTGCGGCGCGGAAAAGGCGGCGGCGCGCAAGGCGCGGGATTCGCTGGCCGGATTCCTGCAGGACGGGCATTTGCGGCTGACGAACATTTCCGGCGGGAAGTATTATGGTCGGGTGCTGGCCGATCTGGCGCGGGCCGACGGCCGCGGCGCTTCCGCTTTCCTTCTGGAGGCCGGGCTGGCGCGGCCCTATGGCGGAGGACGGCGGCAGGACTGGTGCCCCTGAGGCAGAGGAACCGCAGCCATTCCGGGTCGGGCCATGCAAAGCAAACGAGGCCTTTTGACCGCGAGGCCAAACATGCGAAGCGCCGCCCCCGTTGCTCCGGTCGGTGTGACCGGCGGGGGCGGCGCCGCAATTCCGTGAACGGGCGCGAGCCTGTCTGAAGCGAACCGGCGAAGGCCGGTTTACCTCATGGCGTCACGCACGCTTCCTTCAGAGGCTGCTCCGAAGGAGCGACGATCCGCTTGCACTCACGTCCTTCAGGAAATCACTCGACATCGGATCACCTCCTTTCATTTCGTTGAACATGTCTAGAAGGTGTGGTCATGGGCGGCGATTGTCAAGGCCGGTGGCGCGACGGGGCCGCGCGACCGGCTCGCCGCACGAAAACGCCCCGCGGCCAGGGCCACGGGGCGTTCCTTGTCTGCGATGACGCAGGGCGGACTGACCGCCCTGAGCGCCTTGTCAGTGATGGGCGATGTGGGGCGCGGCGCCGGCACCGCGCGGCGTGCGGATGCTCTCGATGAGCTCCTGGATTTCCGCCGGCGGTTCCTCGGTCGCCGAGGCGACGGCATAGGCGACCACGAAGTTGACCAGCGCGCCCACAGCGCCGATGGACAGCGGGGAGATGCCGAAGACCCAGTTGGCGGCATTGTCCGGCAACTGGTTGGTGCCCGGAATGAAGAACCAGCCCTTGTAGACAAAGATGTAGACGATGGTGAACAGGAGACCTGCCAGCATGCCGGCCACAGCGCCCTTGTTGTTGATCCTCTTGGAGAAGATACCCATCATCAGCGCCGGGAAGATGGACGCGGCGGCAAGACCGAATGCCAGTGCGACCGTCTGGGCCGCGAACCCGGGCGGATTGAGGCCGAGCCAGGTCGCGACCACGATCGCCACCGCCATCGAGATGCGGGCTGCAAGCAGCTCGCCCTTTTCCGAAATGTTCGGATTGATGGCGCCCTTGATGAGATCGTGGCTGATGGCCGATGCAATCGCCAGCAACAGGCCGGCTGCCGTCGACAGGGCGGCGGCGAGGCCACCGGCGGCGACCAGCGCGATCACCCAGCCGGGAAGCTTCGCGATCTCCGGATTGGCCAGAACGAGGATGTCGTTGTTGACCGACAGTTCATTGCCCTGCGGGTTGGACGCGGCAAGGGCTTCAGGCGTTGCGGCGGCCTTGTCGTTGTAGAACTGGATGCGCCCGTCACCATTCTTGTCCTCGAACTTGAGCAGGCCGGTGATTTCCCAGTTCTTCATCCACTGCGGACGGGCCTCGTATTCGAGGGCCTGTTCGCTGACACCGTTCGGGTAGACCGTCTGGAGGATGTTCAGGCGGGCCATGGCGCCGACGGCCGGAGCCACCAGATAGAGCAGGGCGATGAAGACCAGCGCCCAACCGGCCGACCAGCGGGCGTCCGACACCCTCGGCACCGTGAAGAAGCGGATGATGACGTGCGGCAGGCCCGCGGTGCCGATCATCAGCGACAGGGTGAAGAGGAACATGTTGAAGGTGTTGGTATGGTGACCGGTATAGCTGTTGAAGCCCAGTTCGGTGACGATCTGGTCGAGCTTGACCAGCAGCGGCGTGCCATCGGACACGTCGCCGAACAGGCCGAGCGGCGGCAGCGGGTTACCGGTGAGCTGCAGCGAGATGAAGATCGCCGGGACCGTGTAGGCGAAGATCAGCACGACATACTGGGCGACCTGGGTATAGGTGATGCCCTTCATGCCGCCGAACACGGCGTAGAAGAAGACGACAGCGGCGCCGATCAGCAGGCCGGTCGTGTTATCCACTTCCAGGAAGCGTGAGAAGGCCACGCCGACGCCGGTCATCTGGCCGATGACGTAGGTCACCGAGGCGACGATCAGGCAGAGAACCGCCACCATGCGCGCGGTGCTGGAATAGAAGCGGTCGCCGATGAATTCCGGCACGGTGAACTTGCCGAACTTGCGCAGATAGGGCGCGAGCAGCATGGCAAGCAGCACGTAGCCGCCGGTCCAGCCCATCAGGAAGGTTGAATTGTCATAGCCGACGAAGGCGATCAGGCCGGCCATCGAGATGAAGGAGGCGGCCGACATCCAGTCGGCGCCCGTCGCCATGCCGTTGAGCACGGGATGGACGCCGCGGTTGGCGGCATAGAACTCGGAGGTCGATCCGGCGCGGGCCCAGAAGGCGATGCCGATATAGACCAGGAACGATCCACCGATGAAAACGAGATTGAGTGCATACTGGCTCATGATCGATCCCCCTTATTCCTCGTCGAAGTCATACTGACGATCGAGCGCGTTCATGCGAAACGCGTAGAAGAAGATCAGCACGATGAAGACCAGGATCGATCCCTGCTGGGCGAACCAGAAGCCGAGATCCGTTCCGCCGACCTGAATACCGGCGAGCATCGGGCGCAGCAGGATGCCGAACCCGAACGAGACGAGCGCCCAGATGACGAGTGATCCGATCATCAGCCGGACGTTTGCGCGCCAATAGTCGGCTGCGCGCTGTTCCTTGTTGTCCATCAAACCCTCCCAGGTCATTGGAACAGCCAGTCCCCCCATGAGACATGGCTTCGGCATTTCATTAACCGCTTCCCGGAATGACGAAAGCCCGACATTGGGTTTATAGCCGAAGGACTCATGCCCGGCGCATACCGCGCCATCGTCCGGTCCGGAAGAAATCCAATATTTCAGTATGTTAAAAACGAAACGGCCGGGGAGCATCCCCGGCCGTTGGCATGTCGTGACGTGGCCTGACGGGCGCCTCAGCCCTTCTTGTTCTGGCGGTTGTCGATCAGGTCGTCGACAACGGTCGGATCGGCGAGCGTCGACGTGTCGCCGAGTGCGCCGAAATCGTCCTCGGCGATCTTGCGCAGGATGCGGCGCATGATCTTGCCGGAGCGGGTCTTGGGAAGGCCCGGCGCGACCTGGATCTTGTCCGGCGAGGCAATCGGCCCGATTTCGGCGCGGACATGGGCGACGAGCTCCTTGCGCAGGGCATCGTTGCCTTCCTCGCCTTCCATCAGGGTGACGTAGCAGTAGATGCCCTGGCCCTTGAGATCGTGCGGATAGCCGACGACCGCGGCCTCCGAGACCTTGGGATGGGCGACAAGCGCGCTTTCCACTTCCGCGGTGCCCATGCGATGGCCGGAGACGTTGATCACGTCATCGACGCGGCCGGTGATCCAGTAGTAGCCGTCCTCGTCGCGGCGGCAGCCGTCGCCAGTGAAATACTTGCCGTGATAGGTCGAGAAGTAGGTCTGCTCGAAGCGCTCGTGATCGCCATAGACGGTGCGCATCTGGCCCGGCCAGCTGTCGGTGATGCACAGGTTTCCTTCCGTGGCGCCATCAAGCACGTTGCCCTCGTTGTCCACCAGTTGCGGCTTGACGCCAAAGAAGGGCCGTGTCGCCGATCCCGGCTTGAGATCGGTCGCGCCGGGCAGCGGCGTGATGAGAATGCCTCCGGTCTCGGTCTGCCACCAGGTGTCGACGATCGGGCAGCGCTCCTCGCCGACCACGGTGTAGTACCATTCCCAGGCTTCCGGGTTGATCGGTTCGCCGACCGAGCCCAGCACGCGCAGGCTCTTGCGCGAGGTCTTCGTGACATGCTCGTCGCCGGCGCCCATCAGCGCGCGGATGGCGGTGGGCGCGGTGTAGAAGATGGAAACATCGTGCTTGTCGACCACGTCCCAGAAGCGCGACGGCGAGGGATAGTTCGGCACGCCCTCGAACATCAGCGTTGTCGCGCCGTTGGCCAGCGGGCCATAGACGATGTAGGAATGGCCGGTGACCCAGCCCACGTCAGCGGTGCACCAGTAGACCTCGCCCTCATGATAGTCGAAGACGTATTGATGCGTCATCGAGGCATAGACAAGATAGCCGCCGGTGGTGTGCATCACGCCCTTCGGCTTGCCGGTGGAGCCGGACGTGTAGAGGATGAAGAGCGGGTCTTCCGCGTTCATCTCCTCGGGCGGGCAATCGGCGGAGGCATCTGCCATGGCCTCGTGGTACCAGATGTCGCGGCCGTCCTTCATGGCAACGGTGCCGCCCGTGCGCTCGACGACGAGGACGTGACGGACCTTCGCGCCGGCCTTCTCGGCAATCTCGATGGCCTTGTCGGTGTTGGTTTTCAGCGGCACCTTCTTGCCGCCGCGCAGGCCTTCGTCGGAGGTGATGACGAATTCGGAACCGCAATCCTCGATGCGCCCGGCCAGTGCATCGGGCGAGAAGCCGCCGAAGACGATGGAATGGATGGCGCCGATGCGGGTGCAGGCCAGCATGGCATAGGCGGCTTCCGGGATCATCGGCATGTAGATGGTGACGCGGTCACCCTTCTTCACGCCGTTGGCCTTCATCACGTTGGCAAGCCTGTTCACCTGTTCGGACAGTTCGCGATAGGTGATCTTGCGATCCTCGGAGGGATCGTCGCCTTCCCAGAGAATGGCGACCTGATCGCCGCGCTTTTCCAGATGACGGTCGATGCAATTGGCCGAGACGTTGAGCGTGCCGTCCTCGAACCATTTGATCGCCACGCCCGGCGTATTGAAACTGGTGTTCTTGACCGTGGAAAACGGCTTGATCCAGTCGACGCGCTTGCCATGCTCGGCCCAGAAGCCTTCCGGGTCCTCCACAGAGCGGTTGTACCAGGCCAGATAGGTGTCATTGTCGATCAGCCCGTTGGCTTTCCAGTCCGGCTTGACCGGATGCACATTCACACTCATGAGGTTTCCTCCATGTTCTGAGCCCGGATCACGCTTGCCCGTTCCCCCGGCAAACAAGTCCAGCGGTGAAGTCGGGCCTCTCTTAGCATCGGCGTTCCCCGCCTGAAATTAGACGTTCGATCCGCCCTTGCCACCTTTGGCATGCGTCTTTCGCATGAGGCGCCGGGCAGGAAAGCCGTCCGGCGCGGGCGAAGGTCAGGCCGGACGGGCGCGGCTGCCGAAAATCGCCGAGCCGACGCGCACATGGGTGGCGCCGAATGCGACTGCCGTCTCGTAGTCGCCGGACATGCCCATGGAAACATTGCGCACGCCAGCCTCGCGTGCCAGCTTTTCCAGCAAGGCGAAATGGGGACCGGGATTCTCGTCCGCCGGCGGAATGCACATCAGCCCCTCGATTTCGAGCCCGTGGATGTCGCGGCAACGGGTGATGAAGGCGGCGGTCTCGCGCGGATCGATTCCCGCCTTTTGCGGCTCGAGGCCGGTATTGACCTGTACATAGAGCGCGGGATGGCGGTCCTGCCGGCGCATTTCCCTGGCAAGCTCGGCGGCGATCTTCTCGCGGTCGACGGATTCGATGACGTCGAACAGGGCGACGGCGTCCTTCGCCTTGTTGGACTGAAGCGGGCCGATCAGGTGCAGTTCGACGTCCGGGAAAGCGGCGCGCAGGTCCGGCCATTTGGCCTGCGCCTCCTGCACCCGGTTCTCACCGAAGATGCGCTGGCCGGCGTCGAGCACCGGGCGGATGTCCTCTGCACCGAAGGTCTTTGAGACGGCGACAAGGGCGACATCGCCGGGCTCGCGTCCGGCTTGCCTGGCTGCCTTCGCGATCCTGTCGCGCACCGTCTGCAACTGTGCCGCGCTTGTGTTCATTGCGCCTCTCTTGCCTTTCTTTCATGCGTCCGGGGCGGAACTCCGGCCATCACAGGTTGACGGTTGCGCCAAAGCATGGTGAAGGTCCGCCCACAATCCCTTCGAGCCACGTTATCAAGCGAAAACCCGGACATGGCAACCGAACGCTACAACCCGCGTGCCGCGGAACCCAAATGGCAGCAGGCCTGGGCGGAGAAGAAGCTCTTCGAGACGAAGAACGACGATCCGAAGCCGAAATACTATGTGCTGGAGATGTTCCCCTATCCGTCCGGGCGCATCCACATGGGCCATGTGCGCAACTACACGATGGGCGACGTGGTGGCCCGCTACAAGCGCGCCAAGGGCTTCAACGTGCTGCATCCGATGGGATGGGACGCCTTCGGCATGCCGGCGGAAAACGCAGCCATGGCCAACAAGACGCATCCGGCACAATGGACCTATGCCAATATCGACACGATGCGCGGGCAACTGAAATCCATGGGCCTGTCGCTGGACTGGTCGCGCGAGTTCGCCACCTGCGATGTGGATTATTACCACCGTCAGCAGATGCTGTTTCTCGACTTCCTGGACAAGGGCCTGGTCGGGCGGCGTGTCTCCAAGGTCAACTGGGACCCGGTGGACATGACGGTGCTGGCCAACGAACAGGTGATCGACGGGCGCGGCTGGCGCTCCGGCGCGCTGGTGGAGCAGCGCGAACTGGCACAATGGGTGTTCCGTATCACCGATTATTCGCAGGACCTGCTGGACGCTCTGGACGACCTCGACCAGTGGCCGGAAAAGGTCCGGGTGATGCAGAAGAACTGGATCGGCCGGTCGGAAGGGCTTCAGGTGCGCTGGGCCATGGTGCCGCAAACCGCGCCGGAAGGCTTCGACGATCTTGACGTCTACACGACGCGGCCCGACACGCTGTTCGGCGCCTCCTTCATGGCGATTTCCGCCGATCACCCGCTGGCGCGCAAGGCGGCAGAAGGCAATCCGGCGCTGGCTGACTTCTGCGACGAGTGCCGGCGCATGGGCACATCACTGGCGGCGCTGGAGACGGCGGAGAAGAAGGGCTTCGATACGGGCATCCGCGTTGTCCACCCCTTTGACGAAAACTGGACGCTGCCGGTCTACGTGGCCAATTTCGTGCTGATGGACTACGGCACGGGCGCGATCTTCGGTTGTCCGTCGGGCGACCAGCGCGACCTCGACTTCGCCAACAAGTACGGCCTGCCGGTGGTTCCCGTGGTGATGCCGAAGGATGGCGATGCCGCTTCCTTCCAGATCACCGAGGAGGCCTATGTCGGCGACGGGGTGATGATCAACTCGCGCTTCCTGGACGGGATGACACCGGACGAGGCCTTCGAGGCCGTGGCGTCCCGACTGGAAAACACCATGCTGGGCGGGCGCCCGCAAGGTGAGCGCAAGGTGCAGTTCCGTCTGCGCGACTGGGGCATCTCACGGCAGCGCTACTGGGGATGCCCGATCCCGGTCATTCATTGCGAAAGCTGCGGCACCGTGCCGGTGCCCAAGAAGGATCTGCCGGTCAAGCTGCCCGACGATGTGGAATTCGACCGGCCCGGCAACCCGCTGGACCGGCATGCGACCTGGCGTCACGTCTCCTGCCCGAAATGCGGCGCCGACGCCCGGCGCGAGACCGACACCATGGACACGTTCGTCGATTCGTCCTGGTATTTCGCCCGCTTCACCGCGCCATGGGAAAACGATCCGACCGATCCGGCCGCGGCCAATGGTTGGCTGCCGGTGGACCAGTATATCGGCGGAATCGAACACGCGATCCTGCACCTGCTCTATTCGCGCTTCTTCACCCGCGCCATGCGCGCGACCGGCCACCTGGACATCGACGAGCCGTTCAAGGGCCTGTTCACCCAGGGCATGGTGGTGCACGAGACCTACAAGGGGCCGGAAGGCTGGGTGGAGCCGGCCCGTGTGCGCATCGAGGAGGTGGACGGCCAGCGCAAGGCGTTCCTGATCGACGACGGCGCGGAGATCGCCATCGGCGCGATCGAAAAGATGTCGAAGTCGAAGAAGAACGTGGTCGACCCCGATGACATCATCGCGTCCTATGGCGCGGATACGGCGCGCTTCTTCATGCTTTCGGATTCGCCGCCGGACCGTGACGTGATCTGGACCGAAGCCGGGGTGGAAGGCGCGCACCGCTTCGTGCAGCGCGTCTGGCGCCTGGTGTCGGAGACCGCCGGCTCGCTTGCAGGCGTGGCGCCCGCTTCCGGCGACAATCCGGTGTCCAAGGCAGCACACAAGACCGTCAAGGCGGTGAGCGAAGACATCGAGAAGCTCAATTTCAACAAGGCCGTGGCACGGCTTTACGAAATGGTGAACGCGATTGCCCAGCCGCTCGGCGAGATTGCCGCCGGCAAGGGCGATGCGGCCGGCAAGGCCGCCGCACGCGATGCGGTTGAAAAGCTGGTGGTGATGCTGGCGCCGATGATGCCGCACCTGGCTGAGGAATGCTGGGCGGCGATCGGCGGCGAAGGCCTGGTTGCCGAACAGGCCTGGCCGGATTTCGATCCGGCGCTGGTGACCGAAAACGAAATCGCCTACCCGGTCCAGATCAACGGCAAGAAGCGCGGCGATTTGACAATCGCCCGCGACGCGGACAAAGCTGCCGTCGAAGCGGCGGTGCTGGCGCTGGACTTCGTCCAGAAGGCGCTGGAGGGCAAGCCGCCGCGCAAGGTGATCGTGGTGCCGCAAAGGATCGTCAATGTCGTCGTCTGATCGCATGGGCCGGGGGGCGGCCCGCATAGTCGCCGTCATGTGCGTGGCCGGGCTGGCCGGCTGCACGGTGGAGCCGCTTTACGGTTCCTCGGCAAGGCTCGAAACCGCCTCGGTGGAGCCAGGCGCGGCGCGGCTGACATCGGTTTCGGTCGCACCGGTGGATACGCGGGAAGCCCAGCAGGTACGCAACCACCTGATCTTCATGTTCAACGGCGGGGCAGGCCAGCCCGCCGATGCGCGCTACCGGCTCGGATTCGATCTGACCAAGCGCGACCTGAGGGTGCTGGATGTCCAGCTTTCGGACGGCAGCAACGACCTCGATCCCACGGCGGGAACCGTCGAACTGCGCGCCGACTATGTCCTCACCGATATGCAGACGGGCGAGAAGGTCGCCACGGGCACGCGATCGGCGATGGCCTCCTATGACCGTCCACGCCAGTTCTACAGTGCATGGCGCGGCGAAAAGGATGCAGCCGACAGGGCCGCGCGGGAACTTGCGGAATTCATGCGGCTTGCCGTGGCGCAGGATCTCAAACGCGCCGGACCCTGACCGCCGCCGTCTTCCGCCGACAAGTCAGGCGCGCTTTCGTGCCTGGTCCTGCTTTGCGGCCGAAAGCCAGGTGCCTGTCAGGCTGGTCAGCTTGGCCGGCGAGACCGGCTTTTCAAGGCGGCCATCGAGCAATCCGGGCAAGGCGCCGTGCATGGCGCCGGGGCCGTCCCGCGAGACCAGCACGAAGACCAGCGGCGGCGAGCCATCGGGAAGCAATCCGTTGCGGCGCACCGCCATGGCCACGTCGCTCCACTCGATATCGGGAAGGACGCTGTCGACGAGTGTCAGCCGCGGGTGCTGTTCGCGGGCGATGGCAATGGCCTGTTCGCCCGATGAAGCGATCCGGTAATCGAGGCCGAGCGCGTCGAGCGCCTGGCGGCAGGCTGCCTGCTGGAACTCGTTGTCCTGGACGAGCAGGATGTCGAGCGTGGCGCGGGCCGGGCGGACCTGTTGCGCGGCCGGCTCGCCCATCGTGTCCAGTTCGGTCAGCGTATCCCCTGCGGGACCTTTCCTTCCTCCGGTCTCGTGGCCCCGTGAAATGGCCGATACAACCGCCTCACGCAGAGCGGCGGATCGCGCGGGTTTCGTCAGCCGCTTCGTGATGGCGGGATCGAAGCCGGCCATGTCGAGATCGTCCGGGTCGACAGACGACAGGAAGACGACGGGCAGATCGGCGCCGGCGGCGGTCGCGCGCATCCTGCGGGCCGTGTCGGGTCCGTTCAGGCCCGGCATGTGACAGTCCATGATCACGCAGTCGACCCGCGCTCCCAGGGCCCGGGACCGCTCGAAGAAGGCGAGCCCGAGCGCGCCGCTTTCCACGGCCGCGGCCTCGAATTCCCAGCCCTGCATCTGCTCGGTCAGGATGGAGCGGTTGACGGGGTTGTCATCGACGATGAGGATCCGCGCGCCCTGTATCCCCGGCGGCAGGTGGACGGGCGCTTCAAGCACTTCATGGACGTCGAGCGGCAGATGGACCCAGAAGCTTGAACCCTCTCCCGGCTGGCTCTCGACGCCGATCTCACCGCCCATCATGTGGACCAGACGCAGCGCGATCGCCAGCCCCAATCCGGCACCCTCGTGCCGTTTGCGGGCACCGCCATCCTCGGTGAAGCGGTCGAAAATGCCAGCCAGCCGCTCCGCCTCGATGCCAGGGCCGGTGTCTTCCACGCGGAGGCTGATCCTGGCAGCCCCGCGTTCCACCTTGCCCGAAACATCGATCAGGACGTGCCCGCGCCCGGTGAACTTGACGGCATTCGAAACCAGGCAGGACAGGATTTGCCGGACGCGGCCGGCATCCCCGACAAAGTATCGCGGCATGGAGGAATCGAAACGGTCGATGATCTCGACGCCCTTTGCCGCGGCCTCCCTTGCGTGAGCCTGGGCGACATCCTCGACAGCCTCGGAAAGACAGAAGGGCTGCGGGTCGAGCATGAGCTGCCCGGCTTCGATCCTGGCGAAGTCGAGCATGTCATTGACCGTTGCGAGCAGGGCGTTGCCGGACTTGATGATGACGTTGGTATAGGTGGCCTGCCGGGGATCCTGGCCGGTGCGGGCCAGAAGCTCGGCCATGCCAAGCACACCATTGAGCGGGGTGCGAATTTCATGGCTCATGCTGGCCACGAACTCGCCCTTGGCGCGCTCGGCGCGGGCCGCCGCCTGCTGCAGCGATTCCATCCGCGCGCGCGCATCAACGCCCTCCACGAAGCCAGCGAAATTCTTGTAGAGCGATTCCAGTGCCAGCACCGCCGTGACGATGTAACCGATGGCCAGGGCGATGTTGTTCACACCTGGAAAGAAGACCGGCAGGAGCAGCATGCCGGGCAGCGAACCCAGAAAGACCGCCAGCGCGGCAGCGGGAAGAGCCTGCAGGCAATAGCCGCAAAGGGCGATGGTCAGCAGCGTGCTGAGCGCGGCCTGTGTTGCTTCGGTCTCGCCGGCGGCGATAAGCGGCGGGATCATGATCGCGGCGGGAAAGACAAGGCCGGCGGCGAACGCATGCACCACCGTCTGCCAGAGGATGTTCCGGCTTTCCGGCGCGCTGGTCTGCCGTTTTCGCGTCCGCCACCAGACCGCCCCGCGCATGGCGGTGAAGAGAACCAGCGAAACGAGCGGGGTGAGCGCCACCCAGGCTGGCGCATAGGCCGAAGCCAGCAGGGCCTGTATGGCCGCGAGAACCAGGATGCCGGAAAACAGCGGGACGACAGCAGCGCGCAGGAGCCGGAACTGCGCGTCCGTCAGCAAATCACTTTGCGGATGTCCAACCGTCAGGATGCGGTCGCGCCAGTGCAAATTCTCCAAGGTCTACCCCCGCCCGGTGAGACGCAACCATTGCATGCGGGGGTAAACAAAATTTTAGAGACTGCTTGCAAAAACTTGGCAGCAGGAAGTTGCGATTTTCGGCTTCAGCCGACGATCTTCTGGCCGGTTTTCGCCCAATCGGCCAGGAATGCTTCCAGGCCCTTGTCGGTCAGCGGGTGCTTGACCAGGGACTTGAGCGTCGACGGCGGAATGGTGGCGACGTCGGCGCCGATCAGGGCTGCTTCCTTGACGTGGTTCACGGTGCGGATGGAGGCCGCGAGGATCTCGGTCTGGAAGCCGTAATTGTCGTAGATGGTCCGGATCTCGCCGATCAGGTCCATGCCATTGATGTGGATGTCGTCGAGGCGGCCGATGAAGGGCGAGATGAACGTGGCGCCGGCCTTGGCCGCCAGCAGTGCCTGGTTGGCCGAAAAGCACAGCGTGACATTCGTCTTCACGCCATCCGAGGAAAGCGCCTTGCAGGCCTTCAGCCCGTCGAGGGTCAGCGGGACCTTGACGCAGATGTTGTCGGCGATCTTCGTGAGGACCGCGGCTTCCTTCATCATCTCGTCGAAATCGACGGCGGTCACCTCGGCGGAGACCGGACCCTCGACGATGGAACAGATTTCCTTCGTCACTTCCATGATGTCGCGGCCGGACTTCATGACGAGGGAAGGGTTGGTGGTCACGCCATCCAGCAGGCCCAGGTCGTTGAGTTCGCGGATCTCGGCAACGTCGGCTGTGTCGACAAAAAATTTCATGGGTTGCTCCGTCAATGGCTGCGCACGGCCGCGCGCGGCCGTTTTCAGATTGGCTTCCCCTTATCGCACATTCAGGGCAAGGTCACCCACCATGACAGAAGATTCGGCCGAAAACGGGAAGGTCGCGGTGCTGGTGCCGACACCCGCCGAGACACCCTATACCTACGCCCTGCCTGCCGGCATGAACGCGCCGGCGGGGGCGATCGTGCAGGTGCCGCTCGGGCCGCGCATGGTGGCAGGCGTCGTCTGGGACCGGGGTGCCGGGGCGGTCGACCCGCGCAAGATCCGGCCCGTTTCGCAGGTCTTCGACTGTCCACCGCTGACCGCCGACATGCGCCGGTTCATCGACTGGGTGGCAGCCTGGACGCTGTCGCCGCCGGGCATGGTGGCGCGCATGGCACTGCGCGCGCCGGCCGCCTTCGAGCCCGAAGCGCCGCTGGAAGGACTGCGCCTGACCGCGATCCGCCCCGACCGGATGACGGCGGCGCGCGCGCGGGTGCTCGAACTGGCACAGGACGGCATGGCCTGGACGCGCGCAGGCCTGGCCCATGCGGCCGGCGTTTCGCCCGGCGTGGTGGACGGGCTGATGGCGCAGGGCAGTTTCGAGACGGTGCGCCTGCCGCCGCCGCCGGTGGTGCCCGCGCCCGATCCGGCCTATGGGGGCGCGGTTCTGACCGGCGAGCAGGCGGCGGCGGCGGCCGGACTTCGCGAAGGCGTGACCGCTGGGGGCTATGGCGTGACGCTGCTGGACGGCGTGACCGGTTCGGGCAAGACGGAAGTCTATTTCGAGGCGGTGGCGGCGGCGCTGGAAGCGGGCCGCCAGGTGCTCATCCTGCTTCCTGAAATCGCGCTGACGCAGGCGTTTCTCGAACGTTTCCATGACAGGTTCGGCGCACGGCCTGCCGAATGGCATTCCGACATGGCACCCAAGGCGCGCGAGAAGGTCTGGCGGCAGGTGGCCGAAGGCCGTGTGCAGGTGGTGGCGGGTGCCCGCTCGGCGCTGTTCCTGCCATTTGGAGCGCTTGGCCTGATCGTCGTCGATGAGGAGCACGACCCGGCCTACAAGCAGGAAGACCGGGTTTTCTACAATGCCCGCGACATGGCGGTGGTGCGCGGGCATATCGGCGGGTTTCCCGTGGTGCTCGCCTCGGCCACGCCATCGGTGGAAAGCCGGGTGAACGCCGAACAGGGCCGGTACCGGCGCATCGCGCTGCCGGTTCGCTATGGCGATGCCGCGCTGCCCGACCTGAAAGCGGTGGACATGCGCAAGCATGCCCCCGCACGCGGCGGGTTCCTCTCGCCGGTCCTGTTGCAGGCCATGGAGCGCACGCTGGAAGCCGGCGAGCAATCGCTGCTGTTCCTCAACCGGCGGGGCTATGCACCGCTGACGCTGTGCAGGGTCTGTGGCCACCGCTTCCAGTGCCCGGACTGTTCGAGCTGGCTTGTGGAACACCGCTTCCGCGGCCAGATCATGTGCCATCATTGCGGCTATCACGAGCCGAAGCCGGAGGCCTGTCCGGAATGCGGGACGCTGGATCATCTCGTCGCCTGCGGGCCGGGAATCGAGCGGATCGCGGAGGAAGTGGCCAGCCATTTCCCGCAGGCGCGCATCATCGTGCTTTCCTCCGATCTCCTGGGCGGGGTGAAGCGGCTTCGGCTGGAGCTGGAAGCCATTGCCGGGGGCGAGGCCGACATCGTGATCGGCACCCAGCTCGTGGCCAAGGGGCACAATTTCCCCGGGATGACGCTGGTCGGCGTGGTCGACGCGGATATCGGGCTGACCAATGGCGACCCGCGGGCCGCCGAACGCACCTTCCAGCTTCTTTCCCAGGTCACCGGCCGTGCCGGGCGAACGGGCAAGAAGAGCCTCGGCCTGATCCAGACCTACCAGCCGGACCACCCGGTCATGCGGGCCATCATTTCCGGTGACCGGGAGGCATTTTACGACCGGGAGATCGCGGAGCGCGAGAAATCGGGCCTGCCTCCGTTCGGCCGGCTGGCCGGCATCATCGTCTCCGCGCCGACCGCCGGCGAGGCCATGGGGCATGCGCGTGCCCTGCGTGCTGCCGCGCCGCAGGCGCCGGGCATCATGCTGCTGGGACCGGCGGAAGCGCCGCTGGCGCTGATACGCGGGCGCCACCGGATGCGCCTTCTGGTGCATGGCGAACGCAAGGCCGATCTCCAGGGCTTCATTCGCGCCATGCTCAAGGCCGGGCCGAAGGAGCGCGGGCAAATCCGCGTTCAGGTGGACATCGATCCGCAGAGCTTTCTGTGAGCGCGGCCACTTCGTGCGGGGACTGGCCAAACGGGCCGGTTTCTGCATTGTGGAACCGGATGCGCCGACAGAGAGGAGGCCAACGCCTTGCTGGACCGGATCAGGTCGCTCTACGAGGATGAGACGCCGGCTGCGCAGCGGTTCCGTTACGGGCTGCTCATTTTCGACATCGTCACGATCGGTTTCGTGATCGTCACCTCGTTCTTCGAACGAAGCGGCATGGTCGAGACCATCGACCTTGTCTTCGGCGTGCTGATTCTCGCCGATTTCATCGTCAGAATGCTGCTGGAGCCAAAAAAGGGGCGTTTCCTGCTGCGCCTGTCGACCTGGGCCGATGTCGCGGCGATCATTTCCTTCGTCGCGCCGATCGCCGGAGAAGGTTTCGGCTTCCTGCGTATCCTGCGCACGCTCAGACTGCTGCACACCTACCAGCTGCTCAGCCGTCTGAGGCAGGATTTCCGGTTCTTCCGGATGCACGAGGACATTGTTCTGGCCTCGGTCAATCTCGGTGTCTTCCTGTTCGTGATGACCGGGCTGATCTATGCGCTGCAGGTGGGCATCAATCCTGAAATCAACAACTATGCCGATGCGCTCTATTTCACCGTAACGACACTGACAACGACCGGTTTCGGCGACATCACGCTGACCGGTACGCCGGGGCGCATGATTTCCGTGGCTGTCATGATCTTCGGCGTGACATTGTTCCTGCGCCTTCTGCAGGTGCTGTTCCGGCCTTCCAAGGTGACGCATGAATGCAAGACATGCGGGCTCTTCCTGCATGATGCCGATGCGGTGCATTGCAAGCATTGCGGGGCGACGCTGCACATCCGCACCGAGGGACGGGTGTGATCGTTTGCCAGAGAACCGGAAGGCGCGGCGATGCCTCCGGTCAGCCGGCGTTCAGGGCTTCAGCAGCACATGGTCAATGCGCGCCAGCAGGTCCGGCATCCGCTGGCGGACCATATCGAGATCCTCAGTCTCGGATGCGAGATGAACGGCCTCTATTTCATTGGCCAGAGCCAGCCCTTCGGTCTCGCTCAACATGCCCGCCTCGCGCAGGAAGGCCGTCGCGTCTTCGAGGTAGTAGCTTTCCTCATGCACGCCGTAGGTATCGCCGCCGGCCAAGGCGATGACCATTTCGGATGAGTGGTCGCGCAATGCCTCGCGCGCTTCCGCCCCGGTCTTCGGCTTGGCGAAATCGAAATGCTCTCCGGGCTTTGACTTCACGCCGGGTCCGGAAGCCAGGGCAGGACATGCAAACAGGGTCGCCGCAATGGCAATCGCAACGGCACGAACGATGTATGACATTTCTCTCTCCAATCGATGGGGTTCAAGGCCCCAACATTGACAGTGCCCGCGGCACGGCGGCCGCGACGGCGAGAGGCATGGCACCACAGGCGTGCCGCTGCAATGGGCGGTGCCGCAGATTGGAAGTTTTCCAAACTGGAACCGCGCGGCGGTCAGGCGGCGGATTCCGTCTGGCGATGAACTCGTGCCTGCCGGCCCCACGGAACGAAGCCCCAGACCCGTTCGTGAATGAAGAACATGACGAAGCCGACAAGGGCCGCCGAAAGCGCGAAGGAGAAGGCACCGGCTATCGAGCCTGTCTGTATCCAGGCCAGAAGGCTCATGGTGACAAGGCCCAGCATTTGCCATGTGGCGGCCTTGACGACGGTTCTCAGTCTGGATTCCATTTGTACCCCCGTTGGTCTTGAACGTCCCGGGGATAGACGTTTCTTGCAGGCCACGGGAATTCTGATAATTTGCTGCAAAAATGCCGCTATGATGATAAAAGTTTTCTTTGTAGAGAAAAATCATGAACAAGGAAGAAAGAGCGCGGCTTTTCCGCGAGCGGGTATCGCTCCGGATGGCGGCCATCGGCATGACCCGTAGCGCGCTGGCGCGGGCGTGCGGCGTCGATCGCTCGACAATCGCGCAGGCGCTGGGCGGGGCCGATGACCTGCGTCTGCCCAATGCCCATCTGGCCGCCCAGTGTGCATCGGCGCTTGGTGTTTCGGCCGATTGGCTGCTCGGCCTCTCGGAGCGCAGCGAAACGGCGGCCGACCTGTTGCAGGCCAGTTTCCGTGTCGCCGATGCCCAGCACACACCATCGGATGACCAGATCCGCGAATGGCACCGCGAAGCGGCCGGGCACAAGATCCGCTATGTTCCGGCCACGCTGCCGGATATCCTGAAGACCGATGCGGTGCTGGATTTCGAATATTCCGCCTTTCTGGACAAGACGCCGGCACAGGCGACTGCGGCGGTGGAGGATCAGGCGCAATTCCTGCGCTCGCCCGGCTCGGACTATGAAATCTGCGTATCGCTGGAGATGATTCGTTCGCTGGCGCGCGGCGAGGGCTATTGGGCCGGCCTGCCGGAATGGGCGCGCCGGCGACAGATCGAAGTGATGGCAGAAAGCTGCGAGCGGCTCTATCCGTCGCTCAGGCTCTATCTCTACGACAACCGCAAGGTCTATTCCGCGCCGGTCACGGTGTTCGGGCCGTTGATCGGCGTCGTCTACATCGGAAGCCAGTATCTGGTGTTTCGCGAAAGCCGCCAGGTGCAGGCGCTGACGGCGCATTTCGACCAGCTCGTGCGCGATTGCGAGGTGGATGCCCGGTCGTCGGCCCGGATGATCGCATCCATGCTGGCATAGGCGGCCCCTTGTCCCGGCGCCGCGATGGGCTAGAGTTCGCGGGAAAGGCAACGAGGATGCAGTTTCATGGCCGTAGTGCGACGGGCCGGATCTTTGATCGCGGCAATGGCGGCAACCGGGCTGATGGCGATGCAGGCGCAGGCCCAGGCCCAGGCACAGGTCAGCGGGGATCCTGCGCCCGGAACCGCCGGACAGGCGCAAAATCCGCCGCCGGCGTCGCCGGGGCCGGCTCCTGGCGGCGGCGATCCCGTGCCGGATCCGGTACAGGACGATGCCGGCCCGGCTGAGAGTCCCGTTCTGCCGGCCCCATCCGGCGCTCCGCCCACGCTCACGGCCATCGGATTCGACCATCCCGGCGCGCATTGCCGGTTTCTCCGGGCGGAGGGAGCCGATTCCGGGGACGATGCCGGGCAATCGAAGCCGGAAGAGCAATTGACGACCTACAAGACGATCCATGCCGATCCGGCAACGCTGTTCTTCACGGAGCGCTGGTTCGACGGTTTCGGTACCTTCGAGCGGGGTTATGCCCGGATCAACGGCCTGTTGCGGGAACTCGTGCTGATCGAGCGCGCGAAGCGGACGGACGGCGAAAGGCGGCGCTATGAAACGCTGGAGAAAGCGCCGGTGTCGGTCTTTCTGGAATTCACGGTCAGCGAGCGGACGCGGATGCTGACCCTGCTCGACGGAAGCGTGCGGGTATCACGGGGCGGAAAGACGGGCGAGGCGGTTGCCGTTGCCGGCCTGTGCGGCCCGGATGCCGCCAACCGTTCGGCGAAGTAGCGGCGCCGGGCGCTTGACAGGGGCGCGGTCGCCGATTCACTTCCCCTCAGGTCGGTTCCGGTGTGAAGCAGGACGATTCGCGCAGGCATGACCAGACAAGGGAGTGCAAGACATGGAACTGGCTTTTCCGTGGCCCTACAGCCAGGGCGAATGGATGGCATTCTGGGCGGCGGCGGCGACCTGCCTGGCCGGGCTGGTGCTTCTGCTGCTTCCGCGCCTGGCTCTGGCGCTGCTTGCGCCGGGCGCGCGGCGGAACGGCGATGCGGCGGCGATGGTCCGGGCCCTGCCCGGCGGTTTCATGCTGGGGCAGGGGCTGGCATGCATCCTGCTGGCCCAGCAAATGCTCTACCTGTCGCTGGCAATGGCCTGGGGCGCGGCGGCCATCGGCGCCGTTCTGGCCTTCTTCCTGCCGGGTGCAACGCGGCTGCCGGCCATTCTGCTGCTCCTGCTCGCCGCCGTGCTTGCCGGACTCAGCGGGGCCCATGCGCTCGGATATGCCGCCTGAAGGTTGCTGCATTGCGGCCGCTTCCCCGCCGCGCTGCGGCAAGTTGATCCGAAAGCATGACTGCGCCCATGTTGCGAGTCTCCTGAGCTTGTGTTAGACGGCAAGCGCATTTTGGCGGAAACAAGGCGGCCAAGCCTTGAGATACGCCAGAAAACGTCAATATGATCAAGGGCTTGGGCAAGCCATTCGGCTGGCTCGAAGCCAGGTCTTGATCCCGCCAGAAAGAGAAACGGTCACCCGTGACACAGTCTTCCTCTCTCATTTCCGGTGTCGCCAGGCGCTATGCGGGCTCGTTGTACGAGCTGGCAGCGGAATCCGGTTCCGTCGAAGCGGTGGAAACCGGCCTCGGCCAGGTTGAAGCCCTGATCGGCGAATCGGCCGACTTCAAGCGACTGATCGAAAGCCCGGTCTTCTCCGCGGACGACCAGTTCAAGGCAATTTCCGCGATCGCGGAAAAGACCGGCATCGACGGCCTGCTGGCCAATTTCCTGAAGGTGGTGGCGCGCAACCGCCGCCTGTTTGCGCTGCCCGGCATCATCACGGCGTTTCGCGCCATCGCGGCGGAAGCGCGCGGCGAGATCGCTGCCGATGTCGTCAGCGCGCATGAGCTGAACGCGACGCAGCAGAAGGAACTTGCCGCCACCCTCAAGGATGTGGCCGGCAAGGACGTTGCCATCAATCTGACGGTTGATCCCTCCATTCTTGGCGGCCTGATCGTGAAGATCGGCTCCAGGCAGATCGATACGTCGCTCAAAACGAAACTCACTTCGATGAAGCTTGCACTGAAAGAGGTCGGCTGATGGATATCCGCGCCGCGGAAATTTCCGCAATCCTGAAAGATCAGATCAAGAATTTCGGCAAGGAGGCTGAGGTCTCCGAAGTCGGCCAGGTTCTGTCCGTCGGTGACGGCATCGCCCGTGTCTACGGTCTCGACAACGTCCAGGCGGGCGAAATGGTCGAGTTTCCCGGCGGCATCCAGGGCATGGCCCTGAACCTCGAAAGCGACAATGTCGGCGTCGTCATCTTCGGCTCCGACCGCGACATCAAGGAAGGCGACACGGTCAAGCGCACGGGCGCCATCGTGGACGTTCCGGTCGGTCCGGAGCTTCTCGGCCGCGTCGTTGACGCGCTGGGCAACCCGATCGACGGCAAGGGCCCGATCAAGGCCAAGGAGCGCCGCCAGGTGGACGTCAAGGCACCGGGCATCATCCCGCGCAAGTCGGTGCATGAGCCGATGTCGACCGGCCTGAAGGCCATCGACGCGCTGATCCCGGTCGGCCGCGGCCAGCGCGAGCTGGTCATCGGCGACCGCCAGACCGGCAAGACCGCCATCATCCTGGACACGTTCCTCAACCAGAAGCCGATCCACGACAACGGTCCGGAGAAGGACAAGCTGTTCTGCGTCTATGTCGCGGTCGGCCAGAAGCGCTCCACCGTCGCCCAGTTCGTGAAGGTCCTGGAAGACCGCGGTGCGCTGGAATATTCCGTCGTGATCGCTGCGACTGCCTCCGATCCGGCGCCGATGCAGTTCCTCGCCCCGTTTGCCGGCTGCGCCATCGGCGAATATTTCCGCGACAACGGCATGCACGCCCTGATCGGCTACGACGACCTTTCCAAGCAGGCCGTCGCCTACCGCCAGATGTCGCTGCTGCTGCGCCGTCCGCCCGGCCGCGAAGCCTATCCGGGTGACGTTTTCTACCTGCACTCCCGCCTGCTGGAGCGCGCCGCCAAGCTGAACGAGGACAACGGGGCTGGCTCCCTGACCGCGCTGCCGGTCATCGAGACGCAGGGCAACGACGTTTCGGCCTTCATTCCGACCAACGTGATCTCGATCACCGACGGCCAGATCTTCCTTGAGACGGATCTCTTCTTCCAGGGTATCCGCCCGGCGGTGAACGTCGGCCTGTCGGTGTCGCGCGTGGGCTCCTCTGCCCAGATCAAGGCGATGAAGCAGGTGGCCGGGTCGATCAAGGGCGAGCTGGCGCAGTATCGCGAGATGGCGGCCTTTGCCCAGTTCGGCTCCGACCTCGACGCCGCTACCCAGCGCCTGCTGAACCGCGGTGCCCGTCTGACCGAGTTGCTCAAGCAGCCGCAGTTCTCGCCGCTCAAGACCGAAGAGCAGGTCGCGGTGATCTATGCGGGCGTCAAGGGCTATCTCGATAAGCTGGCGGTCAACCAGGTCGGCAAGTTCGAACAGGGTCTGCTCGCCCACATGCGTGGCGAAGGCAAGGATGTGCTGGAAGCCATCCGCACCGAGAAGGCGCTGACGCCCGAGATCGAGGAAAAGCTGAAGGCACAGCTCGACGCCTACGCCAAGAGCTTTGCCTGATAGCTGAACGGGAACCGACATGGCCTCTTTGAAAGACCTCCGCGTCCGCATTGCATCTGTCAAGGCGACGCAGAAGATCACCAAGGCGATGCAGATGGTCGCCGCCGCGAAACTGCGCCGGGCGCAGGAATCGGCGGAGGCCGCCCGTCCCTATTCGCAGCGGATGGGCGCAGTGCTTGCCAATATCGCATCCGTGGTCGGCGACGGGGCGGATGCGCCGCGCCTGATGACGGGAACGGGCAGGGACGAGACGCATCTGCTCGTCGTCTGCACCGGCGAACGCGGCCTTTGCGGCGGCTTCAACACGCAGATCGTGCGTCTTGCGCGTGAACGCATCCGCAAGCTTCTCGCGGACGGCAAGCAGGTGAAAATCCTGTGCGTTGGCAAGAAGGGCTATGATCAGCTTCGCCGCGATCATGCGAACCTGATCATCGACCGCGTCGATCTGCGCGAAGTGCGCAATATCGGCTTCGTCAATGCCGATGCCATCGGCAAGAAGATCATCGCGCTGTTCGACGACAACCAGTTCGATGTCTGCACCCTGTTCTATTCGGAATTCCAGTCGGTGATCAGCCAGGTGCCGACCGCCCAGCAGATCATCCCGGCCCAGGCGGGTGGGGAGACGGCGGCCGCGGATACGGCCGGGGCGACCTACGAATACGAACCGGATGCCGGAACGATCCTGGAGACGCTGATCCCGCGCAACATCTCCGTCCAGATCTTCCGCGCATTGCTGGAAAATCAGGCCTCCTTCTACGGCGCGCAGATGTCCGCCATGGACAATGCGACGCGAAATGCCGGTGAGATGATCGACAAGCTGACGCTTTCCTACAACCGTCAGCGCCAGGCGCAGATCACCAAGGAACTCATTGAAATCATTTCGGGCGCCGAAGCGCTCTGAGGTTAGAAAAGGTAAGGATCGATGGCTAAAGCAGCGACCCCCAAAACCGCAGCGGCCAAGAAGGCTGCAGCGTCCAAGGAGGCCGGTGGGACCGGCAAGATCACACAGGTTATCGGCGCCGTTGTCGACGTGTCCTTCGCCGACCACCTTCCGCCGATCCTGAACGCGCTGGAAACCAACAACAACGGCAACCGCCTCGTTCTCGAAGTCGCGCAGCATCTGGGCGAGAACACCGTGCGCTGCATCGCCATGGACGCCACGGAAGGCCTGGTCCGCGGTCAGCTCGTATCCGATACCGGGGCGCCGATCTCGGTGCCCGTCGGCCCTGAAACCCTCGGCCGCATCATGAACGTGATCGGCGAGCCGGTCGATGAGGCCGGTCCGCTGGAAACCAAGTCGACGCGCGCCATTCACCAGGAAGCCCCGGCCTATGTGGAACAGTCCACCGAGGCGGAAATCCTGGTCACGGGCATCAAGGTCGTCGACCTGCTGGCACCCTATGCCAAGGGCGGCAAGATCGGCCTGTTCGGCGGCGCCGGCGTGGGCAAGACGGTTCTGATCATGGAACTGATCAACAACGTCGCCAAGGCGCACGGCGGTTACTCGGTTTTCGCCGGTGTGGGTGAGCGTACCCGCGAAGGCAATGACCTCTATCACGAGATGATCGAATCGGGCGTGAACAAGCTCGGCGGTGGCGAGGGCTCCAAGGCCGCGCTCGTCTACGGCCAGATGAACGAGCCGCCCGGTGCGCGCGCCCGTGTCGCCCTGTCGGGCCTGACGGTGGCCGAGCATTTCCGTGACGAAGGCCAGGACGTGCTGTTCTTCGTGGACAACATCTTCCGCTTCACGCAGGCCGGTTCGGAAGTGTCGGCGCTGCTCGGCCGCATTCCCTCTGCCGTGGGATACCAGCCGACGCTGGCGACCGACATGGGCGCCATGCAGGAGCGCATCACCACGACAACCAAGGGCTCGATTACCTCGGTGCAGGCCATTTACGTGCCCGCCGACGACCTGACCGACCCGGCGCCTGCAACCTCGTTCGCCCACCTGGACGCCACGACGGTTCTGTCACGTTCGATTGCCGAAAAGGGCATCTATCCGGCCGTGGATCCGCTGGACTCCACCTCGCGCATGCTGGACCCGATGATCGTCGGCGAAGAGCATTACGAAGTGGCCCGCCAGGTTCAGTCGATCCTGCAGCGCTACAAGTCGCTCCAGGACATCATCGCCATTCTCGGCATGGACGAACTGTCGGAAGAGGACAAGCTGACGGTGGCGCGCGCGCGCAAGATCGAGCGCTTCCTGTCGCAGCCGTTCTTCGTGGCCGAAGTGTTCACCGGCTCGCCGGGCAAGCTCGTTGACCTCGAAGACACGATCAAGGGCTTCAAGGGTCTGTGCGCCGGCGACTACGATCACCTTCCCGAGCCGGCCTTCTACATGGTCGGGTCCATCGAGGAAGCGGTCGAGAAGGCCCAGAAGATGGCTGCGGAAGCGGCCTGATCAAAGCGAATCGGGAACAGGGAGTAGCGAGCAGGGATAGTCTAGGCAGTCACGCTGTCCGCTATTCGCTGTTCGCTGGATGAACATGGCCCAATCCTTCAAGTTCGAACTGGTGTCGCCCGAAAAGCTGCTTGTCTCGGAAGACGTCGCATCTGTCGTGATCCCCGGCGTTGACGGCGAGATGACCATCATGGCCAGTCACGCGCCGCTGATGACCTCGATCCGGCCGGGTGTCGTGACGGTGAATACGGCAGGCGGCAAGGCAGACCAGTATGTGATTTTCGGCGGGTTCGCCGATGTCATGCCGGAGAGCTGCACAGTGCTTGCCGAGGCGTCGGTGCATGTCGACAATATCGACAAGGCGGATATCGAGCGCCGGATCGCGGAAGCGCGTGAAGACCTCGCCGACGCGCAGGATGACGACAACCGTCAGCGCGCCCAGGAATTCCTGGACCAGCTGACGACGCTTCAAGGTGCCATTCTGCCGGCCTGATGCCAGGCAGGAATGTCGCGCAGTTTCAAACGGGCCCTGCGGGGCCCGTTTTCTGTTTGCGGCATGCGTCTCCTGGTGGCGCGGCTTCTTCAGTCCGCCAAGGCGCGGATCACGGCGGCGCGGGCATGGAGAGCGGTCGTGTCATAGACAGGCAAGGCCGAATTGCCGTCATTCACGATCATGGTGATTTCGGTGCAGCCGAGGATCGCTGCCTCCGCGCCCCGTGATTTCAACCGTTCGATGATTTCACCGAAACGGGCCGCCGAGCGGTCGGCGACGATGCCGCGGCAAAGCTCATCGTAGATGATCCGATGGATGTCGGCACGGTCGCCGGGCGCGGGAATCAGAACGTCCAAACCGAAGTCATTTTCGAGCCGCGCGCGGTAGAAATCCTGTTCCATCGTGAAGCGCGTTCCGAGAAGGGCAACGCGGTGGACGCCGTCCGTTTTCAGGGCGGTTCCGGTCGGATCCGCGATATGCAGGAGATCGAGCCCGGACGCGGCGCCGATCCTGTCGGCGACCTTGTGCATCGTGTTGGTTGCCAGTACGACAAAATCTGCGCCGCCGGCCTTCAGGCCGCGCGCAGCGGTGGCCAGGATGTCGGCCGTCCCCTCCCAGTCACCTTTGTGCTGGCGTTGCTCGATGTCATGGAAATCGACCGAATGAAGAAGAAGGCGCGCGGAATGAAGGCCGCCACGCAATCGCCTGACTTCCTCGTTCATCAGGCGGTAGTAAAGGGCGGTCGATTCCCAGCTCATGCCGCCAAGCAAACCGATCAGTTTCATGCCGGCGTTGCCGCCAGGTGCGAAAAGACGGCCACAACCTCGTCATAGACCTTGCGCTTGAAGGGAACGATCAGGTCCGGCAATTCGGCCATGGGCTTCCATGACCAGGCGTCGAATTCCGCCTGATGGCCGCCCGGTGGCGGATTGATCCGGATTTCGCTTTCATCGCCTTCGAAACGGAACGCGAACCAGCGCTGTTTCTGGCCGCGATACTTGCCCTTGAGCGCGATGCCGACGAGTTCTGGAGGCAGGTCATAATGGATCCAGTCCGGAGCCTCCATGACCAGCGAGGCGGTGCGGATGCCGGTTTCCTCATAGAGTTCCCGCCAGGCCGCCTCCAGGGGCGTTTCACCCTTGTCGATACCGCCCTGTGGCATTTGCCAGAGGTGCGTTGCGCCGGCCATTTCGCCGTCATCGGCCGCGATGCGGCGTCCGGCCCAGACCAGCCCGTCGCCGTTCAGCACCATGACGCCGACGCATGGCCTGTACGGCAGGTCGTCAGACTTGATCTTTTTCTTTCCCATGCGTCCCGCCCCTCCGTCTCCTGTCTCTACATGCGCGGATCTGTTGCGAGTGCGGATACCGGCACGATTTCCACGCCTCTTTTCCTGGCTTCCGCGACCCATGCCGCCACGGCTGCGACCGTGACGTCGAAAGCCGATCCGATGCCGATCGCCGACCCGCTGGCGCGAGCGGTCGCTTCCAGTTCATCCAGCTTCTTCACTATGGCTGCCCGGTCCTGAACCTGATCGATGATCGTGTCGGCGGTGGCGAAGGGCATCTTGCCGCCCCTGGCCATCGAGGGTGCCAACGAACGGGCATAGGTGCCGTCATCGAGAAACATCAGGCCGCGCGCGGCCAAATCCGCCATGACCGGCTGCATGGCGTTGGCATCGGACATGAACCGCGCGCCCATATAGTTCATGACGCCGACATAATTCGTCGTTCGGCCGAGCGTCCAGTACAGTTTGGACAGGTTCTGCTCCGGCTGCGCATCCACCGTCAGGGTGTTGCGACCGGGATTGACCCGGGGATAATCGAAAGGTTCCAAAGGAAGCTGGAGCAGGACTTCATGGGCCTTGCGCCGGCCTTCCTGCATCCATCGGTTCAGGCTGTTGCCCTGGGGGGAAAAGGCAAGTGTCACGCCTCCGGGAAGTTTCTGGATGGCCTCCTGTGTCCCGGTTTGCGAAAGCCCCAGCCCACCAATGACGATCGCAACCCTGGCGCCGCGGGTTCCCGACCAGGATCCCGCATAGACATCGAAGGGTCGGCGGCCATCCGGCCCGGTGACCGGCAACGGGCCGTGTTCGGACTGCTCGATCAGCGCCCTGTCCGGCAGGTGGGCGGTCCGGCCGTCCTGTTTCAGTTCCGACGGATCGCGGATGATGATGACGCTGCCGGATTCGCTCGCTTTGGTGCCGGATGCCGCCTTGCCCGCGTCATCGGGCGGGACCTTGATGACGGCGGGCCCCTCACCTTTCGCTGCCGCCACCGGCATGGTCTCAGGCTCGCGGGCCGTTGTCGGCTGGTTCGTGGCCGGTTCGGGAATGGCCGAGATCTCCGGCTGGACCTCGCGGAACGGATCGCTGGACAAGGCAATCCAGCCTGCCGGCAAGCCCACCAGGATGAGAGCGGCCGCAGCGCCGAGGACGCCCCTTGGAAGCCCCAGGCCAGACTTGCGGGGGCGCCCTTCCAGCCCGAGAGGCCGGTCGATTTCCCGCTGGCGCCTGTCGTGCCCGCTATCGGTCATGTCTCGTCCGGCTCGCATTGCCCGCCGGGAAGACCGGCCGTGTCACCCTGTAGAAAGCGAAGCGCCGCCGCGTGCGGCGGCACTCCTGATGTCTTAATCGGCCTGCTGAAGCACGACGGCCTTGTCCGGGCTCGGCGGGAAGGCGGGATTTGTCGTCTCGCCCCGCAGCAGCTTCAAGGCCGCCTGAAGCTGCAGGTCGTCCTTGGCTTCCGGCGGAACATAGGCGATGGAGCCTGAACCTTCCTCGTTTTCCTCATCACCCTTGATGTGCCCGCGAAGTTCCGATTCACCGCGCGTCAGGTCGCGGCCCTTCAGTTCGTCGGGCAGGGGCTGGGCAACCTCGATATCCGGGTTGATGCCGGCCCCCTGGATGGACTTGCCGGAGGGCGTGTAATAGAGCGCCGTGGTCAGGCGCAGGGCACCGTTCTCCTGCAGCGGAATGATGGTCTGCACCGAACCCTTGCCGAAGGAACGCGTGCCGAGCACCGTGGCGCGGCGGTGATCCTGAAGCGCGCCTGCGACGATTTCCGAGGCACTGGCCGATCCGCCATTGATCAGGACGATCACCGGCTTTCCATTGGTCAGATCGCCGGCGCGTGCGGTGTAGAGATCGATGTTGCGCTCCTCGCGGCCCTTGGTGCGGACGATCTCGCCCTTGTCAAGGAAGGCATCGGAGACGGCCACGGCCTGATCCAGCAGCCCGCCCGGATTGAGGCGCAGGTCCAGCACATAGCCCTTCAGCTTGTCGTCCGGCAATTCCTTCTTGATCCGCGTGATCGCGTCCTGAAGATCGCCGAACGTCTTCTCGGTGAAGGACGTGATCTTGAGATAGCCGACATCCTCCTCGATGCGATCCTTGACGGCCTTCACCTTGATGACGTCACGAACGATCTTGATCTTGAGCGGCTTGTCGGCGCCCTCGCGCAGGATGGTCAACTCGATGGGCGTGTTGACTTCGCCGCGCATCCGGTCGACCGCATCGGCCAGCGACAGGCCACGCACTTCCTCACCATCGATCTCGGCGATCAGATCGCCCGCCAGGACGCCCGCGCGCATGGCCGGGGTGTCGTCGATGGGCGTGATGACCTTGACCAGTTCATTCTCCATCGTGACCTCGATACCGAGACCGCCGAATTCGCCCTTGGTCTGGACGCGCATGTCCTTGGCGTCATCCGCATTCAGGTAGGAGGAATGCGGGTCGAGCGAGGTGAGCATGCCGTTGATCGCGGATTCGACGAGCTTCTTCTCATCGGGCGGCGTGACATACTGGCCGCGTACGCGCTCGAAGATGTCTCCGAAAATGGCCAGTTGGCGATAGGTCTCGGACCCGGCGGCATTGGCCGGCGCCCAGGGCCCGCCCTGAATCGACACCATGGCCGCCGCGCCCACGAGCGCGCCCGTACCAAGCAGTGCAAACTTACGAATCATTCCTCGTCCTTCCGGCTACCTTGTCCGACCACCATTGTGCCGGATCAACGGGTTTCCTGTCCTTCCGAATCTCAACATAGAGCTCCGGCTGTCCGTTTTCATCACCCGTAGCGACAACAGCCGCCACCCGTCTTTCCCCCATGGCGCCAACCGGCTCGCCTGCCGCCACTTTCTGGCCCTGGACCACATTGAGCCTGCCCATGCCTGCCATTACGACATGATATCCGGCGCCGGCATCCAGGATCAAGAGTTGGCCATAAGAACGAAAGGCACCGGCAAAGAGAACCGTACCATCCGCCAGCGATGTGACGATAGCGCCCGATTGTGTTTGAATGGTGTCGCCGGTCCGGTGGAGGCCATCCGGCGAGACCTCGCCGAAATGGTCCCGTAGCTGCCCGGAGACGGGCAGGAGAAGGCGCTTCTTCATGGCATCGAAGGGCAGGCCGGTCACCAGCCTGTTTTCTTCCGGCACCGGGCTTTCCTGCCGGCGCAGACGCTCCAGTTCCTCGCTGCGGGCCAGGGCTTCCTGCTCGGCCTTGTGTGCCGCCTCGCTTGCCTCGCGGGCCGTGGCGATCTCGGCGTCGAGCGAGGCGATGAGTTCCTGCAAGGAGGTGGCGCGTGCGGCCAGTTCCTCGGCGCGGGCCGTCTCGGCGGCAATGCGCGCCTCGGTCTCCTCACGCAACCGCTTCTTTTCCGCAAGCAGGGCGTCCAGGCGCTCGCGCTCGGCCACCTGGCGGCGAACGGCGCCTTCAAGCTGTTGGCGTTCACGCATGATGGCCGCCGTGACGCGTTGCAGCTCCTCGAGATCTGCAACGAGGATCGCCGTCTGGCTGCGCAGTTCCGGCACGACGGCTCCAAGCAGAATGGCGCTGCGGACCGAGCCAAGGGCATCCTCCGGCCTGACCAGAATGGCCGGCGGGGGATTGAGCCCCATGCGCTGCAAGGCGGCGAGTACTTCCGCCAGGATGCCGCGCCGGCTGGCCAGTGACCGGCGAACCGCCTCCTGCCGGGCATGCAGATCGGTGATGCGGCCGGCGATGGCGTCGATGTCCTCGGCGAGCTTGCGTTCCTCCCCTGCCGAACGGATCAGCGCGGCGGTGATCGCGGTGGCGTCCTTTTCCAGTGATTCGATTTCCGCGACCAGCGCCGCCTTGCGATCCTGCGCGGCCGCCATCTCGGCGGCGATCCGTTCATAGGCCGCCCGGGTTTCGCCCTGTCGCGATTCCAGCGCTGCCGGATCGGGGGCGGCCGCATCCTGGGCGCTGGCGGGACAGGACGCCAGAAGGCCAAGCGCCAATGCGCCGGCAAGCAGGGCCGGGCAGCGGGCGCAGGTGGCAAGCTTCCATCGCGGTTTCATGGCACCAGCCTAACGGAGCACGGCAAAGGAATCATTAACCAAAGACACGCGACGGCCTGTGCATCAGGCCCGGTGATAGGGATGGCCGGAAAGGATCGTGCAGGCGCGATAGAGCTGTTCGGCCAGCAGGATGCGCGCGATCTGGTGGGGCCATGTCATCCGGCCGAAAGACAGGAGCATGCCGGCTTTCCCGCGCAAGGCCGGGTCGTGTCCGTCAGGCCCGCCAATGGCCAGGACGAGATCGCGCGGACCCTCATCGCGCAGGCTTGCCAGCCGCTCAGCGAAATCGGCGGACGTGACGGACTTTCCGGTTTCATCGAGCAACACAAGGAAAGCGCCATCGGCAGCCATTCGCAGGAGCGGTTCGGCTTCTTCCGCCTTGCGCCGCGCCCCATCGGGCGCCCGGCTCTCGGCCATTTCCTTCACACCGGCAAAATCCAGTCCGAGCGGAGATCCGGCCTTGGCGAAGCGCTCGAAATAGCGCGCCGACAAATCCCGCTCGGGGCCGGCCTTCATCCGGCCCACGGCATGAACGACGATCCGCATGCTTGCTCCCTGTCCATGACCCCGCAGGGTTCAGTGCAGGGTGCCGTCCTCCAGGTCCGGAGCCTGCCACATCTTCTCGATGTTGTAGAACTCGCGGACTTCAGGCCGGAAGACATGGACGATAACGTCGCCCGAATCAATCAACACCCAGTCGGCGCTGGCCAGACCCTCGACGCGGGCATTGCCATGGCCGGCCTCCTTGAGGGCCCGGATCAGGTGATCCGCCACGGCGGCAACATGACGATGCGAGCGCCCGGAGGCCACGATCATGTAGTCCGCAAGACTGGACTTGCCCTGAATGTCAATGGAAACAATATCTTCGGCCTTGGAATTCTCAAGCGATTCAAGGGCCGTCTGAAGGGCTGCTTCGGCGCCGGAGCTCCGGCCGGCCTCAGCCCGGGAAGACAATTCGTCTGCCTTCACTACAGTTGCTGTTCTCAGTGTCTTTCCTTTCATCATGAGAGCAACGCCGCACGCCGTGTCCAGCGTACGCTTGAAAGGTGGCAGCAAAGCCTTGCATTTTCAAGACACGGCGGATCGACTGTTTTCACGTTTGCTAACGCGTCTGCGACTCCTGCCCCGCCTTCGCGCGCAACTCGGTCGATGAGAGCGAGGAGCGCGGGCCGTGAATGAAGGTCCAGGCCGGCGGATCGAGAAAGGCCAGACGCGGGGCATCGGCTTCATCGATGCGCGCGTGCGCGAAGGTCTTCGCCATGCGCGATGAAAGGAACGCCAGCGTATCGCCAGGGCGATCGATCACGGCGATGGGGAAGGTACGGACGATCTGCCGCCACCGCTGCCAGCGGTGAAAGGAGCGCAGGTTGTCCGCGCCCATGATCCAGACAAAGCGCACGCCGGGCCGGCGCGCCTTGACCAGTGCCAGCGTATCGGCCGTGAAGCGCACCCGGTATGCGGCCTCGAAGGCCGTGATCTTCACCTTCGGGGAAGGCTTGACCGCCTCGGAAGCGGCGACGCGCCGGGCCAGCGGCGCCAGGTTGGAATTGTCCTTGAGCGGGTTGCCCGGCGTGACGATCCACCAGAGCTGGTCGAGCGCCAGCCGGCGCAGGGCGATCTCGGCAACCAGCGCGTGACCGCCATGGGGCGGATTGAAAGAGCCGCCGAACAGGCCGACCCGCAAGCCGGGCGCGGTTGCGGGCATGCGCAGATAGTGCCGGGCTACGCTCTCGGCCTCCTCCATCAGGGGCGGGTCTGACCGGTGCCGCGCACCCGGTACTTGAACGAGGTGAGCTGTTCGACGCCGACGGGTCCGCGCGCATGCATCTTGCCCGTTGCGATGCCGATCTCGGCACCCATGCCGAATTCACCGCCATCGGCGAACTGGGTGGAGGCGTTGTGAAGCAGGATGGCGCTGTCGATCTCGTTGAAGAAGCGCGCGACGGCCTCATCGTCCTCGGCGATGATCGCTTCGGTGTGATGCGACGAATAGCGGTTGATGTGCCCGATGGCGCCGGACACGCCATCGACGACGGCCACGGAAATGATGGCGTCGAGATATTCGGTCGACCAGTCCTCGGCCGCCGCTTCCTTCGCATCGTCCCAAAGGGCCATGACGGTGTCGTCGCCACGGATTTCGCAACCCTTTTCCGCAAGGGCCTGCAGGATCGGCGGCAGGTGGGTGGCAGCGCAGGCGCGGTCCACCAGCAGCGTTTCCGCCGCGCCGCAAATGCCGGTGCGGCGCATCTTGGCATTGGTCACGATGGCCACGGCCATGGCCGGATCGGCGGACTTGTCCACGTAGACATGGCAGATGCCTTCCAGGTGGGCGAAGACCGGCACCCGGGCATCCGCCTGAACGCGGGCGACGAGGCTCTTGCCGCCGCGCGGGACAATGACGTCCACATTGCCGTCCAGTCCTGTCAGCAATTCGCCGACGGCGGCGCGGTCGGTCACCGGAACCCGCTGGATGGCATCGGCTGGCAGGCCTGCCGCCTCCAGCCCCTCGGCGAGGCAGGCGTGGATGGCCGCCGATGAATGCGCCGAGTCCGAGCCGCCGCGCAGGATGACGGCATTGCCGGCCTTCAGGCAGAGCGCGCCGGCATCGGCGGTCACGTTGGGCCGGCTTTCATAGATGACGCCGATGACGCCGAGCGGCGTGCGCACCCGTTCGATGTGCAGACCGTTGGGCCGGTCCCATTCGGCGATGATCTCGCCCACGGGATCCTTGAGTTCCGCGATGGCGCGGATGCCGCCGGCCATGGCGCGCACGCGGTCCCCGTCGAGTTTCAGGCGATCCAGCATCGCCGGCGAGAGGCCGGCCGCCACGCCGTTTTCCATGTCGCGTGCATTGGCGGCCAGGATCGTGTCCATGCCCGTCTCGATGGCATCGGCCATGGCCATCAGCGCGGCATGCTTGGCCTGCGGGCTGGCGATGGCAAGCGGGGCGGCGGCGGCGCGGGCGCGCCTTCCCATGTCTGCCATGAGGGCGTGAACGTCTGTCTTGCCGGTGCTGTCGGTGGTCAGCATGTCGGGTCTCCCTGTCGCAGGGTCAATACATGGTCCGGTGGCGGCGGGCAATCGCCGGTTCATCACGGGACCGGCGCGGTCACCACCAGGTCGTCGCGGTGTATCATGGCGGAGCGGGCCTGATAGCCCAGAACCTGCTCGATCTCGGCGCTCTTGCGGCCGGCAATGCGCATCGCGTCGGCGGCATCATAGGCGATGAGGCCGCGCGCCACCTCCGTGCCATCGGCGGTGAGCACGGCCACGGTATCGCCGCGGGCGAAATTGCCCGTCACCGCGCGCACCCCGGCGGCGAGCAGCGAACGGCCTTCATGCAGGGCTTTCAGGGCGCCGTCATCGATGAGAAGCCGTCCGGCCGGTTCCAGTTGCCCGGCGATCCAGCTCTTGTAGCCGGAGACGGGATTGCCGGCCGGTTCGAAGCGGGTGAAGCGGGCGCCACCCTCGATGGCGCCCAACGGGTGATTGACCTCACCGGACGCGATGATCATGGCGGTTCCGGCCGTCGTGGCGATCTTGCCGGCATCGAGCTTGGTGCGCATGCCCCCGCGCGACAGTTCCGAGGCGGCGGCGCCGGCCATGGCCTCGATTTCCGGCGTGATGCGCGCGACCAGCGGGATATGCCGTGCAGCGGGATCGAGGGCGGGCGGCGCGGTGTAAAGCCCGTCAATATCGGAGAGCAGGATCAGCAGGTCGCTCGACATCATCGTGGCGACGCGGGCGGCCAGCCGGTCATTGTCGCCGTAGCGGATTTCCGTGGTCGCCACCGTGTCGTTCTCGTTGACGACCGGCACGGCACCGAGCTTGAGCAATGTGCCGATGGTGGCGCGGGCATTGAGATAGCGCCGCCGCTCTTCCGTGTCGCCCAGCGTGACGAGAACCTGCCCGGCCGTGATGGCATGGCGGGCGAGTTCCTCCGACCAGGCCTGGGCCAGCGCGATCTGGCCTGCCGCCGCCGCCGCCTGGCTTTCCTCCAGCTTCAACTGCCTTCGCCCGAGGCCCAGAATGGTGCGGCCAAGGGCAATGGCGCCCGAGGACACGACCACAACATCGGCGCCACCCGCCTTCAGCCGGGCGATATCGGCGACGAGCGCGGCCAGCCAGCCGCGTTTCAGCCCTGTCTTGCGGTCGACCAGCAGGGCAGAGCCGATCTTGACCGTGATGCGCCTGTATGCGGAGAGCATGGCCATGGTTCCGGTTTCACTTCTGCCAGCGCTCGTCGGGTTCTTCGGGCGTATCGGCGCTTCGTGCGGCTTCGATGATTTCCATCAGGGCGCGTTGCACGGCCTCCATGCCTTCACCGGTGGCCGCCGAGATGAGCATGGGCGCACGCCCGCAAGCCTCACCCAGCGCCGCCAGCTTTTCGGCGCGGGCCTCCGCGTCGAGGAGGTCGGCCTGCGAAAGGGCGACGATCTCCGCCTTGCCCGTCAGGCCATGGCCATAGGCCTCGAGTTCGTGGCGGACCGTGCGATAGGCCGCCGCCACATCCTCTTCGCGCCCGGAGACGAGGTGCAGCAGCACGCGGGTGCGCTCGACATGGCCGAGAAAGCGGTCGCCGATGCCGGTGCCTTCATGCGCGCCCTCGATGAGGCCGGGAATGTCGGCGATGACGAATTCGCGCGCATCGATGCGGGCCACGCCCAGGTTGGGATGCAGCGTGGTGAAGGGATAGTCGGCGATCTTCGGCTTGGCGCGGGTTACCGCGGCCAGAAAGGTGGACTTGCCTGCATTCGGCAGGCCGACGAGCCCGGCATCCGCAATCAGCTTCAGGCGCAGCCAGATGGTGCGCTCTTCGCCGGGCAGGCCGGGATTTGCACGGCGCGGGGCCTGGTTGGTGGACGACTTGAAATGCATGTTGCCGAAGCCGCCATTGCCGCCCTTGGCGATGCGGAAACGCTGGCCGGTTTCGGTCAGATCGCAGACCAGGGTCTCGTTGTCCTCCTCGAAGACCTGGGTTCCGGCCGGCACTTTCAGCACCACATCCGCACCCTTGGCGCCGGTCTTGTGGCGGCCCATGCCATGCATGCCGGTCTTCGCCTTGAAATGCTGCTGATAACGGTAGTCGATGAGCGTGTTCAGCCCGTCGACAGCCTCGATCCAGACGTCGCCGCCGCGCCCGCCATCGCCGCCATCCGGACCGCCGAACTCGATGTATTTTTCGCGACGGAAGGAGACGGAGCCTGCGCCGCCGTCGCCCGAACGGATGTAGACCTTTGCCTGGTCAAGAAATTTCATGGGACTGTCGCACTGTTCGGTGAATGATTGGCGAAATTCTGAAACGTTGCTCTAACGCATGTGGCGACGAATCGCGAGACATATCAGGCAAATCCTCCCGGAAGGTGAAAACATGGCGTTTTCGTGTGTGAGCTACAACATCCAGTACGGCATCGGCATGGACGGGCGGTACGACCTGGAGCGCATCGGGCAGGAGGTGAAGGGCGCGGACGTCATCGCGCTGCAGGAGGTCAGCCGCAACAACCCGCAGAACGGCGGTGCCGACATGGTGGCCGGGCTCTGTGAGCTGTTTCCCGACTATTTCTGTGCCTTCGGCGCGCCCTTCCAGATCGACATGGGCAGCGGCATGGAGAATGGGCGCGCCGTCAGCCGCTTCTTCGAATTCGGCAACATGATCCTGTCGCGCACGCCGATCATCGCCACGCGCAATTTCCTGCTTCCGCGCAGCCGGTCGGTCAGCGTGCTCAACCTGCAGCGCGGCGCCCTGGAGGCGATCGTTGATACGCCCGCAGGGCATGTCCGCTTCCATTCGGTTCATCTCGATCACACAAGTGCAGCCGAACGGCTGGCCCAGATCCGCTGGCTGATGCGCACGGCGCTGGAGCATCGCCTCGATGGCGGCGCGGCGACGGGCCTTGCTGTCAACGGCTTTCCGGAATTGCCGCTGCCGGAGGATTTCGTGCTGATGGGCGACTTCAACATGGACCCGGAATCGCCGGAATACGTCGCTCTCGCAGGTCCGCTGGACGCCGAATACGGCCGGCAGGTCAACGCGCGGTTCGCCTGCGACGTCTCGGTGACGACGGACGGAGCGGCGAGCTGGTTCGACCCGGCCGGCAAATTGCAGCCGCGCCGGCTCGACTATTGTTTCGCCAGTGCCGGCATCGCACACCGCTTCGGCAATGCGCGTGTCGATTCGACCGCCACAGGGTCCGACCACCGGCCGGTCTGGGTGGAGATGGCCTGAACGATCCGGTCTCATGACCGGGCCGTCCAGCTTTTCAGGCCGATCCAGGTGGCGCGGTCGAGGCGATAGCGCTCGACATTGATGCGGCCGGCGGCCTGCGAGGTCTTCATGCCGTGGCCGGCGAACTGGAAGCCGCACTTGTGCAAAACCCGGCGCGAGGCGCTGTTGGTGACACGGCAGGAGGCTTCCATCCGCTCGATGGCGGTACAGCGGAACGCCGTGTCCACCAGGGCATGGGCGGTTTCGGTTGCGTAGCCCTTGCCCCAGAAGGGCTGGCCAAACCAATAGCCGATTTCCAGCGCGCCGTCGGCGGGCTCGAGGCCGGCGCAGCCGATGAAGCGGCCGTTGGCGGCCAGGGTGACCGCGTAGATGCAGCCGCTCCGGCGCCGCGAAGCATGGTCGAGAAAGTTCCCGGCATCCGCTTCGCCATAGGGATGCGGCATGCGGGTGAGCATCATCGCGATGCGCGGATTGTTGGCCAGCCGGGCGAGATCGGACGCATCCGTCTCATGCGGCTTGCGCAGCACCAGGCGATCGGTGACCAGCACCGGGCAATCGATGCGCAACGAACTGTCTTCTTCAGTCTCCTTGATATCCTCGACCATGGGTTCCTCCGTCAGGCCAAAAGAAAAAGGGGAGATGGCGGCCCATCTCCCCTGATCCATTTGCTGCCTTGCCAGACACCGGAACCCGAGGTGGGCCGCCGGTGTTTGGTGCGGAACCGGCTTACTCCGCTGCGTCGGCCATCGGCACGACGGATACATAGGTTCGACCGTTGGCTTTCCGGGCGAAAGACACGGCACCTTCGGTCACGGCAAAAATGGTGTGATCCTTGCCCATGCCGACATTGTTGCCCGGATGCCACTTGGTTCCGCGCTGACGAATGATGATGTTGCCCGGGACGACCTTCTCGCCGCCGAACTTCTTCACGCCAAGACGGCGGCCAATGGAATCGCGACCGTTACGGGACGAACCGCCTGCTTTCTTGTGTGCCATTTCAAGTCTCCTTCGCGCCGCTGGGGCGCCTTTCGTTCCTTATGGGCGTTCATGCGCCCGAATTCAAGCTTCAGCCGGTGGCGATTTACTTCGCCATTTCCCGCGCCTGTTCGCGCCAGTCCTTGATCTGGTCGGCGGAGAAGGGCATCGCCTCGTCGATCTTCACGATGTCTTCATCGGAAAGCGCGGCAACCTGGGCAAACTGCGTGATGCCCTGTTCGGCGAGCTGGCGCTTGGCGACCGGGCCGATGCCCTTGATCTTCGTGAGATCGTCGGCATCGCCTTCCGGCGCGGTGAAGAGCGGCGCGGCGGCGGCGGCCGGAGCGGCCTCGGCTGCCTTTTCCTTCTTCGGGGCAGCGGCCTTGGAGGGCTTGGCGCCACCGGTCAGGATTTCGGAAATGCGCACGGTGGTCAGCAATTGGCGATGGCCGCGCTTGCGGCGCGAATTCTGGCGGCGGCGCTTCTTGAAGGAAATCACCTTGGGGCCGCGGTTCTGCTCGAGGATCTCGGCGGCCACGGAGGCGCCGTCCACGAAGGGCGCGCCGATGGAGGCGTCAGCGCCTTCGCCGACCATGAGAACATCGCCGAGCGTCACGATATCGCCGGCGTCTCCGGCAACGCGCTCGATCTGGATCACGTCTTCGGCGGCAACGCGGTACTGCTTGCCACCCGTCTTGATGACTGCGAACATCTTTCTTCCTTTCAGTGTCCGTCCGGATCTGAACCGCCCGTCGGCCGGCCCGCCCGTCTTTTTGTCAGTCTTGGACCGGATGAAACCCGGTCTGCCGGCCGTTCCGATTTCGCGGCCAACCGGCGCGGCCGGCGGGCGATGCATGTTCGGAAAGGCCAAAACAATCGAGCGGCATGGTTGGCCCACACCGCCGGATCGGCGTGCGGATACTCTTTCGGGGCGAGCGAGTCAATGCTCCGGCCCGATGCGACGGAAGGAAAAGCGAGCCGGGCGGCAAATTAGCCCTTGTAACCCGCCCTGCCTGCCGCTATTGAAGCGCCCGCGCCGGTATCCGGTGTCAACCACGAGCGGAGAGGTGGCTGAGTGGTTGAAAGCACCGCACTCGAAATGCGGCATAGGGGCAACTCTATCGGGGGTTCGAATCCCCCCCTCTCCGCCACAATGCATTAAATTTCAATGACTTAGTAACGCTTTTCTGGTCGTGCCATAATCCTTGGCCTAATCAGCATCTTGCAGGAACCCTGCTGAGTCATCCCGGTTTGATAGCCTGATACGGCTCACGCTGCGCGGCGCAGTATGAGGATTCGGCCACCATCGCTTGATATGATATCGCCCAGACGAATAAGTGCCCGCTGTATAAACGCCACCTGCTTTTCGATACGCTTGCCTTGGCTGATGTCAACGCCGGAGCAAAAATGCGCCAGTTGGCCGGAGCAAAAATGCGCCAGATGACGTCATGCGAAGGGGCCCGATCGGGCCCCTTCGCATGACGGCGCGCCGTTTCGTCGGGATCAGTCCGTTGCGGAATCGCGGTTTGGCTCGGCAGCCTTGCGGGATTGTGCGAGGCGATAGCTTTCGCCGTTCATTTCCAGGATATGGACATGGTGGGTGAGCCGGTCGAGGAGCGCGCCGGTCAGTCGCTCGGAGCCGAAGACGCTGGTCCATTCATCGAAGGGCAGGTTCGACGTGACGATGGTCGAACCGCGTTCGTAGCGCTGTGAGAAGACCTCGAACAGCAGTTCGGCTCCGGTCGGCGACAGCGGCACGTAGCCGAGTTCGTCGATGATCAGCAGTCGAACCTTGGCCAGTTGCTTCTGCAGCCGCAGCAGTCGCTTGTCGTCACGCGCCTCGAGCAGTTCGTGCACCAGGGCCGATGCGGTGATGAAGCCGACAGGCAGCCCCTTCTGGCAGGCGGCCAGACCGAGGGCGAGAGCGATATGGGTCTTGCCGGTGCCGCTGTTGCCGACGGCGATGACATTCTCGTTGCGGGTGACGTAGTCGCAGCGCGCCAGTTCCATCACCAGCATCTTGTTCAGCGATGCGATGGCATTGAAGTCGAAGCTATCGATGCTCTTGACGGCGGGGAAGCGGGCCGCCTTGATCCGCCGCTCCACCATGCGCCGTTCGCGATCGATCAGCTCGAGTTCGGCAAGCCGCAGGAGATAACGCGAATGATCGACGCCTTCGGCGGCGCACTGCCGGGCGAGCTTGTCGTATTCGCGCAGGAAGGTCGGCAGCTTCAGCGCCTTCAGGTGATGGGACAGCAGCAGTTGCGGCGTATCGTTCATGACCCGGCTCCGGCCAGAAGGCTCATGTAGCTCCGCGCCGACGTCACCTCGACGCGGGCTTTCGGCAAATAGGGATAGACCGTCATGTCGAGGCGTGGTGGCCGGCGTTCGATCCGGCACAGGACGAGATGCTTGACCGCGTCGAACCCGATCGTGCCGCGTTCCAGCGCACATCGGATCCCGGCATGGACATCGTCGACGGAGAATGTCTCCATCAGGCGCAGCACCTGGACGAACTCGCGCTTGCCCTTTTTACCCAGGCGCGCTTCCAGAAGCCGGCGCAGCGTGGTGAAGGCTTCCGGCAGGTCCCAACCGGCCAGCGGAGCCGCCTGGTCGAGGGCATTGGTCTTCTGCTCGATCAGCGCCAGGTAGTGCAGCGGGTCGAAGATGAAGTCCTCCGTCTCCCAGGAACGGCGATGGCGGGCGATGATCTCGGCGCCGCAGGCAATCACCACCTCGTGGACGTAGCCGCGCACGAGAACCTCGCGATGGCCGTAGGTAGGTGGTTGGGACGGAATAGTCGTTGCCGCGATAGCGAACCAGCGACAGCGAACTGACCCGGGCGGTGCGCATGTCGCAGGCGTCGTAGGCAACGGCCGGAAGAGGCTGGAAGTGGGCGCGGTCGCGTTCGAGGCGTTCCCCGATCGTCTCGCCATGACCGCGCAGCCTGTCGCTCATGCGCCGGCGGCACCGGGCTTCCAGCCAGGCATTGAGATCGTCGAAGCTGGCGAACCGCGGCAGCGGCACCATGAAGTTGCGACGGCAATAGCCGACCAGCCCCTCGACCTTGCCTTTGTCGTTGCCCTTGCCAGGACGTCCGAAGCGATCCTCGAACAGATAGTGGGAGATCAGTTCCGAGAAGATGCGTGTCCGCTTGCGGGTGCCGTCGCCAAGAATGCGGGCGACCGCGATCCTGGTGTTGTCATAAAGGATCGAAACAGGCACCCCGCCGAAGAATGCAAAGGCCGAGACGTGACCGTCACAGAAGGCCTCGCTGGTCTCTGCCGGGTAGGCCTTCACGAAACAGCCGTCGGAATGCGGCAGGTCCATCGCCAGGAAATGAATCTTGCGCTCGACGCCGCCGATCACGCCAAGCGCTTCGCCGAAATCGACCTGGGCGTGGCCCGGCGGATGGGCCAGCGGCACGAACATCTCGCGCTGGCGCTGTCGGGCGGCATGGACATAGTCCTTCACGATCGTGATGCCGCCAACATAGCCGCGCTCGTCACGCAGACGCTCGAAGATCCGCTTCGAGGTGTGGCGCTGCTTCTTCGACCGGTCGCTGTCTTCCGCCAGGATCCGGTCGATAATCTCGACAAACGGGTCGAGCTTCGGACGGCGAACAGGCTTACTGCGCCGATACCCCGGCGGAACCGAGAACTGCAGCATCTTCTCCACCGTCCGGCGATCGATCCCGAAAACACGGGCCGCCTCGCGCCGGCTCATGCCCTCGACGAAAACCGCCCGCCTGACACGTCCATAAAGTTCCACGCCCTTCATCCCCGCCCTCTGCCAAAGGCGAGAAGGCTACCACTGGCGGAGTTTTACTCCGGCCAACAGCCGGATCATCCGGCCGCTTCCGTGGGCGATTTTTGCACCGGCGTTCTCACTTCGGCATGGCCTTCCTTCTCCTGCTCGGCGCGCTGACGCTGTTTCGCCTGATCAATTCCGAGCGACTCGGCCTCCTGCTGCAAACGGCCCGTGACGAGGAAGCCTTCGCCGAGGCCATCGGGATCGACTACCGGCGCGCGCGCGTGCAGGTCTTCATGTCTTCATCGGCGGGCCTTGGCGTCATCGGCGCCTTCTATGCGATGTATTACAGTTCCATCTCGCCAGCCATCTTTTCGCTCGACCAGTTGCTGCTGCTTTTCGCGATGATCGTGATCGGCGGTATCGGCCGCGCCGATGGCGCCGTGCTTGGCACCGCCATCGTGGTGCTGATCGACAAGGGCCTGCTCGAACTCGGCCCGGCGCGCATCCTCCTGATCGCCGTCATCATGATGCTGGTCACGCTGTTTGCCCATAACGGGCTTGTCGGCGCGCGCGAGCAGTTCCGGAACTATCGCAACCGCAAACGATCCGAGGCGCGTGCCCGAAGAACGGAAAAGGGAGGGGAGGTGATGCCCGAGGAAGCAACCGAAATGGCCGACAAGCAGCAGATCTACTATCGCCGCTTCCACAAGCGCCTGCGCGAGGAACTGAAGCAGCTCATCACGCCGGATCTGATCGAAGAGCACCGGCGCAAGCCGCTCGGGCGCCATTCCGACGGGCTCAACCGGGTGCTCAACTATTTCCGCCGCGGCGAGATGCCGGACAAATACGCGATCATGCGCCAGCCGACCGCCTTCAACCATTACACCATCGTGGCCCTGTCCGGCGAACGCGGCGCGCCGCCGCGCATCGTCGATGACCGGGTCTACGAAAGCATCGAGGAAGCCTATCACGCGGTTTTCCTGCTGCGTGTGAACGACCTCCTGGAGAGCTGAGACCATGACGACGACAAGAATATTCGGTTACAGCGACCCGCTCGTTGCCAAGGCGGGCGAAAGGGTCGAGTTCAAGCTGTCGGTCGAAGGCGTGCACGAGGTCAATGCCCGCATCGTCCGCCTGCTCCACGGCGACGAGAACCCGGAGGGGCCTGGCTTCGTGGAGGAGGAAATCGAGGCCGGCATTCCGGCGCGGCTCGCCGTCAGGCGCCAGTTCACCCAGATCGGCGCCTTCAGCGTGGCCCGCGACCCGGACAGGCGCCTCGACGCGCCGGGCAGTTTCACCCTTTTCGCGCATGTCTTTCCGACCCTGCGCAAGGCAGAGCGCCAGCAGGTCATGGGCCAATGGTGCAGCGACGAGAACAAGGGCTACGGGCTCGGGCTCGATCCCAACGGCCATTTCTCGTTCTGGGTCGGCGACGGGGACGCGGTGGACCAGATCGTTGCCGAGACACCGGTGGTCGAGCGCTGCTGGTACTTCGTGGCGGCCGGATTCGACGCGGAGAGCCGGAAAGCCTGGTTGCGCGTCATGAATTGTGTCAATCCCTGGAACTCCCGCTACTCGACCGTCGTGCCTTTCCAATTCGGCACCTGGCTGGTCGAGACGTTGCGCGCGGCGCCGGCGCGGACGGCGGACCATGTGCGGTTCATGCTGGCCGGTGCCAGCGAATCCAATGCGAGCCGCGGGCCGCATGTCTCCCTTCTCTTCAACGGCAAGATCGACCGCGCGGGCATGTTTACACGCGACATCGCAGCTGCGGAGGCCGAGGCGCTGTCACGCGGGGAAATCGCTTCACGCGACGGCCTTCTTGCCTATTGGGACCCGACTGAAGGCTATACCGACAAGGGGATTGACGACATCATTCGCGATACCGGTCCGCACGGACTTCACCTGGACGGTGTCAACCGTCCCATCCGCTGCATGACCGGCTTCAACTGGCGCGGAGCGGACAGTTTCCGCCTCGCACCGCGGACCTATGGCGGCGTCCACTATCACGAGGACGCCCTGACCGATTCGCGGTGGGAAACCACATTGGCCTGGGATGTGCCAGCCAGCCTGAAGAGCGGCGTCTATGCGCTGCGTCTTGATGACGGGGCGACGGACGACCACGTGGTCTTCATCGTCCGGCCGGACAGGCCGCGCGCGCCGGTGGCCGTGCTGTTGCCGACATTCACCTATCTCGCCTATGCCAACGAGCACCTGGCCTATGAAGCGCCCATCGCACAGGCAATCACCGCCCATACGCCGGTCATCGTTCCCGAGGACCTGGAATACAAGAAGCTGGAAGAGTTCGGTCTGTCGACCTATGACCATCACAGCGATGGCGCGGGTTGCTGCTACTCATCCTGGCGGCGGCCCATCATCTCGCTGAGGCCGCGATACCGGATGCCCGCGATGAACTTCCCGTGGGCGCTGCCGGCCGACCTGTCGCTGATCTGGTGGCTCGAACATGCTGGGTATGCCTATGACGTGATCACGGATCACGACCTGCACGCGGAGGGCAAGGCACTGCTCGAACCCTACAAGGTGGTGCTCAACGGAACCCATCCCGAATATTATTCCGAAGAGATGATGGATGGCACCGAGCAATACCTGGCCGGTGGCGGCCGTGTCATGTATATCGGTGGCAACGGCTACTACTGGGTCACGGGGCTGCGCGATGGCGAGCCGCATTGCATCGAGGTGCGCAAGCTCGACACCGGCTCACGCGCCTGGCAGGCGGAGCCTGGCGAGGGATATCTCGCATGCACCGGAGAGCGGTCCGGGCTGTGGCGCTCCCGCGGGCGGGCGCCGCAAAAGATCGTCGGCCTCGGATTCACGGCCGAGGGCATGGATGAAAGCCAGCCCTTCGAGCGGATGCCGGACAGTTTCCACAAGCGCGTGAGCTGGATTTTCGAAGGCATCGCAGAGCGCGAGGCCATCGGCGATTTCGGCCTTGCCGCCGGCGGATGCGCCGGCGTGGAACTGGATCGGTACGAGCAGGGGCTCGGCACGCCGCCCCATACGCTGCTGCTGGCGTCTTCCTGGGGCCATTCGGACAACTACCCGCTGGTGTCCGAAGAAGTGACCTATGCCTTTCCGGGACGGGGCGGAACCCAGGACCCGCAGGTTCGCGGCGACATGATCTACTTTACCACGCCAAACAACGGCGCCGTGTTTGCTGCCGGTTCCATTGCGTGGTCCCAGGCATTGCCTTGCCATGACGGCGAGAATAACGTGGGCAGGGTGATGCGGAATGTCCTTGATGCTTTCATGCGGGAAGGAGTTTTGCCAGGTGTCGAATTTGCAGGAGACGAGAAACTCTGGCGCTGATCCGTCGGGCCGGGACCGATGACGTCGCAATTCGGGCTGCGGTCGTTTTCCAATCTGGTCACGGAAATCCATGCGATGGCCACGGAAACGGATTCGGAAGGCCTGGCGCGCTGGATGGTCGGCGAGCTTTCCGAAAAGATCGGTTTTGAATGCGCCTGGTATGGATGGGCCCAGATCGATGCATCCGGCGTCCAGATCCACGCCAATGCCACGCTCAACCTGCCGGACGACTATTTTTCCTTCTGGATGTCCATGGCAGACGAGGACCTGCTGGCCGAACGGCTGCTGGAATGTCCCTGGACGATCGCCACCTATGACCGCCGCTCAGGGCGCCAGACAGACGGCATGACCACGCTCTCGGACCGCTACGGGCTGGACAAGATCGCCACCGTGATGAACCATCGCAAGGGGCGGCTGGCGTCCTTCTACCTGTCGAGCTACCGGATCGGGAAAGGTGCGCGGGCGTTCTCTGCGAGCGAACAGGAATATCTTCAATGCGCCGTGGAGCAATTGGGCCATTCCATGAAACTGTGCGCGCTGTCCGGCGAATCCGTTCAAGCAAATGGTACGATATCGATTCTCGTCAATGAGAACGGGATCGGTATCCTCGGGCTGGGAAACCTGCGCGACCAGCTTGGCGATCTCTGGCCGGAATGGAAGGGCGACCTGCTGCCCGAAAGGCTGCGGGGGTTGCTGTCAAAACCCGGCCATCACGTCCTGCACGATCAGGGCGTGGTGGTCACGTGTGAGAAAGCGTCCGATTTCAAGGGCATGGGATTGCGCAGACTGACCATGCGGCGGATGTCCGTGGTCGATCATCTCAGTCCGCGGGAGAAGGAAATCGCGCGCCTGCTTGCCAAGGGAAAGTCGCACAAGGAGGTTGCCCGCCTTCTCGGCCTTGCCCCTTCGACCGTGCGGAACCAGACGCAGTCGATCTATGACAAGGCCCGGATCGGCAGCCGGGCCGAACTCGCTTCGCTCATCCAGAGCGCCGGCTGCTGATCGCGGGGCTGGCAACCGGTGGTCAGGCGGTTTCCTGTGCCACGGTGAGTTCGCTTTTCAACGATTCGAAGAACTGCGCGGCCAGCTTCTTCGCCGTGCCCTGGATCAGGCGCGAGCCCAGTTGCGCCAGCTTGCCGCCGATCTCGGCGGTGGCCTCATAGCGCAGCCGCGTTTCCTCGCCGAGGTCTTCCAGTTGCACGGTTGCGCCGCCACGGGCAAAGCCGGCAATGCCGCCATTGCCTTCGCCTGAGAGCGAGAAGTTCTGCGGCGGATTTTCCGGATTGAGCGTGACATTGCCGGAAAAACGCGCCTTGATCGGCCCGATCTTCAGCGCAACCTTCGCCTCCAGGCCGGTGTCGGACACCTTGGTGAGTTCCTCGCATCCGGGAATGCAGCGGCGAAGGATCTCCGGATCCTGCAGCGCTTCGTAAACGCGGGTGCGAGGGGCGGGAATGGTCAGATCGTCGGAAAGGTTCATCGTTTCTCTCAACAGCAGGGAAGTTTGTACTGGGCCATGAGGGCGACTTGCTCGGGTGCGAGCGGCGGGAACATGCGGGCCAGCAGGCCCGGCTTCGGCGGCGGTTTCTCCTTCGCGGGAGCCGGCGTTTCAGCCATCGGCGTCTCCTCTTCCACCCGAACGGCGCAACACGGTGATTTCAGCCAGGATCGACAGGGCGATTTCCTCCGGCGTGATGGCGTGAATATCCAGCCCGGCCGGCGCCTTGACCCGCCTGAGCGCCGCTTCGTCGATGCCGTCGGCGCGCAGACGTTCGGCCAGCGCTGCGAATTTCCGGCGCGATCCGACAAAGGCGATGGAGTCGGCTGAAGAGGCCAGGGCGGCGCGCAATGCGGCCTCGTCGCCCTTGCCCTGGGTGGCCACGACGATGAAACGTTGACCGGCTGGCACTGCATCGAGGGCAAAGCCGTCCTGTACCTGTTCGGCCGGGCCTTCGCGCAGGTCCGGTGCGGCCAGCGTGCGGTGCAGGTCGAAATGGGCTGCCAGCGCCGATAGCGCCAGCGCCACGGGACTGGCGCCAAAGACAACGAGGCGGGGCATGGGCAAGACCGGCTCGATGAAGATGTCCATCGAGCCCTTCGACGGGCAGCCGTTGCGGGCAAAGCGGATGCCGTGCCGCTCCTCGCCGGGCAACACGCCCTCGGCGGTCAGCAGTTCCTCCGGGCGAAGCGAGATGAATTGCGCCCGGCATTCGCGAATGGCAGCGGCACCGGCCTTGCCCACGGCCGATCGGGCACAGCCGCCACCCACCCAGCCTTCCGCGATGGTGCCGTCGGCCAGGATGACGGCCTTTGCGCCAGGCTTGGCGCTGGTGGCATCGACAGTGCGCACCACGGTGGCGATGGCGAAGGGCTCGCCGGCGGCGCGCAGGCCGGCGAGCGTGGTCTCCAAACGGTCGTCGAAGCGAGTGTTGGTCATAGGCGGGCAAGCTCCTTCTCAAGGGCTGCGAGGTCTTCGAGCGTTGCAGCGGGGGCGAAGAGATCGAGGTGGGGCAAGGCGGCTGCCATGCCAGCGGCCACGGGGGCATAATCTCGCCAGCCCTTCAACGGGTTCAGCCAGAGGATGCGGCAGCCGCGCCGTGACAGCTGTTCAAGGGCCGTGGCCAGTTCATCGGACGGGGCACTGTCATAGCCGTCCGAGAGGATGATGACGACACTGCGCCCGTTGACGAGGCGGCGGGCATGGGTCGTGGCGAAATGGTGAAGCCCTGCGCCGATGCGGCTGCCGCCACCGAAGCCTTCTGCCAGAAGTGTGATGCGGTTCAGCGCGCGCAAGGGATCATCATCGCGCAGCGCTTCGGTCACCCGCACGAGACGGGTGTGGAACAGGTAGGCGTCGGCCGCCGCATCGGCGCGCATCAGGCCGGCCAGAAAGGCCAGGAACGGGCGTGCATAAGGGGTCATGGAGCCGGAGACATCGACCAGTGCCGCGATCCGCACCGGGCGATCCGGTTTCTGGCGGAACGCAAGCCGCAGCGGCTCGCCGCCGGAAGCCAGCGATGCGCGGATGGTGCGGCGCAGATCCACCCGCCTGCCGCGGCGGGCGGCACGGGAGCGCCGCGAGCGCCGGTCGCGCAGGGCCTGGCCAAGGCGATGGGCCACCTGTTCGGCCGCGCGGATGTCATCCGGCGTGACCAGTTCGCGCAGATCCTTCTTCATCCGGTTGGCAATCGTGGTGGCGACCAGCCGGCCTTCGCCGCCTGCCTCGCTTTCGCCGGTGCCGTTGCTGTCGGGTGCGTCGGCCTTGCCGCCGGCCGAGCCGGACTGGCCCTCGGCGCTGCGAGCGTTCCGTGTATGGGCCGGATTGGCGGCGGGCACGGCCTTGCTGCGCACCCGCCCGCCATTGCGCCAGTAGCTGTCGAAGACGGCATCGAAACGCGCCCAGTCCTCCGCCGATCCGCAGGCCACGGTTTTCAGCGCGCCGCGCACGGAGGCCTCGTCGGCCGCGATCGCCGCCAGTGCGGCCAGCGCCGTTTGCGTTTCGGCGATGCCGACGCGGAAGCCATTGTCGCGCAGATGCGCCATGAAGCCGACGACGCGGGCCGCCGGGCCCGGATCGCGTGCCGCGAAACGGGTGACGGCGCCCCTCATGCCGCTTTTCCCGCCAGGCGCTGCGCAACCTCGGTGGTGATGGCGGCGCGGTCTGCCTGTGTCTTGAGGAGCGTGGCGAGGGCGGCCTGAAGGATGGCGGGATCGTCGGAAAGGTCGGCAAGGCCGAGACCGGCCAGCGCGGCGGCGAAATCCAGCATCTCGGCGATGCCGGGCTTCTTTTGCAGTTCCTCGCGGCGCAGCGACTGCACGAAAGCGACGATCTGGCCGGCAAGTGCGTCTTCGACCTGCGGGCAGCGCGTTTTCAGGATGGCCAGTTCGGTGGCCCGGTCGGGATAGTCGACATGGGCGTAGAGACAGCGCCGGCGCAGCGCGTCGGAGAGGTCGCGCGTGCCGTTGGCGGTCAGGATCACCATGGGCCGGGTGGTCGCGGCGATGGTGCCGAGTTCGGGAATGGTGATCTGGAAGTCTGAAAGGACCTCCAGCAGATACGCCTCGAACTCCTCGTCGGCCCGGTCGATCTCGTCGATCAGCAGGACGGGGGCGACGGGCTGGCGCAGGGCGCGCAGCAGCGGACGCTCCAGCAGGTATTCCTCGGAGAAGAGGCGTGCCTCGACCGCGTCGCCGGTCTCGCCGGCCTCGGCATGGGCGCGGATGGCCAGAAGCTGGCGCTGGTAGTTCCATTCGTAGATGGCCTGGGCCGCATCCAGCCCCTCATAGCATTGCAGGCGGATGAGCGCGCAGCCCTTCCACTGCGCGAGCGCGCGGGCGACCTCCGTCTTGCCGACGCCGGCCGCCCCTTCCAGCAGCAGCGGGCGGCCAAGCTGAAGCGCGAGATGCAGCGCCATGGCGAGATCGGGTGCGGCGACGTAGCCCTGGCCGGCAAGACCGGACTGGATGTCAGCGGGTTTGCTCATGAATCATATGGCGGGGCGGCGCCGGAGAGTCCCTGCGCCGCCCCCTCCCTGCCTAGCCGTGGAGACCGAGATCGCGGGCGATCTTCCAGATGCGCCAGTGATCGTGCGGCATGTGCGACTGCCGCAGGCCGAAGGCTCGGAAGGCATCATGCACCGCATTCGAGAAGGCCGGGACCGAGCCGACATTGGGGCTTTCGCCCACACCCTTGGCGCCGATCGGATGATGCGGCGAAGGCGTTTCGGTATGGTCGGTGGTGTAGTGGGGCGTCTCCCATGCCGTGGGCAGGAAGAAGTCCATCAGCGTTCCGGTCTTTACGTTGCCGATTTCGTCATAGGCGATCTCCTGGCCCATGGCGATGGCATAGCCTTCCGTCGCGCCGCCATGCACCTGTCCCTCGATCACCATCGGATTGATGCGCGTGCCACAATCGTCCAGGGCATAGAATTCCCGGACTTCGTGCTCGCCCGTATCCACGTCGAACTCCATGACGGCGATATAGGCACCGAACGGGTAGGTCATGTTCGGCGGATCGTAGTAGCTGACAGCTTCCAGACCCGGTTCGAGCCCCGGAATGGCCTGGTTATAGGCGGCATAGGCGATCTCCTTCATGGTCTTGAAGCGCTCGGGCGCGCCCTTGACGACGAAGCGGTCGACATCCCATTCCAGGTCGCCGTCATGCACCTCCAGCAGGTAGGCGGCAATCATCTGCGCCTTGGCGCGGATCTTGCGCCCGCACAGCGCCGTGGCCGCACCGGCAACCGGCGTGGACCGGCTGCCATAGGTGCCGAGGCCGTAGGGCGCGGTGTCGGTGTCGCCTTCCTCGATGGTAATGCTGTCGGCGGGCAGGCCGGTCTCGCTGGCAATGATCTGGGCGAAGGTCGTGGCGTGGCCCTGTCCCTGGCTGATCGTGCCGAGGCGGGCGATGGCGCTGCCGGTCGGATGGATGCGGATCTCGCAACTGTCGAACATGCCCATGCCGAGAATGTCGCAGTTCTTGACCGGTCCGGCCCCGACGATCTCGGTGAAATGGGTCAGCCCGATGCCCAGCAGCTTGCGCGTCTTGCCGGCCTTGAAATCCTCGACCCGCTGTGCCTGTTCGGCGCGCAGGTCCTCATAGCCGACAGCCTTGAGCGCCTTGTCCCAGGCGGTATGGTAATCGCCGGAATCGTATTCCCAGCCCAATGCCGACTGGTAGGGGAACTGGTCCTTGCGGATGAAGTTGATGCGGCGCAGTTCGGCGGCATCCATTCCCAGTTCGATGGCCAGGACCTCGATCATGCGCTCGATGAAATAGGCCGCCTCGGTCACCCGGAAGGAGCAGCGATAGGCCACGCCACCGGGCGCCTTGTTGGTATAGACGCCATCCACGCCGACATAGGCGACCGGGATATCGTAGGAGCCGGTGCAGATGTGGAAGAAGCCGGCGGGGAACTTGGTCGGGTCGGCGCAGGCGTCGAAAGCACCATGGTCCGCGGTCACATGGCAGTGCAACCCGGTGATCCTGCCGTCTTTTGTGGCCGAGATGCGCCCCTTCATCCAGTAGTCGCGGGCAAAGGCGGTGGAGGTGAGGTTTTCCATCCGGTCCTCGACCCATTTCACCGGCTTGCCGGTGACGATGGATGCGACGATGGCGCAGATATAGCCAGGATAGACGCCGACCTTGTTGCCGAAGCCGCCGCCGATATCGGGGCTGACAACGCGGATGTTGTGTTCCTCGATGCCCGAGAGCAGCGAGGCCACGGTGCGCACCACATGCGGCGCCTGGAACGTGCCATAGACGGTGAGCTTGCCGTTGACCTTGTCCATGCTGGCGACCGCGCCGCAGGTTTCCAGGGGGCATGGATGAGTGCGGTGGTAATAGACCATCTCCTCGGCGACGACCTCGGATGCTTCGATGGCCTGTTCGGTGGCTTCCTTCTCGCCGGCTTCCCACAGGAAGATGTGGTTGTGGTGGCGGCGCGGGCCGTGGGCGCCCTCGGTGGAGCCTTCCAGATCCTCGCGCAGGACAGGCGCTTCCGGTTCCAGCGCCTTGAACGGATCGACGACGACCGGCAGTTCCTCGTATTCCACCTCGACGAGTTCGGTGGCATCGGCGGCGATGTAGCGGTCGGTGGCGACGACGAAGGCGACTTCCTGGCCCTGGAACAGCACCTTGCCGTCGGCCAGCACCATCTGCTTGTCGCCGGCCAGCGTCGGCATCCAGTGCAGGTTGAGCGGCGCCAGATCGGCGGCGGTCAGCACCGCGATCACGCCCGGCAGCGCCATGGCGGCCTCGGTGTTGATGGATTTCACGCGGGCGTGGGCATAGGGCGAGCGGACGAAATCGCCGAACAGCATGCCGGGCAGCTTGATGTCGTCAACGTAATTGCCCTTGCCCTGGGTGAAGCGGACATCCTCCACGCGCTTGCGGCTGGCACCCATGCCCTTGAGGTTTGCGATGCGCTGTTCGCGGCTTGGCGTCATGTCGTTCATTCCGCGGCCTCCTTCTGGTTCATCTGGCTGGCGGCCGCGAGAATGGCCTTGACGATGTTCTGGTAGCCGGTGCAGCGGCACAGGTTCCCGGCCATGCCGAAACGCACTTCCTCCTCGGTCGGGTTCGGGTTCTCGATCAGCAGGCGGTGGGCGCGGGTGATCATGCCCGGCGTGCAGAAGCCGCATTGCAGGCCATGGTGTTCGCGGAACATCTCCTGCAGGACGTGCAATCCGTCGGGATTGCCAAGGCCTTCGACCGTCGTGATGTCGGCGCCGTCGGCCTGGGCGACGAAGACCGTGCAGGCCTTCACCGACTTGCCGTTCATGTCCACCGTGCATGCGCCGCAATGGGTCGTTTCGCAGCCGATATGCGGGCCGGTGACGCCGAGGCGCTCACGCAGCGTGTGGATCAGCAATTCGCGCGGTTCGGCGAGCAGTTCGTGCGTCTCGCCGTTCACCGTCATGGTGACTTGCATCTTCTTTGCCATCCGGCTTTCCTCCCTCAGGCCCGCGACCAGGCGCGGGCAATGGCGCGGCCTAGCATGACGCCAGCCACATGCCGCTTGAATTCGATGGGTCCGCGATTGTCCGCCTGCGGGTCGATGTCGGCCAGCATCGCCGCGACGGCTGCCTTGACCGCATCTTCCCCGCAATCGCTGCCGACAAGCGCCTCTCCTGCGGCCTGCGACCAGACGGGTACGTCCGACAGGTTGGTCATGGCGATGGAGGTCGAGGCCACGTTGCCATCCGCCCTGGTCAGAAGCACGGCTGCGGCGGCGGTTGCATAGTCGCCGATCTTGCGCTTCTGCTTCTCATAGGCATAGCCGCCCGACGGGGTCGCGAAGGAGATGCGGGTGAGGATCTCGTCGTCGGCGCGTTCGGTCACATAGGCGCCATGGTAGAAATCCCGCGCCGAGACATCGCGGCTGCCATCGGGGCCCTGGAGGGTAAATGTCGCGCCGAGGCACTGCATGAGGCCGGGCATGTCATTGCCGGGATCGCCATTGGCCACGTTGCCACCGACGGTACCGAGATTGCGCACCTGCGGATCGGCGATCTGCAGGGCAGCTTCGCGCAGAAGCGGGGCGGCCGCGGCCAGACCCTCATGGGCGATCAGTTCCGCCTGTGTCACCATGGCGCCGATGGCGATGCCATCGGCCGAAACGCTGACCTGTTTGAGATCGCCCAGCCCTTGCAGGTCGATCAGGTGCGTCACGTCGGCCATGCGCATCTTCATCAGAGGGATAAGGCTGTGGCCGCCGGCGATCACCCGCGCCTCGTCGCCATGTTCGGCAAGTATGCCGATGGCCGCCGCCAGGTCGGACGGTCGGTGATATTCGAACGATGATGGTATCATGTGTTCCTCCGCTCATGCGTCGTTTGGACGCATCCGGCAGCAAGCTAGGGCGGCGGGATGCCGCAGGCGCAGTGCGATTCAACGAGCGCAGACGGTCCGTGCACGAAGTGCGAAATTGCTGCACGAACTGCGAAAGGCGGCCTGACCGGCAGCCTAGAGCCCCAGTTCCTCGCGGAATTGCGACAGGCGGGTGCGGCTGACGGGGATCCAGAGGTTCTCGGCACCCTGCACGGTGCACTGGCCGGAGTCCTTCAGGCGCTCGAATTTTACCACATGGGCGGGATTGAGCAGGTAGCTGCGGTGGACGCGCATGAAGCCCGCGGGAGCGAGGCGCTCCTGTGCCTCGGAGATCGACCACGGGCAGAACAGCGTTTCGGCGCCCACGTGAAGGCGGGTGTAGTGGCCCTCCGCGCGCACGGCCGAAATGGCGGCAGGGTCGAGGAAGAACGTCTTGCCGCCCTTTTCGTGGGGGACGCGCAGGCTGGCCCCGGACCCGGGGCTGTGCGGCTGGACCGGCGGGCGCGGCTCACGGTCTTGCAGGGGAGCCGCCACCGCCGCGCCGGATGCGTCGCGCTGGCCGGCAGGCGGGGTGAACGTGATGCCGGTCAGCAGGAAGGCGGCGGAGATCAGGAAGGTCGACAGCGTGACAAGGATGGCCAGGGTCTCGTTGCTGATCGCCGGGCCGATGGCGCCCGGCACACCGGCAGGCAGGAATCCGGTGCCGGCCATGGCGATGAAATGCACCAGCACCACCGCTGTTCCGAAGCATACGGTGCCCAGCACGATGTTGCGGCGTCCGCGTTCCGAATAGGCCACGCGCACGGCCAGGACCGACAGCGCCACGGAGGCGACAAAGGCACCGCCAAGGCCGAACGGCGTGTAGACCGGCTGACACAGTTCCATGCCCGACATGCCGATATAGTGCATTGCCACGATGCCAAGGCCGATGACCGCACCGGCCAGCGCGAGATTTCCGGCGCTGCGCTCGCGGAAATGCAGGATCAGCAGGGCCACGCCCGTCATCAGGATGGCGACAAGCGCCGAAATCAGCGTCGTGAGGACATCGTAGAAATAGAGTATGGGGAGCTGGAGGCCCAGCATGGCGACGAAATGCATCGACCATATGCCGCCGCCAAGCGCCACGGAGGCCATCGACACGACGGCCTTGCGCCGCCCCACCTCGAGACGGGACGCGCCTCGCGTCAGCGACAGGCCCGTGAAGCCTGCCATCAGCGCGATGGCAAAGGCCGCCATGACAAGGCGCCAGTCGTGACTGTATTCCAGCACCCAAAGCCTCCCAACGTCCGGATTGCCGTCAAATCATACAGTTGCCGGCAGGCGACAGGAAGGGCCGATTTGCGCGGAGCGGTCCCGTGCCGGAACGGGCCGGGCACGAACCGTTCATCCTGCAGGGCGGGACGGATGTGGGACATTATCCACATGGCCACGTATGTTCTCGCCCCCTGTCCTACACCCTTCGTTCATTCCTTGGACCGAGTTTCCAACCCTGCCGGAAAGCCGTTGAGGGGCAGCTTTCCAAGGGCCGCACTGCCATGATGACGGTGCCGATCGTCCATTTGTCCAAACCGTGCCAGTGTCGCCAGGCCTTGCCACCCGCGGCAGCGCGCTCAAACCGCGAGCACCGATCATGCTTCTCCAAAGGTTCCGTATTTCCACGCGCATCCTTCTGCGCCTCCCTCATTCCCATGGCCGCGTTCGCGCTTTTCGCGATCTTCCAGATCGCCGAGCTGAAAGCGGAAGCCGACCGCTATGGCGCCACACAGGCGCTCATCGGGCATGAGCGCGTTCTTTCGGGGGCCATTCACACACTCCAGAGAGAGCGCGGCTATTCCTTCGCCCATGTGGGCTCGCAGGGCCGGGACATGGGGAACGAACTGGCCACGGCACGCGCGGAAACCGACCAGGCGCTGGCGGGTACTGCGGATGCGCGGGCCGCCCTCAGGGCCTTCGACGCCGGCAGCTTCGGCGGGCTGACCGAAGCCATGGCGGTGCAACTCCAGAAGCTCTCGCGCATGCGGTCGCGCATCGATGCGCTGGACCTGACGGCGAGCGAGGCTGGCGGCTTTTACACGGCGGCCATCGCGTCCATCCTGGACACAAGCAGGGAAATGGCCGCTCACCTGGGCGATCCGGAACTGGCGCGTGAATTCGACGCCTATCTCGATGCCGTGACTGCGAAGGAACTGGCAGGCCAGGAACGGGGGCTCGCCGCCGGTGCCATCGGCGCGAGCCAGTTCCAGGATGGCGGATTCCAGCGGTTCGTGGAACTGACGGGCGGACAGGCTGTCCTGATGGCCCGTTTCCTCTCGGCGATAGATGGCGATGCCGCGGAGCAGGCCCGGCAAGCCTATGGCGCCGGTCCGTCGGGGGAGCTGGCATCCATGCGCCGGACGCTGATCATGGGCGGCGTTTCCGGCTTGATCTCGGGTCTTGACGGCCGTCATTGGTTCAACACGGCCTCGGCCTGGATCGAACAGTTGAACAAGGCCGCGCTTGCGGCGGCGCAGGACATCAAGGCCAAGGCGGCCATCGGCGAGCAACGGGCGTCTGTGCAGCTCTGGTACAGCGCCTCGGCGCTTGCCGCCGCCACGCTGGTCATGGCTGTCTTCCTTGTCATCCTGGTGCGAAGCATCAACCGTCCCCTCGCCGGGTTGTCAGGCATCCTCAAGGGCATGGCTGCGGGAAACCTGGATGCGGACATCCCGCAGGCCAGCCAAAGCAACGAACTGGGCGACATGGCCCGCTCCGTGCTGGAACTGAAGGAAGCGATCCGGCTGCGCGCCGAAGGCGAAGCCGCGGAACAGGCGCGGCGTGCGGAAGACGATGCGCGGCGCTCGGAAGAAGAGGCGGAACGGATCAGGCGGCAGGCGGAAGACACGCGCTTTGCCGTGCGTGAACTCGGCGGCGCGCTGAACCGGCTGGCCGACGGCGATGTGACTTATCGCATCGAAAACGAATTCGTGGATTCGCTGGACGAATTGCGCGAGAACTACAACCTTTCCATGGACCGGTTGCAGGAGACGCTGGCCAGCGTACAGGACGGCGTGCGCAACATCGACGCCGGTGTCAGCGAAATCCGGGTCGCGTCCGACGATCTGGCCGGGCGGACCGAGCAGCAGGCCGCTTCCGTGGAAGAAACGGCAGCCGCGATCGAGGAGATCACGACGGCGGTCAAGGATGCGGCGGCACGGGCCGCGGAGGCCGGGCGCATCGCTGGCAAGACGACAGAGACAGCCGAGAAATCGGGCGACGTGGTGCGCCAGGCCGTGGCCTCGATGGGCCGGATCGCGGCGTCCTCCAAGGAAATCGAGCAGATCATTTCCGTGATCGACGACATTGCCTTCCAGACGAACCTGCTGGCGCTGAATGCGGGTGTCGAGGCGGCGCGTGCCGGTGATGCGGGCAGCGGATTCGGCGTCGTGGCCGGCGAGGTGCGCGAGTTGGCACAACGCTCGGCAAAAGCGGCCAAGGAGATCCAGGCGCTGATCCAGACTTCGGCCGGTGAAGTGAAGGACGGGGTGGATCTGGTGAACCGCACCGGCGACGCGCTTGCCGGCATCATCGGGGAAGTCCAGCAGGTGAACGCCCATGTGGCAGCTATTGCCGCTGCAGCCGCACAGCAGTCGACCAGCCTCGGCGAAGTCAATATTGCAATCTCCAGCATCGACCATTCGACGCAGAACAATGCCGCGATGGTGGAGCAGACGACCGCCGCCACGCACGGGCTGGAAAAGGAGGCAGGGACGCTGAGCGGCCTGGTCGGGCAATTCCGGGTCAACGCGGCGCGGAGAGCGCCGGGAACGGAGGCCGCGGACCTGCGCCGTCAGGCCGGCGAACGGGCCGTAGCCGCCTGATCCGATATCACGAGCCGGCGCAGCCGATCTCGGCTGTCGCCTCGATCTCGACCAGCGCCGCATCCTCGATCAGCCCGGCGACCACGAGCACCGACATGGCCGGGAAATGGCGGCCCATGACACGCCGGTATGCCTCGCCCATCTCCTTCTGCCGGGCGAGGTATTCCGTCTTGTCGGTGATGAACCAGGTCAGCCGGACGATGTCCTCGACGCGGCCGCCGGCAGCCTCGACGATGGCCGCGATATTGCGCAGCGTCTGCTCGAACTGGCCGACGAAATCGTGCGTCTCGAAGACCTGGTCGCCGTTCCAGCCGATCTGGCCACCGGTATAGAGCCTCCGGCCATCGACCAGGATGCCGTTCGCATAGCCCTTCGGGCGTGCCCAGCCGGGCGGGTTGATCGCATCCATCATGGTGACGTATCCCCTCTTTCCATTCGCCTTTCAGGCATGCTGACGCAGGCGGAAGCGCTGGATCTTGCCGGTCTGCGTCTTGGGAAGCGCCTGGGCAAAGATGACCGAGCGCGGATATTTGTATGGTGCGATCTGCGCCTTGACATGGTCCTGAAGGGCCCTGGCGGTCTCCTCGCCGGCAGGAACGCCTTCTTTCAGCACGACATGGGCCTGGACGATCTGGCCGCGTGCCTCGTCCGGTACACCGATCACGGCGCATTCCATGACATCCGGGTGGGACAGCAGGGCGGCCTCCACTTCCGGCCCGGCGATGTTGTAGCCGGAGGAAAGGATCATGTCGTCGCTGCGCGCGGCAAAGTGGAACCGGCCTTCGCTGTCCTGGATGAAGGAATCGCCGGTGAGATTCCAGCCGGCGCGCACATAACCGTCCTGGCGGTCGCCGCCGAGATAGCGGCAGCCGGTGGGCCCGCGCACCGCCAGCCGTCCGACCGTCCCGCGCGGTACCTCGTTCATGGCGTCGTCGACGATCTTCGCCTCATAGCCGTCAACGGGCCGGCCGGTGCAGGCGGGACGGGAATCGCCGAAACGGTTCGAGATGAAGATGTGCAACAGTTCGGTGGAGCCGATGCCATCGAGCAGGGGCTTGCCGGTTTTCTCCATCCATTGCTCGTAGACCGGGCCGGGCAGGGTTTCGCCCGCCGATACGGCGGCGCGAAGAGAGGACAGGTCGGCGCCGTCGTCCATGGCGGCCAGCATGGCCCGGTAGGCGGTGGGGGCGGTGAAACAGACCGTGGCGCGATAGGTCTGGATGATTTCGATCAGATTGGGCGGCGTTGCCTGCTCCAGCAGCGTGGCCGCGGCGCCGAAGCGCAGCGGAAAGACCGCCAGACCGCCGAGGCCGAAGGTGAAGGCCAGTGGCGGCGATCCGACGAAGACGTCATCCGGTGTCACCTCCAGCACCTGGCGGGCATAGCCATCGGCAATGATCATCAGGTCGCGGTGGAAATGCATCGTGGCCTTGGGCTCCCCCGTCGTGCCGGAAGTGAAGCCGAGCAGGGCGACATCGTCGCGGCCGGTCTTGACGCTGTCGAAGCGGACCGGCTTCGACAGCGCCAGCCGGTCGAGTTCGGCGTCGTGATTGGCAGTGCCGTCGAAGCCGACGATCGTTTCGAGATACCGGCTGTCCGTGGCGCAGGAGACCAGTTCATCCATCAGCCGGGTATCGCAGAGCGCCAGGCCGATCGCGGCCTTGTCGACGATCTTCGCCAGTTCGCCGGCGCGCAGCATGGGCATGGTGTTGACCACGACCGCGCCGGCCTTGGTGGCGCCGAGCCAGGCGGCGACCATGGCCGGATTGTTCGCGGAGCGGATCAGGATGCGGTTGCCCGGCCGCACGCCCATGTCATCGACAAGCACGTGGGCAATGCGGTTGGTCCAGTCAGCCAGTTCCTTGTAGGTGCGGATGCGGCCATTGCCGATAAGCGCGGTGTGGTCGCCAAAGCCCTTTTCGACCATGGCATCGGTCAGTTCATGGCCGGCATTCAGCCATTCGGGATAGTCGAAACCGTCAAGCAGGAAATCCGGCCAGAGATCCGGGGCGGGCAGGTTGTCGCGGGTGAAGCTGTCAACGTGGCCGGTCGGTCCAAGCGTGGGTACTGGCATTTCATCCTCCCGCTGCTGCCGCCATGGTCTGGCGCGCGATGATGACCTTCTGGACGTCGGACGCGCCTTCATAGATGCGCAGCGCCCGTATCTCGCGATAGAGCCGTTCGACGATGCTGCCTTTTCGCACGCCATCGCCACCATGAAGCTGCACCGCCTTGTCGATCACCGATTGTGCGCGATCGGTGGCGAACAGCTTGGCCATCGCGGCCTCGCGGCTGACGCGCGGGCTGCCGCTGTCCTTCAGCCATGCGGCCCGGTAGACCAGCAGCGCGGCGGCATCCACATCCAGCGCCATGCCGGCGATGTGGCCCTGCACCATTTGCAGGTCGAAGAGCGGCGCGCCGAAGAGTTCGCGTGAGGCGGCACGCGCGATGCTTTCGTCCAGCGCGCGCCGGGCAAAGCCCAATGCCGCGGCCGCGACGGTGGAGCGAAAGACATCCAGCACGGCCATGGCCATGCGGAAACCCTCTCCGGGCTGGCCGATCAGGGCGGATGCGGGCACGCGGCAATCGCGGAAAGACAGACGTGCAAGGGGATGGGGCGCGATGACCTCGAGCCGTTCGGCCACTTCGAGCCCCGGCGTATCGGCAGGCACGATGAAGGCGGACAGACCCCTGGCGCCGGGTGCCTCGCCGGTGCGGGCGAAGACGGTATAGACATCGGCAATGCCGCCATTGGAAATCCACGTCTTCTCGCCATTCAGCACGAAGCCGGTTCCGTCGCGCCGTGCGCTCATGGCAATGTTGGCGACATCGGAACCGGAGGCCGGCTCGCTGAGCGCGAAGGCCGATATCGCCTTGCCGGAGCGTGTCAGCGGCAACCAGTCGCGCTTCTGCCCTTCGGTGCCGAAGAGCGAGATCGCGCCGGTGCCGAGGCCCTGCATGGCGAATGCGAAGTCGGCCAGTCCGTCATGGCGGGCCAGCGTCTCGCGCATCAGGCAAAGGCTGCGCACGTCGAGCACGGAGTCCGGTTCGCCGGGGTCGGTGGCGGTCAGCTTCAGCCAGTCGTCGCGGCCAAGGGCCGAAACGAGGCTGCGGCAGGCGGCATCCGTATCGCAATGGTCGATGGCGGAGAGCGAAGTGGCGGTCCAGGCGTCTACGGATTCGGCCAGCGCGCGGTGCCGGTCGTCGAAAAAGGGCCAGTCGAGGAAGCTGCGGTCGGCCATCAGTTGCCCTCGAACACGGGTTTGGTCCTGCTTGCAAACGCCTCGTAGGCGCGCCGGAAATCCAGCGTCTGCATGCAGATGGCCTGTGCCTGAGCTTCCGCCTCGATGGCCTGATCCAGCCCCATGTTCCATTCCTGTGCCAGCATGGTCTTGGTCATCATGTTGGCGAAGGCCGGGCCTTGCGCGATGCTTTGCGCCAGCGCGCGTGCTTCCCTTTCCAGGTCGCCTGCCTCGACCAGCCGGCTGAAGAAGCCCCAGCGCTCGCCTTCCTCCGCGCTCATGGCGCGGCCGGTATAGAGCAGTTCGGCAGCGCGGCTCTGGCCGATGATGCGCGGCAGCATCGCGCAGGCGCCCATGTCGCAGCCGGCCAGGCCGACGCGGTTGAACAGGAAGGCGGTCCGTGCCTGCGGCGTGGCGATGCGAATGTCGCTGGCCATGGCGATGATGGCGCCGGCACCGGCGGCAATGCCGTCCACGGCGGCAATCACCGGCTTGCCGCAGGCGACCATCGCCTTGACCAGATCGCCGGTCATGCGGGTGAATTCGAGCAGGCCCTTCATGTCCTTGTCGAGCAGCGGCCCGATGATCTCGAAGACATCGCCGCCGGAGCAGAAATTTCCGCCATTGGGGGCGAAGACGACGGCGGCAATGTCGTCACGGTCGCGCAAGGCGCGGAACCAGTCGCGCAACTCGGCATAGGAATCGAAGGTGAGCGGGTTCTTGCGTTCCGGGCGGGCGAGCGCGATGCTGGCAATGGCACCGTCGATCTCAAGCAGGAAATGGGCGGGCGTGTCGTTGGTCATCGGCTTTCCTTTCCACTGCCGCGCAGCGCCTCCACATGCGCCCGGGCCTCGGCTGATATCCGGTCCAGGGTTTCCCCGAGGTCACGCGCCTCGCCCGGCGCGACGCCACCGAGCAGGCCGTCAATCCAGCCTTCATGGGCGGCGGCCAGGAGATCGAAGGTCTCGCACCCCTTGCCGGTCAGGCGCACCATCATGGCGCGGCGGTCATTGTCGACCGGCACACGCACCACCAGCCCATCGGCCACCAACCGGTCGACGATGCCGGTGACATTGCCGTTGGAGACCTTCAGTTCGGCTGAAAGCGCACTCATGCGCAGGCCATCGGGCGACCGGCGCAGGGCCGCCATCACGTCGAAGCGCGGCAGAGTGCTGGCGAAGTCCGCGCGGAAGCGTTCGCGCAGATCCGCCTCCACGAGGCGGGCGGCCTTGAGCAGTTTCAGCCAGAGGCGCAAGCGCGCCTTCGAGGCGGCCGCGGCGCTTGCGTCCGCCGTCGCATGTCCGGGTTTAAGGTCGGGTGCGCCGGCCTTCACGCGTCACCTCCCGAAATGACAAGCCCGTGCCCGTTGACCATGGCCGCTTCAGGCGAAGCGAGATAGAGCACCGCGGCCGCCACTTCCCCCGGATCGATGATGCGGCCGGCTGGATTGTCGCCGAAAACGCGGGCCTCGGCCTGTGCGCGGTCAATGCCGAAACGCCGCATCACGCCGGCGACCGCGTCTTCCGCCATCGGCGTTTGCACCCAGCCGGGGCAGACCGCGTTGCAGGTGATGCCGGACTTCGCCACTTCCAGCGCCAGCGAGCGGACCAGCCCCATGACGCCGTGCTTGGCGGCGCTGTAGGCGGCGACATTGGCTTCGCCATACAGTCCGGAAACGGACGAGACGGCGATCAGCCGCCCGCCCGCACCCATGCCGCCAAGTGCCTCGCGAAAGGTCAGGAAGACACCCGTCAGTGTCACCGCCAGCGTCCGGTTCCACAGGTCGAGACTTGTATCGGCGACCTTCGCCGCCTTGCCCATGCCGGCATTGGCCACCACCACGTCGAAAGGCCGGTCGAACAGGGCACGCATGGATGGCTCGTCGGTGACGTCGGCCTCGCGGCATTCCATGCCTCGGCCGTCATCGGTCTCGCGCAGGGCCTCCATGCGGCGACCGGCAATGGTCACCGCGTCGCCCTTCTCGCAAAAGGCGCGCGCCGTGGCGCGGCCGATGCCCGAACCGCCGCCGGTGACCAGAACCCGCCTCATGCCCGGAACTCCATCTCGGCGGCACGCTCGGCCAGCCGCCACAACTGGTCGCGGCCCGGCAGATAGGGGTCGGGCCATTTTTCCTGCCGGTCGCCCAGCGCGGCAGCGGCATGCAGCGTCCAGTAGGGATCGGCCAGATGCGGGCGCGCCAGGCAGACGAGGTCGGCCCGGCCGGCCATGAGAATGGAATTGACGTGATCGGGCTCGTAGATGTTGCCCACCGCCATGGTTGCCATATGCGCCTCGTTGCGGATGCGGTCGGAAAACGGGGTCTGGAACATGCGCCCATAGACCGGACGGGCACGTGTCGTCGTCTGGCCGGCGGAGACATCGCAGATATCGACGCCGGCCTGCCTCAGCATTTCCGCGATGGCGACGGCGTCGCGCGGGGTGACGCCGTCCTCGCCGACCCAGTCATTGGCCGAAATGCGCACCGATACCGGCTTTTCCTCGGGCCAGGTCTCGCGCACGGCGTGAAAGACTTCCAGCGGCCAGCGCATGCGGTTTTCAAGGCTGCCGCCGTAGTCGTCGGTCCGCCGGTTGGTCAGCGGCGTGATGAAGGAGGACAGGAGGTAGCCATGCGCCATGTGCAATTCGATCATGTCGAAGCCGGCGCGTCCGGCCATCTGTGCGGCGGCGGCGAACTGGTCGCGCACCATGTCCATGTCGGCGCGCGTCATCGTCTTCGGCGTGGCGTTGCGGCCGGACCATGGCACGCCGGATGGCGACAGCACATCCCAATTGCCCGAGGCAAGTGGCGCGTCCATCTCCTCCCAGCCCAGTTGTGTGGAGCCCTTGGCGCCGGAATGGCCGATCTGCAGGCAGATTTTCGCCTCCGTTTCACCATGCACGAAGTCGACGATCCGCTTCCACGCGGCCTCGTGTTCCGGTGCATAGGTGCCGGGGCAGCCGGGCGTGATGCGCCCTTCCGGCGAGACGCAGGTCATCTCGGTGACGACAAGGCCGGCGCCGCCCTTGGCGCGCTCGCCGTAGTGGACGAGGTGCCAGTCGGTCGGGCAGCCGTCCACGGCCTTGTATTGCGCCATGGGCGAGACGACGATGCGGTTCTTCAATTCCATCGCGCGCAAGCGGAAGGGCGCGAACATGGGCCGGCGCACAGGCGCATCTGCCGGAACACCGGCCTGACGCTGGAACCAGGCCTCGGCGCTTTCCAGCCATTCGGGATCACGCAGGCGCAGGTTTTCGTGGCTGATGCGCTGCGAGCGGGTGAGCAGCGCGTAGTTGAACTGCACAGGGTCCAGGTCGAGATAGCGCTCCACATCCTCGAACCATTCCAGCGAATTGCGCGCCGCCGATTGCAGGCGCAGAACTTCCAGACGCCGCTCGGCCTGATAGCGCTCGAAGGCCTCCTTCAGGGTCGGTTCGCTGTGAAGATAACCGGCCAGCGCAATGGCGCTGTCGAAAGCCAGGCGGGTGCCGGAGCCGATGGAGAAGTGGCCGGTGGCTGCCGCATCGCCCATCAGCACCACGTTTCCATGGTGCCAGCGTTCGCAGATGACGCGCGGAAAGTTCATCCAGACAGCCGAGCCGCGCAGATGGCTGGCATTGGAGATGAGCCGGTGGCCGCCGAGATGTTTGGCGAACACCCTCTCGCAGACGGCGATCCCTTCCTCCTTCGACATCCGCTCGAAGCCCCAGTCGTCCCAGGTCTGCTGCGAGCATTCCACGATCACCGTCGCCGTGTCGGCATCGAACTGGTAGGCGTGGATCCACATCCAGCCATGTTCGCTTTTCTCGAAGATGAAGGTGAAGGCATCGTCGAATTTCTGGTGCGTTCCGAGCCAGACGAACTTGCACAGGCGCATGTCGATGTCGGGCCGGAAGATGTCTGCATATTCGCGCCGAACCGCCGAATTGATGCCGTCGCAGGCGACGACCAGATCGTAGTCCTTGCGATAGTCCTCCGCCGACCTGAACTCGGTGGAAAACCGCAGATCGACGCCCAGCTGGCGGGCGCGGTCCTGGAGGATTTGCAGAAGTTTCATGCGGCCGATGCCGGCAAAGCCATGGCCGCCCGAAACGGTGCGCGTTCCGCGATGGACAACGGCGATGTCGTCCCAATAGGAGAAATTCTGCTCGATCCCGACAGCGGTGACGGGATCATTGGTCCTGAGCCTGGCCATGGCATCGTCGGAGAGCACCACGCCCCAGCCGAAGGTATCGTCGGCGCGGTTGCGCTCCAGCACGACGACATCGTGGGACGGATCGCGCAGCTTCATGGATATGGCAAAGTAAAGCCCGGCGGGGCCGCCGCCCAGGCACAGCATACGCATCGCGAACCTCCCTTCGCAGCACCGGCAAGGGGAATGGTACAGGAGCGCAAGGTTATTTCAAGCTTGAAATATTGAAACTTGAAATATCTTTCCGGAGTTGCGCCGCTTCGGCCGCGTGCCTGGCACATGGGGCCAGCCTGTGCAGGACAGGGTTCACAAGGCACCGGTTCCGGTCCACTCTGCCGGACAAGCGGGAGAGAGGCCATTCATGAAGACGCAGCGCGGCGGCATCTATTACGGCTGGGTGGTGGTGGCTGTGGCCTTCGTGACCATGGCGGTCGCGGTGAACGCGCGCACCGGCTATTCGCTTCTGCTGCCGCAAATCTCCAGCGAGTTCGGCTGGGCCACGGCAACGACATCGGGACCGTTCTCACTGGGCTTCATGGCCTCGACGGCCTTTGTGCCCGTGCTGGGCATTCTGATGGACCGGCACGGTCCGCGCATCGCCATTCCCGCCGGGGCATTGCTGGTGGCGGCAGGCTATGGCAGCGCGGTGGTGATCGCCTCTCCGGTCGGGCTGTACATGGCGCTCGGTCTTCTGGCGGTGATGGGATCCATGGCGATGAGCTATATCGGCCATTCGATGTTCCTGCCGAACTGGTTCGTGCGCCGCCGCGGGCTTGCCGTGGGCATCGCCTTTTCCGGTGTCGGCGTCGGAGCGGTCACGCTGCTTCCGCTGATGCAATGGACCATCGACACGCATGGCTGGCGCGCGGCCTGTCTGGGCATTGCGGTCGTGACACTCGTCGTCATCGTGCCGCTCAATTTCCTCTTCCAGCGAATGCGACCGCAGGAGATGGGACTGAAGCCCGATGGCGACGGGCCCCGGCGGGCCTCGCCGGGCAAGCCAAAGGGTGAAACTCAGGGGGCGCCCTGGGTGCCGGCGCCGGTCTGGACGCTGGCGCGGGCGATGAAGGTGCCGGCCTTCTGGTGGATTTCAGGCGCCTATTTCTTCGGGCTTTTCGTGTGGTACGCGATCCAGATCCACCAGACCAATTTTCTCTTGCGCCAGGGCATCGATTCGACGACGGCGGCATCTGCGCTGGGCCTCGTGGCGCTGTTCGGCATCGGCGGCCAGATCACGCTTGGCGGCCTTTCCGACCGGATCGGCCGGGAAGCGGCATGGAGCCTGGCGCTTGGCGGGTTCGCGCTTGCCGCCGCCATGCTCGCGATGGTGGATTTCGGGCAGGCGCCGCATCTCATCTTCGTCATGGCGGCCTTGCAGGGGCTGCTCGGCTACGGCGCCGCCTCCATCTATGGCGCCATTCCCGCGGAGGTGTTTTCGGGCCCGCATTTCGCCAGGATATTCGCCATCATTTCCCTGTTCGGCAATTTTGGCGCGGCCACGGGCGTCTTTCTTCTCGGTCTTGTCGACGATGTGCTTGGCGGCTACCGCACCGGCTGGTGGCTGTGCGTCATCGCCGCGTTCGCATCCATGCTGTGCATGTGGCTGGCTGCCCCGCGCAAGTTCCGCACAGCGTGACGGCCGGGCCGTGGCCCGTTTTGCAGATCATGCCTGTCCGGCGGGCCGCAGGAAGCCGGCGAAGAAAGCCGCCAGTTCCTCGCGCGCAGCGAGTGGCAGGATGTGCGCCACATACTGGTCCGGGCGCACCACGATCATGCAGCCGCTGTCGCGATCGATGCCGCGCATGGCGTAGATGTCCCTGCCGTTCTTCCGGTCGACGCAGAAAACCTTTTCGAAATCGCGCAGGCCGAGACTGCCCTTGGCCGGCTTGAGCAGCGCGGGCATGTCCTCATAGGCCAGTTCGTCGAAACCCTGCTGAAAGACCGCGCGCAGGTCGATCACCGCGTCGATGTCCTCATCCGGGCGGGTATGCCGGCGCACCGGCGAGGCGGGATCGTTTTCCAGCCAGTCGCAAAGGCGATGGATGGCGGAACCGGGCGCCGAGGAATCCGCCCTTCCGGCAAAGGCATAGATGCGCCAGCGGGCGTCTGCTTCCGCGACGTGGCCAAGCTGCAACTCCATGGCGTCGGCGAGGCGCACGACGGGCGCGGAATGGAAGCGGCGGCCGAGCTTTTGCCCCGTGGCAAGATCCTGACGGGCGTTTCCGGCGATGATGGATGATGGTTCGTATTCCACCTCGAGACCGGCGGTGAAGACGCCATTGCGGATGAACTGCTCCTGGAAACGCGGCATGCCGGAGCCATCCAGTTCGGATTTTCCGGGCGGAGCGCTCATGACCCGCGCCCAGGCATGGTCGGTATCCACCAGCCGCTTGGCTTCAGCCCTGCGCTCGGCGGAGTAGCTGTGCAAGAGGTCGGCACCTGAGCGGCCCTTGAGGACCTGCACCAGCTTCCAGCCGAGGTTGAACGTGTCGCCCATGGAGACATTCATGCCCTGGCCCGCCTTCGGGCTGTGGGTATGGCAGGCATCACCGGCGGTGAAGACGCGCGGCGTGCGCGTGGCCGTTTCGCCTTCGGGCACATCGTCGAACTTGTCGGTCAGGCGATGGCCGATCTCGTAGATCGACCACCAGACCACTTCCTTCACGTCCAGCGAATAGGGCGCCATGATGCGGTTGGCGGCCGCGATCATGTGATCGATGGTCAGGTTCCGGTTGGCGACGCGCTCATCGGGATTCAGCTTGTCGAGTTCGACATACATGCGGAAGAGATAGCCGCCTTCGCGCGGCAGGATCAGCACATTGCCTTCCTTCTGCGAGGCAATGAGGCACTTCATGCGCACGTCGGGGAAATCGGTGTTGGCCAGGATGTCCATCACGCCCCAGGCCTGGTGCGCGGCATCGCCGTGAAGCTCGCCACCGATGGCCTTGCGCACGTTGGAGCGGGCGCCGTCGCAGCCGACGACGTAATTGGCGCGCACGGTCAGGGTTTCGCCGGCCCGGTCGCCGATGGTGCGCTCAAGCGTCACGGTCACCGGATGGTCGTCGGTTGCCGTATCGATCACGAGGTCGCGCACAGCAAGCCCGTAGTCCGGCTCAAGGCGCGAGGGCGCATTGCGCATGACGTCCAGAAACAGTTCATGCACGCGGGCCTGGTTCATCAGCGTATGCGGCATTTCCGACAGATCGTCGGCGACATCCTGAACGCGGCCGATTCGCCTGATCGCAGACGGGTTTGCCGGGTCGGGCGCCCAGAAATTCGTCTGGTTGACCCAATAGGCCTCGCGCTTGACCTTGTCGGCGAAACCGAAGGCCTGGAACATTTCCATCGAGCGGACGTTCAGGCCGTCGGCCTGGCCCTTCTCGATGGGACCGGGCTTGGGTTCGACGATCATGGTACGGATTTCCGGAAACTGCGACAGTTGCGCGGCAAGGCACAGTCCGGCCGGGCCGCAGCCGGCGATCAGCACATCCACGGTTTCGGGCAGCTGGCTGCGTCCGCCGGTTAGTTCGCGTCCGGGCGCGGCCTCGCGGATATCCGGATCGCCGGGCTTGAAGCCGTTCAGGTAATATTGCATTGCCGCTGCTCCGAGAAACGATAAGTGGTCTTATCATATCGGACAAGAGCGCCGATGCGTCAATCAAAAAACTATGCCGGCCTATCATTTCTTGTTATAGACATTCCGGCAAACCGTGCGCCATGGAGACAGGATGATCGCGAGTTCGACAATGCCGGGGCATCTCATCCGGCGGCTGCACCAGAAGTCGACGCAGGTTTTCACACGCCATGTCCGTGCGGCCGGCTACGACCTGACGCCGGTTCAGTTTGCCGCGCTGGATGCGCTCAGCCACGTTCCGGGCATCGATCAGGCCGGGCTTGCCGACGCGGTGGGCAAGGATCCGGCCACCATCGGCGCCGTTGTGGACAGGCTGGCGCAGAAAGGCTTGCTGACCCGCGTGAAGAGCAGCGCGGACCGGCGTGCGCGCGTCCTGGAACTGACCGGCGAAGGCAAGGCGGTTCTCGACGCGCTGCTGCCGGTTGTCGAAGGGTTGCAGGCGGAAATCCTGGGTGGCCTTGACGCGGCTGAATACAGGCAGTTCGTAAGGCTTGCGGCCAAGGCGGCGTTGACCGGCGGGGGCGGATACGAGGAGGGGTGACACCCGCCTCCCTTCGCACAGGCTTCGGCGGGCGCGGTTCTTTCCGGCTGGTCCTGAAAGGCAAGCGGCCTTCTCCGGAAACCGCAAGATCACGCGTTCTCCGGGTAACCGAACCTTTACACTTGCCGCGACACCCTGAAGCCAAGCCCCAACCGGCTCTTGCGACATGAAGTCGTGTGTCCCCTGGCAATGCCGCAGGAGATCCGATGGCATCCGATGTCGCCGTGCCCGGTTCCGCACCGGCCTCCCTTTCCATCAAGCGCTGGCTCGTCGCGCTCAACGTGGCTTGTGCGCTTGGCGTCATCGCAGGAATCGCGGCCGTGCCGACAGGCTCACGCCTCGTCGTCGTCGGGTCGCCGTTTTCCGGTCCCGGCGCGATCATGAGCATCATCTCCCAGGCCGGCGGGCGCCTCGTCAATGGCGGAGCGGCCGGCTGGATCGCGGTTGCCGAGGGAACCACCGCCGATTTCGCCTCACGGCTTCGCGCCTCCGGGGCATTGCTCGTCCTCGACGGACGTCTGGCCGCAGCCTGCATCGGAATCAGGACATCATGAACGGATTGCACAATATTCGCGCGATGGCATCCACGCTCTCGCTCGCCCTTCTGTGGCTCAATGCCATTCTTGTCACCGCCCGCGCCCTGTGGGGCACCGAGGCCAGCGTCGCGCTTCTGGTTGCCGGTGCATTGGCGCTGGCGGGTTCGTCCACGGCACTGTGGTATGTCGACCGGACAGGACCGCAGACGAGTTCCGCCATCGGCGTCGCGCAGGCCGGGCTTGTCGCGCTTCTCGTCTATGGCTTTTCCGGGTCGCCCTTGCAGATCGACATGCACATGTATTTCTTCGCGGTGCTGGCGGCCATGGCCTTCTGGATCGACTGGCGGCCGCTGCTGGCCTTCACGGCCACGACGGCGGTCCATCACCTCGTGCTCTATGTCGTTCTGCCGCAGGCGGTCTTTCCCGGCGAATCAAACCTCTCGCGTGTGGTGCTGCACGCCGTCATCCTGCTGCTGGAAGCCGGTATCCTGGTGCAGATGACGCGGCTGATGCAACGCTCGATGAAAGATGCCGCAACGGCGCTGGCGCAATCGGATGCCGCGCGCGGCGAAGCCATGGCCAGCAACAAGCGGGCGGAGGAATCCCATCATGCGGCTGAAGCCGAGCGGCGGGCCCGCGAACAGGCACGCGAACAGGAAGCGGCCACCGTGCGCGCGGTGGTGGATGAACTGGCGTCGGGCCTGAACGCGCTGGCCGGCGGCGACCTGACCGTCACGATCGCAAAGCCGTTCCCCGGCGATCTGGACCGGCTGCGCGCGGATTTCAACGCGGCCATGGCGCGGCTTCAAGAGGCCATGGGCCATATTCACGACAATGCCTCCACCATCCGCAACGTGTCCGGCGAGATTCGTTCCGCGGCTGACGACCTGTCGCGGCGCACCGAGCAGCAGGCGGCATCGGTGGAACAGACGGCGGCTGCCGTCGAACAGGTCTCCGCGTCGGTCAGGGAATCGGCGGTCCGGGCGGAAGAGGCGGGCGCGCTGGTTTCCAGGACCAAGACCTCGGCGGAAAAATCGGGCGCGGTGGTGCGCGATGCCGTTTCCGCCATGCGCGAGATCGAAGCCTCCTCGCATCAGATCGGCACGATCATCGGCATGATCGACGAGATTGCCTTCCAGACCAACCTGCTGGCGCTGAATGCCGGCGTCGAGGCGGCGCGCGCCGGAGAGGCGGGCAAGGGCTTTGCCGTCGTGGCGCAGGAAGTGCGTGAACTGGCGCAGCGCTCGGCCAAGGCGGCCAAGGAGATCGCCACGCTGATCGAGACGTCCGCCGGGCAGGTCAAGGCCGGTTCCGATCTGGTCAACCGGACCGGCGAAACGCTTGGCGTCATCGTCAAAGAGGTCCAGGACGTGCATGAAAACGTCTCGGCGATCGTCGATGCGGTGAAGGAGCAATCCGCGACCCTGCAGGAAATCAACCAGGCGGTAAATGTCATGGATCGCGCGACGCAGCAGAACGCGGCCATGGTTGAACAGTCGACAGCGGCCAGCCACAGCCTGGCGCAGGAGGCCAATGCGCTTGGCGATCTCCTGTCACGGTTCCGGCTCAAGGCAGACGGCTCCCACAAGCGGGCAGCCACGACGCCGGGTGCCCGACAGGAATTCACCGGTTTGCGGAAAAGCGCCTGACCCTTCTGCCGGGCGTCATGCCGTTTTCCGGGTGTCGCGCGCGAACAGGATGCCGAAAAGGCGGCCGGCGATGACGGGAACAAAGGCCAGGGCGGCCACGGCGGCCCAGGCTTCGGCGGGAAGGGGCACGAGGCTGAGCATGTTCGCCAGGTGCGGCTGGAACTGCGCAACGGCCAGGATCCCGAGGCACAGGACGACCGCGCCCCAGACCCAGCCATTGCGCGTCAGCCGGCTCTTCAGGAAACGGTCGCGCATGTTGCGCATGCTGAACACGTGCAGAAGCTGGGCAAGCGCCAGCGTATGGAACGTCATGGTGGTGACGGCGTTGCCGGTCAATGCCAGCGGCCCCATGGCGATGGCCAGTGCCGCCAGCGTGGTGAGCGCGATCAGCACACCGTAGAACACGATCCGTGTCCAGTGCCGGCGCGCGAGAATGGGTTCGGCGGGCGGGCGCGGCGGACGGTCGAGAACGCCGTCATCCGCTTCGATCGTGCCGAGGGCGAAGGCGGGGAAGACGTCCGTCACGAGATTCAGGAAGAGGATTTGCAGCGGCAGGATGGGCAGCGGCAGGCCCATCGGCACGGCCAGGCCGACAACGAGGATTTCGCTGAGGTTGCAGGACAGCAGATAGACCACGAAGCGGCGGATGTTCATGAAGATGACGCGGCCCTCGCGGATCGCCTCGATGATGGTGGGGAAGCGATCATCGCGCAGCACGAGATCGGCGGCATCGCGTGCCACCTGGGTTCCGCGCAGCCCCATGGCAATGCCGATATCGGCCTTGCGCAGCGCCGGTGCATCGTTCACGCCGTCGCCGGTCATGGCAACCACGTCACCGGCTTCCTGGTGCAGGCGGATGAGGTCCAGTTTCTGGGCGGGATCGACCCGGGCGAAGATGCGCGTATCGCGCAGGGCCTGCCGGCGGCCCTCGGCGAGACCGTCGAACGCCTCGAGTTCACCGCCGACAATGCCGTGGTCGCCATCGCCGGAAAGGCCGACCTCGCGCGATACATGGCGGGCGGTGGCGGGATGGTCGCCGGTGACCATGACCACCTTGATGCCGGCGCGTTTGGCCTCGCTGATGGCGGCGGCGATGTCGCTGCGCGGCGGATCGCGGAAGGCGGCGACGCCAAACAGCGTCAGCCCTTCGTAAACCGGCTCGTCGAGCGTGGCCATGGGCTTGCCGGCAATGGCGAGAAGCCGCAGCCCCTCGCCGGCCATGTGTTCGCATTGGGCCCGCCAGCGGTCTTCCTCTTCCCGATCGAACGGTTTCGCGCCGTCCTCGTCCTGAACGCTGGAAATGGCGGCGAAAACCGCCTCGGGCGCGCCCTTGACCGCGGCAAACATGCCCTTGCCGCCGTCATGAACCGTTGCCATCATCCGTGTCGATGTGCGGAAGGCATATTCCTTCCGTTCGGGGCAGTCCGCCAGAAGCGCCGGTTTCGTCATGCCGCCAGCCTGTGCGGCGCGCAGAAGGGCAATTTCCATCGGATCGCCGGTTGCCGCGCCCTCCTCGCCGGACAATTCGGCATTGTTGCACAGGGCGGCACTGCGCAGCAGCCGTGTCAATGCCGCGCCGGGTTGCGGCAGGGGCGCCCCGCCATCGTCGAGCAGACGGCCTTGCCCGCGGTCCAGGCCATAGCTGCCTGCCGGCGTGACGATGCGTTCGACATGCATGGCGTTTTCGGTCAGCGTGCCGGTCTTGTCGGTCAGGATCACGGTGGTCGCGCCGAGCGTCTCGACGGCGGACAGGCGCTCCAGCAATGCGTTGCGGCGGGCCATGCGCAGCATGCCGCGCGCCAGCGCCAGGGTGGCGACAATCGGCAGGCCCTCGGGAATGGCCGCCACGGCAAGCGCGACGGCGGATTCAATCATCTTCAGCAGGTCGCGGCCTGACCAGATTCCCGTCAGTGCCACCGCCGCAGTGACGATCAGCGTCAGCCAGATCAGGTTCCGGCTCAATTGCTCCAGTTGGCGCTCCAGCGGCGAGCGATCCGGCTCCGCTTCCTCGACGAGCTTCGTGATGCGCCCCAGCTCGGTCGCCATGCCCGTGGCGGTGACGACGGCTTCGCCGGTGCCGCGCGAGATCGCACAACCCTTGAAGAGCATGGATGTGCGTTCGTGGATGGTGGCGGCGGCATCCACCGGTTCCGCCGATTTCTCCACTGGCAGCGATTCGCCCGTCAGCATGGATTCATCGACCGACAGGTCTGAAGCCAGCAGGATGCGCATGTCGGCGGCCACGACGTCGCCGGCGTCAAGAATGACGATGTCGCCGGGAACCAGGGCCTCGGCATTGACGGTGATCTGCCGGCCGTCGCGCCGGACGATCGCGCTGCGCGAGGCCAGTTGGCGCAGGGCTTCCATCGAGCGCAGGGCCTGAAGCTCGGTGACGAAGCCGATCAGCGTGTTGATGGCAAGGACGATGACGATGGCGGCGAATTCGACCATTTCGCCGAGAAGGAACGCCAGCAGCGCGGCGCCGATCAGCAGATAGACGACCGGGCTTGCGAGCTGCCCCAGAAGCAGCAGGGCGATATTGACAGGCGCCCTGCGGCGAAGGGCATTGGCGCCATGCAGTGCCAGGCGCCGCGCCGCTTGCGCGCCGGAAAGCCCGGTCTCCCTGGCGACGTCCAGCCGGGCAAGGAGGGCATCGGTGCTTTCGGCATGGGGCGCGGACACGGCCGCGAAGTCGGCGCCGCCGGGTTGTGCAGGGTCACGGCTCATGCCCTGCGCCCGTGAAGACCGCAATGATCCGGTACCGTTTTCCTGATCCGATGACATTCCACGCACCGCCGCCGCCTTGCCGTGACTCGCCCGCATTCGCCTTCCTGAACGAACATGCCAGCAGATCACCGGGCAATGACAGATGTCAAACGGGGCCAGGGGTCAAACGGAGATACCAACCGGGCTTGATTCCCGCTGCCGGCCGGCAACCGTTCAGCCGCCGGGTATCAATCGGCCTCGTTGGCGGGCGCGGCGTTGAGCTGTCCGTATTTCTGCTCGCCAATGGTCGACAGCAGTTCGAGCTGCGTTTCGAGAAAGTCGATATGGCCTTCCTCGTCGGCCAGAAGATCCTCGAACAGCTTCATCGTGACGTAGTCGCCGGCCTGCTGACAGATTTCGCGGGACTTGCGATAGGAATCGCGCGCCTCGTACTCGCCGGCCAGATCGGCCTCAAGCACTTCCTTGACCGTTTCGCCGATGCGCAATGGCGCCACCGACTGCAGGTTGGGATGACCCTCCAGGAAGATGATGCGCTGAACCAGCCTGTCGGCATGGTGCATCTCCTCGATGGATTCCTCCCGCTCCTTCCTGGCCAGAAGCGTATAGCCCCAGTCGTCGAGCAGCCGGTAATGGAGCCAGTACTGGTTGACGGCGCCAAGCTCCAGGAAAAGGGCTTCGTTGAGCCGTTCGATGATCTGCTTGTCGCCTTTCATGATCATTCTCCCAAACGAGCGTGTGTGGCATCAAAGATGTATTTCTCATCTTTGATTTTTTGGGAGCCGGGTTCAAGCCGTCGCGGCATAAAGTTATTCCGGTCAGGCCGCATGGCGCGCGGCGCGGGCCGCCTTGCGCATGGCCTCCACCCTTTCGTGCTCGCTCCGCAGGCGGTCGAGCAGCGACATGACTTCTGCTTCCGGCGTTGCCTGCTCGCGGTGCCAGGCTTCGACGGTGCGCACGATCAGGGCAATGGCATTGGGGAAGCAGCCGCAGCAGCGGCCCCTCTTCCCAAGCGCGTGATAGACCTTGAGCGGGGTGATCACCTGCCACGGATCCTGGTCGAGAAAGCCGCGCACGGCGGCCTCGATATCGGATCCGGTAATGATGTTGCAGTGACAGATCACCATTTGCCTCACCCCTGGCCTGCCGCCATGAAATGAGGAACATGAACGTGGATGTCAACAAAAAAACCACATGAAAACAATAGTTTGGAATTATTCTAAACTGGGATGGCTTCTTGTTGCCTGAAGAAATGATGGCAGTTGTCAGCTATTTCCGGGGGCGCGATGGCGGGCGCGGGCCGTCCGGCCGTGCACATCCTGGAAAGCAGCGCGCTGTCCGGTGCGCGCAAGGACATGTGCATTCACCACAAAGGCGCCATCTACCGGCTCAAGATCACCCGGCAGGGCACGCTGATCCTCAACAAACAGCGCTGCCGGCGGTTGCCGTAGGGAACCGCAGGTCTCTTTTCGGTTTCCCTGCCGGGCGGAATGTGCAAGCCTTGCGCCTTGCAGGCCACGCCTGCCGCGCCTTGGCCAAGAAAAAACAGAACCAGATCAGGCGCCTTACCCGGCCATCCGGGCCTGTCCGGTCAGCCGGAAGCAAAACGGGAGGAGGAAGCAATGAAACTGAAATCCCTGGTGCTGGCCGCCATATTCTCGCTGATGGCCGCCGGCCATGCTCTCGCGGAATGGGCGCCTTCCGGGCCGATCCGGTTGCAGATCGGATTTGGCGCGGGCGGAGAGACCGACACGATCGGGCGGGTGATCGCCAAGAAGATGGCCGAAGATACCGGCTGGACGATCGTCGCCGAGAACAAGCCCGGCGGCGGCGGGCTCGCCATGTTCACTCAGGTTGCTGTCATGAAGCCGGATGGGCAGACCATCGGTCTTGGCGTCAGCATGCCGGTCCTGGTCAATCTCGTCCTGCGCGGCGACGAACTACCCTTCGATCTCGACAGCTTCGATTATCTGGGCACTGCCGCCTATGCGCAGCTTGCCATCGTCGCCCGGGCGGACGCGCCGTTCGACGACCTTCAGGGCCTGATCGACCATGCCAAGGCGAATGACGGCGCGCTGATCGGGTTCGACGCCAAGCCGCAGGAACTGCTTCTCAATCTGGTGGCACGCGAATCGGGTGCAGAGCTGAAGCCGGTGTCGATGAAATCGAGCGCCGAGCAGATACAGAACGTGCTGGGCGGCCATGTCATCGCGTCTTTCTCGGCAGGCGCCCACATTCCCTATCTGGAAAGCGGCGACCTGAAGATGATCGCCAGCGCCAATGCCACGCGCCATGGCTATGCCAAGGATGTGGCGACCGTGCAGGAGCAGGGCTTCGACATCTATGTCGACCCCTATTTCTATTTCGCGGCGCCGGCCGGACTTCCCGAGGATGCCCGCAAGGCCCTGACGGATGCCCTTTCGGGCGCGATTGCCTCGCAGGAGGTGACGAGCGCCATCAACAACGCGTTCAAGGCGGACCCGACCAACCTCGGACCCGAGGGCACGAGGATGATGATGGACAAGGGCCTGGACAATGTGGCGAAGCTGTTCGGCAAGTGAGTGAGGAGGGGCGCGCCGGGCGCGCCTGATCGCGGGGGACAGGCATGACGGCAAACCGGGTGACCGGGCTGGCAATCGCGCTCTTCGCGCTGGCGCTTGTCCTGTTCGTCATTCCTGCCCATACCGAGACGGTGGCTTCCGGATGGCTGAAGCCCGACACACTGCCGCTTGCCTGCGGCGTCGCGCTACTTGCGCTGGGTCTACTCCAGGCGGCCCTGCCAGACAGGGCGGACACGCCGGATTCCGGACATCCCGCGCGCTTCGCCCTTGCGCTTGCGGCAACCGCCGGTGCCGGCTGGGTCATGTTGCGCGGTGGCTTCCTGGCCGGCTCGGTGCCGCTGATGGCGGGGATGATGGTACTGACCGGCGAGCGCCGGCCGCTGCTGATCGGCGTGGCGAGCCTGGCCATTCCCTGCGGCCTCTGGCTCGTGGTGGACGTGCTGCTGTCGCGGCCGCTTCCCTGACGGCGGGCGCATGGATTTCCAGACCGCTCTCCTTGGCCTGCACGACGCCTTCGGACCCGTCAATCTCGCATTCGTGATCCTTGGCGTGGCGCTTGGCCAGATCGTGGGCGCCATTCCCGGCATCGGCCCGGTAATGATCATGGCCATTGCCATTCCCTTCACCTTCGTGCTCGATCCGCTTGTCGCCATCTCCTTCCTGATCGGCATCAACAAGGGCGGGCTTTTCGGCGGCGCGGTGCCGGCCATTCTCATCAACACGCCGGGCACGCCGGATGCTGCGGCGACCGCGCTCGACGGGCATCCGCTGGCGCGGAAGGGCAAGCCGAAAAAGGCCATGAAGATGGCGCTCTACGCCTCGGTCACCGGAGACACGTTTTCAGACCTGGTGCTGATCACGGTATCCGCACCGCTGGCGGTGCTGGCGCTTCGCATGGGCCCGGTCGAGGTTTTCGCGCTGATGATCTTCGCCTTTTCGGTCATTGCCGGGCTGGTGGGCGAATCGGTGGTCAAGGGTCTCGCCGCCGCCGTGCTAGGGCTGCTGGCCGCAACGGTGGGGCTGGACCCCGAACACGGTACGCCAAGGCTCTATTTCGGGCATTTCGAGCTGTTCGACGGCTTGCCGCTGATCGCGGTGGCGGTGGGCATGCTGGCGGTGGCGGAAATATTCCGGCGGCTGTCGGAACCGGCCTCGGGCGTGCGGCGCGCCATGCCTGCCTCCGGCAGCGCCGCAACCGGGGATGACAGCATCACGGCGCGGGAATACTGGTCGTGCCGCGGCGTCATGGCTCGCGGGGCCTTCATCGGCACACTGCTCGGGGCCATTCCCGGCATCGGCTCCACGGCGGCCGCCTTCATGAGCTATGCCTCGGCACGGCGCGCGGCTGCCGACGGGGCGACATTCGGGACCGGGAACCTGAAGGGGATCGCGGCCACTGAATCCGCCAACAGCGCGGTCATGGGGGCCAACCTCATTCCCTTGCTTGCCATCGGCATACCGGGCTCGATCTCGGCGGCGCTGCTCATCTCGGCCTTCAAGATCCACGGCATGCAGCCCGGTCCCCTGCTGTTCGAGCAGCAGGGCCGTCTCGTTTACGGCCTGTTCGGCGCCATGATCATGGCAAATGTGATGAACCTGCTGGTGGGGCAGGCAAGCCTGCGGCTGTGGGCCGGCATCATCCGGGCTCCGGGTTCAGTGATCTTTCCGGCTGCCCTCATCTTCTGCATCGTGGGTGTCTACCTTTCCACCGGAGGCATGTTCGGCGTCGCCATCATGCTGCTCGCCGCGCTTGTCTCCCATGTCATGCGGGCGACCGGCTATCCGGTCATCGTCTTCATCATCGCCTTCTTCCTGGGCGAGAATTTCGAGCGGTCGCTGTCACAGACGCTGGTCATCCTGGATGGCGACCTGCTTGCGTTGGCCGCCCACCCGATCGCCGGCCTCCTTTTCCTGCTTTCGATTGCCTCGGTCGCCTGGTTCCTGCTGCCACGGCGGGTGATATGACCGTGCGGGCAAGGCTGGAAAACAGGCCTGGGGCCGGATCAGCCGCCATCGCCACCGAACGCTTGTCATCCTTTAATGCAGGTATTCGTAATTAAGCGCTTCTTAATGAGAGCGAGGGTAGGAATCCGGGATACCGCGAGAACGTCCGCAAGGGGCGAGGCATGTCAGCCGTTTCCGCGAACCGGGTAGCCGGAATGTCTCGGAAATCCTGTGCCTGGAGTCCCCGCCATGGTCTTTCAGACCGATGCGTCGGGCAACGTCGGCAAAGCCCGTGCGTTCCTGACCATCCGCAATGTCGCCATTGCGCTCTGCATTGCCAGCATGGTCAACATCCTGCTGCTGTTCGGCCTTTCGCTTCATCGCGACAGCGTCGGCCAGATCGGCAGCGAGAATTACCGGTCGATCATGGCCGACCAGGCGGTCATCGCCAATGTCCAGCCGCCGCCGTCCTATGTCATCAATGCCTACAAGGATCTCTATGAGGTCGTTGCCGAACCGGAGAAGGCGAAGGAGCATTTCGAGGCGTTCAAGCGCCACAAGCAGGAATTCCTCGACCAGGTGGAGACATGGCGCACGGCCGATATCGACGCGCAGACCAGGGAATTGCTGACGGTCCGCTCGCCGGCATCGCTGGAGCCGTTCTGGGACGTGGCCGAGACCAGGATCTTTCCCGCTTTCATCAACAATTCCAGCACGCTGGTCTATGCGTTGACGGAGGAGTTCGAGACCGTGCGCAAGGCCTTTGCCGAGCACCAGGAGATCGCCGAGACGGTGATCGCCCTCTCCCGGCAAAGCACGCAGGACCATCTGGCGGAGGTCTCCGGCTCCATCGACACGCTCACCAGGCTCTATTATGCGGCCGGGGCCTTTGCCCTGCTGAGTGCGCTGGCCACCGTGGCGATTGTCCTCAACTACCTGGTCAGGCCGCTGCGGCGCATTCGCGATGTGACGAATGACCTGGCCGCCGGGCGCCAGATCGACAATATTCCCTATGTCGGGCACGGGCACGAGATCGGCGAGGTCGCCCGCGCTCTGACAGTGTTCCAGACGGCGGCCCGCGAGCGGATCGAGCAGGAACGCCAGATCAACAGCGAACGCGAGCAGAATGCCCGCATCAAGGCGGAAGCCGATCAGCGGGTTGCCGAGGAGGCGGCCGCGACCAATGCCGCGATGGAAGCCCTGCGCGAGGGCTTGCGCCGGATGGCGGACGGCGACCTGACCACGCGCATCGACGTGCCCTTTGCCGGGCGGCTGGACCCGATCCGCAAGGACTTCAACGATGCCTGCGGCAAGATCGGATCAGCCTTTGCCCGCGTGGTGTCGACGGCGGACAGCCTGAATGGCGGCGTGACCGAAATCGTTTCGGCCTCCGACGACCTGTCGCGGCGCACCGAGCGTGTCGCCGCCTCGCTGGAAGAGACCGTGGCCACGCTGCGCGAGATCAACGAGACGGTGGAGAAGTCGTCGCAAAGCCTGGAAAAGACACGGCAGCGCACGGCAACGGCGCGCGCGGATGCCGAAGCCAGCAGCGCGGTGGTGTCGGATGCGCTTTCGGCCATCGGTGCCATCGAGGCCTCGGCCAGGGAAATCAACCAGATCATAGCCGTCATCGACGATATTGCCTTCCAGACCAACCTGCTGGCGCTCAATGCCGGCGTGGAGGCGGCGCGGGCCGGCGATGCCGGTCAGGGCTTCGCGGTCGTTGCCTCGGAAGTGCGCGCGCTGGCGCAGCGTTCGGCCACGGCGGCCAAGGAGATCAAGACCCTGATCTCCAAGTCGTCGGAGCAGGTGTCCACGGGCTCGCGGCTCGTCGGCGAAACCGGCAACACGCTGCACCGCATCGCCGAGCAGGTGCTGGAAATGAGCACCGACATCGAGGATATCGCGGCGCAGGCTCGTGAAGAAGCCGTGGCGCTCAGGCAGTTGAGCGTGGCGGCCGACGAGATGGACGCGATGACCCAGCAGAACGCGGCCATGGCAGAACAGGCGACGGCAACGAGCCATTCGCTGGGCGCGGAGGCGGCGGAACTGTCGTCGCTGGTCCGGTCATTCCGGATATCCGGCGTGGCGGCGGCGCCGGCAAAGGCGGCCGCACCGGCAGACACCGCGGCAGCGCCGGCGGTCCGCCCCCGGCCCTCTCCGGCAATCGCCATGCAGAAACGTGTCGCCAGCGCGTTTGCGCCTGCCGGTCAGGCCAGGGCGGCGGCGGATGAAGACTGGACCGAATTCTGATGACGGGGAGCAGTGGCATGAAGCTCAAGGAAGACCTTGCCGGACCTCAGTCCGCCGATCTTCTCGACGCATTCCGGGAGGCACGCGGCGAACCGCTGGTCGTCGACGCCTCCGCGGTGAGGAAGGTCGACACGCCGGGCCTGGAAATCTGCCTTTCGGCGGCCAGGACCTGGCGGTCGGACGGAAAGACGCTTCGATACGAGAACGTCCCGGACATTCTCGAAACGGCAATGGAAAGCATCGGCCTGAAACAAGAGGACATTCAGGCGGAGGGAGATTGATATGAGCAGGAAGATCCTCGCAGTCGACGATTCCAGGACCATGCGCCTCATGATCGAGGATTGCCTGGCCATGGCGGGCTATGAAGTGGTCACGGCCGTGGATGGCCAGGACGGACTTTCGAAACTGGATGGCGGCGTGCCCGACGTGATCATCACCGACATCAACATGCCGGTAATGGACGGGTTCGCCTTCATCGAGGCGGTGCGCAAGGAGGGACCGGCCAGCCGCGTGCCGATCCTCGTGCTGACCACGGAATCCAGCCCGGAGAAGAAACAGCGGGCAAGAGCCAGCGGCGCGACCGGCTGGATCGTCAAGCCGTTCATGCCCGACAAGCTGATCGCGGCCATCGAACGCGTTGCACACTAGAACAGAGCCGGCAGGTTGGTGATGAATACAGACCGGATCAAGGAAACCTTCTTCCTCGAATGCGCCGAGCAGATGGCGGAGATCGAGGAGTCCCTGATGATGTTGCGCGAGGACCCGACGCAGCGCGAGTGCATCAATGCGGTCTTCCGCGCGGTGCATTCGGTGAAGGGGGGCGCGGGCGCTTTCGGCTTCAATGATCTCGTCCATTTCGCCCATGTCGTCGAGAACGGTCTGGACGTGCTGCGCAACGGGGCCAATCCGGGCGACGACCCGCGCCTCGACCTGATCGCGCGGGCCACCGACATCCTCTCCGATGCGGTGTCGGCGACACAAAACGGCACCGCATTCCCCGACACGGCAGCCATCGTGGCCGAGATCACGGCGGCCTTCGCGCTGAGCGAGGAGCCGGATTCGGGCGAGGAGATCGCCTTCGAGGCCGTGCCCATCGCCATCGAGCCGCTGGACGTGATCGCGCCGGCGAACCAGACCTACATCATATCGCTGAAGCCGGAGATCGGGTTCTACCTGCGTGGCGACGATGTGCTGAAGCTGGTGCGCAGCCTGGCCGAGATGGGCCGGCTGGAGGTGGAATGCGACCAGTCGGCGGTGCCGCAGATCGACCGGTTCGATCCCGCCATGACCTACCTGTCCTGGACGATGCGGCTGGAGACGATGGCCACGCGCGACGAGGTGGACAGCGTTTTCGAATGGCTGGGCGAGGATTGCCTGGTGACGATCACCTGCGAGGGCGGGGAGCCGGAAGCCGGCGAGTTCGATCTCGATGCCCTGCTCGCCGATCTCGGTCCGGCGCAAGGCGATGGCTTGCCGGACGGGACCGGGCCGGAGCGGGCCACCCTCGATGCGGTGGCGGCACCGCCGCTGGAGGCCGCCCTGGCCGATCTCGCGCCGCTTGCCGAAGCGCATCCCGCTGCGGTCCTGCCGGAAGCGGCAGAGCCGAAGGAGGTGCGCGGCACGGCACAGCCCTCCGGCAGCCCCAAGGCCACGGCGACCATTCGCGTCGAATCGGAAAAGGTCGACCGGCTCATCAACCTGATGGGCGAGGCGGTGATCAGCCAGGCCATGCTGGCCGAGCGCATCACCGAGAATGCCGAGGACAACAACGGCACGCCCTCCTACCAGGTGCTGGACGAGATGCAGGCGCTGATGCGCGAAATTCAGGAAAGCGTGATGTCGATCCGCGCGCAACCGGTCAAGCCGGTGTTCATGCGGCTGGCGCGCGTGATCCGCGAGGCCTGCTCGACGACGGGAAAGCAGGCGCGGCTGGTGCTGGAGGGCGAAGGCACCGAGGTGGACACCACGGTGATCGAGAACCTGAACGACCCGCTGACCCATCTGATCCGCAATGCGGTCGACCACGGACTCGAATCGCCGGAGGTGCGCAGGGAGCACGGAAAGCCGGCCGAGGGCACGATCAAAGTCGCGGCTTTCCACATGTCCGGCCGGATCGTTGTCACGATCGATGACGACGGCGCCGGCATCAATCGCGAGCGCGTGCTCAAGAAGGCCGTGGAGAAGGGCATTGTCGAGCCGGGCGCGGAACTGTCTGATGGCGAGATCGACAACCTGGTCTTCGCGCCGGGCTTCTCGACGGCGGAAACCGTTTCCGACATTTCCGGGCGTGGCGTCGGCATGGATGTGGTGCGCCAGTCCATCCAGAAACTCGGCGGACGGGTGTCGATTGCCTCGACGCCGGGCAAGGGCACGCAAATCCGGCTCAGCCTGCCGCTGACGCTGGCCATCCTCGACGGCATGATCGTGCGCGCGGCCAACGAGGTTTTCGTCGTGCCGATCACCAGCGTCATCGAAACGATCAGCGTGAAGAAGGGCGATATCAGCGTCATTGGCGGCAAGTTCGTCGCAAGGCGCCGCGATGCACTGGTGCCGGTGGTCAACGTGGCCGAACGCCTCGGCTTCGGCGGGGCGCTGGGCGCCATCGACAGCGGCACCCTGCTGGTCGTGGAGGCGCAGGACGGGACCGTCGTCGCCCTGCTGATCGACGAGATCGAGGGCCAGCAACAGATCGTCATCAAGAGCCTGGAACAGAATTTCGGGTTCGTGCGCCATGTCTCGGCCGCCACGATCCTCGGCACCGGCCGCATCGCGCTGATCCTCGATATCGACGAGATCGCCAGCACCAAGAATGCCGAAGCACGCTCGAACCTGCTTCAGGGCCATTTGGAAAGGATGTCAGCATGACCGACACGCAAGCCGCCCGGCAAACCCATGAATTCATCGCCTTCATCGTCCGCAACCAGGAATTCTGCATCGACATCCGCTCGATCCGCGAAATCCGCGGCTGGACCCATGCCACGCGCCTGCCGCATGTGCCGGGCTATGTCGTCGGGGTGATCAACCTTCGCGGAACGATCCTGCCGATCTTCGATGTGGCGCAGCGTTTCGGCATGGAACCGGCGACGTCTGAAACCCAGAATGTCATCATCGTGACCAACGTCGGATCGCGCACCGTCGGCCTGCTGGTCGATTCCGTCTCCGACATCCTGCATGTGGAGAGTGCCCAGATCCGCGATCTGCCAGACGTGGAATCCGATCTTGCGCGCGACTTCCTGAAACAGGTGATCCTGCATGACAACCGCATCATCTGCGAGGTCATGCTTGAGAAAGTGGTCGAGAGCGATCTGCTGGAAGTGGCGGCCTGACGCGCATGGAGACAGCGGCCCGGATTTCAGCCTTTGACGGTCCTTCGCCCGACACGGTGCTGAGCGAGCGCGCCTTCCGCGCCGTGCAGTCACTGGTCCATGAGCGCATCGGCATCAACCTGACCGACGCCAAGCGCGATCTCGTGCGCACCCGTCTGATCAAGCGCTTGCGGGCACTGCGGTGCGAGAGCTTCGATGCCTATCTGGAGCTCGTCGCCAATCCGGCCCATGACGACGAATTGCAGCAGCTCATGATGGCGATCACGACCAACGTGACCGACTTCAACCGCGAGCCGCATCATTTCCGGCATTTCCGCGAGCATGCCCTGCCGCTGGTGCGCGAGCGGCTGGCTTCGCGCGAGCCGGCGCGGATATGGTCCGCGGGGTGTTCGGACGGCCGCGAGCCCTATACGCTGGGCAGCGTCATCCTGCAGGCCATGCCGGATGCGGCGCGCAAGGACATCCGCATCCTGGCGACCGATATCGACCGGAACATGCTGGAACGGGCGCGCCAGGGGCGCTATGGCGGGGACAACGCAGCCAAGCTGCCGCGCGACATCGCCGATTGCGGCTTCGACCGGGACGGCGACGGGGTGGCCGCCAAGGGTGACCTGAAGACGCTGGTCTCCTTCCGCGAACTGAACCTGATCGGCGACTGGCCGATGCGCCGCCGGTTCCAGGCCATCTTCTGCCGCAACGTCCTGATCTATTTCACCCGCGACCTGCAGGCGCGCCTGTTCGAGCGTTTCGCCGGGCAGCTGGAGCCGGGCGGCTTTCTCTATATCGGCCATTCCGAGCGCATGCACGGACCGGTGGCGCGCGATTTCGTGCAGTCGGACATCACCACCTACCGCTATCTTCCCGGACGGGGAGGCACGGCATGATCCGGGTCCTTGTCGTCGACGATTCCCCCATGATGCAACGCCTCCTGTCCACGATCCTGGATGCCGATCCGGAGATCGAGGTGATCGGTACGGCCGGCGACCCCTACGAGGCGCGCGCGCGGATCAAGGAACTCGATCCGGACGTCGTGACGCTGGACCTTGAGATGCCGAACATGAACGGCATCGATTTCCTGCACAAGATCATGCAGTTGCGGCCCATGCCGGTGGTCGTCATCTCCAGCCACGTGGAGCAGTCGGAGGCCATTGCGCGCGAAGTGCTCGAAGCCGGCGCGCATGCCTGCCTGCCCAAGCCGAAGCTGGATGACGAAGCGAGCCTGCTGGCCATGCGGCGGATCGTGCGACAGGCCGGCAGGGGCGGCCCGCCCATGGAATCCATGAATGGCGCGCACCGGTCCGCGACCGGCATGCGCAGTTCCCAGTCCGGCCATGACGCGGCGTCCAGGGGACGGCCGGAACTGGTTGCCATCGGCGCGTCGACCGGCGGCATCGAGGCGATTTCGGAAGTGCTTTCCACGTTCAGCGCGGATTGTCCGCCAACCGTCATCGTGCAGCACCTGCCGGCCGGTTTCTCGCGCAATCTGGCGGACCGGCTCAACCGGCTGGTCAAGCCCGCCGTGCGCGAGGCGGCGGACGGCGAACCGCTGGCGCCCGGCACCGTCTATATCGCGCCGGGCGGGGAGCGCCATCTGGTGGTCAGCGGGCCGGCGCTCAAGGGCCGTCTCATCGCCGGCGACCCGGTCTCCGGCCACCGGCCTTCCATCGATGTCCTGTTCGGCTCGATTGCGCAGCTGAAAGGGGTATCGGTCGCCGCGGCGCTTCTGACAGGCATGGGGTCGGATGGCGCGCGCGGCATGTACCGGATCCGCAGCAATGGGGGGCGGACCGTATCGCAGGACGAGGCAACGAGCCTGATCTTCGGCATGCCGAAGGCCGCGGTGGAACTCGGGGCAGCCGCGGAAGTCCTGCCCATCACACGGATCGCCGGCGCCCTGCTGGCGGGCCGCAAGAACATCGAAAACGAAGGATCGGGCCAATGAGCCTCAAGGACATTGTTCACATCATGGTCGTGGACGACCACATAACCAGCCGGATGATGACGGTCGAATCGCTGCAGGAAATGGGCGTCAAGAACATCCAGATCGCCAAGGACGGGCGTGAGGCCTTCACCAAGCTGTCGACGCAGCCGGTGCATCTGGTGATATCCGACGTGTTCATGCCGGATGTCGACGGGCTGAGCCTCCTGAAGGCCGTGCGCGGGCATCCCAAGCTTTCCAAGATGGGCTTCATCCTGCTGACAGGAAAGCGCGACTACGAGGTCATCACCAAGGCGCAGGCGCTGGGCGCCAACAACGTGCTGGCAAAGCCGATCGACAAGCCTGGCCTGCGCCGGGCGATCGAGGGGGTGATCGGGAGACTTTGATGGGCATGGACATGAAACGCGTCATCATCGCGCAGGGCGAGCATCGCGTCAGCGGCGATCGGGATCTGGTCTTCGCGGCCATCTTGGGATCGTGCGTGGCGACTTGCGTCTATGACAGCGCGCTTCATTTCGGCGCCATGAACCACATCCTGCTGCCGGGCGGCAATTCCTCCGCCGAGCATGACGCGGAACGCCGCTATGGCGCCTACCTCATGGAGGTCATGCTCAACGACATGTACAAGCGCGGTTCGCGCAAGCGCGATCTCGTGTTCAAGATTTTCGGCGGGTCGAGCCTGTTCAACGCCCGCTACGGCCCGGGCGAGAAGAACGTCGCCTTCGTGCGCCAGTTCCTGGAGGCGGAAGGCTTCGCTCCGGCATCCGAAAGCCTTGGCGGGCCGAAGGGCAGGCGCATCGAGTTCACGCCATCGACCGGAAAGGTGCTGATGAAATTCCTGCAAGGCAGCGAAGCCTTGCCGCCGGCCGAGCCGCCGGTCCCCCGCCAGCCTGCCGTCGCGGGCGAAGTCGACCTTTTCTAGGAACCAAACATGTCCCATGCAGACCACGAAATGTTCTTCTTCGACGATGCCGACGAAACCGGCACGGGCCCTTGCAAGCCAGACAGCACACCGCTGCGTGTGCCGTCGGGCCAGGTGCTGGCCGGCGCGATCGGCGAACTGGTCGAGATCGCCGAAGCGCTCGACAACAGCGATCACTGGCCGGTCGAGGCGCTCGACACCGACCATCTGGATTTCATCCAGTCGCTCGACCTGATCAGCCAGAAGCTCAGGGAAATCGCGCGCCTGATGACGGTTTACCAGGACAAGACGGCGGACGCCTTCGACATGGAACTGCATAGCGGGCTGGAATCGCTGCTCAGCAAGATGAAGGCGGCGGGCTGACGCCCAGCGGCCGGAATACGCATGTGTTTTAGCGCAACCTTAATAATTGCCCGCAACACTGGGCAAAACGGGATTGGGGCCATGACGGACCCGATGGAATTTCGGCGGATCGCCGCCGCCACGCGATGCGAGCGTGGACGTCATCTTCCAACGGGACGATCATGGCAAACTGGTTCGGCAAACTCAAACTTTCCGCAAAGCTCGCTGGCGTCATCATCGGGGTAAGCCTGGTCGGGCTGGTGACCTATTCCACGGCGTCGTGGGTGATCCAGGAACGCACGGCGATGACGAATGCGATCCAGGACTGGACCCAGGAATCGCAGCAGTTCGGCACACTTTCGGCCGCCGCCGTGAAATGGGGCCAGGGCGACGCGGTTGGAGATGCATACAAGCATTATCGCGACGACGAGAGCCTTGGCCTGATGGGCTTCATGGCAGTCAACAGCAAGGGCGAGGCGATCAACACCTGGTTCCGCGACGGGGCTGTCGGCGAGGCGGACCAGCAGAAAGCCGGCACGATCTCCACGGCCATATCCGGGGAGGAACGGCTCGTATCGGAGATCGGCAACGGCCTCGTGGCCGTATCGGTGCCGCTTCCGCTGGACAAGTCCGGCAACCCGGTCGGCGCCATCACCACGGTCTGGTCCAATGAGGCGATCGTTGCCGATGCCCGCAACACGGCGCTGGTGCGGCTGGCCTCGCAGGCCGCCATCATGGCGCTGGTGGTGATCGTGTTCCTGTTCGCGCTCTCTCGCCTGATGAGCAGGCCGCTCAAGACATTGGGCGAGCGTATCGCCAGCCTTCGGGAAGGCGATACCGAAAGCGCGGTTCCCTATCTCGACAATGACGATGAAATCGGTGTCGTGGCGCGCGCACTGGAGATGTTCCGCACTGAAACGATCGAAAAACAGGCACGGGAAAAGGCCGCGGCAGAGGAGCGCGAGGCGGTCAGCCTCGAACGCAACCGCAATGCCGAAACCGCCGCAAGGACGGCCGCAATGCAGGCGGATGCCGTGGCGCGGCTGGCCCTGGCGCTGGAACGGCTGGCCGGCGGCGATTTTTCCAGCCGCATCGACGATCTCGGCCCCGAATTCGAGAAGGTGACCGCCGACTTCAACCGGATGGTCGATTCAGTCGCCACCGTCCTCGACGACATCAAGGCATCGGCCGGCAGCATCGATCTCGGCTCGCAGCAATTGCTGCATTCGGCCGAACAGCTTTCCGACCGCACCGCGCGTCAGGCTGCCTCGCTTGAGCAGACGGCCGCCTCGCTGGAGCAGATCACCGCCACGGTGAAGCGGTCTTCCGACAGTGCCACGCAGGCCGGCGAACTCGTCGGCAATGCCAAGTCGCAGGCGGCGCGTTCGGTGGCCAAGATGCAGGACGCCATCGGCGCGATGGGACGCATCGAAGCCTCTTCGTCCCAGATCGAGCGCATCATCGGCGTGATCGACGAGATCGCCTTCCAGACCAACCTGCTGGCGCTCAATGCGGGCGTCGAGGCGGCGCGGGCCGGCGAAGCGGGCAAGGGGTTCGCCGTGGTGGCGCAGGAGGTGCGCGAACTGGCGCAGCGCTCGGCCGAAGCGGCCAAGGAGATCAAGCAACTGATCGCCACGTCGGTGGAAGAGGTGGGAACGGGCGCCGCGCTGGTCAACCAGACCGGGGGCGCCCTGGCCGAGATCGAACAGCTTATCGGCAAGATCCATGACAGTATCCAGGATTTCATCCGGTCCTATTCGGAACAATCCGCGGGCCTGTCGGAAATCAACACGGCCGTCGGCTACATGGACCAGGTGACGCAGCAAAACGCGGCCATGGCCCAGGAGGCCAATGCCGCCAGCCATGACCTCGTCAGCCAGGGCGAGCTCTTGAAGACGGCGGTCGCCCGCTTCGATACCGGCAGGACACAGGCCGTCCTCCATGCACCCACCGTCAAGGTGGCTGCCAAGCCGTCGGCAGCGCCCGGCAAGCCGCAGGCCAAGGCCAGCGTACCTGTTCGCGCCAGTGCCGGAAACACGGCGCTCGCGGAAGACTGGGAGGAATTCTGAACCGTCACCCGCTGACTTTTCGCGCAGAACACCGAGGAGGTCCCCGATGCGCAAGACCCTGTTTGCCCTGGCCCTTGTGGCCGGACTCGCATCAACCCACGCCACGGCCGTGGCCGAAGAGGCCTATGTCGCGCCGATCAAGGCCTATGTCGAGCAGAACGTCCAGCCCTGGCTCTCCGATCCCGCCGTCATATCCGCGATCAAGGCGCAGAACGAGGCCCATGCCGGACTTTCCCAGGCCGATATCGACGCAATGGACAAGGAATGGCGCGCCGGCGTGGACGGTGGCGACCGCAAGTTGATCGACGGCGTGCTGTCCAATGCTCTCTCGGCCTTCCTGCAAAAGAAGCAGCAGGAATCCGGCGGGGTCATCACAGAGGTCTTCGTGATGGACAACAAGGGCCTGAATGTCGGTCAGAATGCGCTGACATCGGACTATTGGCAGGGTGACGAGGACAAGTTCCAGAAGTCGTTCGGCGCCGGGGCCGGTGCCATGTTCGTCGATGCGCCGGAAAAGGACGAATCGACACAGGTGCTGCAATCGCAGGCTTCGACGACCATTGTCGATGAGAGCGGCAACCTCATCGGCGCGATCACCATCGGCATCAATCTCGGCGAGATCTGACGCCAGTCCCGACGAGGCCGGCGCGGCGGCTGCGCCGGCCCCTTGCGTCGAGGACGCTCCTGGCGGCATAACCCCCGGAATTCCTTGTGCCGGCAGAACCCAGCGGGCGTCCGGCGCATCGCTCTTCCGGGGGGAAACCCATGACGCTCATCGATCTCGTGCTCGACATTGCCGCCCTTCCGGCGGCGAAAATTCCCGTGGATGTGCGCAAGGTTGCGCAGGGATCGCTGATGGACTGGATCGCCTGCGGACGGGCAGGCGCTGGCGAGCCGCTGACCGGCATGCTGCGGACCCTCGCCGCAAAGGAAGGCGGCGTTGGTGCGGCCACGCTGTTCGGCGGCGGCCGGGCGCCGGCGCGCATGGCCGCCCTCGTCAATGGCGCGGCCAGTCATGCGCTGGATTTCGACGATACCCATTTTGACCATGTCGGGCACCTGTCGGTCGCGATCTATCCGGCCGCGCTTGCCGTGGCCGAGGAAACGGGGGCGAGCGGGCAGGCGGTTGCCGATGCCTTTCTACTGGGCGCGGAAGCCGCCATCCGCATCGGGCGGGTTCTGGGCGCTGAGCATTACAACCGCGGTTTTCACCAGACGGCCACTGCCGGGGCATTCGGCGCGACGGTGGCCGCGGGCCGTCTGCGCGGGCTCGACCGGGCGCGGATGCGCGCAGCGCTCGGCCTTTGCGCGACGCGGGCATCGGGTCTCAAGTCCCAGTTCGGCACCATGGGCAAGCCCTATAACGCGGGCATTGCCGCCTCGAACGGTGTGGAATGCAGCGCGCTGGCCGCAGCCGGGTTCACCTCCACCTGCGACGGTCTGATGGGCGCGCAAGGTTTCATCCCGACCCACAGCGAGGCGCGCGCGCCGGATGCTGCCTTCGAGGGGGGCCTGCCGCCGGAAGTCTTCCGGCTGCTCGACAACAAGTACAAGTTCCACGCCTGCTGCCACGGCACCCATGCCATGATCGAGGCGCTGCTGCCGGTCGCCGCCGAAGGGCTGGCGCCGGAAAGCGTGCGTTCACTGACGCTTTCGACAAATCCGCGCTGGCTGAAGGTCTGTGACATCAAGCGTCCGCGCACGGGGCTCGAAGTCAAGTTCAGCTATGCCTGGCTGGCAGGCATGGTGTTTCACGGCATTCGCACCGGCGACGACAAGGCCTATGCGGATGCGCTGGCGGCCGACGCGCGGCTTGCCGGTTTCGCCAGCCGGGTTTTCGTCGAGGGCGATGACCGGCTGAGCGACCTGCAGGCCCGCTGTTCCATCGTGCTGGACAGTGGCGAGACGGTTGCCGCCGACCACGATCTGGCGGCGCGGCTTCCCGGCGACGTGCTGCTGGCGAAACTTGCCGCGAAGGTTCGGGCCCTGGTTCCGGACGGCGCCCAGGCGATCATCGAACGGACCGGCGATCTGGAAGGCTGCACCGCATCCGGTATCGCGCGATTGCTTGTGCCGGCCGGCTCATGATCTTCCTGCGCGACCCGGCTGGGCTTCAGGCCGCAGTGAGCGGATTGCCCTGCTCGTCCTCGATCAGCCAGCGCACCTTGTCCTCTTCGAGGAAATCGACGGAATGGATGACCGTGCCATGGCCTTCCAGGAAGCAGACATTGTAGTTGGGCTGCAATTCCCCGTAGCCCATGCGCGTGGCGATGCCCGAGAAATCCGGCCAGCAGGTGTGATTGGTCGAGCGCGGCGCGGAATAGGGAATGCCGCGCACCGTGCCGCTCAGCGTGTAGTGGCAATGACCGAAGAAGATGTGGCGCACCGTGTCGCGATGGGCGGCCAGCAGTTCCTGCAATTCGCGCTCCTGCACGATGCCGATCTGGTCGGCATTGGCGATATGGACGGCAATCGGGTTGTGATGCAGGAACAGCCATGCGCCCTTGCCGGCATCGCGCGCGGCGCAAAGCTGGCGGTCGAGCCAGGCGCGGCGGGCGGCGCAATAGTGGCCGGCGTGGGTGCCCGGTTCAGTCGAATCCATGTAGATGAAGGTGCCCGCGGGCGTCTCCTCGGTCCACTGGATGAAGCCGTTCGCGTCGCGCGGCGTGGCAGGGAAGACCGTGGCATAGGTTTTTCGGTTGTCGTGGTTGCCGATCAGCAGGCGCGGCGCGGCATCTCCTTTCAGGCTGCTGGCTTCGAGCATGGCGGCCAGCAGGCGATAGCTCTCCTCGCGGCCGTGATGGGTCAGGTCGCCGGTGATGACGACACGGTCGGCGTCTGCGTGGTTTACTTCCACATGGGCGAGGCAGCGCCGGAAATTCTCGACCGGATCGAGGCCGCAGACCGGCTCCGGGTTGATGTGTATGTCGGAAATGTGGATCAGCTTCATAACAGTGTCACCGTGCTGGTTTTTCTGGCGTGCCTAGACCGCTCGTGTTTCAGCGGCGTGACAGACCGGAACAAGATGGCGGGCAAGCGAGGGCGGCATGGGCACGAACATACTCCAGCAGAATGCGAGAGCATTCCAGAAGGCCATCGCGGAGGAGGATTGGGGTGCGGCGCTGCGTCTTGCCCTGGTCCTGGAAAAGGCGCTGCCGGACAATGCGGCCATTGCCTACAACAAGGGGCTGGTGCTGCGCCGGCTGGGCCGCTCCGGCGATGCCGCAAGGGCTTTCGGCCAGGCGCTCGCGCTGGAACCCGGCCATGTCAACGCCTTGTTCGAACAGGCTTCGTGTGCGCTCGAAACAGGCGACGCGGACGGTGCGGCCGAGGGGTTCGCGCGCTATCTGCGCGCCGTTCCCGGAGATGTCCACGCGCAACTCAATCTCGGCAATGCGCTGGTTCGCCTGGGCCGGGCCGACGAGGCGCTCGGGCCGCTGCGCATCGCGCGTGAAAGACTGGCAAGTGCGGAGGCCATCGCGGCGCTTGCGATCGGCTTGCGCGAGGCCGGCGATCTGGAGGGTTGCGCGGCGGCACTGGCCGACCTCGGACCGGGCGCAGAGAACGCGGCGCTGCGGCTGAAGATCATGACACAGGGCGCGCGCGGGCGGCTCGCGCTGCGGCCGGCTCATCCGCGCGTGGCGCGATAGGCCTTGCGGTACAGGCCAGGTTCGGCCTGCAAGCCGTCCTGTATCTCCACATGGCGGGTGAGCGCGGTCTCATCCATGGCGGCGAATTCCAGTTGCAGCGGATCGCGGCGTACCGGAAAGCCTTGCGCCACCGGTGTTCCGGCAGGCAGCACGCCGGAAAAGTCCGGATCGGTCCACAGCGCGGGGAAGTGCACGAAGCCGTCGTGCCAATGGTCACAATCGACGATGCCGGACAGGGTGCGGAACGGCAGGTCGAGGCGGTTCAGCGGGTGGGTGAACAGCATGGACCAGCCGTCCGGCAGACCCACGGTCCAGAAATTGTTGAACTTGACGGCGAAGGCCTGCGGATCGACGCCGGGCATGCCCCCGGCCTGCTCCGGAACGTGAAAACCGACGGGCGAGCGGGTGGACCGGGCAACGGGGTGCATGGGCAAATCCCAGTCCCATTCAAACGTGCCGTCACGGATGGCGACATCGGCGGCCAGCGGAAACAGGATGCCGGTTCGCATGGCGTCGAGAAAGGGCGGACATTGCTTGACGGTGCGCACCGGCGCACCCTCCAGGACAGCGCTTTCGCGCTGGGCGGGCAAGGCCTTCAGCCAGCCTGGAAGTCCTGTCGCGGCAAGCGACGGGCGCGGCAGGCGATCCTCGTATCCGGGCAGGCAGGTCAGCGTGATCTTCATTTGCGCCTGCGTATCACCAGCGTATGGGTGACGGCAACGATGACGGTGATGGCGATGAAGATGACGCCGATGGCGTTGATCATGGGCGACAGGCCAAAGCGCATGCGGCTGCCGATCTCGGTGACCAGCGTCCAGGAACCGCCGATGGCGAAGAAGGTCGTGTTGTAGTTCTCGATCGACTGCAGGAAGGCGATAAAGGCTGCTGTCAGGACAGTCGGCATCAGGAATGGCAGGGTGATACGGCGGAAGGCGAAGAAGGGCGATGCGCCCAGATCCAGCGCCGCCTCTTCCAGAATACGGTCCTGGCGTTGCAGCCGGGCCATGAACATAAGCATACAGTAGGCGGCGATGAAGGCGGCTTGCGCCATGACGGTGGTGAAAAGGCCGGCCTGCACGCCGAACAGGTCGCGCCAGAAGATCATCGTGGTCGCGCCGAGCACGATGCCCGGCGTGAGGACGGGCGAGACAAGCAGCGTGTAGAGCAGCGTGTTGGCACGCGATTGCAGCCGCGACAGGACGAGCGCACCGGCCAGGCCCATGGGAATGGCGATGACGATGACGCCGGCGGCGATGATGAGCGAATGAAGCAGCCCCTGCATGAAGCGTTCATCCTGCGGCAGGCGTGTAAACCAGTCCAGCGTCACGCCCTGCCAATCGGTCGCCGAGGGCGTGGGGTTGGCGTTGAAGGCAGCCAGCACCATGAGGATGAGCGGCAGGAACATCCAGGTGAAGAAGAGCAGCAGATAGCCGGTCAGGATGGCGTCGCCCCAGTCGATGGCCGTCCGGCGTTTCGCGTTCGCCGGTGCCATGCCGGGATGGGTGGCGGTCTGGTCGGTCATTGCATGGTCTCCCGTTCCGGCTTGCCCTATCTGGCGATGTCGCGAATGCCGACCCTGAAGACGGCCATGACGGCAAGGATGAACAGCATGCAGGCGGCGAGAAGGGCCAGCGAATAGGCCGCGCCCTCGTTCCAGCTGTCGGCCTCGAAAAAGCGCCGGTAGATGACCTGGCTGAACCAGTCGGGATGCATGCCGCGGCCGACGATCTCCGGCACGGCAATGGAACCGGCCGACAGCATGAAGGTCATGATGGCGCCGACGGCGATGCCGGGCTTGGCGTGCGGAATGACGATGCGCGCATGGATTCGCCAGGCCGAGGCGCCCAGATCGCGGGCCGCCTCGATCTGGTTGCGGTCAAGCGTCTCGATCGTGTTGTAGATCGGAAAGACCATGAACAGGACATAGGCATAGACCATGACCGCGAAGACGGCGCCATTGGAGGCGACGAAGCGGAACCCCTCACCGGCGGCGAAGTCGATGATGCCGAGCCAGTCGAGGACGGAATTGAACAGGCCCTGACGCTCCAGGATCATCACCCAGGCAAAGATGCGCAGCAATTCGTTGATGGCATAGGGAATGACGAGCGCCAGCAGAAGCAGCGCGGCCCGGTCCGGCGTGGCGGCGACGGCAACGGCATAAGCCACCGGATAGCAGACCAGGAAGGCGAGGACGGTCACGCACAGGGCATAGAAGAGGGTGGCGATGAAGATCCGGAAATGCACCGCCGTCATGGAGGTGAAATTCTCCAGCGAATAGCGCAAATCCAGTGCGGCAGGCCCGGTTTCCCGCGCTTCCAGGTCCGCTATCCGGGCCGTGACCTGCGTGCGCTCGGTTTGAAGCGCCTGGCGCTTCCTGTCGATGTCGGCCGGATCGGCCTCTGGTCTCTTGCCGGCGGACAGGCCGGCAAAGGGGTCGTTTGGCGAGGGTGCGGCCGGTGCCGTATCGCCCATGGAAGGCGCAAACGGCGAGGGCGCGGATGGCCGCGCGGCGGCGGGCGCATCCAGCGCCTTCACTTGCTGGTCGATCTCGAACTGGCGGACATAGAGCTTGTCGATCTCGACGGAAAGCTGCGCGGAAATGCCGCCGCGGTCCTCGACCTGGAAGGCGCGCTGAATCATCGCGATCTGGGGCAGAAGGATCAGTCCGAACAGCCAGAGGGCGACGAGCAGGAAAAGCCCGAAGGTCAGGGGGCGGCCGAAGCTGCGATAGAGCCCGCCCACCGGTCAGCTCCCCGCGCGCAGGACGATGGCATCCTTGCGCCGGAAGCCGACCGGAACCGGCTGACCCGGTTCCATGGAAAGCCCATCGCCCGCATTGGTGACATGCAGGGTGAGCGGATGTTCACCGGCGCGCATGAACAGGTTCAGGAACGGCCCTTCCAGGTCGCGCCGTTCCAGAGAGGCGTCGACACGGTTTTCGAGGGCGTCGGCCGCCCCATTCAACGCAAGGGCCATGCGTTCGGGGCGGATGAAAAGCTGGGCAGCCTCGCCCTGGCGCAGACCCTGCCGGTTGATACCGGCCAGCCGGCCGACCGGCGTCTCGATCAGGGCGATCTCGGAATCGGCTTCGACCACGGTTCCGGCAAAGCGGTTCTGCTCGCCGACAAATGTGGCGGCGAAGGCTGTCGCGGGCGCGTTGTAGATTTCCTCGGCATCACCGACCTGCTCGATGCGGCCCCGGTTCATGACGGCCACCCTGTCCGACATGGTCAGGGCCTCGCCCTGGTCGTGGGTGATGTAGACGAATGTCACGCCGGTCTTGCGCTGGATGTCCTTCAGTTCGGCGCGCATGTGCTGGCGCAGTTTCAGGTCGAGCGCGGAAAGCGGTTCGTCAAGCAGCAGCACGGCCGGCTCCACGGCCAGCGCGCGGGCGACGGCGACACGCTGGCGCTGGCCGCCGGACAATTCACCCGGTTTCTTGCCGGCCTGACCTTCGAGCGCCACAAGGGCCAGCAGTTCCTCGGCGCGGCGGCGGCGCTGTGCCCTGGGCATGCCGCGGGCCTCAAGGCCGAAGGCGACGTTTTCCCAGACGCTCATCAGCGGAAAGAGTGCGAGGTTCTGGAAGATCAATGCGGTGGGGCGGCGGTTCGGACCGATACCGGCCATCGGCTTTCCGCCAATGGCAACCGACCCGGTGGTCGGTTCGAGGAAGCCGGAGATCATGCGTAGAATGGTGGTCTTGCCGCAACCGGACGGGCCGAGAATGGAGAAGAACTCTCCGGCCCGGATGGCGAGATCCGTCGATTCGACCGCAACGAAACCGTTGGGATAGCGCATCGTGACACCCGCAAGGGCGATATCCTGACCGTGCATTCCGGTTCCCCGTCATAAACGTGAAAGACAATTGGCCGGCAAGGGGGAGGGCGCGTTTCCCCTCCCCCGTCCGGCTGGCGCGATCAGGCGTTGGTGATCCTGTCGACATATTCCTGGCGCAGCGGCGCGAACCAGGGCGTGTCGGCCTGCCACCACCAGAGATTGGCGAGGTTTTCGGCGTTGTAGACCGCGTTGAACTGGTTCTTGTAGTCATCGCCGGCAAAGTCGGCGGCACCCGCCACGGCGGAGTTGTAGCCGGTGTTCTTCGACATCAGGCCGCCCATTTCAGGGGTCATCAGCGCGTTGATGAAGGCATAGGCCTGTTCGACATTTTCCGCGCCGGAGGGAACGCCGACGGAGTCCATCCACGTGATGCCGCCTTCCTTTGGCATGCGGTATTTCCAGGCCGCGTCTTCGCGATTGAGAAGAAGGCCGGTCGTGTCCCAGGTCTGGCCGATCCTCGCGCCGGCCTGCTTGAAGGCATTGGTGGCTTCGGTGGCGTTGTTCCAGAAAGCCGCGATCTTGTCCTTGTTGTCGATGACGAACCTGGCGCAGGCGTCCCAGACGCGGCGGGCATCGTCCTCGGACTTGTAGACATCCAGCATGCGGTTGGAGGCGATTTCGCCCTTGGCGTCGAGGTAGAGACCGACGCCCATGATGACCGACTTCTGACGGAACGCCGACTTGCCGGCCGCTTCCGGCATCCACAGCGAACCGAAGGAAACATCGGCATCGGCGATCGGCATGTCGGCGCTGTTGAAGGTGATGGCCTCGGTGCCCCAGTTGAACGGCATCAGCATGCGCTTGCCGCGATAGGTGCCGCCCAGCTTGACGGAGTCATTGACCATGGACTGGATCAGGTTGCCGGCATTGACGAGCTTGGCTTCGTCCAGTTCGGCCAGCAGGCCGTCGGGGTAGTAATTGTTGCCGTTGGTGATGGACGGGAAGATCACGTCGAAACCCTTGCCACCGGCAGCCTTGAGCTTCTGCTCGGCCTCGTCGTTGGAGCCGTAGGTGGACAGGTTGATCTTGATGCCCGTGTCCTTTTCGAACTTCTCGATCTGGTTGGCCTGGATGTAGTCGCCCCAGGCGAAGACGTTGACCTGACCGGACGAGGCGAGGGCGTCGGAGGCCTTGAGGATTGCCGGGGCGGCGACGAAGACGCTCGTCGCGGCAGTGCTCTTGAGAAGCGTACGGCGCGAAATCATGGACATTCTCCTGATCAGCTGTGCTTGAAAACCGGATTGTGCGGACGCCCGCTCGTGAGACGGTCCACGGCGGTTCCGGTAGTCTCCGATTGCAACAGTTCGCTGACAGTTGAACGACAGTTCGGTGTCAATTCACATCCGAATGCAGGGAATGGCACTTCTGGCCGATTGCAGCACGCGCAATGGCTGCGCATGGCCGGCGGCTACGCGTGGTGTTGCCGCGCTTGCCGGTGCGGCAAGACCGGGCGGCTCGATCCTGAACAGGTGTCAGCCCGTATGGCGCAGCCTGTGGACAGACATGGGTGCGCCCGGCTCCGGAACCGCCGGGCAGGCCAACCAGTCCGCGGCCCAGGCGCAGCCGGCCAGTTCGCGGGTTTGTGCCGCCGGAACGGGCTTGCTGAAGAGATAGCCTTGGCCCAGCATCGGGCCCTTGGCGGCCAGAAGCGCGGCGATGCCGGATGTCTCGATGCCCTCGGCTGTGACCGGCAGGCCCAGTTTCTCGGCAATGCCGATCATGGTGTCGACGACGACGGTGCTTTCGCGGGTGCGGCCGAAATCGCGGATGAAGGTCTGGTCGATCTTCAGGCGGGTGAAGGGAACGCGGGTCAGCAGGGACAACGAGGAATAGCCGGTGCCGAAATCGTCGATGGCAATGGATATGCCCATGTCGCGCAGGCATTCCAGCCGTTGCGAGACCGCGTCGAGGTCCTTGATGAGGGCGTTCTCGGTGATTTCCAGTTCCAGCCGCCTTGCCGGCAGGCCGCTGTTGCCGAGCGTCCTGGCGACCATGGCCGGGAAGGCGGGATCCTGTAGCTGGACCGGCGAGACGTTGACGGCAACGAACGGCCCGTCATCGCCCCAGGTGACCGCGGTTTCGCAGGCCTGGCGAAGAACGTCTTCGCCAATCGTTCCGATCTGGCCGAATTCCTCGGCAAGTCCGATGAACCGGTCGGGCCGGACCAGGCCCTCGGAGGGCCGGCGCCAGCGTGCCAGGACTTCGAAACCGGCGGTTCTGCCCGACTGCAAGTCCACCAACGGCTGGAAATGGCATTCGATCTCGCCACGATCGACCGCGTGATCGAGATCGCGAATGCGCTCGTTGCGCTGGCGGAACTCGTCGCTGAACTCGTCGCTGAACCAGCCGACGGCAATGTCGGTGGACTTCTCCGCGGCTTCCATGGCATGGCCGCTGTTGCGCAGAAGGGCGATGGCTGTCGTACCCGTCCGGGCAATCGCCGCTCCGACCTGGACCCGGAGCCGGACCGTGTTGTCATCGATTGTGAAGGGCTGCATCAACGCGGTCAGGACATCGCGCACGTCATGCTGGGTCGCGGCAAAGCTGCGCGAGGTTCCGGTGCGGAAGGCGAAGGTGTCGGCGCTGATGCGGGAGACTTCGACGTCGGCCAGCTTGTGAAAGCGATCGGCGATCATGCGGATCAGTGCCGCATCCGCTTTGGTTTCGTCTTCCCCGAGATGGTGTTCGAGGTCGACGAAACGGATCTGGCCGAGGGCGAAGGTCTCGCTTTCGAGCATGCCGGACAATGCCTCGTCCGCGTCGGCGAGGAACTTTCCCTGCCGGGCAAGGCCCGTGGCGGGGTCGAAGCGCAGAAGGCGCTCGATGCGGGCCTCGTTTTCCATCTGCTCGGTCACGTCGAGGGCCACACCCACCAGGCGGTCGTGGCGCTTGCCGGTACCCGGCACGAAATTGCCCATGGCATGCACCCAGCAGACGGATCCATCCGCGGCAATGATGCGGTAGCGGTGATTGTAGGGCTTCGATCCGCCGGACCGGATTGTCTCGGCTATGGCGCGCTCGGCTGCGCGAACGTCATCGGGATGACGGCGGGCGCTCAGTTCTTCCATCGTGATGCGGTGGGCGCGGGGCAGGGCAAGACGGGAAACGAGTTCCGACGAGGCATAGGCCAGGGTTTGCTGCCCGTTGGAGATGTCAATCTCCCAGACGCCGCCGCGGGCGCTGGCCAATGCCAGTTCCAGCCGCTGCTCGCTTTCCTGGGAGGCCTCGTAAGCCGCGATCATGCCGTTCCAGACATGCTTCAAGGTGGCGTAGATGAGGAGGGCCGATACGGTGACGAAAAACCAGCCCTTGTAGGTCTGGACCTGCTGGTAGTCCTCATAGGTGCGGGCCATGGAGGCAAGCAGGCGGTCGCTCAGGAGGATCCAGAAGATGCTGCCGACCGCATAGCTTGCCGCCACCAGGAGCGGCAGGTGATGCGTCAGGCGTCCGGCCCTGCCGTGCGCGCTGGTTCCGATCCACTTTCTGTACGGCATTTCTGCGCCCTGGAGACTGGTTGCGACAGTTGTGAGCGTAGAAGCCGAAAGCCTGACAAAGATTTAAATTTAAACTCCACTAAATTACCTAGCCTGTTTCATTCGCCGGCAAAGAGAATGACTGTAACGGCGCTCAAAGGCGACTATGCTTGTCTGGCGGCAAGGAAGCGGGTGATGAAGTCACGGGCATCCCTGGCCGTCAGCGGCCGGCTGAACAGGTAGCCCTGGCCCTCCATGCAGCCCTGTCCGATAACGGCTTTCAACTGGCTTTCCGTCTCAATGCCCTCGGCCGTGGTGCCGACGCCGATATTGCGGCTGAGGTTGATGATGGCCTCGACGATGGCGGCGTCGGAGACATTCGATTCAAGCCTCTGCACGAAGCGGCGGTCGATCTTGATCTTGTCGAACTGGAAGTTCTTCAGATAGGCGAGCGAGGAGTAGCCCGTTCCGAAGTCGTCCATGGAAACGCGCACGCCAAGTTCGCGAATGGCCTGCAGGGTCTGGACATTCTTGCCCTCGTTGCCCAGCAGCGCGGACTCGGTGATCTCCAGTTCAAGGCGTTTTGCCTCAAGGCCGGAGGCTGCCAGCGCATTGATCAGCGTGGGCAGGAGCGAGGGGCTTTCAAACTGCAATGGCGACAGGTTGACAGCCACCTTGATGTGCTCGGGCCAGGTCTTCGCCTCGTTGCAGGCTTCACGCAGCACCCAGGCGCCCAACTGGTTGATCAACCCGGTTTCCTCTGCCAGCGGGATGAAGATTTCCGGCGACATGAGGCCCCGCGTGGGATGCGGCCAGCGGATGAGCGCCTCGAAACCGGTGATCCGGCGGCTGCCGATGTCGATGAGCGGCTGATAGAAAAGTTCGAAACGGGAGTGCTGCACCGCCAGGCGCAGGTCGCTTTCGAGCTGCCTTTTCTCTTCCTGTTCCTGCAGCATGCGGGCCTCGAACAGGACGGCGCCACCGCGGCCATTGCTCTTGGCGTGGTACATGGCGAGATCCGCGCCCTTGATCAGTCCGTCAAGATCGGATGAGAAATGGGATGCCCGCGCGACGCCGCAACTGGCGCCGATATTGAGCTGCGTCCCCTCCACCACGAACGGCTTGCCCAGTTCGCGCACCAGCATTTCCGCCATTTCCATCGAGGCTTCGGGTTGTGCCGAAAAGCGGGTGATGACGGCGAATTCATCGCCGCCGAGGCGGGCAATGTGGAAGTGTGGCGGTACCAGTGCTCGAATCCGCTCCCCGACAGCGCACAGAAGCCTGTCGCCCATGGCATGACCGAACAGGTCGTTGACGGTCTTGAAGCCGTCGAGATCGATGAAGAGAAGCGCCGGCTCCAGGTCATGGACGGGCATTTCGTCTATGGCGTGATGGAGAGCGTCGCGAAAACCCTGACGGTTGAGCAATTCGGTCAGCGAGTCGTGATAGGCGAGGAAGTGCAGTTTCTCTTCCGATACCTGCCGGCGGCTGGTCTCGGTCCTGAGCGCCAGTTCACGGTCGCTCAGGGTGCGGTTGAACTCCTCGGTGCGCGCTTCCAGCGACCGCTTGGAATGCAGCGTGTTCTCATTCGCCTTCTTGGTTTCGAGCTGGCTGTTGATGCGCGCAATGGCCACCGCGAAATCCACCGGCTTGGTGACATAGTCGTTGGCGCCCAGATTGAGGCTCTCGACCACGTCCTCGCTCTGGCTCTTGGCGGTGACCATGATGACCGGCAGTTCGGTGCTGGCGAAGCGTTCGCGAATGTGGCGCAGAACCTCGTTTCCGCTCAGGTCCGGCATCATGATGTCGAGCAGCACGACGTCGAAACCGGCGGTCTCGATCTGGCGCAATGCCTCGTGCCCGCCAGCGGCCTCGACAACTTCAAAGCCGCGGCGCACCAGCCGCCGTGTCAGGATGTCGCGATTGTCCGCCACATCGTCAACGACCAGAATGCGCGGCGCCCTGTCCGCCTGGCCTGCCGGCGCTTCCGTTTCGTTTGTGCGGATCATGTGTGCAGTAGCCGTGTTCATTGTCCGTCCGCCCTTTGACCTGTCCGTTGCGCTATATTGGTCAGTATTTGTTGATTTAGCGTTATTGAATATTCAGGCTGCTTGCGCCCCGGAAGCCGATATACCTGCCTGCGGCGCAGGGATTTGCTGCATCGCCTCGATATGCGCAGGTATGTCGATCGTGAATTGCGTGCCCTCGTTCGGCCGGCTGGCCACGGAGATCTCGCCGCCCAGCAGGATGGCGAACTTGCGTGTGATCGCCAGGCCGATCCCGGTGCCGCCAAAGCGTTTCGAGATGGAGGCGTCGGCCTGGATGTAGCTCTGGAACAGTTTGGGGAGCACATCCGGTGCGATGCCTATGCCCGTGTCGCTGACGGTGGCGTGGAAGCGTATGTCGGCGGGGCTTCGCTCGATGCTCAGCTTCATCGTGACATTGCCGTTGCGCGTGAACTTGCCGGCATTGGATAGCAGGTTGATGAGCATCTGCCGCAGCTTGGTGCGGTCGGTGCGAAGATGCGCCTCGCGGTGGGGGCAGTCGATGTCGAAGCGGTTGCCGTTCTTGACCACCAGCGGCAGCGCGCTGGCGACGACTTCGTCGATCAGGTCGCCCAGGGTGAAGTCGGAGACCTCGACCGCGTTGACGTCGTTGACGATCTTGTCGGAATCGAGCACCTCCGAGACGAGCGACAGCAGATGCTTGCCCGCCTTGTTGATGCGGTCGAGATCCCTGATCGTCTGGTCATCCCCGCCGGTCGCATCGTTGACGTCGTCGAGAAGGATTTCCGAATAGCCGATGATGACATTGAGAGGCGTGCGCAGTTCGTGGCTCATCTTGGAGAAGAAGAGCGAGCGATGATGGCTGACTTCCTCGGAAACCGCGCGCGCCTTTTCCAGTTCTTCCATGGTGGAGCGGAAGCGCTCGGCCTCGTGCTGCAATTCGCTGCGCAAGGCGATGATGCGCGCATAGTAGAGCGCCATCCATGACATGTAGACGGTGGCTGCCACGATCGACAGCCAGCTCAGGATTTGCAGGTCCTCGACCGGAACGGTGTTCGGCAGGCCGTTTCGGATGAGGAAGAAGATGAACACGCCGACGATCGCCGTGAACAGGCTGATGACGAGTTTCGTGTTCTTCGACAGGTAGAAGAAGCCCAGAAGCAGGCTGACGATCAACCATGGCAGGAAGGGCGAACTGAAGCCGCCGTAATGGTAGGTTCCGAAGAGGGAAACGGCAGCCAGGCCAACGAAGGAAAGAAGAGAGGAAACCGTCATGCTGCCGGTATATTTCAGCACGAAGGGGAGAAGCAGGAAGCTGTAGATGCCGGCGACCATGACTTCGAGCTGGTAGTTCACCTCCGGCGATACAAGGTAGAGATAGATGGCCATGGGCTGGGCGATCACCGGGCCGAAAAGGTGAGTGAACACGAAAATGCGCGCCATCTCGATATTGGTTCGCCCGCGGATATTCCGCGGCACGAACCAGTTCACCAGCCTGTTGTCCATCATCATTGTCCCGCTCCGATCCCCTGGAGAGTGAAGAAAGGGCGCCGGCAATGCCCGCGCCCCTTGCTTTCCTGTCAGCCTGCCACCCGCAGCGGCGTTTCATCGTAACCGGCATCGAGCCGGGCTCGGGCGATGCGCATGGCAGCACCCATCTTGTCGGCAGCGGCGGTCACCTCGTCCTCCGTATGCGTCGCCATGACCTGCATGCGGAAGCGGGCGAGACCCTTGCCGACCGCCGGAAACTCGACGAGATTGGCGATCAGGCCGACATCGGGCAGTGCGCGCGCCGTCATGCGTGCCAATGCCTCGTCACCGGTCTTCACCGCCACGATGGCGGAGGGGTCGCCGTAGAAGTCCATGCCGCGGTCCTTGAGCTGCATGCGCAGAGACAGGATGTTGCCCATCAGGTCGCGGCGCAGCTGGGCGCCCTCGGCCGAGCGCACGATTTCCAGCGCCTTGCCGACAATGGCAACCTGCACCGGCGACAGCGCGTTGGTGAAGGTGCAGCTCGGGCTGTAGAAGCGCAGATATTCCTTCACGGCGCGCTTGTTGGTGGCCACGAAGCCGCCATTGGAGGCAAAGGTCTTGGAGAAGCTGCCCATGACCAGATCGACCTTGCCCAGCATGTCCTGCATGCCGATATGGCCGGTTCCGTCACGGCCGAGGCAGCCGAGATCATGGGCCACATCGACCATCAGCACCGCGTTGTATTCATGGGCAAGGGCCTGAAGCGCGGCGATGTCGGGGGTGTCGCTGTCCATGGAGAAGAGGCTCTCCGTCACCACCATGATCGCGCCGTCGCGGTCGCGCTGGCGGATCGCGGCCAGTCGGTCGCGGCAATGCTCGACGTCATTGTGGCGGAACAGCGAAACATTGCGCGTGGCGGCCTGGGCGCCCGTCTGGAGGCAGGCATGGGCCAGCGCATCCATGACGATGTGGTCATGGGAACGGACCAGCCCCTTGATGACGCCGAAGCCGGCCGACCAGCCGGTGGCAAAAAGCAGTGCATGATCCATGTTCAGGAAGTCGGCGATTTCCTGCTCCAGACGCACGGAACTGGAAATGTTGCCCACCAGCGCGGACGATCCGGCGGAATGCACCCCGTAGACCCCGATGGCATCGTGGGCTGCCTGGTGCACGGCCGGATGCGCGGAAAGGCCGAGATAGTCCTGCGAGGCGAAGTTGACGCCCCGGGACAGATGCCCGGCATCGTCGCGCACGGCGCAAGTGGAGGCAGGGCCGGTTTCCGTGGCGCGGCCGAAGGGCTCGCCCCAAACTGGCCGACTTTTGCTCCGCCACAATGGCCGAATTTTACTCCGCCGTTGACAGTATCCTGCCAGTTGAAGAAATTCTCGCAACGGCCCAGAAGGTCCGCGCCTTCCATGACCCTGAAATCACGCATGCTGCCCTGGAGGGCCATTTCCGGTACGCCGTCGATCATCTTGTGGTTGGTCATTTTCTCGCCATCCCTGTCTTGTCGTTGATGGCGACGATGAAACACTGCAACCATGGAATACATAGTAAATTTCGACATTACTAAAATGAAATATTCCGGTGTTGGTGAATTTAATATGAATACTGCTCAAACAAGAAAAACAATCGATCTGTATTTTCGGCCATGAGCAGAAAATGCCGGATTGCGATGGCAAGCCGGTTGTTTCCTTGCGCCTTTCAGGCGAGACCGATGGCTGCGGGAGCAGCCATTCGTCAGCAGGACCGAGGCCGCCAGCGTGGCGCTGGCGGCATCTGCCTCATGCGGCGGCAGGCACGGGTGCGGACGATCCGGTGCCGGGGGCTTCCCCGGTCACGGGCGCTTCGTCCGGCATGTGCCAAAGCGCGGGAATGGTGACGGTAAAGGCGCTTCCCTTGCCTTCCTCGCTTTCCACGGCCAGCGTGCAGCCCATGGCTTCGGCAAGGCGATAGGTGATGGTCAGGTTCAGCCCGGTGCCGCCATACTTGCTCTGGGACGCATCGCGGGTATCGATCAGGGTCTGGAACAGGGTCTTGAGCCGTTCGCGGGCAATGCCCCTGCCGGTATCGCGGATTTCCACGGCATAGGCCTTGCCGGCAGCGGTCTCGCGAAGCCTGCAGGTCACGGACACAACGCCGTTCCTGGTGTTCTCGCCGGCGTTGCGCAGGATCGCGTCAAAAATCTGGATCATCCGTTCGCGGTCTGTCTCCACGTCGTCAACGCCGGGTTCGAGGTAGAATTCGACCGCGTTTCCGTTCCCTGTGATCACCGGGCGGGCGCCCTCGACGGCCATGGAAACGAGATCGGCCAGGCGCCATGTCTCCTGGCGGAACTGCATGCGTCCGGCCTCGATCTTCGAGAGGTCGAGGATCATGTTGATGAGACGCAGGAGATATTGTCCGGCATCGTGGATCTTGTCCACGTCGCGGGTCATCTGCATGTCGCCCATGTCGATCGCCTCTTCCTTGAGAAGCTGGCTGTAGCCGATGACGGCATTGAGGGGCGTGCGCAGTTCATGGCTCATGCGCGCCAGGAATTCGGCCTTCATGCGGCCGACGCGATCGGCATTGGCGACGGCCTGGCGCAATTCGTCGGATGCCTGCCGGCGGCGGCGCACCTCGTTTTCCAGTTCCACGCCGGCGTCGAAGATACGCGAATAGTAAATGGCCATTGTGGCGACATAGGCGAAGCAGGCGAGCGTGGAGACAATGCCGAGGCTTGTCATGGCATAGGCCGGGACGTCGTTGGCAGGCGGCGCCGTCAGCGTGTAGATGGCAAGGAACACCGAGAAGCAGAGCGCGAAGATGGCCAGCAGTGCCGATTGCAGGCGCTGCTCGCCGCCGATGTAGAAGAACGAAAGAAGCGGAATGATCAGCACCCAGGGCAACGTGGGCGAAGCGACCCCGCCATTGTAGTAGCAGCTCCAGAAGATGCAGAAATTCAGGTTCAGCACGGAGATGACGACCAGCCAGTCGTAGTTGAAGCCCCGCTTGAGCAGGAAGGGAAAGACCCAGAAACCGGTGATCGAAACCGCCAGCCAGAACGTGTCCATGCCAGGCGTCGGATCGACGAGGAAAAGCGCCAGGGGCACCGTGTTGCCAAGGATCGGACCCATGGTGTGGCTGATGAGGAACATGCGTGCCTGGTTGCAGGCCTCGCGGTCCATCCGCAGTTCCGGCGGAATGAAATACTCCACCAGCGCCATGTAGCTTTTCGCGATCTTCTCGAACATGTCCCGTCCGCCTCTCGAATGCCATGGCCGCGGTACCCAGAACCTTGTGGCCGGGCCGGACCTGTTCGCATGACTTCGCATGTACTTTAGACAAGACTGATTTTAATTGGGTTAAACAGTGGCGGAGCAACGGTGCCGGCTCGCCTCAGCGCGCCCCCGGCGACGGGCAAATCGCACGTTGCGGCACGGGAAATTAAGGAAAATGGCATGGCTCTAGTATAAGTTAACTGAAAATTAGTTATAGACGAAAGATTCTTCCTGCAATGACAAACGGGCGACGCGGCGAAGCGTGCTGCTCGTGGTGACGTTGGGGAAGACCATGATACGCTATCTTCTGACTGCCGCGTTGCTTGTTGCATCTCCGGCCTTGGCAGGCGAAACCGGCCTTCGCGGCAGTCTGGACGAACCGCCGGCGGGTGCTTCCTGGCACGGCTTCTATGCCGGCGCGATTGCCGGGCTGGCCACGAGCACGGGACGGGCCGACCTGGGCGCCCATGGTGGCGTGCTGATCCCGCTCGATGTGTCAAACGGGCTTTTCGCGCGTTCGATCGACCATCCCGACGAAGGTCTGACGGGCGGCATCACCGCCGGTTTCAACTACCAGTCGGGCGGGTTCGTCGGTGGCGTGGAGGCCGATGTCTCATTCGCGGATTTCCGGATTCGCCATACCATGTCGCGCATCGACCCCAATCCGTTTCCGCCATTCACCGGTCTGGTCACGAATTCCGCCTACCATACGGATTTCGGCCTGCTGGCCACGGCGCGGGTGCGGGCCGGCGTCGCGCTTGACCGCAGCCTGATCTACGCCACCGGCGGCTTTGCTGCCGGCAAGGTCACGAACCGCTTCTCCATCGCCTTGCCGGGCTTGGCCTATGCCTCGCCGGACTGGAGCGCCAGCGGGTACCGCTACGGCTACGCGGTTGGCGGCGGCGTGGAGACACGGCTGACAGAGACCGTGAGCATGAAACTGGAAGCCTTTTATGTGGACCTGGAAGACACGGTCGTGAACGGAGCGGACCCGGCCGCATTCCCCGGTGAGAGCATCAGCTACCGGTTCCGCAACGACATGATCCTCGGCCGGCTGGGCCTCAACGTCGCCTTCTGACCGCCATCGCCGCGATGGCGTCGAGCGTGTGAACCGCCGCAAAAGGGTCGCGGCGGTTCTTCCGTTCCTCCATGGCGCGAGGCTCATGGACAAGACCGGGTATGGCTTTTGGGAAAATGATGCATCCGGCATGTGTCAATGGTGATTTCTCGCACCCGGAAGCAGGCAATGGCCAACCCGGCGCCACTCGGGCACTATCGGACAAAATCAACATGACAATTTCGCTATTGACGTGTTTGCCCTGCCGCCCCCCACCCTGCCAATTCGGCGGCAGAAGCAAAAGACCCTCCGGTCGCGCCATCCTGGCCCGGCCGGAGGGTTTTTGTTGCGTTTTGGCAACGCCGGCATGGCGGCAGGTTCAAATCGCGCTTATTATACATTCGTAGTGTTAAATATTCTTGACTGGAGGCGGCCATGGGCGTAGCGGCGCGGCAAATTCCGTTTCCTTATAAGGTTATCAGCAGTGGGTTATGTCGTGCAGACTGACGGCTCCCTACCGGTCGAGGACTTCGCAATCGGCTATAGCGACGCCGTGGTGCAGTGCAAAACGGCCTATGACATCCTGCGTCTTCTGAAGCAGATGACGGCGGATCTCGGATTCCACCATTTTGCGGTTTTCCGCCTACCGAGCGATCATGGCGACGACTTCGCCGATGTGTCGCTGATCTCGAACTGGCCGCCGGAACTGGTGCGCGCCTATGACGAGCACAGGCTGTTCCCCGGCAGTCCCCTTGTCGCGGCACTGCGCTGCACGACGCTGCCGCTGTCCTGGGATCTCGAAGCCATCAATACCGACCGCAAGGACGGGGCCGACGATCTTTCAGTTGCGCTGTTTCGCAAATTCGGCCTGCTGGCGGGCACCTGCTTTCCCGTGCATGATGTGCGTGGCCGGCGCGGCGCGGTGTCCTTTGCCGGTGAGCGTGAAGCCTGTTCGATGCAGGAGCAGGTGCAGCTTTCCTGGCTTTGCAACCTCATCTTCCAGCAGGTTCATGCTGCCCGTTCGGATGGCGAGCGGGGGTTGCCGAAACTGACCGACCGGGAAACGCAGTGCCTCGTGTGGACGGCGGCCGGCAAGACCAGCCCTGAAATCGCGGTCATTCTCGGCCTGTCGGAACATACCGTCAATCACTACCTGGCGTCGTCCTGCCAGAAACTTTCCGCCGTCAACCGTGCCCATGCCGTCGCCAAGGCGCTGCGGCTCGGCTTCATCGACTAGGGGGAGTGATGTCGCTTACGCCGGTCAGCGCCGATTCCGGCTCGGTCAACATCGAGATCAGGTCCCCGCTTCGCCGGCGCCAGTCGTTGGAGGATATCGGTCTCGAAAATTCCAGCATTCTGGATGTTCTGAGCGCCTTCGAGCCGTTCGGCGTGTGGCGGCTCGACCTTGAAACGGGGCTGACGCAATGGACACGGGACATGTTCCTTCTGCACGACATGGTGCCACGCGCCGGCCCGGTGGACATGATCCACGTCATCCGCTGCTACCATCCGGACGACCGTGAGCACATTGTTGCCTGCATGGAGGATGCCAACCTGCACCGCTCCGGCTTCCGGTTCGTCCTGCGCATCGGCACGCGGGAGAAAGTGATCCGCACGGTGGAGGGGACCGGCCTTTACCGGCTCGGTGCCGAAGGCCGGCCGGAACTGTTCGGCACCTGCCGCGAACTCAGGCAGAAGGTTCGTTCCGTCGCGATCGAACGGTGAGTTTACCCGTTCCCGCTCAGCCGTTACGCAGCATGCGCTTGTAGCGCGCCTGGCTACCCTGCAGGTGGGCACGCATGGCATGGCGAGCCGCTTCGGCGTCATGCGCGGCGATGGCATCGGCGATTTCCCGGTGTTCTGCCTGAAGCATGGCCAGGTAGTCCGCCCGCACGGTTTCATGGCCGCCCGTTTGCAGCCGGCGGCGCGGAATGAGATCCGGTCCCAGCATGGCCAGGAACTCCGAGAAGCGCGGATTGCTGGTGGCCTCGGCTATGGCGATGTGAAAGCCGAAATCGGCCTGCGTGGTGGGCTCTCCCGCCGCGATGCAGGCATCGAGATCGGCAAGGCGCCGATAGACCGCCTCTTCCTGTGCCGGGGAGCAGCGCATGGCGGCAAGGCCGGCGGCCTCGACTTCGACCGCCGTTCGCAGTTCCAGGATCTCAAGGATGCTGGAGAGTTTTCCGGTGTCGACATCCTGGAAGGGCGCCCCGCCGGCGGGCTGGCTGGATATGACGAACACGCCCGCCCCCTGGCGCGCATCGACGAGGCCCTCGGAGCGAAGCGCGGCGATGGCCTCACGCACCACGGTGCGGGAAACGCCATGCTGCGCCGTCAGTTCCGCTTCGCTGGGAAGCTTGCCGCCAACCGGGTGATCGCCGTCGCGGATGGAACGGCGCAGTGTCGCGGCCAGAGCCTGGACGAGGTTCCCCCGCTTTCGCGCGCCGGACACCTGCGTCCTGTCTGCCGGAGATGGATTTGCGGTGTCTTCCATGTCCGGCAGGAATGAACAAGCGGCCGGAATTGTCAATTGCGCCGGCCGGATTATCCCGCGCCTTGGCAGACCAGCCTGCAATTGCCGCTGCCGGCCGCCGGTCCGGTCACCGGGCGAAGGCGAGGTCCTGCAAGCCGGCCTGCGGCATGAGGGCGCCGGGATGACGGATGACGCGGGCCGAGACCGAATGGGCGAAGCGGGCGGCCTCCTGCGCGCCGATGCCGGTGGCACGCGCGGCGAGCCAGGCGCCGTTGAAGCTGTCGCCGGCGCCGGTCGTGTCCACCGGATCCACCCGTTCGAGGCCGCCGATTTCGTGAACGCCATCCGGCCCGGCGATCAGCATGTCGCCGCCGCCGTTCTTCACGACCGCCGTGCCCGCTCCGGCTTCGCGGTAGCGGGCGGCGCAAGCCTGGAGCGAATCGTCGCCGAAGACCGCTTTTTCATCGTCGAAACTGGGCAGGACCACGGACGAGGCCGCGGCAGCGGCCATGATCGTGTTGCGCATCGTGTCCGGTGTTTCCCAAAGGCGCGGGCGGATATTCGGATCGAACACGACCTGCCTGCCGGCCTCGCGCGCGCCCCGGGCCAGGGCGATCAGCGTGGCGCGGCGATCCGCCGGGAGGATGGCGAGCGTGATGCCGGATAAATACACGATGGCCGCGGAGCCGATGGCAAGGCCGAGCGCCGCCTCGTCGTCGGCGAGACGCCGGGCCGCCGATTGCCCTCGCCAATAGGTGAAGGAGCGTTCGCCGTCCTTCGTGTCGATCAGGTAGAGGCCGGGCTGACGCTCGGGGTCGCGGGCAATGTGCCGCGTGCCGATGCCGTTTGCCTCCAGGAAAGCAAGGATGCCGCCGGAATGGGCGTCCTGCCCGAGGCGGGTGAAATAGGATGTCCGCCACGCAGGGCGCGGGGCCAGCGCGCGGAAATACCAGGCGGTGTTCAGCGTGTCGCCGGCATAGCCGAGCGTCCATGCGCCATCGGCCCGGCGGGAGAATTCCAGCATGCATTCGCCAATCGACAGGAAGTCGTTCATGCCATCCATCCAGGCGTTTGCGTCCGGCGGGCGGTCATTCACAACACCTTGCCGGGGTTGAGCAGGTTGGCGGGATCGAGCGCGGCCTTGATGCGCGCCATGGTCTCGATCTCGGTCGTGGAACGGGTCTGGCCAAGCCACGGCTTCTTTGTCAGGCCGATACCGTGCTCGGCGGATATGGTGCCGCCAAAGGCGCCGACAAGGCGGTAGACCGTTTCGGCTATCACCTGTTTGGGCAGTTCCTGCGCGGCCCTGTCGCGGGCCACGATATGCAGGTTGCCGTCGCCGACATGGCCGTAGAAGAGCGCATGCGGGGCGTCCAGCGTTTCGGCCAGCGCGGCCCGGCAGGCGGTGGCGAATTCATCCATGCGGTTGACCGGCAGTCCGATATCGAAGGCGACATGGGGGCCGAAGGTCCGGGCAAATTCCGACACGGCATCGCGCACGGCCCAGAAGTCGCGGACATCCGCCGCCGAGCGGGCCAGCACGGCATCGGCCAGCAGGCCGCTCTGCGCACGCGCCTCCATGAAGGCATCGAACTTGGCACGGTCGTGGACCTCGTCGGTGCCCTGAACCTCGATGAGAGCGTAAAAGGCGTGACCGGAGCCGAGCGGCATGCGCAATCCGGGCGTCGTGGCGACCAGTTCCCAGTAGTCGGCCCACATGACCTCGAAGGCCGACAGCATGGGGCCAAGGCCGCGCCGCGCCGATTTCAGCAGATCGAGAACGGCGTCATAGCTGTCCAGGGCGCAAACCGCGGCGGTGGAAAAGGCCGGCATGGGCGCCAGACGCAGAACGGCACGCGTGACGATGCCGAGCGTGCCTTCCGAACCGATGAAAAGCTGTTTCAGGTCATAGCCCGCATTGTTCTTGATCATGCGGTTGAGGCTGGTGATCACCGTGCCGTCCGCCAGAACCGCCTCGATGCCCAGCACCATGTCGCGCATCATGCCATGGCGGATGACGCGGTTGCCGCCGGCATTGGTGGCGATGTTGCCGCCGATGGCGCAGGATCCGCGCGCGCCGAGATCCAGCGGCATGTAGAGATCGTGCGCGGCTGCGGCCTGCTGCACCTTTTCCAGTGCAATGCCGGCCTGGACCGTCATGGTGCCGCCCGTGGCGTCGACTTCCTCGATGGCGGTCATGCGTTCAAGCGAAAGTGCGATAGCCCCTTCGACCGGCCGCGCGCCGCCGCACAGGCCCGTCAGCCCGCCTTGTGGAACCACGGCGACGCCGTGGCGGTGGCAGATCGCCATGGCGCGCGACACGTCCGCCGTCGTGGCGGGACGGATCAGCGCCAGCGGCGCAACCGGCCCCAGGCCGCTCCAGTCCTGCCGGTTGCGTTGGGGGACTGCTTCGCCGGCAAGAAGCGTTCGTTCGTCAAAGGCGGCGCGCAGTTCCGCAAGGAAGGCCGCGCCACCATCGTCAGGTGCCGTCACGTGTCAGCCTTTCGCGACAAGATGGGCGCATTCGGGCACCGGCGTGGTGACGGTGCCCTCGTCGAAAAAGCGGACGAGGTTTTCCACCGTCAGGTCGCCCATGGCGCGGCGCGTTTCCACCGTGCCGCTGCCCACATGGGGCAGGAGGACGACGTTTTCGAGCGGGAAGAGCGCCTCGGGTACGTTGGGTTCATTCTCGAACACGTCGAGACCCGCAGCGCCGAGGCGGCCCTCGACCAGGGCATCGACCATTTCCTTCTCATCGACGACCGTGCCGCGGGCGACATTGATGAGCGTGCCTTCCGGACCGAGCGCCTCGATGACCTGCCGGTTCACCAGCTTGTTGGTGGCGGCGCCGCCGGGCGTGATGACGACGAGATAATCCACGTCACGCGCCATTTCGACGAGATCGTGGCAATAGTGCCAGGATACGTCCTTCGGATTGCGGCTGTGGTAGCTGATCCGGCAGCCGAAGCCGGCCTCCAGCTTGCGGGCGATGGTTTCGCCAATGCGGCCCAGGCCCAGGATGCCAACCTTCTTGCCCTCGATGGAGGTGGTCAGCGGGGCAGCGCCGAAGCCGCTCCACTTGCCGGCGCGTACATAGGCGTCGTCGCGCACGACGCGGCGCGAGACGGCGAGCATGAGCAGGATGGCGGTGTTGGCGACATCGTTGTTCAGCACGTTGGGCGTATGGGTGACGATGATACCGCGCTCCGCCGCCGCTTTCGTGTCGATGGCGTCATAACCGACGCCGAAACAGGAGATGACCTTCAGGTTCGGCAGCTTCGCCATGATTTCGGGCTTCAGGCCGTCATGGCCGTTGGTGGAGACGGCAAGGATGCTCTCGCCCTTTTCCGCCAGAAACGCGTCCCAATCGGCCACGTCAACGGCCTTGTGAACGGTGAAGCGGTTTTCGAGCGCAGCCATGGTGCGCGGCGTGGTGCCGCCGACGAGCAGGAGGTCCGGTTTCATGTCTTGTCGCCTTTCGGTGCTCTAGTAGGTCGCACGGCCGCCGGATATGTCGAAGACACCGGCGGTGGTGAATGCGTTGTCGCGGCTGGCCATGAAACAGATCATGGCGGCGATTTCCTCGACCTCGACGAAGCGTCCGCGCGGGATCTTGGACAGCATCATGTCGATGAATTCGGGCTTCATCTGGTCGAAGATGCGGGTCCGCGCGGCAGCCGGCGTGATGCAATTGACGGCAATATCAAGGCCGGCCAGTTCCTTTCCGAGCGATTTGGTGAAGCCGATGACACCGGCCTTGGAAGCCGAATAGGCCGAACCGTTCGGATTGCCTTCCTTGCCGGCGATCGAGGCCACGTTGACGATGCGGCCGTAGCCATTGGCCTTCATGTGGGGAATGACCGCCTTGTTGGTGTAGAAGGTGCCGTTCAGGTTCAGGTTTATGATCCTGAGCCATTCTTCCTCGGGATAGACCTCGACCGGATCGTTCAGTCCGGCAATGCCGGCGGAATTGACCAGCACGGAGAGCTTGCCGAGATCGGCCACGGCGGCCGATGCCGCCGCCTGGCAGGCGGCGGGGTCGGTGATGTCCACCCGGTCAATGGAGCAGGCATCGCCGAGCGCCGCCTTCGCCTTTTCCAGCATGGCCGCGTCGATGTCCCAGAGGCGGACCTGCGCGCCGCCTTCGATCATGCGGCGGGCGGTGGCAAGGCCGATGCCCTGCGCCCCGCCGGTAATGACGGCGACCTCGCCGGAAAAGTCGTAGACGTTCATGGTCAGGCGTCCGCCTTCACGGTCTGGCGCTGGCTGCCCAGCTTGTCGATGCCCAGTTCCATCACGTCGCCTTCCTTGAGGTAGACGGGCTGCGGCTTGATGCCCATGCCGACACCGGGCGGCGTGCCGGTGGAGATGACGTCGCCGGGATGCAGCGTGAAGAGCGTGGAAAGATGGGCGATGACCTGGGCCACGGTGAAAATCTGCGTGGCCGTGTTGCCGTTCTGCATGCGCTTGCCGTTGACGTCCAGCCACATGTCGAGGTTCTGCGGATCGCCCACCTCGTCGCGCGTGACCAGCCAGGGGCCGGTCGGGCCGAAGGTGTCGCAGGACTTGCCCTTTGTCCACTGGCCGGTGAGCTGCGTCTGGAAATGGCGCTCGGACACATCGTTGATGACGCAATAGCCGGCCACGTAATCCAGCGCATCGCCTTCGGAGACGTATTTCGCAGCCTTGCCGATGACGACGCCGAGTTCCACTTCCCAATCGGTATGGGTGGAGCCGCGCGGCATGACCACATCGTCATTCGGGCCGACAATGGCCGAATTGGCCTTCATGAACAGGATCGGATGTTCGGGGATGGCCGCGCCCGTCTCGGCGGCGTGGTCGGAAAAGTTCAGGCCGATGCACATGAACTTGCCGATCTGGCCGACGCAGGGGCTGAAGCGCGGATTGCCTTCCACCTTTGGCAGTGAAGCGGTGTCGAGCGCGGCCAGGCGGGCCAGGCTGTCATCGGAAATCGTGGCGCCGGTAATGTCGGCAACATGGGCCGAAAGATCGCGCAATGCGCCCTCGGCGTCGATGAGACCGGGCTTTTCCTCTCCGGGATTGCCGTAACGAACGAGTTTCATGGACTATCCTTGTGGTCTTTGGTGTCAGTGATTGTTGCGCGGGACATGGCGGTTGCCGATGTCGCGATAGGTGTCGGCATCCTTGAGCGTCATGCCCTCGGCAAACGGCTGGACCTTTTCGCGGAAGATCTGCTGCCAGGGCGACTGGCTTTCGGGCATGGGGAAGCCACCCTGTTCCTCCAGCGCCTTGCGGCGCGCGGCCAGTTCGTCATCGGAGACCAGCATGTCGGCGGTGCATTTGCGCAGGTCGATGCGCACGCGGTCACCCGTTTTCAGCAGCGCAAGGCCGCCACCGGCGGCCGCCTCGGGCGAAGCGTTGAGGATGGAGGGCGAACCGGACGTGCCGGACTGGCGGCCGTCGCCGATGCAGGCCAGCGATGAAACGCCCTTCTTGATGAGATAGGCGGGCGGGCGCATGTTCACCACTTCCGCGCCGCCCGGATAGCCGATCGGGCCGGCGCCGCGCATGAAGAGGACACAATGCTCGTCGATCTCCAGTGCGGGATCGTCGATGCGCTTGTGGAAATCCTCGGGCCCGTCGAACACCACGGCGCGGCCTTCGAAGGCTTCCGGATCGTCCGGGTTGGACAGGTAGCGCTGGCGGAATTCCTCGGAAATGACCGAGGTCTTCATGATGGCGCTGTCGAAGAGATTGCCCTTCAGGTTGATGAAGCCGGCGCTCTTCTTCATCGGCTCGCCGATGGGCTTGATGACGTCCGGGTTGACGATCTCGCGGCCCGAACAGTTCTCGGCCATGGTCCTGCCATTGGCGGTGATCGCATCGGGATGCGGCAGGAGGCCGGCTTTCAGCAATTCGTTGACGACTGCGGGAACGCCGCCGGCGCGGTGGTAGTCCTCGCCGAGATATTCGCCCGCCGGCTGGAGATTGACCAGAAGCGGAATGTCGTGGCCGAGTTTCTGCCAGTCGTCATTGTCCAGCGGAACGCCGAGATGGCGGGCCACGGCGTTGAGATGGATGGGTGCATTGGTCGATCCGCCGATGGCGGAATTGACCACGATGGCGTTCTCGAAGGCTTCGCGCGTCATGATCTGCGAGGGCTTGAGGTCCTCGTGCACCATGTCGACGATGCGCCGGCCGGTCTCATAGGCCATCTGGCCGCGTTCGCGATAAGGCGCGGGAATGGCAGCGGAACCGGGCATCTGCATGCCGAGCGCCTCGGCCAGCGAGTTCATGGTGGTGGCCGTGCCCATGGTGTTGCAATAGCCGGTGGAGGGGGCTGAGGAGGCGACGAGTTCGGCAAAGCCCTCGTCGTCGATCAGGCCGGCGGCATGGAGTTCGCGCGCCTTCCAGACAATGGTGCCGGAGCCCGTGCGCTGGCCGCGATACCAGCCGTTGAGCATGGGGCCGACGGAAAAGGCGATGGCGGGGATGTTGACGGTGGCGGCGGCCATGAGCAGGGCCGGGGTGGTCTTGTCGCAGCCGATTGTCAGCACCACGCCGTCGATGGGGTAGCCGTACAGCGATTCGACCAGCGACAGGTAGGCCAGGTTGCGGTCCAGCATGGCGGTCGGGCGCTTGCCGGTTTCCTGGATCGGGTGGACCGGGATTTCCATCACCGTGCCGCCCGCGGCAATGATGCCGTCGCGCACGCGCTTGGCCAGTTCGAGGTGGTGGCGGTTGCAGGGCGACAGGTCGGAACCGGTCTGCGCGATGCCGATGATCGGCTTGCTGCCCTTCAGCTCTTCCAGCGTCAGGCCGTAGTTGAGGTAGCGCTCCAGATAAAGCGCGGTCATTTCCGCGTCATCGGGATTGTTGAACCATTGCCGGGAACGCAGGCTGGCGGGGTCTTTTTTCTTTGTCATGATCGGTCTCTTCGGTCGGGGGCAGGGATTGTGCGCGCGGCGGTCAGATCGACCAGCCGCCGTCGATCACGCAGGCCTGCCCCGTGGTGAAAGCACTTTCGTCGGAAGCAAGGTAGACGGCAAGGGCGGCGATTTCCTCCGGTTTGCCGATCCGGCCCATGGGCTGGCGGGCGATGAAAGCCGCCATGGCCGCTTCGTAGTCGCCGGTGGCGCGCAGGCGGTCATGCAGGGACGGGCTTTCCACGGTCCCCGGACAGATGGCGTTGCAGCGCACGCCCTTTGTCACGAAATCCTGGGCGACCGACTTGGTCAGGCCGATGACGGCCGCCTTGGTGGTGCCGTAGATGAAACGGTTGGGTGCCGCCGTCACCGAGGAGGCGACAGAGGCAATGTTGACGATGGAGCCGGAGCCGCGTCCGACCATGGCCGGAAGCGCGGCGCGTATGGTGCGGTACATGGAGCGCACGTTCAGATCGAAGGCGAAATCCCATTCCGCGTCGGTGGCATCGAGTATCGTGCCGTGATGAACGAAGCCGGCGCAGTTGAAGAGGATGTCGGGATCGGCCCGCTTGACGCCCTGCGCCACGGATTCGTCGGAGCGGGCATCGAGCACGAAGGTCTCGATGTTGGGATGGTTCAGCGCGGAAAGGTCCGCCAGCGCCGTCTCGTTGATGTCGGTTGCGAAGACCTTCGCGCCCTCGTCGGCCATGGCGATGGCGGTGGCTCGCCCGATCCCCTGGCCGGCGGCGGTCGCCAGCGCGGTCTTGCCTTCAAGTCTCAATCTGTTGCCCATCGTTTCATGCATCCCTTGCGGTGTTTCCCGGCTTGTCAGGCCTTAGGTGCGTCCAGATCATCCTCGACATAGATCCGGATGATGTCCTCGAAACTGCTTTCCGCCCTGAAGCCCAGCGCGATCGCGCGGGCCGGGTCGAAGTCGCGCGGCCAGCCGGCCACGATCCGGCGGATGGTCTCGTCGGGCTGACGGCGGATCAGCGCGACGGGGGCATCGCCGGCAACCATGCGCAGCGCCTCGATCTGTTCGGCGACCGTGCAGGAGACGCCGGGCATGTTGAGGCTGCGCCGGCCCTCCAGAAGGTTTGTATCGAGCGTGGCGGCATGGATGAGGAAGCCGGCGGCGGAGCGCGGCGAGGCATGCCAGTGGCGTACGTCGTCATCGACCGGCAGGATGGCTTCCTGCCCGTTCAGGGGCTCGCGAATGATGCCGGAGAAGAAGGATGAGGCGGCGAGATTCGGCTTGCCGGGGCGCACGCAGATGGTGGGCAGGCGGATCGAGAGGCCGTCGATGATGCCCTTGCGCGCATAGTCGGCCACCAGCAATTCGGTCATTGCCTTCTGGGCGCCATAGGAGGTTTGCGGCGCACAGAGGAAATCGTCTCCGATCTTTGCCGGGAAGGGCGGGCCGAAGACGGCGATGGATGAGGTGAAGACAACACGCGGGCGGTAGCTACCGGCGCTGGCCTCATGTTCGGCGCGCAAGGCTTCCAGCAGGTGCCAGGAGCCGCGGGCATTGATGTCCCAGCCCTTCCGGAAGTTCTGTTCCGCGTCGCCGGACACGATGGCGGCCAGATGGAAGACGATGTCCGGGCGGGCAGCGGCAAGCCGGCCGCATTCGCCGGCGTCTGCGAAATTGCCGGTTTCGACCGTGACCGGGAACCCCGCCTCGACCGGCTTCGCGGCAACGATGTCGTGCAGGACCATGCCGGTCACGGAGGTTCCGGCCAGTCCGCCGGCGGCGATTGCGCGGGCGAGTTTCTGGCCCACCATGCCGGCGCCGCCGATGATCAGGAAGTTCATTTCTCTTCTCCGGGCCGTGCGGCGGTTTTTCAGTTGATGCCGTTGCTGTCGAGCAGTTCGAGCCAGATGCCGGAATGGTCCTTGTCGGCACCATCGAGCTCTTCGACGAAGCGTTTGAAGCGCTCCTGCATCTGGGTTGTCAATGGCAGCGTGAGACCGCAACGGGCGGCTTCCTCCTGCACGTTGTTGATGTCCTTCAACTGGAATTTCGATGGCCCGCCAGGCGTGAAGTTGCCGGTCGTCATGCGCTCGCCATGCTGCTGCAGGATGATCGAATCGGCAAACCCGCCCTTCAGCGCCTGGCGGATGGCGGCCGGATCGGCTCCGCCCTTTTCGGCCAGAAGCATGGCCTCGGCCACGACACCGATGGTGACGGCGACAATGGCCTGGTTGGCCAGCTTGGACAATTGACCGGCGCCGTGCGGGCCGACGCGGACAGGCCGGCCCATGGCTGCGAAAACCGGATGCGCGGATTCAATCACATCTTCCCTGCCGCCTGCCATGATGGCGAGCGTCGCGCCCTCTGCTCCCCTGGTGCCGCCGGAGACCGGTGCATCGACATGGCCGAGGCCCATGGCCTCCATCCGCGCGGCATGGGCGCGGGCCTCGGAAGGCTTGATGGAACTCATGTCAAGGACGACGGCGCCCGGCTTCATTGCGTCCGCGACGCCCTTTTCAAACAGCATTTCGCCGACGGCCGCTCCATCGGAAAGCATGAAGATGACATAATCGGCATCGCGCACGGCGTCTCGCGGCGTGGCGGCTACCGTGGCGCCGGCGGGGGCCAGCGCCTCGGCCTTTTCCGGCGTGCGATTCCACGCGGTGACGGGGAAGCCGGCCTTGAGAAGATTGGCGGCCATCGGTCCCCCCATCAGGCCGGTTCCCAGGAATGCAATCTGCGGCTTGGTCATGGTGTCTCTTCTCTTTGGTGCGTTCGTCGGTCAGATGGAGGCGGTGATGCCGCCATCGACGTAAAGCGTGTGGCCGTTGACAAAGGACGAGCCCTTGCCCGCGAGGAAGACGGCGGCGGCGACGAGTTCCCCGACTTCGCCCCAGCGCCCGGCGGGTGTGCGCTTTTCCAGCCAGGCGGAGAAATCGGCATCCTCGTAAAGCGCCTTGTTCAGCGGCGTCCTGAAATAGCCTGGCGCAATGGCATTGACCTGGATGTTGTGGCGCGCCCAGTCGGTGGCCATGCCGCGGGTCAGGTTGCGAATGGCGCCCTTGGTGGCGGTGTAGGGGGCGATGCCGGGCCTTGCCAGTTCGCTTTGCACCGAGGCGATGTTGATGATCTTGCCGGCGTGGCGCGCGATCATGCCGCGCGCCACCGCTTTGCCGACGAGATAGTCGCTGGTGACATTGGTGCGGAACAGTTCGTCCCATTTCTCGTCGGGAAAGTCCTCCAGCGGCGTGCGGAACTGCATGCCGGCATTGTTGACGAGGATGGAAACCGGGCCGTCGGCCTCGATGTCCGCGACGGCGCGGTTCACCGCATCCGCATCGGTGACGTCGAAGCTCGCGACCGATGCCTTGCCGCCTTCGGCGCGGATCGCCTGCGCTGCGGTTTCGGCGCGGTCGCGGTTGCGGCCGTTGACCACGACCGCGGCGCCATGCGCGGCAAGGCCCTTGGCCAGCGCAAGGCCGATGCCCATGCTGGAACCGGTGACGAGCGCGGTTTGCCCGGTTAGGTCGAAAAGCCCAGATGTCATCATTGCCGGCCTCCTCCCGGCGCCTGAAACCGGTCAGGCGAAATTCTTGTCGAAAAGGTCTTCGCGATAGGTTTGCAGATGGGCGTGAATGGCCGCCTTGCAGGCTTTGACATCGCGCCGGATCGCGGCGGTCAGAATGGCTTCATGCTCGGGCACGGTCGCTTCGCGGAAGCCGGCCGATTCGAGCTCCGCGACGACCTGCTGGCGGAATTGTTCATAGACGTTGCGATGGACCGAGCGCAGCGTATCCGACGGACAGGCGGAAAGCAGCGTGTCATGGAATTCCCAGTCGATGCGGGTCCAGATCGGCACGAATTCGGCTATGTCGCCGGCCGCGCGCATCTTGGCCTCGATATGGGCCAGCTTGTGATGGGCGGCATTGAGCCGGGCCTCCCATTCCAGATCGCCGTGCTCGATGGACAGCCGGGCGCCCTCGCATTCCAGGAGTATGCGCAGGTTCATCAGCTCGGTCAGGCGCTTCTCGGATGCCAGGGGCACATGAAAGCCACGCTGTTCCTCCTGGGTGATGAGGTGTTCGTGGGCAAGGCGCAGCAGGATTTCGCGCATGGCGCTGGCACTGATACCATAGGCTTCCTTGAGGACGTCCGGGCGCAGCCGGTCCCCGGGCTTGAACTCCCCGGCCATCAGGCGCGCCTTTATGGAGCGATAGACAGCCTGCGCCGTCATGCCTTCTTCGCTTGCCATCCCGTGTCCTCCCGCGGCACCCGGCCAGCCGTCAAATCGGCCATGCTGCCCGCGCCCATGGCGAGCGCGAGCAACCAAGACACCGGTGTCGATTTTCAGGCTAACCAAGATTTTTGTGATCTGCAACGAATTTCAAAATTTTTCGGAACTTGGAGAAAAAGGGTTGTTCACGCAAGATGACGAATGTAAGGTTCATGACGCCGCGTGAGGTCGTGGCAGTGAGTGTGAAGCGGGGCGGCGTGCGCTGCTCCGGCCAAACGGGAGGAACATCCATGACATTCAAGAAATCGCTTCTGGCGATGACCGCCGCCGCTACGCTCGCCGCTGCCGGCGCCGCTTACGCACAGGACGAACAGGTCACGCTGCGTATCCAGACGCATTATGCGTCCGAGCATCCGTCCGGCAAGCTGGCCGCACAGTTCGCCGACGACGTGGAAACGATGTCGAACGGCTCGATCAAGATCGAGATGTTCTATTCCTCCTCGGTCGTCGCGACCACCGAAACCTTCGACGCCGCGATCAACGGCATTCTCGACTGCGACATGACCGGCGGTGCCTACCAGACCGGCAAGAACGCCGCGTTCCAGTTCGTCGGCGACATCATGGGCGGCTATGACACGCCCTACCAGCAGCTTTCCTGGCTCTATTACGGCGGTGGCTACGAAGCCGCGCAGGAACTCTACAATGCCCAGGGCATGCAGCTTGTCGGCTGGTGGATCTACGGCCAGGAATCCCTGTCGTCCTCCAAGCCGCTGACCGGCCCGGAAGACCTGAAGGGCTGGAAGTTCCGTTCGCCGCCCGGCCTGGAGACGGAAATCTTCGCCGAGCTGGGCGCGACCCCGATCGTGATGGACTTTACCGAAATCTTCACCGCGCTGGAGTCCGGCATCATTGACGGCGCCGACGCCTCCGGCCTGGCCAACAATGTGGGCCTCGGTCTCTACGACATCGTGAAGCACGCGACCTATCCGGGCTTCCACTCGATGCCGTCCGACCACCTGGCCTGCAACAAGGATGTCTGGGACGGCATGTCCGAGGCGCAGCGCCGCATCATGGATACCGCGATGCAGAAGCTCTCGCTGCACACCGCGCTTTCCAACGAGAAGAAGAATGCCGAGGCTGCGGCCGCGCTGAAGGCGCAGGGCGTGACACTTCATGCCTGGTCCGAGGAAGACCGCGCCGCATTCCGCGCCGCCGCGCAGAAGGCGTGGGACGGCTGGGCGGAAAAGAGCCCGGAAGCCGCCGCGCTGGTCAAGAGCCACCGCGAATATCTCGGCCAGCTCGGCCTGATCGCGAAGTGATGCCAGCCGCCTGAGCGGAGCTGACATTGGTGGCGAGCCCGTCGTTCGGGCTCGCCATTTTTCCAGAACGGCCCGTTGGCCGGGCGTTGCCAGGGAGGGTAACCTTGGAAAAGCAAAGTCTTTGGCTGGGAGGCTTGCGCAAGCCGATGCGCTGGCTGGCGATCGGGTTCGGTGCCCTGACCCTGCTCCTGTTCATCTATTTCGTGCTCGGCCATTTCGTCTCCGAAACGCCGGTCACCATGTACGAGATGATCCGCCCGGCGGGCCGGCCGCTGGTTCAGGCCATGCTCGTCTGCCTGTTCGCGACCATCCTGTTCGCCTCGATCTACCTGTCGGACTTCCGCGGCGCCATCGAGCGCGCGCCGGAGGGCTTTTTCGACATCGTGGCCCTCGTTTGTTCGCGCATCGCGATGGTCGGCACGCTGCTCATCGTCATCGCCATGTTCTACGAGGTGGTGGCGCGCTATGTTTTCACCGCGCCGACGCTGTGGGCCAACGAGCTTTCGCTCTGGATCGCGAGTTTCGTCTTCCTGCTGGCCGGGCTCTACGCCATGCAGCAGCGCAGCCATATCCGCATCTATGTCATCTATGACCTGATGCCGCGCTGGATGCAGAAGACCGCCGATGTCATTTCGGTCCTGCTGATTGCCGGCTTCACCTTCACGCTCATCTGGGGCGGCTACAACGATGCGTCGGTGCGCATGATGCGCGGCGAGACCTTCGGCACTGCCTGGGATCCGCCGATTCCTGCCTCGGTCAAGCCGGCCATCCTCTTCATCATTCTCCTCGTCACCATACAGGCGGTGTCCAACCTCATCGCCGACTGGAACAGGGCACCGGAACACCATTCACCGATGGACGAGATCGACGAGGTCGAGATCGAAAACATCCGCAAGACGCTCAAGGACTGACACGCCATGGAACTCCTCGACCTGCTCGCGTGGATGAAGGTTTCCGATATCGGAACCCTGTCCGTCATACTGCTCCTTTCCATGTTCGTCCTGCTGGCGCTCGGCATGCCGCTGGGTTTCGCCTCCGCTTTCCTTGCGGCCATGACGCTGATCATGAAATTCGGCCCGGACATCCTCTTCCGCGATTTCGGCAGGGGTCCCTTCTCGGTCCTCGGCCAGGCGGTCTACCGGCAGATGACGAATTACGTGCTCATATCGGTGCCGTTGTTCATCCTGATGGCGGCGCTGCTGGAGCGATCCGGCATCGCGCGGGACATGTATGCCTCGCTCAACCAGTGGCTCAGCCGCACGCGCGGCGGCATTGCCATCGTCACCTCCATCATGGCGGTGATCATGGCGGCGATGTCGGGCATCATCGGCGGCGAAGTCGTCCTGCTCGGCCTGATCGCGCTGCCGCAGATGCTGCGTCTCGGCTACAACCAGAACCTTGCCATCGGCACGATCTGCGCCTCGGGCAGCCTGGGTACCATGATCCCGCCATCCATCGTGCTGATCTTCTACGGCCTGGTCACGGAAACCTCGATCAAGGCGCTTTTCACCGCCTCCTTCATTCCCGGCTTCATGCTGGCCAGCTTCTTCATCATCTACATCCTCGTGCGCACGAACCTGAACCCGTCGCTGGCGCCCTTGCCGCCGGAAAACCCGGATGACCCGAAAGGCAGGGAAAAGTCGCTGATGTTCCTTGGCTTCCTGAGCCTGCTGACGGCCGGTGCATCGATCCTGCTGACCCTGCGCGCACTCTTCTTCACCCTCACCGGCGAGAATGCGGTGCGTGAAGGCGTCGACCCGATCCCGCTCGGCATGGTCTCGGATTTCCCATGGTTCATCGGCGCCTTCGTCATCGCGCTGGCAATCATCTTCCTTGTCGCCGGGCGCGATCGGTCGATGCGGGGCTGGAAGATGGGCAAGGGCCTCGTCGCACCGATCATCGTCGTGGGCGTCGTGCTGGGCTCGATCTATGGCGGCATCACGGGTATCACGGAAGCTGCGGGCATGGGGGTGATCGCGGTCTTCGTGATCGGTCTCGTCCGCCGCGAGATGACTTTCGAGATCGTCTGGGACAGCGTGATGCGGACGCTGAAATCGACCGGCACGATCATCTGGGTGACGATCGGCGCGGCAGCGCTCGCCGCCGCCTATACGCTGGTGGGCGGGCCGACCTATGTGGCCAATCTCATCACCTCGGCCGAACTGCCGACCATGGGCATCATCCTGGTCATGATGGTCATCTTCCTGATCATGGGCATGTTCATGGACTGGGTCGGCATCGTGCTTCTCATCATGCCGGTCTTCCTGCCGATCGTGCTGAAACTGCCGCCGGCCGAACTGGGCTTCCTCGGATCCATCGATCCGAAGCATGTCGCCATCTGGTTCGGCGTCGTGTTCTGCATGAACATGCAGGTCAGCTTCCTGTCGCCGCCTTTCGGTCCGGCTGCCTTCTACCTGAAATCCGTCGCGCCGGAGCACATCTCGCTGACGGATATCTTCAAGGGCTTCCTGCCGTTCATCGCGATCCAGCTGCTGGCCTTGTCGGTGCTGCTGATCTGGCCGCCCATCGTCAGCCTGCTGCTCGACTAGGGCAGGAGCGACACGACAGACGCTGCCGCCGGTTCGCCCTCGGGACCGGCGGCGCCTTCTTCCCGATGCCAATGGCTGGCGCAACGGTTCGTGCAGCGCCGGCCGAACAACCGGAACCGCCGCCATGACTGTCACCGTCCGTCTCGATGCCTCCGACAACGTCGTCACCGCCATCCGCGCGCTGGAAGCCGGCGCCTCTGTGGAGGGCGTGACAACGACCGCGATGATCCCGCGCGGGCACAAGATCGCAACGGTTGCGATTCCCGAAGGCGGCGTCATCCGCAAGTACGCGCAGGTGATCGGCTATGCCTCCGCCGACATCGCGCCGGGTGACCATGTGCATACGCACAACACCGAATTCCGCAATACCGAGGCCGACTACGAGTTCTCTACGGATCTCAGGCCCGTGGCCTTCGTGCCGGAAGCCGCGCGCGATACGTTCATGGGGTATCGCCGCGCCAATGGCCGCGTCGGCACGCGCAATTTCATCGCCGTGCTGACCTCGGTCAACTGTTCGGCGACGGCGGCGCGGATGATCGCTTCGGCCTTCGGACCGGAGGAGATGGCGAACTATCCCAATGTCGATGGCGTGGTCGCCTTCGTGCACGGCACGGGCTGCGGCATGGCCGGGTCGGGCGACGGGTTCGACGCCTTGCAGCGGGTGATGTGGGGCTATGCGCGCCATCCCAACCATGCCGGCGTGCTGATGGTGGGCCTTGGCTGCGAGATGAACCAGATCGACTGGCTGCTGGAAGCCTACGGCATCGAGAAGGGGCCGCTGTTCCAGACCATGAACATCCAGGATGTCGCCGGCCTGCGCAAGACCGTCGAACTCGGCATCGAAAAGGTGCGTGCCATGCTGCCGCTGGCCAACGAGGCGCGGCGCGAGCCTTGCCCGGCCTCGGAACTGATGGTGGCGCTGCAATGCGGCGGCTCCGACGCCTGGTCGGGCATCACGGCCAATCCGGCGCTCGGTCATGCCTGCGACCTGCTCGTCGCCCAGGGCGGCACCGGCGTGCTGGCCGAAACGCCGGAGATCTATGGCGCGGAGCACCTGCTGACGCGCCGCGCGGCGGACCGCAAGACAGGCGAGAAACTGGTCGGCCTGATCCGCTGGTGGGAGGATTACACGGCCCGCAACAAGGGCTCGATGGACAACAACCCGTCGCCCGGCAACAAGAAGGGCGGGCTGACGACCATCCTGGAAAAATCGCTCGGTGCGGCGGCCAAGGGCGGCACGACGCCGCTCAACGGCGTCTATAAATACGGCGAGCCTGTCACCGCGCGCGGCTTCACCTTCATGGATTCACCCGGCTACGATCCGGCCTCGGTGACCGGGCAGATCGCATCGGGCTGCAATGTCGTTGTGTTCACCACTGGCCGCGGCTCGGCCTTCGGCTCCAAGCCGTCACCGTGCATCAAGGTTGCGACGAATACGGAAATGTTCAACCGGATGACCGAGGACATGGATGTGAATGCCGGGGCCATGCTGACGGATGGCGTTTCGCTGGAGCAAAAGGGTCGCGAGATCTACGATCTGATCCTGCGTGTGGCCTCCGGCGAACAATCGAAATCGGAAGCGCAGGGGCTGGGCGATTTCGAATTCGTGCCATGGCAGATCGGGGCGACCATGTGATGCAACGTCTGGCGCCTGTCCGTGAATGTTTCCGTCACGGCCGGGCGCGGCCCCGGCGCCGCACCGTCTCAGCGGCTTTCCAGCACCACGGCATCGGGCCGGGCGAAGACGCCATCCTTCAGGCTCAGTCCGAGTCCGGGACCGTCGGCCGGGCGCACCATGCCTTTCTCCACCGGCGGCAGACCGTCGACGACGTCGGCATACCAGCCGGTATAGAGCGCGCGCACGCTTTCCTGGATCACGGCATTGGACGCGTGCAGCGACAGGTGGCAGGAGGCGGCATAGACAACGGGGCCGGTGCAATCGCGCGGGGCGATGGGCCGGTGCCAGGCATCGGCGAGCGCGGCGATGGCCTTGCCCTCGCTCACGCCGCCGCACCAGCCGAGGTCGAGCATGACGTAGTCTGTTGCATCGGCCTCCAGCAATTCGCGGAACTGGTGGCGCCCGGCGATGGTTTCCGACGCGGTGACGCGGATCGGGCAGCGGGCGCGGAAGTCGGCCAGTGCAGAGACGCCCTGCATGCGCACCGCATCCTCGATCCAGTAGATGCCGAAGGGCGCCACCGCTTCGGCGATCTGCAGGGCGGCTGGCTGGCTCCACAGCGAGTGCATTTCCAGCATGATGTCCATGCGGCTGCCGATGGTGTCGCGGATCTGGCGGAAGGGTGTAAGGCCTTCTTCCAGTTCGTCGGGCAGGATGGACTGGCCGCCGGAACGCTCGGCATAGCGGTCGAAGGGCCAGATCTTCATGCCCGTGATGCCCTGCGCCAGAAGGCTTTCGGCCAGCGCCCCGGCATCGGTGAGGAAGGCCTGGAGATCCTCGTAGGGCCCGGCGGCGGGCGCGCCCAGCCCCCAGTTCGCCGAGGTCTGGCCTTCGGCGGAACGGACATACTGGTAGCCGGCGCAGGTGTTGTAAGTGCGGATCGCCTGCCGGCAGCGGCCGCCGAGCGCGCGCCAGAGCGGTTCGCCATTGCGCCGGGCCTTGAGATCCCAGAGCGCGATGTCGATGGCGGAATTGGCGCGCAGTTCGGCCCCGGCAGCCTGATGGCCGGCATAGGGAATGAGCGCCATGCGCGCGGGCTCGGGGTCGGCCTCCATGCCAATCAGCTTCGGCGCGACGGTTTCGTGGATGCAGGCTTCCACGGCGCGGGCGCCAAAGAAGGTTTCGCCCAGACCTGTCGCGCCCTGGTCGTCTTCGACGATCACCCAGACAAGGTTGGGAAAAGCGCCGACGCGCAGTGTCTTGATGGAACGGATGACGGACATGGAACGTGCCTCCCCGGCACGGACATTAACCGGGCGGGCGATGCAGGCAAGCCTTCGGAGGGCGATATGTTCTCCGGCCGCACAACAAGGAGGAGACGATGCGCGAGCGCGAAGTGCTGACGGCGGCGCAGGCCGCATTCTATGAGGAAAACGGCTATCTGCTGCTGGAAAACCGGGTGCCGATGGATATTATCGAGGCGATCCGCGCCGAGGTCGGGCGTTTCCACGAGGAGGCGCGCGGCATGACGGAATCCAATGACCGGCTCGATCTGGAGGACAGCCACAGCCCGGACAATCCGCGCATCCGGCGCATCAAGCTGCCGCACCGCATCTCGCCGGTCATGGACGACCTGCTGCGCTCCGACCATATCCTGGCACCGGTGCGCGACCTGATCGGTCCGGATGTGCGGCTGCACACGACCAAGCTGAACCTGAAATCGGCGGGCTATGGCGCGGCCATCGAATGGCACCAGGACTTCGCCTTCTATCCGCACACCAATGACGACGTGCTGGCCGTGGGCGTCCTCATCGACGACATGGTGGAGGAAAACGGCCCGCTGATGGTGTTTCCCGGCACGCACAAGGGCGAAATCTTCGATCATCATGCCAATGGCGTGTTCGCCGGCGCTATGGACCTGGCCGCCAACGGACTGGACATGGGCCGGGCCGTGCAATTGACAGGGCCGGCGGGGTCGATCTCCATCCATCACGGCCATATCGTGCATGGTTCCGCGCTCAACACATCCGCGCGTGACCGCCGCATGCTGTTTTACGAAATGATGGCGGCGGATGCCTTTCCGGTCATGGGGTCGATGACGAAATTCGACTCCATCGAGGAATATGACGCGCGCATGCTGTGCGGCCAACCGACGCTGACGCCGCGCCTGAAGGATGTCTCGGTGCGCATTCCCCAGCCACAACCGGCGCTCAACCGGTCCATCTACGAAATCCAGAAGAATACCGCGAAGCCTGCCTTCGCGCGCGCGACCTGAGACAGGAAAGAAGGGAAGAGAGATGTCGAAACCGACGATCGGATTCATCGGCCTGGGGCTCATGGGTTCGGCCATGGTGCAGCGCCTGCTGGACCAGGGCTACAGCCTGACAGTGCTTGGCAATCGCGACCGCAAGGGCGTGGAGGCCGCGCTGGCGCGCGGTGCGACAGAGGCGGAGACGGCGCGCGCGCTGGCTGCCGGTTCGGACATCGTCATGCTGTGCGTGGGCACATCTGCACAGGTGGAGAGCCGGATGCTGGGCGAGGACGGCGTTATCGCGGGGCTGAAGCCCGGAACCGTGGTCATCGATTTCGGCACGTCGCTGCCGGCGTCCACGCGCATGCTCGGCGAGGCGGTGGCTGCGGCTGGCGGCACCTATATGGATGCGCCGCTGGGGCGGACGCCCAGCCATGGCCGTGAGGGCAAGCTGAACATCATGTGCGCGGGCGACCAGGCGACCTTCAATGCCATCCGTGCGGTACTGGACGACCTGGGCGAGAATGTCTTTCATCTCGGCCCGCTTGGTGCCGGGCACACGATCAAGCTGATCAACAATTTCTATGCGATGACGTCGGCGGCGGCGATGTCGGAAGCCTTCGCGATGGCCGACAAGGCCGGCGTTTCGCGCCAGTCGCTCTACGATGTGCTGGCAGCCGGGCCGAACCATTCCGGCATGATGGATTTCATCAAGGCCTATGCAGTGGACGGCGATCCGCAGAAACTGGCCTTCGCCCTGCGCAATGCGCTCAAGGATGTCAGCTATTATGCCCAGATGGCGCAGGATGCCGGTGGCATCTCGGTGATGTCGGGCGGCACGAAGCTGCTGCTGCAACTGGCCGAGGGCGCCGGCCAAGGCGACCGGCTGGTGCCGGAAATGGTGGATGTCATCACCGGCCTCACCGCGAAGCGGGATTGAGCCGGGCGGGCAGCTCTTGCGCCGGCGCGCCTTCGGGATCGAAATCCGGCGGCGCGCCGTCCTTGCATTTTTCGAACGGTCCGAAATCCTGACCTGCCAGGCGTTCTTCGGCCGCCGCGGCAAGGGTTTCGAGATCCCCGAAAAGGCTTTGCGGTGCGCCTGCCACCGCGCCTATGGCCGCGGCCACCAGTTCCGGCGTCGTGTAGTCCGGCTTGTGACCGAGATTTCTTACCCAGACCAGACGGGCGCCGGGAATGTCGCGGGCGAGGCCCAGCGAATGGATTTCCTCGTAGACGACGGTATCGCTGTCGCCGGAGACGACGACCGTTGGCGCCGTGATCTCCTTGTAGCGCGGCGCGGCTTCGCGCACATGCGAATAAAGCGATTCCACGTCGATGGCGTTCAGGCGAAAATTCCCGGGGCGCAGCACAAGGGGAATGGCGGCATCGCGGGAATAGGTTCGCGGTGCCGGATTGGGCGAAAACACGCAGGCCGTGCCCGTCTTCATGCGCAGCCAGCCGGCGGGCAGGGCAAGGAGGTGGGAGAACAGCCGGCCGATGACCGGCCGCGCGGCTATCGGATAATACCAGGAGGTATCGCCGCCAGGCCAGGGATGGCTGGCGGCGGAGAGGAAAACCAGTCCGGCCACCTTGTCCGGCCGTTCGAGCGCCAGCGCAGCGGCAATGCCGCCACCGAAGGAATGGCCGACGATGATGGCGGGGCCGATGCCCAGTTCATCCATCAAAGCGGCAATGGTGCGCGCCTGGCCAGCGGGCGTGGCGTTTTCGGCCGGTCCGCGCGCCGACCATCCATGGCCGGGCCGGTCGAGGAAGAGCAGTTCCGCCTTGCCTTCAAGGCGAGGACGCAGTGGCACCATCGGATCCCTCAGGTTTCCGCTTGCGCCATGAATGAAGACGACCGGCGGCAGTAGCCGGGTTGCTGGACCGGGCAGGTGCACATGGTGCATGGCCGTGGCATTGGCGGTGACGAAGGCGCCGACCGGTGGGTGGCGCCGCTCGATGAGGAAGACGCCGATGCGTGTCAGGCCGAACAGGATGGCGACAAGGGCCAACAGGAAGGCAAGGGCGGCGGCGGCAAGATTGAACATGGTCTTCCGGGTTGTTTCCTGCCTGCCCGCACGGCTGCGGGCCTCCAGCTCAGATCGGCTCGCCGGCGAGTTCGTCGGCTATGCGACCGACCGCTTCCTGCGCCTCGCGCATCATGGGATAGACTTCAAGGGCCCGCTCATAGGCGCCAAGCGCGCTTTCGTCGCGATCCTCAGCCTGCAGAATCGCCGCCATGCCGGTCAGCGCGCCGAAATGGCGCGGCTCCAGCTCCAGCACGCGCTCGATGTCGGCCATGGATTTGGCATGGTTCTTCATCAGGAAATGCACGGTGGCCCGGCGGTTCCATCCCTCGACATAATCCGGGTCGAGCATGATCACCTGGTCGAGCATGTCGAGGGCAAGGGCGTAATTCTTTTCCTCGATGCCCCTGGCCGCGCGGCTCATCAGGAGGTCGATCGTGGCGCTGCCCGATTGGGCGAACAGGGCTGAAATGCGGCCTGCCACCTGTCGGGCAGCGGCGGCATTGGCCGTTCGCTTCAATTCGGAAAACAGCGTATCGAGCCGCTCGCCGCGCGCGGGAGACCCGTCGGCCAGGGCGGGACCGGAAAGGCAGAGAAGAATCGTCAGGCAAGAAACAAGGCTTCGCATGGACGGAAGGGTAATTCCGTCCAGCGAAACGTCAAACCAAAAAAGCGTGAAGCCTTTTTCCCCGCATGGAAAAGCCGGGGAACAAGCGGCCGCGCCGGATCAGCCCTGGCGGGCCTTGAAGCGCGGATTCTGCTTGTTGATGATGTAGATACGGCCTTTGCGGCGAACCATGCGGTTGTCGCGGTGACGGCTCTTGAGCGCCTTGAGCGAATTCTTGATCTTCATCGTCCTGACCCGTTTTCTTGGCCCTCGCCAACAAGAGGCGGGCCTGACATGACAAGCGCGCCAGCAAGGGCGCGCCTCTCTCGTAAAAGGATGGTGGCTCTTAAACGACACGGCGCGCGGCTGTCAAGCAGGCAGCGACTCGTTTCCATTGCGCTGGCGGCCAAATCCGACTATAGGGGGGCACTTCCCTTTATAACCGGTGGCTGCGACCACCGCCCGCGACGGGAGACGCGGGCGAAGAAAGAGGATTCCTCATCATGGCCCAGCAATTGCTCATGCCCAAGGCGACCGCCGTATGGCTGGTCGACAACACGGCCCTTTCCTTCGACCAGATCGCCCATTTCTGCAAACTGCACCCGCTCGAGGTCAAGGCCATTGCCGATGGCGAGGCGGCGCAGGGCATCAAGGGGCTCGATCCGGTTTCCACCGGCCAGCTCTCGCGCGACGAGATCGCCAAGGGTGAAGCGGACGGGAACTACCGGCTGCACCTTCAGGAAACCCGGGTGCGGATTCCTGAAAAGAAGCGCAAGGGACCGCGCTACACGCCGCTTTCCAAGCGGCAGGACCGCCCGAATGCCATTCTCTGGCTGGTGCGCAACCACCCGGAACTGAAGGACGCGCAGATCTCGCGCCTCGTCGGCACGACCAAATCGACCATCGAGCAGATTCGCGAGCGCACGCACTGGAACTCCGCCAACCTGCAGCCGATGGATCCGGTGACGTTGGGCCTGTGCTCACAGATCGACCTCGACATGGAAGTGCAGAAGGCGGCCAAGAACGCACCGCCGCGGCCGGAAACCGGCGATACGCTGCTGCCGGCCAGTGCGACGGAAAACCTGGACGAGAGCACGTCGGTCTTCGGCGCGCCCTCCGGGCCGGCGCAGGCGGAGGAGGAAGAGGAACTGGATGCCGACAAGGTGTTCGCCAAGCTTTCCTCGCTCAAGGGCCGGACGGACGACGAGGACGAGGACGGTTCGTTCTGATTTGCCGGCTGACTGGCTGCGTGCAATCCGGGGCCCGGCGCGAAAGCGGCCGGGCCTTTTTCATCCGGGCCGGGCTGGCGGCAAGCGGTCGCGCGGGATGTCGCCGCAGGCTTCGAGCTGGCGGTAGAAGTCGGCCAGTTGCTTTCCCCTTTCCGGGCGGAAATGCGCGCCGGTGGGCGCGAGCGCCGTCATCCGGTCCAGCCGGAACATGCGGAAGTCGCCGCGCAGTTCGCACCAGGCGACGAGGGTCCAGACCTTGCCCCAGAACCAGAGGCCGAGCGGCCGGATGGTCCGTTCGCTTTCCCTGCCGCCCTCATCGCGGTAGCCAAGGTGCATGACAGTGGACATGTCGCAGGCGCTTTCGATCCGGTCGATCAGCGCGCGCTCGGTCTCGCCCAGCGTCATGGGCGGGGCGTAGATCCGTGGTGCATTGATCCTCGATGCGCCATCCTCGGGCAGCACGGCGGCGATCTTGACGAGGGCCTCCTCCGCCGCGCGGGCCATGGCGGCGCCGCCCCAGGCCCGGACCATGCGGGCGCCGGCAACCAGCGCGACGACTTCCTCGCGGGTGAACATTAAGGGCGGCAGGTCGAAGCCTGCGCGCAGGATGTAGCCGACGCCGGCCTCGCCATCCACCGGCACACCGGAGGCCTGAAGATCGGCGATGTCGCGATAGATGGTGCGCTCCGATACTTCCAGGCGTTCCGCCAGCATGCGCGCGGTGACAAGGCGGCCGCCGCGCAGATGCTGGACAATTGCGAATAGACGATCCGCGCGGCGCATGGCGTCAGGACGTGAAATTGAAGAAGCCGACAGAATTTCCATCGGGATCGGTGGCGTAGAAGAAGCGGCCGGCCGGGATGGGGATCACCGGCGAGACGACCTGTCCACCGGCAGCCGGAATGCGCGCCATAACGGTTTCCAGCGGGTCCAGGGCGACGAGGTGAATGGTGCTGCCTGTGCCGGGCGCGGACGGCTTGCCGGGATAAAGATGGCCGGAAGCGACCGGATCATCCATCGATGTGAAGGCGATCATCGGGTTCGGTCCGGTATCATCCCGGCGCATGGTCGTTGCGAGCGCGGTTTCATAGAACGTCCTCGCGCGCTCCAGATCCGTCACCGGGATTTCAAACCAGCAAACCTGCCCATTGACCGGGGCGGGAATGGCAGTGGCTTCGGGACTTGCGGTGATGTCGGTCATTGGGGGCTCCCTGAAAGGTTCGATACAGGACCATTCTGCCACATGCCTCCTGACAGCGTCCTGTCAGGAGGTGGGAACTGGAATTGCCCGTATTGCCCCGCGCGCCGCTTATTGGCCCGGCATCGCCACCGTCAGACCGAGCATGCGCCAGCCCTGCATGCCGGCGCGGTAGTAGTAAATCTTCTCAGCCGGAAAGCCGGCCTCGATCATGCGCCGGGCCGCTGTTGGCGATTGCCCGCACCAGGGACCGTTACAATAGAGGGCGGCCGACTTGACCGCGTCACCCTCGCAGATCCAGCCCTCGAAATCGGGTTCGCAGCCCAGTTCGCCGAGCCGGTCGGCGGCTTGCGTGTAGGGAATGTTGACAGCGCCGGGGATGGCGCCGGTCAGGAAATCGGGCCGGACGCGGCCGTCGATCACCACCACGTCCGGATCGTTGAGGAAGCCGAGCATTTCCAGCTCGCCCACCGGGGTCACGCCTTCGGCCGGGATCATCGGCTGGATGCAGAAGTTGGGGCAGGGCCGGGCGATGCGGGCGAACTCACCCTCGATCACGGCGTCATTGTCCTGAATCCGTGAAATCTCAACGGGTCCGTCCGCCGTTTCGACGGTGACGCTCATCTGGTCCTTCGTGATGCCAACCGGCTCGGCGTGCGCCGCCGTGGCGGCAAGCAGCAATGCCGCAAGCAGAAATCGCATGGCTCTCCCTCTCCTTCCCAGAAACAAAGCGGGGCGCATTTCGCCTGCGCCCCGCATTCCGTCAATCCTTCCGGTCTTTCACGGGCACCGTGTAGTTGAGCGGCAGACGTCCGCCATCGGCATAGACGGTCTGGCCGGTCATGTAGCTTGCCTGGTCGGATGCCAGGAAGGCGGCAATGGCTGCGATCTCGGACGGATCGCCCATGCGCCCCAGCGGCGTGCGTGACATCACCTTGCGGCGCGCCGCCTCGTCGGAGGCGACGGAGGCCATCATTTCAGTGGCGATGGAGCCGGGGCCAATGGCATTGACGCGGATGCCGTGCGGGGCAAGCGACAGGGCCATGACCTTGGTCAGCTGATTCATGCCGCCCTTGGAAATGGAATAGGGCACCTGGTTGTCGATGGCGAAGACCGCGTTGACGGATGACATGTTGACGATCGCGCCGGGCTTTCCGCCGTTCTGAACGCGTTCGACCATGTGGCGGGCCACGGCCTGCCCAGCCAGGAACGCACCCTTGAGATTGATCGACAGGACGCGGTCGAAATCCTCTTCCGCCAGTTCAAGGAAACTGGCGGCATGCACAACGCCGGCATTGTTGACCAGCACATCGATCTCGCCGAACTGGTCCAGCGCATGGGCCACGAGATTGTGCACATCGAGCCGCTTTGCGACATCGGTCTTGATGAAGCGTGCCTCGCCGCGTGCCGACAGGTCGCCCAGCGCGGCCTTGCCCTTTTCCTGGTCCACATCGGCGATGACGACCTTCATCCCCTCATCGATGAAGCGTTCGGCGATGGCGCGGCCGATACCGGTTGCCGCACCCGTGACGATGGCTGTCTTGCCTTGCAGATTCATGTTCAGTCCTCATTTTCCGAAGGCCGGGACCGTGCGTCAGAGACCGCCAAAGGTCAAGGCCGCCAGAGCGCGCACCGGGCGCTCCGGCCTGTCCGGCGCGGCCCCGGCAACAGGGCGTGCAGGCTTGACGGTGCCGCGGCAACCGTGTTCGTTGCCCTCACTTGCACGCCGGAGCCGATCATTGTCGAAAATCCTGTCCCTCATCATCATCCTCATGATGGCCGTACACCTGATCAAGCCGCTCGGCCTGCCGGGACTGAAACGACGCAAGGACTTCTGGAAGCTCGCCCTGATCGCGATCGCGGCCATCGTCATGACCGTTGCCGTCCGGCCGGGGGGATGAGCGGGGCAGCCATCAGCGCCGCGTTGCCGACCAGTCGCCGGACGGCATGTCCCAGCGGTTTCCCGCTTTCCATTGTCCTGTCGCGCCAAGCGGCGTGATCCGCCCGGACAGGTTTCCGGCATAGGACATGGGCTTGTCCCACTTGCCGGCGCCAACCAGACCTTTCAGCGATGCCGAAAACGCGCCATCGGGCGACACCCGGCCGGTGAAGGAGCCGGAAACTGGGTCGCCCTGATAGGCGCCGGCGACGGTGCCGGTGACCTGGAGGCCGAAGATGCGGAACTCGATCGTGCCAGACGCGCCGCCGCCCAGCCGGCCCGAATAGGTGCCCTCGAAGCCTGCCGGTTCGGAGACGGCCTTCCAGGCGGTCAGCAGCGGCTCCAGCCCGTGCACGCGGTCGCGCATGTCATGTATGGCGGGCAGGATGGAGCGCTTGTAGTCGTCGATGAGGCGGATGCCCTGGTCGGCCGTGCGCAGCTTGTAGAAATCATCCTTGATGACCTCCATGTTTTTCGACATGGCGATGGAGAAGGGGTCGAGCGCGCCGGCGCGCGGGCGCATGCGGTTGATCATCTCGCCGACAATGTCGCGGATGGCCTGCTGCGAATAGCGCGTGCGGTCCTTCTGGAATTTCTGCTGGAGATCGTCCAGTTCCTTCCAGATGCGCTTGCGCTCTTCAAGCATGGCGGCAAGCTTGTCCCGATACGCCTGGACCGGGTTGGAGGATACCTGTCCGCCCTGGCGCAGCGTGTTCTTCAGATCCTCGATGTTCTTTCCGGCAAGCTCATAGCTGTTTTTCCAGCTCTTGCGCTCCAGGGAGTCGTCCAGAACCTTGCCGATGCGATCGACCACGTAATCGACGTCATCCTGCTGGCCGGCTTGCGCCGCGGGCGCCTGCAATGCCAGTGCCAGTGCGATCAGCGCAAGAAGGCGGACAAGACGGGCCATGGGATCAATCCTTCAGATAGTCGTTGAGGTCGCGCATGACGGCCTCCATGCCGTTGCGCGGCGAAGCGCCGGGGTCCGGCGTTCCCGATACCGGTGGAAGGGTCTCCGGATCGGCTCCAGAAAGGGCGGAGCCGCCGTTTCCGCCAGGCAGAGGCCCAGGCAGAGACAATGACGAACCCGCATCGTCGCGGGCGGGCAGATCATCCGTGAAGGCAATGCCCGGCTCCGTGCCGGTCCCGGAACCCGGCGCAGCGGTGGCTGGGTCGGGCGGGGTCGCTTCGAGCGCTTCCTCGTCGACCACGATGCCGCCGGCATCCTGCGCCACATTGATCAGGATTTGGTCGCCCAGCACGGCAACGGAAAAGGCCCAGCCGCCATTGGCATCCAGCATGTCCTGCCACAGGGGCAGGAAGTAATCCCGCGTGGCGCCGGCGGGATCGTAGTCGAACGCCATGCCGAAGACCGGATAGGTGCGGTCCTGGCACAGCGCCAGCCAAAGCAGGCGGTTGGCCCCTGCCTGTTGCAGCACATCGCGAACCGGGTGGCGCCATTCTTCCAGTTCAACCATGCTGCAATCCGGGCCGAAGCGGGCAGAGAGCCAGGCGTGAACGGCTGTCGAGCCGCCATCGGGCGCGACCGGCCCGCCGGAACCGCCGGCCGGCGGGACATCCTCCCGGCCCGCCTCCCCTGGCGAGGCGGCATCCACGCCAAGCCGCACGCTTTCCAGCACCTGGCGGAGCAGGGCGTCATGGGTTGCGGTCTCGCCGCGGGGGAAATCGATGGCAATGACAAGCTGGCGACCATCGGAACGGGGTTCCAGCAGCACCGCCTTCAGCGATTCCTCGGAATAGAAATCATAGTGGATGAGAAGGGCGGGGCGGCCCGCGACGGTCAGCGTTTCGTGGGACAGGATATCCGGCGCGCCGAGCAGCGGTTCATCGGGCAGCCACCAGTAGACCGACAGGCGGCCGAGACTGTCGGGGCGTATGAAACCGAGCTCCTGCCCCTCGATGCCGGCGAATTGCGCCCACCGGTCCGGTGCCTCGAACACGAGGCCGTCCAGCGTATGGACCTCGCCAGCCGTGGCCGGTGAACCGAATGACAAGGCAAGACACCCTGCCGCCAGCATGGCGCGAAACCGCATGCCATTTCCTCCTGACCGGATCTGTTTCCTGCGGTGCAGGCTAACCCGGCCGGGCCGCCGTGCCTTGATCCTGATCAGGCGTCCCTCAGTCCTTCAGCGCGTCGAGGAAACGGCGCGAATCGGCGCGGAAAGCATGTTTCCTGTCCTCCTGCATCCGGTCGAGCGTGCGATACATCATGGCCATGCGGGCATTGCCGGACAGGTATTCGCGATTGCGGTCGAGGAAATCCCAGTAGAGGTAGTTGAAGGGGCAGGCGTCATCGCCGGTCTTCTTCTTCACCTTGTATCGGCACGCGCCACAATAATTTGACATGCGGTCGATATAGCTGCCCGATGCGGCATAGGGCTTGGATGCGAAAAGACCGCCATCGGCCCAGAGGATCATGCCCAGAACATTGGGCATTTCCACCCATTCATAGGCATCCCAATAGACCAGAAGATACCATTCCTGCACTTCGCGCGGGTTCAGCCCTGCCAGAAGACAGAAATTCCCGATCACCATCAGGCGCTGGATGTGATGGGCATAGGCGTTCGCGCGGGTTTCCGCGATGGCCTGGGCAAGGCAGTTCATCGGCGTGTCGCCGGTCCAGAAAAAACCGGGCAGCGCGCGGCGTGCATGCAGCCTGTTGGATGCGGCATAGTCCGGCATGTTGAGCCAGTAGATCCCGCGGATGAATTCGCGCCAGCCGATGATCTGTCGGATGAAGCCCTCGACGGCATTCAACGGTGCATCGCCGGCATGAAAGGCATGTTCGGCGCGCTGGCAGCATTCGCGCGGGTCCAGCAGGCCGCAATTGATCAGCGCCGAGAGATGCGAGTGGAACAGCAGCGGTTCACCCTGTTTCATCGCATCCTGAAAGGTACCGAACCGGGGCAGGGCTTCGGCCACGAACCAATCGAGATAGTGCAGCGCCTGACGGCGGGTGACCGGATAGTTGAACGGTTCAAGGTCGCCGAAATGGTCCGGGAATTCCTGTTCGACGAGATCGATGACTTCCCGTGTCGTGGCATCGACCGAGTAGTCGGGCCGCCGGGGTATGGTCACGCCGTCCGGCAGGGGTTCCTGGTTCTGGCTGTCGAGATTCCATTCGCCCCCCTCCGGCCCGTTCCCGCGCATGAGATAGCCGGTCTGCTTGCGCATTTCCCGGTAGAAATATTCCATGCGCATGGACTTGCGCCCCTCCGCCCAATCGCGAAACCGCTCATGGGAGCACAGGAAACGGTGATCAGGGCGGAGCTCGACTGCGGGGCCGAGCGTTTCTGTCCAGTTGCGCATCATTTCGAGAACACGCCATTCACCCGGCTCGGTCATGATGACACGGGACGCGCCATGGCGTGCGATCGCCGCCTTCAGCGCCGTTTCGAGCGAAGCGCCGTGGCTTGCGCCATAGCGCGTATAGTCGACGGTCAATCCCCGGCTCTCCAGGTCGCGGGCGAAATGACGCATGGCGGCGAACAGGAAGGCGATCTTCTTCCTGTGATGCTTGACATAGGTGGCTTCGGCAGCGACTTCCGCCATGAAGACAATGTCGCCGTCGCCGATGCCCTCCAATGCGCTGAGGCTGGTGGAAAGCTGGTCGCCAAGCACCAGCCGCAAGACCGGGCCGCTTTCCGTTTGCCCGCCACTAACCATGAAATCCCTTTCGCGCTGCAATGACAGATGCCGCGATATAGGGTCGCAGCGCCAATCGGCAAAATATCTGTTCCGGTTGGGCGCTCTTTCCGGGCGGCGCCGGGTCCTGTCAGGGGCGGGACCCGGCAACCGGCACAACCGGCAGGACCACGTTGCTGCGCCGGGGGCGAACCTCCCCTGCCGGGGAGACATCCAGGGCCCGTGCGTTGCGCTTGCGCAAACTTTCGGCGGTCACCAGTTCCCAGCGGAACGGATCGTCGCGGTCGGCGTGACGGCTCGTGAGGGAACCGCCGTCGCGAGGGGCGGCGAGATAGAGCCGGCCCTTTGCATTGGCCAGCCGGCGAACCGTCCTGAGAACACGCTTTCCCGACTCAGGTTCCGGGCCGTCGAGTTCGAGCATATCGCCTGTGCGCAGCCGCATGACGAGCTTCCCCCCGATCCGCGCCTGTTCCCAGACCGGCCGCCAGGCCTTGTGTGCAATATCGGCGAGGCTGGCGCCGCAGGCGATCCACTCACCGGTGGGCAGCGACACGATATCCAGATGGGCGTTGCCCGAGGGCATGACCCAGGCGCTGCCATCGCCAGCAGGGCGGGCGGCAGCGGAGCGCCTGGCAATCCGCACCCGCCTGATACCGGTTTCACGCGATAGCGCAGCCAGCGCCTCGCCCAATCCGGCATCGGGCGGAAGGCTGGCGACCCTTTCGCAAACGCGGTGGCGAAGTGCATCATCCCGAATCCGGCGCAGTTCCGCCCGGTTGAGAAAGGCAAGGGGCCGGCGGGTGAGGACCAGCGGCGTTCCGTCCGCCGGCAGGGCCGCGCCATACCGCGTTTCCTTCGTCGCCGGCCCGCCGGAATCGGCGGCGTGGGTCACCGTCGCATTGTCCAGGACAGGCAGAATTCGTGTCGCACAGGCCTTTTGCGCTGCTGCCACATGCAATGCCAGCAGCGCATCGAGCGCATGGTTCCGGTTGTCTTCGAGCGGCTTGGCGAAGAGCGGGTGATCGTTTTCGCGCTGAAGCGCCTTTCGCAGTGCCGCAACCGCCACCGGGGCAGCCCATTCGATGCGCGCCTGTGGCCATCGCGCCGCGATGCGTTCGCGCGCAGCTTCGGCCAGCCGATGCATCGCGCCGCGCAGTTCCGTCCGGCGGCCGGTTTCATGGCGATCGGCAAAGCGGGGCCGGCAAGGGCCGTGCAGGGCACGGACGCGGTCGTCCGGACGGCGCTGGCGGGGCCTTGCGGCATCCATTTCACCGGGCAGGCGATTGCCCTTCTGCCGGTTTGCCGCCGCATGGCACAAGACGAGGTTTGCCGCCGTCGAAGCCCCGCCGCGGGAGACCGGGACGACATGATCGACTTCATAGGCGCCGGTGAAGAGATGGTTCCGCCTGAGTGCCTTGCCGGTATAGGGGCAGAAAGCCTTTCCGCCGCCTGCCTTTTCCTGACGCGCCATCAGCGCGAGAACGAGGCGGCGGTGGCGGCTCGGCCGCAGGCGCGCCGCACGCAGGAGATCGAAACCCCAGGACGGGACGGGAGCAACGGTCCTTTCCCCGGGGGCGGCGGCAGGCGGGAAAGCCTGTTCGATGACCACGGCATCCGGTTTGCCAAACCGGCGCTCCAGGGCAGCCATGCAGTCGCGCAAGGCACCGAGCGACGGCGCGATCCGGCGATCGTGATACCGTGGTCCGCCTGCCTGTGCTCCTTCATCGGACAAGGCAGCGTGTATGGAACGAAAAAGCGTATCGTCCAGCGCTGCCGGATGAAACCGCTGCTGTGCCTGCCAGAGCAGTTCGAATTCCGTGATGACCTGGAGCCGGTTTGTTGCCGGAACCTCCGCCGCGCAGGCGCTGCCGAGCCGATGGCGCAGGGCCTTCCGGCTTCGGACCGGGCCGGCATGGCGCCGCGCCAGGTATTCGCCCTGCGTGCGTGCCCCAAGTGGACTGGTGTCCGCCTGGGGCAGGTTTCCGCAAACAGGACGGCCGCGGCGCTGATGAAGGTGCATCAGCACGCGGCCGAAAGCATGCAGGGATATGCGTTTGTCCAGCGCTTCGGCCCGCAATAGATAGGGATCGCGCGCGAAGAGGGAGTTGCTTCGCGGTCCTGGCGGCGGCAGCAGGCCGGCCCCGCGCAGCATGGATGCGAAAGCCCGCCGCCGCGCCTTGCGGCGCTTGCGGTAGCGCGCCAGCTTGCGTCTCATCCCGAGGCGGGCAATCTGCCCGGGCGGGCGGGCCGGCAGGATACGGGCGCCGGAGAAAACCGGGTCGAGACCGCCGTCCGGGCCGGTGCGCGAGACGGCCATTCCGATCGAACCGGTGCCGAGATCGAACGCGAAACGCAATACCATGGCCGCTGCCCCTGTCCTTCCTGCGGACGGCGATTACCGTCGCCGAGGCATAGACAGGCGCTCAATTGCGTTTTCACGGAGGGGCGTGATCGCACCATATGCACGGTTGGCATCTTGCCCCAAGGTAAACCTATCCGGAAAGCTGCGTTCCCTCCGGCAACCAGGCGAACGCCGTCACACAGGGGGCAGGCTCCGGTCTGCCCCCGTCACCTGGCCGCTCCAGAGGGCAGGTCCGGCATGGCCGGACTGCCGGTCCCGCGCCGCCGGGCCTTCGGCCGGCACCGTTCAGGCCGGTCTGGTTCACGCCAGGTCAGACGAATGTGCTGCGGGCCGCTTCCACCTCGTCCTGGATGAACCGCACCACGGCCTGGATGTGTCTGAGCGGCTTCAGCGTCTCGTGGTAGACGATCCAGTAGGCGCGGCGGATCAACGGGAAGCCCGGAACGGGCACCAGATCCTCGTGCCGCCTGGCCAGGAATGTGTGAAGGATGCCGAGGCCGGCACCGGCGCGCACGGCCTCCATCTGGCCAAGGGCCGAGGAAATCTCGAAGGTGGAGCGCCAGTCCGGGGCAATTTCGCCGGCATAGTCGAGCGCCGGGCTGATGACGAGATCGGGCACGTAGCCGACAAGGCTGTGGTTGGTGACCGCCTCTGCGGACAAGGGAAGTCCGTTTTCATCGACATAGCTGCTGGCAGCGTAGAGACCGAGCGTATAATCGACGAGCTTTCCGGCCACCAGGCGCCCCTCCTCGGGACGTTCCATGGTGATGGCGATGTCGGCCTCGCGCCGCGACAGGGAAAAGCTGCGCGGCACCGGGACTAGCTGGATCGTAAGCCCGGGATGGAGCGAGGTGAGCCGGCCCAGCCGGGGCGCCAGCCATGCGACACCGAAGCCGTCCGGCGCGCCGATGCGCACCGTTCCCGACACGGCGGCCTGATCGGGGGCCAGTTCCGCGCGCGCGGCGATCATGCCGGCTTCCATGGCCTCGGCCGTGGCCAGGAACCGCTCGCCCTCCGGCGTCAGCTCGGTGCCGGTGGTCTGCCGATCGACCAGCTTGACGCCCAATGCGTCCTCAAGCGCGGACATGCGCCGCGACACCGTGGCATGATTGAGGCCAAGACGCCGCGCCGCGCCAAGGATCTGGCCTGCACGCGCCACGGCGAGGAAGATGCGCACGTCATCCCAGTTCAAGGCCAACTCCACGTTCCGCGATAATGTAGAGAGGCAAGGTATATCCTCTTCAATTTCCGCACAACGGTTTTGGAAAGCCGCGCGTTGCGCCCGGCGCGGCGCTTGGTCATGATGGCGGCATGGAAAAGACCGGCCGCCGGCCGGAGGCAAGCGACGGGAGGAACCCCTCATGTATTCCATCGGACATTTCATCGACGGCGCAGCCGTGAACGGCCAGGGCAGCCGCAAGGCCGATGTCTTCAATCCGGCCACGGGCGAAGTGCAGGGCACGGTGGCCCTGGCTTCCAGGGCCGAACTCGACGATGCCGTGGCACGCGCCGCTGAAGCCCAGAAGGGCTGGGGCGCGACCAACCCGCAGCGCCGCGCCCGCGTGATGATGAAGTTCGCCGCGCTGATCAACGAGAACATGGACAAGCTGGCCGAGGCGCTGTCGCGCGAGCATGGCAAGACGCTCCCCGATGCGCGCGGCGACGTGCAGCGCGGCCTCGAGGTGATCGAGGTGTGCATGGGCGCGCCGCATCTGCTCAAGGGCGAGTATATCAACGATGGCGGGCCCGGCATCGACCTTTATTCCATGCGCCAGCCGCTGGGCGTGGTGGCCGGCATCACGCCGTTCAACTTCCCGGCCATGATCCCGCTGTGGAAGATGGGTCCGGCGCTCGCCGCCGGCAATGCCATGATCCTCAAGCCGTCGGAACGTTGCCCCACCGTGCCGATGATGCTGGCGGAACTGATCAAGGAAGCAGGGCTGCCGGACGGTGTGCTGCAGGTGGTCAATGGCGACAAGGAAGTGGTCGACGCCATTCTCGACAACGAGACGATCCAGGCTGTCGGCTTCGTCGGTTCCACGCCGATCGCGCAATACATCTATGGCCGGGCCGCGGCCAACGGCAAGCGCGCGCAGTGCTTCGGCGGTGCCAAGAACCACATGATCATCATGCCCGACGCCGACATGGACAAGGCGGCGGATGCGCTGGTGGGCGCGGGGTTCGGCGCGGCCGGCGAGCGCTGCATGGCCATTTCGGTGGCCGTGCCGGTGGGCGACAAGACCGCCGACGCGCTGATGGAGCGCCTGCTGCCGCGCGTCGAGAAGCTCAAGGTCGGCCCCTATACAGCCGGTGAGGATGTCGATTACGGCCCGCTGGTGACGGGAGCTGCCAAGGAACGCGTGACCGGGCTGATCGCTTCGGGCGTGGAGCAGGGCGCCAAGGCTCTGGCGGACGGGCGCAATTTCTCGCTTCAGGGCTATGAGAAGGGCTTCTTCGTCGGCCCGACGCTGTTTGACCATGTCACGCCCGACATGGACATCTACAAGGAAGAAATCTTCGGCCCCGTGCTTTCCACCGTGCGCGCCGGGACCTATGAGGACGCGCTCAAGCTGACCATGGACAACCCCTATGGCAATGGCACGTCGATCTTCACCGCCGATGGCGACACGGCGCGCGATTTCGCCAACCGGGTGAATGTCGGCATGGTGGGCATCAACTTCCCGATCCCGGTGCCGCTCAGCTATTTCACCTTCGGCGGCTGGAAGAAATCGGCCTTCGGCGACCTCAACCAGTACGGCCCGGACGCCTTCCGCTTCTACACCAAGACCAAGACGGTGACCGCGCGCTGGTTCTCCGGCATCAAGGAAGGCGGCGAGTTCCATTTCAAGGCGATGGACTGACCGCCAGGACCGTTTTCATGGCGAAACACGCAAAGGGGCGGGCTCTCACGGGCCGCCCCTTTTCATTGCTACCGGCGGCAGGGTGAATCCGCGTCCTTGCGGTGCCCTGCTTTCATGCGCGCATTGCCCTTGCGTGCCGGGGCCGGAAGACGAACCTGGCCGCAAGCGCAAGGGTTGCTGGAGCGGAGCGGAACATGTAATTCAAGGTGACGTGTTCACTTCAGGGAGGGTAACGCGTTGCGAAAGACAATCCTTGCGGCCCTTGCGGTTGCTTGCCTTCTCCCGGTTTCCCTGGCCCATGCCGGCAACGAGCCGCCCGGCATTCCGCTGCCCGCAGCGGCGCTGACGGGGAATGTGGCCGCGGTCGAGCAACACATCCTGGCCGGATCCGATGTCGACCAGCGTGACGATTTCGGTTCGACGCCGCTGATCATCTCGGCCGTATTCGACCGGCCCGGCGTGGCGGCGGCCCTTCTGGCTGCCGGGGCCGATCCCGCGCTGACCGATGCGCAGGGTTCCAATCCCCTGCATATCGCTGCCTTTCTCGGCCGGAAGGAAATTGTCCGCGTCTTGCTCGATGCCGGCGCCGACCGCACCCTGCGCAGCGCCAGCGGCGCGACAGCCTACGACTACGCCGCGGCACCGCTTCCCGAGGACCGAAAGGTTTTTGCCCGGCTTCGCGCCGGACTGGAGCCGTTGGGGTTTCGTCTGGACCCTGATGCGGTTGCCGCCGCGAAGCCGGAAATCGCACGCATGCTGCGCCCTTCCGCCGATGACCTTTCCGGCATCGACTTCACCCCGGTCAAGCGCGCCGATTTCTCGGTTTCCACGCCGGAAGCCGAGGGGCTGGACCCCTTGCTGGTTGCGGAACTCTATCGAGAGGCGGAGGCCCTGCCGCGGGTCTACAGCGTGCTGGTTCTGAAGAACGGCAAGCTCGTGGCCGAGAAATATTTCAACCAAGGCAGCATCGATACGGCGACACTCATCCAGTCGGCTGCAAAGTCGATCTTCTCGGCCCTTGTCGGACTGGCGCAGCGCGAAGGCTGCCTGCCCGACATGGATGCCCCTGTCCTGGGCTTCCTGCCCGAACTGGCCGGCCAGATCGGCGACCCGCGCAAGGCGGACATCACCATCCGGCAGGTCTTGCAGATGCGCAGCGGGCTGCCCTGGGAGGAAACCGACCCGACGCTCTGGAAGCAACTGATGGAAGGAGACCATCTGGCGCCACTGCGGGATTTTCCACTGGTCGCCGATCCGGGCACCCGGTTCAACTATTCCAACTTTTCGACCGACCTGCTTGGGGTCATCGTCACCAGGGCCTGTGGTACCGCGCTGGATGCGTTTGCCTCCGCGCAACTGATGCAGCCGCTCGGCATCCGCTTCGGTACGTGGGAACACGGACAGGACTTTCATTACCCACTCGTTCACCTGACCCCGCGCACGGCCGCCAGGTTTGCCCAGCTCTATCTCGATGGCGGACACTTCCAGGACAGGCAGGTGATCCCGGCGGACTGGGTTTCGGAATCGCTGGCCGATTACTCGAGCGATGCCTGGGTCACGATGCAGCATCTGGACCATGCCGGCCGCTACCTGCGGGACCTTGGTTACGGCTACCAGTGGTGGCAGGCGACCGCGGGACGTCACCGGATCAATTTCGCCTGGGGCCACGGCGGGCAATTCTACGGCCTGGTGCATGACCTTGACCTCGCAGTGATCGTGACCGCCTATCCTGCATGGCTTGAACATGACAGCAGGAACTGGACGCATGAACGGGCGCATCTGAACCTCGCCGGGAAGTTCATCTCGCTGCTGCGCTAGCCTTGCCTGCTGTGGTCATCGTCCGCGAGCCATGGCTTCAAGAAGAGCCATGAGGCGCAGGGCCTCGCCGTGGGCGAGTTCGCCGTCGCGCTCCAGTATGGCGTTGATCAGGTCGAGATGGTGCGCGGCGGCTTCGGCGAGGCTGTCGGGACGCGCGGCTGCATACCAGAACCGGCGCGAATGGGTCTGCAAGGCGGCGGCCAGCCGTGCTGCATAAGGGTTCTCGGCGGCTTCCGCCAGCGCGAGATCGAAAGCCTTGTCGGCGGCCAGGAAGGCGCGGGTGTCCCTGTGCGCGACAGCCTGCTGCATGGCCTCGGCGGCGCGGGCAAGGCCCTGGGCGGCAGCCGGGGTGAGATGCAGGGCCGCTGCGCGGGCCAGCACCGCCTCGACGCCGCGGCGGGCGTCCAGTACCTTGATCCAGTCGCTTTCGATCAGCGGTGCGATGCGGATGCCGGCCCGCGGGCGGATTTCCAGCAGGCCTTCCCAGGCCAGACGCTGGATCGCTTCTCGCACCGGGGTGCGTCCAAGGCCGAGGCGGGCAATGAGCGCCCCCTCGGTCACGTCGCTTCCGGGCGCCAGGTCCAGCGTGACGAGCATTTCCTCCAGCATCCGGTAGGCTGTTTCCGCACGGCTTTCGGAAGGCGCTTGGTGTGAAAACGTGAGTCCGGCCGGTTCGCTCATGCTGTTTTGCCCGTCTGATATATCAAGCTTGACCTCTTCTTGCCTCGCCTGATATATCACATGCAAAAGCGATGGAGGCAAGTCATGTGGCAAGGCGTTTTCCCGGCGGTGACAACCAAGTTCACCGAGACCGACGAACTCGATCACAAGGAAATGGAGCGCTGTTTCGCGCTGCAGATGGAAGCGGGCTGCGACGGCATCATCGTCGGCGGCTCGCTGGGCGAGGGGCCCATGCTCTCGCCGGAGGAAAAGCTCGACGTGTTCCGGACGGCAAAGGGCGTGGCCCAGGGCAAGCCGGTGCTGATGACGATCAACGAGGCGGGCACACGCGAGGCCTGCGAAAGGGCGCGCGAGGCGAAGGCGGCCGGTGCGGACGGGCTGATGGTCGTGCCGTCCATGGTCTATCATGCCGACCGCGATGAGGCGGTGGCGGGTCTGCGTGCCGTGGCCGAGGCCGGCGACCTGCCGGTGATGATCTATTCCAACCGCATCGCCTACCGTGTCGACGTTTCGGTCGACATGATGGAGGAACTGGCGGACGACTGGCGGTTCGTCGCGGTCAAGGAAAGCTCCGACGACATCCGCCGCTCCACCGACATCATCAACCGGCTGGGCGACCGCTATGACCTGTTCACCGGCGTCGACAATCTTGCCTTCGAGGCGTTGTCGGTCGGCGCCATCGGCTGGGTGGCAGGCCTTGTCACGGCCTTCCCGCGCGAGACGGTGGCCATCTACCAGCTCATGAAGCAGGGCCGCCAGGCCGAGGCGCTTGCCATTTACCGCTGGTTCCGGCCGCTGCTCGATCTCGACGTTTCCAGCTACCTGGTGCAGAACATCAAGCTTGCGGAGGTTCATGCCATCGGCACGAACGACCGTGTGCGGGCACCACGCCGGCCCTTGTCCGGCACGCGCCGGGCGCAGGTGGAGGCGGTGATCCGGTCCGCGCTGGACAGCCGTCCGGTCCTGCCGGAGTTCTGACGGGATAGCATCATGACGCAAGGCAAGCCCTCCGTTCTCATCATCGGCGGCGGCATCATCGGCGCGGCAAGCGCGGCGCTTCTGGCCAGTCAAGGCCATGCGGTGACGGTGGTCGACAGGTCCGGCATCTGCGAGGAAACGAGCGCGGGCAATGCGGCCGCATTCGCCTTTTCCGACCTGCTGCCGCTGGCGCACAAGGGCATGATGCGGCAGGTGCCGCGCTGGCTGATGGACCCGCTGGGGCCGCTTTCCATTCCGCCGCGCCATTTCCTGCCGATCCTGCCCTGGCTCCTCCGCTTCATGGCGGCGGGCCGGCCGGGCCGGTTCGATGCGGCACTTGCGGCGCAGGCACAGTTGATGGAGCTGGCACGCAGCGAATGGGCCGCGCTGACGGCATTGACCGGTACGGAGGGGTTCCTGCGCCGCGATGGCTGCCTGGAACTGTATGACAGCGAGGCCAGTTTCCATGCAGCGAGAGCTGGCTATGCAGCACGGGAACGCCACGGCGTCGCCTTCGACATTGTGGAAAAGACGCGGCTGGCGGAGTTCCAGCCGGGCCTCTCGGCGCATTTCGCCAAGGGTGTCTTCATTCCTGGCTGGATGACGGTGTCTGATCCGAAGCTGTTCGGCAAGGCGCTGTTCGAACATGCCGAACGGGCGGGCGCGACCTTCGTGAAGGCGGATGTCGAGCGCATTGCATTGCCCGGGGCCGCGCCTTCGGTGCGGCTTGCCGGCGGCTTCAGCCTTTCGGCCGATCGTGTTGTGATCGCCGCGGGCGCATGGTCGCACCGGCTGGCGGGGCCGCTCGGTGACCGCATTCCGCTGGAAACCGAGCGCGGCTACAACACCACGCTTCCGCCCGATGCGTTCGATCTGAAGCGCCAGCTCGTCTTCTGCGACCATGGTTTCGTGGCCACGCCGCTGGAAACAGGCATCCGCATCGGCGGCGCGGTGGAACTGGGCGGGCTGTCCCTGCCGCCCGACTACCGGCGCAGCCGCGCCATGCTGGACAAGGCGAAGCGTTTCCTGCCCGCGCTGGAAACGGGTGGCGGGCGCGAATGGATGGGCTATCGCCCGTCGCTGCCCGATTCCCTGCCGGTGATCGGGGCCTCGCGCGCCGGCGCACAGGTCATCCACGCCTTCGGTCATGGCCATCTTGGCCTGACGCAGGCGGCGGCAACGGCGCGCCTTGTGCGCGACCTGGTTTGCGGCCAGACTCCGGCCATCGGCCTTGCGCCCTATTCCCCGCAACGCTTTTGAGAGACCGCCATGGCGCGCCATTCCTTTTTCTGCATCGACGGCCACACCTGCGGCAACCCGGTGCGTCTGGTTGCAGGCGGCGGGCCGCTGCTGACCGGTGCGACCATGATGGAGCGCCGGGCGGACTTCCTGGCCAATCATGACTGGATAAGGACCGGGCTGATGTTCGAGCCGCGGGGCCACGACATGATGTCCGGGGCCATCCTTTACCCTCCGACGCGCCCGGATTGCGATGTGGGCGTGCTCTATATCGAGACGTCGGGCTGCCTGCCGATGTGCGGGCATGGCACGATCGGGACGGTGACGATGGCGGTGGAGCACGGGCTGGTGCGCCCGAAAACACCGGGGGTGCTGATGCTCGACACGCCGGCGGGGCCGGTGAAGGCGGAATACACGATGGACGGCGAGTCTGTGCGGGAAGTGCGGCTGACCAATGTTCCCGCTTACCTCCATGCAACGGGCTGGGAGGTGGAGTGCCCGGTGCTCGGCCCGCTGACCGTCGATGTCGCCTATGGCGGGAACTTCTACGCCATCGTCGAACCGCAGGCCAATTACCGCGACATGGCCGACCACAGCGCGGCCGACCTGATTGCATGGAGCCCCGTGATCCGCCAGCAGCTCAACGAGCGCTACAGGCTGGCGCATCCGGAGAAACCGGAGATCGACCGGGTCACGCATGTTCTGTGGACGGGAAAGCCCACCGTGCCGGGCGCCCATGCCCGCAATGCCGTTTTCTATGGCGACAAGGCCATCGACCGCAGCCCGTGCGGCACGGGCACGTCGGCGCGCATGGCACAACTGGCGGCACGCGGCGCGCTGAAGGCCGGGGACGAATTCGTGCACGAATCGATCATCGGATCGCTTTTCCGTGGCCGCGTGGAGGCTGAAGCAACCCTCGGCGAGCGGAATGCCATCGTGCCCTCGATCGCCGGATGGGCCGTGATGACGGGCCTCAACACGATCTTCATCGATGACCGCGATCCGTTTTCAACCGGTTTCTCGGTGCTGTGACCGTGAGGGCAGGGCGCAGTCCGATTCAGGCGGTTTTGCAAAAAAATCTTGTAAACAGCCCAAAACTTGCAAGAAGCCTTTTTCGAAGGTCTGAAATTTCGGCAAGGATGCAAGGACTTTTCGGATTGCCGGTGATAGGAACGCAGATCAAGCCGCCTCGGGCGGCGGGTCTTGGAGGGTAGACCTGTGCGATTGCGGCCGCATTGCCAAAGCCGGTTGTCTTGTCGCGGGGAGCCGCTAAGAATAACAAAAGGGTCCAGCGCCTTCGGGCAGTGCCGGACTGTCCGTGAGAGGCAGCCGGGCAACAGGGGAACGGCATGGAATATTTTGTCCAGCAGCTCATAAACGGGCTGACGCTCGGCTCGATCTACGGGCTGATCGCGATCGGCTACACGATGGTTTATGGCATCATCGGCATGATCAACTTCGCCCATGGCGACATCTTCATGGTCGGTTCGTTCATCGCGCTGGCCCTGATCGTGGCCATCGGGCTGACGGCCGGGTCCAGCATCGGCTTCATCATCCTGGCCCTGCTGATCGTGCTGATCATTTCCATGATCTTCACGGCGGCCTGGGGATGGACGGTCGAAAGACTGGCCTATCGGCCGCTGCGCGGCTCGTTCCGCCTGGCGCCGCTGATCACGGCCATCGGCATGTCCATCGTGCTGCAGAACTTCGTCCAGGTGACGCAGGGCGCGCGCGTGAAGCCGCTCCAGCCGATCATCTCCGGCGGCGTGACGATCATGGAAGGCGTGACCGAGAACGGGCCGATCGTGGTGCAACTTTCCTACATGCAGATGCTGATCATCTTCCTGACGACGGCGCTGATGGTCGGGTTTACCCTGCTGATCACCAAGACCTCGCTCGGGCGGGCGCAGCGAGCCTGCGAGCAGGATCAGAAAATGGCGGCGTTGCTCGGCGTCAATGTGGACCGGACGATTTCACTCACCTTCGTGATGGGGGCGGCGCTGGCGGCCGTGGCGGGGCTGATGTTCCTGCTGCTCTACGGCGTGATCGATTTCTATATCGGCTTCCTGGCCGGGGTGAAGGCATTCACCGCGGCTGTTCTGGGCGGCATCGGCTCACTGCCCGGCGCCATGCTTGGCGGCCTGCTGATCGGGCTGATCGAAGTGTTCTGGTCGGGCTATTTCACCGTTGAGTACAAGGATGTGGCGGCGTTCTCGATCCTGGCGATCGTGCTGATCTTCCTGCCCTCGGGCCTGCTTGGCAAACCGGAAGTGGAGAAGGTCTGATGGCGCACCAGCCTACTGAAACAACGACACCGGAAGGCGCCCAGCGGCTGGCGGAAGAGCGGCGCGACGCGCCGGAAATCGTGCCGGCGAAAGATCCCAACTCCATGGCGGCGTTGGTGAAAGAGGCGTTGTGGGCTTCCTTTCTCGTCGGTGTCCTGGGGTTCTTCTTTCTTGGCCTCAGAACCGACATCGCGCCGGGCGGCCTCGTGCTGACGACACAATGGGCGGTCTGGTTCACGTCGATTTTCTTCGTCTTTTTCGGGCGCATGCTGATCACGACATTGCCCTCCGAGGAATATTCGAACGCCATTCGTCTTCTTGTGGCTGGTTCCTTCCTGGCCGTCTTGATCGTCATGTTTTACCTCAACATGAGTTCGGGTGGCCTCGGAACTGCGTTTCTTCTGGGTTCAATCGTGGGGGCGGTCCTCATCGTCGCCGTTTACCTGGTCGGTCGATTGGTCCGAGGCAGTGGAACTGCGTTAACCCAGAGCAATGAGGAGGCTGTTGCCGGAGCAGCCTGGTGGCTGAAGCGCATCCTGTTCGCCTTCGCGCTGGTGCTGCCCTTCTTCTTCACCTATTTCTTCCCGCAGAAGGATCGGCAGTTCATCGACCTTGCCATCCTGATCATGACCTACATCATGCTCGGCTGGGGGCTGAACATCGTCGTCGGGCTGGCCGGACTGCTCGATCTGGGATACGTGGCCTTCTATGCGGTTGGAGCCTATTCCTTCGCGCTTCTGGCGCAGTATTTCGATTTCGGGTTCTGGATGGCGCTGCCGCTGGCCGGCTTGCTGGCGGCCTTCTGGGGGCTGATCCTCGGCTTTCCGGTGCTCAGGCTGCGCGGCGATTACCTTGCGATCGTGACTCTGGCCTTCGGCGAGATCATCCGCGTGGTGCTGCTCAACTGGTACCAGTTCACCGGCGGTCCGGACGGTATTTCCGGCATTCCCAAGCCGACACTGTTCGGGCTGGAATTCAAACGCGGCGAAGGCGGATTCGCCGATTTCTTCGGCATTGCCTACGACCCGATCCAGCGGTTCATCTTCCTCTATTACATCATCTTCATCCTGGCGATCATCACCAACCTGGTGACGATGCGGATGCGCAAGATGCCGATCGGCCGGGCCTGGGAAGCGCTGCGTGAAGACGAGATCGCCTGCCGGTCGCTTGGCATCAACACGACGAACACGAAGCTGACCGCCTTCGCGCTTGGCGCCATGTTCGGTGGCTTCGCAGGCTCGTTCTTCGCCACGCGGCAGGGCTTCATCTCGCCGGAAAGCTTCACCTTCCTGGAATCGGCCATCATCCTGGCCATCGTCGTTCTGGGCGGTCTTGGCTCGCAGATCGGCGTTGTCATCGCGTCCGTCGTGATGATCGGCGGCATCGAATTGCTGCGCAACCTGGGTTTCCTCCAGAACATCTTCGGTGACGGCTTCGAACCGACCCAGTACCGCATGCTCATCTTCGGGCTTGCCATGGTGGGCATCATGGTCTGGAAGCCGCGCGGGCTGGTCTCGTCGCGTGACCCGTCCGCCGTGCTGAAGGAAAAGAAGAAGATCGGCGCCGACATGGTGGCGCAGGGCGAGGGGCACTGATCATGGCCGAGGCGATGGAAATCAAGGCCGCCGGCGCGGCCGCGAACTGGGACGCCGATCCCGTGCTGACGGTGGAGCATCTGACGATGCGCTTCGGAGGGCTGGTCGCGATCAATGACCTGTCCTTCAATGTCGGGCGCGGCGACATCACCGCGCTGATCGGGCCCAATGGCGCGGGCAAGACGACCGTCTTCAACTGCGTGACCGGCTTCTACAAGCCGACCGAAGGGCGCATCGTGATGCGTCACGGGCCGGGCCGGCAGGCGGAAGCCGTGGAGGCTGTGACCGACACCAACCGGCAATGGGACAAGACGGCGAACGGAGCCGTCTTCCTGCTGGAGCGGATGCCGGATTTCGAAATCTCGGCGCGGGCCAAGGTGGCACGCACGTTCCAGAACATCCGCCTGTTCAGTGGCATGACGGTGCTGGAAAACCTCCTCGTGGCCCAGCACAACATGCTGATGAAGGCGTCCAACTTCACCGTTGGCGGTCTTCTCGGCCTTTCCGGATACCGGTCTGCGGAGCAGGAGGCCATCGACAACGCGGTCTACTGGCTGGAGCGAACGCACCTGATCGACCGCGCCGACGATCCTGCCGGCGACCTGCCCTATGGCGCGCAGCGGCGGCTCGAAATCGCACGCGCCATGTGTTCGAAGCCGCATCTGCTTTGCCTGGACGAGCCGGCGGCGGGCCTCAACCCGCGCGAGTCGGCCGAACTCAACGAATTGCTGCAATATATCCGCGGCGAGCATGGCACTTCGGTGCTGCTCATCGAGCATGACATGGGCGTGGTGATGGAGATTTCCGATCACATCGTCGTGCTCGACTACGGGCAGAAGATCTCCGACGGCGATGCCGATGCCGTTCGCAACGATCCCAAGGTCATCGCAGCCTATCTCGGCGTGGATGACGAGGAGGAAATCGACGATCCGGAGATCCTCGAGGACCTGGAGGGCGCCAGACATGGCGACGACGGGGATGCCGGCAAGCCGCAGTCTCCCATTGCCGCGATGAGCACGCATGCCGCAACCGGCGCAATGCCGGGCGGCGCGGGGCAAGCGGCATCCGGCAAGGACGCGGCGGCGCTTCCCGGTTCCAAGCCGGCCGTTCTGGCGGCAGCCGAGGGGACGGCCGACAACCTCACCCGCATCAAGGGAATCGGGCCGGCAAACGAGAAGAAGCTGAATGACCTGGGGATCTTCCACTTCTCGCAGATCGCTTCCTGGACGGAAGCCGAGGCGGAATGGGTGGGGGCCTACATGGCCTTCCCCGGCCGCATCGAGCGCGAGGACTGGATCGGACAGGCCCGGCAGCTTGCCGACGGTGGCGACACCGAGTTCTCGCGGCGCGTCGATGCCGGCAAGGTATCGAGCAGCCGCACGGGCAATGGCAAGACAGGGGGCAAGGCATGAGCGACCAGAACGAGCTGATGCTCCAGGTCCGCGGCGTCGAGACCTATTATGGCAAGATCATCGCACTGAAGGGCGTTGACGTCGATGTTCACCGCGGCGAGATCGTCACGCTGATCGGCGCCAACGGCGCGGGCAAGTCGACGCTCATGATGACGATCTGCGGCAAGCCGCAGGCGCGGAACGGGCAGATCGTCTATGACGGGCAGGACATCACGACCATGCCGACGCATGAAATCATGCGCATGGGCATTGCCCAGTCACCGGAAGGCCGGCGCATCTTCCCGCGCATGACGGTGATGGAAAACCTTCAGATGGGTGCCTCGCTCGTCGACGACAAGCATTTCGACGACGACCTGAAAAAGGTGTTCGACCTGTTCCCGCGCCTGAAGGAGCGCATCTCGCAGCGCGGCGGCACGCTTTCGGGCGGCGAGCAGCAGATGCTGGCCATTGCGCGGGCGCTGATGAGCCGGCCGAAACTGCTTCTGCTGGACGAGCCGTCGCTGGGTCTGGCGCCGCTGATCGTCAAGCAGATCTTCGACGCCATCCGCGATCTCAACCGCAATGAGAGGCTGACGGTGTTCCTGGTGGAGCAGAACGCCTTCCACGCGCTGAAACTGGCGCATCGCGGCTATGTCATGGTCAATGGCGTGATCACCATGTCGGGTACCGGGCAGGAACTGCTCAAGCGCGAGGAAGTGCGCGCGGCCTATCTGGAGGGCGGCCGCCACTGAGCGGCTGCCGGACACAACCGAAACCGGTGACAAGCACCGGAGGGGAACGAGATGGAACATACGCCCTCTTTGCTTTGGGAAGTGACCTTCTTCGAATTTTTCGTCGTCACCTGCGTTCTGGGCGGCGGGGCAGCATGGATGACGGGACGTGCCGTCGCCAATACATGGAAACCGATGGCGAGTTTCGCGGTCTACCTGCTCCTGCTGGCGGCGGCGGTCCGGTTCATCCATTTCTCGCTGTTCGAGGGCAACCTGATCGCGCCTTGGTATTACCTGGTCGATCTCGTGGTCCTGGCGGTCATCGGCTATGCCGGCTACCGTTATACGCGGGCCGGGCAGATGGCCGAACAATACCGCTTCAACTTCTCGCGCAGCGGTCCGTTTGCCTGGAAAAGGTTTTGAAGTTTCGTTCTGCCCTGCGGTTAATCCTGTTGAAAAAAGAAACAAAAACAGGAAGGCAGGGCGCTTTATTTCCTTTCCGTTTTGGGCTTTGATGCCCATCAAGCGGATTGGAAATCCGCATGGCCGGAAGCCGGACAATCACCCGCCGCGCCGGCCGGATCACCGTTAAGGGTGCAAATGGGAGTCATCATGAAAAAGGCACTTCTTGCTGGCGTTGCGCTGAGCTTCGCATTCTCCACTCCGGCCCTGGCCGATATCATCATCGCCACGGCCGGTCCGATGACGGGCCAGTATGCCTCCTTCGGCGAGCAGATGAAGACCGGCGCCGAACAGGCTGTTGCCGACATCAATGCCGCCGGTGGCGTCAATGGCGAAATGCTGAAGCTGGAAATCGGCGACGATGCCTGCGATCCGAAGCAGGCGGTGGCCGTGGCCAACCAGTTCGCCGGCCAGGGCGTGGTCTTCGTTGCCGGCCATTTCTGCTCCGGTTCCTCGATCCCGGCTTCCGCCGTCTATGCCGATGAAGGCATCGTCCAGATTTCGCCGGCCTCGACCAACCCGAAGTTCACCGACGAGCGTCCGGGCCCCGGCGTCTACCGCGTCTGCGGCCGTGACGACCAGCAGGGCGAAGTTGCGGGCAAGTATCTGAAGGACAATTTCGGCGACCAGAAGATCGCCTTCGTCCATGACAAGACCGCCTATGGCAAGGGCCTTGCCGATGCCACCATGGCTGCCTTCGAGGCCAATGGCGGCACCCCGGCCCTCTACGAAGCCTATACCGCCGGTGAAAAGGACTATTCGGCCCTTATCTCCAAGCTGAAGGCAGAAGGCGTCAGCGTTCTCTACGTGGGCGGCTATCACACCGAGGCCGGCCTCATGGCGCGTCAGGCCAAGGAGCAGGGCATGGATCTCCAGATCGTCTCCGGCGATGCGCTCGTCACCGACGAATACTGGGCGATCACCGGCGATGCCGGCGAAGGCACGCTGATGACCTTCTCGCCGGATCCGCGCGGCTACCCGGAAGCCAAGGCCGTCGTGGACAAGCTGGAAGCTGCCGGCAAGACCACCGAGGGCTATGTGCTCTACACCTATGCGGCGATCCAGGCCTGGGCCGATGCGGTAAAGGCCGCCGGTTCCACCGATTTCGACGCGGTCACCAAGGCGCTGAACGATGGCGATTTCAACACCGTCCTGGGTTCGTTGTCCTTTGACGAGAAGGGCGACGTCTCGCTGCCGGGCTATGTCTTCTACAAGTGGTCGGACGGCAAGTACAACCAGATGAACTGATCCGGTCCAGCACGGACCAGACCGGACCCGGTCCCCTTCGGGGGGCCGGGTTTTCCTTTTTGGCAGTCGCCAGACCGGGCGCGTCGCAAATGCGTCTGGCATTTCATCGCAAACAAACTTAACAATCGCTTTTGCACCGCAGCACACAATGCGGTACACACGATCAATTCAAACGATTTAAGCGGAGACCTTCCCCTTGGCCATCCGAAAGATCCTCGTCGCGAACCGATCCGAAATCGCCATTCGCGTGTTCCGCGCTGCCAATGAACTGGGCCTCAAGACGGTCGCCATCTGGGCCGAGGAGGACAAATATTCGCTGCACCGGTTCAAGGCGGACGAAAGCTACCAGATCGGACGCGGGCCGCATCTGGAGCGCGATCTGGGTCCGATCGAGGCCTATCTGTCGATCGAGGAAGTGATCCGGGTCGCAAGGCTTTCGGGAGCCGACGCCATCCACCCGGGCTACGGCCTGCTGTCGGAAAGCCCGGAATTCGCGGAGGCCTGCGCGGCCAACGGGATCGTCTTCATCGGGCCGACGCCGGAAACCATGCGGCGGCTTGGCAACAAGGTGGCGGCGCGCGACCTCGCCGTTGAAATCGGCGTGCCCGTGGTGCCGGCCACGCCGCCCTTGCCGGATGACATGGCGCAAGTGCGCGCGATGGCCGAAGAGGTCGGCTTCCCGGTCATGCTGAAAGCCTCCTGGGGCGGTGGCGGGCGCGGCATGCGCGTCATCCGTTCCGAGGCCGACCTTGAGCGTGAGGTGCGCGAGGCCAAGCGGGAGGCCAAGGCGGCGTTCGGCAAGGACGAGGTCTATCTGGAAAAGCTGGTGGAGCGGGCGCGCCATGTCGAGGTGCAGGTGCTGGGCGACACGCATGGCAATGCCGTACATCTGTTCGAGCGCGATTGCTCCATCCAGAGGCGCAACCAGAAGGTCGTGGAGCGGGCCCCGGCGCCCTATCTCGATGACGCCAAGCGTTCGGAACTGGCCGGTTACGCGCTGAAAATCGCGCAGGCGACGAATTATGTCGGCGCGGGCACCGTCGAATTCCTGATGGATGCCGGGACCGGTGCGTTCTACTTCATCGAGGTCAATCCGCGCATCCAGGTCGAACACACGGTGACGGAGGAAGTCACCGGCATCGACATCGTCAAGGCACAGATCCACATTCTGGAAGGGGCGGCCATCGGCACGCCGGAATCGGGCGTGCCTGCGCAAGCCGACATCCGGCTCAACGGCCATGCCCTGCAATGCCGCATCACAACGGAAGATCCGGAACAGAATTTCATTCCCGATTATGGCCGGATCACCGCCTATCGCGGGGCCACCGGCTTCGGTATCCGGCTGGATGGCGGCACGGCCTATTCCGGGGCGGTCATCACGCGCTTCTACGATCCATTGCTGGAAAAGGTGACGGCCTGGGCACCGACGGCAGACGAGGCGATCCTGCGCATGGACCGGGCGTTGCGCGAATTCCGCATTCGCGGCGTGGCGACGAACCTGACCTTTCTGGAAGCGATCATCGGTCATCCGAATTTCCGCGACAATTCCTACACGACGCGGTTCATCGACACGACGCCCGAACTGTTCAGCCAGGTGAAGCGGCGCGACCGCGCCACCAAGCTGTTGAACTACATTGCCGACGTTTCGGTGAACGGTCATCCGGAAGCACGCGGGCGGCCAGAACCCAAGGCCGATGCCGCGCCGCCCGCCGTGCCTTTTGCCGGTGGCGACATTCCCGACGGCACGAAGCAGCGGCTCGACCGGGACGGACCGGAGGAATTCGCCGCCTGGCTGCGCGCCGAAACACGCGTGATGATGACCGACACCACGATGCGTGACGGGCACCAGTCGCTGCTGGCCACGCGCATGCGCACCCATGACATAGCGCGCATCGCCGGCACCTATGCGCGTGCGCTGCCGCAACTGCTTTCGCTTGAATGCTGGGGCGGTGCGACCTTCGACGTCTCGATGCGCTTTCTCACCGAAGATCCGTGGGAACGGCTTGCGCTGATCCGCGAAGGGGCGCCGAACCTTCTGCTCCAGATGCTGCTGCGCGGGGCAAACGGCGTCGGCTACACCAATTACCCGGACAATGTGGTGAAGCATTTCGTGCGCCAGGCGGCGGCCGGCGGGGTGGATCTTTTCCGCGTGTTCGACTGCCTGAACTGGGTGGAGAACATGCGTGTCGCCATGGATGCGGTGCGCGAGGAAGGCAAGCTGTGCGAAGCGACGATCTGCTATACCGGCGACCTGCTGGATGCCAACCGTCCGCAATACGACCTGAAATATTATCTCGGCCTGGCGCGTGAGCTCGAAAAGGCGGGCGCGCATGTCATCGCTGTCAAGGACATGGCGGGCCTGCTGAAGCCGGCGGCCGCGCGCACGCTGTTCACCGCCTTGCGCCAGGAAACGGGCCTGCCGATCCATTTCCATACGCATGACACGTCCGGCATCTCGGCGGCAACGGTTCTTGCCGCCATCGATTCCGGCGTTGACGCGGTCGATGCAGCCATGGATGCGCTTTCCGGCAACACGTCGCAGCCCTGTCTGGGCTCCATCGTGGAGGCGCTCAAGGGCTCGGAGCGCGATCCGGGTCTCGATCCGGAATGGATCCGCCGCATCTCCTTCTACTGGGAGGCGGTGCGCAACCAGTATGCCGCTTTCGAAAGCGACCTGAAGGGGCCGGCCTCGGAGGTGTATCTTCATGAAATGCCCGGCGGGCAGTTCACGAACCTGAAGGAGCAGGCGCGTTCGCTGGGGCTTGAAACGCGCTGGCATGAGGTGGCGAGGGCCTATCACGACGCCAACCTGATGTTCGGCGACATCGTCAAGGTGACACCGTCCTCCAAGGTGGTGGGCGACATGGCGCTGATGATGGTCAGCCAGGACCTTTCGGTGGCCGATGTGGAAAACCCGCAAAAGGACATTGCCTTCCCCGATTCCGTGGTCGCCATGCTGAAGGGCGATCTCGGCCAGCCGCCGGCCGGCTGGCCGGAGGGGCTGCAAAAGAAGGCGCTGAAGGGCGAGGAGCCCTACACGGTGCGTCCCGGTGCGCTGCTGGCCGATGCCGATCTCGTTGCCAAGCGCGCGGAACTGGAGGAGAAACTCGGACGCGAGGTGAGCGAGTTCGAATTCGCCTCATGGCTGATGTATCCCAAGGTTTTCATCGATTTCGCCAATGCACAGGAGGAGTACGGCCCGGTCAGCGTTCTTCCGACGCCGGTCTATTTCTACGGCATCGAGCAGGAGGAGGAGATTTTCGTCGACCTTGAAAAGGGCAAGACGCTGGTCATCCGCTGCCTCGCCATCGGCGATACGGACGAGAAGGGCATGCGCACGGTCTTCTTCGAACTGAACGGCCAGCCGCGCCGGGTGAAGGTGCCCGACCGCATTCACGGGGCATCCGCCGCCAAGGCACGGCCCAAGGCCGATGCCGGCAACGAGATGCATGTCGGCGCGCCGATGCCCGGCGTCATCTCCACCGTGGCGGTATCTGCCGGCCAGGCGGTCAAGG
>NZ_JAWKWO010000005.1:0-465879 GCF_041397485.1 Zhengella sp. | reverse complement strand
CCGGGTCGTCGATCCCCTGGGCCGACCGCTCGACGGCCTCGGACCCGTCACCGCGACGGAGACCCGGACGGCCGAACGTCCGGCGCCCCGGATCATCGAGCGCGACTTCGTGACCGAACCTGTCGAGACCGGCCTTCTGGTGGTCGACTCGCTGTTTGCCATCGGGCGGGGGCAGCGCGAACTGATCATCGGCGAGCGCGGCACCGGCAAGACCTCGATCGCGGTCGACACGATACTGAACCAGAAATCGAGCGACATCGTCTCGGTGTATGTCGCGATTGGCCAACGCACGACCGCCGTGCGCCGGGTGATCGAGGCGGTGCGCGCCAACGGCGCTTTCGACCGGACGATCTTCGTCGTTGCTCCGGCCACCGCGCAGCCCGGGCTGCGCTGGCTCGCGCCGTTCACCGCGACGACCATGGCCGAATGGGTTCGCGACCGGGGCGGACACGCGCTCATCGTCTACGACGACCTGACCAAGCACGCCGCCGTACACCGGGAGCTTGCCCTGCTCTCGCGCCAGCCGCCTGGGCGCGAGGCCTATCCCGGCGACATCTTCTATCTCCATGCCAGGCTTCTGGAACGGTCGGCGAAGCTGTCGAAGGCAAAAGGCGGCGGGTCGCTCACGGCGCTTCCCATCGCCGAGATCGAGGCCGGGAACCTCGCCGCCTATATCCCGACCAACCTGATCTCGATTTCCGACGGACAGCTCGTCACGTCGGCGGCACTCTTTGCGGCGAACCAGCGCCCGGCGGTCGATATCGGGCATTCGGTCAGCCGGGTCGGCGGCAAGACGCAGGCGGGGGCGCTGAAGGCGGTGGCGGGGCGGGTCCGCCTCGACTATGCACAATATCTGGAGATGAAGGTGTTTGCCCGCTTCGGCGGTTTCGGCGACAGCGCGATGGCCGCGCAGCTCGCCCGAGGCGAGCGGATCGGCGCCCTTCTGGCGCAGGCGCGTTATGCGCCACTTCCCACTGCGGCTCAGGTGGCGCTGTTCGCCGCGCTGACCGACGGCGCCCTCGATGACGTCGCGCCCGAGGCCATGGCAAACGTGAAGGCCGCGCTGGTGCCGATCATCAATGCCGACCCGGCGCTGGCTGCGTTCCGGGCGGCGCCCGACAGGCTGGATGCGGCAACGCGCAAGGCGCTCGTGGCCAGCGTTTCTGCCGCCGTGATCAAGGGCGGAGGGCAGGAAAGGTGAGCCGGCCGGAGGAAATACAGGAGCGTATCGGCAACATCCGCCAGATCGACAGCATCGTTTCGACGCTGCGGGCAATTGCGGCGGCGCATCAGATCGAGGCGCGCGCCCATCTGGACGCCATCCGCGCGCATGAGGCGGCCGTGGCCGAGGCGCTTTCCGTGGCGCTCGCCGCGCTGTCGGACGTGCCGCAGGACATCGCGGACCCGGGACCGGGCCTTGCCATCGTCGTCGGCGGAACTCAGGGGTTCTGCGGTGCCTATGCCGACCGGCTGGCCGAAGCGGCCAGGGCCGAGGCGGACCGTGGCGCGCGGCTGATGGTCGTCGGCGCGCGCACTGCCGGGGCGCTCGGTTCCGATCCACCACCGGTCTGGACCGGGGACATGGTCGCCCATGCGCGCGAGATACCCGCCTTCGCCGGACGCCTCGCCGACGCGCTCCTTGCCGAGGTCCTGCGCAGCCCGGGGCTCGCGGTGCGCATCGTGTTCGCCGATCCGGCAGAGCGGACGTTGCCGCTTGTCCACCGCCGGCTCTTTCCGTTCGACTTCACGCGGTTTGCGCCCTGGCGGGGTGGCGGCGTGCGGACAACGCTGGCTCCCGAGACACTTGTTGCCGCGCTGGTCGAGGAATATGTCTTCACCGAGATCTGCGAGGCTCTGATGCTGGGCTTCGCCGCCGAGAATGCCGCCCGCGTCGCCGCTATGGCCAGGGCCCGGTCGAATGTGCGCGATCGGCAGGCCGAGCTCGAAAGCGCGTTCCGGCGCGCCCGGCAGGACCAGATGACCACCGAGATCATCGAGGTGACCTCCGCCGACACCGATATCGGGCACCATGGCTGAATGTCGTGCCACCCAGTCGCGGTGCTGACCTTTTCCCAGCGTGGCGACGGCAAGGCGGTGTCCGCCGTCAAGGACCGGCTTGCCCCTTGGTGCCCCGCGGCGTATTTTTGAAGATGCTTGTGTATGCGTCCGTGCACTCCAACGACGGAATCGTGAATGAACGCAGCGTGTGGTGGCCAGGAGCGAATTTACGGCACGCAGGAATGGGCAGCGGTAGGGCATGCGTGCCCTATCCGCGCGACCCGCGGCAGACGGGGGATGTCATGAAACGGAACGACGAACCCCAGCCGGGAAAGCCTTACCCGGCTCATCCGACGCTTCGGCGGCAGCCCTTGCCATGGACCGATCCGAAGCCCGACAGCGAGGATCCGCGATCGTCTGACCTTGTTGCCGCCATCCTGAAAAGTCCGGAATACCGCGAGGCCGACGCGGATACCGAATATCTGCGAAGTGACGTCACCCGTGGCGTGCGGCTTCAACTGGATTTCCAGAAAACGGAGCATCTTCTCCAGACGCACGGGATCGGGCACTCGATTGTCGTCTTTGGCAGTACACGGGTTTGTGAGCCGGCGGCTGCGGAACGGAGCGTCACGATGCTGGAAGCCGAATGCGCCCGGAATCCGGGCAATGCGGATCTGGCGCGGAAATTGCGCATCGCACGGCGGGTCGAGGCAAAGAGCCGCTACTACCGGATCGCGCAGGATTTCGGCCGGCTGGTCGGGAATGCCGGATTTCCCGAAGGTGAAAGGCTCGTCATCCTGACCGGCGGTGGCCCAGGGCTGATGGAGGCTGCCAATCGCGGCGCGCATGACGCAGGGGCTCCGACCGTGGGCCTCAACATCACGCTTCCGCATGAACAGTTTCCAAACCCCTATCTGACACCCGGCCTTTGCTTCCGATTGCACTATTTCGCGATACGCAAGCTGCATTTCCTTTTGCGCGCGCGGGCGCTGGTGGTGTTTCCGGGGGGCTATGGCACGCTCGACGAACTGTTCGAAACACTCACCCTGATACAGACGCGCAAGATCGCGCCACTGCCGGTCATCCTCGTCGGAGAGGACTACTGGCAGCGGGTGTTCGACCCAGATTTCCTTGTCGAGGAAGGGGTGATCGATCCCGAGGATCGCGATCTTTTCTGGTTTGCCGAAACTGCCGAGGAAATCTGGACCGACATCCTGCGCTGGTATGAGCGTGCCGGACGGCCATTGCTGGTTGAACGGGAACAGGGGAGGAAATGATCATGCGGCTTTCGTTTCACGGCGCCGCGGGGGGCGTCACTGGTTCATGCCACCTGCTCGCCGCAAAAGGAAAGAGGATCCTGATCGACTGCGGGATGTTCCAGGGGGGGCGAGAACTGCATGAGGAAAATGCCGACGACTTCGGCTTCGACCCGGCTTCGATCGACCTGCTGCTTCTGACACACGCCCATCTCGACCACTGCGGCCGCATTCCGCTTCTGGTCAAGCAGGGGTTCTCTGGAGAAATCATCTGCACCGCGGCCACACGCGACCTGACACGCCTGGTGCTGCTGGATTCGGCACATATCCACGAGGAGGAGGCGCGGCGGCGGCAGCGGCACGGCGGCGGGCAGGGGCCGCTTTACGACAGGGTTGATGCCCTCGACAGTCTCGAACAGTTCGGGCGCGTCGCCAGGTACGGCAAGCCGATCGACCTTGGCGGGGGGATTCTTGCCACATGGCATGATGCCGGCCATATCCTCGGGTCGGCCAGCATCAGTCTGGACGTGACCGAAGCCGGCCAGACCAAACGTATCCTCTTCTCCGGAGATATCGGACCGTCCGTCCGCCCGCTGCTCAACGAGCCGCAGCCACCCCGCGATGTCGACATCGTTGTGATGGAAAGTACCTATGGTGATCGCGATCACCGGTCGATGGAAAGCTCGGTCGTGGAATTTCACGATGCGGTTCGCGAAACCATAGCGCGCGGCGGCAATGTCGTCATTCCGACCTTCGCTCTGGAGCGCGCGCAGGAGCTGCTCTACTTCCTGCGCGAGGGGATGACATCGGGCGAACTCCCGAAATATCTGCGGGTGTTCCTGGACTCGCCCATGGCGATCTCGGCGACGCGGATCTACCGGCGTCACCCCGATGACATGAAACCCGAAATCGCCGCCCGTCTCGGACAACGGACGGATCCCCTGGACCTTCCCGAACTCGAATTCGTGGAGGAGGCCTCGGAGTCCATCGCGCTGAACACGATCCGCTCGGGCGGGGTATTCCTGGCGGGGTCGGGCATGTGCACCGGGGGAAGGGTGCGGCACCATCTGCGGCACAATCTGGGCCATGAGGATTGCAGCGTCATCTTCGTGGGGTTCGCCGCCGAGGGCACGCTGGCGCGGATCATCATCGACGGGGCGCGGTCGGTGAGGCTTTTCGGAAGCGAGATACCGGTGCGGGCCCGGATTCACACGATCAACGGCTTCTCCGCTCATGCCGGCCGATCCGACCTGATCGCCTGGCACAAACGCACCGGCAACCCTGCCAGGACATTTCTGGTCCATGGCGAGGAGGCGGGACGCAAAGCGCTGTCGGAGGGACTGGGCAACAAGGGGATCGAAATGCCGGTTCTGCACCAGCGCTATGATCTCTGACACGGGCGGACAACCACCGCTTCCGCACGGTCGCTGGGCCGGGCGTCTCCGGGCGGGGGAATGACCTGCCTGATGCGGGGAGTTGGCCGGCGGACTTGTTCTCGATCAAGGTGAAGTGCGGGTGCGGCGGATATGCAGGATGCTCGGCGATTTCAGTGGCGGGGCCAGGCCGCGATCCGTCGCTCCTGGCGCGTCGGCTTTCGAACCATGATCCCTCGGAGTTCGGCAGATGACGAAATCTTCCAGCAAGGCATCAACGGACGCGCCAGGGCGGTCCCTTCCGGTGGTCCTGCCAACACCCGCCGGCACCGTGCAGCGACCGGCGCCGCGGCAGCAACAGGGGCCGCGACATCCGCACCAGAACCTGGACCGGGCGGCGCGGGCGGCGGTTGCGCGGCTGAGCGCGGGGCTTTCGCCACATTCCTTCTTCGACGCCTGGGCCGATTGGGCCCAGCACCTCAGCCAGGCTCCGGGCCGGCAACTGGAACTGATCGAACGCGCGCAGCGCAACGCCCTTGCGCTGATGTCGCATCGCTTCGATACGGAGGGCGACAGGGCGCCACCCTTCGCACCCAAGCCATTCGATCACCGGTTCCGCCATCCCGGCTGGCAGAAGCTGCCCTTCAGCCTTTGGCAGCAGTCCTTTCTCGCCGCGCAGGACTGGTGGGACCATGCGACCGACCATCTGCGCGGCCTGCGGCCCGAAAACGCGGACCGGACCCGCTTCATGGCGCGCCAGGCGCTCGACATCATGTCGCCGTCCAATTTCCCGGCCCTGAATCCCGAGATCGTCGAGACCACCCTCCATTCCGGGGGGCGCAACCTTGCCGAGGGAGCCGCCAATTTCGTCCATGATGCGATCAAGACCGTCATGCAATCGCGCGACCCGGCGCCCGAGGGGTACAGGATTGGCGAGGACCTGGCCTGCACGCCGGGGCAGGTGGTGTTCCGCAACGACCTGTTCGAGTTGATCCAGTATTCGCCGCGGACCGCCGAAGTCCGGGCAGAACCGATCCTGATCGTGCCAGCCTGGATCATGAAATACTACATCCTCGACCTGTCGCCACAGAACTCCATGGTGAACTATCTGGTCGGGCAGGGGTTCACGGTTTTCGCGATCTCCTGGTGCAATCCCACTGCCGGGCAGTGCGACCTCTCGCTGGAGGACTACCGCAAGTTTGGCGTGATGGCGGCGCTCGATGCCGTGAACGCCATCGTCCCGGATCGCAAGGTTCATGCCGTCGGCTATTGCCTCGGCGGAACGATCCTGGCGATCGCGGCCGCCACGATGGCGCGGGATCGCGACGACCGGCTCGCGTCGATCACGCTGATGGCGGCGCAGGTGGATTTCGCAGAGGCGGGCGAACTGCTGCTCTTCGTCGATGAAAGCCAGGTGGCCTTCCTTGAGGACATGATGTGGGACCAGGGCTATCTCGACCGGCCGCAGATGGCGCGCACCTTCTCCGCGATCCGGTCGGAGGACCTGATCTGGTCGCGGGCCGTGCAGCGTTACTGGCTGGGACAGGACGACACGCCCACGGACATGGGTGTGTGGCTGGCCGACACGACGCGCATGCCTGCGCGGATGCATTCGCAATATCTGCGCGGCCTGTTCCTGGAAAACCGGTTGAGCGCGGGCCGCTTTTCTGTCGAGGGCCGGGTGATCGCATTGAAGGATATCTCGGCGCCGCTCTTCGTCGTCGCCACGGAGACCGATCACATCGCGCCGTGGCGCTCGGTCTACAAGACGCAGCTTTTCACCGATTGCGACCTGACCTTCGCGCTGACCAGCGGCGGCCACAACAGCGGTATCGTCAACGAACCGGGAAATCCGCGCAGCCGCTACCGGATCTCGCACCGGCCACAGGGCGCGCTTTATGTCGGACCGGACGACTGGCTGGCGCGCAATCCCGACCGGCCGGGTTCCTGGTGGCCGGCGTGGCGGGACTGGCTGGCAGATCGCAGCAGTGCCATGGTCATGCCACACCGGCACCTTGGCGCACCCGAACGCGGCTATCCTCCGCTCGAGGCAGCACCGGGCTCCTATGTGCACCAGACGTGAGCCTGGCGGCTGGCGTCACGCGGGTGCCGGTCCGCGTCCGTCCGGGCAGGCGGGGACAGGGACATGAAGCCGGCTGACCCGGGTACCCCGGCTGCATCCTCCTGGTGGCGTCTGCCGGCCGGGATCTGGGCGCTCGGATTCGTGTCGCTCCTGATGGATGTCTCATCCGAGATGATTCACGCGTTGCTGCCGGTCTATCTGGTGGTGGGGCTCGGGGCGACGGCGCTGACCGTGGGCATCATCGAGGGGATCGCGGAAGCAACGGCAGCGATGACCAAGGTGTTCTCCGGGGCGCTGAGCGACCGGATCGGCCGGAGAAAGGAACTGGCGGCGCTGGGTTACGGTCTCGCTGCGATCACGAAACCGGTCTTTCCGCTGGCCCCGACAGTGGGCTGGCTGGTTGCCGCACGCTTCATCGACCGGGTGGGCAAGGGTATCCGAGGGGCGCCGCGCGATGCGTTGGTGGCCGACATCGCTCCTCCCGAATTGCGTGGCGCGGCCTTCGGGTTGCGCCAGTCGCTCGATACGGCCGGCGCCTTCTTGGGACCGCTGATCGCCATCGCGCTGATGTGGATGTTCGCGGAAAATTTCGCGGCGGTTTTCTGGATGGCGGTGATCCCTGCCCTTGCTTCGGTGGCGTTGATCCTGTTCGTCGTCCACGAGCCGGCGCGGCCCGAAGACGTGCGCAAGGTCGCGAATCCGCTCAGCCGGCGCAAGCTCGCCGATCTCGGGGCGATCTACTGGTGGGTTGTCGCGGTCGCGGCGGTGTTCACGCTGGCGCGGTTCAGCGAGGCCTTCCTGATCCTGCGGGCCGAGGGGGCGGGGCTGACGCTGGTCTTCGTGCCGCTGGTCCTGGTCGTGCTGAATATCGCCTATGCGCTGTCGGCCTACCCGGTCGGCGCGCTGTCCGACAGCATGAACCGGACCAGCCTCCTCTTCGCAGGTCTCGTGCTGCTCGTTGCTGCCGACCTTGTGCTGGCCTTCGCGCCAGGTCTCTGGGGCGTCATGGCCGGCGTCGTGCTCTGGGGCCTGCATATGGGGTTCACCCAGGGGATATTTGCGGCGCTGGTGGCCGACTTCGCTCCACCGGAGTTGCGGGGTACGGCCTATGGCATGTTCAATCTGGTGACGGGTGTGGCGCTGCTGGCGGCCAGCGTCATCGCCGGGTTTCTTTGGGATGCCGTTGGCCCGCAGTGGACCTTCCTTGCCGGTGCGTTCTTCGCACTCCTGACCGCTGCCGGACTGATGCCGCTGGATAGAAACAGAGCCTCGCGGCCCCGATGATGAAATCGCCGCCAAAACCGGTTTTGCCCATCAGGGCCTCCTTGCCTTGAAATCCGGGAAGAAGGCGTCTGAAATTCCCGGGGCCATTCCCGGTGCGTTTGATGATACGGCTGTCTATACGTAATCCTGTTTGATTGTTAACATAAGAAAGACCGTGTGAAATTGCCGGGTCTGCCTTGGAGAAATTTCACGTTATTGCCAAAGAGATCATTATCGGAGGCATAAATGTCTGAATACAGAATTGTCTTCCATCACGATGGTTCAAATCTGGATCCGTTCTATGACCGGTTCGTGACTGAATGGGCGCAAAGGATCGAGGAGCAATCGGACGGCCGGATCGAAGTCGAACTCTTTCACAGCGGCCAGCTGGTGCGCGCCAGCCAGATTCTCGATGGCGTGGAGATCGGGGTGATCGACGCCGGCATTGTGGCACTCGATTCCTTGGTCGACGAGCGGTTTTCGCTGTTCGAACTCCCCTTCGTGGCAAGCGCCGACGCAAGTGGCGCGCGCACGGCCTGGGAGATCATCCAGTCCGACTTGGACGGCATCCTCGGCAATGTCAGAATCCTTGCAGCCTTCATCCGCGGCGCGACGACCCTTGCAAGCAATGAAGTGCTTGCCGCTCCCGATGACCTGGCCGGATTGAAAGTACGAAGCTCAGGCACCGTCACCGGCGATTTCCTCGATTTGATCGGTGCATCGGCGCTGCCGCTTGCGTATGGCGAACTCTATCCGGCGATGCAAACCGGTGTCATCGATGCCATGGCACTTGGCTCCGACAGGGTTGATTTCCTTCAGTCCGGTCTTGGCGACGTCATCACGCAAGCGCTTGTCTTCGACGATCAAACGGGCTTCACCAACCAGCTTCATGGCCTCGTGATCGATGCTGACCTGTACAATTCCCTGCCCGCGGACCTGCAGCAGGTGATCGATGACAATTCCGGGCCGGAACTGTCGGCCATGGCCGGTGCTGTGCTCGACGCGATCGCCGCCGAATATGTCGCGGACATGGAACAGGCCGGGGTGAACGTGATACGGGCAAGCGAACCGCAAATGGAAGCGTGGAAGGCTGCCGCGCAGCCGGTCATAGACGGAATCGTCCAGAACCTCGAAACGGTCGGGCTCGACGCGCAAGCGCTGATGACCGATCTGCAGGTTGCGCAGGTCAACGAAATTTTCCTTGTCCTCCGCTCCGATCTCGGGGTCGATTCCGTGGATGAACTCGCAGGCGCGACGTTTGCCGTCCAGGCTGGCAGCGCGGCCGAAGCCGAGGTCACGGAAACCCTGAATGCGCGCGGAATCGGTTTTCAGCTGATTTCCTTTTCCGATCCGGGCGAGGTGACACAGGCCTTTCTCCAGGGGCGATCGGATGTCTTTGCCACCATGGACCCGGTTGCCGCTTCCGCGGTAATCAATACCGGGGGAATGGACGTTTTCCGGCTCTCCGCCGATACCGGCGAAACCTTTCCTCCGCCATTGGGGAATTTCCACTTCTCCGGTCCGCTTCAGGACGGCCAGGCAAGCTTCAATGCGTTCGATGGCATTACGCTCGTGGTCCTGTTGCGAGACCGCAATGCGGTCGAGGACTTCCTTGACGCGCAGGGCGCAGCTGCCGATGGCGTGATCGTGGCCGGAACGTTGCAGCAGGCCATCGACATCGTCGGGCTCGGTCAGGCCGACATGTTCGCGACGACGCAACTGAGCGAACAGGCGGCCAGCCTCGCCCAGAACGGGGATACTGTCGCCCTGGTCTACGATGGCGATGCCCCGTCCGGCCAGGAACCGGACCTCGTCGTGGCGGACCTGGTGCTCGATGCGGTGGTCTGGCATCCCGGCGATGTGATCGGGGCCGGCTGGAGCGTGGTCAATCAGGGAGATGCCAGCGCGGGCGATTCGCGGTCGAGCCTCTTCCTTTCGTCCAACCAGACCATCAGTACCGTCGACCGGGTTCTTCTGGCCGACGCCGGAACGGGCATTCTCGATCCTGCCGAAGCGCGGGCCGCGGATGTGCCAAACGCCTTTACCGTACCGTCGGACCTGTCTCCGGGCACCTATTTCGCCGGCGTGATTGCCGATGTCGACCAGGCGGTTGCAGAGAGCGACGAAAGCAACAACCTGTCCGGCGTGGTCAGGATCACGGTCGAAAGGAACAGCACCGGCGGTGACCCGATCGGGCCGGACAATAGCCCCTACGTCTACATCACGGCGTTCGAAGACCAGCCGTTCAACGCGACAATGGTGCAATTGATGCACCTGGCCGGCGATGACAGGACAACGCCCAAATACACCGTCGCGGAACAGTTGATCGAGGGCGAGGGCAGCCATGTCTTCACGCTTCTCGATCACGTCGAGATCGATCGGTCGGATCCGAACGCCTACCGCGACTTCACGGCCTTCATCGGCGGAATCGCCGCTGTCATCGTTCCCAACTATGACGGCATCGATGACATGATCGAGGCGCTTCGCGGCAACCACGGCAACGTCAACGTGTTCACGATCGACAGGAATTTTCAGTTTCATGAATTCGCGGCCGCCGATGCCGGGGAATTCGATTTCGACAGCTGGCAACCGCCTCTCGAACTCATCGGGCAGGATGTCGATCAGGGAACCGCGAGCGATGACACGAGGGATGGCGGGCCCAGCGACGATTACTTCCTTGCCTCGCCGGGCAATGACACGATCGACGGAGCCGGCGGGACGGACAGCATCGTCTATGGTGGGGTACGCGCCGATTACGTGCAGGATTTGCAGGCCGACGGTTCGATCCTCGTCGACAAGCCGGACGGGACGACCGATACGCTGACCGCCATCGAGCGCATCGACCTGCTGGACGGCGACTATGTCTATGACATCGGCTCGGATAATCTGGGTTTCGGCTATCGCATCTACCAGGCCTCGTTCGGGCGTACGCCGGACGAGGGCGGGGTGCGGTTCTGGATCGGCGTGCTCGATACCCTGGATTCGTGGGGCTATACCGATTACGCCAAGCAGCAATATGTGGCCTCGGAATTCATCGGCTCGGACGAGTTCCAGGGCCTCTACGGCGCCAATCCCACCAATTTCGAGTATATCGACGCGATGTATCAGAACGTGCTGTTCCGGCTGCCGGACCAGGAGGGCTACGACTTCTGGGTCGGCGGCATGGAGGCGGGCCTCACCCGCGAGGACATCCTCATCGCCTTCACCCAGAGCCAGGAGAACATTTCCAACAATATCGCCAATCTCGATGATGGTGTATGGGTGTTGTAGGATAAAGACTCCAAGAAAGAGAGAAATCCAATGGTTGCGACGATTGATATCTTCAAGGGCAGTCTTCTGGAAACATCCTACTACAATGTCTATTTCAATATAATTCTCGGTGGGTCGATAACGGTTCGTGAGGCGGACAGAATTGAACTGGCTATTGTTCCCGATCCGGGTGGCGGATTTGTCCCGACGCCGGAGCAGTCGGCGATGCGACTTGTCTTGCATGGGACGGGGTTCGCCTATGATGGCGATGGCGCGGTTATCGCCGGAACTGTCCAGACCATCGATTTCTACAATTCACTCGGCTTCATCGCGCAATTGACAGGCTATCCGATCGACGGAGCCGAGCTGTTTGCTGCTTTCGATGCCGTGCGCCAGAGCCTGGATCTCGGACCGATCTTCGACATCCTCTACAACCGCGTTCCTTACCTGGTGAACGGTTCCGAAGAAGGCGACTATTTCGGTGCAGCCTCGCTGGGCGATACCTTCTATGGAAATGGGGGCGACGACCAGCTGAACGGAGCCGGTGGCGACGATACCATCCATGGCGGTCCGGGCAATGACAAGCTCGATGGCGGCGCCGACAACGATACCATTTTCGGTGATGAGGGTGATGACCTGATCATTCACTCGACTGGCACCGACATGCTGGATGGCGGTCCGGGAACCGATTACATCAGTTTTCGCAACAGCCTCGGCGAGGGCCCGTTCATTGTCGACCTGACAGAAGGTGAATACAGCGGCGGCGGAGACACCGTCAGTCTCGTTTCTGTCGAAGGCATCATCGGCAACAGCTCGACCAGCGGCGACATATTTATCGGAAATGACGATGACAATGTCTTTGTTCCGCAGGGCTTCAACATTACCATCGATGGACGGGGCGGGCATGACCGTCTGATATTTCACCGCAATGACGATTTCTATGGCGGGCCAACCCGTGACATGTCGGTCACGATCGATGCGGTCGCGGGAACGGTGAGCACGAGTCCGGTTCCGGACAACATCCATTTCACGAGCATCGAATCCTTTGCGGGCTCCCAATCGGCAGACACGTTTCTGGGCAGTGACAGGGACGAAGAGTTCCTGCCCATGGGCGGGGCCGACACGGTGCATGGCAGCGGTGGAATCGACACACTGTCCTATGAACTGGAGCAGGTTGTTCCCAATTCCTCGACCATAAAGCAGGGTGCCGTTGTCGATCTCTCGACGAATACGGCTGTGGATACGGGTGGGCAGACCGATACGATTTCAGGCATTGAAAATGTCACGGGGTCCACGCTTGGTGATACCCTTGCCGGAGATGAAGGCTCCAACGTGCTTCGCGGTTTGGACGGCGATGACACGTTGAACGGTCGTGGCGGCATGGATCGCCTGGAGGGAGGCGCGGGCGACGATATTCATACCGGCGGCGACGGTGCAGATACATTTGTCGTCAATCCGGGTGACGGGACGGACACCATCACCGATTTTGAAATCGGCGTGGACAAACTCGATCTGTCGGCATTCGATGCAGCGGTCGCAGCCTCCGCCATCGAAAATGCCCTGCCGGGCAGCGTGATCATTCTTTTCCCGGACGGCAGCAGCATCACGCTCGAAGGTCTGAACCTCGGAGATTTTTCACTGGCTGAAGTGATCCTCGGCAATTCGGCGCCAACCAGGATTTTGCCGGACGGAGAACTGGTGATTCCGGAGAACGCGCTCGGGGGTGAAGCGGTCACGACATTTGCGGCCGTCGACCCGGATGCTGCCGATACGCATGTCTTCGAACTCCTGAACGATGCCTCCGGCCTTTTCGAACTGGATGGCGGCATGCTGAAAGTCGCTGCCGGCGCAGTCATCGACTACGAGGCGGCGACCAGCCATACGATAAGGGTTTCTGTCACCGATGACGCTGGTGCGTCTTTCGAGAAGGACTTCGTCATCCAGGTGACGAACATGCCGGTTTCGGATATCGCGCTCGCCTCGGGCGGCACGGTGGAGGAAAACGCCGCCGGCGGCACCGTGGTCGCCACGTTCGAGGCTTCCGAAAATCCGGTCGAACCGTCCGCCACCTTCACGCTCATGGACGACGCGAACGGCCTTTTCGTGCTCGATGGCAACACGCTGAAACTCGCGCCCGGCGCTGTGATCGACTACGAGGCGGCGACCAGCCACACGGTGCGCATCGCCGCCACCGATGCCACCGGCCCAGCCTACGAGGAAGACTTCGTCATTCAGGTGACGAACATGCCGGTTTCGGATATCGAAATGGTCGCTGGCGGGTCGGTGCGTGAGGATGCCGCCGCTGGCTCGGTGGTCGCCACCTTTGAGGCATTGGAAAACGTGGTCGAGCCCAATGTCAGCTTCGCGATCGTCTCCGGCGCCGATGGCAATTTCATCATCGACGGCAACCAGTTGAAGGTGAGCGCGAATGCCGACATCGAATACAACACGCAGAGCAACTACCTGGTCACCATCCAGGCCAGTGATGCCACCGGCCCGGCCTATCAGGAGACGTTCAACATCGATGTGGTCAGTGTCGGCCCGATCATGGGCACGCCCGAACCGGACAATCTCATCGGTACACCCAATGATGACGAAATGTTCGCGCTGGAAGAAGATGACCGGCTCAACTGGAGCGCGGGCAACGACACGCTCGACGGAGGGCCCGGCACCGATAGGGCAGTCTACACCCTGAACAGGTCCGAAATCACGCAGGACCTTTTGGTTGACGGAACCGTTACCGTGAACAAGCCGGACGGCTCCACTGACACGCTGATCTCCATCGAGCGCATCGACCTGCTGGACGGCGACTATGTCTATGACATCGGCTCGGACAACCTGGGCTTCGGCTACCGCATCTACCAGGCGTCTTTCGGCCGCACGCCGGACGAGGGCGGGGTGCGGTTCTGGATCGGTGTTCTCGACGCGCTCGACAACCAGGGCTTCACAGAGCTTGGCAAGCAGCAATATGTGGCCTCGGAGTTCATCGGTTCGGACGAGTTCCAGGGCCTTTACGGCGCCAATCCGACCAATTTCGAATATATCGACGCGATGTATCAGAATGTGCTGTTTCGCCTTCCGGACCAGGAAGGCTATGACTTCTGGGTCGGCGGCATGGAGGCCGGTCTGAGCCGCGAAGACATCCTGATCGCCTTCACCCAGAGCCAGGAGAACATCTCCAACAACATCGCCAATCTCGACGACGGTGTCTGGGTGGTGTGACTGATTCTTAGGGTCTGTGCTGAATTCGACCGGAGATGATAGCCAAATGTGGTGATATCTTTGATTTCTGCCGCAATGGCCGGATCATGGAAATGGATTGCTGCAAGTCACTAAATGGTTGCGCGGAATGCAATCGTGCCTGCCAGACAAGCAGATTTCTAGTGCGAACCCGAATGTGTACCAACGGCGGAGCAAAAGTCGGCCACTGGGCGGCGCAAAAACTAGGCCGTTTCCCGGTTGCGGGGTCGGCTTTTCTCATGAGGGGTTTCAGCCTCCCTTTCGGGCGCGGCTTTGAGCGAGGTGGCGGCCGGTAGCCCGCCCGCCATCAGTTGCGCTGCGGCGGTCCGAAACTCTGCGCCATGTAGGCGACCACCGCGTCGAATTCCTGCTTGCGGGCGGGCGGATAGCTGATCTCGAAGACATGCAGCAGGCCGTCCGGCTCTTCCTCGACGCGCCGGTAATAGATGTCGCCGCCGGTGATGCCCGAGATCACGTACCAGCCGTCGCCCGATGCGCGATAGCTCGCCTCGCCGTGGGCGGCGATGTCGCGGGCCATGCGCTGCGCCTGGCTCAACCCTTCGGCTTCATATTGGGCAAAGACATAGAACCGCGCCCAGCCATCCACCGCGGTGAAGTTCCGGCCATCGCCGCTGTCCGGTGGCGGATCGGGCAGGAAATAGGTGGCGGGGTAGGAAATATGCGTCCCGTAACGCCCGTTCCGGTAAAGCGCATAACCCCCTTCCTCGGGCAGGAACAGGTCGGGGTCTTCGGCAGTCCCCTCAGGGGCCGGCGGCGACAACGGGGCAGGGCGGGGCACAGGCTGAACCTGCATTGTGCGGGCGGGGGCGGATTGCGCGGGGGCCGCCTGGCCCGGTGCGGTTTGCGGAGGCGCGGATTGCGATTGTGCCGCCGCGTGCTTCTCTTGCGGCGCGGGCCCGGGTTCCGGTGCGGACTGCGCAGGGCGGCTGCCCTGCGCCTTCTCGACCAGGGCATTGAGATACCCGTCGGGGCAGGGGATTACGCCGTCAGGCATGGCCAGATCGATCATGCGGCGCAGGTCGGACCCGGCACGGTCGTCCCAGATCCCCTTGGGCAGAGAAAAACCAATGCCGAAGGGCGTCCCGTCGGCGAAGCAATGCTGGTAGAGATGGACCCGTGCCTCGAGCGTTCCCATGTCCACGATCCACCGCAGGACGGGCCAGCCCAGAACAAGATCCGGCTTCATGGGCGTGTCCGCGGGCACGGTCCCGACAAGTCCGCCCGGCCCGGCAATTGCTTTTTCGCCGCGCGCCATGACGATCCGCTCTCCCTCCGGCCCACTGAACGCCATGAGGTCGGCACTGTCGCCAGGTAGCTCGGTCCAGCCCGGCGCCATATCGTATTCAAACAAGCCGTCCAGCGCGGTCCCTTGCAGGCGCGGCAGGACTGCGCTCTTTTCCGGCACGTCGAAAGGCGGCAGCACGGCGGGGCGCGGCTGTCCCGCGGGCACGATCTGCGCGCCCTCCGGCAGGGTTTCGGGCGGGCAGGGGCGGGACCCCTCCGGCAACACCAGGGCCCTCCGCGAAAGCGCGGATCAGCGATCCTGCGTGAAAGAAGGCGGGCATGCCCGAGAATTGCAGCGATATCGCGCGTCCGTCGGGTAGACAGGTCTCCAGCAGCACGATGCGCGCCTGGCCTTTCTGCCCCTCGCCATCTTTCACGGTGGCAGAGCCGTCCTCGAAGGCGAAAAGCTGCGCCGGCTGCCCCATGAAGGTCACGGCCTGGCCGCGCGTTGCCCGTGGCATGGGCCCGGTGTCATACTCGCCCCGCGTGATGCCGAGGCGGCCGGGCGTGTCCTTCATCGACATGTGGATACGGTCGGGATGACTGCCACGCAGCCCCGACCAGGTGACATCGAAAGGCAACCGCAGGACGCCCTCCAGCAGGTCGAGTGCCATCGGCTTACCCGGCGCGGGTATCGAAATGCCGCTGAGGAAAATGTCGAATTTGGCGCGGTGCGCCTCGAACGGGGTGTTCATTGCCATCAACATCAGGACAAGCTTGTCCTTGCCGCGCACGGGCCGCTCCGAGATCAGTATCTCGGCCTTGCCTGGCACGTCCGCATTCTCCGGCAGGGGTGCGCGCCAGCGGTGAAAGATGTGACCGTCGGGAAAGACCACGAGGCCCGCGTCCTCGGGCGGGATCTTTCCCCGGCGCAGGTCGCGTTCGGGATTGTCGTCATAACGTATACTGAAAGCGATCCCGGTCCGGGAGTCCATGTCGGCCAGCGCCCAGAGCTTTTCGTCGCGGCTTTCGTGCACGGTCATCGCACCGGGCGGCAGGCGCAGGGTGAGCCCCTCGATTCGCTGGCTGTCCCAGTCCGCGGGCACCTCGACGGGCTCGAAGGGAATGGGCACGAATAAATCCTGTGCCAGGGCAGGCAAGGGGCCGAGACCGAGGGTCCGGGCCAAGGCCAGAGCCAGGGCCAGGGTCAGGCACAGCGCGGCCAGCGGCGAGCGGAACCGGGTGTGTGTCATGTGGGCATCTCCTCGCTGACGGGCGGTTGCCAAAACTGCAGAACCGCTACGCGCCGTAGGTCAACCTGTTTCGCATGCAAACTGCCGCATCCTTTTCGCACCGCCCTTGACCCGGATCAAACCGCTTGGGCGCGGATCGCCCTTAAGCTGACCGGGTCGGAAGATCGACTGGGAACCAGCGAAAGGTGCGACGATGACGCATGCGTTTGCAGCATGTCCGGGCCGTGTCCGGTTCTGGCTTTCCAGCGTCCTGATCGCTCTGGCGTTGCTGGCGGGATCCGTGACGCGGGCGTACTCCTCAGGCCCGTATGATCTGCGCGGGGCGGCATTCACACTGCCCGAAGGATGGGCCGTCACCTGGACGAAGCGAGACCAGGAATACGATTTCGCCAGTCCCGACGGGCGTTTCCAGCTTTGGGCGCGGTGGTGGTTCCCGGACGAGCCGCTACTGGGGTTCGGTGACATCGAGCGGCACGAGACGCGCGCACTGGCCGGGCAGGAGGCGCTGGTGATCCAGACAGAGACTGCCCAGGAGCGCAAGCTGACTGCCGCCTTTCCCCGCCGCGACGCCCAGGGCGAACAGTTCCTGTGGCAACTGATCGCCGCGCCCTCGGTCCCGCTGGCCGAACAGAAAGCGCTGTTCGAGACGCTTCTGGCGGGGCTGACGCTCGACGGGCAACCGGCGCTTGGCGCGCCCGCCGCGCCGGCCGGGCAGGCGCCGGTGCCGCCGCCTGCGATGGTGCCCGTTCCGCCCCCGCCGGGCACGCACGGGCAGGGCGCGGCCGCGCCGCCCGGCGCTTTCGTTCCCGTGCCGCCCCCTCCCACCGCGCAAGGCGGCGCGCGCCCGGCCAGCCCGGTGCAGCCGGGCTTTGGCATGTTGCCCTTGCCGCAACCCGCTGAAAATGCCGCGGCGAGCGGATCGGAACCCGCGCCAGGGAGCGAACCGGTGGCGCCCACTCTCGTGCTGTTCGACGGACAGAGCCTGAACGGGCTCGAGTCCTTCGGCTTCGAGGGAGGAGATTTCGAGACCCATGCCACGTTGACCGGTGAGGGCCTGCAATTCTCGGTTCCCAGGGGAGCGGCCTGGGCACGGCTGGGCGTGGCGGCGACGGCCAGCCCGGTTACGCTTCCGGCCGGAGACAGCGCGCGCCGCGTGCGCGTCGCGTTCGACGGTACGCAGAGCAATGGGTTCGTCCTCGCCTTCAGTCCGGCCGAGGCCGCAACCGACGATCCCGACCGTTACCATGTCCTGCGCCTCCAGCTCTTCACCGAGAAGGACGGGCTTGCCCGCGCGAAACTCTCGGTCCCCGGGGAGCGGGAAATTGTCTCGCGCCAGTTTCCCTGGCCTGAGAGCCGGACCGTGTTCGACATCGTGATCCGCGGCGACGGCGTGCTGACGCTACATGATGAAAACCGTACCGAATTGCTGCACTTGCGTCATGACGCGATCTTTCCCGACACGCCGGTGGTGACCCAGATCTATGGCCGTCCCTCCTATCGGAACGGGCCGGTGGAGCTGGTGTTGTATCGCGCCGTCACGGAAGAACACCGCTTTGCCCTGCCCGAGAGCGTTGATGCCCCGGTCACGGCGCCGGTCGAGGACGAAACGCTGTTCACCGGCTGGGCGCTGGGCGGTCTCTGGCGGCCGAACGAGCGGCGCGAGGGACATTTCGCGGCATTCGCCCGGCTGCAGGACGGCGCGCTGCGCATCGCCTGGGACAAGGCGCAGCGCGGCGATTACACGGGGATCGTCTCGACGGGCGCGCTGTTCTGGCTGGATGATTTTCGCGGTCTCGCCGAGGCGCGGCTGACAGTTGAGATCGATGCCGCCGCCACCGGGGATTTCGAGATCAGCCTCGGCAACCGCCATGCCAAGGAAGGCAACCTGAGCCCACCGGAAAGCTACGTCGTGCGGTTCCGGCGCGAGGCAGACGGCCGCTTTTCCGCGCTCAGCCAGTTGCGCAACAAGGACAAGCCCTTGGTACTGACAGAAGGTCTGGACCGCCTGCCGGATCGGGTGGTGCTGGTCCTGCGGCCGGGCCGCATCTTCGTCGAGGCCGAGGGCATCTCGACCGAACCGCTGGACTGGCCTGCACTGATGGATGGCGCGGCACTGACGGTGTCGGTCCATGCGATGCCGGATCGGGATGGGGCGGGCGCGCTGTCGCTGTGGCGGATCGCGCGCGATGTCCATCCCGCCCAGCCCGAACCGCAGCCGCAACCCGCGCCGGGTGTCGCGCTCCTGCCCGAACGGGTGTTCTTCGAGCCGCCGATGGGCCCCGGATGGCAGGGACATTCCTGGGGCAAGGCGGAATTCGACACTTTGGCGATGGCGACAGCAGACGGGCTTCGCTTGACCCGGCGCGAACCTTTGCCGGACTACCGGCGAATCTCGGCGTCCGGTCCGGCGCCGATCGTCGCGCTGGACGAACGCATCGACCGCGCCGCCTATGGCCTGACCCTGCGCGTCGATCCAGCGGGCGACCTGGGGATGACCCTGCTGCTGGCCGAAAGCGCCCCCTTTGCGCCCAAGGACGCGCCCGTTGCACTGAGCCTGCGGACGGTCGAGACCGGGCCGGATGCCGGCGGACTGGAGGTCCTGCTGACAGCCGATGGGACGGCAGGCAACGCCTTTGCCCGTGTGCTGCCCGCCGACTGGTGGCACCCTCGGTGGGACGGCACGGCTCGGCTGGAATTCGGCGCGGGATGGATTGCGGTTCGCCTCGCGGGGCAAGTCGTCATGCGCCTGCCCAGCGGAGCCAGCGGACGGCGCACCCAATTCCTGCCCACGGTTCTGCCCGGTGGCTTCGACGAGCATTCGCGCGGCGCGGTCAACCTGCGCCGGATCGCCGGAGGCTGGATCGGTCCCGACGGCATGACCGAGTCCGATCGCTGGAGCCTCGTGGACATCGAAGAGTTCGACGCGGATGCCTTTATCGACATGCTGGCCCGAGACCTTGCGGAGGGTGCAAGATGACCCGTTTCCCCAATCCTGGAATCCGTGCCGCGCGCGTGGCACTGGCGCTGGCTTTTGGCCTCATGCTGTCGCCCGCCCAGGCGCAGGAGACCAAAACGGAGTCGCCGCTTCGCAACGAACACGACGCCCACGCGCTGGACCGCTGGGTGGGCCTCGCGCATGACCGGCAATTGCTGATCCTGCAAAGCCTCGGCGTGTCGGTGCCGCAGGATTTCTTCACCTGCGTCTGCGTGGCGGGGGGCTATGGCCAGGCCGGCACGCGGCAATACTACCACCCCGGCGTGATCGGCGTTCCTGACGACCGCTATGCCTGCCAGCGCGCCGGCCCGCCCTGCGTCGTCCAGGGTAACGGCTGCACCCGCCACGACCTTCCCGCCGACCGCGCGGATTTCGAGACTTGTGCCGCCTCCCTCGCCAGGCAGGAAGGGCAGGGAAACATGATGGACAACATCCTGTCGGCACTGGCCGACCGGGCCAACCGCGTCGTGCTGACCGGAAACCCGGTCATCATGAACGAGGACCCGTTCGGCCGCCCGCCCGCCGATTGCGACAAGGCCCGCACGGAGGCGGGACTTGCGCCGCTGGAGACCGTACCCAGGGCGGTCCCGCTCGACAGGGTGATCTGGACTCTTTCGCCCGATACCCGTCTGAAACTGTCCGAGTTGATGCGCACCGATCGGGCACAGATCGTCGCCGTCGAAAGCAAGCTGATGGAAGCGATCGCACTTGCGATCGAAAACTCTCCCGAAATTGCGAAAGCCTTCACGGAATCGGCCAGGTCGAGTGCCGACGAAATCGATTTCCGCTTCGACGCCGGACAATTCGAGCTGGCCTTCAGCGTGGATCGGCACAATCGGATCCATCTCTCGGAAATCGTTGTGAAGCCCGGCACGCAGGACGGGAAACCCGGTTTCGAGATGGCCGTGAAACTGGCCTTGCCGGATGAGGAACCCGAAGGGCCGACGCAGCGGCCTGCGAACGCCCCGTTTACCCTCGCCGAGGCACAGGGCGTTCCCGGCGGCGCTCCGCGGGTCGTAGGCCGGAAGGTCGGAGTCGTGATCGAGACGCCTGCCGGGGAGCTCAAATACGGCATCGAAACAGAGGACGCTCGGGATGCGGACGACCTGTATGACGGCAAATACCAGACCCGCGCCGAACAGGGATTTCTGGACGCCCTGACTCAGATTTGGGACTATCCGGACTACCGAATCTTCGACGTGGACCACGGGCGTTTCGGCGAACTCGACGACTTGCTGGCAAAGTTGGATTTCTACGTTGGCGGAGCGGTGAACATCCCCTTCTCCGACAGGCTTCTGGGGGGCGACGTCGACGCGGGGTTTGAAGCCTCGTGGAAACTCAAGGACCGCTACACGAGATGGATTTTCTCCGACATGCACGCCGCACTGGACAACCTGCTGGAAAACCAGAAGCAGTGGGAGGATCAGCGCCACGACTACATCGGCCGCGAGGCGGAACGATTTGGCATCGATCCACGCTGCTTCAGCGTGAACGAGCAGTTGAAGCTGACGAAGGCCGCCTATGCCCGTCGCAAGGAGACCGATCCCTCTCTTCCGCCGCCCTTCCGGTCCATCACAGAGCACGCGGCAGAGCTTAGGGCCAAGGCAGCCGCGCGGGTGTCGAACTCGGCCCCACCAAAGCCCCGGCCCGCACCACCGCCGCCGCCGCCCGCATTCGAGACGCCCAAGCCCATGCGCGTCTATCAGCGGTAACAACCGCGAAAGCCTCGCCTCGCTTCAGGCATGATGCTATGCGACAGCCTCATCCGGCACAGTCTGGACTTCGTGTACTGGAAACACCGCAAGCCGGTCCTTTCCGCGTTGCGCCAGATTTTCCGCGCGAGCGATGCCGAGGCGGGCTTGCGTGCGCTTCTGGCCTTCGAGGCCGGGCGGTGCAAAAATATACGGCCATCGCTCAGTAGCGTGCCACGGGTAATTTCCTCCATTTGGTATTAGAGTCCGTCAGGTCGATTGGGTTTCTGGTCGTGATTGCGTTCAGACTTATCGGGTTCCAGAGACCCGACACGAAAGAAGCTTCTGCATCAAATGCGGGTCTGCTCTTCCGACCGTTCAGTCTGAGGGTGCTTTGGTAGTTATTCCGGCCAGTATTGATAGCGCGATCCAAGTCCGCCCAATTGCGAATATCTGCTTTGCAAACCGGGCCGAATGGGATGTGTTCTTGGAAGACATTCGGAAAGTTGATGGTCTTCCAGATTAGATTTGAGATCGTCAATTTACGGGAGATCGGATCGGTAATTTCGTTGGCGGTGCGATGTTGATATGGTCTGTCTGTCTGAACCACAGATCAACCGAACCGTTGCATTCGACAGATCGCTTTAGCTGCCCGCCGTCCCATGGTTCCCGACCGCATGGGGACAACAGGTTCCCGCCGTGGGTGGAAATTCTTCCCACCTATCAAATACCGACCGTGCTTCCGTCTTCCTCGCACCGCGCCAGAACATTGCGGACATTGGACACCTGCCACCGGCCGCCGCGGGCGGTACGGATGCCGCGATCGTTCAGGGCGGTCGCGATGCCGCGTAGGCTGGTGATGCCTGAGCGCCGGATGGAGGCGATGATTGGCTGAATGCCCGCTGCGAAACGGTCGGCCTCCTCGACACATGAGTGCCGGCCGATGGCGGCTGCCTTCGCCGGATTGGTCCGGTTGCCCAGCGTGGTACCTGTTGCCTTGCGCGAGGCGAGGGCGGCTTTCGTACGTTCCGAGATCAGACGGCGTTCCTTCTCGGCCAAGGCCGCATAGAGATGCAGCATGAAGGGATCGGCGTCGGCACCGAGTTCGGCCACGATGAACGGGATGCGCCGGGCCATCAGGCCGGAGATGAACGCGACGTCGCGGGACAACCGATCCAGCTTGGCAACGATGACCGGACAGCCCATCTTGCGGGCCATGTCGAGGGCTTCTGACAGGCGAGGGCGCCTGTCGAGCGCATCGCAGCCCTTGCCGGTTTCGACTTCCACGAATTCGGCTGTGATGACCAAGCCTTCCGCCTCAGCGAAACGGTGGACCGTTGCTCTCTGCGCATCGATACCGAGACCGCTTCGACCCTGGCGCTGGGTGGAGACGCGAAGATAGGCGATTGCGCTCTGCACCATGATCGGCTCCCGGGTGTTCAAACTGCAAACCACCGTTTGCAGTGTGCTCACAAGCAGCGAGAAGCCAAGGAATATTATTAAGTTGTGTCAGATAATTCGATCAAGATGTGAGCTGTGACCGATATCCAGGTTTCTATCAACGCCACTACGCTCCTGGGCAAGGCCGTTGACCGTCCCAGCCGGCCTCACTGCTTCGAAGGACCATCCTGTGCAAACCGCTGGATGGTCACGATCACCGGTTCACCGGACTGGTCGCCACTGCGGGTTTCTTCCTTCCAACGGGCACGGGTCTTCAGCCAGAAGATGGCAGCCGTGACGGCACCGCGTCCGTCGCCAAGCGCCATGCGGTAGAGGCTTTCGGCCACCCGGGCGTTGGCCTTGGCCTGACCGCCTGCCAGTTCCCGGGCATAGATCGAGTTGATGGTTTCCGGCGCGATGTCGAAGACACGACCGATATCTTCCGCCGAGAGCCCGAAGCCAGCCAGTGCCTCGACCCGCCTGGCATCGGGCAGTGTGGTGTCGATCTCGCCGGTATCAGCCATGCCCGGTTCTCCCTCGTTCCCTCTGGTCATGTTCGATGATCCCCGGCTCGTCGTCTTCATCGTCGAGCGCCGCGTCATCTGTCCCATGGGGCATGGACGCCGGCCCGTGGATCATCTGCCGGATGCGCTCGACAGGATCGCTGTCATGGTCGCTGCGATGGACCGGGTGATGCGGACAGGGCTCGATCCAGTCGGCGCGGGTCTTCAGCCAGAAGATCGCGGCGGTGACGGCCTCGTAACCGTCCCCCGTGGCAATCCGGAACAGGTTCTCGGCAACCTTCGCATTGGCCCTCGTATGACCGTGGTCGAGTTCCGACCGGTAATGCTTGCGCAGCGTCTTCGGATCGATGCCGATCAGCCCGGCGATCTGGACCTCGCGCACGCCGGAGCCGGCAAGCATCTCGACCTGACGGCGGTCGGCGAGCGTCGGGCGATGGGCGGGCCGGCCCATGTCAGGTCTCCATCTCGAATGGCAGGCGAACAGCAATCCGTTTCAGGTCTGCGATGTCCACCGCTGTCTTCGCCGAGTTGCTCATTGTCGCATCATTCCCATGGCTTGGGACCCAGATGCCTGACGGTCTCGACCCGGCTGCGCGCTACCGGTGACAGGCCCAGTTCGCTCATGTAGCGGTGCATGAGCTCCAGGTTCTTGTTGGCAATGGCGAGCCAGGGCGAGGGCTGGACATAGCCGGCCGGGGTGCGCAGCAGGGGCGGGGACTTCTTCAGGGCCCGTTCCGCTTCCACCCAGCGTCCGTAGGCCTGGCAGTATGCGGCGAGCGCCGCGCGGTCGAGTTCGGTGACGATGCCGAGAGCATGCATGGAATGCACCAGCCGTTTCCACTCCGTCCGGGCCGGTGCGGACAGATGCGACGGGCAGGTCGGCATGGCGACAACTGGCTTCGGCTCGTTACGGTTCAACGGCCGCTTGCCGGGATTGCCATTGACCAGCCTGAGAGCAGTCGGGACAGGCTTGCGTCCACGCATGGTGTCATCCCTCGTTTCGCGGGTTCGCGCTGGCCAACCCTGCAGTTTGTCGTCTGATCCGCACCATTTCCAGAAGGGCGAAGGAGCCTCGACCTCCACCGTTTGCGGGCTTTATCCGCATCATTGCGTGTCTGACACCCCCTTGGGAATTTCGCGGTTGTGCAAGATCGACGAAGCGGCCGGTCTGGTGCGTTCAGGTCCTCAGACATTCATGCCCCCCCGGTCATCAAGGAAGCTGCATCGTCTGTTTTCCGAACGCCGTGCCTGGCCAACCGATCCTCGAAGGTCTCGTCGGTGCTCTCGAGGACAGCCGGCTTGCCGGTGAAGTCCTGCCAGCGCTTGATGGCAACATCCACGTAAGCAGGGTTCAGTTCGATGGCATGGCAGGTCCGGCCTGTCATCTCGGCCGCGATGATCGTGGTGCCTGAGCCGCAGAAGGGTTCGTAGATCGCCTGTCCTGGCGAGGAGTTGTTCTCGATCGGGCGCTTCATGCATTCCACGGGCTTCTGCGTGCCATGGCCGGACTCCGACCGCCTGTGCTCGATGGCCCAGATGGTCGACTGTTTCCGGTCGCCCGACCAGTGACCGGTCTTGCCCTTGCGCACGGCGTACCAGGCCGGTTCGTGGCCCCAGTGATAATCACCACGACCGATCACGAGGCGGGTCTTGTCCCAAATGATCTGCGAGCGGATGGCGAAGCCCGAGGCCTCGAGGCTGGTGGCAACGAGGCTTGCATGCAGGGCGCCATGCCAGACATAGGCGACGTCGCCCGGAAACAGCGCCCAGGCCTCCCGCCAGTCGGCCCGGTCGTCGTTCAGCACCCTGCCGCGGGCAAGCTTCGATCCGTCGGCCAGCATTCCCCGCCAGCCGGGATCGTAGTCGACACCATAGGGCGGGTCGGTGACCATGAGGTGAGGCGTCACGTCATCGAGAACCCGGGCCACATCGTCAGCCACGGTCGCGTCACCGCAGAGTAGCCGATGCTTGCCGAGCAGCCAGACATCGCCCGGACTGGTGACCGGGTCGTCGGGAACCACGGGTACGTCATCGGGATCGGTCAGGCCGTCATGGCTAGGGCTTGTCAGCGCCAGCACTTCCATGTCGCCAAAGCCGGTCAGGGCAAGGTCGAAGCCGAGGTCACGCAGCTCGCCGAGTTCGAGCCCAAGCAGGTCCTCGTCCCAGCCGGCATTGAGCGCCAGCTTGTTGTCGGCGATGACGAGGGCCCGCTTCTGGGCCTCGGTGAGCCCCTTCAGTTCGATCACCGGAACGTCGGCCATTCCGAGCTTGCGTGCGGCCATGAGCCTGCCGTGGCCGGCGATGATGCCATTCTCGCCATCGACAAGAACCGGGTTGGTCCAGCCGAATTCCCGGATGGAAGCCGCGATCTCGTCGACCTGCCGGTCGGAATGGGTGCGGGCATTCTTCGCGTAAGGCACCAGGGCATCGACCGGCCGGTAGTCGACCGCAAGTACCGTGCCATCGGAGCGAGATGAAAGTCCGGACATGCGCAATTTCCCGTGCTTCAAGACTGAACGGGATTATACGACAGATGCCAAGCCATTGATAGAATGACAGAAAATGACAATTTCCGACATTCTGCGACAAGCCGCGACGGCTGCTGAGAGCTTTCTAGCAGCATGACACATCGTGACGGATCAGAACGTAATCTTCTCACGCGCGCGCGAAGAGCAATTACGTTTTCAAGCGTCATGATCCGTCATGGTCCGGAGCTGCACCTGACCATGACGGCAAAACCACGCCGGGTCTGAGACGCGCCACGGTTGACAACAGTCGATGTCGGGCTTCAACTTTCCGAGACATTCACCGGATGGGAGAAGACCGGTGGGACACATTCATCTCGGCGTCCTGCCCAATACACGCAAGTGGCAACATGTTGTGGCCTTGCTGGAAGATGGTGCTCGTGAGGCTGCGGTCTTCTCGGCGGCCGCGGATGCCGCCGAGCGAGATCTGAAGAATGCGCCCAACGATCCGGTGTTCGTGGAAGCGGTCCGGCTGTTGGCCATGATCCCGCAGGCTGCACGACAGCCGGAATTCGGCGCGGAGCTTCGTGCTCTGGGTCTCAACGTCGGCGACGATCCGTCATTGATCGACATCGTCAATGCAGCGGGCAACTGCCTGGACCAGGTCGCCAGCGCCTCTGGGCGGCGGTCGGATTTCGGGGAACTGGCGCGTCGCAGCCTGCTCGGTACGCTTTCACTGCAGCTTGGCGACAGGCTTCCGGGACTTATTTCGGCAAGCGCAGCCGATGTTCAGCAGTCTGCAGCTAGTTTTGCCAATTCGGCGGCGTTCTCTGGCCTGGCAAGGTCATTCTACACGCGGCTGTTGTCGGACACGCTCAATTCCTGGCTGTCACGCGTTCTCTCATCCAGGGTGGGGGAAGCGAGGCGATTTGCCGACATCAGCGAACGCAGCGCGTTCGGTCAGTCGCTCACGCAATACTCGATGGAAGCAACCCGGATCATCAAGGAGTTCGCAGGCGGCTGGTACGGAGCCACGTTGCACCGGGATGGCACGATCAGTTCGCAACGCGCAGCCGCGTTCGGTGCCGTCGCCTTCAAGAAGATAACGGAGGAGCTGAAGCGCAAGAGAGGGCTCGATGCGTGATGCACTCCTCGAAATCCTGGAAGGCAACGGCCGGGTGCAAAACCGCGAACCGATCCGCGTGAATGGCCACAATCCGACGTTCAACCTTGGGACGGAAAAGATCGAGGCGAGGGCGCTGAGGTCCCTCGATGAACGCACGGAAGACCTGGTCGAGATTTCCGCCTGCATCTTTGCCGCTGATACGGGGATCAAACGCGGTGGAGATACCCGCCCGGATTTTGGAGAACGATGGCGCCGCCGCTTCCGGCTCACCATTCCCGTTCACGACCCCGATTTCTGGTCCCATCCGGATGTGATGGAGGCCGTTGTCAGTACAGCATCGTTCGTGTCTGACGATTACTTCCAGTTCGCCTTTGAACAGAGGATCGATCCGCAGGGACGACAGGGGTTTCTCCAGTTTGACCCGGTTTCGGACGCCGCCCGCCAGATCGATGAGGTCATCCTGTTCTCTGGCGGTCTCGATTCCCTGACCGGGGCGCTTGAGACGCTGGCGACCACCAACAAGCGCGTGGCACTGGTTACACGTCGGTCGGCAAACAAACTTCATGCTCAGCAGGACCGGCTTGTTTCGGCGCTGGCGGAGCGTTTTCCCGATCGCCTGGTCCATGTCCCGGTCACCGCGCAGCGTGTCGGCAGCGATTCGAAGGAACGCACCCAGCGAACACGCTCGTTCCTGTTCACCGCCATCGCCTATGCCATCGCCAGCTCCTTGGGGGCGAAGATCATCCGGTTTTTCGAGAATGGTGTCGTCAGCCACCAGTTGCCGATTTCCGAGCAGGTCATCGGAACCATGGCGACACGAACCACTCATCCCTTGTCGATGCGCCTGCTCGATCATCTCCTGAAGACGATCGACGCGGACGTCGATCTGTCTAATCCCTACCAGTGGATGACCAAGGCGCAGGTTCTGGATCGGCTTCGTTCTCACGGAGGTGCCGACCTGCTGAAGAATACAATCAGCTGCAGCAGTGTCTATACGGCCACCAAGCTTCACACCCATTGCGGTCGCTGCTCACAATGCCTTGACCGGCGCTTCGCTGTCCTCGCCAGTGATCTGGCAGACCATGAACCGCCGGAAATCTACGAAACGGATGTCCTCACCGGCGAGCGCCATGATATCAAGTCCATGACAATGGCTCTTGACTGGACGGAGCATGCACGACGGCTCTCCGTCATGACCGATGTCGAGTTCATGGAGCGGTTTGGCGGCGAAGTGGCCAGAATCTGTGAAGGATTCCCGGGGGAATCCGTATCTGTCACAGCCAAACGTGTCCTGGACCTGCAGAGGCTCCACGGTCAGGCCGTGCGTAACGTTCTGAATAAGGCGATTGCTGGCAGCGCCGCGCTGGTTGAACAAGGTCGTTTGCGGCCGGATTCGTTGCTGGGCGCGTTCATATCGAAGCAGACAAGTGGAGCAGGCCTGGAGCCGCGGCCGGCAGCAATTCAAGTTCCGGGTGTTCCGCCGCTGGATGTCGTTGGTACCCATCCGGTCGGGGAAGAACCCCCAGCCTTCGACAGCGTTGCGTTTCCCTTGCGCGTTCGCTTCTCATCGTCAGGAGATGACAGACCATGGGTCGAGGTGGTTGACCTTGGTTGTGTCCATGGCGCGCCATCCCTTGTCGCCCACAAGCTCAGGCCGGCATGGGAAGAGGACGTCATGGAAGGGCGTTCACCTGATGAGCACCAGTTCGTAACGGCAGGCAACCTTGCTGACCTGACGGGATCGTCAAAATCGGTCGTTACCCAGAACGTGAAACGCTGCCGGGCGGAACTGGCCGACTTCTACCAGGCAATTCACGGGGTCAGTCCTGCCCGGGACATCCTGATCGAGAACCGTCGCCAGTATGGCTATCGACTGGACCCCGCAGCTCAAATCCTGCCCTGATTCGTTTCGCCGTCTGGCGGCATCCAAGTGCTTTGTCATGAAGCGGGCGGTTTTGTCATGAAGCCGCGCTTGACCGGCGAACCAACGGTCCCCGAAGCGCCATCTTGTCACGAAGCGCGTCATATCCTGTCATGATAACCGCCCCCTAAGGCACGGGGAAATCGATATTTTTCCTTCCATCGACTTCACCAGGAGGTGACCAATGGAAGAAAGAACGAGATTTCCAACACCTGCTCTGCCGGCGCTCATCAGAGAGCGGGATCTGGCCCGGCGATGGGACAAATCTCGACGCACCCTGCAGCGCATGCGCGCGGCCGGAAAGACGCCAGCCTGGCTCCGGATTGGCGCAGCTGTGCACTACCGCATCGAGGATGTCCTGGACCATGAGCGCCGCCTTCTCGGTGAGGGTGGATCATGAACATCTCAACGTCATCAGCGGCTGCCGCGTTCATTGACCCGGAAGCAATCAGGACATTCTGCGACGTCGTCTATGGCGGGCTTGAAGGTTTTGTGCCGGTACGCCGCTTGCCGGAGAAGGGCGGTCGGCCGGTTTCTGCAAGATCGGATTTCCTGAACTGTGGGCCTGACGTCGCTGATCGCCTCAGCGGTCTCGGCGTATCCGCATGTTCGAGCGGGGCAGGTCTGTTCGCCGTCCCTGGCACCGTCGGCAAGCCGGGCAGGGCGAAGGCTGACGACATTGTGCAGATGGCTGTCATCCTCGTCGATATCGATGCAGGCGACATCGCGTCCAAACGCGATCACCTGGTTCAGCACATCGGCAAGCCGACACTAGTCGTCGCCTCAGGCGGACGGACAGTTGATGGACAAGCCAAGCTCCATCTCCACTGGCGTCTTCGAGACATCGCATCGGGTGATGACCTCAAGGTTGTTTGCGCCATTCGCAAGACGATTGCCGAAAAGGTCGGAGGGGACATGGCCTTCGCCAGCGCCCATCAGCCGATCCGCGTGGCGGGATCGGTTCATGCCAAACACGGGCGGCAGACATCGGTTCGAATTCTCGAACACAACGACTTTGTCCATGACCTGAAGGCGCTACGCCGGCAGATTGACGCAATGCCATGGATGGAAGGCTTGCCGGTCCGGCCCATGGCGACTGGGATGAATACGAACAAACCTGTCGGTGGAATTTTTCTTCATCCTGTCCGCGAACATGGCGTTGACGGCATCACGCGTTTCGAAGCGTTGAGCAAGGTCATCGGCCACTGGATACGCCAGGCGCGACAGGGCAAGGTCACCATGGAGGAAGCATGGCAGGCAGTCTGCGAGCACAATGCCGCGCTGATTCGACCGCCGTGGGATGAAGCGGAATTGCGCCGGGAGTTTGAAGCGCTTCTCGATGTGGACGCGATCAATCACCCCCCGATGCCTTCGGTTGAACCGCCAGACCGGAGTGAGGACGCGATTGCCGCATCGTTTGTCGGCGAAGTCGGCAACGCCTGGCGCTATGTACCCGCTTCCGGGATCTGGCGCCATTGGAATGGGCACCAATGGGTCCACGACCGGGTTGGTGCCATTCGCGAGGAAATCCGCATTGCTTGCCGGAAAGCTGCGATTGGCCTGGAATCCGGCCCCGCGAGGCGCATCGCCAGCAACCGGACGATCACCGCGGTCCAATCGATCGTCTCTGCCGATCCGGCGATCGCAACAGCACCGGAGGCCTGGGATCGCGACGAGATGCTGCTCAACACACGCGACGGCATTCTCGACCTGACCAGCGGAAACCTTCAGGACCCGGACCCGGATGCCCTGATGAGCCGGTGCGCAGCGGCATCGGTCGGGTCGGCCTACCCATTGTGGCTGTCATTCCTCGACCAGGTGTGTGGCCGCGACCATAGCCTTGTTGCTTATCTCGCCCGTGTCTGCGGCTACTGCCTGACCGGATCGACCAGGGAGCAGGTCTTCTTCTTTCTCCACGGCGACGGTGCGAACGGCAAGTCCGTCTTCCTGTCAACGATTTCCACGGTGCTTGGAAGCTACGCGACCACGGCACCGTCGGACGCGTTCATGTCGTCACGTTCGGATCGCCATCCGACAGACATGGCCGGCCTTGCGGGTGCGCGCCTGGTGACGATCACGGAGACAGAGGCGGATCGCAATTGGGCTGAATCCCGCATCAAGGCTATCACCGGCGGCGAACTGATCAGCGCGCGCTTCATGCATCGCGATTTCTTCCAATACAGACCGAACTGCAAGCTGATCATTGCGGGCAATCACCTGCCCAATCTGAGCACGACCGGAGAAGCGATGCGCCGCCGTCTGCATATCGTACCCTTCGCGGTGACGATCCCGGCAGACAAGCGCGACAAGGATCTGGCCAATCGGCTCCTTCAGGAACGGGACGGCATCCTGCGGTGGATGGTTGACGGATGTGCCGACTGGCAGCGTATCGGCCTGTCACCACCGGACGCCGTGACCGATGCTCGCGATGCCTATTTCCGTGAAGAGGACATCATCGGCCAATGGATCGAAGCGTGCTGCGAGACCAACCACGCGTTCGAGACCCTGTCGTCCGATCTCTATGGAAGCTGGAAAGCATGGGCTGAACGCGAAGGGCACGAAGCCCGCTCCCCAAAGTCCTTAGGGGAAGCCTTGCGGCTTAACGGCTTCAGGGCCGCGCGGACGAACCGGGGCAGGATATGGCAGGGCATCCGCCTGCGGTCCAGGGGAGGTGCCGCCCAATGAACCCGCTCGCCCCGAACCGCATGACGACCAGCGAACGCCTCGGCGAAGTGGCTCGCATCCTTTCCGCCGGCATGGTTCGTCTTCATGCCCGCCAGTCAAGCGTCGAATTCGGTGAGGATCGCGAATGTCGAGTGGACTTCCGCTCCGGACAGAGCGTCAGTCGGACCAACCGAAAGGCAGGTACACTTTGACAAATGCGTCTCTCCCCAACAAGCCAGATCAGCGTCATCGTTACGACGACCCGACCGTGCTCGCCCGCGTGGCGGCTCTGAAGTCCATGACCACGGCAGAGCTGAAGCAGCAATGGCGCCACATCATAGGAAACGAACCGCCCCCGTGGAACCGGTCATTCCTGGAAAGCCGGCTGGCCTGGCGCATCCAGGAACTGGTATTCGGCGGTTTGAAGCCCGAAACGGTCAAGCGCCTGCAGGCCCTCGGCGAACAGGTCGATGGCGGTAACATCGCCACCCGTCGCCTGCGCCATGACCGCAAGCCGATTGCGGGAACGAAGCTCATCCGGGAATGGAAAGGCGTGGAGCACACTGTCACCGTCCTAACGGATGGTTTCGAATGGCAGGGCAGGGCGTACCAGTCGCTGTCGGCCATTGCGCGGGCGATCACCGGCACGCGCTGGAACGGATGGACATTTTTCGGACTGAACGGCGGAAGGAGGGGTGTATGAATCCGTCTCCGGTCATCAAGCGCCGCGCGGCGATCTACACGCGCAAATCCTCCGAAGAGGGGCTCGAGCAGGAATTCAACAGCCTCCATGCCCAGCGCGAAGCCTGCGAGGCGTTCATCGCCAGCCAGAAGGCGGAAGGCTGGGTTCGCGTCCGCGATCACTATGACGACGGCGGGCATTCCGGCGGCACGCTGGAGCGGCCGGGCCTGAAGCGCCTGATGGACGACATCGAGGCCGGGCTCGTCGATGTGGTTGTGGTCTACAAGATTGACAGGCTCTCGCGCTCATTGGCCGACTTTGCCCGGCTGGTCGACCTGTTCGATCGAAACGGCGTGACCTTCGTCTCCGTCACCCAGGCCTTCAATACCACCAATTCCATGGGCCGGCTGACGCTCAACATCCTGTTGTCCTTCGCCCAGTTCGAGCGCGAGGTCACCGCTGAACGCATCCGCGACAAGGTCGCAGCCTCCAAGGCCAAGGGCATGTGGATGGGAGGCGTCCCACCCTTCGGCTACAAGGCGCAGGAGCGCAAGCTGGTCGTGGTGCCGGACGATGCGAAACAGGTTCGCGCCATCTTTGAACGCTTCGTGGAACTCGGATCGGCAACCCTGCTGGCCCGCGAACTGCGAAAGCAGGCCGTCCAAACCCGCCAGGGCGGCCTGATCTCCAAGGGCTATCTCTATCGTCTGCTGAACAACCCGATCCTTGTCGGGGATATCCGTCACAAGGGCAGGATCTATCCCGGCCAGCACGATGCGATCATCTCCCGCGATCTGTGGGACAAGGTCCAGTCCATCCTCAAACAAAGCCCACGCTCGCGGGCCGCCAATACGCGGTCCCAGACACCGGCCCTGCTGAAAGGCCTGCTCTTCGGACCGGATGGCGCCGCCTTCTCGCCCACCCACACCCGCAAGGATGGAAAGCTTTATCGGTACTACGTGAGCCAGTCCGTCCTGAAGCACGGGGCAGGGGCCTGTTCCATCGGTCGGGTACCGGCAGCCCGGATCGAGGAAGCCGTCATCGACCAGCTCCGCACCGTGTTTCGCCAGCCGGAAGTCGTTGCGGGGACCTGGCGGGCCGTGCGGCGGGAAGAGACAGGAATGAGCGAGGCTGACGTTCGCGATGCCCTGATGCAACTCGATCCGTTGTGGGATGAACTCTTCCCGGCCGAGCAGGCACGCATCGTCCACCTGCTGGTCGAGCGCGTCACCATCCTCGAGAATGAACTCGACATCCGCCTTCGTGCCGACGGCCTGCCCGGCCTTGCCCGCGAACTCACATCAGCGGGGAGCGTGGCCGCGTGAATACAGGTCAACACATTGCGGTCCGAGTCCCCTTTGCCACGACCCGGCATGGCAGCGGCAAGCGGATCATCGGGCCGGACGGTGCGACAGGATACAACAGCCCTCGCATTGACAGCACGCTCGTCAAGGCAATCGCCCGCGCCCACCGCTGGAACCGGATGCTCGAATCCGGCGAGGTCACCACGATCAAGGACATCGCTCGCGCCGAGAAGATCAACCCATCCTACATCAGCCGCATCCTGCGCCTGACCCTGCTGGCGCCCGACATCGTCGAGGCGATCCTGGACGGTGGGCAGGGGCCGGAGGTGACGTTGGCGCGGCTGTTGGAGCCGTTTCCGGTGGAGTGGGCAGAGCAGGAGCCACAATTTCATGGAAAAATACTTTGAGCCGTCTATCCGCCGATCCGCCTCGGTTTTCTGCTCAGTTCTGGTTCAACCCGTGCGCCCGGGCCCTAAGTTTCTCCTTCCATAGCGTTTCGCGGGCAAGGATGTCATCGCGGGACATATCGGGTGAGGCGACCTCAAGGATGGAAACCGTGTAATCACGGTGTCCGCGCTGGCGCAGCATGACGTTTCCACCATGGCCATTGGCAGCGTAGATCAGCCAACGCCCGAGCAAGCCGTCCTGTCCTGTTGCCGAACCCACGTATTGCTCGCCATTTTCCGAAACGAGAAGGTATACGCTGCGCACGGACGAGAGTGCGGATTTCCATGCCTGCGGAAGCAGGGGCACATCCACGATAGCGCTCATGAAACGCGAAAACCCAGGAAAGGGTGGCTCACGGCGATCAAGCCTGAGTTCGAGGATTTCCTTGGTTTGCCTGCCAGCCCACTGCGACCAGGCACGGGCCGATGATGGCAGTCCCCATCGGATGAGGATGCGCTCGGAATATTCCTGGCCAGCCTGCAACCATTCCAGGTCGAACGCATGCAGGTCGTCCCGTTCGCGCTCCGTTTCGATGATCTCTGGGTCCTGCAATACCGGCAGACGCAAACCGTCCCAATCCCATCGGTCATTGATCCTGGTGATGCCAAGGAATAGTGCCGTTGCATCGCCATCAGCCAGAACCGGTCCGGGGATGAAGTGACAGGCCAATTGGGCTTCGGAATACGGTGAGGGGCTGCGCTTCTGGAAACTCGCGAAGCATCCGAATTTCTGGAAACCACCGCTTCGCCATGCTGCCATACTGCGGTTGTCATGTCGCACGAGTCGCGTGCGCTTAAGGTCGAAACCTAGTTTTGACAGAAATTCATTGAACGAAAACAAGCAGGGTCTCTCCATTGAACGGATCGTGTGGAATCATGGCCCTGTCGTCAATGCCGGCACGAGGCGCCGCGGTCGAAAGGAGATACACCGGCCACGCGCGCCGCAGAGGCGAGCAAGTCCAATGGAAAGCCGGACAAGGCGCTGGGCCTGCACTTTCCGCCCACATGACTCACTTGATGCGCTTCACGCTGCTTGCACCCGACATCGTTGAAGCTATCCTCGATGGCAGCTACTGGCAGAAGGTGACACTCGCGCGCGTGCTGAACCCAGATCGAGTGGGCAGAAAAGTCACGCTGACGGGCCTCCGTGTCTTAAATCAGACAAGGGGTGGACGACCGCTTTGCGCCCTTATTTCGGACGTTCGTGAGCTAGATCAAACTCCCCGATAACCGCCATTCAATAGAAAAGATCAAAGGTCCAATTAGGGCGGGAAGCGTTCGTTTGCTGCGGTGCAAACGAACGGCCAACAGGGTCGAAAGGTGACTTTCGGCTTATTTTGGCACATCGAAAGGCTGCGAAGGGCTGTTTCCTTCGGAGTTCGTCAGCGGCGCTTCTACTGGATCGCTGACAGCCGCGGGAAAGATGGTTCGTTTGCTGAGTTCGTCGAGTGAGAGTTAACAGGCGAACTGCCAATCGGACATTGTCCAAGCGAGTTGAAAGATAAATCGACGATCAGGGATTGTGCCGTGCGAGCAAAGATGGATAGCTTGTACTTTGAAGGGAAGCGCATCAACCCATGTCCATCAAGGCTCAGCTTTATCATCTTACCCACTACAAATATGACCGTCCGGTCACGCTTCAGCCGCAGATCATCCGGCTGAGACCGGCACCGCATGGCCGGACCAGGGTCATTTCGCATTCGCTCAAGATCTCGCCCTCTGGATATTTCGTCAATCACCAGCAAGACCCGTACGGAAACTGGCTTGCCCGCTTCGTCTTTCCCGATCCCGTCACGGAACTGAAGATCGAAGTCGACCTTGTTGCCGACATGACGGTCTACAATCCTTTCGATTTCTTTGTCGAGGAAGCCGCGCAGGAATGGCCTTTCGCATATTCGGATGAAATGCTGCAGGATCTCTCGATCTATCGAACTCCTGCATCGTTGACGCCACAGCTTTCTGCGCTTTTGGAAACCATTGATCGCTCACCGAAGGGAACGGTCGATTTCATCGTCGATCTCAATCGGAGGATTTCGGAGAAGGTCGAGTATCTCATTCGCATGGAGCCGGGAGTCCAGACACCTGAAGAAACGCTGGAAAAAGGTTCAGGCTCCTGCCGTGACTCGTCGTGGCTCCTGGTCGAGGTACTAAGAAACCTTGGCTTCGCTACGCGTTTTGTGTCCGGTTATCTCATACAACTGAAACCGGATCTGGTTGCGCTCGATGGTCCGCCGGGCACGGACCACGATTTCACCGATCTGCACGCCTGGGCGGAAGTCTACCTGCCGGGTGCAGGCTGGATTGGTCTTGATCCGACATCCGGCCTGCTGACCGGCGAAAGCCACATACCTCTTGCTGCCACGCCACATTTTGCCAATGCTGCACCCATATCGGGCGGCTACTCCTCGGCCGGAGCGCCGCAGGTCGAATTCTCCTTCGACATGCATGTAACGCGGGTCTCAGAGCATCCCCGCATCACCAAACCATTCCCTGAAGATTCCTGGAAGGCACTCGATGCACTTGGCGACAAGATTGACAAGGCGTTGGAAGAGGGCGATGTGCGCCTAACCATGGGTGGCGAGCCGACCTTCGTCTCGATCGACGATTTCGAATCCGAAGAATGGAACACTGCAGCAGTCGGTCCGCAGAAGCGCGGTCTTGCCGATACGCTGATCCGTCGCCTGCGCGGACGTTTCGCGCCGGGTGGTTTGCTGCATTACGGCCAGGGGAAATGGTATCCCGGCGAAACCCTGCCGCGCTGGACCTTCTCTCTGTTCTGGCGCCGCGACGGTAAACCGGTCTGGAAGAATGCCTCCTTGATTGCCGGTGAGCACGAAGATGGAAAGGTCGACGCCGCCGATGCCGCGCGGCTTCTAACGACTATTGCAGAAACGCTCGCGGTCAATACGCAAAACGTGGTTCCGGCATTCGAAGATCCTGCGGAGTGGATTCTCAAGGAAGCAAACCTGCCGGAAAACGTGACACCCGCAAACTCGAAACTGAAAGATCGCGAAGAGCGACATCGCATCGCGAAGGTGTTCGAACGCGGCCTGACAACGCCTTCGGGCTATGTCTTGCCGGTTCAGCGCTGGCAGTCGAAATCCGTCGAAAGCAGGCGCTGGCGCTCCGAGCACTGGAAACCAAAGCGAGGCCATGTCTTTCTGGTGCCGGGAGACAGCCCGGTCGGTTACCGCCTTCCATTGGGATCGTTACCCTATATTCCGCCGTCGCAATACCCTTACGTGAACATCGCCGATCCAACGGAAGAGAAGGGCGAACTCCCGGATACCGAGATAGAGGAAGGCAAGGAAGAATCCGCATCGGATGACAAGCCGCATCCACAGGAACGCGCGAGTTTCACGCCAGGTGGCGATGTACAGAATGTCATCGAGCAGGAATTGGGCAACGTCAACGATCAGGTACGAACGGCCATTGCCGTGGAGCCACGCGATGGTCGCCTTTGCGTTTTCATTCCGCCGGTTGAGCGGGTCGAAGACTATCTGGAACTGCTTGCCGCCGTTGAGCACGCTGCAGAGAAAGAGAAACTGCGCGTTCATATTGAAGGTTATGCGCCGCCGCATGACCCTCGCATGAACGTTATCCGTGTCGCACCTGATCCGGGCGTGATCGAGGTGAATATCCATCCAGCTTCGAGTTGGCAGGAATGCGTCTCGATCACAGAGGGCGTGTATGAAGAAGCACGCCAGTCGCGGCTCGGCGCAGACAAGTTCATGATCGATGGCAGGCACACCGGTACCGGCGGTGGCAACCATGTCGTGGTCGGCGGTGCCACGCCGATGGATTCGCCCTTTCTGCGCCGGCCCGATCTACTGCGCTCGCTTATCCTGCACTGGCAGCGTCATCCTAGCCTTTCCTATCTTTTCTCCGGCCTGTTCATCGGCCCGACCAGTCAGGCGCCGCGTATCGACGAAGCGCGTCATGACAGTCTTTACGAACTCGAAATCGCGTTGGCACAAATTCCGCACCCCTCCGAGGGCGAACCTCCGCTGCCCTGGCTAACCGACAGGCTGCTGCGAAACCTTCTGACCGACGTGACTGGCAACACGCACCGCTCCGAGATTTGTATCGACAAGCTTTATTCTCCGGATGGACCAACCGGGCGTCTTGGCCTTGTCGAGTTTCGCGGTTTCGAAATGCCGCCCGATCCGCTGATGAGCCTTGCCCAGCAATTGATGCTCCGCGCGTTGATAGCCCGCTTCTGGAAGTCGCCTGCAACCGGTAACTTTACGCGCTGGGGCACCACGCTGCTCGACCGGTTCATGCTGCCGCATTACGTCTGGGAAGACTTCATGGACGTTCTCGACGATCTCAAGACGCATGGTTTCGCCATGCGGCCGGAATGGTACGAGGCGCAGGCGGAGTTTCGCTTTCCCTTCTGCGGCGAAGTTGACTATGAGGGTGTCCACCTTGAACTGCACCAGGCTTTGGAACCTTGGCACGTGCTGGGCGAAACGGGGGCTATCGGCGGTACGGCACGCTACACTGACAGTTCGACCGAACGATTGCAGGTAAAGCTGACAGCTGCTGATACTGAGCGGTATGTCGTGACCTGCAACAACCGCACCGTACCGCTAACGAAAACTGGCACGAATTCGGTTTCAGTCGGTGGCGTTCGATACAAGGCATGGCAGCCTGCCATGGCATTGCACCCGGTCATTCCCGTTCAGGCACCGCTGACCTTCGACATTTTCGATAGCTGGACGAAGCACGTGATTGGCGGTTGTGTTTATCACGTCGCGCACCCCGGTGGCCGCAATTATGAGACTTTTCCGGTCAATGCTAACGAGGCAGAGGCTAGGCGTCTCGCCCGTTTTGAGCATTCCGGCCACACGCCGGATGCCGACATGCCCACAAGCGAGCGCATGCATCCGGAGTTTCCGTTGACCCTTGATCTGCGGCGCATGGCGGGCATTTGATGATGCAGGCAAGCGAAGCCTTGTCCGATCTGGATCTTGCACATCTCCTGGGAAACTACCGGCTTTTGCCGGGCATAGCGGATGAGCTACTGGATGCGAACGGAAATGTGCGTCCGGTCTGGACGTCCTTGCTCCGCCATCTTGCATCGCTGGATAAGGAAAGTCTCGATCTCGCGCTCGCACGTGCGAACCAATATCTCAAGGATGGCGGGGTCTATTTCCGGCACTATGACCGCAAGACATCGGTCGAGAAGGAATGGCCGCTCAGCCATATACCGCTCTTGATCGAGAAAACGGAATGGGACTGGATTGCTACGGCACTATATGCGCGGGCCGATCTGCTTGAGCAGATGATGGCGGATATCTACGGACCAAACCACCTGGTCGATGAGGGGTACCTGCCAGCAGAAATCCTGACTGCCAATCCGGAATGGTTGCGCCCGGCAGTCGGTATCGAGCCGCGTGGCGGATATTTTCTCCATCACATCGCCTTCGATATCGGTCGAGGGCCGGATGGCAAATGGTGGGTTCTTGGTGATCGTACGCAGGCGCCCTCAGGCGCCGGGTTCGCTCTTGAAACCCGCATGGCTACCAGCCGCGGCTTCTCGCAATTCATGAACGAGACCAATGTTATGCGACTAGCGGGATTCTTCCGTCAATTCCGCGACGCCATGCAAAACTTGTGCGGTGGTGATGCACGTGTCGGCATTCTGACACCGGGTCCGCTGAACGACACCTATTTCGAACACGCCTATGTTGCGCGGTACCTTGGTCTTCCGCTGCTGCAGGGCAGCGATTTGACAGTTAGAGATGGCCAGCTGCTTATGCGTACGGTGAGCGGTCTGATGCCCGTCGATGTGCTGTGGCGCCGGTTGGATTCAGAATGGCTCGATCCTCTCGAACTGCAAGCGAATTCCTTCATCGGCACGCCGGGCCTGCTGGAGGCGTTACGAGCAAAGTCAGTCACCCTGATAAACGCGCCGGGGACGGGCGTTCTGGAAAGCCGGGCAATGATGGCATTCACGCCACGCATAGCAGAGTTTTTGACCGGCAATCAGCTAGCCATGCCGAACATTGCAACTTGGTGGAGCGGCACTGACGAAGCGCGTGAATATGTAATTGGAAACCACGAGCGCATGACGATCGACGATGCGATGTCCACGCGCTTGCCGTTCGATCATGGTGACAGCGTTGTCATCGCAGGAAAGACAGTAGATGGCTCCCCAGTGAACCCGGATTGGATACGCCAGAATGGCGCAGGTCTGGCGGCACAGGAAATCCTGTCGCTTTCTACCACGCCTGCACTGATTGAAGGCAAGCTGGTCGCCCGCCCGATGAGCCTGCGGGTTTTCATGGTGCGCACGCCAGATGGATGGAGTGTCATGCCGGGCGGGTTTGCGCGTATCGGCGGGTCTGGAGTTAGCACAGACATAGCAATGCAGCGTGGCGGCTCTGTCTGTGATGTCTGGGTCGTTTCCGATCAGGTCGAGCAACAGGATACACTGTTGACAAGATCGGAAACCGGTTACCGGCGTTCCGAACTCGGCGCCTTGCCTTCGACCGCTGCCGACAATCTTCTCTGGCTTGGTCGTTACGTCGAGCGGGCAGAAGACCAGATACGCCTGCTGCGGGCCTATCACCTCCGTATTGCAGAGACCGGTTCAGAGGACTATCCGTTGGCCAGCAGCATAGCCAGCCAGCTTGAATTCATCGGCGTTGAACCGGAAGAGCCCATCCCTGCGGGCTTGATCGCCGATCTTGAAGCGACGTTGAAAAGCGCGGGCAACGTGCGCGACCGCTTTTCGATAGATGGCTGGAATGCATTGGTCGACCTGATGCACACGGCTCGGGAGTTTCAGACACGGGTCACTGCAGGAGACGATGCTGGCCGGGCCTACAGTGTGTTGTTGCGCAAGATTTCGGGCTTCACAGGTCTTGTTCACGAGAACATGTACCACTTTCTCGGCTGGCGTTTTCTTTCCATTGGCAGGGCAATCGAGCGAGCGCTTGCTATGCTGAGATTGCTGGGCGATTGCACTCAGGATGACGCGCCAATTGGTTCGCTCGAATTGGCAATCGAGGTCGGAGACTCGGTTATGACACATCGCCGCCGCTACACGGTGTCGACAGACCGCGACACTGTGGTCGACCTGCTCCTATTGGACGAGATGAATCCGCGTTCCGTGCATTACCAGTTCCGGGCGTTGCACGAGCACGCATCATACTTGCCGCATCTCGACAGCCGCCGTATGACAGAGTTTCAGGTCCGCACGACCGAACTCGTCACGTCGCTCTCCACAGTCACCGCAGAAGACATATCCCTGGAACGGATTCTGGATTTGGGCACCGAGACCGGAGAGCTGAACGAACTTATTTCGCAAACCTACCTGCGTTGACTATGCTTTACGACATCAAGCTGACCATCGGATACCAATACGAAACCGCAGCAAATGGCGGACGTCATCTGCTGCGCATGGTGCCGCGTACGATTGATGGCGTCCAGCGCGTCGTGCTGTCCAATCTCGATTGCGAGCCAACACCAGCAGAGCGCATCGACCGGACAGATTTTTTCGGCAATGCAACGATCGCGCTTCGCTTTGATGATCCTATGGAGATGGAAAACTTTCACATGCGCGCGCGTGTCGAGCGCTTTCCAGCTACTGTAAAGGCGGACAATTCACCAGTGCTCTCGCAGCTCAAAGACGAGTTGCATGAATTAAACTCCGTAGCACACGACAGCCCGCATCACTTTCTTGCATCTTCAACACTCGTAAAACCAGATACTGCGGTGACAGAATGGGCGCTCGCATTCTGCGAAGATACTGCTTCGGTGCGCTCTACTGCATGGCGGATTTGCAGTGGTTTGCACGAATGGATGAAATTCGATCCGGGAGCGACTTTCGTGGACACACCTCTCGCTGAAGCCTTTAAGGCGCGGCATGGGGTCTGTCAGGATTTCACCCACATCATGATCGCGGCACTGAGGGCATTGGGCATCCCGGCCGGCTATATTTCAGGTTTCCTCCGCACCATTCCACCTGAAGGTACCGAACGCCTGGAAGGCGCAGATGCCATGCATGCCTGGGTCAGGGTCTGGTGCGGCTTGCAAATCGGATGGGTGGAATTCGATCCGACCAACAACATGGAGGCAGGCGAAGATCACGTTATAGTCGCCTATGGCCGCGACTATTTCGATGTCGCACCAGTTATAGGCAATTTCCGGCTTTCGGGCAGTCAGCGCAGCAGCCAGTCGGTGGACATGATACCTTTGTAAACTAGCATCGAATTCTGTGGCGATTTGCACGTGCGGCGTATTGGGGCGACGCATGATTGAACACGAACTGCTTGACGTGAGGAACTTCCGGATTAGCCTAACGGCAGCAGGCCAAGGTGGTTGTTTCATCCCAAATGGAGATGGTGTCCCAGGACGTGGTGAAGCTGGCGACGTTTTGCCGATGGTGCGCCTCAACGGATTGGCTCTGCCGGGGCCCAGCACATGCCGCGCGATGAAGCCTCGCTGGTGGGAGAGCATCGCTCGAATAGCGAGCGTAAATACTATCTCTCCAATCTGCCCGGCGACACCCCGATCAAGGCTCTCGCCGGCGCGATCAAGGCGCGCTGGGTCTGCGAACAAGCGCATCAGCAACTCAAGGAAGAACTGGGCCTCGATCACTTCGAAGGACGATCCTGGACCGGACTGCACCGCCATGCCTTGATGTCGATGATGGCCTACGCCTTCCTGCAGTCACGAAGGATCGCTCAGGCGGGGCGAAAAAAAGTATCATCGGTCCGCCTCCCCAACCCACCTTGCCGGCAGTGCGCCAGGCCATCCTTGACCGCCTGTCTCGATCACCGCCGGGGCATTGCCCTCACTGCGGATGTTGCCTCATCAGACATCCCAGTAAACTTCTGCCAAAGTAGTGCTAGGCTCAGTGTCCGCGATCAGGTGCTTGGGCGCACAACTTCTTAGATAGAGCCGGGTCAGGCGATCATTGTCATGGACGGCTTGCACGTCGTCCAAGGTCTGATCCGTGTCGACCGCGCCTTTGAACCATTGCGCCAGAGTGGGCGCGTCCGTGGTGTCGCGCCAGTGCTCGGGTGACCACAGTTGCGAGCGGACAACCGATTTTGAGCAGTGCATGAAGACCTGCTCCACGGTCGCGACCAATACCAGCTCCGGCAACCGGCCGTTCACCGCGAAAGCCGTCCGCAGACTTTGGTCGCGGGCGATCCGCCCGGTCCCCGCGATGCGCAATGTCTCGGTGTGGTCGGGGATGAGGAAGAACAGCCCAAGCCGCGGGTCGGCGATCAGGTTCTCGAACGTATCGAGCCGGTGGTCGCCCAGCCGGTCCGGAATGATGAGTGTCTTGTCGTCATGGACTTGCACAAATCCCCGGGCGTCACCCTTCGGCGAAATGTCGTGGCGTCCATCGGCCCCGACACTCGAGATCACGAGATAGGGTGTCCGAGCGATGAACGCGCGGGCAACGTCGTTCAGCCGGTCGAGATCCTTCCTGCTGGCATTGCCAGGCCACCTCGGCAGTATGGCGCGAAGGTCCTCCTCAGTGGCGATGGGCTCCTCGATATCCAGGGCCATGGCATCTCCTCGTTTCGCCGCGATGGTGAAAATGTGAACCGGCGGGACGATCATCAACCGGACCACGCGGCCAGACAGGACCGCGGGCACATCCGGCACCGCGTCATCGACCCGGGCCGGACGCGCCATTGGTATCAGGCTGTGGTCACTGCACAACCCGGAATACCTGCCAATGAGTCGAGCCCGAGACGATCACCTCGCTCATCTTCTTGCCCCAATCGGCGTGCATCTTCACCTGGGCGATCTTGCTGAAGAAGTCGTCGAGTTCCTTGAGGTCCTCGATTTCGAACTCGTCCTGGATCAGCGCTTCCTTGGCGCCGACCGACCCGGTGACCGTGCGCAGCCGTGTCGCCTCCATCCCGATCTGGGCACCGATCTGCTCCTGCCATTCCTTCAAAAGCGCGAGGGCCTCGGCCTTCATCCCGAACTTCGCTTCGCAGCTCCATCTCGCAATCATCATGGTTCTTCTCCTGGGTAGTGATGACCGTTATGCGGATCGCCCGCTGGATCAGCGGCCGATGGCGGATGCCGGGTCCATAACGCGATCAACCGGATGGATTGCGGTTATCGGGATGCCGCTGATTTCGGAGTGTTTCCGGATCGCGGCCTCGTCATCCGCTAGGTAGACGCAGAATATCTTGTCGCCGGCGACGTGGCTTTGCTGCCATTGCACGGTCGGGGCGAGTTGGGCCAGGGCAGCGTTCGAATTCTGCGCCGCCGCCATGGCTTCGGCATCCGTCATGTCCCCGGCACCGGGGATGTCCCGTTCGATCACGTATTTCTTCATGGTATCCTCCACGTCTGCCGCCGACCGTCGGCGGCATCTGTGGCTATCATCGGGAATCGCACCGCACCCCATCCAGTCCAGATATCGAACTGGTTAGGTCATCCCGGCCTGCTAGGCTGCGGTGGAACCAGATAGGAGACATGCGATGGACCGTCGCCCCCGATACGGACAATATTGCCCGCTTTCCATGGCGGCGGAGATCCTCGGGACCCGCTGGACGCTGTTGCTGTTGCGGGAACTACTGGAAGGCTCGACGCAGTTCAACGACATCTCGCGGGGGGTTCCGCTCATGTCGCGCAGCATGCTCTCGCAGCGCCTGAAAGAGCTAGAGACCGCGGGGCTCGTGACACGTCAGGCCGAAGGGCGCGGCAAGCCCACCCACTACCGGCTGACCGAGGCGGGGCGGTCCCTCGGGCCCATCGTGCGCGGCGTAGCGGAGTGGGGCCAGGAATGGATCGACACCGAGCCGTCGCTCGAAGATGTCGATACCGATTTCCTGATGTGGGACGTGCGCCGCAACTTGCGTCTACCGGGCGACCTGCCTGACCGCTTCGTCCTGCACTTTCACTTCCCCGACGGTCCCGACGGCAAGACAGATCACTGGCTGGTCGTCGAAGGCGGCGACATCGACGTGTGCTACATCGACCCCGGCCACGAGATCGATGTCCGCGTCGAGGCGGGCGTGCGAGACTTTACCCGGGTCTGGATGGGATGGCTTCCGATCAGGCGGGCCCTGGACGAGGGCCGCTTGCACGTGGATGGACCGCCTCGGTTCACCCGGGACGTGGCTCGATGGTTGGGGCTGAGTTCGGTTTCCAAGATCGCAAAACGCCCGCCCGAGGTGCGGGTCATGCGTGTGGATTGAGCCGGGTTCGGCCAAAGGCCTCGGGGTGCATGGCCGAGGGTTCAGAGCACACCGAGTCGCCCCGCGCCTTCCGCTGGAAGCGCAAATTGAAGGCTATCGAGTTCGCCACCATCGCCGAGATGGCGAAACAGGAGGGCATCGCGCCCTCGCACATGACCCGCGTCCTGCGCCTGACCCTGCTCGCGCCCGACATTGTCGAGGCGATCCTCGATGTGAAGCAGGGGCCGAAGGTGCCTCTCGCACAGGTGCTGGAGCGGTTCCTGATGGAATGGGAGCGGCAGGCGGTCCACTTCGAGAGTGTTGGCTGAAGCGGCCGTTCGCGATTGGTGCGGCGATCGGCCGGAGCGAGCCCGCGGGGGACATGACTGCGAATTGCCCACTGGCCCAGCATGACCACAGTCGCGTTCGATCAAGATCACCGCCGCCCGCACACTGTCACAAACTCACCCGGGATGCGGTAGCCGCCATCGCGGGATCTGAACGCCTCGACGGACGCGAGGAACTCATTGCTGACTTCCCGCCACACAGCATGATCGAAACGTTTCACCGCGAGAGCGACAGGACCGCCAAGCAGAACGGCATTCACGACGTCCTTTTCGGACGCAAACATAAGCGTTTCCGAATGCCGATGCTCCTGAACTTCCTCAAGTCCGGCCGTTTCGAAAATCTCCTTCAATGCCCCGGGCGCGCCCGTCCCGAAAAACATTGGACAGACCTCGGAGGCGACACGGGCATCGACGATGGGAAAGACATCAGCCCAGCCGCAGTTCCGGCGCTCACCCCAAACCGTTGCGGCAACGATACCGCCTCGTTTGACGACCCGCGCCATCTCGCGGACCGCCTTGGCCGGGTCAGGCGTGTACATCAGCCCAAGCGCGGCTACGGCGACGTCGTATGAATTGTCGGGCACATCCAGTTCTTCTGCCGCCATTCGTACAGCTTCGACATTCGAGAACGGCAGCCGCTTTAGGCGCACTTCGAGGCTATCAATCATACCCTGCGAGATGTCGGTCGCCAGTACGCGACCTTGGGGACCGAGCATTTCGGCGAGGCGCAGGGTGATGAGACCGCTTCCGCAGGCCGTCTCAATGACCCGCTGGCCGGCGACGATGCCCACGATTTGTATAAGTCGATCATGAGCGGGTCGCAGCTGGGCTTCCCAACCCGTATGATAGTGGACGGCCGCTGCGTCCCAACCATAACGCTGGACGCGAAGTTGCAGGCGGGCGTCCATCACGCAACCGCCTGAGAGACCGAGATCTTCGTCCGCACCGGCTGTGCGTCCCTGAATGCCAGGAACCACGGGTCTCCGGAGAGAGCACGATCAAGCATCTCTTCCAGGAGGTGTTCGGGTTCGGAGCTCGTGACTTGGATGGCAATGCGGGTCTCGCTTGGGACAGGCCTTGCCCCGTCCATCGCGAGCACCCCGCGATTGTCCCAGTCCTGTTCAATCCCTACCTGCACGGTCTCGATATGAATGTCTTCTCGAGCGGCGGTCATCTTGATCCCGATCGCGAGGCAGCCGCAAATCGCAGCGCGACCATAGAATCCGGGCGGCAAACCTTCTTCACTGCCACCGATCGCCCGTGGCATGTCGATTGCCAGGCGATGGTCATCCTGCTCGTAGAAGCAGGTCAGACCATCGCGGACCTCGGCAATGCCCCGGTTGACGACTTGCGCACTCTCGGGCCGTTTTGAGAATACTTCGATGGCGCGCAACTGCCCATCTCGTGCATGAGTGTTCTTGTCCATCGCCGGTCCCTTCGCTGAAGTTGGCAATCCAGAGTGTCGGGCGGGCCGCCTGATGAAACGGCCCGACCAGATCGCGGCGACTAGCCCGCGGCCATCGCCTTTATGTCGTCGGCGCTTGGCGTGTTCCCGCCAATTCCCCACTGCCCGCTGCGAACTTCCTTCACGCGAACCCAGGTCACACCCCTCATGTTCTCACCCTCGACCTCCACCATCGCGTCGGTCACCTTCTCGATCATCAGCGCCTTTTGAGCGTCGTCGAACACGCCTTCGATCACTTCGATATCCACCAGTGGCATGTCTTGCCTCCTTTCTATGAAACTGTAGTGCGAGGAGGTTGGCATCGACGGCCTTGGCCGAACCAGTTCAGCAAATGGAGTAAACTCACTTCACTTTCTGAAGTAGACGGCTGCGAGGTCGGAGTGCTTATCTATCGGGGGAGGTCACATCATGCCAGATAGCAACTACCCAAGGTTCTGCCCGGTCGCTATGGCCGCCAGCCTTTTGGAGCCGCGCTGGACTATGCTCCTGCTTTGCGAAATGTGGTCCGGGTCGACCCGATTCAACGAAATCCAGAGGGGCGTGCCTGGCATGTCACCGGGATTACTCTCCAAGCGGCTGAAAGAGATGGAGGCAAACGGTCTGGTCGCGCGTCACGATGCGGGTGCAGGTGCACACACCGAATACCTCACCACTGTATTGGCCGACGAACTGAAGCCCCTGATCTTCGCACTTGGCGAATGGGCCCACCGGAATATCGACTGCGACGTGTCTCTCCAAGATCTCGATGCCCGCCTATTGATGTGGAAGATCCGCGGCAAGATAGATCAATTGCAGCTGCCCAAGCGCCGAAGCACGATCCAGTTCATTCTCAAGGAGCCGTCCAACGAGACAGTAAACTACTGGATCGTGGCAAAGCCGGGAGAGGAAACGGACCTTTGCTATACGGACCCGAAGTACGAAGTCGATCTTTTTGTCGTTTGCGGGCTTCGAGATCTGACGTCCGCATGGATGGGTCATTCAACCTTCGAGGCCGAGATCGAGGCCGGGAGGATAACCCTGACAGGTCACGACCTAATGGGGCGGACACTGACCAAGTGGCTCATGCGAAGCAGCTTTGCGCCGGTCGCGAAAGGCGCGGTAGCCGACACGGATCGCATGATTGGTTAGAACCCTGATGCGGTGGCTGGTGTGCCTGTAGCGGTGCGCGACGCCATCTTCTCTTGCCCGACGTACGAAGAAACGCGCGTCTTGCGGTGGCCTCTTCGGGCGGAGTAGGCGGTTCTGCATGACAGATTCTTCTACCCGAGAAGGTCCGCATCGTCCGGGCCTGGTCGTTCGCGCGGCCCGCAGCGAACGACCGCAATGGTGAAATAGCGAGACAATGCGGGGGCAAAATGCCGGCCGCAGCAGACGCACGAGCGCCAGCGAACGTTCGATTTCTGTTCCATCTCGCCGAGTGCGACCGGCGTCAAAGTGTTCAGGTTTTCGATCTGAAAAGCAGCATAATCTCAACGCCTTGCGAAAAATTCACCAAATCTGCGCAGTCATGAGGTCTGGAGAATATCGGCCTAAGAGACCGTTTCCGTGCCTCCTCACGCCGGGAGCAGTGCAAAGCCACGCCCGCATAACCCTCGAATACAATGGAAAAATCCGGCCGCGCCCGGATCGGGAGAACGCTTTCGCTGGGGCAAGTGGCGGATGGGGTGGGATTCGAACCCACGGTACGCTCTCGCGCACGCCGGTTTTCAAGACCGGTGCCTTAAACCGCTCGGCCACCCATCCACGCGCTTCCCTATGAGCCAAGCCGCCGGCTATTTCAAGGGCTGGCGCGCGGTCATCTCATGATCTGCCCGGCCGCCGGTTGCGTAACCGACGTGACAAAGCTCCTGGAGGAAACGATGCACCATGTCATCCTGGCCGCCGCCGCTGTCTTCATCCTGTCCGTGCCGGTCTCCGCCAAACAGCTGTCCGGCCCCGAAATGCGCGATTTCGTGACCGGCGGAAAGGTGATGCTGGAAACCGGATTCGGCGACTTTCCGCTGCGCTACGATCCGGCAGGGCAGGTAACCGGCGATGGTTCGGCGCTCGGTCTTGCCCGCTTCTTTTCTCCGCGCGAAACAGGGCGCTGGTGGGTGGAGGAAAACCGCCTGTGCCAGAAATGGCCGAGCTGGTATCGCGGGAGGACATTCTGTTTTTCCATAGAGTTGACCGGAAACAATTCGTTCCGCTGGATCCGCGATGACGGGGATTCGGGGCAGGGCCGGCTGGTCCGGTAAGCGAATCGTCCCTGCCGCCATAATCTTGCCCCTATGCCGACACAATTGATTAATAGGCTACTAAATCTTTTCCGCTAGTATTCCGGATTGACGAGACCGGGAAAACCGGCGGAAAAGGGGCGAGGGTCAGGAGAGGGCAGTCACATGGTATCGGGCTTCAAGCGCTCACTTGCAATCTGCGCCGCAGGGACGGCGTTGATCGCGCTGGCTTCCTGTGGCGCACCGGGTGCGAAATTTTCCTACAAGTCCGCCCGTGCGCCGGAAGCTTCGGGGAAGGAATATTTTCCGGAAGGCAAATATGGCGTCAAAGCCAGTCCGCGCATCACCGAAAAGCGCTCGCGGCTCAAGCGGGGCGGTGGCCGCTCACAGGTCGGCAAGCCATACAAGGTGGCCGGCAAGTGGTATCATCCCAAAAAAGATCCGAACTACAGCAAGGTTGGCAAGGCAAGCTGGTACGGCGATGCCTTCCACGGCCGGCTGACGGCCAATGGCGAAATCTACGACATGACGCACCTGTCGGCGGCGCATCCGACAATGCCGCTGCCCAGCTATGCCCGCGTCACCAACATGGCGAATGGAGCGTCCGTCATCGTCCGGGTGAATGACCGCGGTCCATTCGCGCATAACCGCATCATCGACCTTTCGAGCAAGGCGGCCGATTTGCTCGACTACAAGAGCGACGGCGTGGCCACGGTGAAGGTCGACTATGTCGGACCGGCGCCGATCGATGGCGAGCGAACCGAAACGCTGATGGCTTCCTACAACCCGGGCAGGGCTACGCCTGCGACCGGCTTGTCAGGTGTCATGCTGGCCATGGCGGAGAGCGGGCGGACGCCGTCCGTCGTCGGCATCCGCCGTCCGGAAGGTGGCCTGCCGGGCGTCGCTTCGGTCAATGCCTATGCCGGCCAGGCATCCATGCCGGTGGGCTCTGTCGTTCCCGCTGCCTATGCACCGGCTGGAGGGCCGGTCTTTGTTCTTCCCGATACCGTGCCCGTGCCTACCGCGCGGCCGGGGACGACGCTGGCCGCCGGCGAGCCGGTAATGGCGCTCTCCTATGCCTCGCAGCGTGTCGCCGCGGCTGCCGATGCGTTTTCCCTGCACGACCTGAGCCGGGCATCCGAGGTCCAGTCGGTCAAGGCGGCACTGCAGCGTTCGGGCACGTCCGATGCCGGTCCCTCCATCTATGTCGGCACGTTCGGCAACCGCGCGGCGGCGCTGGCGGTCGCGAATGCCCTGAAGGCCCATGGGCGTGCGCAATTGCAGTCGTTCAGCGCAGCCGATGGCGGCTCGCATGTGCTCACCCTGCGGGTCGGGGAAGGTCAGGACCCGGATGCGGTGTTGCATGCGGCATGGGATGCGGGGGCAAGCGAGGCCTTTTTCATTCGCGACTGAAATTTCATTGTGATCGCCGGCCGATACGGTTGATTGTCTGCGCCACATCTTGCTAGCCTTTCGAGGGGCGCAATGAACCAGGGCGGACAAGACACAACCGATGAACATGCTAAAGGCGATCCATCGCACCATCCTGCTGGGATGGGCGGTTTTCTTTGTGAGCCTTGCGCCGGCCAATGCGCAGCTTTTCGAAACATCGGCCGATACGGCCTACATGATCGATGCCGGAACCGGGTCGATTCTCTTCGCGAAAAACGAGGAAAAGCCGGTTCCCCCGGCTTCGCTGGCCAAGCTTATGACCATGGAAGTGGTGTTTCATGCGCTCAGCATCGGCCGGCTGTCCATGGACGACACGTTCTATGTCTCCGAGAATGCCTGGCGAACCGGCGGGGCCGTTTCGGGCGGTTCGACCATGTTCGCGGAGGTGAAGTCCGAGATCCGGTTGGAGGATCTCATCCAGGCGGTCATCGTGCAGTCGGCCAATGACGGCTGCATCATCATCGCGGAAGGCATGGCGGGATCGGAGGAGAATTTCGCGCGGCTGATGACCGAGCGGGCCCGCAAGATCGGGCTGGAAAACTCGGTTTTCCGGAATTCGACGGGCCTGCCTGCCGAGGGGCAGGTTGTCACGATGAAGGATCTTGCCCGGCTGGCGCTCCATATCTGGAAAACCTATCCCCAATACTACCACTATTACAGCCAGACCGAGTTCACCTGGAACAAGATCCTCCAGCGCAACCGCAACCCGTTGCTGCGCATGGATATTGGCGCCGACGGCATGAAGACCGGCTTCACCGAGGAAAGCGGATACGCCATCGTCGGCTCGGTGAACCGCGAGGGGCGGCGGATCTTCGTCGCCATGTCGGGCATGAAGACCGACCGGCAGCGCGCGGAGGAGGCCCGCAAGATCCTTGATTGGGGCATCCGCGCCTTCGAGAGCAAGGAGATCTTCAAGGCCGGTGAGATCATCGGCGAGGCCGATCTGTATGGCGGCGCCAAGTCCGGCGTGGCCCTGCGGGCGGAAGGCGCGGTCTCCATCCTCGTTCCGATTACCAATCGCGACCGGCTGATCGCGCGCATCGTCTATGATGGTCCGGTTGACGTGCCGGTCGAGGAGGGCGCGCCCATCGGTGCCCTGAAGGTGTGGATCGGCGATACGCTGAGTCAGGAAACGCCACTCTTTGCCGCAGAAAGCGTTGGCAAGGGCACGCTTCAGCAGCGCGCCGTGGATGCCATCGAGGAATTGATGATCGGCTGGTTGCGCGGATAGCGGGCGGTTCGCATGGGTCTGATCCGCCGCGGGCCGGCGCGCGGGCGCGAGGTTTGCCGGAACAGCCGGCGGCTATGGACGCTGGCGGCCACGCGCACTAAGACAAGGTTCGCGAGGCAAACGCAGAGAGGCCGACACAGGTGCCAGACGGGCTTTTCATCACGTTTGAAGGCGGCGAGGGGGGCGGCAAGACCACCCAGATCGAGCGTCTGGCCGAATGGCTTCGCTCGGCCGGCCATCGCGTTCTGGTCACCCGCGAACCAGGCGGTTCGCCGGGAGCCGAGGCGGTGCGCCATGTGCTGCTGTCCGGCGCGGCGGAGCATTTCGGCCCGGCTATGGAGGCCATCCTGTTTTCAACGGCGCGCTCCGACCATGTCGAACAGGTGATCCGCCCGGCCGTGGACGCCGGCATGATCGTCCTGTGCGACCGGTTCATGGATTCCTCGCGGGTCTATCAGGGCGTGACGGGCAAGCTCGATCCGGATTTCATGCGGCGGCTGGAAGAGGTGGCGATCAACGGCATGATCCCCGACCTGACGCTGATCCTCGATCTGCCCGCCGAACTCGGCCTTGAGCGTGCGCATGCCCGTCGCGCCGCCGGAGATCGTGCCGACCGCTACGAGAAGGAGGAGGCGAGGGTCCATGAGGAGCGCCGGGAGGCCTTCCTGGCAATCGCGCGCGCCGAGCCGGAGCGCTGCCGGATCGTCGATGCCAGCCGCGATGCCGATGCCGTGGCAGAAGACATTCGCGCCGCCGTCGCCAGCCTGCTGGAAGCGGCGCGGGCCGAAATTTCCGCCGATGCCGATGCGTGACAGGCCATGAGCGAGCGTCTGGCGCCGGAGCAGGCCGACAGCCTGCCCGATATTCCCGAGCCGGCAGAAAATCCCCATCTCGTGGGGCATGACGAGGCGGCTGCCTGGTTTGCGGGCGCCTGGCGGACCGGCAAGATGCATCACGCCGCATTGCTCACCGGGCCGCAGGGGATCGGCAAGGCAACATTCGCCTACCATCTCGCTTTCCACATGCTGACCGAACGTGACCGGCCCAATGCACCGGAAACGCTGGTCCGCCCGAACCCCGCGCATCCCGTCTGGCGCCAGATTGCCAGCGGTGCGCACCCCGCCGTGCTGCATCTCACGCGACCGCCTCGCGACACCGGCACCGGTTACAAGAACTTCATCACAGTCGATGAAATCCGCCGGCTCGGCCACTTCCTGTCGATGACGACCCATGACCGAAGCTGGCGCGTCGTGATCGTCGATCCTGCCGAGCAGATGAACACGTCGGCCGCCAATGCGCTTCTCAAGAGCCTCGAAGAGCCGCCGCGCGACACGCTGTTCATGCTTGTCAGCCATGCGCCGGGACGCCTTCTGCCGACCATCCGTTCACGCTGCCAGGTGCACCGGCTGCGGCCGCTGGAGGAAACGGACCTCTTGCAGGCGCTTTCCGTCCTTCATGAGGATGCCCCGGAGGAGCCGCAAGCACGCCAGCGGCTCATCGACCTGGCGGAAGGCAGCGTGCGCAATGCCTTGCTGCTCACCCGTCATGGCGGGCTGGATGTGGCCGAGGCGGTCGACCGGCTGCTCGACCAGCCGCGCTTTGACACGGGGGAAGCGATTCGCATTGCCCAGGCGCTGGCCGGCCGCGATGCGGAGATCGCGCTCGACCTGTTCAACCGCCATGTCGGCGACCGCCTCGGGCGCGATGCGGTTCAGGCGGCCAGGGCCGGGGACACGATCGCGGCAAACGGTCTTGCCCGCCTCTGGGAGGAAACACGCCAGACCATCATCGAGCGGGAAACCTACAATCTCGACAAGCGCCAGCATGTCAGCGGCCTTCTCCACCGGCTGCATGCGGCCATCCATCGCTGAATGCAAAACCGGGCCCTGCGCACTGGCAATCGCGGCGCAATTGCGTTATCCCGCGCCTGACAATCAATCCCCCAGTGCGGGAGCGTTTCGGGTATCATGTCCACGTCCAGCTATTACATCACCACGCCGATCTTCTACCCCAACGGTGTGCCGCATATTGGCCATGCCTACACGGCCATCGCCACCGATGTGCTTGCGCGCTTCGCCCGACAGGACGGCAAGGATGTCTTTTTTCTGACCGGTACCGACGAGCATGGCCAGAAGATGCAGCAGACGGCGGCGAAGGAAGGTATCGCGCCGATCGAACTGGCTGATCGCAACTCCGCGGTCTTCCGCCGGATGGTCGAGGTGCTGGGCTGTTCCAATGACGATTTCATCCGCACAACCGAGGAGCGCCACCGCATTTCCTGCCAGGAACTCTGGCGGCGGATGGAGGCCAATGGCGACATCTATCTGGACACCTATGGCGGCTGGTATTCGGTGCGCCAGGAGGCCTTTTTCGACGAGGGCGAAACCACCGTCGGGGAGGATGGCGTGCGCCGGGAACCGCTGGGCTCGCCGGTGGAATGGGTGGAGGAGGAAAGCTACTATTTCCGCCTCTCCGCCTATGAGGAAAAGCTGCTGAAGCTTTACACCGACGATCCGGAATTCGTGGCGCCTTCGGAGCGACGCAACGAGGTGATGAGCTTCGTCAAGGGCGGGCTGAAAGACCTTTCCATCTCAAGGACCAGTTTCGATTGGGGCATTCCCGTGCCAGGCAATGACAAGCATGTCATGTATGTCTGGGTCGACGCCCTGACCAACTACATTACCGCCGCCGGCTTTCCCGATGCCGACGCCGCGCGCTGGAATTACTGGCCGGCACTCCATATCATCGGCAAGGATATCGTTCGCTTTCATGCCGTCTACTGGCCGGCCTTCCTGATGAGCGCCGGCGTACCGTTGCCAAAGCGTGTCTATGCCCACGGCTTCCTGTTCAACAAGGGCGAGAAGATGTCCAAGTCGGTCGGCAATGTGGTCGACCCGTTCGCCCTGGTGGAGGAATACGGCCTCGACCAGGTGCGCTACTTCTTCATGCGGGAAGTGCCCTTCGGCAATGACGGCTCCTACAGCCACGAGGCCATCGTCCAGCGCACCAATGCCGACCTTGCCAACGGACTGGGCAACCTGGCGCAGCGCTCACTGTCCATGATCGCCAAGAATTGCGGTGGTGCGGTTCCGGCCAATGACGATCTGAAGGCGGAAGACGAGGCGCTGATCGCTTCCGCCGCGAAGGCCCTGGAGACTGCGCGCGAGGCGATGGACCGTCAGGCCATTCACAAGGCGGTGGAAGCCATCTTCGCCATCGTCACCGAGGCCGACAAGTATATCGACACCCAGGCGCCCTGGGTTCTGCGAAAGACCGATCCGGCGCGCATGGCGACGGTTCTCTACACGGTGGCCGAGACGGTGCGCCGCATTGCCATCCTGGCGCAGCCCGTCATGCCGGCGGCCTGTGCGCGACTGCTGGATCTCGTCGCGGTGCCGGAAGATGCACGCGCCTTCGCCAATCTCGAGGACCGTCTCGTGCCGGGAACCGAACTTCCCGCGCCGCAAGGCGTTTTCCCGCGCTACGTGGACAAGGAGCAGGCCTGACATGGCGGAAACGCCGGTACTCATCGACAGCCATTGTCATCTCGACTTCCCGGATTTCGAGCCGGAACGGGCAGAGGTCGTGCAACGCGCGCTGGACGCCGGCGTGAAGCGCATGGTGACCATATCCACGCGCGTGCGCCGCTTCGACGCCATCAGGGCGATTGCCGAGGCCCATGAACCGGTCTTCTGCTCGGTCGGCACCCATCCGCACAATGCGGGGGAAGAAACCGATGTGACGGCCGCCGATCTCGTCGCTCTGGCGGACCATCCCAAATGCGTCGCCATTGGTGAGGCCGGCCTTGACTATTTCTATGACAAGTCGCCGCGTGATGCACAGGCTGCCGGCTTCCGCCAGCACATCGCCGCGTCGCGGGAAACGGGACTGCCGCTGGTCATCCATTCACGCGACGCGGACGACGACATGGCCGCGATCCTTCGCGAGGAAACAGGGAAGGGCGCCTTTCCCTTCATTCTGCACTGTTTTTCGTCGGGCCGCGCACTGGCCGAAACGGGGATCGAACTGGGCGGCCATGTGTCGTTCTCCGGAATCCTGACGTTCAGGAACAGCCAGGAAATCCGTAACATTGCCCGCGACCTGCCGCTGGAGCGGCTTCTGGTGGAGACCGATGCGCCCTATCTGGCGCCGCCGCCGCACCGGGGCAAGCGCAACGAGCCGTCCTTTGTCGTCAACACGGCGCGTGTCCTGGCTGAATGCAAGGGTGTGAGCGAAATGGAGCTGGCCGAGGCCACGACCGCGAACTGCCTTCGCCTGTTCTCCAAGATGCCGGCCCTCTGAGGACGACCATGGCCGATACGCTGCGCTTCACGATCCTGGGCTGCGGTTCGTCGCCTGGGGTACCGCGGATCTCTGGTGACTGGGGTGCTTGCGATCCGCACAATCCGCGCAATCGGCGGACCCGGGCTTCGGCGCTGGTCGAGCGAATCGGGGCCAATGGCATCACCCGTGTGGTGATCGACACGGGTCCGGATTTCCGCGAGCAGATGGTTCGCGCCGGCGCCGATACACTGGATGGCGCAGTCTATACCCATCCCCATGCCGACCATATCCATGGCATCGATGACCTGCGCGGCTATGTCATCACCCAGCGGCGGCTGATGGATATCTGGGCCGACGATGCAACGACGGATCGCTTGCTGGAAGCCTTCGGCTACTGTTTCCATACGCCGGCCGGTTCCTCCTATCCGCCGATCCTGCGGCGCCATCCCATACGCCACTATGACGCTTTCACGATCAACGGCGCCGGCGGTTCGATCACGTTCGAACCCCTGGTCCAGAAGCATGGCGACATACATTCGCTGGCGTTCCGGATCGGACCCTTGGCCTATTGTTCCGACGTATCAGCTTTTCCGGAAAAGACGTTGGAGCGATTGCAAAATCTCGATCTCCTGATCGTGGATGCGCTGCAATACAAGCGCCATCCCAGCCATTTTTCACTGGGCGAGGCACTGGACTGGATTGATCATCTGAAGCCCCTTCATGCGGTGCTGACGCATATGCATGTGCCGCTGGATTATGCGACCGTGATGGCCGAGACGCCGCACAATGTCGAGCCGGCCCATGACGGTCTCGTGCTGGAATTTCCCGTTGCGGATGATGCGGATAGCGGAGGACTTGAATGAGCAAGAGCATTGCACGGGTGGAAGCGGCGGCGAAAGATGCCGGCCTGGACATACAGGTGCGGCGCATGGGCGAGAGCACGCGCACGGCGGGCGAAGCCGCGCAGCAATGCGGCTGCGATGTGGCGCAAATCGTCAAATCGTTGATCTTCCAGGGACAGACGAGCGAGCGGCTCTATCTGTTCCTGGTGGCTGGCGACAATACTCTGGACCTTGCGAAAGCGGCTGCGCTGGCAGGCGAAGAGCTTGGCCGCGCCGATCCGCGATTGATCCGTGATCAGACCGGCTTTGCCATCGGCGGCGTTTCGCCGATCGGCCACAAGATCGAAATTCCGTGCTTTGCCGACGCGACGCTGCAACGGTTTGAAACGGTCTGGGCTGCCGCGGGTGCCCATGATGCTGTGTTCGAAGCGGGAACGGCTGCGTTGATCAGCGCGGCGAATGCGACCGTGGCCGAACTCAAGGCGTGAGCTTGCCGCGTGCGTTTTCGACTGTTTCACATACCTAATAGTTCCATAATCCATCTTATGCGACAATTGCATTTCAATCGGCCGAGCGAATTTTGGCGCCGGAAGCTATGCCGGCGGTCTCCGCCTGCCGTTACTGCATGTCCCCGAAGGAAAACCGGTCGATGATGTAGTCCGGTCGCACAGCGTGCTGGCGCAGAAGTCCGTCCAGCGCATGATCGGTCATTTCAGCCAGGATGCCGGAGCGTACCAGTGCCGTTGAAAGCCCTATTCCGGCGCCGCCGGCAATATCGTGCTCCACGCTGTCACCAATGCAGCAGACGGCCGGTGTTGGTTCGGCCTGAACCACTTCAAGGGCGTAGTGATACATTTCAGGGTAAGGCTTGCCGATCCATCGCACCGCACCGCCCATGGCCTCGTAGGCGTCAGCGATGGCGCCTGCACCGAAATGCGGCCCGGTGGGCGTCAGCATGATCTTGTCAGGATTGGTGCAAAGGCATGGCACACCACGCCGGGCCGCCGGTTCGAGAATGGCCCGGTATTCGTCCATGGCCATGCGGTCGCCCTGGCTGCCCGACAGCAGGATCACGTCGGCGTCGGCGCCTGTCGCCGCCTCCGAAAAGCCGAGCCCTTCGATGGCCGACCGGTCGTCGTCGCGTGCAAGCAGCAGGCAGCGTGCACCAGTGGTCATGGTGCCGCTGTCGAGATCGCGCCTGAGCAGATGCCAGGCCACCTCGCCGGAGCTTACGAAGGCACTGAACAGGTCAGGCGTGAAGCCGAGCCGGTTCAGGCGCTTGATATTGGCTGCGGCGCGCTTGCCGGAATTGGAAAGCAGAACCACTGTCTTGCCGGCCGCCATGATGCGTCCGAGCGCGTCTATGGCGCCCGGATAGGCCGTGGTGCCGTCATGCAGCACGCCGAACTGGTCAACGAAAAACAGCTCATGCCGCCGGACGATCTCGGCGAGGCTTGCCGGGTTGGCCGCGCTGCTCATCGCGAGGCGCCCTTCATGGCCAGCAAGGCCGTGCCGTAGGCGGCTTCGAGCGAAAGGACAGGCTTTGAGCCGACGCCAAGCATGCGGGTCCGCATCGCCGTCCACACGGGGTTTGATGCGCCGCCGCCGACAGTCCGGATCGAGGTCAGCCTTGGCGCACCCAGTTCCGCCAGCCTGGCATAGGCCAGCGCTTCCACTTTCGCGATGCCTTCCAGCATGGCCTTCAGGAACAGGGCATCGTCTGCCGGGCGCGGCTCCATGCGCGGCGCCATGGCGGGATCGTTGACCGGGAACCGTTCGCCCGGTCTTGCCAGCGGATAATAATCCATCCCGGTCGGCGTTTCAGGGTCGATGCCGGCCGACAGCGCTGCAATCCGGTCGCCAGTGAAATGGGATGCCAGCACGTTGCCGCCGGTATTGGATGCACCGCCGGCCAGCCAGCCGCCGGCAAGCCGATGACTGTATATGCCGTATTGCGGGGCAAAAACCGGCGTGTCGCTGAAAAGCTTGATGGTCAGCGTGGTGCCGAGCGCCGTCACCCCGTCGCCCGGCTCGCTTGCGCCGGTGGCCAGAAAGGACGCGCAGCCATCGGTCGTTCCCGCGACCACGGCCGCGTCCTCACGTAATCCGAATTTGCGCGCCAGTTCGCCCCCTGCCCGTGCCGTGGCTGTTCCGGGTTCACGCACGTGCGGCAGCTTTTCCGGCGCGATGCCGCTTCCGTCCATCCATTCGGGCCATCGCCTTGCCACCGGGTCATAGCCGGTCTTGAGCGCGTTGTTTTCGTCGCTTGTATCGAAGCGACCGGAAAACAGGCCGGCAATCCAGTCGGCCTGATGGATGACGCGCACGGCTCCCTGTGTGTCCTGCAGCACGATGGCGCGCGCCAGCGCCGAATTGGCTCCGCGGGCCGCGCTCGTTTCGGGTGCGATGCGCCCGATGGTCTCGACCACGCCCCGGTCTTCAACCGGGTCGTTGTACATCATCGGCTGGCCCACAGGCCTGCCCTCGCCATCCACCGGGACCATCGTGCCGGATGTGCCGTCGACGCTGAGCGCTGCAATCGCGGCAGGATCGATCGATTGCAAAAGGCCTTCCATTGCGGTTTCGAGCGCTGCCCGCCAGATCGCGGGAGACCTGTGATCCGTTCCAAAGGCATCCATGCGCGCCGCGCCCTGCGCGACAACCGCCCGGGCCGCATCGATGGCGATGGCGCGAACGCCGGAGGTTCCGACATCGATCCCGACGAAAAGAGCCGTATCGCTCATCGTCAGGCCCCTGCCCGGTCGCGGTTCAGCGCCTGGCGGTACTTCTCCGCATCCCAGTCGAGCAATTCCGCATTCTGCGCATCGCTGAGACAGGTCAGCGCGGTTCCTGCCGGGATGCGCGTGGTGACCTCGGCCAGGCAACGCGCCAGCGCCTGTGCGCCGGCATTGGCCGAAGCATGCATGAGCACGCCCTTGCCCGGAAACAGGATGGAAACCGGATCCGGCAGACCGGCATCGGCAAAGCGCCTTGCCACATCCGCTGCCGTCTCGTCATCGTTCGCCACGACCGAACCGACGCCCAGAAAGATCACGTGGTCGGGGTAAAGGCTCCCCTGCCCGGCCATGGCCAGCGCGTCGGCATCGCTTGCCACGCCATGCGCCCGTTCGTCGGCCGCAATGGCGTAGGAACTGCCCTGCGCAAGTGCCTGCAATGCAATGAAATCCGGCGCTGGCTGCGGGCGCGGCGCGTCTGTCAGGCGCCGATGCACCTCGTCAAGCAGAGCCTCGGTTTCGGCCACCGTATCGCCACAGACCACAAGACCGTGATTGCCCAGGATGATGACCCGCGTTTCCGGCGTGAGGACGGCTTCGATGGAACGTGACAGCGTCAGTCCCGGCTTGACATAGGGCACGAAGGCCCAGTCCAGTCCGGCAAGCCTCTGACCGAGCACGGCTTGCGCATCCGCACGCACGGCATGCGCGATGGTGCCGACGCAATGAACATGGATCACCACATCCTGCGGCAGGACCGAATGGACCGTGGTTTCGATGGAAGGACGCAGGCCGGAAGGATTGAGTTCAGTAACAACGAAATCCTGCGCCTTCTCCGCCGAGCCGTCATCGCGGCGCACAGCCTCCTCCAGTCGCGCGAGATCGACAGGAACGAAGATGTCATCCCGCAGCGCGTTCATCAGCCATGTCCCGGACGCCTTGATCCACAGGATGCCATCCCGCTTGATCGACGTATTGCCCCCGGCGGCCTGGACCAGAAGCGGATCGGCGCCGGCGCGCGCGGACACGGCGCGCAGCGCCTGGAATTCGGGGTCGTTGGCAAGTGTGCTCATCAGTTGTCCAGTCCGGAAATCTTGTACGATTGGCTCAGCAGCGGTTCAGCGGGCCTTCGCCGGCGATATAGCGGCGCACTTCCTCGGCGGCCTGTTCGGCGGCGAATGTGACCGTGCGCACCGATGCGCCCGCGATATGCGGCGTCAGCGTCACATTCGGCAATTGCAGCAGCGGCCAGTCTTCCGGCACAGGCTCAACGGCAAAAGTCTCCAGCATGGCGCCGGCCAGATGGCCGGATTCGAGCGCGTCATGGAGTGCGTCGTAATCGACCAGCGGCCCGCGCGCGGTGTTCACGAAGATGGTGCCAGGGCGCATCAGCTTCAGCGTTTCGGCATTGATCATCTGCCGGGTTTCCTCGGTCACGCGCGGATGCATGGAAACCACGTCGGAGCGCTCCAGCAATTCGTGCAAACCGACATGCTCCACGCCACCAATCCGGTCTTCCTGGGAAAGCTGGACATAGGGATCGCAGACCAGCACGCGGGTGCCGAAGGCCCGCAGCAGCTTCACCACCTTGGTGCCGATATTGCCGTAGCCGATGACGCCGACGGTCAGTTCGTTCAACTCGCGTCCGGTCACGTCGGCGCGGTAGAGGTCGCCGCGCCAGACGCCCTTGCGCAAGGCTTCGTGGCCCTCGCGGATCTTGCGCGTCTCGGCCAGGATGGCGCCGATGGTGAATTCCGCCACGGCCGTGGAATTGCGCCCCGGCGTGTTGACCACGGTGATGCCGCGTTCGCGCGCGGCGCCCATGTCGATGTTCACCGGCCCGCCGCGCGACACTGCAACAAGCTTGAGACCCGGCATCCGGTCCATCATGCCGGCAGAAAGCGGCGCAAGCTGGGTCACCATGATCTCGGCATCGCCGACGAAATCGACGACCCCGTCAGCACTGCCGAAATACTCCTTCAGTCCGTCCATGCCCTCGACGGCATAGCCGTGTTCCATCGGCTCGTCCGGCCAGTTGTCCTTGCGTGTGCGGATGGCAACCTTGTCGCCGCAGGCGGCAAGGATCTTTTCCTCGAACACTTCCGGAAGCATGAAATGGTCGCCGATGATTGCGACGTTGCGTGGCATGTCACTCGTCTCCTGTCTCGGAAAGTTGCGCCCAGACAGGCGCGAGCGCCTCGCGGGAGGCGCGATAGGCGGGATATGTTCGTGCGTAGACGCCTGCCAGCGCGGCGTCGGGCGCTTCTGCCTCGCCCAGCAGGGGCGTCACCCATTCGGCGATGCAAGCGTCCATGCTGTCGTAGACGCCATTGGCCACGGCGGCCATCATGGCAGCGCCGGCAGCGCCCGCTTCCTCACGCGCCGATGTGCGCACGGATGCGTTCACGGAGGCCGAGAAGATGGACCGCAGCGCCTTCGAGCGCGCAGCGCCGCCGGTCAGGCGGATCTCGCCGGGCATGTCGCCCATGGCGTCGTAGCAGTCGCGCGCGGCCAGTCCGAGGCCTTCGATCACGGCCCGCACGAGATCGGGAAAGCGATGGGATGACGACAGGCCGATGAAACTGGCACGCGCCGCATTGTCGACGAACGGCCCGCGCTCGCCGGCTTCCGAGATATAGGGGTGGTAAAGCCCCCTGCCCGGTTCGGCCGCGCCAATCCAGGTATCGATATGGCCGATCAACTCGCGGTGATCCACCGGCTTGCCCATGTCTGCCATCAGGTCGGAGACCAGCTTGAGAAGCCAGTCGATATTCAATGTGGCCGCCATGTTGGACTGGATTTGCGCCACGACGCCGGGGATCGGCAGGCACATGACATAGCCCGTCCGCTCCTCGTTGAGATGCACGCCTTCGGGTGTTGTCGCGCGCATGTGCATTCCGGTGGAGCCGATGATGGTGCAGCCGGCCTGCGCGCCGCCGGTGTATATGCCGCCGCCCAGCGCCGTGCAGGCGACATCGACATAGCCAAGCGATACCGGCGTTCCGGCCTTCAGCCCGGTCGCCCTCGCGGCCGCCTCGTTGAGCGGATGGGTTCGTTGCGAGCCGTCCACGATTTCCGGCAACAGGCGGCGTTCGTCGGTCAGGCCCAGCGCTGCGATCACGCTGTCATCGTAGGACCGGGTGCGGAAATCGCCGAAGGTGAAATTGGCTTCGGAGGGGTCGCAGGCGCGCACGCCGGTAAAGTTCAGATAGAGCCAGTCCTTGCAATGCAGGGCCACTTCAGCCTTTTCGACGGCTTCGGGCATGATCTCCTTCATGCGGACAAGCTGCGTGCCCATCTGGCAGGCGTTCAGCCCGCTGCCTGTCTTGGCGAAGCGCCCGATGTCAGCCGCCGATTGGCGCAGACGCCTGACCACCGGCGCAGCCCGCGCGTCCAGCCAGAGCCATCCGTCGGCGACCGGTTCATTGTCCTTGCCGACGAGCCATGTTCCGTCGCCCTGGGCGGTGACGGCCAGGCCCACCGTGCGTGTGGCCAGGCCCGGTACCTTTTCGCCCAGTTCGCGCAGCGTCCTGGCGCAATCGTCCCAGGTGTCGGCCAGCGGTTGGAAGGCGGCGCCGTCCGGCTGTACCGTGTAGCGGTTCGGCGTCGATGCCACCGCAATCTGCCGCCCCGACAGGTCGAATGCGATCGACTTGATGACGGACGTGCCGGCATCGATGCCGATGATGAGATCGCCGCCGCCCGCCATCACGCAAGATCCTGCCCATGGCTGATCGCCTTGCCGCTTTCGGGGTCGAAAACATGCAGGTCGGCCGGATCGAGCGCCACATGGATACTGGCGCCTATCTCGACATTGGCCCGGTCATGCTCGACGAGCACGAGCGTGCCATTGGCGAAGGCGGCGGCGATATGGCTCTGGTCGCCGAGCCACTGGTTGGTCAGCACCTGCGCCTCCGGCCCTTCCTGCGCGCGGCGCACAGCATAGGGGCGGACCCCGAGGATGACCCGCCCACGCTTCAGGATGGCGTCGCGAACCTCAGGCGCAAAGGCCGATTGCGGGTAGACGAGATCGAGTCCGCCCTCCAGGTCGAGGTGCAGCCTGTCGCCGACCGCCGACCCGGTGACCGGAAAGACGTTCATGGGCGGTTCGCCGACAAAGGTGCCGGTGAACAGGTTGGCCGGCCGCTCCTTGATTTCCGCCGGGCTGCCATATTGCTGCAGAACGCCGCCTTCCATCACTGCGATGCGGTCGGCCAGCGCATTGGCCTCGGTCTGGTCATGGGTCACGAGGATGGCGGTCAGGCCGCGCTCCTTGATATAGTGCTTGATGCGCCCGCGCAGAAGCGTGCGCAATTGCGGTTCGAGCTGCCCCATCGGCTCGTCGAGCAGGTGAAGATCGGCATCGCGGATCAGCGCCCGCGCCAGCGAGGCTCTTTGCTGCTGCCCGCCCGAAATGGAACCCGGCATCCGGCCGAGGATGTCGCCGATCTCCAGCATGCCGGCCACGTCGCGCACGCGCTTTTCGACCTCCGCCTCGGGGAGTTTCGCGGCCTTGAGGGCAAAGGCGATATTGTCGCGCACGTTCACGGTCGGATAGAGCGAGTAGCCTTCGAAGGCCATGGCAACATGGCGCTTGACCGGCGGCAACTTGTGCACTTCGCGGCCGGCCAGGTGAATCTTTCCGCGGCTGGTCTCCTCGAAACCGGCGATCATGCGCAGCGTGGAGGTCTTGCCGCACCCGGACGATCCGAGCAGCGCGATGATGTCGCCCCTGGCGACATCCATGTTGATGTTCCTGACTGCATGGACGCCCTTGCCGACCGGCCCGTAGAACTTGTCCACATTCTCAAGACGGAGCATGGTCTCGCTCATGCCGGCTCTCCTTTCACGGCGTGCGTAGCCGACGGTTCGATGCGCTTGCCGGTTGCCCGGTCGAAAAGCAGTGCGGCGCCGGCATCGATGGCGATATGGGCCTGCCCTCGATCCGGGCCGGGCGTACCGCTGGGACGCGAAATCAGGATCTCGCGCTTCTTCTCCGTCACGGCCAGCGTTACCGTCTTCTCGTTCAGCGGGGTTTCCGCCTCGATCATGACCGGGAAAGCGCCCGGCGTGCCGGCTTCGACGAAACGGATCGCTTCGGGCCGGATGCCAAGGATGCAGTCATGGCCGATGGAGGCGGCATGGCCCTGGTTCAGCGGCACCGGCGTTCCGGAAAGCCTGACCTGCACACCCGCGTCGCCACGCTCCGGCACGACATCAAGCAGGTTGATGACCGGATCGCCGAACAGGCGCGCAATCTCTGTGGATGCCGGGGAAAGATAGATATCCTCCGGCGTGCCGATCTGCGCGATCCCGTGCCCGCTCATCACCGCGATGCGATGGCCGAGCGCCATGGCTTCCTTGTAGTCCTGGGTCACGTAGATCACGGTCGCCTGCTGGTCCTTCAGGAGGCGCGGCAGTTCCAGCCGCATCTCGAAGCGCAGCTTGGCGTCCACGTTGCGCAGCGGATCGTCGAGCAGCAGGATTTTCGGTTCGCCGGCCAGGGCGCGGCCAAGCGCGGTTCGCTGCTTCTGCCCGTTCGACAGTTCCTTTGGCTTGTGGTGCAGCACATGGTCGATCTTGAGCAGCTTCGCCACCTCTTCGACGCGGCGCTTGATGCCGGTCTGGCTTTCGCGCCGCGCGGTAAGCGGGCTGGCAATGTTGGCGTGCGCGTCCATGTGCGGGAACAGGGCGAAGTTCTGGAACGCCATGCCGATGCCGCGATCTTCGGGCTCGACGCCGGCCATGTCCGCTCCGTCGATGAGGATCGTGCCCTCGTCGGGTTCGATCACGCCGGCGATGAGACGCAGCAATACGGTCTTGCCCGCGCCCGAAGGCCCGAAAAGAACAAGCGTTTCTCCGGTCGCGACGTCGAGCGAGACACCGTCAAGGACCACGTCGTCCTTGAAGGCCTTGACGATGTCGGTGAGTTGAAGCGACATGATTTATCCTTTCACCGCGCCGAGGGACAGGCCTTCGACGAGATAGCGCTGTGCGTAGAGGGCCAGGGCGAAGGTCGGCAGGATCGAAAGAACGATTCCGGCAGCCACCTGGCCATACTGGATGCCCGAGGCGGTGACGAAGGCCAGCGCGCCGACAGTCACCGGCTGCTTGTCGGCGGAGGCCAGCACCAGGGCAAAAATGAAGTTGTTCCAGGCGAAGATGAAGGCCAGCAGGCCCGCCGCCGCGATGCCGGGCCCCGCCAGCGGCAGCGCGATCTTGCGGAAGGTCGCACCCCAGCTATGGCCCGCGATGCGGTAGGCATATTCGACGTCCGCCGGGATGTCCTCAAAATAGCCGCGCACGATCCACAGGATCAGCGGCAGCACGATGAGCTGGTAAACCCAGATCAGGCCGAGATAGGTATCCGCCAGCCCGATCTGCTGGAAATATATGGTCAGCGGCAGCAGGACAAGCAGAGGTGGCGCGAAGCGGAAGCTGAGCAGCGTGAAGGCGATGTCCTCCGAGCCGCGGAATTTCAGCCGCGCGAAGGCATAGGCGGCCGGAACGCCGAGCACCAGGCCGACCGCCACGGAGGCCGTGGACAGGAACAGCGAGTTCCACAGGTTCTTCATGAAGCTGATTTCCAGCGTACCTGCGGCCGTGTCCAGCTTGCCCGTGATGAGCGCGGTATAATTGGACAGCGTCGGATCGAAGACGATCGACGGCGGCACGCGCAGGATGGTCTCGTTCGTCTGGAAGCTCATCAAGAAGATCCAGAAGATCGGGAACATGAAGAACAGGATGACGAGCGTGATGGCGGTGCCACGCAGGATTTTTTCCAGGGTGCTGGTATGTTCCATGGTTGTGTCCTCACGCCTCGCCGCGCTGGCGTTCGCGCAGCCGCAGCCAGTTCTTGATGAAAATGTTCGACAGGATGTAGGTGATCGCCCAGAGGATCATCAGGAGCGCGGCCGAGCGGCCCACATTGGTCGACTGGAAGAAGTTCAGATAGGCCTCGACCTGGAAGACGGTGAGCTTGTCGCCGGGGCCGCCCTGGGTCATGGCATAGATGATGTCGAATTGCTGGATGCTCTCGATCACGCGGAAGAGCGTCGCGGTCAAAAGGAACGGGGTCAGCATCGGCAGCGTGATGCGCCAGAAGACGAACAGGCGCGGCACGCCGTCGAGCGCGGCTGCCTCGAAGGGCTGTTGCGGCAGCGAGCGCAGGCCGGCCAGCAGCAGGATCATGATGAAGGGCGTATAGACCCAGATGTCGACGAGAACCACCGTCAGCATGGCCGTGGACGGATCGGAGGCCCAGCGGAAATCCTCAAGCCCGATCAGCGAGGCGAAATAGCTCAGGATGCCGAAACCGGGATTGGTCATCAGCTTCCACATCAGCGATGCCAGCGCGGGGGCCGTCATCAGCGGCATCAGCAGCATGATCGAGACGAAATTGTTGAAACGCGTGCGTTTCTGCAGGAGCAGAGCGATGCCCAGTCCCAGCAGAAGCTCCAGTCCCACGGTCAGGAACGCATAGGTCATCGAGACCTTGAGCGTGTTCCAGAACGCCGGATCGGACAGGAAATTCAGATAGTTCTCGCCCCAGTTCCATTTGCGCGCCCAGGGCTGTGACAGCCGGTAGCGCTGCAGCGAATAGGCAACCGCGGTGAAGAACGGAATGAGTATCCCGATACAGGTCAGCAGGGCGGGAAGGCTCAGCAGGTAGGGCAAGGCACCCCGGCTGACGCGAAAGCCGCGCCTTGGTTTCTGGTTCATCGTGGCGTCGCTCATTACAAATTCCTTCTGCCGGCAGCACTGGGTGTACTGCCGTCGCACGGGGTCGCCAATGGGAAAAGAGGGGGTGCGGGGCGCCCTTCGGTCAGGGCGCCCCAGGTCCCGGCGGGCTTAGCCCAGGCCGGCATCCTTGAGCTGACGGTTCACGCTTTCGGCCAGCTGGTCCAGACCTTCGTCGACCGGCACTTCGTTGGCGACCATCTTCTGCAGCATGGCGGCCCATTCGGTGGTCAGGTCGAAGAACAGCGGCTGCGCCGTGAACTTGATCGAGGCGCCCGGCGCGGAAATGTCGTGCATCTCGACATAGCCCGGATAGGAGGCCGACAGCTTGTCGCGGAACATCTCGTCGGCCCAGACGCTGGCGCGCGCCGGGTTGACGAGGTCCATCTTGCGGGCACCGAACAGGTCATGCTCGGGGCCGGTGACCCACTGCAGGAAGTACCAGGTGGCGTCCTTCTTGCCGGAGAACGTGGACATGGCCATGGCCCAAATCCAGATGTTCGGGGTCGGCGCGGTGGCTTCCGGATTGGCAGCAAAGGCCGAGAAGGCAAGGTTGCCGGCCTCGGCATTGTCGCCGCCGTTCATGAAGTAGCCGAGAATGTCGGCGTCGAACATCATGGCCGACTTGCCGGCGCCCAGATCCGTTCCGACCTGATACCAGGTGTGGGTCGACCAGTCCGGCGCGCCGGAATCCTGGATCATCTTGACCCACTTGGTGTGGAACTGCTTGGACACGTCCGTGTTCATGGCAGCCGACAGCATGCCGTCGTCAGCGACATTCAGATCCTTCTGGCCGAAGTTCGCATAGCCGGACAGGAAGCCCGGATGAATCGTCGCCCAGGAGCGCGAACCGCGCACGCCGATGCCGTATCCGCCATCCATCGCAGCCTTGCCCTTGGCCGCGGCGTCGAGCAGTTCGTCGATATTGGTCGGGACGGCAATGCCGGCGGAATCGAACACGCGCTTGTTGTAGGTGAGGTTGTTCTGCTCATAGGCGAGCGGAATGCACCACTGCTTGGCATCCTCGGAGCCCAGCGCACCGCCCGGCTTGCCGTTCCAGGCGCAGGACTTGACCACGCCCGGCAGCATGTCGCCCCAGTTGTAGTCAGGATTGGTCTTGGTGTCGTCCTTGATCCACTGGTTGAGATCCTCGATCCAGCCGGCCGGACCGTAGGTCCAGGTCATGTAGGCGCCGCTCATGAAGGCGTCATACTCGGTCGAGCCGGAGGAAAGGGCCGCGGTGACCTTGTCGAAATAGACGTCTTCAGGGAAGACGTCGTATTCGACTTCCATCCCGGTGAGTTCCTTGAAGTTCTCGATGTTGGCCAGCATCGCATCGGTGTAGGGGTGCTTGTTCAGGAGAAGCTTGATCGTGGTGCCGGCGTGCTTCTTCCAGTCGAAGCCGTTCTGGGCCAGAGCCTTGGTCGCGGCGGCATTCACCATGAAGCTGGCGGTGGCGGCCGTGACGCCGAGCGCGCCGAGCCCGCGAAGCAGGTCGCGGCGGCTGACAGAGCCGCGCACGAAGGCGTCGACAAGCTGCTTTTCCTTTTCATGCATTTGGGTCTTCCTCCCGTTGGTGTCCTGATCAGGACGGTTCCAGGTTGACGAGAGCACGGGCTGTGCGCTCATCGGTTATGAGGCCGCTGAGCAGGCGGCTCTCAAGCACGGAGTGGATGGCGTGGACCTTTATGGTGCCGCCAGCCAGGGCAATGATCCTGCGGTCGCGCAGTTCGTCGAGACGCAGCGCGAGCGTCCGTTCCGTCAGCGTGGTGTCGACCGGATTGCCCTTGTTGTCGAAGAAATGGCCGAGTATTTCGCCGGTCCCGCCCCTGGCGCTGACCTCGGCGATTTCGCCGGGCTCGATCATGCCGGTGGCCACCAGCGATGCGCCGGGTTCCGCTGTGCCGATGCCGACGAACAGCAGGCTGGCCGAGCGCGCCAGATCGAGAACATCGGATATGCCACGCTGGGACAGGAGCACGTCGCGATCCTCGACCGTGTTGGCAAAGAATGGCACGGGCATGACATAGGCATCCGCGCCGGTGCGCTCGGCGAGGCGGTGGATCACGTCATGGGGGTTGGCGGAAAACTTGCGCGTCAAACCGCCAAGCAGCGAGACGAAGCGCGTCTTGCCCGCGCTCATGCGCGGCAGGAATTCCACGCTGGCAGCCAGCGTGCGGCCGTGGCCGATGCCGATGAGGAGGTTTTCCTCGCGCTCGATCTCGCGGCGGAGGAACTGTGCCCCTGCCCGGCCGAGCGAACGCAGCGGCAACTCGTCGGAATCGATATCTGGCACGACCTCGCAATAATCGAGGCCGTGGCGTTCGCTCAGCTTCGCCTCCAGGGCGACGCATTCGGCGACTTCGCCATCGATGAAAACCTTCACGAGTCCGGCCTGGTTGGCCCTGGTGATCAGGCGATGTGCCTTCATGGACGTCAGGCCCAGGCGTTTGGCCACCTCCGCCTGGGTCAGCCCCCCGGCATAGTGAAGCCAGGCTGCGCGTGCAGCCATGGACGCCTCGTTGTCCGGCGTGGTGATCGAACCGTTGACCGCCATTGGAATGCCTCCCTGATGATAAAAATATCATCGTTTGAAATTTTTTTCACGACACGTAAATTTTGTCAAGGGGATGACATGGTGTTTCCCCTTGCGGCACAGGCGCAGGATTCGGCGCCATCGACAAGCCTGCCGGCGGTGCGGGCGGTCTCGCTATCTGGAAATGATGGTTCGGGGAAGCCGGGTGCGCGTGGCCTACAGGTCGATCCGGCGCAATTCTTCCAGGAGATCGAGAAGCTGCTTCATGTTGCTGGCGCCGAAGCGGGCTTCGAGGCGGGCGAAGATGGCGGCATTGTCCGGCAGGTGATCAAGAATCAGGGCGCGGCCCTTGCCGGTGATCGAAACCAGGGTGCGGCGGCGATCCGCGTGGTCCGTGCGCCGCTCGATCAGCCCCTCGCCTTCCATTGTGCGCAACATGCGCGTCAGGCTGGGCAATTGCAGGCATGCGGCGGCGGCAATCGCACTCTGTTCAACCTCGCCCATCTCGTCGAGCACGCGCAATACCCGCCATTGCTGCTCGGAAATGCCGCTTTTCTGCAACATGTCGCGAATCGGCCCCATGACCGTTTCGCGGGCACGCAACAGCGCGATGGGGAGCGACCGCGACGTGGGCGCGAAGCGGTTCGGTTGCTGCTTGTCGGATTCCTCAGCCATCGCTTCTCTATCTTCCGTTTTTCCGGACATGCCAAGCGGGCAGACTTGACAGGTTCCGAATTATTACTTAACATGATAACTAATAGGGAGGAGTGACGGCGTGCCGCATATCCAGATCGACTATTCGGGCAATCTCGAACATCGCCTCGACATCGCGGGGCTGTGCCGTGCCCTGCGCGATGCGGCGGTGGAGACGGGAGTCTTCCCGCTGGCCGGTGTCCGGGTTCGTGCCACGGCCTGCACCCATTGGGTGATCGCCGATGGCGACCCGCGGCATGCCTTCCTCGACATTTCCATCCGTCTGCGCGGCGGGCGCCCGCCAGAGGACAAGCAGCGGGCGACCGCGCATGTGTTCGCCACCGCCGAGCGTTATTGCGCGGCGGTGATGGACTCATCCTCCTTCATGCTGTCGCTGGAAATGCGCGACATCGATCCGGAGCTGAGCCCGAAGGCCAGTTCCATTCGCAAATATGTTTCCGGAGATGCTTCATGAGCGATCTGCAAGCCCGCCTAGCCGCCCTTCAGCCCCATCTGGAGCGTTTCCGCGGCAATGGCGTCGAAAACCTGATCGATGGCGAGAGCCGGCCTGCCATTTCTGGCGACACCTTTGAAACCCGCTCGCCGGTGGATGAGAGCCTGATCGCGCAGGCTGCCAGCAGCGATGCCGGCGATATCGATGCTGCGGCCAGGGCCGCCAGGGCCGCCTTCCCGGAATGGCGGGCGATGAAGGGTGCCGACCGCCGGAAGCTGTTGCACAGGATAGCCGACGCGATCGTTGCCCGCGCAGAGGAAATCGCGCTTTGCGAATGCTGGGACACGGGCCAGGCGTACCGGTTCATGTCCAAGGCGGCGCTTCGCGGCGCGGAAAACTTCCGCTTCTTCGCCGACATGGCGCCCTCCGCGCGCGACGGCAAGTCCCTGCCCTCGCCCGGTCATCTCAATGTCACCTCACGCACGCCCATCGGCCCCGTCGGCGTGATCACGCCATGGAACACGCCCTTCATGCTGTCGACGTGGAAGATCGCGCCGGCGCTTGCCGCCGGTTGCACGGTGGTCCACAAGCCGGCGGAATTCTCGCCGCTGACAGCGCGTCTGCTGGCCGAGATCTGCCATGAGGCCGGTTTGCCGAAAGGGGTGCTGAATCTCGTCAACGGTTATGGCGAGACGGCTGGCAAGGCGCTGACCGAACATCCCGACATCAAGGCCATTGCCTTTGTCGGCGAAAGCCGCACCGGATCGATGATCATGGCGCAGGGCGCGCCGACGCTCAAGCGCGTGCATTTCGAACTCGGCGGAAAGAACCCGGTCATCGTCTTCGATGATGCCGACATGGAGAGGGCGCTGGATGCGGTCATCTTTATGATCTATTCGCTCAACGGCGAACGCTGCACCTCTTCCTCAAGGTTGCTGGTACAGGAGAGCATCGCCGACACGTTCCACGCCCGCCTTGCCGAGCGCGTCGCGCGGATCAGGGTCGGCCATCCGCTCGATCCGGCGACCGAAGTGGGGCCGCTCATCCACAAGACCCATTTCGACAAGGTCGCCTCCTATGTGGAGGCCGGCAAGCAGGACGGCGCCCGTCTGGCCGCCGGCGGAAAGCGCGTCGGAAGCAAGGGATGGTTCATCGAACCGACGTTGTTCACCGGGGCCACGCAGACCATGCGCATCGCGCGCGAAGAGGTCTTCGGCCCCTTCCTGACATCGATCACCTTCCGCGACGAGGACGAGGCCCTCGCCATCGCCAACGATGTCGACTATGGCCTGACCGGCTATGTCTGGACCAATGACATCACGCGTGCGCTGCGCTTCTCCGAGGGGCTGGAAGCGGGCATGATCTGGGTGAATTCGGAAAACGTGCGTCACCTGCCGACCCCGTTCGGGGGCATGAAGGCAAGCGGGATCGGCCGTGACGGCGGCGACTGGTCCTTCGAATTCTACATGGAGCAGAAGAACGTGGCCTTCGCCACGGGACGTCACAAGATCACGCGGCTCGGTGCCTGAACGGGCTGTGCCGCATCCGCTTCCCCCTCGTTTCGACCGCCGAGCTTCCAGGAGATCATGCCATGCCGGTTCCCGCGCCAAATCTCTACCCACCCTTCAATATCGTTCGCCTCAGCCACGTGGAACTGATCGTGACCGATCTGGCGGCCAGCCGGGCCTTTTATGTCGATACGCTCGGCTTGCAGGTGACCGACGAAACCGAACGCACCGTCTGGCTTCGCGCCATGGAGGAGCGCGGGCACCATTGCATGGTGCTGCACAAGGGCGATGTGCCGTCGGTGAACTACCTTGCCTACAAGGTCTTTTCCGAGAACGATCTCGATGGCGCGCATGACTGGTTTGCCGCGCGCGGCCACACGGTGGAGTGGGTGGACCGGGACTACCAGGGCCGCACCCTGCGAACCCATGATTGCTTCGGCGCGCCGATGGAATTCTATTTCCGCATGGACCGGCTGGCGCCCATCCATCAGCAATACGCTTTATATCGCGGTGTTAAGCCGCTCCGGATCGATCACTTCAACTGTTTCGCCCCGAATGTCGACGAGGCGGTGGCCTTCTACAACGAACTCGGGTTTCGGGTGACGGAATATACCGAGGACGAGGAAACCGGGCGTCTGTGGGCCGCGTGGACCCACCGCAAGGGCGGTGTGCATGACATCGCCTTCACAAATGGCACCGGCCCGCGCCTGCACCACACCGCATTCTGGGTGCCCACCCCCCTCAACATCATCGACCTGTGCGACCTCATGTCGACCACCGGCTACCTGAAGAACATGGAGCGCGGTCCGGGCCGGCACGGCATTTCCAATGCCTTCTTCCTCTATATCCGCGATCCTGACGGGCACCGCATCGAAATCTACTGCTCGGACTATCAGACCGTCGATCCCGATCTGGAGCCGATCCGCTGGGACCTGAAGGATCCGCAACGCCAGACCCTCTGGGGCGCCCCCGCGCCAAGGAGCTGGTTCGAGGAAGGCAGCCTTTTCGCGAATGTGGCACTGAGCGAGAGTGACATGAAGGCGCAGCCGATCATCGCGCCGTGACGACAGCGGCTTGCCACGGGCGTGGCAGGCGCGCAAACAGGCGGCATCGCATCCGCCTGCCATGACCTGCTGCAAGAGGGAACAGACACCATGACGCCTGAAGACTTCCGCAAGTGGTCGCGCATGGCAGCCGATTGGGGCGCGGATTATCGCGAGAGCCTGCGCGAGCGGCCCGTCAGGGCGCAGACGGCACCGGGCGACATTGCCGCGCAATTGCCTGCCTCGCCGCCGGAAGAAGCGCAGCCGATGGATGCGATCATGGCCGACTTCGAACACATCGTGCTGCCGGGCATGACCCATTGGCAGCATCCGCGCTTCTTCGCCTATTTCCCGGCCAATGCGGCGGATGTCTCGGTCGTGGCCGAGTATCTGGTCACCGCGATGGCGGCGCAATGCATGCTCTGGCAGACGAGCCCGGCGGCGACCGAGATGGAAACCCGGATGATGGACTGGCTGCGCCAGGCCATCGGCTTGCCGGCGCATTTCTCAGGCGTCATCCAGGACAGCGCCTCTTCCGCCACGCTGGCGGCGGTGCTGACCATGCGCGAACGCGCACTCGAATGGGGCGGAAACAGGCATGGTCTTTGCGGCCAGCCGCGCCTGCGTGTCTATGCAAGCGCGGAGGTGCATAGCTCGATCGACCGGGCCATCTGGATTTCCGGCATCGGCCAGGACAATCTGGTGCGTGTGCCCGTCTCCGGCGAACGGCGCGGCCTCGATCCGCAGGCCCTCGATGAAGCCATTCGCGCCGACCTTGCGGCGGGTTTCCTTCCGGCCGGCGTTATCGCCTGCACCGGCGGCACGAGCACCGGCGCTTGCGACGACATTGCCGCCGTCATTGCTGTCGCCAGGCGGCATGGCCTCTACGTCCACGTGGATGCGGCATGGGCCGGATCGGCCATGATCTGCCCCGAGTTCCGTTCTCTGTGGTCGGGTGTCGAAGGCGCCGATTCGGTCGTCTTCAATCCGCACAAATGGCTTGGCGCGCAATTCGACTGCTCGGCCCATTTCATTGCCGATCCCGAAAGCCTGGTCAGGACACTCGCCATCCAGCCGGAATACCTCAGGACCCAGGGCCATGACGGGCTGATCAACTATTCCGAGTGGTCGGTTCCGCTCGGCAGGCGGTTCCGGGCGCTGAAACTCTGGTTTCTCATTCGCGGCTACGGCCTTGAAGGCCTGCGCCAGCGCATCCGCAATCATGTGGCCTGGGCGCAGGCGCTGGCGGAGCGCCTGCGGGAGACACCGGGTTTCGAGATCGTCACGGAACCGGTTCTCTCGCTCTTCACCTTCCGCCTGAAGGGGCTGGACGACGCGGCGCAGCTTGCCTTCGTCAACCGCGTCAATGACGACGGGCGCATCTACATCACCCAGACACGCATCGACGGGGCCATTGCCATCCGCTTCCAGGTGGGCCAGTTCGATGCCCGCGAATCCGATGTGGCGATGGCCGGCGACGTGCTGGCGGAACTTGCGGAGACAGCATGAAATTTGCCACCTTTTCATCTGCCGGAGAGACATTCTGGGGCACCGTCGGCACGAATGGCGTGATCGCGCTGTCCCCGGATTTTCCGCAATACCGCACATTGCGCGATGTCATCGAAGCCGGAGCGCTCGGCGCCGTCGGCAAGGCCGCTGAAGGACGGGCGGTGACGCATCCCGATGGTTCCTTTCAATGGGAAATCCCGGTTCCGGATCCAGAGAAGATCATCTGCGTCGGTGTCAACTTCCCCGACAGGAACGCCGAGTACAAGGACGGGCAGGATGCACCGCCCAACATGAGCCTGTTCATCCGTTTTCCGCGTTCATTCGTCGGACACGAGCAACCGCTGCGGCGGCCGCCCGAAACGCACCAACTGGATTATGAAGGCGAAATCGCCGTGGTCATCGGCACGGGCGGGCGGCGCATTGCCGAGGCCCGCGCCCTCGACCACATTGCGGCACTGACGCTGTGCAACGAAGGCACGCTGCGCGACTGGGTGCGCCACGCCAAGTTCAACGTGACGCAGGGCAAGAACTGGGATGCTTCCGGCGCCATGGGGCCATGGCTGGTTCCCTTCACCGATCCCGCGCAGATCACCGATATCGGCCTGTGCACCCGCGTCAATGGCGAGACGCGCCAGCAGGACAGCACAGGGCGGATGCTGTTCCCGGTTGCCCGCCAGATCGCCTATATCTCCACCTTCACCACGCTCGTGCCCGGCGACATCATCGTCACCGGCACGCCGACAGGCGCCGGCGCCCGCTTCGATCCGCCAGTCTACCTCAAGCCGGGCGACCAGGTGGAAGTCGAGGCCGACGGTATCGGTGTCCTGCGCAACGGCGTGGTGGACGAATGACGCCCGGCGAGATCGAGGACGCCGCGAGGAGGCTGTTGGAGGCGGAACGGACGGGCGTCCAGTGCGGATTGCTGAGCCTGGCCCATCCGGGCATGACGCTGGACGATGCCTATGCTGTTCAGGCCGCGCTTGTCGCCCGGAAGCTGGCGAAAGGCCGCCGCGTGATCGGCTGGAAGATCGGCCTGACATCGCGGGCCATGCAACAGGCGCTGAACATCACGACGCCGGATTCCGGCGTGCTGCTGGACGACATGCTTTTCGAAACGGGGGCGACCGTCCCGGCCGGCCGGTTCATCCAGCCGCGGATCGAGGCGGAAATAGCCTTCATCATGAAGGACGGCCTGTCCGGCGCCCAGACGAGCCGGAGCGACGTGCTGGCCGCCACGCAGGCCATGGCGCCCGCACTCGAAATCCTCGACACGCGCATCCTGCGCGCCGATCCGGCCACCGGCAAGCCCCGGATCATCACCGATACCGTTTCGGACAATGCAGCCAATGCCGGCATCGTGCTTGGCCATGAACGCCACGCCCCCGGCGCCGCCGACCTGCGCTGGACCGGCTGCATCCTGAAGCGTGACGGCATTGTGGAAGAAACGGGTCTGGGTGCCGGCGTGCTCGACGATCCGGTCGCCGGCATCGTCTGGCTTGTGAAGCGGCTCGCCGTTTACGGCCAGGGCCTGTCGGCGGGCGACATCGTGCTGTCCGGTTCGTTCATCCGCCCGGTCGAGGCGCCGCCCGGCAGCCGCTTCGAGGCCGACTTCGGGCCGTTCGGAACCGTGTCCGTCGCCTTTGGCTGAAAGGCGCCCTGCCCGGCCGCCTTGCTCTCGCCGCCGATCCGGTCTATGCGCCTCATCGATTGCGGCCAGTCGCATGCCCCTGCATGCCCGCCGCCTGCCCCCGAAAGCACGGAAAGAGCCTCATGTCCGCACCGCGTGTCAGTTTCGTTTCCCTCGGCTGCCCCAAGGCACTGGTCGATTCCGAGCGTATCATCACCCGCCTGCGTGCCGAAGGCTACGAGATCGCCCGCAAGCATGACGGCGCCGATCTTGTCGTCGTCAACACCTGCGGCTTCCTCGATTCCGCGCGCGACGAATCGCTGGGCGCGATCGGCGAGGCGCTGAACGAAAACGGCAAGGTGATCGTGACAGGCTGCCTGGGGGCCGAGCCGGACGTTATCCGCGAGCGCCATCCCGGCGTACTCGCCATTACCGGCCCGCAGGCCTACGAAAGCGTCATGGCGGCGGTTCACGAGGCCGCCCCGCCCGTCCACGATCCGTTTCTGGACCTTGTGCCGGAACAGGGCGTCAAGCTGACGCCGCGCCACTATGCCTATCTCAAGATTTCCGAAGGCTGTTCCAATCGCTGTTCCTTCTGCATCATCCCGGCGCTGCGCGGCGATCTCGTTTCGCGACCGATCGGGGACGTGTTGCGCGAGGCGGAAAAACTGGTCAAGGCAGGCGTGAAGGAGATCCTCGTCATCAGCCAGGATACCAGTGCCTATGGCCTGGACATGAAGTATGCCGAAAGCCCCTGGCAGGACCGGCAAGTGCGTACGAGGTTCCTCGATCTTGCCCGCGAACTGGGCGAGATGGGCGTGTGGGTGCGCATGCACTATGTCTATCCCTACCCCCATGTCGACGAGGTCATTCCGCTGATGGCCGAGGGTAAGATCCTGCCCTATCTCGACATTCCCTTCCAGCATGCCAGTCCGGCCGTGTTGAGGAACATGCGCCGCCCGGCACACCAGGAAAAGACGCTGGAACGCATTCGCCGCTGGCGCGACATCTGCCCTGATCTGGCCCTTCGCTCCACCTTCATTACCGGTTTTCCGGGGGAGACGGAGGAGGATTTCACCATGCTGCTCGACTGGCTGGACGAAGCGAAGATCGACCGCGCCGGCTGCTTCAAATACGAGCCGGTCAAGGGCGCCCGCTCCAACGATCTCGGCCTTGAAGACGTGCCGGCCGAGATCAAGGACGCCCGCTGGAAACGCTTCATGGAGCGCCAGCAAGGCGTTTCGGCCAAACTTCTGAAGCAGCGTGTTGGCAAGCGCCTGCCGGTCATCATCGACACGGCGGACGGTACGGCGGGCACCGGCCGGACCAGGTATGACGCGCCGGAAATCGATGGTGTCGTGCATGTGCGCTCACGCCGCCCGCTACGCGTCGGCGACATCGTGACCGTGAAGATCGATGGCGCGGACGCCTACGACCTGCACGGCACTGCCGTATGACGGGACTGGCGCATTAACCCTGCCGGTTCACCCTGTCAGACGTATCTTATTTCGCTAAAGCAAGCTTGCCGCTAGTTTATGCCTTCTTCATGGAGGCGGCAGGCAATGACATCGGCAGATCAGGCTCAAGGCAACCGGCCGGCTCAGCGCATGGGATCGCTTGATCTCCTGCGCCTGGTCTCGGCGCTGGCCGTCGTCGCCTTTCACTACCTGTTTCGCGGCAGCGCCGGGCAAGTGCCCTATCTCGATCATCCGTATCCAGCGGCGCAAGCCATGGCGCTCTACGGCTATCTCGGCCTCAACCTTTTCTTCATGATCTCCGGATTCGTGATTGCCTGGTCGGCGGAGGGCCGTACGTTCCGCGCCTTCGCCATTGCCCGTTTCGCCCGGCTCTATCCCGGCTTCGTCATATGCATGACCATCACATTCGCCGTGCTTCTGTTTGCCGGCGATCCGCGCCTGCCGGTTGGAACCGCTCAGTATGCCGCCAATCTCGCCATGATCCCGCAGGTTTTCGGGCAACCCTTCATGGACGGTGTCTACTGGACCATCGTTCTCGAACTCGTCTTCTATGGCTGGGTTTCGCTGGCGATCCTCAGCGGCTTGTTTGCAAGCCGGAAGCTGCTGCTCCTGACCTCGTGGCTGGCCATCTCCATGGTGAACGAATACTGGCTTGGCAGCGGCGCGCTGCGCATGGTCCTGATCACCGAATACGCCCCCTTCTTCGCCGGCGGCGTCCTTGCGCATCACATCGTCTCGCGGGGATGGCGGCTGGATGCCGTGCTGCTGGCATTTGCCGCCTTCCTGATGGCGCTCACGCACATGAAGGGCATGCAGGGCTGGATGATGGCCCATTATGGCATTGCGCCCGGCAACCAGGCACTTGCCATTTCCGGTCTGGTCCTTCACCTCGTCTTCTGGGCGGCCGTGGCGGCGCGCGGGCTGTTGCCGTCGACCGGATTGGTGATGATGCTCGGTGGACTGACCTATCCGCTCTATCTCCTGCACCAGAATATCGGCTATGTCGGCATCAACGCCTTGACGCCGCTGCTGGGCCAGACGGCGGCATTGGTCGCGACCCTTTGCGCGATCCTCCTCGTCTCGTGGTTGGTCTGGCGCCATGGCGAGACGCCCGGCCGGCGCATGATCGCCACCCTCCTGAATCGCGGTGCGGACTGGCTGGTTTCCCGGCCATTGGTGCGCCGGATGGTGCTTGCGCGGCAATAAAAAAACGCGGGACCGAAAGGCCCCGCGCAAAGTTCATGGAAAAATGAAGGCAGCCTTACTGCGGCAGCTTGTCGTCCACGCCTTCGACATAGAAGTTCATGCCGAGAAGCGTGCCGTCATCGGCCACTTCGCCTTCTGCCAGCCAGTCGGAACCATCCTGCTTCTTCACCGGACCGGTGAAGGGATGGAATTCGCCCGACTTGATCTTGCCCTCGATTTCCTCGGCCTTGGCCTTCAGGTCGTCGGGCATGTTCGTGTAGGGCGCCATCAGCACCTCGCCTTCCGGCATGCCGGCCCACACATCCACCTGTTCCCAGGTGCCATCAAGCACGGCCTTCACCCGCTTGATGTAATAGGGTGCCCAATTGTCGACGATCGAGGTCAACTGGGTTTCCGGTCCGAACTTGATCATGTCGGATGCCTGGCCGAAGGCCTTGATGCCGCGCTCGGAGGCCACCTGCATGGGTGCGGTGGAATCCGTGTGCTGGGTGATGATGTCGGCACCCTGATCGACCAGTGCCTTGGCGGCATCGGCTTCCTTGCCTGGGTCGAACCAGGTATTGGCCCAGACCACCTTGACCTTGAAATCCGGATTGACCGACTGCGCGCCCAGCATGAAGGCGTTGATACCCATCACCACTTCCGGGATCGGGAAGGATGCGATGTAGCCGGCGGTACCGGCTTGCGACAGCGAAGCAGCGATCACGCCCTGCACATAGCGCCCCTCGTAGAAGCGCGCGTTGTAGGTGGCGACATTGGGGTGTTCGCGCTTGTAGCCGGTGGCATGCTCGAACTTCACGTCCGGGAACTTGGCGGCCACCTTGTTGGTGGCGTCCATGTAGCCGAACGAGGTCGTGAAGATGATGTTGCAACCCGAGCGCGCGAAACGCTCGATGGCGCGTTCGGCATCCGCGCCTTCCGGCACGCTTTCCAGATAAGCCGTTTCCACCTTGTCGCCGAGCGCTTCCTCAAGGGCCAGCAGGCCCTGGTGATGCTGGTAGGACCAACCGAAATCGCCGATGGGACCGACATAGATGAAGCAGGCCTTCACCTTGTCCATCTGCGCCATGGCGCCACTGGCCGCCGCGAGTGACATCGCGGATGCAGCGGCGAGGGAGAGGATCAGTTTTTTCATATGTTCAACCTCTTGAGTGTGTATGTCGCGCGGGGCTTCCCGTCCTGGTTCTTGTCTAGCGGTCCGGAACGAACGGCCGCCCCAGCGAGGCCGGTGTGTTCATCATCGTCAACCGCCTGTTTCGGGAGATAAGCACAAGGACCACCACTGTTGCCAGATAGGGAAGCGAAGAAAGGAACTGGGACGGAATGGATTTGATCAGTTCCGCCAGCCAGAACAGGGGGGCAGGCAGGAATCCGAGCTCTTTCAGGCTGATTGCCTGGATGTGGAGCTGGAGGATGGTGATCGCACCGAACAGATAGGCACCGGCCAGCACCCTCCAGGGACGCCATGAGGCGAAAACCACCAGCGCGAGCGCGATCCAGCCGCGCCCGGCCGTCATGTTCTCCACCCATTGCGGTGTGTAGGCCAGAGAGAGATAGGCACCGGCAAGACCCGCGCAGGCGCCGCCATACATGACGGCGAGATAACGGATGGCAATCACCTTGATGCCCAGCGCATGGGCCGAGCCGTGGCTGTCGCCGACCGCGCGCAGCGTCAGGCCGGCGCGCGTGCGGAACAGGAACCACGCCGTCGCCGCCGTCAGGGCGATGGACACATAAAACAGCGGATCCTGCCCGAACAACAGGCGGCCGACCAGCGGCAGCGCGGAAAGGCCCGGTATGGCGATGGCCTCCATGCGCACGCCCGGCGTTCCGACGAATGATTCGCCAAGTTGCCCCGACAGGCCGATGCCGAGCAATGTCAGCGCCAGGCCGGTGGCCACCTGGTTGGTGACGAGGGTCAGGGTCAGGAACCCGAACAGGAGCGAAAAGGCAGCGCCGGCCACAACGGCCGCGATGGCGCCCAGCCATGGCGAACCGGAGATGAGCGCCACGCCAAATCCGGTGACGGCGCCGATCAGCATCATGCCCTCGACGCCGAGATTGAGAACGCCGGAGCGTTCGACCACCAGTTCGCCGATGGCGGCCAGAAGCAGCGGGGTCGCCGCTGTCGCGACGGTCAACAGGATCGCCTCAAGCACCGCGCGCCTCCCCGGTTCCGCGCACGATACGTACGCGATAGTGAATGAGCGTGTCGCTCGCCAGAACGAAAAACAGCAGCATGCCCTGGAAGACACGGGCGGTCTTGTCGGAAATCTGCAACGATATCTGAGCCGCTTCGCCGCCAAGATAGGTCAGCGCCAGGACGAAACCGGCGACAATGACCCCGAGCGGATTGAGCCGGCCCAGAAAGGCCACGATGATCGCGGTGAACCCGTAACCGACCGAGAGCTTCTCGTTGAGGCTCTGCACCGCCCCGGCCACTTCCGTGATGCCGGCAAGTCCGGCCAGCGCGCCGGAAACCAGGAAGGCAAACAGCGTCATGCGTCTGGGCGAGAAGCCGGCAAACCGCCCGGCGCGCGGGCTCTGGCCAAGCACCCGCACCTCGAAACCCTTCAGCGTGCGCGACAGCAGGAACCAGACCACGATCGCGGCGACAATCGCCAGCGCGATGCCGATGTTGGCCCGGCCGGAGGCGGGCAGGATTTCCGGCAGCAGCGCATCGGCATGAAATGCGATGGTGCCGGGAAAGCTGAACCCTTCGGGATTGCGCCATGGTCCGCGCACAAGCCAGTCGTTGAACAGTTGCGCGACATAGACGAGCATCAGGCTCGTCAGGATTTCGTTCGTGCCGAAACGCACCTTCAGCAGCGCGGGAATGCCGGCATAGGCGGCACCGCCGACCATGGCCATGACCAGCATCATCGGCAGGACCAGCGGCCCCGTGAGACCGGGAAACATCACCGGCAGCAGGGAACCCAGCATGGCGCCGGTGATGAATTGTCCTTCCGCGCCGATGTTCCAGTTGTTGGAGAGATAGCAGACGCACAGGCCGGTGCCGATGAGGATCAGCGGCGCGGCCTTGATCGCCAGTTCATGCAACGACCAGGTCTCGGTCAGCGGCTCGATGAAATAGGAATAAAGGCCGACCGCCGGATTCTTGCCCAGCAATGCAAACATGATCGCGCCGGCAATGATGGTGAGCCCCAATGCGACGAAGGGCGACAGCGCGCTGAACAGGACCGAATGGCCGGAGCGCTTGACGAGTTCGATGCGCATCATGCCCCCTCCGCATGCGGCGTTGCCTTGTGGCCGGGCTCTGCCCCGCCCATCAGCAGGCCGATATTCTCGTACGTGGCCTCGCCAATGGGAACCGGTTTGGACAGCTTTCCGTTGTGCATGACAGCAATGGCGTCGGACATCTCGAACAATTCATCGAGATCCTGGCTGATGATGAGAACCGCCGATCCTTCGCGTGCGAGCTCGATCAGCGCCTGCCGGATACGCGCCGCGGCGCCGGCGTCCACGCCCCAGGTCGGCTGATTGACCACCATCACGGCGGGCCTGCGGTCCATTTCCCGCCCGACAATGAACTTTTGCAGGTTTCCGCCTGACAAGGCCGAGGCCTCGGGATCCTCGCCGCTCTTGCGCACGTCCATTTCCTTGACGATGCGCCGGGCGCCATCGGCCAGCGCCGCCGTGCGCACGGTGCCAAGAGCGCCGAGATAGGTGCCGCTGTCGGTGGCGTGGCGCGACAAGAGCAGGTTCTGCGACAGCGGCAGGCCCGGGGCGGCGCCGTGGCCCAGCCGTTCTTCCGGAACGAAACCCGCGCCGAGCCTTCGCCTTGCCGAGATGTCGAGATGGCCCGCATCCGTGCCGCGAATGCGCACGGCGCCAGCTTGCGCCTGCCTCGCCTCTCCGGAGACCGCCTCGAAGAACTCGCCCTGCCCGTTGCCGGCGACGCCGGCAATGCCGATGACGTGGCCAGCGCGAACGGTCAGGTCGATATTGGAAAGCCGCACGGAAAACGGTGTTGCAGCGGCACGCGACAGGCCCCGGATTTCAAGGAGCGCCTCGCCGTCCTCGCCGGCAGGGGCCGGGCGCGAAACGGTCTGGATTTCCTCGCCTACCATCATGCGTGCAAGCGAGGCCGCCGTTTCGTCACGCGGATTGCAATGTTCCACGACCTTGCCATGGCGCAAAACCGTGGCGCGGTCGCATAGCCGCTTCACCTCTTCAAGGCGGTGCGAAATGTAGAGGATGGACTTTCCTTCCTCGCGCAGCCGCTCCAGCGTCTCGAACAGCTTGTCGGCTTCCTGCGGGGTCAGCACCGATGTCGGCTCGTCCAGGATGATCAGTTCCGGCTTCTGCAGCAGACAGCGTATGATCTCGATGCGCTGGCGCTCGCCGACGGAAAGGTCGCCCACCAGTGAATGCGGGTCAAGCGGGAGACCGTATTCGACGGAAAGCCTTCGCGCGCTGTCGGCGATCTGGGCCAGCGGCGTCGAGCGGTCCAGCGCGAGCGCGATGTTTTCGGCCGCCGACAGGGCTTCGAACAGCGAGAAATGCTGGAAAACCATGCCGATGCCCAATTGCCGCGCCATGCTCGGCGAGGTGATGGCCTGCGGAACACCTTTCCAGCGGATGGTGCCGGCATTGGGTTCCAGCGAGCCGAAGAGCATCTTGACGAAGGTGGACTTGCCCGCGCCGTTTTCGCCGAGCAGGGCGTGGATTTCCCCCGGCGCTATGGACAGATCGACCCGGTCATTGGCCACGAGCGTGCCAAACACCTTGGTCAGTCCCTCGACGTCGAGAAGACGCCCTTTCTCCTGCAAATCCGTATCGCTCAACCGGCCCTACCCCCCCAATGACGCGATGAACCGGCAGTCTAACCGGTCAACCGGCCCGCTTTAGCCGGCTGCGTCTTGAAACAGCTTCAAGCTTTTTCCCGGCAAATCAAGGCACCAGAACCGTTGTTCCCGTTGTCTTTCGGCCCTCCAGATCGCGATGCGCCTGCTCGGCGTCCTTCAGTGCGTAACGCTGGTTTATGTTGATCGTGACGATGCCGCGCGAAACGAGATCGAACAGTTCCCCGGCCGCCTGCTCGAGCGCTTCGCGGGCGGCGACATAGGTGAACAGTGTCGGCCGGGTCGCGAAAAGCGAGCCCTTTTGCGAAAGATGGGCCAGGTTGAAGCCCTCGATCGGCCCGGACGATTGTCCGAAGGAGACGAAAAGCCCAAAAGGCTTCAGGCAGTCCAGCGAACCGGGATAGGTGTCCTTGCCCACCGAATCATAGACCACATCGCATTTCCCGCCGCTGGTCAGGCGGTCGATCTCGGCAACGAAATCCTGCTCGCGGTAATTGATGACCTCGTCATAGCCATGCGCCAGTGCCAGTTCGATCTTGTCGGGCGAACCCGCGGTGCCGATGACGTTGGCGCCCAGATGCTTGGCCCACTGGCCGGCGATCAGGCCCACGCCACCTGCCGCGGCATGGAAAAGGATGGTCTCGCCCGGCTTGACCGCATGCGTGCGGCGCAGCAGGTACCAGGCCGTCATGCCCTTGAGCATCATGCCGGCGGCCTGTTCGTCGCTGACCCCGTCGGGGACTTTGACCAGCCGGTCGGCAGCGATGACACGCTTCTGGGCATAGGCACCGAGGCCCGCGGCGTATGCGACGCGGTCGCCAGCGGTCAGGCCGCTCACACCTTCGCCGACGGCTTCGACGATACCGGCGCCCTCATTGCCGGGAATGAACGGCTGGCCGGCCGGCGCCGGATAAAGCCCGGTGCGGAAATAGGTGTCGATGAAATTGAGCCCGATCGCGGTATGCCGGATCAGCGCCTCGCCCTTGCCCGGCGCCGGCGTCTCGACGTCCTCGTAACGTAGGACATCCGGCCCGCCCGTCTCGTGAACACGAATGGCCTTGTGCATTGTCAGGAACTCCTTTTGCCGAGATTGGGAAACATCTGCATGATCGCGCCGATGAGGTAGAGATAGAGACCGGTCGCCGAGATGCCGATCTTTACCCAGAAACTGGCCTGCATGTTTTCAACCAGCGCGATGACGCCGAGCGCGCACCAGGCCAGGAAAACCGGGAGGTTGATCTCGCGGAGGCGCTTGACGCGCACCGGATGCAGGAAGTTGACGGGCACGAAGGTGAGGATGGCGGAGAAAACGACTGCGGCGAAGGATGTCCATTCGCCCGGCTCGATGACGAAAAGCGTGAAGACGAGCATGTTCCAGACAACCGGGAAGCCCTTGAAGAAGTTCTCCTTCGTCTTCATGGATGTGTCGGCGTAGTAGATGGCGCTCGAGATGACGATGATCGCCGCCGACAGGAACGACAGACCCTCGCCCATGAAACCGCGATTGTAGAGCGCGAAGGCTGGTATCAGCACATAGGTGACATAGTCGATGACATTGTCGAGCATGTCGCCCGACCAGGTGGGCAGGACCGACTTGACCTGGAGCTTGCGTGCGATCGGCCCGTCGATGCCGTCGACGAAAAGCGCCAGTCCGAGCCACAGGAACATGGCCGTCCACCGCTCTTCCGCGGCTGCCACAAGTGACAGGAATGCCAGGAAGGAGCCCGAGGCGGTCAGCAGGTGGACCGAAAAGGCCTTGGCCTGGGGCCAGGTCACCTTCTTGCCCGTGGGCCGGGAAAACAGCGGTCGTTTCACGCGCACGCCCCTCCGGCGGAAAGTCTCCACGCCATCGATTTTCCTCCCTTGCCCCGGTTTCGGGTCTGGTGCCCGGGCCGCAACATCCGGAAATGCCGCCGCCGTTGCGGGTCCATCCATTGCCGGCATGCCCTGTGCTGCCATATACGAAACCGCAAGGCCAGTGACTAGCCGTCCTGGACCGATCGTTTTTCACGGGAGAACGCATGGGCCAGTCAGATATCGTCATCGTGGGAGCGGGTCCGGCCGGGATGGCCGCGGCCCTCGCCCTGTCGCAGAGCGGCTGGCGGGTTTCACTCGCAGGCCCACCGGCCAATCCGGACGACCGGCGGACAACCGCCGTGATGATGCCGGGCGTCGATTTTCTCGCGCGGCTCGGGGTCGATGTGCGGGGTGAAGACGCCGCGCCGCTTCGCACGATGCGAATCGTCGATGCCACACGCCGCCTGGTGCGCAGCCCGACCGTGACCTTCCGCTGCGGCGAGATTGGCGAGGAGGCCTTCGGCTACAACATCGCCAACCGCCGGCTGAACGACCTGCTTGCCGATGCAATTGCGCGAGACGGCGCCATTGAACGCTTCGGGCAGGCCGTGACGCGCTGGATGCCTGAAACCGACAGTGTCTGCCTGGGGCTCGGCGACGACCACACGCTTCAGGGCCGCCTGGCTGTCGCGGCCGATGGTCGCGCCTCGGCAGGACGCGAGGCCGCCGGCATTCATGTGCGTACCCGCTCGCTGCCGCAAGTCGCCCTCGTGACAACATTCCGCCATGAGCGGCCGCATGAGGATACCTCCAACGAATTCCACACCGAGCATGGCCCGTTCACGCAGGTGCCGCTGGCCGATCCGGACCGGTCCAGCCTGGTCTGGGTGACGTCGCCCGCGGAGGCGGATCGTCTGTCCGGTCTGACGGAAGAGGCTTTCTGCCTTGCGCTCGAGCAACGGATGCAATCGATGCTGGGCCGGATTTCACAGCCCGGTTCACGCCAGCCATGGCCGCTCTCGGCCACCCTGCCGGCCGGATTCGCCGCGCGGCGGGTGGCGCTCGTCGGCGAGGCGGCACATGTGTTTCCGCCCATCGGCGCACAGGGTCTCAATCTCGGCCTGCGCGACGTCATGGATCTGGCCACGGTTCTGGAGGGCGTCCCGGATCCGGGCGCGCCGCATGTGCTCGCCCGCTATGCCGGCCGGAGGCGGCCGGATATCCTGGCGCGGGCCGGCGCGGTGAACGCGCTCAACGGCACCCTGCTTTCGGACCTCCTGCCCGCCCAGATCGCCCGCAGCGCCGGTCTCGGCCTGCTGCGCTCGCTTTCGCCGCTGCGCGGCTTCTTCATGCGCGAAGGCATGGCTCCCGGCAGCGGCCTGCGCCACCTCGCCGGCGAACTCGGCGGCCTAGGGAAAGAGGTCGGGCGGAAGGTAGCCGCCGGTCACCAGCAGCAGAAGGCCCGTCACTGAGACAACCGATATGGTGGTGGTCACGAGGATGGTTGCGGAGGCGCGCTCCACCCACACACCATATTGCTGCGCGATGACGAACACGTTCGTTGCCGTCGGCAGCCCGGCCAGCAGGACCGCTGACCAGACCCAGACGGGATCGAAGTTGCCCACCCAGCTCAGGGTGATCCAGCAGATCAGCGGATGGACGAGCAATTTCAGCGGCACGATCAGGCCGATCTCGGCGGGCATCCGCCGGAGCGGGCGCAGGGCCAGTGTCACGCCCATCACGAACAGCGCGCAAGGAGCCGCCGCATTGGCGAGATATTGCAGGAGGCGCTCCAGCGGAACGGGCGGCGCGACATGCAGCGCCGCGGCGCTTACGCCGACAACGGTCGCGAGAATGAAGGGATGCAGTGCGATTTTCCGCACGACGCCGATGGCGATGCGCAACGGCGGTTCATCGGTGCCGCCCGCCAGCCCCATCATCAGCGGCGCAATGGCGAAATGCAGGATGTTCTCGAAGCAGAAGATCAGCGCCACCGGCACTGCCGCCTCCTGACCCAGTGCCAGCAATGCCAGGCCCGGCCCCATATAGCCGATATTGCCGTAGGCCGCGGCCAGCCCCTTGACGGTGCTCTGGGCTATCTCGCCGCGCGAACGGATCACCGACCAGACGAACATGACCGCGAAGACGAGATAGGTCGAGAAGACGGAACCGAAAATGTAGCCCCATTCGGTGAGCTTCTCGATCGGCGTCTTGGACAGGAGCTGGAAAAACAGCGCGGGCAGCGCGATGTAGATGATGAAGGTGTTCATCCAGCCCAGCGCCTCAAGCGGCTGGCGGGTGATGCGCGCGACCACGAAGCCCAGAAGGATCAGCCCGAAAAAGGGCAGGACGAGGCCGATGACATTGCTCATGGATGCGAAGGGTACTGCGCTGCGATCTGACGACAAGGCGAATGGCCGGAATGCCTCCGGGCCACAGCTTCATTACACGGGCAGAACCGATACGTCACGCGGGCGCGCATGGAAATTCCTGAAGCGTCGCCGCAAATCGCCGGCGCGGATGCTCAGGCGGGCCGGTTCACCGCCTGTTCATGCGACCCTGCCATGATAAGCCGGCAAATCGGGAGGCCAGCGGCTGCGGGTATTGAACCATCGTGTTCAAGCCCCAGATAAGGCGTCCAGGAGAGTGTTGCAGATGAGCATGATAAACCAAGCGAAATTCCAGATCGGGCAGGTTGTTCGCCATCGCCTTTTTCCGTTCCGCGGCGTGGTCTTCGACGTTGATCCCGTGTTCGCCAACACGGAGGAATGGTATCAGGCTATTCCGCCGGAAATCCGGCCGCACAAGAACCAGCCCTACTATCACCTGTTCGCCGAGAATGCCGAAACCGAATATGTGGCCTATGTCTCCGAGCAGAACCTGCTTCCAGACGATTCCGGCGAGCCGGTCCGCCACCCCCAGGTGCGTGAGTTCTTCGCCGGCATGAGCGAAGGCCGCTACGTGCCGCGCGAGGCGAGCATGCACTGAGCAACGATCACGGGCGGTCGACATGAAAACGGGGCCTTGCGGCCCCGTTTTCATTTGATCCGATGCTGGCGGGAATCGCTCAGTTGGATTTCGCCTTTTCCTGCTCGGCCTGAAGCTTCTTCTGGAATTCTTCCTGCCGCTTGGCGATTTCCTCCTGGAGCTTCTTCTGGCGCTCCTCGTAGTCCGACTGCTGGATCGGTTCGCCGTCATAGGCCTCGGTGAAGCCTTTCAGCGTGATCTTCACCGGTGTCGGCTGGTTCTGGAAGTTCACGGCGGTGATCGTCAGTTCGCCGCCCTTCTTGAACGAGTTGATGATCTCGTCGGTCAGCGGTGCCTCTGCAATGCAGCTCGGCGACGGCTGGATCGGGCAGATCACATATTCCAGCTTGGCGGTCTTGCCGCCATCGATCTGCAGGCCGATGCCGGGCGGCAGGATACGCATCGGCGGAACGGTGATCTGCATGATCCGGCGCTGGGCCTTGCCTGAAATCTCGATGAGGGAAATGCCGACCAGCAACTGGCCCGTTTCCTTGGCCGCCTTGATGAACTGCACATTGCAGACATCGCTGTCCTTCTGCTTCTGGCACAGCTTGAACCAGCCGTCAGGAATCTGGTTCTGCTGGGCGGACGCAGGCGCGGTGAACGCCGCTCCGGCGGCGGCCAGGGCGAAAGCTGCAAGAGTCAGCTTCTTCATCATGTCTATCCTCTTAAATCCTTGGCGGCATTCTCGCCGCCGCCAGCTGGTCTCGTGTTGCCCAAATGAGGCAATTGAATGTCGCCGGAGCCTTTGCGGCGGACATGCACCGTTCGCGCGGGTTGTTACACCGTGGCGCTGCCAAGGGCAAGCAGGCAGCGGCCGGGAATCGGCGGTTCGCCCGCGTTGCCCGGACGTGGCCATTGAGCGGCACGCCATGCATGGTAACGTCACGACCGAATCATGAACGAGAATGCCATCGGGAACCGCCCATGTTTCTCCTGCGCCTCCTTGTCGCCCTCACCGCGGCCGTCCTCATGGCGGGGCCGGGCCATGGCCAGCCGGTCCATGCCATCTCGATGCATGGCGAACCAGCCCTGCCCGCCAGCTACGACCATTTTCCCTATGCCAATCCGCAGGCACCGAAAGGCGGGCGTGTCGACTACGCGGTGCGCGGTACGTTCAATTCGGTCAATCCGTTCATCGTCCAGGGCGATGCTTCGCGCGGCCTGTTCGACCAGGAATTCGGCTACAACGTCTTTGAAAGCCTCATGGCGCGCTCGCGCGACGAGGCCTTCACGCTGTATCCGCTGATCGCGCGCGCGGTGGAAACCGACGAGGAGCGCAGCTTCATCGAGTTCACCCTGGACGAGCGCGCCCGTTTTTCCGATGGAGAGCCGATCCGCGTCGAAGACGTGCTGTTTTCCATGAAGCTGATGAAGGAGAAGGCGCGGCCGCTTTACCGGCGCTGGCTGGACGGGGTGGACCGGATCGAGAAGACCGGCCAGGGCAAGGTGCGGTTCACCTTCAACGAGAAGGCCGACCGGGAATTGCCGCTGCTTCTGGCGCTTCTCCCCATCCTGCCGGAACACGCGACCGATTTCGACACGTTCGACCGCACGACGCTGGAGCCCATGGTCGCCTCCGGGCCCTATGTCATGGCCGGCATTGATCCCGGCCAGTCGATCACGCTGAAGCGCAATCCCGATTACTGGGCCAAGGACCACCCCTCCAAGCGCGGTTTCGACAATTACGACGAAATCCGGATCGTCTATTTCCGCGACGAGGCGACCATGTTCGAGGCGTTCAAGAAGGGCCTCGTGGATGTCTTTGTCGACAAGGATCCGGTGCGCTGGAAGAACGAGTATGAATTTCCGGCAATCGCGGACGGGCGGATCGTGAAATCGGAATTCGAGGAAGGCCTGCCGTCCGGCATGCTGGGTTTCGTGTTCAACACGCGCCGGCCGCTCCTGGCGGACAAGGCCCTGCGCGAGGCGCTTTCGGGCCTGCTGGATTTCGAATGGATCAACAGGAACCTCTATGACGGGTCCTACACCCGGACGAAGAGCTTCTTCGACGGTTCCGAACTCGGCTCCCATGGCAAGCCTGCAAGCGCGGCGGAAAAGGCGCTTCTGGCGCCCTTCCCCGATGCGGTCGAGCCGGAGGCCATGACGGGCACGCTTTCGCCGCCGGCTTCGGATGGTTCGGGCCGTGACCGCGCCTTTCTCCGCCATGCCTTCGAGATCCTCAAGGCGGGCGGCTACAGGCTGCAAGACCGTGTGATGCTGACGCCTGACGGCCAGCCGGTTCGCTTCGAGATCCTGCTCAAGGGAAAGTCAGGCGAAGCGCTGGCGGCTGCCTGGCAACGCACGCTGGCGGCGCTCGGCATTGCTGTCGAACTGCGCAGCGTCGACGATGCGCAATACCAGCAGCGCCTGCAAACCTATGACTATGACGTGATGATGCAGTTCTATTATTCGTCCCTGTCACCGGGTGCCGAGCAGATCGGCCGCTGGGGATCGGCCGCCCGCGACCTGGAAGGTACCTACAATTTCGCCGGCGTCGCGAACCCGGCTGTCGATGCCATGATCGATGCCCTGCTCAAGGCGCGCGACAAGGATGATTTCGTCACTGCCGTCCGCGCCTATGACCGCGTTCTTCTTTCCGGCCATTACCTGGTGCAGCTTTACCACCTGGAAGGTCAGCGCGTGGCCCATTCCAGCGCCATCCACCACCCGGAAACGACGCCGGTCTACGGCTACCAGTTGCAGACCTGGTGGCGCGAATGAGCGGCCGGCCGATCGCGCCGTCGCGCCATGTCGAGGGCCTCCTGGATATCATGGAGGCGTTGCGGACGCCTGGAACGGGCTGTCCATGGGATCTCGAACAGGATTTCGCATCCATAGCGCCCTACACGATCGAGGAAGCCTATGAAGTGGCCGATGCGATCCAGCGCGGCGATCTCGTCGATCTGCGCGACGAACTGGGCGACCTGCTTCTGCAGGTCGTCTTTCACGCCCGCATGGCCGAAGAGCAGGATGCCTTCGCCTTTCCCGATGTGGTCGAGGCAATCACCGCCAAGATGATCCGCCGACACCCGCATGTCTTCGGCAATGGCGATGCCGCCGACCCGGCGGCGGTCAAGAAGACCTGGGACGATATCAAGGCGTCGGAACGCGCCGCCAAGCGGGCCGAGCGCCTTGCCAAGGGGCTCGACCCGGAGCCGGGTGGCAAGGGCTATCTCGATTCCGTACCCACTGCCCTGCCTGCACTGTCGCGCGCGCTCAAGCTGCAACAGCGCGCGGCCACGGTCGGTTTCGACTGGAAGGAAACCGCGCCGGTCCTCGACAAGATCGAGGAGGAAATCGGCGAGTTGCGCGAAGCGCTCGCATCCGGTGACACGGCCCACGCCCGCGAGGAATTCGGCGATGTGCTGTTCGCGCTGGTCAATCTCGGCCGTCACCTTGGCCTGGACAGCGAGGATGCCCTGCGGCGCACGAACGACAAGTTCGCGCATCGCTTTCACAAGGTGGAACAGGCGCTTGAACAACAGGGCAGTTCGCTGGAAAAGGCCAGCCTCGACGAGATGGAGGAACTCTGGCAGGCGGCCAAGGCAAAGCCCTGACTCCTGACCGGAGATGTCAGTCTTCCCAGGCCTCGCGCGCGCGCCGGCCATGAATCCGCTCGAGGATTTCGTCCGCCGCGGCCTGCGGCGCCTGCAGGTCCAGGCTCACGCCGCCATCCTCATGGTCTGTCCGCTGCATGACCGTTGCATGGCGGTAGACCCAGTCGATCAGCGGCATCTGATCGGCGCTCAGCGTGACGGAGAGCGCGCGCAGCGTGCCCGATATGTGCGTTTCGATGGCAGCCATGAGGGCGTCGGTTCCCTCGCCCGTGATCGCCGAGACCGCGATCGGCCGGTTAGCAGCCGGCAGGGATTGCGTATCCTCGGCAAGCCGCGCCCTGTCCGCATCGTCCAGATTGTCGATCTTGTTCCAGACTTCCAGAACGCGGCGGCGGTCGCCGGGATCGACGCCGAGACCGGAAAGGATTTCCTCCACGTCCTCGGCCTGCGCCACCGTGTCGGGGTCGGAAATGTCGCGCAGGTGGATGACGAGATCGGCTTCGACCACCTCTTCCAGCGTCGCCCGGAAGGCCGCGACGAGATGGGTCGGCAGATCGGAGATGAAGCCGACCGTGTCCGAGAGGATGATGATGGCCCCATGCGGCAGCCTGACCCGGCGCAAGGTGGGATCAAGCGTGGCGAACAGCATGTCTTCGGCCATCACGGACGCACCGGTCAGCCGGTTGAACAGGGTCGACTTGCCGGCGTTCGTGTAGCCGACGATCGCAACGACCGGATAGGGAACCTTCTTGCGCTTGGCACGGTGCAGGTCGCGCGTGCGCCGAACGGTTTCCAGCTCCCGCCTGATCTTGGTGATCTTGTCCTGGAGGATGCGGCGGTCGGCCTCGATCTGCGTCTCGCCCGGGCCTCCGAGGAAGCCGGCGCCACCGCGCTGGCGTTCAAGGTGGGTCCAGCTTCGCACCAGCCGGCCGCGCTGATACTCCAGATGGGCCAGTTCCACCTGCAGCACGCCTTCCTTGGTGCGCGCGCGGCGGCCGAAGATTTCCAGGATGAGACCTGTCCGGTCCAGGACCTTCGCCCCGAATTCGCGCTCCAGATTGCGTTGCTGAACCGGGGTCAGCGGATGATCGACGACAACGAGTTCCGCGCCCTTCTCCCGCACGATTTGCGCAAAACCCTCGATCCTGCCCGTCCCGAAAAGGGTTGCGGGCCGTGGCTGGGCCACGGTCACGATCTCGGCGTGGACGATTTCCTGGTCGATGGCCTGAACGAGACCGCAGGCTTCCTCCAGCCGGGCCTCCGGCGAACGGGAAAGCCGCCGCCGGACGCCGCCGTCGGCATCGCGCCGGTCCTGCAGGCGTGTCAGTACGGGAACGAGAACCAGCGCCCGGACGCCCAGGCGCAGGCCGTCACCGTCATCCCCGCCCCCGGCGTCTTTCGGGCCGGAAACCAATCAGGAACCGCTCTCTTCGCTCTCGAACATCTGCACAGGCTGGCTGGGCATGATTGTCGAAATCGCGTGCTTGTAGACAAGTTGCGAATGCCCGTCCCGGCGAAGGAGAACGCAGAAATTGTCAAAGGATGTGACGACACCCGTGAGCTTCACGCCATTGATCAGGAAAATCGTGAGCGGATTCTTGTTCTTGCGGACTGTATTGAGGAAAAGATCTTGAAGATTTTGGGAACGTTCAGCCATTTTTTGTTCTTTCACCGCGTCATTCTAGTTTGACAATCCGGGGGCAATGGGTCGGGAGACCGGCAGCAATCCGGCAGCGGCAGACGGCCTGAAACAGAAACACAAATGAAACGGTCCACCCTCTCCGTACCCTGCGGGTTATCAAACCATGGTCTTTTCCGCAATGTCAAAGAAGGCCTTGCGCAGCGAAAGTGCTATGCCTCCCGGCGCGCCGTTGGCGACGGTGCGTTCATCGATGCGCACGACAGGCATGACGAGCGTCGTAGCGGCAGTGATGAAGGCCTCGCGGGCGTTCATCGCTTCCTCCACGCTGAAAGGCCTTTCCTCAATGGCCAGACCCAATGAAGCGGCCACGTCGAATACGGTCGTGCGCGTGACGCCGCGCAGAATGCCGAATTCAGCCGGGCGCGTCACGAGAATGCCGTCGGCTGTCACGATCCAGGCATTGGTTGCCGCCCCTTCGGTCACCAACCCGTCCTCGTCCACGAACCAGGCTTCCGCTGCGCCCGCTTCCCTGGCGGCCTGCCGCGCCATGACATTGGGCAGAAGGCCGATGGTCTTGATGTCGACGCGCTCCCACCGGTTTTCCGGCACGGTGATGACGGCGATGCCTTTCTCCGCCCGGGCAGTGGCGGCGGCGGGATCGGTCCTGCGCGCCGTGATCACAAGGGAAGGCCGCACCATTGGATGGGGAAAGACGTGATCGCGCGGCGCCACGCCGCGGGTGACCTGGAGATACACCATGCCGTTGACAATGCCGTTGCGGCGCACCACCTCGCGCATCACCACTTCCAGGGCCAGCCGGCGCATGGGCCAGGCCATGACGAGCTCATGCAGGGAGCGGTCGAGCCGGTCGAGATGACGGCTGATGTCGATGATGAAGCCCCGCGCCACCTCGCAGACTTCATAGACGCCATCGGCAAACTGGTAGCCGCGGTCCTCCACGTGAACCACCGCATCGCGATGGGGAACATAGCGGCCATTGACATAGGCGATGCGAGGCATGGAACTGGATCTCCGCGGAGTTTGAACGTGTCTTGGAAGGCGGCCCGGTATCAGAAGAATTCCAGGCTGACGCGGAACATCTGCTCCACCTGCTTGACGGCCCGCTGCAAGGCGAAGATCACGACCCGGTCGCCCGGCCTGACCTTCAGCGCTCCGCCGGGCTTGATCATCTTGCCGTCCCGCCAGACCGCGCCGATGCGCATCCCGTCCGGCAGGTCCAGTTCGCGCAGTTCCGCGCCGACGAGCGACGAGGTCTCCAGGGCTTCGGCCTCGATGATCTCCGCTGCCCCGCGCTGGATCGTGTGAACGGCGCGGATGCGGCCGCGCCGCACATGTTGCAGAACGCGCGAGATGGTGATGTTGCGCGGATTCACATAGGCATCTATGCCGAGCGTGCGGGCGAACTCGTGAAAGCCCGGATTGTTGATGAGGACGAGATTGGACTTGCAGCCGAGGCGCTTGGCCATGGCCGATGCCAGGATGTTGACCTGGTCGTCATTCGTCAGCCCGACCATGAGATCGGCGTCGGCAATGTCGGCCTCCATCAGAAGCCGCTGTTCCAGCGCATCGCCATGCAGTACAACCGTGCGATTGAGCTGGTCGGCGATGTCGATGGCGCGCTCCCGGTTGTTCTCGATGATCTTGACCTTGGCGTGGGCCTGGCGGCCTTCCAGCGTGCGCGCGACGAAGAGGCCGATATTGCCGCCGCCGACGATGACGATCCGCTTGGCTTCGGGCTCCTCATGGCCGAACAGGCCGAGCGTGCGCTTCACCTGCCCGCGTTCGGTGACGACATAGGCGAGATCACCGGCCGCCAGCTGGTCCGCCGAATGCGGGATGAAGACCCTGTCGTCGCGCGATACGCCCACCACCGTTGAAGGAAGGTCGGGGAACAGTTCGGTCAACTGCGCCAGCGGCGTGTTGATGACCGGGCATTCCTCCATGCACTCGATGGCCACCATGACGACATTGTTATCGGCAAAGCGCACGATGTCGGTCGCACCAGGCAAGGCAATGCGCCGCAGCACCATTTCGCCCACTTCCACTTCCGGCGAAATGATGACGTCGATGGGCATGTGGTCGCGCGAGAACAGGTCCTGGTAGTGCTTGCGCAGATAGGATTGCGACCGGATCCGCGCGATCTTGGTCGGGACGTTGAACAGCGAATGGGCGACCTGGCAGGCCACCATGTTGACTTCGTCATGAAGCGTGACGGCCACGATCATGTCGGCCTGTTCGGCGCCGGCTGCCTCCAGCACTTCCGGATGCGAGCCGTGGCCGATGAAGCCGCGCACGTCGAGCGTGTCGCGCACAGCGCGGATCAGTTCCGGGGAGGTGTCGATGACCGTGACGTCGTTCTCCTCCGCAGCAAGCCGCTCGGCAATGCCATAGCCCACCCGGCCGGCTCCGCAGATGATGACACGCATGGCAGGTCTCCGCCCCTATTCAAACACCCAGCGACTTCAGCTTGCGATGAAGCGCGGACCTCTCCATACCAATGAATTCGGCTGTGCGCGAGATGTTGCCGCCGAAGCGGTTGATCTGCGCGACCAGATAATCGCGCTCGAACATCTCGCGCGCCTCGCGCAGCGGCAATGCCATGATGTGCTGGTCGGTCTGGCTGGGCGTTCGCGGCATCATTTCGCCGATTTCGGCGGGCAGAAGATCGGCCGTGATGGGCGATTCGGGATTGTCGCCGCGGGCAAGGATCATCAGCCGCTCCACGTTGTTGCGAAGCTGGCGCACGTTTCCCGGCCAATTGTGCGCCTGCAGCACCGCCATCGCGTCATCGCCGATCTGCCGGGGCTTGATACCGGACTGGCGGGCGATCTGGCTGACGAAATAGTCGGCCAGGTAGGGAATGTCCTCGCGCCGGTCGGCCAGCGGCGGAACGATGACCGGAACCACGGCCAGGCGGTGATACAGGTCCTCGCGGAACGCACCCTCGGCAATCATCGCCTCGAGGTTGCGCGCGGTCGAGGAAATGATTCGCACATCCACCTTGACCCGGCGTGTGCCGCCGACGCGTTCAAACTGCTGGTCGATGAGCACACGCATGATCTTGTTCTGCGTCTCGCGCGGCATGTCGGCCACTTCGTCCAGATAAAGAATGCCGCGATGGGCTTCCTCCAGCGCACCGACCTTGCGTTCCGCGCCGTTCGATTCGGTGCCGAACAGTTCGATCTCCATGCGCTCCGGCGTGATCGCTGCCGCATTGATGGAAACGAACGGCCCGCCCGCCCGGGCCGACTGGGCATGAATGGCGCGGGCGACGGCCTCCTTGCCCGAACCCGACGGGCCGACGATCATGACGCGGCTGTTGGTCGGCGCCACCCGCTCGATCGTCTGGCGCAATTGCATCATCACATGGGAATTGCCGATCAGGTCGAAGGAATCGCTCGACCGTTTCTTCAGTTCCGACACCTCGCGCTTCAGCTTCGAGGTTTCCAGTGCGCGTTCGGCGATCAGGATCAAGCGATCGGACTTGAACGGCTTCTCGATGAAATCGTATGCGCCGCGCCGGATGGCGGAGACGGCGGTCTCGATCGTTCCATGTCCCGATATCATGACCACGGGCAGATCCGGGTGGATCTTCCTGATCGCATCGAGAAGCGCCAGCCCGTCGAGCCGGGAGCCCTGCAGCCATATGTCAAGGAAGACAAGGCGCGGGACACGTTCCGAGATGGCGGCCAGCGCACTGTCGCTGTCATGGGCGGTGCGTGTCTCGTGCCCTTCGTCTTCCAGGATACCCGCCACAAGCTCGCGAATGTCTGTCTCGTCATCGACAATGAGAATGTCAGACGCCATGGTCCACCTTCCGGTCGTTTTCTTGTTGCGTATGCGCCCCTTTGGCCACCGGCGCGGCGCCGCTGCCGGCCGATGGCAGAACGATGCGGATCATCGCGCCGCGCCCGCCGTGGAACGATGTTGGCGCATCGTGCAGGCTGAGCGTGCCGCCATGGTCCTCGACGATCTTTCGCACGATGGCCAGGCCAAGGCCCGTACCCTTCTCGCGCGTTGTCATGTAGGGTTCGAGCAGCCTCTGCCGGTTCTCGCGCGGCAGGCCGCGGCCGTTGTCGATCACCTCGACGACGATCCGGCCGTTGTCATTGCGGGCGGTGATCCGGATGACGCCCTTGAGGCCCGGCTCGTCCACCGTCGCTCCGTCGATCGATTCCGCCGCGTTCTTGACGAGATTGCCGACGGCCTGCGCCATGAGGCGGTTGTCGAAGCGGCCCGGAAGAGGCTCGTCCATGAAGGCGCGCTCGAAGGCGATCTCGCTGCGCGACACCTCGACGAGGAAAGAGGCTTCGCGCAGCGCCTCGCGCAGGTCGGTCTCCTGCATGGCGGGTTTCGGCATGCGGGCGAAGGCCGAGAATTCGTCGACCATGCGGCCGATGTCGCCGACCTGGCGGATGATCGTGTCAGTGCACTGGTCGAAAACCTCACGATCCTCGGTAATGACCTTGCCGTAGCGCCGGCGGATCCGTTCGGCGGAGAGCTGGATCGGGGTCAGCGGGTTCTTGATCTCATGGGCGATCCGGCGCGCGACATCCGCCCAGGCCGACGTGCGCTGCGCGGTGACGAGGTCGGTGATGTCGTCCACCGTGACCACATAGGCATGGTCGTCGTCATCGGAATCCTCCACCGTGATCTGCACGTTGAAGGTCCGCTCCACGCCGTTGCGGTAAAACGCCGTCTGTTCGCGCCAGACCGGACGGCCGGAATTGCGCGCGATTTCGAAGACCTGGCCGATATGCGGCAGGATTTCCGACAGGTTCTTGCCTTCCACATCAGCCGACAGAACGCCCAGCATCTGCTCGCCGGACCGGTTGACCAGCGAGATTGAACCGTCGAACTGGACACCGATGACACCGGCTGTCACGCCCGACAGGACGGCCTCGGAAAACCGGCGGCGCTCATCGATCTGGTCCTTGGCGCCCAGCAATTCGTTGCGCTGGCTCTTCAACTGCGCGAGCATCTTGTTGAACGTATCGCCGAGATAGGCGACGTCACCGTCGGACTGGCGGACCGGGACGCGCACATCGAGATTTCCTGTGGAGACCTCATCGGCCGCGCCGATCAACTGGCGGATCGGGCGCACCAGCCGGTCGGCAACGGCAATCCCGGTCCAGATTGCCGAGAGCACGACCACAAGGGTGACGCCGAGGTAAAGCAGCGCGAAGGCCACCTGCGTCGAGGTGCGGTTGTTGGCCAGTCCCTGATATTCGGAGACGTTGGCCGCCACGATCTGTCGTGCCTTGATGACTTCCGGATCGACGACGCGCACGGTGTAGAGAAACAGGTCGCCATCCTCCAGTTCGCGCAGCTTGACGACGCAGCCGACCAGATTGCGAAAACGGGGCGGAATGAGCACCGGACGGCCATCCTGCGCCTGTTCGATCACCTCGGGAAACGGTTCCGGCATGGGAAACTCGGCCGTGGTCTCCGCCGTCATGACGAAGGCGCCCTGTGCATTGATGAGCGCAGCATGCGCCAGCGCCCGCCCATTGGCCTGGTCCGACATGAACTTGCGGAAACCGCCCTTGTCGAGACTGAAGAGCAGCCGGTTCTGGTCCAGGTCACCGGCCATGGAAAGCGTGGTGCCCTGAAGGCTTCCCGCGTTTTCGCGGATGTAGGCCTCGGCAATGGAAAGCGAGGAATTGATGATCGCGCGGGTGCGGATTTCGAACCAGCGGTCGAGTCCGATGTCCAGCGTCACCGACGCCACGATGGCAACGAGGATGGCGGGGACCGCTGCCACGAGGGAAAACAGCGCCACGATGCGCACATGCAGCCGCGATGCGGCCTTGCCGATGCGGCGCGACTGCATGATCCGCCGTGCCTCGCGCACGATCAGCACGATCAGCGTCAGCACGAGCGCGGCGTTGACGCCGATGAGGATCAGGGTCGTGGTTTCGTCCGGGGTGATGGGCGTGAGGCCCATCAGGATGACGAAGGACGTGACAGCGACCAGCAGCGAGGCAACGACGGTCAGGACGCCCGGCAGCGCGAGCAGCCTGCGGCCTTCGCCCGGCATCATGCCGTCACCTTTTTCCTTCATGCGATCCAGCACGAGAAACCGTCCACCCGTCTCGGTTCTGCCCCGTCAGCGAGGCGTGACCCTATTGCAACGCATTGTGACGATTCTGCAACAAAACGCCGTTGAACGGAAGCTCTATGGGTGGCCGATGGTGAAAATGAGGCGGAAATCCGTTCAGCCCGTTTTCGCCGTTCGATAGACGTTGACGCCCAGTTCGCGGATTTTCTTTCGCAGCGTGTTGCGGTTCAGACCGAGCAGTTCCGCGGCCTTGATCTGGTTGCCGCGGGTTGCCGTCATGCATGCCAGGACGAGGGGATATTCCACATCCTGAAGCACGCGCTGATAGAGGCCCGGTGGCGGCAGGTCTTCGCCGAAACTGCGGAAGTAGCGCTGCAAGTAGTGCTCGACCGCCTGGGAAATGGTGATTTCCTCCGGCAGGCTGGCCATTCCCGCCGGCGCCGCCGCGCCCGGCACGCCGGACAGTTCGGTTTCGACGATCTCCGCGGTGATCTCGTCCTGCGGATAAAGGGCTGCGAGGCGGCGGACGAGGTTTTCCAGTTCGCGCACATTACCCGGCCAGGGATAGTGCTTCATGATGTCGAGCGCGTCCTGCGATATGCGTTTGGCAGGCAGGCCTTCCTTTTCTCCGGCCTTGAAGAAATGGCGCACCAGGTCGGGCACGTCCTCGGCGCGTTCGCGCAGCGGCGGCAGGCGCAGCGGGACCACATTGAGACGGTAGAACAGGTCCTCCCGGAAGAGCCCCTGGTTGATCGCGACACGCAGATCCTTGTTGGTGGCGGCCACGATGCGTACGTCGGTCTTGATGGGCGTGCGTCCGCCCACGGTGGTGTATTCGCCCTGCTGAAGCACGCGCAGAAGCCGTGTCTGCGCCTCCATCGGCATGTCGCCGATCTCGTCGAGGAAGAGGGTGCCGCCCTCGGCCTGTTCGAAACGGCCGGTGGAGCGGTGCTGGGCGCCGGTGAAGGCGCCGCGTTCATGGCCGAACAGTTCCGACTCGATCAGATCGCGCGGGATCGCGGCCATGTTGATGGCGACGAAAGGCCCGTTCCGCCGGCGGCCATATTCATGCAGGGCGCGCGCCACCAGTTCCTTGCCGGTCCCGGATTCGCCGGTGATCATGACGGTGAGGTCCGTCTGCATCATGCGCGCCAGCATGCGGTAAATGTCCTGCATGGCAGCGGACCGCCCCACCAGCGGCATGGAATCGGGCTGTTCGTCCGTTGCCTTGTCCACCGACGGCCGTTTCGGCTCAGCCATGGCCCGGCCGACAATGTTCAGCAATTCGGTCAGGTCGAAGGGTTTGGGCAGATATTCGTAGGCGCCGCGTTCTGAAGCGCGGATGGCCGTCATGAACGTGTTCTGCGCACTCATGACGATGACCGGCAGTTCCGGCCTGATCTTCTTGATGCGCGGCAGAAGGTCAAAGGCATTTTCGTCCGGCATGACGACATCGGTGACGACGATGTCGCCCTCCCCGGCCGCGACCCAGCGCCAGAGCGTTCCGGCGTTGGAGGTGACGCGCACATCGTAGCCGGCGCGCGCCAGCGCCTGGTTCAGCACGGTCCGGATTGCCGCATCGTCATCTGCGACCAGAACGGTTCCGTTGGGCATGGTTCAGTTCTCCGTTGCCGGCGAAAGGCCGCCGGTCTCGTTGCTGCCGGGCTTCCATGCCGGCATGAGGATTCGGAATGTCGTGCCGCGCGCCGACGTGTCGCATTCGATGACGCCGCCATGTTCGCCCACGATCTTTGCCACCAGCGCCAGTCCCAGGCCCGATCCGTTGGTCTTGGTGGATATGAAGGGATCGAAGATGTAGGGCAGGATGTCGTCCGGAACGCCCGGGCCATTGTCGCGCACGCAGAATTCCAGCGGCAGCGAAACGCGCTCGGCAGTGCCCGGCACGGACAGGCGGATGCCCGGGCGGAAGGCGGTCGACAGCGTGATCTCGCCATCGGCCCGGTCGCCAAGCGCCTCCGCGGCGTTCTTCACCAGATTGAGGAAAATCTGAACGAGCTGGTCGCGATTGGCATAGACCGGCGGCAGTGACGGGTCATAGTCCTCGTTGATGTGGAACTTTCGGGCAAAGCCGTTGAGCGCCAGCGCCTTAACATGGTCGAGCACGACGTGGATGTTGACTGGCGCGCGGTCGATGGGGCGTTCGTCGGAAAAGATCTCCATCCGGTCCACCAGCGCGACGATACGGTCGGTCTCGTCGGTGATGAGCCGCGTCAGGGCGCGGTCCTCGTCGGAGGCGGAGAGTTCCAGCAATTGCGCGGCACCGCGAATGCCCGAAAGCGGGTTCTTGATCTCGTGCGCCAGCATGGCCGCAAGGCCGGTGACAGAGCGGGCCGCGCCGCGATGCGTCATCTGCCGGTCGATCTTGTCGGCCATGGTGCGCTCCTGGAACATCACCACGACGGAGCCGGGAATCTCGATGACCGGCGCGACGTAGATGTCGACCACCTTGTCCGGGCCGAGCCGCGGCGAGGAAATGTCGACCCGGTATTCGTTGACCGGTGCGCGGCGCTCACGCACCTGCTCGACAAGCGTTGCCAGCGGCGATCCGAAGGGAATGAACTGGTCGAGCCGGTTGCGGGCCAGAATGGCGGAGGAGGAGCGGAAGAAGGATTCCGCATCGGCATTGGCAAAGGTGATATAGCCCTTCTCATCGACCATGATGACCGGATGGCGGATCGTGTTGAGGACAAGCTGTGCCGGATCGGCCGTGCTTGTGAGGGTCTGCGCGGCCGGCTTCATGCGGCTCTCCGTGTCTCGGTGAATGAGGGGTCGGTCAGGACCGTTTCCAGCGCCGTCATCACGGTGTGCGGGTCGGTCCCGGTCATGATCGCCGTTCGCATGGCATCCGGGCAGCCGGGCGCGTGCCTTTCGAGATACCAGCCCAGGTGCTTGCGCGCCTGGCGCAGGCCGGGCTGGTCACCGTAGAGTGCAAGCATGTCGCGATAGTGATCAATCACATAGGCCGCCAGATCGTCCGGCGCGGCGTTTCCACGAGCGGGTCCGTTCCTGGCGGCGGCTGCCGCCGCGGCGATCGACCCGGCGAGCCAGGGCTGGCCATAGTGGCCGCGCCCGATCATCACGGCATCGGCGCCGGACTGCGCCAGGATGGCGGCTGCATCCGCTGCGGTTTCCACGTCGCCATTGGCCACAAGTGGCACGCTGACAGCCTCGCGCACCGCATGAATGGCGCGCCCGTCCGCCCTGCCCTTGTAGAACTGCATGCGTGTGCGCCCGTGCACGGTGATCATGGCGACACCGGCATCCTGCGCCATGCGCGCGATGAGCGGCGCGTTCATGCTGTCGGTGTCCCAGCCGAGACGCATCTTCAGCGTGACGGGCACCGATACCGCCGCCACGACGGCATGGACCAGCGAAAGCGCATGGCCGGGATCGCGCATGAGCGCAGAGCCGCAATAGCCGCCCGTCACCTTCTTGGCGGGACAGCCCATGTTGATGTCGATGATGTCCGCGCCGCCTTCCTCGGCAATGCGTGCTGCCTGCGCCATCGCCTCCGGCTCGCGTCCGGCAAGCTGAACGGACTGGATCGGAATGCCGGCAAGGCGTATGCGCCGCATGGATTCGGCGCGACCGCGCGCCAGTTCACCCGAAGCGACCATTTCCGATATGGTCAGGCCTGCGCCTGCCCGATGCGCACGCAGCCGGAAGGGCTGGTCGCTGACGCCCGACATGGGCGCAAGAAACACCCGGTTCGGCACCGTGACCTTGCCGATGGCGAGGGGTTGTGCAAGTTTTGCGAGGTGGTTCATGATTATTTTTCGGGCATTTTCCTTACTGCCTTTTTCTAGACAGTTCCGGCTCGCAATGCAATTGGCTTTTGCACTGCCGCAAAAGAAAACCGGTTGCAGGCTGGCATCCCCTTGCGGCCCGCAGTATGGCTTGCTGCGCGAAGGGCAAAGGCGCAGGGGCATCAACGTGACAAACATGGCGGAAACACGGTTCGATGCAGTCGTGGTGGCAGCCGGACGGGGCGAACGCGCCGGCCAGCAGGGCGGGCCGAAACAATACCGGATGATTGGCGGCAAGCCGGTGCTCCGCCATGCGCTGGAGAGTTACCTGCGGCATCCGAAAATCCGCCGCGTCATTGCTGTCATTCATGCCGATGACCGCGCCCTGTTCGAGGTGGCAAGCGCTGGACTGGACGCCGGACGGCTGGCTTTCGTGACCGGCGCATCCGACCGGCAAGGCTCGGTTCTCAAGGGGCTTGACGCGCTGTCGGGCGAGCCGCCGGATTTCGTGCTGATCCATGACGGCGGGCGCCCCTTCTGCGACGCAGCCCTCATCGACCGCGCGAGGGAAGCGCTTGGGCCGGACAATGGAGTTCTGGCGGCGGTTCCGGTTTCCGATACGCTGAAAAAGGGCGATCCGTCCGCTCTTGTGGCCGGCACCCTGCCGCGCGACGGGTTGTTCGCGGCGCAGACGCCGCAGGGTTTTCCGTTTTCAGCGATCCTGGAAGCCCATCGCAAGGCGGAAACGTCCGGCCTGCGCCATTTCACCGACGATGCGGCCATCGCCGAATGGGCCGGCCTGCCGGTCCGCCTGATCGCCGGTTCGCCCGACAATTTCAAGATCACCTGGCCGAGGGATATTGCCATGGCAGACCGCATTCTGGCCGCCGCCTTTCCGGATGTGCGCACCGGCAATGGCTATGATGTCCACACGTTCGGGCCCGGCGATCATGTCTGGCTGTGTGGCGTGAAGATCCCGCACGAGAAAACCCTGTCCGGGCATTCCGATGCCGATGTCGGCCTGCATGCGCTGACCGATGCCCTGCTGGCAACCATCGGGGCGGGTGACATCGGCACGCATTTCCCGCCCTCCGACCCCCAATGGAAGGGTGCGCCTTCGCATATTTTCGTGGAACACGCCGTGCGGCTGGTGAAGGAGAAGGGCGGACGCATCGCCAATGCCGACATCACGCTCATTGCCGAAGCGCCCAAGGTCGGCCCGCATCGCGTCGCCATGACGGCGGCGCTTTGCGCCATGCTGGGCGTGGGCCCGGAACGGGTTTCGGTCAAGGCGACGACGAACGAGAAGATGGGCTTTGTCGGCCGGCGCGAAGGAATTGCCGCCATCGCCACCGCAACCGTCATCTATCCCGGGGAGGTGCCGGAATGAGCGCTGCAACAAGGGAATTCGCTGCCGCGGTTCTGGATGCCGCACGTGCCAGGGGCATGATGATCGCCACGGCGGAAAGCTGTACCGGCGGACTGATCATCGGTGCGCTGACCGACATTGCCGGTTCGTCCGATGTGGTGGATCGCGGCTTCGTCACCTATTCCAACCAGGCCAAGCAGGACATGCTGGGCGTATCGGAAGACACGCTCACGGCCCATGGCGCGGTCTCGGCTGAAACGGCTACCGAAATGGCAGCCGGCGCGCTGGCCCGTTCGGGCGCCGATCTCGCCATTTCCGTCACCGGTGTCGCTGGCCCCGGCGGCGGCAGCGATGAAAAGCCGGTCGGCCTCGTCTGGTTCGGGCTTGCGAAAGACGGCGCGCGGGCGATTGCCGAGAGCCGCATGTTTGCCGGGCTCGACCGCGAAGGCGTACGCCGGGCCACCGTCCTTCACGCGCTTGCAATGCTGAAGGCCGCGCTGGACGCCTGACGTTCAGGCCGCTCCGCCGCGCCCGTAGATCACGTCCGCGCGCTTTTCAAAGGCCTCGGCGAACATGCGGAAGGCTCTGTCGAAGACCGCGCCCATCATGGCGCCCAGGATACGGCTGCGGAATTCGTAGTCGATGAAGAAATGAACCGTGCAGGCATTTCCACCGCGCGGTTCGAATGACCATTCATTGGTAAGGTACCTGAAGGGTCCGTCGACATATTTCACCAAAATCGTTTGCGCCTGGCGGTCCAGCAGAACCTGGCTGGTAAAGGTTTCCCGGATCGCCTTGTAGCCCACCGTCATGTCGGCCACGATCATCTCGCGGTGATCGCGTTCGCGACGCGAGCGCACGGTCAGTGCCTCGCACATGGGCAGGAATTCCGGATATTTCTCAACATCGGCAACAAGGGCGAACATGTCGCCGGCAGCGTGCTCGACCGGGCGTCTGGTCTCGAATTTGGGCATGGATGATCGATCAGTCCTTCGCAGACGCCTGCCTGGCTTCGCGCGCGGCCCTGAGCCGTGCGAAATCCTCCCCCGCATGGTGCGATGAACGCGTCAGGGGGCTGGCGGACACCATCAGAAAGCCCTTCGAATAGGCCGCCGTCTCGTAGGACTTGAACTCTTCGGGCGTGACGAAGGCCCTGACCGGGTGATGCTTGCGCGTCGGCGCCAGATACTGCCCGATGGTGATGAAGTCGACATCGGCGGAACGCAGGTCGTCCATGAGCTGCAGCACCTCGTTGCGCTCCTCGCCCAGGCCGACCATGATGCCCGACTTCGTGAAGATGGCCGGATCGATTTCCTTGACCCGCTGCAACAGGCGTATTGAGTGGAAGTAGCGCGCGCCCGGCCGCACCGTCAGGTAGTTGGACGCCACGGTTTCCAGATTGTGGTTGAAGACATCGGGCTTCGCCGCGACGACGATTTCCAGTGCGCCCTCCTTGCGCAGGAAATCCGGCGTCAGGATTTCGATCGTCGTTTCCGGCGAGGCCGCCCGCACCGCCGCGATCACATCGGCAAAGTGGCGCGCGCCACCATCGGCGAGATCGTCGCGGTCCACCGAGGTGATGACGACATGCTGCAGCCCCATCTGGCGCACAGCCCTGGCCACGTTTTCCGGCTCGTTCGGGTCTAGCGCATGCGGCTTGCCGGTGATGACATTGCAGAAGGCGCAGGCGCGCGTGCAGATCTCGCCCATGATCATGAAGGTGGCGTGCTTCTTGTCCCAGCATTCGCCGATATTGGGACAGCCGGCCTCCTCGCACACCGTGACAAGGTTGTTGTCCTTCACGATGGAGCGGGTTTCCTGATAGGTCTTTGACACCGGCGCCTTGACCCGTATCCAGGCGGGCTTGCGCTGGATCTCGTTCTCCGGGTTCTTCTGCTTTTCCGGATGGCGCGGACGCTGTTTTCCGGTGACGGTGTCGAGAATTGTGACCATATCTTGCTATGCCTTTTTCCGGGCCTGCACTTCAGGAACGCGTGTTGCGGCTGCTTTTTCCAAAAAGCCAAAGGATGGCAATCGCGCCAAGCGTCGCAACCACGAGATTTCCGAGGAAACCGTAATAGGTGATGTTCAGCAGGCTGGCCAGCGTGCCGCCCACGAATGAGCCGGCAATGCCGACGAGGATGTTGGTCAGCAGGCCGTGGTTGCGGTTCAGGGCGCGCTCGGCCACGTAACCGGCGAGAAAGCCGATCAGCAGCATGCCGAAAAAGCCGACGCCCGCCATGCCCATAACGCCGAATTCGGATCCGTAGGAATGCATCATGTCGCCATCATCCCCTTGTCAGGCCTGCCCATCATATGGGCAGTGACCGTGCCTTTGTCACCCGCCCGCCACAGCGGCTGCCGGCCAGATCGCGCGCGAGCCGGTCGGCCATCGTCTCCAGATCATGCGTTGAGTACGCGGCCATAGGCGTCCAGCACGCTTTCCTTCATCATCTCCGACAGGGTCGGGTGCGGGAAGATCGTGTGCATGAGTTCCTCTTCCGTCGTTTCGAGGTTCATGGCGACCACGAAGCCCTGGATGAGTTCGGTGACTTCGGCGCCGACCATGTGGGCCCCCAGCAGTTCCCCCGTCTTCTTGTCGAAGATCGTCTTGACCATGCCCTGGTCCTCGCCCAGCGCAATGGCCTTGCCATTGGCGCCGAAGGAGAAGCGGCCGACGCGGATGTCGCGTCCCTGCTCCTTTGCCTTCGCTTCCGTCAGCCCCACCGATGCCACCTGCGGGTGGCAATAGGTGCAACCGGGGATCTTGGCCTTGTCGGTGGCATGGACATTGGGCAGGCCGGCGATCTTCTCGATGCAGACAACGCCCTCGTGCTCGGCCTTGTGCGCGAGCATGGGCGGTCCCGCCACATCGCCGATGGCGTAAATGCCTTCCACATTGGTGCGGCCATAGCCGTCAATGACGATGCAGCCGCGCTCGGTCTTCACCCCGAGTGACTCAAGGCCGAGATTCTCGATATTGCCCTGAACGCCAACCGCCGAAATCATCCGGTCGGCCTCGATCACCTCGCTCTTGCCGCCTTTCAGTTCCACGGTGGCTTTCACCGAATTTGCGCCCTTCTCGACCTTGGTGACCTTGGCCTCGGTATGGATCTTCAGCCCGGCCTTTTCCAGTTGCTTGCGTGCGATGGCGGAAATCTCGGCATCCTCCACCGGCATGATCGTTGGCATGACCTCGACAACGGTCACGTCGCAACCCATGGCGTTGTAGAAGGAGGCGAACTCGATGCCGATGGCGCCCGAGCCCATGACGAGCAGCTTTTTCGGCAGTTCCTGCGGCACCATGGCCTCGAAATAGGTCCAGATCAGCTTGCCGTCCGGCTCGATGCCCGGCAATGCGCGGGGCCGCGCGCCCGTGGCGACGATGATGTGTCTTGCAGAATACTCGCCCTCGCCCTTCGTGCCCTTGGGCGCCGGGTGCTGCGGCTGCATGGGCGCCTTGGATGGCTTGCCAACCGTGATCCTGCCCTTGCCGGCCAGTTTCGCCTCGCCCCAGATGACGTCGACCTTGTTCTTCTTCATCAGGAAGCCGACGCCACCATTCAGCCGGCCGGAGACGCCGCGCGAGCGTTCCACGACCGCCTTGACGTCGGCCGTCACCTTGCCTTCCAGCTTGAGGCCGTAGTTCTTGATATGATCGGCATAATGCATGATCTCGGCCGAGCGCAGCAGGGCCTTGGTGGGAATGCAGCCCCAGTTCAGGCAGATGCCGCCCAGATGCTCCCGTTCCACGATGGCCGTCTTGAAGCCAAGCTGCGCAGAGCGGATGGCGGTCACATAGCCGCCCGGGCCGGAGCCGATGATGATCACGTCGTAGGAATTGTCAGCCATGGTCGCCAAGCCTTTCGGTCAGGATGCGGGCCGCTTCAGGAGCAGCCATTCTCTGGTGTTGCGGGGTTTCCCATGCGCCACGAAGGGCGCGCGCGCTGCGGTTTCAAAGCCGTGGGCGGCGTAAAGGGAAAGAGCGGGAGCATTGTCATCTGCACAGACCAGCGCCATGGCATGCCCGGCAGCCCGCTCCAACTGGTCGGCCAGCAGCCGCCGCGCCAAGCCTTGTCCGCGATGGCGGGTATAGACGGCCAGCGCGTCCAGCAGCCAGCCGCCAATGGCTCGCCTGAACAGGGACATGACCGGCTCGAAGAGCGGATCGGGATGATCGGGGAAGGTGGTCCATGCCGGCAGATGGTAGCCGACGGCCATGCCTGCCGTCAGGCCTTCCACATGCGCGATCCGCGCATTGCGCCAGTTGCAGGGGCTGGCCTCCCCCAGATAGCTTTCGCGCCCGACCTCCAGCGCGCTGGCACCCGCCCCGTTCGCAGCCGCCCTGCCCCAGGCTTCAGCCGTCAAGCCATGGCCCGCGATGTCGTCGAGAATCGCAAGGTCTGCACAGTCGGTCGGTCGTGCTGCACGTATGTGCAAGGGGCGGTCTCCGCGTTGTCCGGGAGACCGCCCGAGCCATCGGCTCAGCTGGCGAGCATCCCGTAGATTTCGTCCTTCAACCGCAGGCGCTGCTTGCGCATGTCTTCCATGTGGAAGTCATCGGTCGGTTCGACATTGGTCTCGGCGCGATGAATGGCGCGGTTGATATCGTGATACTCTTCGAAAAGCTTGGCGAAATGAGCGTTTGACGACTTCATCTCGTGCATCTTTTCGGTGTGCTCCGGGAATTCCTCCGCCAGTTCGTGCGGCACATGGGACATCGGCGAACCTCCTGTTTTGTCCGTTCGTCCCGACCCTAGTGCCTGCTTCCCCTTCTTCCATTGACCCCGATCAAAGACCGAGCATCACGTGAACCATTGGCGCCAGCGCCTTTCCGAGCGCGCGCGTGTTTTCGCCGTCTATGTGGACACCGTCGGCCGGCGCCGTGCGGGCGACGCTTCCCGCATCGAAGAAGCCGCAATCCGCCTCATCCGCCAGATCCGCATAGAGCGAGGCCAACATGGCCGACTGTTCCACACCGCCTGCAAACATGGCGGCGAAGAACGGGTCGGCTGTCTCGCAGAGCGGCGGCGGCGCGACGATGAGCACATCCGGCGCCCGCGCGCCTTCAATGCCCGGCACATGGTTCTTCACGATCGTCACAAGACGGCGCATGCCCTGAAGCGCCGCGACGGCCGTGCCGGCGATATGCGGCTTCATGTCATTGCTGCCGAGCATGATGACGACAAGATCCACCGGCGCATGCGTGTAGAGCACGGTCGGCAGGATGCGGGCGCCATTGCGGTCGCAATCGGCCAGATGTTCGTCATAGGCCGTGGTGCGCCCGCGCAGCCCGTCGGCGATGACCCGGGCACGGCCTTCCAGTGCTGCTTCCAGCACATTCGGCCAGCGCAAGGCCTCCGGATGCCGGCCGCCGGTGGCCGGATCGGATCCCCATGTCAGCGAATCGCCGAAGGCCAGGACGGTCTTCATGGCTCAGACCAGCATGCTCATCGGGTTTTCGATGTAACCCTTGAACGCGGCGAGCAGCTCCGCCCCGAGCGCGCCATCGACGCAGCGATGGTCGGTCGACAGTGTGACCGTCATCATCGTCGCAATGGCAATGGCATCCCCCTTGACGACGGCACGTTTCTCACCCGCCCCGACCGCAAGAATGGTCGCATGCGGCGGGTTGACCACGGCGGAGAAATTTGACACGCCCATCATGCCCATGTTGGAGACAGCGGTCGTGCCGCCCTGATACTCCTCGGGCTTGAGCTTCTTCTCCTTGGCGCGCGCGCCCATGTCCTTCATCTCGTTGGAAATGGTGGACAGGCTTTTTTCTTCCGCCCGCCGTACAATCGGCGTGATCAGTCCGCCGGGGATGGACACGGCAACACCGACATCGGCATGATGATGTTTCACCATGGCCTCATCGGTCCAGGACACGTTCGCATCGGGAACATCGCGCAATGACAGCGCCAGCGCCTTGATGATCATGTCGTTGACCGACAGCTTGTATGCCGGCTTGCCATTCTTCTGGGGCGCGGACGCATTGAGCTGGACGCGCAGCGCCAGCAACGCATCGAGTTCGCAATCCACCGAAACATAGAAATGCGGGATCGTCTGCTTGGCCTCGGTCAGGCGCCGGGCGATGGTCTTGCGCATGTTGTCATGCTTGACCAGGTCGTAGCTGCCTTCGGCGAAGTTGCGCAGCACGGCATCGGTGGACGGACCTGCCGCCATGGCCGGTGCAGCGGCAGGCGCCGCCTTTTGTGCTTCTGCCTTCGGGGCCTCTGCCTTCGCCGCGCCGCCCTTCCTGGCGGCCTCGACATCGGCCTTGACCACGCGTCCCTTCGGACCGGAGCCGGTTACCTTCGCGATGTCGATACCTGCTTCCTTCGCGATGCGCCGGGCAAGTGGCGAGGAAAAGATGCGGTCTCCGCCGGACGCGGGCGCGGGTCCGGCCTGCGGCGTCTTCGGCGCGGCATCGGAGGCCGGGCCGAGCAGATCGGCCGTATCCTTTGCCGGGCCTTCGGCGGAAGGCGCGGGCTTTTTGTCGGCGGACGATGATTTTTCGGCACCGCCCTTGGCGCCGCCGCCGCCCTTCGCAGCCTCGTCCACATCCTCGCCCTCCCCGGCCAGGATGGCGATGACGGCATTGACCTTGACGCCCTCGGTGCCTTCCGGAACGACGATCTTCGCGACCGTTCCCTCGTCCACGGCTTCCACTTCCATGGTCGCCTTGTCGGTCTCGATCTCGGCGATGACGTCGCCGGCGGAAATGCTGTCGCCTTCCTTGACCAGCCACCTGGCGAGATTGCCCTCTTCCATGGTGGGAGACAGCGCGGGCATGGTGATTTCAATCGGCATGGCGCTCTCCTCAGGCCTTGTAGGTGACGGCTTTCACCGCCTCGATCACCTCCGCCACGTTCGGCAGGGCGAGTTTCTCAAGGTTGGCTGCATAGGGCATCGGCACATCCTTGCCACAGACCGTGACGACGGGCGCATCGAGCCAATCGAAAGCGCGCTGCATGACCTGGCTTGCGATATGGTCGCCGACCGAGGATTGCGGGAAGCCTTCCTCGACCGTGACGAGCCGGTTGGTCTTCTTCACGCTTTCGATGACGGTATCGAGGTCCATGGGCCGGATGGTGCGCAGGTCGATGACTTCGGCGTCGATGCCCTGGCCCGCCAGTTCCTCGGCCGCCTTGACCGCATAGGTCATGCCGATGCCGAAGGAAACGATGGTGACATCCGTGCCTTGCCTGTGAATGCGTGCCTTGCCGATGGGCAGCACGAAGTCATCCATTTCCGGAACCTCGAAGGACTGGCCGTAGAGAATTTCGTTCTCCAGGAAGATGACCGGATTGGGGTCGCGGATCGCAGCCTTCAGCAGGCCCTTTGCATCGGCCGCCGTGTAGGGCTGGATGACCTTCAGGCCCGGAATGTGGCTGTACCACGCCGCGTAGCATTGCGAATGCTGCGCCGCCACGCGGGCAGCCGCGCCGTTCGGTCCGCGGAAGACGATGGGCGCGCCCATCTGCCCGCCCGACATGTAAAGGGTCTTGGCCGCGGAATTGATGATCTGGTCAATCGCCTGCATGGCGAAGTTGAAAGTCATGAATTCGACGATGGGCTTCAGACCGGCCATCGCGGCGCCGACGCCGATTCCGGCAAAGCCGTGCTCGGTGATCGGCGTGTCCACCACGCGTTTCGCGCCGAATTCCTCCAGCAGGTTCTGGGTGATCTTGTAGGCGCCCTGGTACTCGGCCACTTCCTCGCCCATGATGAAGACATCGCCGTCCCGGCGCATTTCCTCGGCCATGGCCGAGTTCAGCGCCTCGCGCACGGTCATCTTCACCATCGTGGTGCCATCGGGAATGTCCGGGTCGGCGCCGGCCTCCGGCTTCTTCGGCTCGGGATGAACCTTGCCTTCGCCCGGCACGCGGCGGGCCTCCATGTCGGCAACCGGATCGCCCGCGGCCGCCTCGCCTTCACCCGAGGCGCCATCGGCCGCGCGGTCGCCATGGGGATCACGCGACGCAGTGCCTTCGCCGGACGCCCCTTCGAGCGCGGATTCGTCCTCGCCTTCGGCCAGCAGCAGGGCAATGGGCGTGTTCACCTTCACGCCCTCGGTGCCTTCGGCCACGAGAATCTTGCCGAGAACGCCCTCGTCCACGGCCTCCACTTCCATTGTCGCCTTGTCGGTTTCGATCTCGGCGATGACGTCGCCCGCGGCCACGCTATCGCCTTCCTTCTTGACCCATTTGGCCAGATTGCCCTCCTCCATCGTCGGGGAAAGCGCAGGCATCAGGATTTCAATCGGCATCGTCTTCTTCCCCTCAGAGCAGGATATCGGTGTAAAGCTCGGACGTATCCGGCTCCGGATCGTTTTGGGCGAATTCGGCGGAGTCGGCGACGATGTCGCGGACCTCCTTGTCGATCTTCTTCAGTTCGTCCTCCCTGGCCCATTCCTTTTCCAGAAGGCGCGCCTTGACCTGTTCGATCGGGTCCTGCTCCGTGCGCATTTTCTGCACCTCGTCCTTGGTGCGGTATTTCGCCGGGTCGGACATGGAGTGGCCGCGATAGCGATAGGTCATCATTTCCAGGATGATCGGCCCGTTGCCGCCCCGGCACCAGTCGAAGGCTTCCTGCGAGGCGGCCTTGACCGCGCGCACGTCCATGCCGTCCACCTGCATGCCGGGGATCTTGAAGGACACGCCGCGATGGGAGAAATCGGTTTCGGCCGATGCGCGGCTCACCGAGGTACCCATGGCATAGCGGTTGTTCTCGATCACGTAGATGACCGGCAGCTTCCACAGGGCGGCCATGTTGAAGCTCTCGTAGACCTGGCCCTGGTTGGCCGCGCCGTCTCCGAAGAATGTCACCGAGACATTGTCATTGTCGCGATAGCGGTTGGCGAAGGCCAGGCCCGTGCCGAGCGAGACCTGCGCGCCGACAATGCCATGGCCGCCATAGAAATGCTTCTCCTTGGAGAACATGTGCATGGAGCCGCCCTTGCCCTTGGAATAGCCGCCCCGCCTGCCGGTCAGTTCCGCCATCACGCCGCGCGCATTCATGCCCGCCGCGAGCATATGGCCATGGTCGCGATAACCGGTGATGAACTGGTCGCCATCCTTCTTGGCCATCTCGATGCCGGTGACCACCGCTTCCTGGCCAATGTAGAGGTGGCAGAAGCCGCCGATGAAGCCCATGCCATAGAGCTGGCCGGCCTTTTCCTCGAAACGGCGAATGAGCAGCATGTCGCGATAGGCGCGGAATTCCTGATCCTTGTCAAACTCCTCGGGCGCCGGCGCCTTGCGGATGAGCCCCGGCGAACCGGTGGCGCCCTTGCGGGATGAGGACTTCCTTGCTGCTGCGGCCATGCTGCGCGCTCCCTGTCTTGAGATTTCCTCCAGGGGCGGGAGAACATGACCCGAAAGGCCGAACGGCCTCCCACCCGTTCACTGGGCGATACGCTAGCAGGTTTCAGCCATGCGGCAAATGCATTTCTCGCATGGGAGGCATGCAGGCAAATGTCTGCAAATGTTGAGGAAAACAACTGTGAACCGAAAAATGGTTAATTCCGCGCGGACCTATCCGTTCGGCCCGGCCAGAATCACGATCTCGTCGGGACCGACCCTGCCCAGCTGCCTGCGAACCTGCTCGTCGAGCATGTCCTTTTCGATGGTGCCATCATGGAGCAGCTTGTTGCGCGCTTCAAGCCTCCGACGCAACGCGGTGGTTTCCGCCAGTTCCTGGCTCAACTGCGCGACCTGCGCTTCCAGCTGTGCCTTGTTCTTCAGGCCGTATTCGCCCTCGAAGGCGTGATATCCGAAATAGCCGAGAAAGGCGGCTGCCAGCAGGGGCAGAATGAGACGGCCGGACTTTCGGCGCTTGTGCTGGCGGGTCCACATGGGCGGGCTGCTACTCGATACCAAAGACAGGCCTGCATCATGCGCGGTCATGCTTAAGGCTTGGTTACGCCGTCCGCTAAATTGAAAGAAAACGGCCGCGCCCCCAAGGGACGCGGCCGCGATGGGCAATCGCTGCTTGTCCCGGGCTCAGGACTTGAGAATGCCCCGGCCGGCATAGCGGGCCTGGGAACCCAGTTCCTCTTCGATACGGATGAGCTGGTTGTACTTGGCGAGCCGGTCGGAGCGGGCCAGCGAACCGGTCTTTATCTGTCCGCAATTCGTGGCGACGGCCAGATCGGCGATCGTCGCATCTTCCGTCTCGCCCGAACGGTGCGACATGACGGCCGTGTAGGATGCCTTGTGGGCCGTCTCAACGGCGTCGAGCGTTTCGGTCAGCGAACCGATCTGGTTGACCTTGACGAGGATGGAATTGGCCGCGCCAATGCGGATGCCGTCGCGCAGGCGGGCCGAATTGGTGACGAAGAGGTCGTCCCCGACAAGCTGCACCTTGTCGCCCACCGCCCTGGTCAGCGCCACCCAGCCGTCCCAATCGTCCTCGGCCATCCCGTCCTCGATCGAAATGATCGGATAGGCTTCGCAAAGCCTGGCGAGATATGCCGCCTGTTCCTCGCCCGAGCGGGTGACGCCCTCGCCCTCGTAGGCATACTGGCCGTCCTTGAAGAACTCGGTCGAGGCGCAATCGAGCGCCAGCGCGATTTCCTCGCCGGGCTTGTAACCGGCCTTCTCAACCGACTTCATGATGAAATCGAGCGCGGCTTCGGCGCTCTTCAGGTTGGGCGCGAAGCCGCCTTCGTCGCCGACGGACGTGTTGTGGCCGGCCGCCGACAGATCCTTCTTCAGCGTGTGAAAGACCTCCGCGCCCATGCGCACGGCTTCCGCGATGCTGCTCGCGCCGACCGGCATGACCATGAACTCCTGAAAGTCGATGGGATTGTCCGCATGGGCGCCGCCATTGATGATGTTCATCATCGGCACGGGCAGCACGCGGGCATTGGGGCCGCCGACATAGCGGTAGAGCGGCAGGCCGCAGGCCGAGGCCGCAGCCTTTGCGACCGCAAGCGAAACGCCGAGAATGGCATTGGCGCCGAGCCGTGCCTTGTTCGGCGTGCCGTCCAGCTCGATCATCACCTGGTCGACATGGATCTGGTCTTCGGCATCCATGCCGCCGATGGCTTCGAAGATCTCGCCATTCACCGCCTCGACCGCCTTCTGGACGCCCTTGCCGAGAAAGCGCGTGCCACCATCGCGCAGTTCGACCGCTTCATGCGCGCCGGTGGACGCGCCCGAGGGCACCGCAGCCCGGCCGAACGAGCCGTCTTCAAGCCGTACATCCACTTCGACCGTGGGATTGCCGCGGCTGTCAAGGATTTCCCGTGCGGCAATGTCGATGATCGCAGTCATTGAATCGGTCCTTTATGAGACAGGAATGGGAGGGTCCGCGGCTTCCATAACCCAAACCACGTTCGCCCGAAAGGCCCGGGGGGCGGTCGACGGCCCTAAAACCGTTTCAAACCATGGCCATGGCGCAGATTACGGGCTGACACGGTTTTTGATCGGCGCCGCCACAGTTCCGCCGTCCCTCTTCAACACCCTTGCTGCATGGCGGGAAGCGATGCGGCAAGAGGAGCGATTGCCATGACGAACCTGACCGGACTTGCCCTTCTCGCGCTGTTTGGCGCTGCCATCGTGACAAGCTGCCAGGAGCCTCGAAGCTTCACCGGGCAGGCACCGGCTTCGCCACCGGTGTTGGCCTTCGTTGATTAACTTTTTCCCGGTTAACTCGACGGTTTGACGATCGCGTCAATAGCGAGCAACTGTTCGAGAAGGGCCGGCATGTCGGACAGCTTCATCATGTTGGGCGCATCCGATGACGTGGTATTTTCGGGATCGTCATGGGTCTCGATGAAGACACCGGCCACACCGGTGGCCACGGCTGCGCGCGCAAGATAGGGCACCATGCGCCGGTCACCGCCCGACGAGGCACCCTGCCCGCCCGGCTGCTGCACCGAATGCGTCGCATCGAAGATTACCGGCGCGCCGGTTTCAGCCATGATCGGCAGGGCGCGCATATCGGACACGAGGGTGTTGTAGCCGAATGATGCGCCGCGCTCCGTGATGAGCACGTCCGGATTGCCGCTGTCGGTGATCTTGCGTACCACGTTCTTCATGTCCCAGGGCGCGAGAAACTGCCCCTTCTTGACATTGACGACCTTGCCGGTGCGCGCCGCCGCTACCAGAAGGTCCGTTTGCCGGCATAGGAAAGCCGGGATCTGGAGCACATCGACATGTGGGGCGACGATGGCGCACTGCTCCTCGGTATGGATATCGGTGAGCACCGGAAGGCCGAATTCCCGGCGCAGGTCTTCGAAAACCGGCATGGCGGCATCCAGCCCGGCGCCGCGTGTCGCGCCGATGCTGGTGCGGTTGGCCTTGTCGAAGGATGACTTGTAGACAAGGCCAATGCCGAGGCCGTCGCAGATTTCCTTCAGGCTGCCGGCCATGTCGAAGGCGTGCTGGCGGCTCTCAAGCTGGCAAGGACCAGCGATCAGCGACAATCTTGCTGCATTGGAGAAGGTGACGGCGCCCACGGAAACGCCTGGATTGGGTGCGGACATCGGATCACTCCTCGAAGATGAATGTTGCGCCCTGCCCCGGCGCCGGCGGAACGGAAATTGCGCCATCGGCAGCCTTGAAGACGATACTGGCGGCCTCCAGCCTCGTCCGCAGCAGGTCCATATCGCGACAGGCGAAACGGACGGCGTGACAGGCGAGCCCGGTCGATCCGGCATCCCGTTCGACGACAAGGTCAGCGTTCGGCAAGACGACGCGGATGCGCTCGGCATTGCCCGTGGCGGGCACGCCGGTGAATGCCTCGATGAAACCGCGATGGCGGGCAGGTTCCTGTGCCCGAAGGACAACGCCGCGCAGCCCGGAAACGCCATTCACATGGTTTTCGAGGGAGGTACGGTCCACCGCAGGCACGTTGACCCGCTGGCAAGTGAAGAAGAAGGCCGCATTTGCGGGCTGTGGCGCCGCAAAGGCCAGCCGGAAGGATGCTTCGCCTTCATCGCCTTCGGGCGTGCGGAAGCCGCGGGAAAAATCCAGCCGCGCTCCGCCGCCATATCCCGCGGCTTGAAACGCGGTATCGTCGTCATCGGCATCATCGCTGCCGAGCACTACGGCCGAGAAGCCGTTTTCTCCGGCCTCGGCGCGAAAACGTGCATCGCCGGCAGTGAAGCTGTTTCCATCCCGCGCCGTTCGTGCCGCCAGGGCGGCATCGCCGACGGCCAGCGGTTCCAGAAACGTGCCATCGGCGAAATAGATGCAAGCGTTGACCGTGCCGAAGGGATGGATGCCGTCAGGCGCGCAGGTGAAACCGAGCGCCGACAGCCTCTCCCGTGCAAGATCGAGCGAGGGCACCGGCAGAACGAGATGATCGAGGGGATGAGGCGTGTTTGTCATGGCGCGGGTTTGCCCCAAATCGCCTGTCCGTTCAAGTCGCACGAGACGGACGCCCCGATGCCGTCCCAGCGATGAAGAAACCCGTTTCGCCTTCGGCGTTTCCCGAGGGCAAGTCGCTAGAAGACAAGCCCCATGACGATGGCCTCGAAAAGATTGCACGGCACCGGGAATCCGCCAATAGGCTGCTGGCATCCCGACGACGGATAAAAAAGAAGAATGCCAAGCCCGATCACCAGCACAACGCCAACAAGAAGCTTCTTCATGGTTCCGGTTCTCGCCCCCCGGCAATTCCTGCTCGAAACCAGCTGAGACACGGCACGGAACCATGGCGGCATCGGTGCCACCGCAAGACCGGGCGGACGATATTTCAGGCAATCACGAACTTCTACCTGTGATGGATACATACCCCCCCCTTGCACGAAAAAGGGCAGGAAGCAATGCTCCCTGCCCTGATACAGGCCGAACGGAAGGTTCCGGCTATTCGACCACGCGAACCGCGCCCTTGGCGGCGGACGTGGTCATCGCGGCATAGGCCTTGAGCGCGGTCGTGATCTTGCGCTTGCGCTTCTCTGCCGGCTGCCAGCCCATTTCGTTCTGTTCCTCGCGGCGGCGTGCCAGTTCGGCATCGTCGACGGCGAGATGGATCGTGCGGTTGGGAATGTCTATCTCGATCAAGTCGCCCTCGCGGACAAGGCCGATGGTGCCGCCCTCGGCGGCTTCCGGCGAGACATGGCCGATGGACAGGCCGGACGTGCCGCCGGAGAAGCGCCCGTCGGTGATCAGCGCACAGGCCTTGCCCAGGCCCTTCGACTTCAGGTAGCTCGTCGGATACAGCATCTCCTGCATGCCAGGGCCGCCACGCGGGCCCTCGTAGCGGATCACCACGACGTCGCCGGCCTTGACCTCGTTGGAAAGGATGGCCTTGACCGTTGCATCCTGGCTTTCGAAGAGGCGTGCCGGACCCGAAAACTTCAGGATGGATTCGTCCACGCCCGCCGTCTTCACGATGCAGCCGTCCTCGGCCAGGTTGCCGAACAGTACGGCCAGACCACCATCCTGGCTGTAAGCATGTTCCCTGGCGCGGATGACGCCTTTTTCGCGATCCGTATCGAGATCGGGATAGCGCCGCGACTGCGAGAAGGCGACTTCGGTGCGCACGCCGCCCGGTGCCGCGCTGTAGAATTCGCGCACGTTGTTGGCCTGGGTGCGCATGATGTCCCAATGCTCCAGTGCATCGCCCATCGTGGCCGAATGCACCGTGGGCAGGCTCGTGTTGATGAGTCCGGCGCGATCCAGTTCGCCCAGGATCGCCATGATGCCGCCGGCGCGATGCACGTCCTCCATGTGAACGTGGCTGACCGCCGGCGCGACCTTGCAGAGAACCGGCACCTTGCGCGACAGCTTGTCGATGTCGGACATGGTGAAATCCACCTCGCCCTCATACGCGGCGGCCAGCAGGTGCAGAACCGTGTTCGTGGAGCCACCCATGGCAATGTCCAGCGTCATGGCATTGGCGAAAGCGTCGTAATTGGCAATGTTGCGCGGCAGGACGCTCTCGTCATCCTGCTCGTAATAGCGGCGCGCCAGATCGACGACCAGATGGCCAGCCTCGATGAACAGGCGCTTGCGGTCGGCATGGGTGGCCAGTGTCGAGCCATTGCCCGGCAGCGCAAGGCCGAGCGCCTCGGTCAGGCAGTTCATGGAATTGGCGGTGAACATGCCGGAGCACGAGCCGCAGGTCGGGCAGGCGGAACGCTCGATGGCTTCCACCTGGGCATCGGTGACGCTGTCGTCGGCCGCCGCCACCATGGCGTCGACCAGGTCGAGCGCCTGCTCCTTGCCGTCTTCCCAGACCACCTTGCCGGCTTCCATCGGCCCGCCGGAAACGAAAACCACGGGGATGTTGAGGCGCAGCGCGGCCATCAGCATTCCGGGCGTGATCTTGTCGCAATTGGAGATGCAGACCATGGCGTCTGCGCAATGGGCATTGACCATGTATTCCACGCTGTCGGCGATGACCTCGCGGCTGGGCAGCGAATAGAGCATGCCATCATGGCCCATGGCGATGCCGTCATCCACGGCGATGGTGTTGAATTCCTTGGCGATGCCGCCGGCCGCCTCGATCTCGCGGGCTACAAGCTGGCCCAGATCCTTCAGGTGGACATGGCCAGGCACGAACTGCGTGAAGGAATTGACCACCGCGATGATCGGCTTGCCGAAATCGGAGTCCTTTACGCCGGTGGCGCGCCAGAGTCCGCGGGCGCCGGCCATGTTGCGGCCATGGGTGGTCGTGCGGGAGCGATAGGCAGGCATTGTTCATCCCTCTTCTGATCTGACCCTGCGTTTTGGCGCTTCCATCCCGTTTTTTCAACCGGAATCGGTTCACCCCTCGGTGAAAACCGCCAAATGAACTTCAATGCTTCCTTGAAAACCGGCGATGGAACACGGCTCTCAGGACAGGACGGCTTCGCGCGCCCTTGCTCCTGCGGCAATGGTCGGGCCGGAGGAATTCAGCTTTTCGATGGCGAAGCCTGCCGCAGCCTTGTACCTGGCCATGAAGTCCGAGCGTTCTGCTGCCGGAATCACGTCGTCAATATTGTCGAATTCACCGCCACAGCGCTCGTCCACCATGTTGAGAAGGCCGAACGGCCCTGCGCCACGGTTGCGCAGCACGAGTTCGGAAACCGGCCCGCACAATCGGGCGTCATAGGCAGCCAGCGCTTCGCGTGTCACGCCGTGCTCCACCATTGCCGCGCCCAGAATCCGCGCATCGATGATCGCCTGGCTGGCGCCGTTGGAACCGGTCGGATACATGGCGTGGGCGGCATCGCCCGTCAGCGCGACCGCGCCATCGACCCAGGTCGCAACGGGATCACGATCGATCATCGGGTTTTCATAGGCGATGTCGGCCTTGCGCAGCATGTCCGGCACATCCAGCCAGTCGTAGCGGAAGCCCTCGAAATGGTGGACGAATTCTTCCACTTCCACCGGACGGAACCAGCCGCTGGCCTGCCAGCCTTCCGAATTGTCCAGCGTCATCTCGGCGATCCAGTTGATCGTGGCGAGGCCGGTTTCCGGATCCGGATGGGAGATCGGGTAGATGACCATGCGGTGGCGGTGGGTGCCGAGACCGACAAAGGACGACCCGGTGCGGATCGGCCGCGCCTGCGTGGTGCCGCGCCACATGATCGCCCCGCCCCAATGGATCGGCGGTTGCGACGGGTGCATGTGCGCGCGAATGGCGGAATGGATGCCGTCGGCGCCGATCAGCAGCGTGCCCGTCTCGCGGCCGCTGGAGCCGTCTGCATGCTCGACAAGCGCCGTCACCGTGCCGTCCGCATTGTTCGCATAGCCGGTGATCTTCGCGCCGAGCCGCACAGAGGCCGCCCCGGCGCGCGCCATGAAGGCTTCGGCCAGCATCATGTGGAACTTGCCGCGATGCACGGCATATTGCGGCCAGTTGTAGCCGGCCAGCAGGCCGCGCGGCTCGGAATAGATGTCATTGCCGTTCAGGCCGACCAGCGCCCATTCCTTCGCCGGAACGCCGACGCGGTCCAAATCGTCCCCGGTGAAGCCAAGATCGTAAAGCTCGCGCACGGCATTGGGCTGGATGTTGATGCCGACGCCCAGCGGCTTGAGTTCGCGCACCTGTTCGAACACCGTGCAGGCAACGCCGATCTGGTTCAGCGTCAGGGCGGTGGCAAGGCCGCCGATACCGCCGCCGGCGATCAGGACATGGGGCTTGGTCATGACTGTTTTTCCGACATGCAAGGATTTTCGTGTCGCGACGGTATAGGCAAGCGGTTGATGGGGCGCAACGCCTCAGGCGGCCGGATTGCCGGTCACATCGCTGCCGGCCTTGCGTCATGTCTCATGGCATGGCGAAGACGCCCGGTCGCCTCCCGGTCCACACTTGCTTCTTCTCCCGTCAGGACCACACCGAACAGCCTGTGCGCCTGCTCGGCCGTATAGCGCTCCAAACGCACATCTTCTGCCACGGCTTGCGGGTCGCGCGTCAGCGGATCGCCATAGCCGCCGCCGCCCGGCGTGCGCACATGGACCCGGTCGCCAGGCGCCAGCGGAATGTCCTGTTCCTTGGACAGATGCTCCGGCGTGTAGGGCCGCCCCGCGCGCCAGACGGTGACCTCATTGACGGCACCGTCCGCCCCGCCCAGCGCGCCCTGCGGGCCGAACCGGCCATGATCCATGACGAAGGATGCGCGCGCTGCGCCACGCCGCAATTCAAGCTCATAATCGAGCCCGAAGCCGCCGCGATGCCGTCCGGCCCCGCCCGATCCCTCGCGCAGTGCATAGCGACGGTAGAGCACGGGAAAGGCCTGCTCCATGATCTCCACCGGCGGGGCTTTGGATATGCCGATGGTCGAGCAGCCATTGGCCAGCCCGTCATGGTCGCCATTGCCGCCATAGCCGCCGCCGGAAAGCTGGTACATGACAAAGTCGCGCGCCCTGGCAGGATCGTGCCCGCCGAGCGCGAAGTTGCCCGATGTGCCAGCCGGCGCTGCCGTCACACGGTCCGGCACGGCCTCCACCAGCGCGGCAAAGACGGCCTCGGCGATGCGCTGCGAGACCTCGGCGGCGCAGCCCGAGACCGGGCGCGGATAGCGGGCATCGAGAAATGTGCCTTCGTATCCGGTCACATGCAGCGGCTCGAAGGCGCCGGCGGAGATCGGAACCTCGGGAAAGATGTGGCGCATGGCGAGGTAGACCGATGACAGGGTGGTCGCCAGCACCGAGTTCATCGGCCCGGCACAAGGTGGCGCGGAGCCGGCGAAGTCGAAGGTGAGACTGTCGCCTGCCTTGGTCACGGCAAGGCGGATGGCCAGCGGTTCGTTGACGACGCCATCGCTGTCCACCCAGGCGACCGAGCGGTAGCAGCCGTCGGGAATGGCCGAAACAAGCGTGCGCATCTGTTCCGCGGCGCGTGCCCGCAAGGCGCCGATGGCCTCGCGCACGGTCGCGTCGCCATAGCGGTCCAGCAGTTCGCCGAGCCGGTCGGCACCGACCTGCAGCGCGGCGGCCTGTGCCTTCACATCGCCGATGCGCTGGTCCGCCACGCGGATATTGGAACAGATGATGGCGTAGATTTCCGGATCGAGAACACCCTGTTTGAAAAGGCGGACGGGCGGCAGGCGCAGACCCTCCTGCTCCACCGCGGTCGCCGAAGCGGAGAAGCCGCCCGGCACGGCGCCGCCCGTGTCCGGCCAATGACCGGTATTGGACAACCAGCAGAAGATCTTGCCGTCGCGGTAGAAGGGCATGGCGAAACGCACATCCATGAGGTGCGTGCCGCCCAGATAGGGATCGTTGACGATGTAGATGTCACCGGGCGCAGGTGCGGCTGCGGTTCCCGCCGCTATCATGGCAATCAGCGTGCGGGTGGAATATTGCATCGTGCCGACGAAGACCGGCAGGCCGCCCGCCCCTTGCGCGATCAGCGAACCGTCCCCAGCGTCATAGATGCCGTCGGACCGGTCGTTGGCCTCTGCGATCACCGGCGAAAAGGCTGCGCGCGAGAAGGTCAGATCCATCTCGTCGCAGACCTGCTGCAACCCGGCCTGGATGACCGAAAGCGTGACCGGATCAAGCGCCATCGCCGCCTCCCACCGTGATGATGATGTTGCCATGGGCATCGCCGATGGCGTGGTCTCCCGGCTCCACCAGAACCGTCGTGTCCATCTGCTGAATGACAGCCGGGCCATGCAGTTCGAAACCCGGTGGCAGGAAATCGCGCCAGTAGACGGGCGTGTCGCTCCATCCGCTGTCAAACCAGACGGATCGCGTCCCTGTCTGCGCCTCGCCAAGCGTTGCCTTGCGGCCGGCCGGATCGATGAGCGCCGAAAGATCGAGGGTTGCACGTTCGCCGATCACCGACACGTTGACGTTCAGCAGAACGGCGCGGATCTCCGGCAATTGCACCTTGAACCGGGCAAAATAGGCCTGCTCGAACAGGCGCTGGATCGTCTCGCGGTCGGGTGCGGGACCAGGCAGCGGCACGCGCAGCAGATGCGTCTGTCCGGAGAATTGCATGTCGGCCGAGACGAGATGCCTGATCGCCCGCGTTTCCACCCGTTCCTTCCGGATCAGCGCTTCGCCCTCGGCCATGCGTTCGGCGACAAGGCGATGCAGGGCTGCCACGTCAAGCGTGGCCACCGGACTGTTGATCGTGTTGACGAAGTCGTGGCGCATGTCGGCCACCACGCAGCCAAGCGCATTGGTGATCCCCGGGCGCGGCGGCACGAGAACGCGGGGAATGGCCAGCTCGCGCGCCAGCGCACAGGCATGCAACGGCCCCGCGCCGCCGAAGGCGAACAGCGCGAAATCGCGCGGATCGGCACCCATGGAGACCGAGACCATGCGGATGGCGCCGGCCATTTTCGTGTTCGCCATGCGTATGACGGCCGCCGCCGCCCCGGTTGCGTCGAGGCCGAGCGGATCGCCGATGGACGCCGCGAAGACCGCGGCGACATGATCGATGGAAACACCGCCCTCCACCGATTTCAGCCGCGCGGGATCGAGCCTGCCGAGCAGCAGGTTGGCGTCCGAAATCGTCGGCTCGGTGCCGCCACGGCCATAGCAGACCGGCCCGGGCACCGCGCCCGCGCTCATCGGCCCGACATCGAGCAGGCCGGCCGCATTGACCCGGGCAATGGACCCGCCACCCGCCCCCACCGTGCGCACATCCACCATGGGCACGTGGATGGGCATGGCGTATTCGATCTCGATCTCGGACGAGACCGGTGGCTGGCCGCCACGGATCAGCGCGACATCGGTCGAGGTGCCGCCCATGTCATAGGTGACGAGGTTCGAAATGCCGGCGAGCAATCCGGTATGGGCCGCCGCCTTGACGCCCGAGGCGGGGCCGGACATGACCGTCTTGGCCGCCTCGCGGGCGACCATACGCGACGACACCATGCCGCCATTTCCGTTCATGACAAGGACTTCGCCGCCATAGCCGCGCGCTTCGAGTTCCTCGCGCAGGCGGCGCACATAGCGCTCCAGAAGTGGCTGGACCGATGCATTCACGGCGGCTGTCACACCGCGTTCGAACTCGCGCGCCTCCGACAGGATCTCATGGCCAAGCGTGACATGATCGTTGGGCCAGAGTGCGCGGACGATCTCGCCAGCCCGGCTTTCATGAGCCGGATTGGCATAGGCGTGGAGGAAATGGATCACCACGGATTCGCACCCGGCGGCGATCAGTTTGCGGGCGCACGCATCCACTTCGGCCTCGTCAAGCGGGATGACGATGTCGCCCTCTGCATCCATCCGCTCGGCAACTTCAAGGCGCAGGTCACGCGGAATAATGGGGTTGAACTTTCCTTTCATTCCATAGGCTTGCGGGCGAGTTCTGCGGCCAAGCTCGAGCACGTCGCGAAAGCCGCGCGTGGTGATGAGGCCAGTGCGCGCCAGCTTGCGCTCCAGCACGGCATTGGTGGTGGTGGTCGTGCCGTGGATGATGAGGCCGAGCGTGGCGAGGTCGGCCTCAGCCTCCTCCAGCGCCGCCAGCACGCCATAGGCCTGGTTGTCGAGTGTGGATGGCACCTTGGCCAGGTGGACCGCGCCGCTGGCCTGGTCAAGCAGGACAAGATCGGTGAAGGTTCCTCCCACGTCGATCCCGGCGATACGCACGCCCGCCTTTTCCATGCTGGACCCCGCGATTTTCTTCGTATGCAAATGAATGCGCAAACCCCTTGCCTTGTCAACGCGAAGCGGCTGCAATGGTGACGGCGCAACGAGGTGGGGAGCTCAGGCGGCATGGAGAAGCGGGGCTTGGCATGCCTGGCTGGCGGTCTTGCCGGTCTCGGGCTTCTGGCGGGCGCGGCGCCTGCTTGCGCCCATGTTTCGGAAGGCGGGCTTGTCCTGTTGCTGCCGACAGGCATCTACATCGCGTCCGGGGTCATCGCCGTGGTGTTGACCGTGCTGGCCATGCTGCTGCTGCCGAGGGCGATCACGGGGGCATTGTTTGCTGCCGTTTCCCTGTCCCTGCCGGGACTGCGGCCCCTGCGCCTCGGCGGACAGGTGGCTGCCCTTGCATTGCTGGTCGCGCTTGTCACGAGCGGATTTCTCGGTACGCGCGATCCGCTGGAAAACCCGTTGCCGCTGGCGATCTGGACCGTCTGGTGGATCGTGCTGGTCTTCCTCCAGGCGCTGATCGGCGATCTCTGGCGCTGGATCAATCCGTTTGCCGGTCTGGCATGGCTGCTCGAAAGAGCCGGCCGCCCAGGCGCCGTCATTTTCCTGCCGGAGCGGATCGGTGCCCTACCCGCGGTCGTGCTCTACGTGGCTTTCGGCTGCTTCTATCTGGCAGACATCGCACCGGACGATCCCGACAGGCTGGCTGCGGTCGTGTCCGGCTATCTCGTCTTCACGCTGATGGCCATGCTGCTGTTCGGCCCGCGCGCCTGGCTGCGACACGGCGAGTTCGTCACCGTGCTGATGAGCCTCATCGCCCGCGTCGGCCTGGTTGCCCGTCGCCGGGATGGCTGGCGGATCGGTCTCTGGGGGCATGCCATTGCGAACGCACCGCCTCTGTCGTCCGCGCTCGCCGTTCTCGTGCTGCTGATGATGGCCACCGGTTCCTTCGACGGAATCAACGAGACCTTCGCCTGGCTCGCGTTCATCGGCGTCAATCCGCTGGAATTTCCGGGCCGCTCTGCCGTCTGGTTGCAAACCGTGCTTGGCCTGTTTGCGACCATGGCGCTTTTCGTCACCGTCTTCGCGGGCGCCATCTGGGCCGGCCTGCGGCTGGCAGGCGAACAGCACCGTTTTTCCGAGGTCTTCCGGCGCCAGGCTGCCGCGATCCTGCCCATTGCGGCCGGCTATCATCTGGCGCACTATCTGACGGTCCTGCTCGTCAACGGGCAATACGTGCTGGAAGCCCTGACCCATGCCTTTCATGAACACGGTGAGCATGACGAGGTCACGACCGGGTTTCTGAACACGACCGAAAGCGTGCGCGTCCTTTTCCTCACGCAGGCCGGCGGCGTGGTGGCCGGCCATGTGATCGCCATCGTGGCTGCCCATGCCATCGCGCTTGGCATGTTCCCGTCGAACCGCAAGGCGCTGCTTTCCCAGGTGCCGCTGATCGCGGTGATGATCGCCTTCACGCTGTTCGGGCTGTGGCTGCTGGCCGCTCCGCGCGGCGCATGAGCGGAAGCGCTTGAAAAGGCTGGACTCGGAGGCTGACCTTGCGCAAGGTTAACAGTTGAAGGGGCATGCCGCCCGTCTTCCAGAGGAGAACGTCATGACGACCAGTGACAGGAAAGACCTCCGCAGCACACGCCGCGACATCCTGAAGGGTGCGGCTGCCGGAGCCGGTGCGATTGCTGCTTCAACGGCCCTGCCGGGGTTCGTGCGCTATGCACAGGCGCAGACATCCGAACCCATCAGGATCGGCTTTCAGGTCCACCGTACCGGCATCGGCGCGGCCTACGGGCGCTGGTATGACCGGGTGACGACCGCGGCCACCAAGCTGATCAACGATGGCGGCGGCATCAACGGCCGTCCGGTCGAGATCATTGCCGAGGATGACGGCACCGATCCCAAGCGCGGCGCCGAAGTGGTCGAGAAGTTCGCCAGCCAGCACAATTGCGACATTGCCTACGGCACCCTCTTCTCGCATGTGGTCATGGGGTCGGCGCCCCGCGCCGGCGAGCTCAAGATTCCCTATTTCGTGGTATCGGAAGGCCATCACGTGGCGTCCGGCGCGCTCAACCGATACACGCTCCAGCCCGGCATTTGCGACGTGAAGAGCCAGGTGAAGTCCATGGCCCCCTTCGTGACGCAGAATCTGGGCAAGAAGGTCACCATGATCTTCCCCGATTATGCCTTCGGCCACGACCACCGCGACTTCTTCTCCGAGGCCGTCGAGGCCAATGGCGGCCAGATCATCGAGAAGATCGCCATTCCGCCGACGGAAACCTCCTTCACCAAGTACTTCCCCAAGATCCCGCGCGAGACCGAGGTCATCTACCATGTCATGGTCGGGCCGGCCGTGCTGACCTTCGTCAAGGAAATGGGCGAGTTCTACGGGCCGAACAAGCCGCAGATCTTCGGCTTCATCGACAGCCTCGAAGCCGTCGACCTGAACAGCCCGGGGCTGGAATTCCTCGATGGGACCTATTTCTGGGAAGGCATGCCGCGCTATGCCCAGGCCGACCAGAGCGACCATGACAAGTTCTACCGCGAGCATGTCGGCGTGGACGCGAACGGCGCCTCGGTTTCCGACCCCAAGGACGTGTCCACCTACGCCCACATGTTCGGCTGCTGGGAGACGCTGTTCGTCATCAAGGCGGGCATGGAGGCGGCCGGCTACCAGGGGCCGGGCGACCGCGCGAAACTGATCGAGGCCGTCGAGGCAATGACCACGATGGAACGCTCCAACGAGCATCCGCAGGGCGCCAAGCTGTTCAACGGCAAGACGCACCAGGTCTTCGGCCCGCAATACATCTCGAAGGTGGAGGGCGGCAAGCTGGTCGTGCAGCATACCACGTCGATCGAGGACGGGCTTTATCCCGACGAGGTCGACTACACGACGCAGGCGCTCTGAGCGCATACAAACGGGGGATATCGGCGGGAACAGCGACCGCACCGGCTTGATCCGCACAGCCGGCGCGGTCCACCCTCCTCATCATGGATTTCGGGCCCTATCTCTTCCTGGCCTCGCTCGAGGGGGCGGTGACGGCGGCGGTGCTGGCGCTGACGGCAGCCGGCCTGTCGCTGGTCTTCGGCATCATGCGCGTGGTCAATGTCGCCCATGGCGAATTCTTCATGCTGGGCGCGGTGATCGCCTGGTGGGTCGCGTCCATGGCCGGCGGGCATCCCGCCATCGGTTTCGTGATGGCGCTCGTGATTGCGCCGCTGATCGTCGCGGCCATCGCCTCGGCCGCCGATTTCCTGGTGCTCAAACGGGTGCAATACGATCCGGAACGCACCATCGTGGCCACGATCGGCCTGCTCTACATCATCCAGCAAATGGTGCTGATGACCTACGGGCCCGAGGCGCGGCCCGTCGAGGCGCCGTTCAATCACCGCATCTATTTTCCCTGGTTCGGCTATTCGACCTACAAGTTCTTCGTGATCGGCGCGGCAATCGTCCTGCTGATGGCGCTGTGGCTGGTCATGACCCGGACACGGCTCGGCATCATTCTGCGCGCCACGCAGCTCGACCGCGAAACGGCACTGGCCTTCGCCATTCCGGTGGAGCGCGTCTACGCACTCACCTTCGGCCTCGGCGCGGGCCTGGCAGCGCTGGGCGCCGTCCTGATCGTGCCCATACAGCAGGCGCACTACCTGATGGGCGGCGACCCGCTACTGCTGTCCTTCATCGTCGTCATCATCGGCGGCCTCGGCAGCCTCGCCGGAACCGTTGTGGCGGCCGTGCTGATCGGCATGAGCGACGGCATCATCTCTGTCTTCTTCTCGCCGACGCTGGCCAAGATCATCGCCACGCTGGCTGTCGCTCTCGTGCTGGTCTTCCGCCCGCAGGGCCTGTTCGGAAAGGCGGCGCGATGAACCTCGCTCTCAAGGCTTTCCTCCTGCATGGCGGGCTGGTCGCAGCGCTTGTGCTGGCGCATTTCGCACTCCCGGAATACCATCAGGGCAATCTGGCGCGCATCATGGTGCTGGCTGTCTATGCCATGGGCTACAATGTCCTGTTCGGCTATTGCGGCCTTCTGAGCCTTGGCCATGCCATGTTCTTTGCCGCGGGCATGTATGGCATGGGGCTGACGGTCCAGCATCTCGATCTTGCCGCCGCGCCAGCCCTGGCCGCGGGGCTGCTGGCGGGCGTCGCGCTGTCGGCGGCGGTTGGTTTCCTGGCGCTGCGCACCACCGGTGTCGCCTTCATGATCGTCACGCTGATGTTCTCGCAGGCGGTTTTCCTGACCATCCTCTATTTCACGCCCTGGACACGGGGCGATGAAGGGTTCGTCATCCAGCCCGCGGACCGCGTCCTGTTCGGCATCGACCTTTCGAATGCCGACAACCGCTATTTCGCAGCCCTGATCCTGTTTGCCATCGTTCTCCTGGCCACGTCGCGGCTGGTGCAGGCGCCGTTCGGGCGGGTGCTGGTCGCCATCCGCGAAAACGAGGAACGCACGCGCATGCTGGGCTATGACGTGTTTGCCCACAAGTTGGGCGCGGTCATCGTTTCGGGCACCATTTCGACGGCGTCCGGCGCGGCCTATGGCCTGCTGTTCGGCTATGCCGGCGCCAGTTTCGCAGCCGTGCAATATTCCATCCTGCCGCTCTTGTGGGTGTTGCTGGGCGGGGCGGGAACGATCATCGGTCCCTTTGTCGGAACGCTGTTCATGTTTTACCTGATCGACCTGACCAGCAGCGTGACCACGGCCTACATGCTGCTGGCCGGCGCGGCCCTCGTGCTGCTCACGCTGTTCGCGCCGCAAGGCCTTGCCGGCACGCTGCGCAAGAGGATGGCGCCATGGCTGCCGTGACGCCGCTCCTGTCCACGCGCGGGGTATCGAAGAGCTTCGGCGGCCTGCGTGCGGTGCATGCCGTGGACTTCGATCTTCCCGAAGGGCAGATCCGCGCGCTGATCGGCCCGAACGGGGCCGGCAAGACCACGTTCGTGTCGCTTCTGTGCGGACGGATTCCCGCAGACGAGGGCACGGTCTCCTTTGAAGGCCGCGACATCACCGCCCTGCCCGCCCACAAGCGCATCCAGGCCGGCATGGCCTACACATTCCAGATCACCTCCGTCTTCCCGAAGCTGACGCTGCGGGAAAACATCGCCCTGGCCGCGCGCCGGCGCTCCGGTCACGACCGGGCAGCCGCAAGCCATGCCGTGGAGCAGGCGCTTTCCCGCGTCGGCCTGTCCGCCCGGGCCGGGCAACTGGCCGGCGATCTGTCCTACGGGCACCAGCGCCTGACCGAAATTGCCATGGGCCTGGCACAGGCGCCCCGCCTCCTGATCCTCGATGAGCCGACGCAAGGGCTCTCCGATGGCGAAATCGGCGAGTTCAACGCGCTCATCCGCACCGTGTCCGCGGATACGACGATCCTGCTCATCGAGCACAACATGGGCGTTGTCATGGAACTGGCCGAGTTCATCACGGTGCTGAACTTCGGCGAAGTTCTGGCCGAGGGCCCGCCCGATTCGATCCGCGCCAACCGGGCGGTGCAGGAAGCCTATCTGGGGACGACCCATGCTTGAACTCGACGCCATACGCGCCGCCTATGGCGCGGCCCCGGTGCTGCACGGGGTTTCCTTTGCCGTTTCCTCCGGTGAGATACTCTGCCTGCTGGGGCGGAACGGCGCGGGCAAGACATCGGCCATGAAGGCCATCATGGGCCTGTTGCCGCTGACCGGCGGCGCGGTGCGCCTGGATGGCGAGACCCTGTCGGCCTTGCCGGCCCATGAGGTGCCCAAACGCGGGATCGGATACATCCCGCAGGGGCGGCGCCTGTTTTCGGAACTGACGGTGGCCGAGAACCTGGACGTCGGACTGATGGTGCGCGGCAATGGCGCGGATACGCGGGACCGGGTGCTCGCCATGTTTCCGCGCCTGCGCGAGCGTTACCGCCAGCGCGCGGGAACCTTGTCAGGCGGCGAACAGCAGATGCTGGCGACGGCCCGGGCGCTGTGCATCGAACCTTCGGTCCTGCTGCTGGACGAGCCGACCGAGGGCCTCCAGCCTTCCATGATCGACCTCATCCGCGATGTGATCGTGGCGATGAAGGCGCAGGGCGTGGCCATCCTGCTGGTCGAGCAGCGTGTGGATGCGGTGCTCGAAATTGCCGACCGGGTCGCCTTCCTCGAAAACGGGCATGTGCGCGATGTGATCGCCGCCGGTGTCCTGCGTGCCGACCACGGACTCGTCGAGCGCTATGTCGGGGTTTGAGCGTGACGGCTAAAGGTCCGTGCTGGTCGTGATCCGCACGCCTTTGTCCTTCATGTCCTGCATGGCTGCGGCAAGCGATCCGTCCATGTCGATGGCGCGGCAGGCATCGGTGACAAGCGTGGCGGCAAAGCCGTCGCGCACCGCGTCGATAGCCGAGTAGTAGACGCAGAAATCCGTTGCCAGACCGGTCAGCACGACGTGCGAGACGCCACGGTCGCGCAGGTAGCCGGCAAGCCCCGTACGCGTCGTCTTGTCGTTTTCATAGAAGGCGGAATAGCTGTCTATGGCCGCGCGAAAACCCTTGCGGATGACAAGGTCGGCGGTATCGGTTCTCAGGTCGCGGTGAAACGCCGCCCCGTCGCTGCCCTGCACGCAATGAACCGGCCAGAGAACCTGCGGCCCATAGGCCATTTCGGTCAGGGAAAACGGGTCCGCGCCGTCGTGATTGGCGGCAAAGGAGGCATGATCGGCCGGGTGCCAGTCCTGCGTCAGCACGCGCACGGCAAAGCGGTCCTGCAAGCCGTTGACGACCGGAACGACATGATCGCCTTCGCCGACAGCCAGGGCGCCGCCCGGACAGAAATCGTTCTGTATGTCGATCATCAGAAGCGCCGTATCGGCGGATTTTCCTTGCGTGGCCATCATTTGCCTCCGTTTCCTGGTTCGTTTTCCCGGCCTTCGGCCATACGGGCCAGCAATGCCAGAAGCATCTGCTGCTCCGGCGCGTCAAGCGGCTCCAGCGTTGCCCGGGTGATGGCGCGGGCGGCATCCACGCGCGCGGCAAACAGCGCACGTCCCGCTTCGGCTAAATCGACGATCAGCCGGCGCCGGTCGCGCTTGTCGGCGATCGTCACCACGAGCCCGCGTTCACGCAAACGGTCGATCACGCCCTTGATCGTGGCTGCATCCATGGCGGTCTGGCGGCCAAGATCGATCTGCGACAGCGGGCCGCATTCATGCAACTTGGCCAGCGCGGCGAACTGCGTCGGCGTCAGGTCACCGATCCCGGTGGCGAAAATGGCCAGATGCCGTTGACTGGCCTTACGTAGGATGAAGCCGATCTGCTTATCCAGCCGGTAGGCCTGATCCGGTTTGCCGTCCTTCACGGGCATCGTCCCCTGGTTTCGCGCATGTTGCCAGTCGATCATTGCGGTTGACACCTCCTTGGCGCAAGCGCAAAATCCGTTTGCATACAAATGATAATAGGGGCGCAGCGAGAGGAGAGGCTGACGGTCCGTGACGTATGTGAGACCCGATACGCTGGGCGAAGCCCTGGACTGGCTGGCCTCCCATGAGGGCCGCGTCGCCGCGGGCTGCACCGATCTCTTCACACTCACGCAAAACCAGGAACTGCCGTGGCCTGTGGTCGATGTCACCGCGATCGCGGAACTCAAGGCGATCGGCCATGGCGCGCATGGCTGGCGCATCGGCGCGGCTGCAAGCTGGCGCAGCATCATTGCCGCCGATCTGCCGCCGGCCTTCGATGCGCTGAAGCTGGCGGCACGTGAGGTCGGCTCCAGCCAGATCCAGACATCCGCGACCATTGGCGGCAACCTGTGCAACGCCTCGCCGGCGGCCGATGGCGTTCCGCCTCTGCTGGTCCTCGATGCCGGGGTCGAGATCGCGTCTGCGGCCGGAATCCGTACCTTGCCGCTGGCCGCGTTCCTGACCGGTCCACGGCAGACAGCGTTGCAGGCTGGCGAAATGCTGACGGCCATCCTGATTCCGGACGCAGCCGCGCAGGGGCGCGCGCATTTCCTCAAGCTCGGTGCGCGCAAGCACCTGCTCATTTCCATCGCCATGGTCGCCGCGCGACTGACCCTCGAAGGCGGCCGGATCCGTGACGCCGCCGTGTCGGTCGGCTCCTGCGGCCCGGTGGCGACCCGCCTGCCAGCGCTTGAGGCCGCACTTGCCGGCGCTTTGCCACACGAGGCATCCGAAGCGGTGACGGCGGATCTGCTTTGTTCGTCACTGTCGCCCATTGACGATATTCGGGCGGACCGCGCCTACAGGCTGGAGGCGGCCTGCGAATTGCTGCGGCGGGCACTCGATGTGCTGGGACAGGAGGCAACGTCATGAGGGCGGCGCTCGCCTTCACGCTCAATGGCCAGCCCTTTTCGGTCGCGGCGGCTCCCAATGCCCGGCTCAGCCATGTCCTGCGCGAGGAGATCGGCCTTGCCGGCACGAAGTCGGGATGCGACGCCGGCGATTGCGGCGCCTGCACGGTGCTGCTGGACGGTGCGCCCGCATGCGCCTGCCTGACGCCGGTGGCCCAGGTTTCCGGACGTGCCGTCGAGACCGTCGAAGGGCTGTCTGTCCACGGCGCGGCGAACCGGCTGCAAGACGCTTTCCTGCGCCATGGGGCGGCGCAATGCGGCATCTGCACGCCCGGCATGCTGATGGCCGCGACCGCGCTTCTGGCCGCAACGCCACGCCCGACGCGCGAACAGGCCGAGGACGTCATTGGCGGCGTGCTGTGCCGCTGTACCGGCTATGCCAAGATCGTGGACGCCATTTGCGATGCCTGGCGGGACGGCGGCGACGGAGCGCCCTGCCCGCAAGCGGGCCAGGCGGTGGGTGCGCGTCTGCCCCGGCTCGACGGTTTGCCGAAAGTGCTGGGCAGCGAGATTTTCGGCGCCGATGCGTGGCCCGAGGATGCACTTCTCGTCCGCGCCATCCGCTCGCCGCATCATCGCGCACGGTTCCGCTTCGGCGACATCGATCGCTGGACAGAAAGGCGGCGCGGGATCGTGGCCGTCTTCACGGCCGCCGACATACCCGGACGGAACCGTTTCGGCGTCATCCCGCCCTTTGCCGACCAGCCTGCCCTGGCGGAGCGGGAAGCCCGGTTCCGCGGTGAGGCAATTGCCCTCATCGCCGGCGAAGCGGATGCCATGCGCCGTCTCGACCTTTCGGATTTCCCGGTTGAATGGGAACCGCTTCCCCCGGCGCTCGACACCGATGCGGCCCGCCAGGCCGATGCCGCGCCTGTGCATGACGAGCGGGTCGGAAACCTGCTGATTACCGGCAATGTCAAATGCGGCGATCCGCATGCTGCGCTGGCCGCGTCGGCACATCGCGCCACGCTCTCGGTCGAAACCGGTTATGTCGAACATGCCTATATCGAGCCGGAAGCCGGCTTCGCGCGCATGAACGGCGATGTGCTGGAAATCCAGGCCTGCACGCAGGCGCCCGTGATGGACCAGGAGGACACGGCCCTGGTTCTTGGCCTGCCGAAGGAGAAGGTGCGCATTCTGCCTGCCACTGCCGGCGGCGGCTTCGGCTCGAAGCTGGATGTGTCCTTGCAGCCGTTGATCGGTCTTGTCGCGCTGAAAACCGGGCGGGCGGCCCGCATGGTCTACACGCGAAGCGAATCGATGATGTCGACGACGAAGCGCCATCCCGCGAAAATGACCGCCACCGCCGGGACCGATGCCGAAGGGCGTATCACCGGCATGCTCTTTGATGGCGATTTCAACACCGGCGCCTATGCAAGCTGGGGGCCGACGGTCGCCACCCGCGTACCCGTGCATGCCTCCGGTCCCTACCGGACGCCCCATTACCATGCCCAGGCGCGCGCCATTCATACCAATGGCCCCATTTCGGGTGCGTTTCGCGGGTTCGGCGTCCCTCAAGCGGCAATCCTGCAGGAAAGCCTGTATGATGAACTGTCCAACAGCCTCGGCATGGACCGGCTGGACTTCCGCCGGCTCAATGCGCTGGCCGACGGCGACCGCTCGGTTTGCGGGCAGGCCATGCATGGCGCCGGCATCGCGGAATGCCTGGATGCGCTGAGGGGAGACTGGCAACGCGCCCTGGCCGAAGCAAGGGCTTTCAATGCCGCGAATACCGGCCGCAAGCGCGGTGTCGGCGTGGCGTCGTGCTGGTATGGCTGTGGCAACACAGCCCTGCCCAATCCCTCGACCATGCGCGCAGGTGTCACGCCGGACGGTCGGCTGGTGCTTCACCAGGGTGCCACCGACATCGGCCAGGGGGCGAACACGGTGATCAGCCAGATTTTCGCCGACGCGCTCGGCGTGCCGCTGGACATGATCGAACGCGTCGGCCCGGATACGGCCCTGACACCGGATTGCGGCAAGACATCCGCCTCGCGCCAGACCGTCGTTTCCGGCAAGGCGGCGCTTCTCGCCGGAAAGGCGCTGCGTGAGATCATCCTGCGCCACGGCAACATGGGGCCCGGCGCCACGATCGCCCTGGAGGGAACCTGGCTGGTGCTGCGCGACGGCCCCGCCATCCGTCATATCGACCTGACGGCGCTGCCCGCCGACGATCATGGATATGTGATGGCGGCGCAGGAGAGCTACGATCCCCCGACCGAGGCTCTGGACGAGAACGGCCAGGGCAAGCCCTATGCCATTTACGGATACGGGGCGCAGATGGCCGAACTGGACGTCGATCTGGCGCTTGGCACGGTGCGGGTGCTGCGTATCCTTGCCGCCCACGACCTTGGCCGCGTCATCAATCCGCAGCTTGCCGAAGGCCAGATCGAGGGCGGTATCGCCCAGGGGCTCGGCATGGCGTTGATGGAGGAATACATTCCCGGCCGCACCGAGAACCTGCACGACTACCTGATCCCCACTTCCGGGGACATGCCGCAGATCCGCTCCATCCTGATTGAAAAACCGGACCCCGAAGGGCCGATGGGCGCCAAGGGACTCGGCGAGCATGTGCTGATTCCCACCGCACCTGCCATTCTCAATGCCATTGCCCACGCCACCGGAGTCCGGATGACAAGAGTTCCGGTCCTGCCGCACCGTTTGCGTGCGGCCTTGCGGGCAAGGGAGGCGGCGCATGACGGGTGAAAGAGCCACCGCAAGTACCGCCCAGGGCGAAAAGATCCGCTGCGATGCCTGCCCTGTCATGTGCTACATCGCCGAAGGGCGCGCCGGAGCCTGTGACCGCTACGCCAACGAGGGCGGCCGGATCGTGCGCGTCGATCCGGTCACGGTGCTGGACCGGCGGCTGGCCGCAGGCGACGAGGTGACGCCATTCCACGGCCAGGACTGGAACGGCGAACTGTTTTCCGACGATGCCGGGTTCCTCACTGCCATCGGCGCGGGCACGACCTATCCCGATTTCAAGCCCGCACCGTTCATCGTCTCCCGGCAGATCGAGGGCGCGGATGTCGTCACCGTCGTGACCGAGGCGATCTTTTCCTATTGCGGCCTGAAGGTGAAGATCGACACCGACCGGCATCTGGGCCCGGAAGCCGCCACGGTGCGCGCGGATGGCGAGCCCATCGGCCATGTGATGACCTCGGAATACGGGTCGCAAATGCTGTCGCTGGGCGGTGTGCATCATTTGACCGGCGGTACAAAACCGGAAGGCCGCGTGACCTGCGAAACCTTGCTGGCCCTGGCCAACGGGGACGCGGCGGAACTGGCCATCGATGGCGGCTCCACGGTGGTCGTTCAGGCCGGGGCTGCGCCCGTGGTCGATGGCAAGCCGGAAACGCGCATGCGCGTGGGGTGCGGATCGGCCACCATCGGAATGTTCGCATCGCAATGGCTGGGCCTCGTCGACGAGGTGGTCGTCGTCGATGACCACATCACCGGCGTGGTTTCGGAACATCAAGCCGGCAAGGTCATCGGCTGGCCGGACACCGGCATTCGCATCAAGGGCCGCAAGTCCACGCCGGGGCGCTATTTCCGCGTTGCCGAACCGGGTCTTGGCTGGGGCGGCACCAATATCGAGGATCCGCTGGTGATCCTCGGAGACTGGAAGCGGGAAAAAGGCGCGCGCCCGGGCCTCACCCTGCTCATGGTCTCCACCACCGGCGAACAGGCGGCCTATTTCGTCCTCGACGACGATCTGAAGCCGCAACGGCGCCCCATGCCGGCGGCCCTGGCCCCTTCCGTCCGATTGATCGCGGAGAATTGCGAACCCGCATTGTGCTCGGTGCTGTTCATGGGCGGTGCTGGTGGATCGCTTCGCTCCGGGGTGACGAGAAATCCGGTTCGCCTGACTCGCTCTGTCCACGAGGGGCGCACGCGGGTGACATTTGGCGGGGCGGCCACCTATCTCTGGCCGGGCGGCGGCATCACGGTCATGGCCGACGTGCTTGACCTGCCGGCCCGCGCCTTCGGTTCGGTGCCGACGCCCGCCCTCGTGGCGCCGCTGGAATTCACCATGACGCGGGACGAATTCCGCGCCCTTGGCGGCCATGACGACGCCGTGCGCGCCTTTGACGACATCCTTCGTTCAGGCGGCGAGTACGGGTCGGCTTTCCGTGGCCTGGCCCATCTGGTGCGGGGGGGCGGCCGGTGACCGGCGCCGGGCCGCAGATCCGGCACCTGCCTGATGGGCGGCGAATGCATTTCCACCATGGCCCGATCGACCTCGTCATCGATGCGGAAGGAACCGGCGCCCGGGAGGCACTGCACCTGGCGGCAACCCGGTTTCGCGCCCTTTTGCAGGAACTGGCAGACGAACTGCCGCTGTTGCGAAGCCCCGCCATGGAGGATTGCCGGTGCAAGGGTCCTGTCGCCCGTGCCATGGAACGGGCGGTGAGGCCGCATCTGCCCGGTTTCATCACGCCCATGGCGGCGGTGGCCGGCGCGGTGGCCGACGAGATCCTCTCGGTCATGGCCAGCGTGGGCGGCCTGGGAAAAGCCAGCATCAACAATGGCGGTGACATCGCCTTCCGGCTGATGCCCGGCGAAAGCCTGACGGCGGCCATCGCCGGCGTGTCCGGCGGCAGGCTGGTTCTTTCGCACGGGCAGCCATGGCGCGGCATTGCCACATCCGGCTGGCGCGGGCGCAGCCATTCCCTCGGCATTGCCGATGCCGTGACCGTCTTCGCACGCAGCGCCGCCGACGCCGATGCGGCTGCAACCATGATCGCCAATGCGGTGGATCTTCCCGGGCACCGCGCCATTGAACGCGAGGCAGCGCGGACATTGTTCCCGGACACCGATCTCGGCGACCGGCTGGTGACGACCGGCGTCGGCGTCCTTTCCCGCGCCGAGATCGACCTGGCGCTGGAACGCGGCGCGGCACCGGCACGGCAACTCGTCGCGCGCGGTGTCATCGGCGGCGCCCTGCTATGCCTCATGGGCCAAACCAGAACCGCAGGCGATTGCCCAGCAAGCCTGCCGGAAACCAGACTGCCGGAGAACCAAGATGCCTGATTTTCCCATCCGCAAGATCGTCCTCCATTCGGAAGAGATCCTTCACGACAACGGCCCGGCGGCAAAGGGCGGGCCGCGCCTGCGCGCCGCGGCCATCGCCATCGTGGCCAATCCCTTCGCGGGCCGGTTCGAGCCGGACCTGCAACCGGCCATGGAGGATCTCAAGCCGCTGGGCCGGGAACTGACCGAAAGGCTGATCGTCGAACTCGGCGGGCTGGAAGGGATCGATGGTTATGGCAAGGGTGCCATTGTCGGAGAAGCGGGCGAGATCGAGCATGGCGCGCTTTGGCATGTGCCGGGCGGTTATGCCATGCGGGAGCGTCTCGGTGAGGCCAGGGCCATCGTGCCATCGGCCATGAAGCTGGCCGGCATGGGCGCGGCGCTGGATGTGCCGCTCGGCCATATCAACGCGGCCTATGTGCGCAGCCATTTCGACGCCATGGAAATCCGCGTGCCGGATGCGCCGCGCGCCAATGAAATCGCCTTTGTCCTTGCCATGGCCAAAGGCCCCCGCATTCATTCGCGCATGGGCGGACTGGAGGCCTGGGACGTGAAGGGCGAGGATGGCCTGCGGTGATCCCTGCCCGGCACGGAACATGAAAAAGGCGGGTCAACCCCGCCTTTTGATTGATAAATCCGGCGAGCGACTGTCTAGTCGACGAAGGCACGTTCGACGACGTAGTCGCCGGGCTTGGAATTGGCGCCTTCCACGAACCCGCGCGCTTCCAGAATGGCCTTGAGATCCTTGTTCAGGCCCATCGAGCCGCAGATCATGACGCGATCCGTTGCCGGATCCAGCGGCGGCTGGCCGAGTTTGTCGAACAAGTCGCCGCTTTCGATCAGTGTGGTAATGCGCCCCATTTGCGGGCTTTCCTCGCGCGTCGTCGTCGGGAAATGAATCAGCTTGGCGCTGGCTTCCTCGCCGACAAGCATGTCCTCTTTCGCCTGCGCCACGAGATCGAAGCCATATTGCAGTTCGGCCGCCAGCCGGCAGGTATGCGTCAGGATCACCTGTTCGAATTTCTCGTAGACCTCCGGTTCGCGGATGAGCGAGGCGAAGGGCGCGATGCCGGTGCCGGTGGACAGCATGAAAAGGCGCTTGCCTGGCAAGAGCGCGTCCACCACCAGCGTACCGGTGGCCTTCTGCTTCATCAGCACCGTGTCGCCCGGCTGGATTTTCTGCAAATGCTCGGTCAGCGGGCCATTCGGCACCTTGATGGAGAAGAACTCCAGTTCCTCGTCCCAGGCCGGGCAGGCAACGGAATAGGCTCGGAACACCGGCCGCGCCGCGTTCGGCAGGCCGATCATGACGAACTCGCCGGAACGGAACCGGAAGCTCTTGGGCCGCGTGATCCGGAACCGGAACAGACGGTCGGTGTAATGCTGCACCATCGTCACGGTCTCGGCATAGCAATTGGCCGGGACAGGAAATTCGCCCGGCTTGTCCATCGTCTGCGCCGTTTCCACGCTCGCCATGCTGTCCATCCTCTTTTGATCTGTTGCCCGTCCCTTTCGGAAAAGACCGGCGGAACCTAGACGAAAACCGCCGGCACCGCATAGCATTTCCGACCCCCGTCTGCACGCGGGAGGGAAAAAGAATCCGGAAGACCACCTTTCGCGAAAACCGGAATTCCCGCTACATCTTATCGCATGGGTGTTCAGGCCGCGACCTGATGCAGATCAAACCAGTAGCGAATCCGGGCCGGGCACAAGCGCCGTGCCAGCGCGGCCAGACGGTGCAGGCGGGACGGATCCGGATGGCGCTCTTCGGCCTTGGCAATCCGGTTCCACATGGCAAGAAGCGCCACCTGGGCGGTCATTTCCATGAAGGCCTCGGCATTTTCAGCCGGACCGGACGTTTCCGTCATCATGTGGCGTCCCTGCCGCCAGATGTCCAGCCCTTGCGCGAGCGGCGCGGACAGCGGGCCGGATTCCGCTTCGACCGCCACGAAGGCCTCGAAGGCCGCCGCCGCCGCGCCGTTGCGATTGCGCAGCATGCGGGTCGCCAGCGTCAGCGCGTGGATGCCGTTGGCCCCTTCGTAGATGGCCGAAATGCGCGCGTCGCGGAAAGTCTGTTCGACGCGGTATTCCCGAAGATAGCCATAACCGCCCAGAATCTGGATGCCGAGATTCGCGGCCCGGATGCCCGCTTCGGAACAGGCATATTTGCAGACAGGGGTGAGAAAATCGACGAGATCGGGATCGGCACCCTCTTCCAGCGCGACCAGCGCGGTGTGGCACAGCGCGCGCAGGCCCATGGCCAGCATGTCCTGCTCATCGAGCTTCGCCGCTATGTCAGGGTGCCGGTCGATCGTGACCGGCTCGCCCGTCGCAGCATCACGCCCCTGCAGGCGTTGGCGCGCATAGGAACGCGCAATGTCGGCAGCGCGCGCGCTGTGCGCCACACCCTGCAACGAGACATCGATCCGGGCGTGGTTCATCATGGTGAACATGGCTTTCAGACCCTCGCCCGGCTTGCCGATGATCTCGGCTTGCGCGCCGTCGAAGACCATCTGGCATGTCGGCGAAGCATGCAGGCCCATCTTGTCCTCGATGCGGGCCACGGATACCGCATTGCGGCTGCCATCTGGCTTCTTGTCGAGGCACACGAAAAGGCTGAGGCCGCGCGTGCCGTCCTCCACGGCTCCGGTGCGGGCCAGCACCAGGTGAAGGATGCCCTCACTCATGTCCTGGTCACCGCCCGAGATGAAGATCTTCTCGCCGCTGATGCGCCAGGCACCGCCCTCCTCGACGGCGCGGGTGCGCACGGTCGAAAGATCCGAGCCCGAGGCCGGCTCGGTCAGGCACATGGTGGAAAGCCATTGGCCTGTTGCAAGCGGTGGCACCAGGCGCGCCTTCTGTTCATCGGTGCCGAAATGCAGAATCGTGCTGATGGCGCCGGGAACAAGCGCGGTCACCATTTGCAGCGATTGGTTGGCGCCCGAGAAAATCTCGCTGGTCGCCGCCAGAACGGGCGCAGGCAGTCCCTGCCCGCCAAGGTCCGCAGGCGCGGTCAGGCCGGTCCAGCCCTGCCCGGTATAGGCGCGGTAAAGCGTCTTGAAACCGTCTGGCATGATGACGCGGCCATTGACCAGGCGCGCGCCCTGCCTGTCGCCAGCCTCGTCGAGCGGCGCGATCTCGCCCTCGGCAAAGGCTGCGAAATGGCGGATGACCTCACCGGCCAGCTCGCCGTCCCAATCCGCCAGCCGCGATGCCCCGGCGACGTGTTCGAGCGAAAACAGGATGTCATCAACGGGAGCCGCGAACGCCTTCATGTCCTTCCGCCTCCCCCTACAGAAGCCCGAGCAGCTTGCCGGCATTCTCCTTGAGGATTTTCGGCCGTACCTCGTCCCTGATCTCGATCTTCTCGAAATCCGCCAGCCAGCGCTCCGGCGTGATCATCGGCCAATCGGAACCGAAAAGAACCTTGTTCTTCAGGATCGAGTTGCAATAGCGCACGAGGATCGGCGGGAAATATTTCGGGCTCCAGCCGGACAGGTCGATATAGACGTTCGGCTTATGCTGGGCGACGGCCAGGGCCTCCTCCTGCCAGGGGAAGGAGGGATGGGCCATGATGATCTTCATGTCGGGAAAATCGACCGCCACGTCATCGAGATACATCGGGTTGGAATATTTCAGCCGCATGCCGTTACCGCCGCGCATGCCGGATCCGACACCGGTCTGGCCGGTGTGGAACAGCGCGATGCAGCCGGCATCCTGGATCACCTCGTAGAGGTCGTAGGCCATCCTGTCGTTCGGGTAGAAGCCCTGGAACGTGGGGTGGAACTTGAAGCCCTTGATGCCGAAATCCTCGATCAGCCGGCGGGCCTCGCGCACGCCCATCTTGCCCTTCCAGGGGTCGATGGAGGCGAACGGAATGAGAATGTCGTCATTCTTCGCCGCGATCTCGGCCACTTCCTCGTTCCTGTAGCGGCGGTAGCCGGTCTCGCGCTCGGCATCGACGGGAAATATGACAGCGGCGATGTTCTGCTCGCGGAAATGGGCGGCGGTCTGCTCGATCGTCGGCGGATGGCTCCATGGCGCACCGAAATACCTTGCCATGGTCGCCTGAAGGTCGTCATACCCGTCATCGGGATGGCAGCCGCAGGGCTCCTCGGCATGGGTGTGGATGTCGATTGCGCGAACCTTGTTGATGTCGACCATTGCGGGCCTCCCAGTCCTACGGGGTCTTGCGGCGATCAGCGGAAGCTGGGATCGCGCTTCTGCAGGAAGGCCTGCAGGCCTTCGACGGCATGCGGGCTGGTCTGGGTGACCGCCGCGCACAGGCTTTCGGTGAACAGGCCGCCGGCCTTGTCCATATCCTCGATGCGTGCGAGGGCCTGAATCATGATGTAGTTGGACAAGGGCGCGTTGTCGGCGATCTTGCGGGCCAGATCCATCGCCATCGGCAAGGCCTCGCCCTCGCCGACGCTGTAATGCGTCAGCCCCAGCGCCAGGCCTTCGGCGGCATTGTACTTGCGCCCCGTCAGCATCATTTCGGTCATGCGGTCGGCGCCGATGATGCGGCTGACCCGCACGGACGCACCGCCGCCGACATAGATGCCGCGCCGCCCCTCGGGCAGCTGGAAGATGACGGAAGGCTCGGCAATGCGCACATGGGTCGATGTGGCCAGTTCGAGCCCGCCGCCGATCACCGCGCCGGTCATGGCGGAGACGACCGGCAGGCCGCCGAACTGGATCCGGTCCATGATTGCGTGCCAGTTGCGGGAATGGCGCATGGTGCCTTCGGCGTCGCGCTGGACATGCTCGGACAGATCGAGGCCGGAACAGAAATGGCCGCCATTGCCACACAGCACCGCAACCTTGACGCCGTCCGGCACCTTGCGGAAGAAGCCGTCGATCCTGTCGAGCAGGTCGTCGCACATGGCATTGCGCTTGTCGGGCCGGTTCATCGCGAGGATCGCGATGTCGCCCCTGATATCGATGTCGAGCATGGATACTCCCGTCATTCTGACGCCTTGCCGGCGTGGTTGCGGCAAATGATTGCCAATCGAAACTATTATGTCAATAAACTAATTGCCTCGCAGCTGTTTGCCGGGCTGCCGATCCCCGTGTAATCAGGGGTTTCGTCGCCGGAAACAACAGGGCAGGTTTTTCCATGCTGGATTTCCAGGAGATGCCGGGCTACCTCGTCCGGCGCCTTCACCAGATCGCCGTCGCCGTTTTCGCGGAGGACATGGCCGGTAATGGCCATGACATCACGCCGGTCCAGTTTGCCGCGCTCAACGCGCTCAACCACCGTCCGGGCATAGACCAGGCCACCCTTGCAGGCCTGATCGCCTATGACCGGGTGACGATCGGCGGCGTGGTCGACCGGCTGGTCAACAAGGGCCTCGTGATCCGCAGTGTCAATCCTTCCGACCGGCGCGCGCGCTGCCTGCGCCTCGCCCCGGCCGGCGAAAAGCTGCTGGATGAGGTGGAGCCGCTGGTCCTGCGCGTTCAGGACCGGATCCTTTGCAGTCTGGATGAGGATGAACGGGCGATGCTTGTCACGCTCCTCAAAAAAGCGGCCCGGAACGGCAATGAACTCAGCCGCGCGCCGATGCGCCCATTCCCGGCGGCAAAGTGAACAGGCCGGATTTACGCACGATTGGCTTCGTCGACCGGGTTGTAGCAGGCAACGCAATGGGCGCCGGCGCCTTCGAGCGGCGGTTCCACCTTGCGGCATTCGTCCAGCACGCGCCAGCAGCGTGGATTGAACGGGCAGCCGGGCGGCGGATTGAGCGGTGACGGCAATTCGCCTTCCAGCTTGATGCGCTTGCGCGCACCGGACGGGTCTGCCGATGGCGTGGCCGACAGCAATGCAACCGTATAGGGATGCTTGGGATTGGCGAACACCTCTTCCGCCGGCCCGGTCTCCACCGGCTTGCCCAGATACATCACCATGATGTCGTCGGCGATGTGACGCACGACGGACAGGTCATGGCTGATGAAGAGATAGGCCAGGCCGAATTCCTGCTGCAGGTCCATCAGGATATTGAGGACCTGCGCCTGAATGGACACGTCGAGCGCGGACACCGGCTCGTCGAGGACCAGCAGTTTCGGGTTCAGCATGAGCGCGCGGGCAATGGCGATGCGCTGGCGCTGGCCGCCTGAAAACATGTGCGGGTAGCGCTCGTAATGCTCAGGGCGCAATCCCACCCGCGCCATCATGGCCAGCGCCTTCGCGCGCCGCTCCCCGGCGGTGTCACCGGTGTTGATCTTCAGCGGCTCTTCGAGGATCGCGCCGATCTTCTGGCGCGGATTGAGCGAGCCGTAGGGATTCTGGAAGACGATCTGCACCTTGCGCCGCAAATCGGGATCGCCGGCCTGCACCGGCTTTCCGTCGATCAGCAATTGCCCGTCTGTCGGCTCCTCGATCATGGTCACGAGACGCGCGAGCGTCGACTTTCCGCAGCCCGATTCGCCGACCACGGCCAGTGTCTTTCCCGCTTCCAGCGAGAAGGACGCGCCGTTGAGCGCCTTGACCGTCGCGGCATCGCGGAACATGCCGCGATTGACCGAATAGTGGCGTTTCAGGCCAGTGGCCTCGGCAACGATGGCGTTCATGCGTTCACCTTTGCGGCCTCTCCGGGATGCCCCAGCGGCTCGCCCTCGATCAGCGGGTAGTTGCAAAGTGCCAGCCCGAGGTCGCGGCCCTGGCGTTTCGCGCCCACCCGGCAGGAATCCGTTGCGAAGGCGCAGCGCGGCTCGAACAGGCAGCCGGGCGGCCTGTCCCCTTGCCCCGGCACGACGCCGGGAATGGATGGCAGGCGGCCGCGCCTGAGCGCCCGTTCGGGAAGCGCGGAAAGAAGTGCGGCCGTGTAGGGATGATGCGGATCGGCGAACAGGCCCTTCACGTCCTGTTCTTCCACTTTCTGCCCGGCATATTGCACCTGCACGCGCTCTGCGGTTTCCGCCACCACGCCCATGTCGTGGGTGATGAGGATGAGGCCCATGCCCTGCTCGCGTTGCAGACGGACCAGAAGATCGAGGATCTGCGCCTGGATGGTGACGTCGAGCGCGGTGGTCGGTTCGTCCGCGATCAGCAGTTTCGGATTGCACGCCAGCGCCATGGCGATCATCACGCGCTGGCTCATGCCGCCGGAAAGCTGGTGTGGAAATTGCGAAAGGCGGTCTTCCGGCGCCGGAATGCCGACGAGTTCGAGCAGTTCGATGGAACGCGCGCGCCGCTCGGCCCGCCCCATGCCCAGATGCAGGCGCAGCGTTTCGCCGATCTGGAAGCCGACCGTGAAGCACGGGTTGAGGCTCGACATCGGCTCCTGGAAGATCATGGAAATGTCCCGTCCGACGATCTTGCGCCGCTCGCGGGAGGAAAGCTTGAGCATGTCGCGGCCGTCGAAACGCATGGCGTCCGCCGTCACGGTGGCCGTCCAGGGCAGAAGTCCCATGAGGGCGAGCATTGCCACCGACTTGCCGGACCCGGATTCACCGACCACGGAGAGGATCTCGCCCTTGTCACAGGACAGGCTCACCCCGTCGACGGCCTTGAACGGACCCGATGAGGTCTTGAAGGTGACGGTCAGGTTTTCAATCTCGAGAAGGGCCATGGCGTCAGCTCTGCTTGAGTTTCGGGTCGAGCGCATCTCGCAGACCGTCACCCATCAGGTTGATGGCAAGCACGGTGACGAGAATCGCAAGTCCGGGGAAGGTCACGACCCACCATGCGCGCAGGATGAACTCACGCGCATCGGCCAGCATCGTGCCCCATTCGGGCGTCGGCGGCTGTGCACCCATGCCGAGGAAGCCGAGCGCGGCGGCATCGAGAATGGCGGATGAAAACGAGAGCGTCGCCTGCACGATCAGCGGCGCCAGGCAATTGGGCAGGATGGTGACGAACATCAGCCGCAGGCGCGAGGCGCCGGCCACGCGGGCCGAGATGACATATTCGCGTTCACGCTCCGACAGCACGGCGGCGCGGGTCAGGCGCACGAAATGGGGTTGCAGGATCAGCGCGATGGCGATCATGGCATTCATCAGGCCCGGACCGAGAATGGCGACGAGCACGAGCGCCAGCAGCAGCGACGGGAAAGCCAGGATCACGTCCATGACGCGCATGATGGCCGTGTCGATCCAGCCGCGGAAGAAACCCGCGATCAGGCCGATCAGGACGCCCACGCTGACCGATAGCGTCACGACCACCAGACCGATGAACAGCGAATAGCGAGCGCCGTAGATCAGCCGGGAAAGGACGTCGCGGCCCACCGCATCGGTTCCCAGGAGATAGGTCAGTTGCCCCCCGTCCTGCCAGAACGGAGGCATCAGCAGCGCCTCGCGGTTCTGCAGCGACGGGCTGTGCGGCGCAAAGACCGGTGCGAAGATCGCGATGATGGCGATGATGGCGAAGACGTAGAGGCCGATCACCGCGCCCTTGTTCTGGGAGAAATAGTACCAGAACTCCTTGAGCATGGCGCGCCGCATGGCGCCGGCGGTCACGGTCGCAGGGGTATCCTGCATGGCTTCGGTATGGACCATGAGCCTGTCCTCCTAGCGCCGGATGCGCGGATTGATGAGCCCGTAGAGCACATCGACCAGCAGGTTGACGATCATGATGATGGCGGCGATCAGAAGCAGGCCGCCCTGCACCACCGAGTAATCGCGCTTGAAGACCGAATCGACCATCCACTTTCCGATTCCCGGCCAGGAGAAGATCGTTTCGGTGAGGATGGCGCCGGCGAGCAGCACGCCGACCTGGAGGCCGATGGTGGTGACGACGGGGATCAGCGCATTGCGAAGCGCGTGCAGCCCGATGACACGCATTGGCGGCAGGCCCTTGGAGCGGGCGGTGCGCACATAGTCCTCGCCGAGCACTTCCAGCATGGCCGAGCGAGTCTGGCGGGCGATGACGGCCAGCGGGATCGTCGCCAGCACGATGGTCGGCAGGATGAGATGGCTCACCGCGGATGAAAAAGCGCCCTTCTGGCCCGACAGGAGGCTGTCGATCAGCATGAAGCCGGTGACGGGCGGGAAGAAGTAGAGCAGCGAGATGCGGCCCGAGACGGGGGTCCATTGCAGCACGCCGGAAAAGAAGATGATCAGCAGCAGGCCCCACCAGAAGATCGGCATGGAATAGCCGACAAGCGCCACGCCCATGATCGACTGGTCGAACCACGAGCCGCGCTTGACCGCGGCGAAAACGCCGGCGGGAATGCCGATGGCGGTGGCCACGATGATGGCGCACAGCGACAGTTCGATGGTCGCCGGAAACAGCGTGAAGAACTCTTCCAGAACCGGCCGCTTGGTGACGATGGAGGTGCCGAAATCGCCGCTCAGGATGTCGCCGACATAGTTGAAGTACTGGACGATGATCGGCTGGTCGAAGCCGTAAAGCTGCTGTAGCTCGCGGTAGCGCTCCTCCGACATCCCCCGCTCGCCGGCCAGCAGCATGATGGGATCGCCCGGCAACATGCGGATGAAGGCGAAGGCCACGATGGAGACACCGACGAATGTCGGAACCAGCAGGGCGAGACGGTAGAGGAAGAAACGAAGCATGGGTCAGAACGCCGTCACGTGAGCCATGAAATGATCCGGACAGCCGGGGCGGTTTTGCGCCCCGGCTGTCCGGTGGTTCAGGTCCGAACGATTATTCGGCGATGTCGACGCCGTCGAACCAGTGCCCGCCGAGCGGATCCATGACGTAGCCGGTCACGTTGGAGCGCATCGGCATGAACACCACGGAATGGGCGATCGTGGCCCACGGCGCTTCCTGCTTGAAGAGCTCCTGCATCTTCATGTAGATCGCCGCGCGTTCTTCCTGGGTGCCGGACTTGGCCTCGATGAGCATCTTGTTGAACTCTTCGTTGCACCACTGTGCGCGGTTGGCACCGCCCACGCCGTCACAGCCGAGAAGGCCCAGGAAGTTGTCCGGGTCGCCGTTGTCGCCGGTCCAGCCAAGCAGGACCGCACCGTCGCGGTCGGTCGCCTTCGAACGCTCCAGATACTCGGCCCATTCATAGGACACGATCTCGACATCGACGCCGATCTTGGAGAAATCCTCCTGCATCAGCTCCGCCATGCGGCGGGCATTCGGATTGTAGGGACGCTGCACCGGCATGGCCCAGATCTTGAGGCTGAGGTCGGAGACCCCGGCTTCCTCGAGTGCCTTTTTCGCTGCTTCCGGATCGTAGGGATCATCCTTGAGACCGTCGTTGTAGCCCCAGATCGTCGGCGGAAGCGGCGCCTTGGCAATCGAACCGGAGCCCTGGAAGACGGCATCCATGATCGCCTGCTTGTTGATGGCCATGTTCAGCGCGCGGCGGACTTCCGCGCGGTCGAACGGCGCCTGCTGGGTGTTGTAGGCCAGATAGCCGACGTTGAAGCCCTGCTGCTCCATGACCGTCACGTCCGGATTGTCCTTGAGCGACTGGACGTCGGCCGGGTTCGGATAGGGCATGACGTGACACTCGCCGGCGAGCAGCTTCTGCTGGCGGACGGAGGCCTCGGTCGTGATCGCGAAGACGAGATCGTCGATCGGCTGCTTGCCGTTCCAGTAGTCGGCGAACGCCTTGTAGCGGATGACCGCGTCGGGCTGATAGGCGACGAAGCTGAAGGGACCGGTGCCGACCGGCTTCTGGTTCAGGTCGGAAAGCGCGCCGCCGTCCTGCAGCTTGTCGGCGTATTCCTTCGACACGATGGAGGCAAAATCCATCGCCATGTTCGCCATGAACGGCGCCTCGGCGCGGTTCAGAACGAACTTGACCGTCATGTCGTCCACCTTCTCGATGGATTTGATGAGGTCCGGCATGGACATGTAGGAGAAGTATTCCCAGCTCGCGCCCTCGACATAGGCGTGGAAGGGGTTGTCCTTGTTGAGCTGCCGCTCGAAGGAGAAAATCACGTCATCGGCGTTGAGTTCGCGCGACGGGGTGAAATAGTCGGTCGTGTGGAACTTCACACCCGGCCGGATCTTGAAGGTGTATTCCATGCCGTCGTCGGAAACGTCCCAGCTTTCCGCCAGGCCGGGCACCACCTCTGTCGTGCCGCGCTTGAATTCGACCAGCCGGTTGTAGACCGGCTTGGACGAGGCGTCGAACGTCGTTCCGGCGGTATACAGCGCCGGATCGAAACCTTCCGGAGAGCCTTCAGAGCAGTAGACAAGCGTCTTGGCGGACGCCGCCGTGGCAAAACCCGCGGCAAGAATGGTCGCGGCAAGCAAGGTCTTCGATGGTGTCCCGGGACGTGGTGTAGCTGGGTAGCGCAGTGGTCATCGGCGCTTTCCGGTAGGGTGTGGTTGCGACACCAACTCCTGCTTTGAAGGACCACCGATGACCGACGACATGATGAACCTGCGCGCGCTTGTAGAGAAGAGCGCGGATGCCGATCTGCTGCGCGAGATGATCGGCTTTGCCGCCGAGCGGTTGATGGAGATGGAGGTGGGCGCCGCGACCGGCGCCGCCTGGGGCGAGAAGAGCCCACTGCGGACGGCCCAGCGCAACGGCTACCGCGACCGTGACTGGGAGACACGAGCCGGCACCGTCGAGTTGCGCATCCCGAAGCTCAGGAAGGGCTCCTACTTCCCGGGCTTCCTGGAGCCACGCCGGATGGCCGAGAAGGCGCTGACGGCGGTGATCCAGGAAGCCTATGTCCAGGGCATCTCGACGCGGTCGGTCGACGATCTCGTCAAGGCGATGGGCATGAGCGGCATCTCCAAGAGCCAGGTCAGCCGCCTCTGCGAAGAGATCGATGGCAAGGTGAAGGCCTTCCTCGATCGGCCGATCGAGGGCGACTGGCCCTACTTGTGGATCGATGCGACCTACCTCAAGGTCCGTCGTGGCGGGCGGATCGTCTCCGTCGCCGTCATCATCGCGGTCGGCGTCAACGCGGACGGCCGGCGCGAGGTGCTTGGCATGGAGATCGGCACGTCCGAGGCCGAGCCGATCTGGACCGAGTTCCTGCGCAAACTGACGCGCAGAGGCTTGCGCGGCGTAAAGCTCGTCGTGTCCGATGCGCATGAGGGCCTGAAGGCCGCCATCACCAAGGTTCTCTCGGCCACCTGGCAGCGCTGCCGCGTCCACTTCATGAGGAACGTGCTGGCACATGCGGGCAAGAGCGGTCGTCGCGTCGTCTCGGCCTTCATCGCCACCGCCTTTGCCCAGGAGACACCGGAAGCGGCCAGCGCTCAGTGGCGCGCCGTCGCCGACCAGATCCGACCGAAGGTGCCCAAGCTCGCCGCCATCCTCGACGACGCCGAACCGGATGTGCTGGCCTACATGACCTTCCCGAAGGAGCACCGGGCCAAGCTGCACTCGACGAACCCGATCGAGCGCCTCAACGGCGAAATCAAGCGGCGGACCGACGTCGTCGGCATCTTCCCCAACGACGACGCCATCGTCCGTCTCGTCGGCGCGCTGCTGCTCGAACAGAACGACGAATGGGCCGTCCAGCGCGCCCGCTACATGACACTGGAAAGCGTCGGCCAGTTGAGCGATGATCCCCTCATCAGCCTGCCAGCCGTGGCGCGCTGATCAACCCGGCCAAGCGGGAAAGCACGGCGACCAACGTCGCCAGCTACACCACGTCGTGGGACACCATCCTGCGCGCTACGGTTGGCTGGGACCGACATGTCCCGGGCTTACCTCTGATCGCGCCGGATCACCCGCCGCAGCAACTGCACGCATTTCAGTGTCGGTGCCGGATCACGTCCATCGGATATCAATCGCAGGAACGCGATCCACGCCTTTTCGTTTTCGCTCAATCGCGAATTCGTCATTTCCCGAAGATCCCCCTGATCGCCGAACGCGCACGGGTGGTCAGCGCCGGGTCGCTGTTGTCACTGGCGTCGCGCAACTCCTCCAGCCAGGCAGCCTCGTTCTCCGTCACGATCGACCGGAAGATCTGCCGGATCGCGGTCTCCGTCGTCGGGCTGTCGAGCTGGTCGAGCGCCAGGCGGAAGAGATAGGCCGCGTCGCATTCAAGCGCCTTCGCCAAGGCCGGCACGCGATCAAGCGCCAGCTTTGAGGTGCCGTTCTTGATCATGGACAGGAAGTTCGGGTTGTTGAAACCGGCCTCGGCGGCAATCCGGGCCTGGGTCTTGCGGTATTTCAGTTCCAGCACACGCTGTGCCACGAACGCGGCAAGGCGGCTGTCGGCATAGGGGCGGTTGGTCCTCTTGCTGGTCATGCTTTTGTTTCTCCATCAGCACACGCGACATGCGTGCTTCTGATTTGAGCTATAGCAAGGGGGCAGCGGGGTGCTTGCAGGGAAAACACGAACGTGACGATGGCTGTTCACACGAACGGCGACCGCGGTTCGGTTTTACATTTGCCTGCTAGGTCATTGATTCTTATGAGGCGACAAAGGCGCAGTTTTACTGCCAGGCGATTGATATTTTAAGGAAAAAGCAAGCTTCCCAAGCTTGATGTCGTGGGTTCGATCCCCATCGCCCGCTCCAGTCCTTTCAAGGCTTCAGGACGGGGCGATCCCGCAGCCGGCGCAGCCCATGGCTGGCATCTGTAACCGACCGGTGGCGCGGCCGGATGCATTCACCTGGATGGGCAGCACAGGATCACTTGACCTTCCAGCGACCTGAACGTTTACATGATGGTCATGCGCATCGTCCTGCTTCTGCTCGCAACCCTGTTCCTGGTGTCCGTCCACCCGGCCGCCATGGCTGACAACACGATGAACCATGCGGTGTCAGAATCCGGCCAGACCGGCCATGACGTGCCAGAACCTGACGGACACGGGAAGGCCGTTGCGCCATGTTGCCAGGGCACGGCTGCCAACCAGGCGGGCGATGCTCATTGTCCGGCCGATTGTGCTGGACTGATACCCGTCCTGGTCGTGATGGCTTTTCCGCCTGGAGCCGCCGTTATTGGAGAAACGCCTCCCGAGCCATTTTCACCCGTTTCGCAGACGCTGCTGAAACCGCCCATCCCCGTCTGATCCTTGAGTTGCGTCCGGCCTCCCGGGCGCTGGTTACGCACCGGACAAACGGAATTGACAGGAATGAACAGACGCAACTTCCTTGCAGGACTCGCTGCCACGCTCGCCATGCCAACCGCTGCGCAGGCGCACCAGGCCAAGCAGCGCAAAAGCTTCACGCTCGATCCGCAATATGAGCCGCGAATGGTCGCCTTCTCCGGCCATGAACCGGGAACGATCGTGATCGATACCGCCAACCACTTCCTTTACCTGGTCACGGGTGAAGGCGAGGCGCGCCGCTACGGCGTGGGTGTCGGCAGGGCCGGTCTGGCCTTCAAGGGCTCGGCCGTTGTCGGCCGCAAAGGCCAAATGGCCGGCCTGGCGTCCGACCGACAACATGATCCGGCGCAATCCCGGCGCTATGCCCGCTATGCCAATGGCGTGCCGGGCGGGCCGAACCCGCTGGGCGCCCGTGCGCTTTATCTCTATCGCGGGCAACGCGACACCATGTTCCGCATTCACGGGACAACCGAGCCGTCATCCATTGGCCGGTCGGTGTCGAACGGCTGCATCCGCATGATCAACGAACACGTCAAGGACCATTACGAGCGTCAGGTGCGGTCGGCCGTGTGGTCGTGATGTGAGACAGGAAAAAGAACCGATGAATATGTTCAGGAACGAACTTCGGCCCTTATCTGCTCGGCGGATGACGGCGCCGGCGCTCGCCGGCCGGCAACGGTCTCGCGATGACCGTCTACAAGTCGCCCTGGTGCGGCTGCTGCGAGGTCTGGGTCGATGCCATGAAGGCGGCCGGCTTCGCCGTCGAGATCCGCGCCGACATGGAAAACCTCGATCCGGTGAAGGCCCATGCCGGCGTGCCCGACGACATGGTGGCCTGCACACGGCCATGCTGGATGTGGATGGCCGCAAATATGTGGTCGAGGGGCATGTGCCGCTGGAAGCCATCGACAAGCTGATGAGCGAGCGGCCGGACGTCCGCGGCATAGCCGTGCCGGGCATGCCGCAGGGATCGCTGCGGCATGGCGTATGACGAGAACGCGCGTTACACCGTCCATTCCTTCTCCGGGCGAGCGCAAGGTGACGCGACACCGGTGTTCTTCGAGGCGGGACGCTAGAACGCCCGATCCCGCACAAACCTATGCCCTGAAGCGATCATGGCCGGGTCGGCATTTGTCGGCCCGGCAACCTGTGGCGCTGGTCCTTCGCGGAAAGCCCCATCGGAGCGGCTGCTTGACCTTCCGGCAAGGGGAAGGTCTATTTGTAAGCCATGCGCATGTTTCTCGCGATCTGTCTGACCTTCGTCTTCGTGTTCGCCCATCCGGGTGTGCCGAGCGGGCCTGCGCTTGCGCGACAGGCGGAGACGGCAGCCGCCACCACTGCCAAAGACCATGCCCATCGCGAAGGTCCTGCCGTCGAGACTGCGCAAGAACATCCCTGCTGTCCGGGCATGGCTGGTGTCGGCGTGACCCATGGAAAGGCGAGCCATTGCAGCATCGATGGCGGTTTCGTCGCCGCATATCCGGTCGGCCTCGTCTCCAGCGGTCCCCGCATCCAGGTCTCGCCTTTCGCGCAAAGCCTGCAGGAAGCCGACCCCGGCGCCATCCTTCATCCTCCCATGCATGTCTGATCCACCCGGCCTGCGCCCGGTTTTGCGGCGCAGCGCCATCAGGATCACTCGTCGACCGACGACCCGTCGTCGGCTTCGCCATGACAGGAGAACAGGATCATGAATATCGGCCAGGCGGCGCAACGCGCCAATCTCCCGCCAAAGACCATCCGCTATTACGAGGACATCGCGCTCATCAAGCCGGATCGCGCACAGAACGGCTATCGCGATTATTCGGAGGCCGACATCCACCGGCTGCGCTTTCTCCAGCGTTCCCGCAGCCTCGGCTTCACCATCGCGGAATGCCGCATGCTGCTCTCGCTCTATGAGGACAAGCACCGGGCAAGCGCCGACGTGAAGGCACTGGCACGCCAGAAGATCACCGAGATCGAGCGCAAGATGAAGGAACTGAAATCGCTGCGCGAAACGCTTTCCGTGCTGGTGGAGCATTGCCATGGCGACGAGCGGCCGGATTGCCCGATCATTGAAAGTCTTGCCGGAGGGCGCGATCAATGAACAACCGCATCGTGCTTGCCGCCATCGCGGCGATTGCCCTGGCACTTCTGGGGCTTCGCCTCTTTCTGGATGATGGATCCGGGAAAGCGCCGGGCTCCGGTGCTGCCCTGGCCGATGTCACCGTGCCGCCGCTCGCTGGCGCAGCGCTTGAGGGCAAGGCGGTCTTCGACGCCAATTGCGCGGCATGCCACGGCGAAAACGCGGCCGGGCGCGACGGATCGGGGCCGCCGCTGGTCCATCCGATCTATCGTCCCGGCCACCATGCCGATGCGTCCTTCATCCTCGCCGCGCGCAACGGGGTCATCTCCCATCATTGGCGCTTCGGCAACATGCCGCCCGTTCCGGAGGTGACCGATGACGAGGTGAAGAAGGTCCTCGCCTATGTGCGGACGTTGCAGCGGGCCAACGGGATCGACTGAGAGCCAGACAAGGCGAAATTGCGTGGCGGGTTTTGGCCGTGCGAAATCGTCGGCCCTGTCTTCAACTGCGCAGGTATTTGATCAGGGCCGCGATCGCCAGCACGAGAAGGATGAGGATCAGCAGCATGCCGAGACCGCCGAACCCCATGCCCATTCCGTATCCATCCATCATGTCATCGTCTCCTTCGTTCTGGTGCCAAGGTGCCGGCATGTCAGCCACAATGCGAGCGGCGGGATCAGGAGCCACTGCATCATCGGGCTGAGGCCCGTTCCGAGTGGGGGCAGGCGCGGCATGAGGTCCGAATAGGTCCAGCGCAGGCTCACTTCGGTGTAGTAGTATTCAAACCCGATGGTGAGGAGCAGGCCGGTTGCCATGTAGATGGCAGTCGGTAACAGCGGCCACGTGCGAAACCAGACGCGCGAGCGGGCGGCGAGGCTGGCCAGCACGAACGCGGTCAGCGCAAAGCCCACATCGCCAAGCGTCGCCTCCAGGCAGAGGATCACCCCATCCCAGTGGGCCATCGTGGCCATGCCGGCATAGGTCGGTGCCTGCAGCATCTCCCAGACGAAGTGCAGAAGGAAAGAAAAGAAGGCCAGCCAGATTTCCGGAATTTGGCGTGTCATGGTCGGCGGGGGCCTCGCAATGGTTCTCTGATCGTCCAAGCCTAGGCCTTTCACCTGCTGGAAGGTCAAGCCGAAGCATCCCGCGGGACCGATGCGGAACCGAGTGCCTCGCTGCGGAACCTTCCAGCGCTGGAAGGACGTTTAACTTCCAAGCATGCCTGAAGCACTGATCAGCGATCCGAGGAGACTTCCATGTCCTATGTCCGTTTCGGCCTGATGATCCTGACCTCGACGGTCGTGATGTTCATCCTGATGTATCTGAACACCTATGCCTGGGAGCACGTCTTCTTTTCCGAGACGCGTGCCTACATGGCGCTGGTGATGGGTGCCACGATGGCGGTCATCATGCTTGCCTACATGCTTGGCATGTATTCGAACCGCTCGCTCAACATCGCGATTTTCGTCGGGTCGGTGATCGTGTTCGCACTGTCACTCTGGCTCGTGCGCAGCCAGGTTACCGTTTCGGGGCCCAGCTACATGCGGGCGATGATCCCGCACCATTCCATCGCGGTCATGACCTCGGAGCGCGCGCAAATCCGTGATCCGCGCGTGCGCAAGCTTGCCGACGGCATCATCGAGGCGCAGCGCCGCGAGATCGCGGAAATGCGATACCTGATTGCGGATGTGTCGGCCGGAAATGTCGTGGAGACCATTTACAGTGACCCCCCAGCCGAACCCGGAAGCGTTCAGGATGCCTTGGACAACACCCTGATTTCCTCCCTCGATCCGGCGCCAATGCCGGTGGCCGAAGCGGAACAGGTGCTGACTGCCAATCAGGTTTGCCGCTTCAATCGCAGCCCGGAGACCGATCCCATCCTCTGGGCATCGGCTGACGAAAGCACGGCCGCCATGAAACTCAACGGCGTGCTGATCGGCCTGAACGGCAGTGGCAGTGAGGAAAACGACGAGCGCCGCTTCGAGGCGGAAGGAGCAGCCGTTCGCGTGGCCCTGCTGAGGGAAGACGAGGCGGACTGGCGCCAGAATGCCGAACTCGTGTTCTCCCTGGAACAGGGCCTTACGGTCGGCTATCGCGGCTTCTGGAGATGCTCCGGATAGCCGGGTGCGATCGTAATCAACGCACGTCTTGTCGTTCCGGTGGCCTACGCTCTGCCAACCCGGCCAGGCAGGTGGTTCCCGGGCGCCGTCGCCGGGGAGAAGGCTTGTCCGGTTGAAGACGTCTGCTGCTGTCCGGTGGCGGCTTTCCGCGACGTCGTGATCGCGTCGATTGTGATTGCAATCACCATTGAATCGAGTATTCTTGATATATGGATATGAATCAGGCCCTCTTCGCCTTTTCCGCCTTGAGCCAGGAAACCCGGCTGGCTGTGTTCCGGCTGCTTGTGCGTGCAGGTTCCCGGGGCATGTGTTCAGGTGATATCGGCGACGCGCTCGGGGTGCGCCAGAACACCATGTCGACCAACCTCAACATCCTGCTTCGCGCCGGGCTGGTGCGGACGATGCGTGAAGGCCGCTCCATCCGTTATTTCGCGGATTACGAAGGGATCAGGGGGCTTCTTGGCTTCCTGATGGAGGATTGCTGCGGCGGTTCGCCCGAACTCTGCAAACCTGTTCTGGAAGCCATTGCCTGCGATTGCTGAGGAGAGAACCATGACCGGCAAGACCTTCAACGTGCTTTTCCTGTGTACCGGCAATTCGGCAAGGTCGATCCTGGCCGAAGCCATTCTCAACCGTGAAGGTGCTGGCCGGTTCCGTGCGTTCTCCGCCGGTTCCCGTCCCAAGGGCACCGTTCATCCGCAGGCGATCCGGCTGCTCAGGCAGATGAACCACGACACGTCCTTCGCCCGCTCGAAGGACTGGGCGGAGTTTGCCGGCCCCGGCGCGCCGGCGATGGATTTCGTCTTCACCGTTTGCGACAATGCGGCGAAGGAGGCCTGCCCGGTCTGGCCGGGACAACCCATGTCAGCCCATTGGGGCGTGCCCGATCCGGCCGCCGTCGAGGGCACGGACACGCAAATCGCGCTTGCCTTTGCGGATACCTACCGGATGCTGGGCCAGCGCATCTCGATCTTCTGCTCGCTGCCGCTGTCCAGCATCGACAGACTTTCGCTGCAAAAGCGGCTGGACCAGATCGGCAAGGCCCCGGCAATGGACGCGAGCGCATGACGGTCGTCATTCACCACAACCCCGATTGTGGAACGTCGCGCAACACGCTGGAAATGATCCGAGCGTCAGGCGAGGAACTCGTCGTCATCGAATACCTGAAGACGGGCTGGACGCGGCCGCAATTGCTGGCGCTGTTCGCCGGGGCGGGGCTTACGCCGCGCACTGCCCTGCGGGTCAGCAAGTCACCGGCCGAGGCGCTCGGCCTGACCGGTCCGGATGTCAGCGACGAAACGATCCTCGATGCAATGCTGGAACATCCGGTCCTCGTGAACCGGCCCATCGTGGTTTCCCGCAAGGGTGTCCGCCTGTGCCGGCCCTCTGAAACGGTGCTTGAACTTCTCGACCACCCGGATATCGGCGACTTCACCAAGGAGGACGGCGAAATCATCAGGGCTAAGGAGAACTGAGGCGTGACGAAGAGCCTGCTGGAACACGATCTGCCCAATGTCGACGTCTCGCAGATGCAGCCGGTGGACCCGGCCTTCTTCGGAAGCGCCGACGACCCCGGCCATGCGCCGCGCATCCTGCTGCTCTACGGTTCGCTGCGGAAGCGGTCGTTTTCCCGCCTCGTCGCGCTGGAAGCGGAACGGCTGCTGAAGTGGCATGGCTGTGAAACCCGCGTTTTCGATCCGCGCGGCCTGCCGCTGCCGGATGCCGAGGAACCGGACCATCCGAAGGTGAAGGAACTGCGCGATCTGGCCGCCTGGTCGGAAGGCATGGTGTGGGTCTCGCCGGAGCGTCACGGTGCCATGACGGGCATCATGAAGGCGCAGATCGACTGGATTCCGCTGGCGCTCGGCGCGGTGCGCCCGACGCAGGGCAAGACGCTGGCCGTCATGCAGGTATGCGGCGGCTCGCAGAGTTTCAACGCCGTCAACCAGATGCGGGTTCTGGGGCGCTGGATGCGCATGGTGACCATTCCCAACCAGTCTTCTGTCGCCAAGGCCTTCATGGAGTTCGACGCGAACGACCGTATGAAGCCGTCTGCCTACTACAATCGCATCGTGGATGTGATCGAGGAACTGGTGAAGTTCACCTGGATGGTGCGCGGCCGCTCGTCATATCTCGTCGACCGCTACTCGGAACGGGTGGAAAGCGCGGCCGAACTTTCCAGGCGGGTGAACCAGCGCTCGATATGACCGGGAAGCGCCTTAGCCTCACGCCGCCGAGGAAACCCTGCCGCTTGCTGACGGCGTTTCCTGTCATTCGCGCTTGAGAGCCGGGTTCGGCGTGTAGCCGGGGCCGATGGTCAGCGGTTTGTCGGCGATCAGGGCCGAGCCGACCTGGCTGCGCAACGTCATCGAGTGGCGCCAGATCTCGCGCTTGCCGTCCCGTGAGAGAAGCCGCACGGTCACCGCATAGGGCTTTCCCTTTTCCACGCCATGCAGGGCGGGCGTGCGCAGCATCATGCGCGGTGCGCGCACCCGGAACCGGTCGCTGACACGGATCGGCGGCCCGCCTGCGGGGTCTGCGAAATCGGCTTGCAGGATCGCGCCCGTCTCGACCGGTTTGACCGCGATGGCGGTGAACCCGGCGAAGATTTCCGAGACCCGGTAATTGGCGATGAAGCCGCCGCCGGCAATCATCACCGGATCGCGGGCACGGTCATCCTCGCGCAGCAGCCAGAGAAGGGCGAACAGGGCCGCGCTCAGCCCGACCGCCATCACGCCGGCTGCCGTCAGGGACAACTCGCGTCGCGCGGCTGATGCCATGGCACACCTTCCCTTGAACTTGCCATGATGAGACCGTATCTCACAGGCGTCAATCACACAGCGGGATGAAGGCATGAGCAACGGTCTGGTCAGGTTTCTGGGTGACACGCCGGCCCGCGTCGTGCTGAAGCTCGTCGTCGTATCCTTCCTTGTCGGCCTGGTCATGGCAGCGCTGGACTGGACGCCGTGGGATGTGGTCTTTGCCGTGCGCGAATTCTTCCATGCGCTCTGGGCCATGGGCTTCGAGGCGGTCGAGCGCTTCTTCGGCTATTTCGTGCTGGGCGCGGTGATTGTCGTGCCCGCCTTCCTGATCCTGCGCCTGCTCAACTACCGAAAGGGCTGAGGTCTGGCCGACAGGGGTTCGGCGGCAAATTCCGCCGCGACCTCGAACAGGATGGCGTGCCGCTCGCCAAGGCCTGTCATCTCGCGCGCATAGCCGCCGCCAATGACGCCGCAGACCGGGATCCCGCGCTCGCGGAAATGGTAGAAGACCATCCGGTCGCGCGCCCGCAGACCGTCGTCGGAAAGGGAGAGCCGTCCCAGCCGGTCGCCCGCATGCGGATCCACGCCGCCATTGTAGAACACGAGGTCCGGCAGGAAGCGCTGCTCGATCCTGCCCAATGCCTCCGCAAGCGTTGCCAGATAGGCCTCGTCGGCGGTGCCGTCCGGCAGGTCGAGATCCAGGTCGCCGGAAATCTTGCGGACGGGATAGTTGCGCGCGCCATGCAGGGAGAAGGTGAAGACGCGCGGCTCGTCGCGAAAGATGTCGGCGGTTCCGTCACCCTGGTGAACGTCGCAATCCACAACCAGTATTCGCGCGGCCTCACCGGTGGCCAGCAGCACGCTGGCGGCCACCCCGACATCGTTGAAGGTACAGAACCCGGCCCCCTGCATGCGCCGGGCATGGTGGCTGCCGCCGGCCGCGTTGCAGGCCACGCCATGCTCCAGCGCGAGGCGCGCGGCGAGCACCGTGCCCGCGCTTGCCAGCCGCGCGCGCCGCGAAACAGCCGCATCAACCGGAAAGCCGATCTCCTTCTCGATCCGCGCGGGAACCGCGCAGCCGATCACCTGGTCCACATAGGCCGGATCATGCGCCAGCGTCAGCCAGCCTCGCGCCGCCTCGCCCGGTTCGTGCAGATGGCCGGGGCGCACAAGGCCACGCCCGCGCAATGCCGTCATGAGCAGCGTATATTTGCTCATCGGAAAGCGATGGACAGGCGAGAACCGCGCGTCGTAATCGGGATGGTGAACGATATGGAGCGCCATGCCCGCTTCTTACGATGGACGGGGCTGCGCGGAAAGACCGGGACGTTTCGAGGCCATGCAAAAGACAGATGAAACGCCCGTGGCCGCCGAAAGCTCCGGCGCGGCCGGCAGTCGGCCCTTCGCCGTGACCAACCGGCTGGTGCTTTCCATCGCCGTGCCGATGACCCTGGCCTATCTCTCGACGCCGCTGTTGGGCCTGACCGACACGGCCGTCGTCGGACGCTTCGGCGATCCCGCCCTGCAAGGCGGCCTGGCGGCCGGTGCCATCGTTTTCGACGTGGTCTTCACCACGTTCAATTTCCTGCGCGCCGCCACCACGGGCCTTGTGGCCCAGGCCAGCGGGCGCGGTGACGAGGCGCAGGAACGCCTGGTCCTCTATCGCGCCCTTCTGGTCGCTCTGGCATCGGGCCTTGCCATCCTTCTGGCCGGACCGCTCATCGCGGCCGCCGGCGAAGCCTTCGTCGATCCCGGACCGCGTGCCGCGGAGGCGATGGTCCTCTACATTCTCATCCGTGTTCTCTCCACGCCTGCGGCCCTCGGCAATTATGTCATCCTTGGCTATGTGCTGGGGCGGGGTGAGGGCCGCACCGGCCTTGCCCTGCAATTCCTGCTGAACGGCACCAACATCGCGCTTTCCATCTGGCTCGGCCTGTGGCTGGGATGGGGGCTGGAAGGTGTGGCCTGGGGCACGGTTGCGGGCGAAACACTCACGTTCGCCGCCGGCCTTTTGCTTCTGGCGCGCCGCTTCGCCAAACAATGGCGTGTGCCCTGGGCCGCGGTCCTAGACATGGTGGCGCTCAAGCGGCTGTTCGGCCTGAGTGGCGACATCATGATCCGCTCCTTTGCCCTCCTTGCCGCCTTCGCATGGATGACCCGGGCGGGCGCGCAACTGGGCACGGTGACTTTGGCAGCCAATGCCATCCTGCTGAATTTCTTCATGGTCGCGGGCTATTTTCTCGACGGTTTCGCCACTGCCGCCGAACAGCTCGTCGGCCGCGCCATCGGCGCGCGCTTCCGTCCCGCCTTCGACCGTGCCGTCACGCTGACGCTATGGTGGGGGCTGGGCCTGGCGCTTTTCCTGATGGTGGTCTTCCTGGCCGGTGGCGACTGGCTGATCGGCCTCATGACCACCGCGCCGGACGTGCGCGCCGAGGCCTCCGCGCACCTGGTCCTGGCCTCGCTCTGCGCGTTGACCGGCGTTGTCGCCTTCCAGATGGACGGGATCTTCATCGGCGCCACCTGGTCGCGCGACATGCGCAACATGATGCTCGTCTCGCTGGCACTCTATTTCGCCGCGCTGTGGGCTCTGGTGCCGGCTTTCGGCAATGCCGGGCTGTGGAGCGCGCTGCATGTGTTCCTGATCGCCCGTGGCCTGAGCCTGGGCGCGATTCTCACCTTGCGCCGGCGCCAGGCCTTCGCGATGTGAATGGCGTGTCACAACGGCGTTGCGGCCCATTGCGCCACGCCCGTATCGCGCAACTCGCCAAGGGTCTGAAGCCCCTCGCGGTCGGCAATGGCCGAAAGCCCCTTGAGGATGTGGGCGGGCAGGCCCGGACCGCCATAGACCATGCAGGAATAGAGCTGCACGAGATCGGCGCCCGCCCGGATCTTCTCCAGCGCTGTCTGCGCATCCTCCACGCCGCCGACTCCGATGATCGGCAGACCCGGCCCGACGCGCTGGCGCAGCCGTGCCAGAACGGCAGTGGAGCGCCGGAAAACCGGCCGCCCGGACAATCCCCCGGCCTGCGCGCCTGTCCTGCTGTCGATCAACCCCTCGCGCGACAAGGTGGTATTGGAAACGATCAGCCCGTCCGTGCCCTTGTCCAGCACTTCCATGGCAATGTCGTCCATCTCCGCTTCCGACAGGTCCGGGGCGACCTTGAGAAACACCGGCGGCCTGTTTGCGCCTGTTTGCGCGCTTTCGTCGCGCGCCGCCATCACACGGGCCAGCAGGTCGGCCAGGCTCTCCCGGCTTTGCAGGTTGCGCAGGCCCGGCGTGTTGGGCGAGGAGACATTCACGGTGAGATAGGATGCCAGCGGCGCGAAGGTCCTGACGCCTTCCACATAATCGCCCGCCCGGTCGTCGCTGTCCTTGTTGGCGCCGATATTCACGCCCACGATGCCGCCCCTTGACGCGCGGGCCTTCAGGCGGGCAAGGCATGCCGCATGGCCTTCGTTGTTGAAGCCCAGCCGGTTGATGACGCCACGGTCGTCCGGCAGGCGGAAAATGCGCGGTTTCGGGTTGCCCGGCTGCGGGCGCGGCGTCACCGTGCCCACTTCGGCAAAGCCGAAGCCGAGCCGCAGCAGCGCGTCCGGAACCTCCGCATTCTTGTCATAGCCTGCCGCCATGCCAAGCGGGTTGGGAAAGGCAAGGCCGCAAACGGTGCTGGCCAGGCGCGGGTCGAATCCGGCGTCGAAACGCCCGCCAAGGCCCGCCTTCAACGCGGCGATGGAAAGACCATGCGCGGTTTCCGGAGAAAAGCGGAACAGCAGGGCCAGACCGAGCGTGTCGAAGGACATGGGTCAGTCCGCCTCCAGCGGCGGAAAATCGTGCCGGCCATCGGCAAGCAGCGGCAGCGGGCGCACTGAACGGACGGCCGACAGGTCGAGCGGCGCGTAGAGATGGGGGAACAGCGCCCCGCCGCGCGAAACCTCGTATGTCAGCGCATCGCCGAGGGCAGCGGTATCCACCGATATCAGCAGCAGGTCTGCCTGTCCGGCAAAATGCTTTGCCGCGGTCTCCTTCACCTGGCCAGCGGTCGAGAAATGGATGAAGCCGTCGGCGAGATCCACCGGTGCGCCGTCGAAACGGCCCAGGGCTTCCGCCGCCTGCCATTGTTCGCGTGTCGCGATCTTGTAGATGATCCGTTCCATGCTACGCGCTATAGTCGGTTACGGCGCGTTGCGAAAGCGCGCCACTGCATCAATCGCGCGGCCTTTCCCCAATTCCGGCCATTTCGCCGTGCAAGGTCCGGGTTCAGCGCAAACGGGAAGGACAGCGATCATGATTTCTCCACGAACAGCCGCCGCCGCTATCGCGCTCGCCCTTGCGGCCACCATGCCGGCCACGGCCGCGGAACTCCGCTTCGACATGCAAAGGGACGGCGACCGTTGGCTCCGCCTTGACCGCCAGACCGGTGCGATCTCCGTTTGCCGGGAAGAGCGCGGTGAGCTTGTCTGCCGCATGAGCGCGGATGACAGGCAGGCCTGGGATGCTAAGGTCGCGGACCTGCGCGCCCGCGTCGAAAGCCTTGAGGCCCGCTTGAATGCGCTGGAAGGCAGGCCCGCGCCGTCGGACGATGCCGGCTTGCCCAGTGACGAGGAATTCGAAAAGACGCTTGGTTTCATGGAGAAATTCATGCGCCGCTTCATGGGCATCGTGAAGGAGATGGAGGACGAGCGCCAGCCGGGCGAGCCCGGCCGCACCTGAAGCCCTGTTTCAGCCCGCAGGCTCCGGTTCAAGTCTGACAGATTTGCGCGTCTTCAGGTCCATGACGAGGCCGACCACCTCGCCGCTCGCTATGGGAGCCTTGTCCGTGGCGCGGATGATCTCGTGGTGAAGCCGGATCGTCTTGCCTTTCCCGGCCTCGGTGCGGGAAACCAGAATGAGGGCGTCGCCGGCCATGGCCGTGTTGTGATGACGGATCTGCATTTCCACGGCCACGCGCCCCAGCCCGTTTTGCATCAACCAGTTCGTACTGATGCCGGATTGGTCCCACAGATGCGGCGCGCCATCGGTGAAACGGGCGATGTGGAACTGTTGGGTCAGACGTCCCTTCGCATCGCACTCGCCCTGCGTCACGATGCATCGGTGTGCCACCAGTCCGCCGGCGGCGAGCATCTCGGCTTCGTTCTTGCCGGGCCGCAGGTTCGGATCGATGCTGCGGGGCAGGGCTGGCAAGGTCTCCGCTTCATCGGCAAGCGCATCCGAAACCGGCGCGCCAGGCCCCTCGACCGCGGTGGCGGCAAGGCGGCCGGTCGTCGCCTCCTCCATGCGGTGCATGACCCATCCCGCCAGCGGTCCGGTGCCGATGATGCCGGAGCGGATGACCGTTGACTGCGCCGCCGCCAGTTCCGAATGATAGCGGACATGGCGCACGGGCGGCAGGCCGGCCAGGTGATCGCCGCCATGGGCCAGTGCGAAGAACCGTGCCGCCTCGTCGAAGCGCTTGAAGTAGAACTGCACGTTCATATGCGCGTTCTCGTCGCATTCCCACGTGTTGACGAAGGAGCGATGGGTTTCGACAAGACGGCTCACGCGGCAACTCCGGTCATCTCTGAAAGAAAGGTCTCGATCTCGCTCAGGCTTTCATCCGCCTGCATGGTCGCAAATGCCTGGAAGACATGGCAGCCGCCGGGCCAGATGGAGGCTTTTGCCCGGTTGCCCGCCGCGCGCCAGCGCGCCGCCATGAGCAGCGTGTCGTCCAGCAGCAGGTCGCGCGTGCCGCAGGTGAACAGCGCCGGCGGCAGCCCGGACAGGTCCGCATGAATCGGCGAAATTCCAGGTGACGATCGGTCTTCACCATCGGCCAGGAAGCGCGCGGTGAATTCGTCGATGTCGCGCGTGTTCAGGATCAGCTTTTCCGCGCCCCAGTTTCGCATGCTTGGCGTGCCGGCGAGATCGTAGCAGCCGGCATTGAGGTTCGCCGCACGGAACGGTTGAAGTCCGTGCCGGTCGCGCAGGCGAAGCAATGTGAGGACGGCCAGATGCGCGCCTGCGCTCTCTCCGCCAATGGCCAGCATGCCGGTGGGCAGGTCGTGTTGGCCCTTCACGAGCCATAGCGCTGCGGCCTCGCAGTCGTCCGGCCCGGCGGGAAAGGGATGCTCTGGCGCAAGCCGGTAGTCGAGCGAGATGACGGTCAGTCCCGTTGCGTCCGCAAGGCGGCGGTTGCGCGCGTCATTTTCCCGAGCGCTGCCCAGCACCCAGCCGCCGCCATGGAAATGCAGATAGCTGCCGCGAGCCTCGCCGACCGCTGGCCGGTAGACCCGCGCCGGCATGTCCCCGGCCGGACCGGGGACCGCGATCGCCACGGCGGACGAGTCCGCCGGGCAGATGGGGAAGGGGCCGCGCCCGTCGAGGCGCAACTGGCGCAGAACGGCGGGTGGAAATGTCCACATGTCCGGTGTCGCGTTCAGCCGGTCGACGATTTGCGCGTTCAATGCCCTGGTTTCCGCCGGTGCCCTCTCTGCTTCGAGCAGCCCCGTCTCAAGCCCCAGGGCTGCCAGATAGTCCCTGCTCATGGTCGCGCGTCCTCCCTGCGTCCTTGTGTCTTTCCTGTCCCGGCAGCAAGCCCAGCATCAGGATGACAAGGTTTAGGCCGGCGCCATAGAGAACGGCAACCGGGATCGGTGTCCGGGCGATGCTTTCGGCGAAGCCGGTGCCTGTCGGCGCAAGGTCTGCGCCACCGGTCATGAAGCCTGCCAGAAGCACCGCCGCCGGCACGCTTGCGCCGGCAAGCATGCCTGTCGAGACGAGGCTGGCGCGCATCAGGCCGTGCCAGCGCGAAAGGGCCAGCGGCACCGCCAGCGCGGCTGTGGCGAGGCTGGCGGGCCACAGGGCGAGGTCGAAAGGCTGCCACGTTTCGGCTTGGGTCAGCCAGGCGGCCGCGATTGCAATGGCCAGCATGCCGGCCCGCGCGACGGCCAGTCGCCGCGAGGCAGGCCGCGGTGCCCGGCCGGACCGGTTCACCGCTGCGCCTTCCGCAAGCAGCCTGCCGATCGCCGCCAGCATGGCGGTTGCGGTACCCGCCGCCGCAAGTGTCACCGCCAGCAGCACCGCTGGCCAGACGGCCGCCGGCATGCCGAAGGCGGCAGCCGGCAACAGGAACGCGCTGACGGGATTGAGGCGGATGTCATCGGCCGTCAGCAGATGGCCGGCCGTGCCGCAGGCGGCTTGCACGATGGCCGGACTCGTTGCCGGCATGCCGCAGATCTCCACGAGGCCGGAAACGCCCGTCACGCCGTCACGGAAAAGCCAGCCGGCATCGGTTGCAACCTGGCCGGCGGTCACGTCGGTCAGCGATCCGCTGGCGATCATGCCGGCCAGCCGCGCGTTCATGCCGGTTGCAACGGCCACGACAAGCAGCAGCAGCGCCGCCAGAAGCGGCACCTGGGGACGCGGCCTGCCGCGCCGGGCATCGCGGGCGGCGGGCAACAGGGCGGCAAAAAGAAAACCGGCAAGCACCATGCAGACAAACAGCGCCAGGCCGCCGCTCCACCCGGTGACCGGCGTGACGCCCCATTCCCATGCCGAAAGGACAAGTGGCATGTCGGCGGGATCGGCCGGCATCAGCCCGATCTCTGTCGCCCCGCCGAAAAGCTCGCCCCATGTCAGGTCGCCGGCGGCGCGGAGCAGGACTGCGATCGGGGCGGCGATGCCGGTCGCGACGATGGCAAGCGAGAAGGCCGTGCTTCTGAAGGCGCTCTTGAAGCCGCCGGTCCAGGCACCGGCAAGCGCGAGGGCCGCCAGGACCGGCCACGACACCGGCGCGGCGGCCGGGAAGAACATGTCGAGCAGGATGCGCAACGCCTGGAACTGCGCAAGCAGCAGGCTGCCGGCCGTCAGGATGAGGAAGGCGGCCGCGAGCCAGCGGACCCGCCGGCTTGCCGTCAGGTATGAAAGTTGCCAGGCAGCGCTCCCTTCCGGTGCTTTTCCGGCGCCTGGAAGGCCGGCCAGGGCATGCAGCCCGATACCCGCGGCCAGTCCGCAGGCAAGCACCAGGCCGGTCAGTACATCGCTCACCGCCAGCCAGGATGCAGCGAAGAGCAGCCCGCCCGTGAGTGTGGCGCCGGCCATGGCGCTGGCCTGAAAAAGGCTGCCGCCTTGTTGCGTCCCGTTGGCGAAGGAAACGGCATTCATCGTGCCTGAAAGGAGCCCCAGCGCCAGAAACGGGATCATGGCGCCGCCAATGGCGAACCACTGGATGATGCCGCCTGGAACGCCGAGCCGTTCCAGGATCATGCATGCAACCAGCACCCCGCCATAACCTGCCGCGAGAATGCCGGTGAGAACCGGCGCGGGAATGTCGCTTTCCTTGGCGTGCAACGTGGTTTGTCCTGCCATCTCTGGATCCTTCGCGCCGGCTGCCCCATCCATGCGAAGTGACTGATATGCCGCGTTTCTCCCCCGGATGCGCGGATTGCGAAAACTTCACCTTGAAAACAACTCGTAACATCGGATAATTCAAACGCAAGCATCGTGCATTCTTTTCAGATTTGTGCGTGCCGCATCGGGGAGGGTGATTTGACGGCTGGAACGAAATTTCTCGTGGCGGACGATCACCCGTTGTTTCGCGGAGCCCTCAAGCAGGCCATTGGCGGCGGCAGCGCAAATGCCGAAATCGTCGAGGCAGGAGACTTCGAAACTGCAAAGACGATCGCCGCGTCCCATGACGATCTCGACCTGATCCTTCTCGACCTGTCGATGCCCGGCGCCAGCGGCCTTTCCGCGCTGGTCGGCATGCGCGGACTGCAGGCGGCGGTACCGGTGATCGTCGTCTCGGCAAGCGACGATCCCGAAACCATCCGCCGCTCGCTGGAACTGGGCGCCTCGGGTTTCATCTCCAAGTCCTCCAGCATGGAAGACATCCGCAGTGCCGTCGATGCGGTGCTGGCCGGTGAGATCGTCACGCCCGCCAATATCGACCTGGGTGAGGAGCACGATCCCGAGATTTCCGACCTGATCGCACGTATCCAGACATTGACCCCGCAACAGACCCGCGTGCTTTCCATGCTCGCCGAAGGCCTGCTGAACAAGCAGATCGCCTATGAACTCAATGTCTCGGAAGCAACCATCAAGGCCCACGTCTCCGCCGTGCTCCAGAAACTCGGCGTCGACAGCCGCACCCAGGCGGTGATCCGTCTCTCGCGGATCGGAACCGAACCTTTCTCGGTCAATGGCTGATTTGTCCCGCTGCGGTGTTCACTCGGCGGCCTTGGGCAGCATCTTCCGGCTGCGGTTCAGCGCTGTGCGCAGGGCGGCCGGCTTGACCGGTTTGTAGAGAAGCGGGATCTGCCGTTCTTCCGCCGCCGCCTTCACTTCGTCCGAGCGGTTGGCGGTCAGCATGATGGCCGGTACCGTGCGCCCGAGCACGCGGTGGATCGCGTTGATCGCCTCGAAACCGGTGGCCCCGTCAAGGTGGAAGTCGGCCACGATGACATCGGGCAAGAGGCCATCTTCGGCGAATGCCGCCGCGAACGCGTCCGCTCCGGCATGGGCGATGACCGCACAGCCCCAGTTCTCAAGCAGCATGCGCATCCCGTCCAGGATGCGCGTGTCGTTGTCGATGCAAAGGACACGGGTGCCCGACAGTGACCCGCGCGATGGCTGCGGCGTGGTCGACGGGGCCGGGACGTCCGCCTCGTCCGCCTGCGAGACCGGCATCAGCACCGAGAACCGGGTTCCCTGGCCCGGTTGCGACCAGATCCGGATTTCCAGCCGCAGCACGCGGGCGATCCTGTCGACGATGGAAAGCCCCAGCCCCAGCCCCTCGGCTTCGCGCGCGCCCTCGTCCAGCCGCGTGAACTCGCGGAAGACGGTGTTCAGCTTGTCGGCACGGATGCCGATGCCGGTATCGATGACCTGGATTTCGCATAGCCGGCCGCGCCGGCGCACCCCCACCACGACCTTGCCGCTGCGCGTGTACTTGATGGCATTGGAAACCAGGTTCTGCAGCACCCGCCGGAACAGGTTCCGGTCGGTTTCGATATTCAGGCTGGAGGGCACGATCCTCAGATCCAGCCCCTTTTCGCGCGCTGACGGCAGGAAATCGTTGCGCAATTGCTCAAGCATGGCGTCGAGCCGGAAAATGCTTTCCTTCGGCTTCATGGCGCCCGTGTCGAGGCGGGAAATGTCGAGCACCGCGCCAAGGATCGTTTCCACCGAATCGAGTGAGGAATCGATATTGGAAAGGGCCGAGCGCGTGTTCTGGTCGGAGATGGATTCCTTCAGGGCCGAGCAGTAGAGGCGCGCGGCGTTGAGCGGTTGCAGGATGTCATGGCCCGCGCCGGCCAGGAAGCGGGTCTTGCCGAGATTGGCTTCCTCGGCGAGGCGCTGCGCCTGCGCCAGTTCCTCGTTCAGTTCCAGCAGTTCCGCCGTGCGCGCAGCCACCCGCTGCTCCAGCGTTTCATTGGCGCGCTTGAGCGCCAGGTCCGCCTTCACGCGGTCGGTGATGTCGGCATAGCTGGCCACGACGCCGCCATTGGGCATCGGGTTGGAGCGGACCTCGATGATGCGTCCCGTGCTGAGCAGTTCCATCTGCCAGGTCGTGTGCGTCACCGTCATCCGTTCCAGGATGGTTTCCTCGTCATCCTTGGCGATGTCGCCGCGCCGCACCAGGTAGTCGATCACCTTGGAGATCGAGGTGCCGACCTGGCCCAGCTCGTCGGGCAGGTCGAACAGCGTGCGGAACTGGCGGTTCCAGCAGGAAAGGCCGAAATCCTGATCGTAAACGGTAATCCCGTCTTCCATCTGGTCCAGCGCGATCTGCAACAGGTCGCGGTTCTGCTGCAAGGCTTCCGAGGCGTCGTCGAGCAGCCGGTAGGCATTGCGCGAATTGGCATCGACGCGCTGGAACAGAAGCGAAAGCACCAGCCGCGCCGAGGACGAGCCGACGGCGCTGGCCAGCAATTGCTCCGCGAAGCGGATCGTGCCGGCATCGGCGATCTGCGATCCCATGTATTTCCGCCCTTCGTTCTGTTCGAACGACTGGAACGAGCGCTCGGTCCGCTCCGCGCCCAGATAACGCGAGATCGTGTCCTTCAGTTCGTTGTTGGTCACCGCCGTGCGGAACCGGCGCAGGCCGGGGATCTGCGCGCTCTCGCGCGGCACGAAGATGGCTGCCTGGATGCGTTCGCGCGGCGTGGCTGCGCGAGACAAACAGCCCATGATGAAGAACAGCGCATTGGCTGCCAGGCTCCACAGGACGCCGTGGTTCAGCGGTTCCGCCTCCACGCCGAACAGCGCTTCCGGCCGCAGCGCGGCAAATCCCCAGGGACCGTCCATGAGAAGATGCGCATTGTCCGGCAGGAAGGACGGCAGCAGCAGCGTGTAGCCCCAGACGAGAATGCCGGCGGTCATTCCCATCACCGCGCCGCGGGCATTGGCGCCGCGCCACAGCAGGGCGCCGAGGAAGGCGGGCGCGAACTGCGCCAGCGCGGCAAAGGACAAAAGCCCGATGGAGGCGAGGCGGATGTTGTCGGCGATCTCGCGATGATACAAAAGGGCCGCGACAAGAATGAGGCAGATGGCGGCGCGCCGCACGTTGAGGATGATGCGTGACCAGTCCTCCTTTTCGCCGGCAGTGGGGATGGCGGCACGTTTCAGCAGGACCGGGATCACGAGGTCGTTGGAGATCATGATCGACAGCGCCACGCTGGCCACGATGACCATAGCCGTGGCAGCCGACATGCCGCCGATCAGCGAGATCAGTGCGAGGAAGTCGTTGCCGCGCACCAGCGGCAATGCCAGCACGTAGAGGTCGGCGCTGGCCTGGTTGCCGATTGTGGTGATGCCGGCGAAGGCGATGGGAAGAACGAAGATGTTGATGGCCACGAGATAGAGCGGAAACAGCCAGGTGGCGGTGTCCAGTTCCCGTTCGGAGCGGTTCTCCACGACCGAGATGTAGAACTGGCGCGGCAGCAACAGGATCGCCATGCCGCTGAGCATGGTCATGACGATCCATGTCGTCAGGCTCGTTTCATAGGTCAGCGCCGCCTGCACCCGTTCATTGGCCTGCATCGCCTCCAGAAGCGTCTTCGGCGTATCGAACATGAAGAAGGTGACCGCAACACCGATCGCCAGGAAGGCAACCAGCTTGATGATCGATTCCACGGCGATGGCCATGACCATGCCGTCCTGGTGCTCTGTGGCATCGGCATGCCGCGTTCCGAAAAGGATCGCGAACAGGGCCAGCAGGGCGGCGACCGTCAGCGCCATGTCGCCGGGAATCGGCACCGCGGCGCCGGCGCTTTCATGCGCGATCATCAATTCGATGGAACCGGAAACGGCCTTGAGCTGCAGCGCGATATAGGGAACGGTACCCACTGTCGCGATCACGGTGGCCAGCGCCGCCACCGAGAAGCTCTTGCCATAGCGGGCCGCCAGGAAGTCGGCGATGGAGGTGATGCGCTCGGCCTTCGAGACCCGCAGGATGCGGCGCAGCATGCGGTGACCGAAGAGATAGACCAGGATCGGCCCGATATAGATGGTCAGGAATTCAAGCCCGCGTTCGGAGGCCAGGCCGACGGAGCCGAAAAATGTCCAGGAGGTGCAATAGACGGCCAGGCTGAGCGAATAGACCATTGGCCGGTACTGGCCTGCGCTCACCTTGCGCCGCTTGTCGCCCCAGCTCGCAATGGCGAACAACAGCGACAGATAGGCCAGCGCCGTGAAAATGATCACCCAGCTGTTCATCCGGCCCCGCTCCTCCGCTTCACCGGTCAACCCCTTGTCTGCCAGTCATAGAAGATCGCGGGCCGATGCGCGAGTCGGCCCCGCCCGGTCATGCCGTCACGCTTGCGGCCATCGCGTCATCCTCGGGCAAATATTATGCAGTTCTATTGAGCGTGTCATGGCGCTATGACTTGACGTGTCAAGCACAAGCATGGCCGCAACCGGCCTGGAGCATGAAAAAGGGATAAACCATGTTGAAGGAATTCAAGGCGTTCATTGCCAAGGGCAATGTCATGGACCTGGCTGTCGGCGTCATCATTGGCGGCGCCTTCGCCCTCATCGTCAAGTCGCTAACCGACGACATCATCATGCCGGTTGTCGGCGCCATTTTCGGCGGTTTCGATTTTTCCGACTACTTCATCCCGCTGGCATCCGGCGTGACCGCCGATACCCTGGAGGCCGCGCGAGAACAGGGCGCGGTGCTGGCCTATGGCAATTTCATCACCGTTGCGCTCAATTTCCTCATCCTGGCCTTCATCATCTTCATGATGGTCCGCATGGTCAACAACATCCGCCGCACCATGGAAGAACCGGAAACACCCTCCCCGGACGCGCCGCCGCCGGCAGATATCCTGCTTCTCACCGAGATTCGCGATGCGCTGGTGAACCGGAAGGGCTGACCGCTTTCATCGCCGCCGCCGGCTGCCCTGCCGGCGGCACCACGGTGAAGATATCCTTGCCCGATTGCCTAAAAGGCAGCCGCCCGTGATCGCGGGATTTCAACGCGCCGCCACTATCCTGCCTGCAACAAGGATGGGGCAGGGCGCATGGGGCAGCCCTCAGGTCTTCATCCGCGATGGAGGCATGGCAATGGCGGTTCTGGTGACGGGCGGCGCCGGTTATATCGGCAGTCACATGGTCTGGCGCCTTGTGGACGCGGGCGAGAGGGTGGTGGTCATCGACCGGCTGTCGACCGGTCATGCATGGGCCGTTGCGCCCGCCGCGCGTCTCGTCGTCGGCGACATCGCCGACACGATGATGGTACGCCGCATCCTGCGTGAGGAAAAGGTCGATGCGATCCTGCATTTTGCCGGATCCGTCGTGGTGCCGGAATCGGTGGCCGATCCGCTCGGCTACTACGAGAACAACACCTGCGCCACCCGCGGCCTGCTGGAAGCAGCCATCGACACGGGCATACGCAACCTGGTGTTTTCCTCCACCGCGGCCGTCTATGCCCAGAGCGACGGGACGCCGCTTGCCGAGGATGCCCCGCTGGAACCCGCCAGTCCCTATGGCCGCTCCAAGCTGATGAGCGAGATGATGCTGCGCGATGCCGCGGATGCCCATGATTTCCGCTATGCCGCCCTGCGTTATTTCAACGTGTCCGGTGCCGATCCGGCGGGGCGGACGGGCCAGTCCACGCCCGGCGCCACGCATCTGCTCAAGGTGGCCTGCGAGACAGCGGTCGGCAAGCGCGCCGCCATGAGCGTCTTCGGCACCGATTATCCGACCCGCGACGGCACCTGCATCCGGGATTTCATTCATGTCGCCGACCTTGTCGAGGCACATTGGCTGGCGCTGGGCTATCTGCGCGCCGGCGGCAACAGCCTGGTTGCCAATCTCGGCTATGGCGACGGCTTCTCCGTGCGTGAGGTGATCGAATGCGTGCGCCGTGTTTCCGGCCGCGATTTCGCGCTTCGCCAGGAAGGCCGCAGGCCGGGCGATCCGGTGGCCGTGGTGGCCGATGCCGCCCGCGCCCGGGATCTGCTGGGCTGGCAGCCGCGCCATGCATCGCTGGAAGGCATCGTGTCCAGCGCCCTGGCCTGGGAAGAGCGGCTGACCCGCCGCCGCGCCGTGGCAAGCGGGCCGGGGATCGAACCGCCCGAACCGGAGGAATGGACCCAGCCCGCGCAGACGGAGCCTGCCCGGCCCTAGAACGGTTCGCTTCGGCCGAACACCGCCAGGTCGCGCCAGAAGGGTTTGCCCATGTCGAAGGCGACAGCGACGGTGCTTGTTTCAGGCCACGCCTCTGCCGCCTCGCATCGCCCGCCCGGTCAGGCGCCGCAACCGACTTCGGCGACCGGTGGCACGATGCCGTGCGAAATCATGGCCGAACAGACCGCATTCGACGCAGCCGATGCCCTTGCCACAGGCCCTTTCCCAGCAATTGACCCCCTCGGTCTGCGCCAGAAGGATCCGCTCCAGATGATTGCTCTGTGATCCCTTGAGAAGGATGACTTCGTCTTTCACTGCTGTGCCTGCAATGTAGATGCTGGCGTCGCGTATTTCGGCGAAAACCTTCACCCGGCGTTCAGCGCTCCTGTCGCGCAGATAGTCGAACCCGTAGCCTGACTCCGACAGCAGGATCACTTCGTCGGCGACGAGAAGCGCCTGCTCGATGGCGTTGCGATAGGCGCGGCGCCTGTTGCCGCGATAGTCGGAAATCGTACCGAGCACGATCCGCCGGCGGGGTGCCGGGGTTCGGCCAAGGGCGTCGAAGGCAAGATGCAGCGTCCCTTGCGGTGCCTTGGCGCAATCGGCCAGAAACACAGGTCCGCCGGCAATGTGATGGCGGCTGAGCCTCAGGAACGGGGGCGCGCAACCGGCGATCGCCGTGCGAATCCGCTCGGGCGGCACGCCGAGTTCAAGTCCGGTGACCGCGGCGGCCGCGACCGGAATGGCGAAATGCGCCCCGGCAAACTGCGTTTTGACAGCAATTTCCTGTCCGCGCCAGGCGAGATGAACGGTGACACCCTCCTGTGCATCCCCGGTGACGCGGAGAATGCGGCAATCCGCCTGCGATCCGTGGCCAAAGGTGACGATCCGCGCGGGGGTTCGTTCTGCCATGCCCATTGTCAGCGGATCGTCGGCGTTCAGCACGGCAAGGCCGTCCGGAGCGGTCGCGGCAACCAGCGCGCCTTTTTCTGTGGCAATCGCCTCCCTTGAGCGAAATGCACTGTAATGCTCCAGGCCGACCATGGTCACGACACTGACATCCGGTTTCAGCAGCCCGGCCATCGTGCTCATCTGGCCCTTGCCGCCCACGCCGGTCTCCACCACCACGAAATCGGCAATGCGCGATCGGCGGATTGTGCGGATGAGCGGATTGATGGTGTTTTCGAACACCTGGTTGAGCACGTTTCCCTCGTCGTCCAGGATGGCCGCGATGAGCATGGTTGTCGTGGATTTCGCCGAACTGCCCGTCACCGCGACAAAGCGCCCGCGCGCCCTGGCGCGCGTCAGCCCGGCCATCCGGATGCGCAAGGGACGCACGAGCCTGAGCCGCAGGGACCACACCCATTCCGCAATGCGCGGTGGTTTCATCCGGCCGTTCCTTCCCGCACCGCCGCCCGCAGGATCGCGTGATACTCGGCCTTGTTGCCCGCGTAGCGGCTGACCGTTGCCAGATGCAATGGCGGTTCACGAAGCAGGCGGGAGGTGATCTCGACCGCGGTCTTGCCTTCGTCGAGCGTCGAGAAATAGTCGTGGAACTTGAAAGCTCCGCCTGCCATTTCCAGGCTCGGGGCAAGCCATATGTTCGGAATCCCGAAGGCATCGGCGGCGATGAGGCCATGCAGTGACTGGCTGAGGATGACCCTGCAGCGCCCGATGTCCCGCAAGACAAGCCAGGGATCGCGGCTCACATCGATCAGGTGCATGCCCGCCGGCACCTGTTTGCGCAGCCGGGGAAGCGCCCGCGCATGGGGCACGAAGCCGATGTCGTGGCCACGCTCGGGCCTGATCAGGCGGTCGACAAGGACCATGGGATCGCCGAGCGGGATGGTGTCGGCGATGGCGAGCGCCCTGCGCGAAAGATGCCCCCGCAAGGCAACGACCGTGCCCGGCATTTTGCCCGCCGCCGGTTCAAGCAATCCGGCGCCGAGAACCACGGAGGCTTCGGTCGCGGATTTCAGGATGCTGCCCATGCCCAGGAAGTGCGGCGCGCGCCGGTCGTTGGCAAACCGCAGGCGCTTGCCGCTCAACGCCTCGAAAAAGGCGGGATTGATGTCGTCGCCGAAATTCGGGGTTCCGATATGCCAGAAGAGCGGCGCATGGGCGCCCGGACGCAGCCGGGCCCGCCAATGGCGCGAGATCTTGCGCGCCTTACGAAGCATTGTTGTGCCGGTCGGATTGCAGGCGGATCGACAACCGGTAGAGCGGCCGCAGGATCTCGCGGCGAAGCTTGGTCGGCCAGGGCATGTTCGCATGGATCGTGCTGCCACCCAGATCGGCCGAGATCTCGCTGATCCCCGATGGCCAGACCGACACGACGTCGGCCCCGTGCACCCAGCGCAATTGCAGGAACGTGTCCACCGGGCGGTCGAAAACAGTGGAGGCGGCGAGCAGCCGCGCCGCGGCTTCGCGCGTGACGATTTGCGCCAGCATGCCCAAGGCGACCCTCTGCGGCCTGAAAAGTTCTACGCCATCTGCAGCGGCAAGGACTTCTCCCGCCTCGCGCTTCTTGCCGGGAAAGCGAACGAACTGTCCCTGGACGATCTGTTCGAGTGCGAGCGCGCAGGCTGGGCTGAAGGTGGCGGTGGTGGCAATGTCGTCTTCGACGATAAGGGCGGCCTCGTGCCCGTCTTCCAGAAGCCGCTGCCAGCACTTGCGATGGCTGAGGAATGTCGCGATTTCGGCCGGACGCAGCGGGAACGGGTAACGCGTGGCCCGGCACGGGCCGAGGACATGGGCGATGTTGCTGTCGCTGAGGATTTGCCCGTCCACCGCCGGAAGGATTTGCGCCGCCGGGCCGAGCGAAGCCCGCAGCGCTTCGGCCTGCGGGCGTCGGGATTTCGCGCGCTCCAGATGAATGATATAGGCAGGCAATGTCATAGGGATGCCCGCCACCAGCGCAGCCGGTGGCGCATGACGCGCGCCCGGATACGCAGGCCTTCGCCGCCAAACCGCTGCCGCCGGGTGCGATGCCGGTAGGCGCCGATCGCTTCTTCGATCTCGGGCAGCAGGTCGGCGCGTCCCGCCGCCATCGCGGCATCGCGCAACCGTTCGTGCTCGTCGAGCGACGCGTCGTCGGAGATCCCGAACGCTCCGCGCCGCGGTTCGAAGGGCGGAAAACTGCTGGCCCTTGCCTTGGCACCGAGGATGTCGAGCGAGCGCATGGCAAAGGTGCACTTGCTGCACATGCCGCAATTTCGCCTTGCCTTGTTGCAGACGCGCAGGCGGCTGAGCAGCACGTCGTCACCTGCAACGCGGGCGATCTTGTCGAAACGCGACACCAGCCCGTGATGCTCGACGGCCAAGGCCTGGCTGCCGAAAAGCGGATCGAGGCCCGGATGCGAGCCCCAGGGCACGTCCCATGCGGTCTCGTTGCCCGATGAGGCGATCAACACGCGCTCCAGATGGTCCGACAGCATGTGGCCGATCGCGGCCAGTACCGCGCCGTGGTGTTCGATCCAGCTTGCAAAGGCGTGGAAGGTTGAACTGACATCGGTTTCGATGACGATGGAGTCCAGTCCTTTCGCTTGCGCAACCTCTCTCGCCAAAGCCTCCAGCCGCGCGGTTTCCGCGCTGTCGGAAAGCGGCATGTCGACCCCGATGAGCGTGATGAGCGACGAGACGCGCGCAGCCGCATCGGCAAGTGAAAAGGCTGAATCCGCGCCGCCGGAGAAAAACAGGCCGGTTCCCCGCGCCACCTGCGCCGGCATGCTCACGCCTTCCGGCGCAACGACTGCCACGTTGCGGCAGGATGGCCACCAGCGCCTGTAGAGGCGATTGATCGCCCGGGCGTTCGAGCGCAGGCACGGCGAAACCGCACCCTTCACATGCAGGTCTGCCCCGATTTCAGCGGCAGGGTAGAGGCCGAGACAGACGAGTGCATCGCCACTTGGCCGCAATGTGTGTCCCGAGCGGCAGGTAAACCGGGTCAGGAACAGTCCACGCCGACCGGCGGACGCCTGCACGAGGATTTCGTGCGGCTTTTCTTGAGGCAGGAAGGACAGGACGAGCGGCTTGGGCATGCCGGCCGTCACACCGGCCGGGACGCGTCGGGAATCCGGTATGCGCGGCCAGTCGCACCAGCTCTGCCGCCCGTGCGGCTGCCGGCGGGCGCGGCGCAAACGGTCAGGAACCGGCAGGGGGCCGCGGAAGCTCCGCCTTCATATGCGCTGCAAATGGACAAACTCGCCCCGTTGATCCGGAATCAGGCGGCTGACCGCCTGAAAGGCCGGCGGCGCCAGAATTCGAAAACGCGGATATGGCGAACTGAACTTATAAGCGAATAAGCGATTTCGATAACCGGCCTGACCGCCGCCGGACCGTCAGCCAGTCCGGCGGTATTGAGAAATTCAGGCACAAGCATTGGAAACGTCGCATCGTCATGCGCGTGCGGATGGAGAACAGCCGCCCCCGACTTCCCCCCCCACCGCTCCCCGAAGGCGGCTGCGGGTTCGTCCAGCGTTCCGCTTCTTACAGAATGGACAACAGAGCAAGCAGGCGCGCCGCAGCCAGTTTGCAGCCGCAAGAAATTGATTTTGAGGGATTTTTAATGGTGCTGCCGGAGAGATTTGAACTCTCGACCTCTCCCTTACCAAGGGAGTGCTCTACCCCTGAGCTACGGCAGCGCTCTTCGATGCGGCGGACTTCTGCCACAGAGACGGCCGGTGCGCAAGCACTGCCGGCACAGTTTTTTCGTCTGCGACCTTGCCATGAAAACCGCTCCGGTCCAAGAGACAGCAACGGGGTGGATCAGCGAAGACCGGCACCGATGGCACAGGATGGGAACAAGGACGGGAAAACCCCGGCGGAGGAGCGCAGGCAGCGCCTCGCCGCACAGCTTCGTGCCAATCTGCAGCGGCGCAAGGCGCAGTCGCGTGCCCGCCGTGCCGGTGAAACCGATCCGCGTCCGTCCGGCCTGCCGGCGGCTGACGGGCCGGGACCGGACGAAGACCGGTAGCGGCCGGCGCCGGCTGGTCGCGCACCATTGATCCGGCCATTAACAATGCATCCACCATCTCCTTGAACCGCCATGGGCGATGGTCTAGAGCATCCGCTCGGCCGGAAAGCCCGGCATCCACCCATCGCGATGGCGGGAGCCCATGGACAGGATACGTATCAAAGGCGGAAATGCGCTGAGCGGGGTGATCCCGGTTTCCGGTGCCAAGAACGCGGCCCTGCCGCTGATGATCGCCTCGCTCATGACCGATGACACGCTGACGCTGGAAAACGTGCCGCATCTGGCCGACGTGGAGCAGTTGACGCGGATCCTGGGCAATCACGGTGTCGACTACATGGTCAATGGCCGCCGCGAGAGACAGGGCGAGGGCTATTCCCGCACCATTCATTTTACCGCCCGCAACATCGTCGATACCACCGCGCCCTATGAACTCGTATCCAAGATGCGCGCGAGTTTCTGGGTCATCGGCCCGCTCCTGGCCCGCATGCACGAGGCCAATGTCTCGCTGCCCGGCGGCTGTGCCATCGGCACGCGCCCGGTCGACCTGTTCATCGACGGGCTGGCTGCGCTGGGTGCCGAGATCAATATCGAGAACGGTTATGTTCAGGCCCGCGCAAAGGGCGGCCTGCGCGGCAACCGCTTCGCCTTTCCCAAGGTCTCCGTGGGCGCCACCCATGTCATGCTCATGGCCGCCAGCCTGGCCCGCGGAGAAACGCTGATCGAGAATGCGGCCTGCGAGCCCGAGATCGTCAATCTCGCCGAATGCCTGAACGCGATGGGTGCGCGCATTGAAGGCGCAGGCACGCCAACCATTCGCATTGACGGCGTCGAGCGCCTGTCCGGCGCCCATGTCGCGGTCATTCCGGACCGGATCGAGACGGGAACCTATGCCATGGCCGTGGCCATGACCGGCGGCGACGTGCTGCTGGAAGGCGCGCGGACCGACCTGCTGGAGACGGCGCTCGACAGGATTCGCGCGACCGGCACCACCGTCGAGGCCGTCGATGGCGGCATTCGCGTTGCCCGCCATGCGGGCGATGTCATCCGGCCGGTGGACGTCACGACAGAGGTCTATCCCGGCTTCCCGACCGATCTGCAGGCCCAGTTCATGGGACTGATGACGCGCGCCGGCGGCGTCTCGCACATCACCGAGACGATCTTTGAAAACCGGTTCATGCATGTGCAGGAACTGGCGCGCCTTGGAGCGCGCATCTCGCTTTCGGGGCAGGTGGCCCGGGTCGAGGGCGTTCCCCGCCTCAAGGGCGCGCCTGTCATGGCGACCGATCTGCGCGCATCCTCGGCCCTTGTCATCGCCGGTCTTGCCGCCGAGGGCGTCACCGAGGTCAACCGCGTCTACCACCTCGACCGCGGCTTCGAGCGGCTGGAGGAAAAGCTTTCGGGCTGCGGCGCCGAGATCGAGCGCGTCTCCGGCTGATACGTTCTTCGCGGTTGCGCACGGCGCCAGCCGGGCCTAACTAGGGTCATGGGCCATTGCCGTTGGTGGAAATGGCCGGAGCGAAACGAGCGGGGCCTTGGCCGGAACATGAAGCCGTTGAAACTGATCGCCTTCGACAGGGAAGACCTGCGCATCATGTCCGCCTATGTGCAGGATGCCGTGTTGCGCGTCGCCGATCTCGCCCATGATCCCGCCAGCGGATCGTTCGTTCTGGAGATGAACCGCTACGTATGGGAGAAGAAGCAGGGCTTCTTCGACCGTCGCGGCGAACGCCGGCGTTCGGTGCTGGCCGTCAAGCGCGTGACGTCGGTGCGCTCCTCCGGCATCGACCGTGCGAAGGGCGATGATGTGCTCAACCTGCTTGCGGTCTCGTTTCACCGTGGCGAGGAGCCTGCCGGCGCGATCGAACTCACGTTTTCCGGCGGTGCGGCAATCCGCCTGGAGGTGGAATGCATCGAAGTCCAGTTGACGGATATCGGCGCGGCATGGGAAACGCTTGCCCGGCCGGATCACGACAGGGACGGCGGCGAAGGTTAGGACACGGGCAGAAGCGATGGCCATCACATTGAGGCAGACGGAACCGGATTTCGAAAGCCGGTTTTCCGCCTTTCTTGCAACCAAACGGGAAGTGTCGGCCGATGTCGATGCCGCCGTGCGCGATATCATCGCGGCGGTGCGGCGCGATGGCGATGCCGCCGTCATGGATTTCACGCGCCGTTTTGACCGCACCGACCTCACCTCAACCGGCCTGGCCGTCAGCGCAGCCGACGTGGACGCCGCCGTCGCGGCCGTGGAACCCCAGACGATGGCGGCGCTGGAACTGGCGCGCGACCGCATCCGCTCGCACCACGAACGCCAGATGCCGCGGGATGACCGGTATGTCGACGCCATTGGCGTGGAACTGGGTTCGCGCTGGACGGCTGTGGAAGCGGTCGGCCTCTATGTGCCGGGCGGCACCGCCAGCTATCCCAGCTCCGTGCTGATGAACGCGGTGCCTGCGAACGTGGCCGGTGTCGAGCGGATTGTCATGGTCGTGCCCACGCCCGATGGCCGGATGAATCCGCTGGTGCTGGCCGCTGCACGCCTTGCCGGCGTGTCGGAGATCTATCGCATCGGCGGAGCGCAGGCGGTGGCCGCGCTGGCCTATGGCACGGAGTCGATCCGGCCTGTTTCCAAGATTGTCGGTCCGGGTAATGCCTATGTTGCCGCCGCCAAGCGCCAGGTTTTCGGCACGGTCGGCATCGACATGATCGCCGGCCCGTCGGAAGTGCTGGTCATCGCCGATGGCGAGAACGATCCGGACTGGATCGCCGCCGACCTGCTGGCCCAGGCCGAGCACGACACGGCCGCCCAGTCGATCCTGATGACCGATGATGCCGCTTTTGGCCAGGCCGTGCAGGACGCCGTGGAGCGCCAGTTGAAATCGCTGGGCCGCAGCGAGACGGCGGCTGCGTCCTGGCGCGATTTCGGCGCCGTTGTCGTGGTCGAAACCCTGAACGATGCCGTGCCGCTGGCCAATCGCATCGCCGCCGAGCATCTGGAAATCGCCACCGCCGACCCGGAAGCGCTGGCCGCGCGCATTCGCAATGCCGGCGCCATCTTCCTGGGCCGCCACACGCCGGAGGTCATCGGCGACTATGTCGGTGGCTCCAATCACGTGCTGCCCACGGCCCGCTCGGCGCGCTTTTCCTCGGGCCTCTCGGTGCTGGATTTCGTCAAGCGGACCTCGATCCTCAAGCTCGGACCCGACCAGTTGGCCGAATTGGGGCCGGCTGCGATCGCGCTGGCGAAAGCGGAAGGGCTGGACGCCCATGGGCGTTCGGTTGCCATTCGCATGAACCGGGCAGGCGGCGCCTGATGGCGGCCTCCGGCGATACGGCGCGGCTCGTCGACGTGGTGCTCGACGAATCCATCGGCCGTTCCACGCCGGATGTAGAGCACGAGCGCGCGGTGGCGATCTTCGACCTTGTCGAGGAAAACAGCTTCCGGCCGGTCAGCGATACCGGCGACGGGCCCTACAAGCTGAAGCTGTCGCTGGTCGAATCGCGTCTGGTCTTCGAGGTCACCCGCGAGAATGGCGATCCGGTCATCACCCACATCCTGTCGCTGACGCCTTTCCGGCGGATCGTGAAGGATTACTACATGATCTGCGAGAGCTATTACGAGGCGATCCGTTCTGCCTCACCGGCGCAGATCGAGGCCATCGACATGGGACGGCGCGGGCTTCACAATGAAGGATCGCAGACGCTGATGGATCGCCTGGACGGCAAGATCGAGGTGGATTTCGATACCGCGCGGCGGCTGTTCACGCTCGTTTGCGTCCTGCATTGGCGTGGATAGGCGGAGCGGCGGATGACGGCGCGTCCCGGCTCGGTCCTGTTTCTCTGCTCCCTGAACGCGATTCGTTCGCCCATGGCGGAGCAACTGGCCCGCTCCATCTTGCCGCAGGGCACCTATGTCGCCTCTGCCGGTGTGCGCAAGGGCGAGCGCGACCCCTTCGTGGACGCTGTTCTTGCCGAACGCGGGCTGGACCTCGGCAGCCGTCTGCCGCAGACGCTGGACGAGCTCGAAGACGACTACTTCGATCTTGTGATTTCCCTGTCGCCGGAAGCCCATCACAAGGCCGTCGAGATGATGCGCACCCATGCCGGCGACCTGGAATACTGGCCTCTGCATGATCCCAGTGATACACGGGGCACCCGCGACCGGATCCTCGGCGCCTACCGGGATGTGCGCGACCTCCTGGAAGCCAAGATCAGGCAGCGGTTCGCGCTCCCGCCCGCCGGAGGGAGCGGCAAATAAGCGTGTTCACAATCCGGCGGCAATCATATAGGTTCCGCCGAAAATTTGGCGCCGATACGAATTCGACAAGAAAAGGTTACGCATGGCGAAGGAAGAAGTCCTGGAATTTCCCGGGGTGGTGACGGAATTGCTGCCCAACGCGATGTTTCGCGTCAAACTGGAAAACGATCACGAGATCATTGCCCACACGGCAGGCCGGATGCGCAAGAACCGCATCCGCGTGTTGACCGGTGACAAGGTGCTTGTCGAGATGACGCCCTACGACCTGACCAAGGGCCGCATCACCTACCGCTTCAAGTAACGCGTCCGGACACGAAACGCCGGCCGCCGACAGGATTGTAACCCGTCATGAGCGTTTTCCAGAAGCTTGTCCTGGCCTCCGGTTCGCCGCGGCGGGTGGAACTGCTGCAGCAGGCCGGCATTGAACCGGACCGGCTCATGCCGGCCGATATCGACGAGGAGCCGCAGCGTGCCGAGCATCCACGCTCGCTGGCCAAGCGGCTTTGCCGGGAAAAGGCGGAAAAGGCGCTGGCTTCGCTGAAGGCGGAACCTGAATTCGACCATCCCTACGTGCTGGCCGCAGACACGGTCGTGTCCGTCGGGCGGCGCATCCTGCCCAAGACGGAAATGCTGGACGAGGCCGCCAACAGCCTGCGCCTGCTGTCAGGCCGCTCGCACCGGGTCTATACGGGCATCTGCCTTGTCACCCCGCAGGAAAAGATCCGCACGAAGCTGGTGGAAACGCGGGTGCGCTTCAAGCGCCTGTCGCGCGAGGAACTGGAAAGCTATCTGGCCTCCGGCGAATGGCGCGGCAAGGCGGGCGGCTATGCCATTCAGGGACTTGCCGGCACCTTCGTCGTCAAGCTGGTCGGCTCCTATACGAATGTCGTCGGACTGCCGCTCTACGAGACCGTCGGCCTTCTGACGGGGGAGGGGTTCAAGGTGCATTTCAACTGGCTGTCCGGCAGCCCGCAGGTGTGACCGTGCCCGGCGCCGACAACAAGGTGACGCCACTGCGCCCGAAACGCGCCTGTCCGGAATGCGGCAAGCCCTCGGCGCGCGACACCTATCCCTTCTGTTCTTCGCGCTGCAAGGATATCGATCTCAACCGCTGGCTCTCCGGCTCCTATGCCATTCCGGTGACCGAGGCCGAGGAAAACACCGATCCCGATCCGCAAGACGGCGACTGAGCAGCCGCTACCGATCCGCAGGGCGTATCCGCACGGACAACCCGCTTTGCGACGCCCTTTGAAACGCGTTTGAAAACAATGTCATGGCCGCGGTTTGCCCCGGCCGGTGCCGGCGCCTGCAAATGAGCTTGGAAAAATGCAAGGCAAGCGCTTGCCAGCGGCAAATCTCGTGATATAACGCCCGCCATCGCCGACGGGTTACCAACGCCGCCGGCCGCCGCAACCGGAAGGTCCGGCACCATGTGCCCAGGTAGCTCAGTTGGTAGAGCAGCGGATTGAAAATCCGCGTGTCGGTGGTTCGATTCCGCCCCTGGGCACCACTTCCTTTTCATGTTTCCTGAATGAGAGCCTGCGGCCGCGATGGCCATGCATGCCGCCTGGCAGGTTGGCCGGCTTCCGGTGCCGCGCTCAGGAAGCCTGGCGGCCGGTCTTGTGCTGTAGTGTTTCCCAGTCCGCGCGGGTGATACCGTAGACGAGCTTGTCGTCCAGGGTGCCGTCGCGCAGCGGGAACTCCAGGCGGAGGCGGCCTTCCAGCAGGTAACCGAACCGCTCCATGTTGGCTGCCGACCGAGTGTTCCCGGCCGCAACCGAATTGGAGATTTTCACGACGTTGAGAACGTGAAAACAGTGGTCCATGATCACCGGGCCGATTTCCTGATGGAAACCCGAGCCCCAATGGTCCTTGCCTATGATGATCGTGGTGGAGGCGGTACCTGATGACACATGGATGAGGTGCAGGCCGACCAGTTTCCCCGTGGCCTTCTCGATGATGCTTCTCATCTCCCCTTTTGATCGGCGCGCCCGGGCGCGGAGGTCCCGGTAGTAACGCCTGAAGGTCCAGCCGGAGGTCCGCATTCCGATATAGAGGAACAGTTCGGGATGTTTCGTCCAGTGATAGGTCCGGCACGCCAATGCGAAAGGACCGATCGGTTGAAGCAGCAGCCGGTCTGTTTCGATCGTCGGTCGCGTTTGCGGGCGGGTAAACAACACAGATTTCCCTGGCTCGGCAATGACATGCCCGATGTCGGATGGCTTCGGCGACGAACCTGTCGCCGGCGTGGCCTGCGACGCACGGAGCGCGAACGGATTCGTTGCTGATCATTTAGCGGTCAGCGGGAAGAACCGATACCCGGCAGGCGGGTGCGTGCCGGAATTTCTTCGCGGGAAGAAACCGGACCGGCCGGACACAAGGCCTACAATGCCAGCGTGATCCTGCCGCCATCGGCGGCGCGCGAGCAGCAGGCCATCATGCGCGTGTTGTCCGTCCGTTCCGCCTTGCTCAGCACCCGGTCGCGATGGTCGATCGCGCCGTCGATCACACCCACCTCGCACGAGCCGCAAAGCCCTTCGCAGCAATCCGAGGCAATGTCGATGCCTGCCGCGCGCAGCGTATCCAGCAGCGTTGTGTCGGCACCGACGGTGAGTGTCAGGTCGGAATCGCGCAGATGCACGTCGAATGCCTGTTCCTTTTCAGGGTCCAGCGTTCCCAGCGCAGTGCCGAAATGCTCGAAATGCAGGGTGCCGTCCGGCAAGGCCGCCGTCAGCCCCTCCAGAGCGGCGATCATGCGATCGGGCCCGCAGGCCATGATATGCGCACCGGTCGGCAGCCCGGCCACGAGCGCGGCGAGGTCGGCCCGGCTTCCTTCGTCCGTCACATGCAGGGTGAGCACCGCTCCGTGGTCCGCCGCAAGCCGGTCGAGGAAGGCCATGCCGGATCGCGAACGCCCGCAATAGTGGATTGCATAGGCCTTGCCCAGTGCCTTCAGCCGGTCGGCCATGGCGATGAGGGGCGTGATGCCGATCCCTCCGGCAACCAGAAGGTGATGCGGCGCGCTTTCATCGAGACGGAAAAGATTGTGCGGGCCGCGCAGCTTGCATTCCATGCCTTCACACACCGCCTCGTGGATATGGCGGGAACCGCCGCGCCCGTCTTCTTCGCGCAGGATGGCCAGTTCGTAAGCGTTGCGCCCGGGCCGTCCGCACAGGGAATACTTGCGGTCGAAACCGTCAACCACGAGTTCCACATGCGCGCCCGGGCTCCAGGCCGGCAAGGCCCTGCCCTTCGCGTCGGCCAGCGTCAGGCCGAGCACGCCGTCCGCTTCGCGCCGGACGGACGTGACGGTCACCCGCCGCGCGATCGCCTTGCGCTCCGGCGCGCCAACCGGAAAATGCCGTTGCCGTTCCCTGATTGAAGGGTCGGTCCGTTCCGGGTTGGCGGCCGGGTCCCATTCCACCCGGACATGGTCCGGACCGCGAAACGAGGTGTTGGGCAGATAGGTGAAGTCCTGTTCAGCCAGCCGCAGATGCGGCAGGCGCCGCGTCATCTCTTCCAGGAAGATGCGCATTTCCATGCGCCCGATATTCTTTCCCATGCACTGATGGCTGCCATAGCCGAAACTCAGATGCTCCACGGCATTGTCGCGATAGATGTCGAACCGGTCTCCGTCCTCGAAATGCCGGTCGTCCTGGTTGCCGGACGCCATCACGATCAGCAGCTTGGCGCCCTCCGGCAGGTCGACGCCGCCGACCGTTGCCGGCCCTGTCGTTTCGCGCCGCCAGGCCACGATGGAGCCGCAGAAGCGCAGGCATTCCTCCACCGCATTGGGGATCAGTGACGGATCGGCGCAAATGTCGTCCCACGCATCGCGATGCGTCAGCAGGGTCCGGAACATGTTGGCCGAAGCCAGCGCCGTGGTTTCATGCGCGGCCACGATGATCGCCATCATCATGGAATGGACATAGCTGTCGGTCACGATCTCCGGCATGAGCGCGTTCTTGCGGATCGTGTCATGCATCCAGCCGGTACCGTCCGGCTCGCCGCGCATCCGCTCGATCACGTCGCCGGCATATTGCCAGAACTTCCCCACCGAATGGGCAACCGCAACCTACTGCTCCGGCGATGGCCGCCCCCACGTGTTCACCGCGTGCGCCACGGAAAAGCGGCGCAGCGTCGCCACATCGTCCTCCGGAACGCCGAGGAAATTCAGCGCAACGGTGAGTGGCACCTCGTAGAGCATGGCGTCCACCAGATCGACATGGCCGGAATCGATGAAGGCGTCGATCTTCTCGCGCGTCAACCGGCGGATCATGTCCTGCTTGGTTTCCAGGTTTTCCGGCAGGAAATGGTCCATCAGCACACGCCGTCGCGCCATGTGGGCCGGCTCGTCCTCGTTCACCATGGTCCGGTTCATGGCATAGCCATAGGAGGCCAGCACATCCATCGCCTCCTGGCTGGCCGGCGTGATCTTCTCCAGCGCATTGCGGGGCGAAAACAGGATGTTGTCCCGGAAAACCGCCTTGATGTCGTCATGGCGGGTGACGACCCAATAGCCCAGTTGCGGGCTGAAGAAGACCGGCAAGCGCTCGCGCGACCAGCGCAACGCTTCCGCGGGGTCTGCCAGATAGGGCCCCTCGAAAAAGTCGAATGCGGCGGCCATGTCCTCTGCCGGGCAGGTGTTCGCGCCGCCATGGGAAACAGGGCATCCCGTATCGCTTGGATGTCGCAATTCGCTCATGACCGCTTTCCCTTGACATATGTGCGATAATCGCACGGAATGTTCTTTATATGCGAAGCATAGGGAGGGCGGCCAGCGCCCGTCAAGCCGCGGCAAACGGAGCGTCCTGGACAATGGCGGAAAAGGCGAAATTGCAGACACTGGATCGCGGCCTGGTGACCTTGCGTCTTGTCTCGCATGCCGCTGGAGGCATGAGGATTGCCGAACTGGCGGAGGCGCTGGGCGTGCACCGGGCCATTGCCTATCGTATCGTGGCGACACTCGAGGATCACGCCATGGTAAGCCGGCTGCCGGACGGGCGCATTGCGCTGGGCAGCGGTGTCATTCCTCTGGGTGCGATGGCGGAAGGCAATCTGCGTCTGCTGGCGCGTCCGTTGGTCGAAGCGCTCGCCCGCCGGGTCGCTGCCGCCGCCTTTCTGTCCATCGCCGATGGCGAGGAAGGCGTGGCCGTGGTCACCGCCGCGCCCCCCGACAGCTTTCTCGACATATCCTACCGTGTCGGCAGCCGCCATCCGTTGACAAGGGGCGCTGCGGGAATCGCCATACTGTCAGGCCGCCCGGAACAGCCCGGAGAAGATGAGGCTGTCCGCCAGGCCCGAAAGGATGGCTACAGCCTGACACGGGGACAATTGCAGAAGGGCGCCGTGGGGCTGGCCTGTCCGGTGCGCATTCCGGGCGGCAGCCGACCGCGGCTGGATTGCGCCATTGGCGTTGTCGGACTGGGCGGGCTGGACATCGACCTTGCACGTTCGGCCGTATGCGATTGTGCCGGGGCGCTCGGCAGGGCATTGTCAAGCTGACCGGCCGCACCTTGGCCGTTGCCGGCCTCTGCGCATGGACAATGCCTTGGCGGCGGCTGGCAGCAGGCAATTCCGCGCCGCCATGCATCCGGGAAACCAACCCGCAATACCGCGCAGGAAGCGTATTTCCGGCCTGTGGCAGGGGGGGGGCGGCCTGACGGTTCTGTCAGGTCCGGCGCCTGCCGCTGCCAATTTGGCATGTCTTAACCGATTGAATTTCCGCCGCATTTTCTGGCGCCGCAAGAACCGGCTGACAAAGTGTCACCCGAAAGCGATCCGTTTTTCGTGAGGCTGGCGGCGGTCCCGAGAAAAGCCATTTGTTACCAGATGGTTAGCGCAATGGCTGCAATTGGCGCGCTTCTTGCTGACCTTTGGCATGCCAGCAACCGGCGGTTCGGATGCTGGTGGAGAAAAGGGGGCTTTCAAATGTCATTCACCGGAAAGGTTCCGTGGCTTGCTTGTGTTGTGGTGTTGGCGCTTGCACACAGTGCGGTTGCGCAAGACGTCTTCATTGCCGGGGTTCAACCCGACCGACGGCCGGAGGATGCGCCACATGTCACGGCATTCGTAAAGCCGGCGAACTGGAATGAACGGGTGATGCACGGCATCGCCGAACCCCACCCGTCCGGCCTTGGATTCATGGCCGATCAGGGTGCTTGGTACACGCCGTTCAATCACCCCGGAATGACTGGTCATTACGACATCCGCAATTGGCATCAGGCTGACTGACCGGTTGCCGGAGGGGGATACCTCGTTTTTCCAGCCGGGTTCACCCGGCTGACTCACACAGAGCCAGGCGGGATGCCGGCCGTGTCTTCAACATAGAGGAGAGTGAAATGAAGTCGAGCAACATCAAGAAGGCCGTTCTGGCCGCACTGTGCAGCGCTTCATTGCTGGCGGTCGCTCCGGCCATGGGTGCCGGCATGAGCGGAATGTCCGGTATGGGCGGCATGAGCGGAATGTCCGGTATGGGCGGCATGTCCGGCATGGGCGGCATGTCCGGCATGGGTGGCATGTCCGGTATGTCCGGTAATGCCGGCGGCTGGGTCTGCACGCAGTGGACCTATCCTGGCATGGGTGGAATGAGCGGCATGTCCGGTATGGGCGGCATGTCCGGTATGGGCGGCATGTCCGGCATGGGTGGCATGTCCGGTATGGGCGGAATGTCCGGCATGGGTGGCATGTCCGGCATGTCCGGTATGGGCGGCATGACCGGCAACAACTGATCGCCACAAACGCCAGAGCGGGGAGGCGGTATACCGCCTCCCTTTCTTGCCCCTCAAATCTGTGAAGCAAATGTCATGAAACAAAGCCGCATCGCCCATGGCCTCGCAATTTTGTCCTCGAGCGTTTTCGCCGTAGTCGTTCTGGCCGCCCTGACCATTCCCGGGCCGGAAAATGGCATGGAGCACAACAAGCAGGCTTCGCTTCACCAGATCGATCCGAATTCGGCCGAAGAGAGGCGCGTGCTGGCCAATGGCCATGCGACACCTTCGGCCCTTACCGAAATGCCGGATGCGAATAGGGGGCTATCCGGCATTCCCGGCGCCGGCCGGACTGACGCGTCACCTAGCTCCGAAAGTCCGGGCGCGACTGTTCTGGCCGGCGCCGGCCAATCCGCAGATCCAAGGGCCATGGCCACGAAAGAGAATGCCGCACTCGCGGCGCGCATCGCTGCGCTGACCGATGAGGCCAGGACGCTTGACCATCAGCGTGCACGCTATCACCCGCTGCATTTTTCGCCGGCCATAGAGACGGCAAGCAGCCAGGACTGCCTCGTCTGCCATCAGGAGATCCTGGAGCGCAAGCCGCTTGAGGAATCGCCGGCGGGCGTGAAGGCCATCGACACGCTGGCATGGTATCAGACACTCGATACCTACGAAGGTGAGCAGCAGACTTTTCACTGGCGGCATATCGAGAGCCCGTTTGCAAAACAGGTCATGAACCTGGAATGCAACTTCTGCCACAAGGGCAACGACCCGCGCGAGGAATCGCCGGACATGGTGCCCGGAAAGGCCGCCTTCAGCGCGGATCCCGTGACGCCGGCATTTACCAACAGGAAGATGGTCAATCCGTCTGAAACCTGCCTGCTGTGTCATGGTGCCATGCCCGATCCGGAAAACATCATGGGCCTCTACGGACCTTGGCATGAAATCCGTGGCGACATGGAGGACGAGGAAAATCCGAACGGATGCCTCACCTGTCATGCGGAACTGTTCCGCACGGTCCGCCACCAGGTTACCTACCTCAATCCCGAAGGCATCGAGGAAGCGGCTCTCGCCGGATCGGACACCTGCTACGGATGCCACGGCGGCCGGCAATGGTACCGCATTTCCTATCCCTATCCGCGCCACCCCTGGCCAGACATGGATCCCGAGACACCGGACTGGGCGAAGGATCGCCCCACCCAATCCAAGGAAGAATACCGCTTGCAGCCGTCGGCGGCGAAGTGAGGAGCACAGAGCCATGACCAAGATGGATACCCGCCCGATCGCGGCACCGTTCAGCGATGTCAGCCGCAGAACCTTTCTGAAATCCTCCGCAGCCACGGCAGCAACCGCCCTGGTTTCCGCGAGCGGGACGCGCCAGGCCAGCGCCTTCGCCTATGAGCCCTACCCGCGCGATGACGACCTGACCACGGTCGTCACGAGCTGCGCGCACAATTGCGGCTCGCGTCACATGCTCGTGGCGCACAAGAAGGGCGATGTGATTGTACGTCTGTCGACCGACAACGGCACCTATCAGGGCGATGCCTACGGAACAGATACGGAGGAAATGCCGCAATTGCGTGCCTGCCTCCGCGGACGGTCCTACCGGTCCCGCCTCTATTCGCCAGAGCGCCTTCTCTATCCCATGAAGCGGGTCGGCAAGCGCGGCGAAGGCAAGTTCAAGCGCATCAGCTGGTACGAAGCCGCCAAGGAAATCACCGAGCGGATGGTCCATTTGAAGGAGAAATACGGCCCGACCGCACTCCTTGACCAGTCCTATGCCGGTGCATCCTACGGCGTCCTGCACAAGTCGGACCAGATCGAGGGTCTCCTCGCCCGCTTCCTCGGCATGTTCGGTTGCCGTACCTCATCCTGGTCGGTTCCCTCCTATCAGGGCACGACCTTCTCGTCGCGCATGACCTTCGGCACGATCCAGGATGGCAACGAGGACGATGCCTTTGCCCATTCCAAGCTGATCATCATGTGGGGCTGGAACCCGGCCTACACGTTTCATGGCGGCAATACCTTCTACTACATGCGGCTCGCCAAGCAGCGCGGATGCAAGTTCGTCCTTGTGGACCCGCAATACACGGACTCGGCGGCTGCCTATGACGCCTGGTGGATTCCGATCAAGCCGAACACCGATGCGGCCATGCTCGCGGGCATGGCGTTCCATATCTTCGAGAAGAATCTGCACGACCAGGACTATATCGACCGCTTCGTCCTTGGCATGGACAAGGGCACCATGCCCGATTGGGCGCAGGACAAGGAAAATTTCCGCGACTACATCATGGGCACCTATGACGGCCAGCCCAAGACACCGGACTGGGCGGCGGACATCTGCGGCGTCAAGGCAGACGATATCCGCAAGCTCGCGGAAATGTATGCCACGACGAAGCCGGCAGCGCTGAAGGCGTCATGGGGTCCGGGCCGCAACGCCTATGGCGAACAGTACAACAGGATGGCCGCCGCCCTGCAGGCGATGACCGGCAATATCGGTGTGTTGGGCGGTTGCGCCGAAGGCGTTGGCAAGGCCTGGCATGCCGAGGCTGTTGCCTATCCATACGACCAGTTTGCGAACATCTGGTACGCTTCCATCAAGTCGGACCGTTGGGCGCACTGTGTCCTGAACTATCCGAATGTCTCGCGCGAAGAGATCGGCCTGTGGCCGCGCGGCGACAACATGGACGGCGTCATTCCGAACATTCGCGGTATTTTCTGGCAAGGGTCGGACTGGCTCAACCAGCTCACCAACATCAACAAGGAGATCGAGGCAATCCGAAAGCTCGATTCCTATGGTGAAGGCGAGAGCCTGCTGGTCTGCATGGATTCCACCATCACGCCGACCGGAATATGGGCCGATTACCTGCTGCCCGTGGCAACGCATTTCGAGCGGCATGACGTGGCTTTGCCCTGGTACAAGGGACACTATTACATCCACCGGCCCAAGGTTATCGAGCCTCTGGGGGAATCCAAGACCGACTTCCAGATATTCACGGAGTTCGCCTACCAGCTCGGCTTCGGCCAGGCCTATAATCCGCGCTCCACACCGGACTACTGGAACAACCCCGAACCGGTGGACGAATCCTACCTGGCCGCCTGGTGGAACGAGAAGGTCATCCCTCACCAGCACGTCGACATATCCTGGGAGGAATTCAAGCGGCGCGGCGTGTACAAGTTCCGTCTCTCCGAGCCACACGTGGCCTTTCGCGAGCAGGTCGAGCAGGGCGTGCCATTTCCGACACCATCCGGAAAGATCGAGATCTTCTCCACGCAACTGGCGCAGATCACCGATTGGAAACGGACGCAATACGGCTACGAGATTCCATACATTCCGAAATGGATCGAGCCCTGGGAATATCTGGGCAGCGACAAGACGAAGGACTATCCCTTCCACCTGATCTCCCCGCATCCGCGCCACCGCACGCATTCGATCTTCAACAATATCGGCTGGTTGCGGGAGACCTACTCGCAGGAAACGACGATGAATGCGTCGGATGCCGCGCGGCTCGGCATCAAGACCGGCGATACGATCGAGGTCTGGAATGAGCGGGGCAAGGTGGTCACGCCTGTCTACGTCACCGAACGGTGCATGCCCGGCGTGGCGGTCCTGTTCGAAGGCGCATGGATGGACCTGGATGAAAATGGCGTGGACAGGGCAGGCAACCCGGACTTCCTGACGCTGGACGAGCCAAGCCCGGCTGGCGCGTTTGCCTACAACACCGTGCTCGCCAATATCCGCAAGACGGATCTCGAACACAAGCCGGGCTGGGATGAACTGGCGACGTCGCGAAGCCATGTCTTCCGCCGTGACCTCTGACCTTGCGAACGGAGAAACCTGATGGCTCAGCAACTCGACAAGACGAAGATCAAGGCCGCGGTCAAGAAGCGCAAGCGCGAGATCTATGAACCCGTCGTGCCCGACATGCAGCTCGGCTTCATCCACAACAACGTGGACTGCATTGGCTGCCGCGCCTGCGAAATCGCCTGCAAGGACAAGAACGGTCTGGCGCCGGGTCCGCGTTTTCGCCGCGTGCAATATATCGAAGGCGGCACCTATCCTGAGGTTTTCGCATTCAAGATCAACATGTCGTGCAACCATTGCGCCGAACCGGCCTGCCTTCCGGCCTGCCCCCCGGGTGCGATCTTCAAGCGCGCGGACAATGGTGTGGTGGACATCGATTCCACGCTCTGCATCGGCTGCCGCAAATGCGAGGCGGCCTGTCCCTTCGGTGCCCCGCAATTCGACCCGGAGGACAATGTCGTCAAGAAGTGCAACATGTGCATTGACGAACTTGAGGCCGGGCGCAAGCCCTATTGCGTGAGCGCCTGCATGATGCGCGTCCTCGACATCGGGCCGATCGACCAGTTGCGGGACGGAAGCTACGAGACCAAGGCCCGCGGCCCGCTCGATCAGGTTGTCGACCAGGTCCATTCCATGGCCGATCCCGAACTCACCAATCCGTCAATCGTGTTCGTGCCCCACTCCAAGGGGATCGTTTCGAAATGACGGCCGATGGAGCAAATGCGCCGGCGGCGCCCGGAGACCTTGCCGGCCTTGCGGATGTTATTGACGTGCTTGCGCGCATTCACGACCGCGAAGTCGACGCCGCCTTCATTGACGGATGGCGCGCCAACGGTCTTTCGCAATGGATCGGCGATGTACTCGGCTCGGCAATGGCGAAAGAAGGGGTCTCCGCCCTGGAGGGTGCCTTGGACGCCCTCCCGGACCCTTTGACCGGCATCGCGCATGATGATCTGGCCTCCGATTATGCTGATATCTACCTGACCCATGCCTACCGCATTTCGCCGAACGGTTCTGTCTGGTTGACGGAAGAGGGGCTGGAGCGTCAGGGCCCCATGTTCGACACGCGGTCATGGTACCGGCGTTATGGTGTCGAGGTGCCGGATTGGCGCAAGCGGCCGGACGACAATATTGTTCACCAGCTCCAGTTCCTGGCGCATCTGCTGCGTACCGGCGACCCGGAAGCTTTGGCCGATGCCGCCCGTTTCCTGGATGGCGGGCTCCTCGCCTGGTTGCCGGAATTTGCCGCCCGGATTGGTGCGCGCGCACGCACGCCCTTCTATCGCGCGTTCGCCCGCCTGACCCATGCGGCGGTCGACGAGGTCCGCGACCGTCTGGAGCAGGGCACGGGTCTGGCACGCCAGGTTGCGGCACTTCCGCAACCGTCCTGTGCCGCCACGGCTGCGCCGGACGAAATCCGCTACATGCCCGGGCTGGCCGAAAGCTGGTAGAGGCATGCTGCGGCTCTTCGGTCCCCGCAATCCACGCTGGCCGGATCGGCTTCCGGCAACACCGGACATCGATCCGGACAGATGCCTTCTGGGCGGAGACATTGCTGCCGAATGCCAGCTTTGCAAGAATGTCTGTCCGCAGGGCGCAATCGTGCAGGACGAGGATTGCCTGGGTATCGATACGCAGGCTTGCACGGGCTGCGGCCTTTGCCAGCCTGTCTGTCCTCCGGCGGCCATCGACATGGTTCCCGCACTTCCCGAACGACCTGCCGGTCCCGGCCGGGCCGCAAGCGCGCTGGCGATTTGCCGGCGGTCGGACCAGCCGGAATGGGCAACAGTGCCTTGCATCCATGCTATCGATCTCGCCGCGCTGGCCGGGCTGCACGCGCGCGGCATAGGTCAGCTCGACATCCGGATAGGCGATTGCGCGCGCTGTGACCTTGGCCGTCCCGGCGGGTTTGACGACACGCTCGCCCTCTTCAATGCCATGATGGAAAGCCGCGGCCTTGCCACACTCGCCGTCGACGATGCGCAGGATCAGCCGCCGCGGTTGCAGGAATATCAGGCCCCCGACCGGCCAGACGCCGCGCGCCGCCGCCTTCTTCTGGGCGCCGTTGCGCATGCCGGTCAAGAAAGGACATGGCGCAGACAGGCCCTCGTCAGGCTGCTGCTCAACAGGCCGGCAGGCGATGGCGAGGCACGCTGCCAGGCTGTTCCGCACATCGACGCCGAAGCCTGTATCGGCTGCGACATGTGCACCCGCGTGTGCCCCGAAGGCGCCATCCGGCTCGTAAAGAATGACACGACAGGGGCTGCCTATGAACTTGTGCCGGATGCCTGTTCCGGCTGCGGGCTATGCGCGGCAGCCTGCGACAGCAAGGCGATTGACATCGAAAAGGGGGGAACTGGCAAAACCGGAGCGATCGCGCTACACCATTTGACGTGTGCGGCATGCGGGGCGGGTTATCACCAGCCGTGCGTCCGCGTGTCCGAATCACGGCTTTGCCCGACATGTCAGAAGACAAACCATCACGCCAAGCTGTTCCAGGTCATGCCATGACATCGCCAGATGTCCCGGCTGGTTTCCCCGCCTTTGTGAAGGCCCGGTTGAGCCGGCGTTTCCTTGTCTTGCTGGTTGCCATCCTCACCGTCGTATCGCTTTGCTTTCTTGCGCTCGTACTCGGTTTCTACCGCAGCCAGTTGCTCGACGAGCATGCCCGGGCGTCACTTGAAGTGAACCATCTGCTCGAAGCCACGCTGGAAAACGCGATGCTCAAGCGGGACATTCCCGGCCTGAGCGGGATCGTCAAGCGTCTTGGAATGCAGGAAGGGATCGCCGGTGTCATGATCCTTGATCCCGACGGTGAAGTGCGCTTCTCCTCAACGGACACGAGGCCCGGAGCCCGGCTTCGCGACGACGAGATCGCAGCGGCGCTGGCGGACAGGACGCCAAGGACCGTCTTCACGCAGGGTGCGCAGGGAGGGCAATGGCTTCGTTCGATCAATCCGGTTCACAATCAGCCAGCCTGCAAGGAATGCCACGGTACACAGCTCGAAAGCCCCATCAACGGCGTGCTTGTCGTCGATTATGATGCAGCCGGAATCCGGGCCAGCGCGTGGCGTACCGCCGGTGTCCTCGGAATCAGCGGTCTTGTTGTCATTCTTGCCAGCGGACTGGGAATCTGGCTTGCCATCGACCGTCTGGTCCTGGCCCGCGTGTCCCTCTTGCGCGACGCAAGCGAACGCATTGCCGGTGGCGCGCTGGATACGCGCGCGCCTGTTCAGGGCGAGGACGAGGTTGCAGGCTGCGCACAGGCGTTCAACCGCATGGCGGACCGGGTGGAAACCATGGTCGATCACGTCGCGCACGCCGAGAGGTCGTTGCAAACCGTCATCGATTCGATCCCCGACGGCGTGCGCGTGATCGATGACACGTTCAATATCGTCAAGGCAAACGATGCCTATTGCGCACAGATCGGCCGAGCAAAGGAGCAGGTGATCGGCGAAAAATGCTACCGCTCCAGCCACGGGCGCAGTGAACCCTGTCCGCAGACGCTTGTCACCTGTCCTGTCGTGGCGTTGCGTGATCCGGCACGCTCCGCTGTCAAGTTCACCGACGTTCATCTGGCGAGCGGCGGCAGGCAGGTTTCTGTCGAGGTTTCGGCTGCCCGTGCCGATGTCCCGTCGACGCGAGGCATTACCCGGTGCGTCGTGGAATCCGTGCGCGACCTGTCACAGGATGTTGTCATGTCACAGAAGCAACGCCTGTCGGAAATCGGTCTCCTGGCAACCGGCGTCGCGCACGAGATTCACAATCCCCTTTCCTCCATCGAACTGGCGCTCTCCGCCATCCAGGAGTCCTTGCCGGACAAGGCGCTGCCGCAGGCCCACAGGCATTACATCGACATCGCAAGAACCGAGATCGAAAAATGCCTGAGCGTGACCGACAGCCTGATGCGCCTCAGCGAACCGCCGCGCGAGAAGGAACTTGTTTCCCTCAATTCCCTCATCCCGGACGTGATGGCGCTTCTTTCCTTCCAGTTCGAACAGGCCGGCATCGCATGGGAACTGGAAATCGAGCCGGGATTGCGCGTTCTTGCCTCCGATGGCGACTTGCGCATGATCACGGTCAATCTCACGCAGAACGCTATTCACGCCATGCCGCGAGGCGGGACATTCCGTATTGACGGTGAGAGCGCCGGCGCCCGCGTCATTCTGCGCTTCCGCGACACCGGAACGGGCATTGCCGCCGATGACCTTGACAGGATATTTCTGCCCTTCTGGAGCAGGCGTGCCGATGGCACGACCGGTCGCGGCCTTGGCTTGTCCATCTGCAAGGCAATCGTCGAGAACTGTGGCGGCGAGATCGCTGTCGACAGCGTGGAGGGAAAGGGGACGCAGTTCATGATCGTCTTGCCGGCTGCCGATGCCTGAGCGGACCAGGTCACGGACGCGCAATGCGGGCCGTGTGCTTGTCATCGAGGATGACAACACGCTCAACCGTCTGCTTGTCGATCAGTTGACCCGGCTCGGCTTCGAGCCGCGCGGGGTGACGTCACGCAAGGATGCGGACCGGGCCGTTGGCGAATTCGAACCCGCCCTGGCACTGCTCGACATGCGGCTGCCCGACATGGACGGGATCGACTACCTGCCCGAGTTGTCGCAACAATGCCCCGTCATCATCCTCACCGCCTTCGGCTCCATCGCCCAGGCGGTCGAGGCAGTGAAGGCAGGCGCTTCGGAATATCTCGTCAAGCCGGTCTCGGGTCAAAGCCTTGAACTGGCCATTTCACGCGTGCTGGAAAAGGCCGAACTGCGGCGCTCGGCCGAGTTCTGGGAATCGCGTGCGAAGTCATCGGCCGGCCCGAACATCATCGGCGAAAGCGCTGCCATCAAGGATGTCCGGCGCATGATTTCAATCGTCGCCGGAGCGGATACGACGGTTCTGGTTCTCGGTGAAAGCGGCGTCGGCAAGGAACTTGTGGCCCAGGCCGTACATGCCAATTCCAACAGGGCCGACAAGCATTTCGTTGCCATCGACTGTGCGTCCCTGCAGGAAACGCTTTTCGAATCCGAACTCTTCGGCCACGAACGCGGCTCGTTCACCGGCGCGGACCGCCGCAAGGAAGGTCTCATCGAGATCGCCGATGGCGGGACGGTTTTTCTCGATGAGATCGGCGAGATCAGCCCTGCCATCCAGGCCAAGCTTCTCCGTGTCCTCGAGACGGGCAAGTTCCGCCGCCTTGGCGGCACACGTGACCTCGAATCCGACGTTCGCTTTGTCGCCGCCACCAATCGTGACCTGCGCACCATGGCCAATGGCCAGGAATTCCGCAGCGACCTCTACTACCGGCTGTCCCCGTTCGAAATCCTGGTGCCGCCCTTGCGCGAGCGCCGCGAAGACATCCCCGCCCTGGCCGAGTTCTTTCTCGCCAACCGCAAGTTCTCGCGCAACATCGCCAAGCAGTTCGCGCCCTCCGCGCTCAAGGCGCTCACGCGCTATGGCTGGCCCGGCAACATCCGGGAATTGCGAAACGTGGTCGAGCGGGCCTTTCTCATTTCCGGCAGGAGCGCCAGGATCCTGCCCGAGCACATCTCGCTGCCGGAAGGCGACGGCAAGGACAAGACCGGCATCTCCCTGTCATTCGCCAGCGAACCGACGCTTGACGAATTGCGCGATGCCTATGTCGCCCGGCTCATGGACAGGCACGGCGGCAATCGCCAGGAACTGGCCGCGCGCCTGGGGATCAGCGAGCGCAATGTCTACAGAATCCTGGCGCGTCTGAAGGACCTGGGCTGACCGCCGGTCGCGGCCAGCCCCGTCCGCCGGTCCCGCGGCCGCCGGTCAGTATTTCTGCGGCACATAAAGCTCCGGCGGCAGCACGGCCCGTTCATAATCCGGGTTGAACACCCTTTCGGGCAGCGTGATTTCCTCGCTGGGCACATCCTCATAGGGGAAAAGCGTGAGCAGGTGGTCGATGCAGTTCAGCCGCGCGCGCTTCTTGTCATTGCCTTCCACGATATACCACGGTGCTTCTGGAATGTTCGTGCGGGCGAAGGTTTCCTCCTTGGCCTTGGTATAGTGCTCCCAGCGCACCCGCGACTGCAGGTCCATCGGCGAAAGCTTCCACTGCTTGAGCGGATCGTGGATGCGCATGAGAAAGCGCAATTGCTGTTCCTCGTCGGTGATGGAGAACCAGTATTTCACCAGCTTTATCCCGTCGCGGGCCAGCATCTTTTCAAACTCCGGCACGTCCTGGAAAAACTGCTCCACCTGGTCGGGTGTGGCAAAGCCCATGACGCGCTCGACGCCGGCCCGGTTGTACCAGGACCGGTCGAACAGGACGATTTCGCCACCGGCGGGAAGATGCGGTACATAGCGCTGGAAATACCACTGCGTCTTCTCGCGGTCCGAGGGCGCGGGCAGGGCGACCGTGCGCACCACGCGCGGATTGAGCCGTTGCGTGATGCGCTTGATGACGCCGCCCTTGCCGGCCGAATCGCGGCCTTCGAAGATCACCACCACCTTCTGGCGGCTATGGACGACCCAATCCTGCAGCTTGATCAGTTCAGCCTGCAGGCGCAGCAATGCACGGAAATAGTCCTTGCGCGCAATGGTCTCGCCATGGGCACGCTGGTAGATCTTCCTGATCTCCATGGAGAGCGCGGCATCTTCCAGTTCCAGTTCGTAATCCTCGTCCAGCGTGTCGGCCAGTTCCGCTTCAAGCCAGTCCATGGCTCCGCTGTCGATGGTGTTGTCGTCCATTGCCTTTCCCCCGCATTCGCGTGACTTGCGCATTCGATAAAGCGCATCTTGCAACAGTTTCGTGACAATCCCGGTTCGCGGCAACGACACAGATCAAGCCAGCGATGCCACCGGATAGGTTTTTTCCAGGATCGGCAGCAATTGCGGCCCCTTGCGGCGCAGGAAATCGTCCAGTGCCAGCATGGCCGGCGTGGGGCTGCGGTCGCCATGGCGCACCGAAAACCATTGCCGGCGAATGGGCGTGCCCTCGACATCCAGCACGGCCAGTGTGCCCGCGCGCATCTCGTGCTCGATCGTGTGGCCGGAAATGAACGCGATGCCGAGGCCTGCCATCACGGCCTGCTTGATGGTTTCGTTGGAGTCCATCTCCGACATGGCCAGTTCGCTCTCCCCGCCCTCGCCGGCCATGAAGAACTCGAAGGAGGCGCGTGTGCCGGAGCCGCGTTCGCGCACGATGAATGTCTGGCGGATCAGGTCCTGGCGCAAAATGTCGCGGCGGCGGGCCAGCGCATGGGCCGGATGGGCGATGAACACCAGCGGATGATCGCCGAACAGCGTGGCCTGGACACTGAAATGCTTCGGCGGACGCCCCATCAGCGCCATGTCGATTTCGTGCCGTTCCAGCATGGCGATCACATCGGTCCGGTTGGCCGTGGTCAAGGTTATGTCAATGCCCGGATGTGCCGCCGTGAAGGCGGCGATGATGCGCGGTGCAAAGTATTTGCCCGTCGAAACCACGCCCAGCCGCACCCGGCCGGCCCTCAGTCCCTTTTGCTCAAGTATCCGTTCTTCCAGCGTTTCCAGCTCGTCCACGATCCGCTGTGCCGCCTCCAGCGCGATCTGGCCTGCCTCGGTGGGAATGGTCCCGGTGCGGGTGCGGATGAAGAGCTGCGCACCCAGCTCCTCCTCCAGTTGGCGCAGCTGGATGGTGACCGCAGGCGAAGTCAGCCCCAGCGCCTGCGCGGCGGTGGAAATCTTGCGGTGCTGGCGCAGCGCCAGCAAGGTTCGCAACTGTCGGATCGAGGCGTTGATCATCGATAAACTAAAAATATTTTACACGATCTTATAATAGAATAAATTTTACAAACATTCAAGTTCCTGCACACATTCCGGCCATGGAGGAGACACCCATGGCTGGACAGACACTGCATGCATTCCTGCGATCCGGCGACTTTGCCGGCCACGCCCATGCCGGCGCGATCGCCGGCGTCATCATGGGGCTGGCCGGCAAGGCCGTCGAGGTGCGCAAGCTCACCAAGCAGGGCGCGCTCATCAAGGGCTTTGCGGCCTCCCGCGGCGAGACCAATGCCGATGGCGACACCCAGAAGGACCTGGATGTGGTGGCCGACGGCATGTTCCTGGAAGCTGCCCGCAAGGAGGCTGTTGCCCTCTACGGATCGGAGGAGAACAACTTTCCGATCCTGCTCGATCCCGACAAGCCGCTGGCGCTGGCCATCGACCCGCTCGACGGTTCCTCCAACATCGAGACCAATGTCTCGATCGGCACGATCTTTTCCGTCCTGCCGGTCGAGGGCGATCCGCGCGTTGCACCCGAAGCCTCCTTTCTGCAATCGGGCAGGCACCAGCTTGCAGCCGGCTTCTTCATCTATGGGCCGCAACTGGCGCTCGTCCTGACCGTCGGTTCCGGGACGCGCATCTTTGTCCACACGCCGAAACTGGGCGATTTTGTCGAGGCCTACAGCTCGGTTTCCATTGCGGACAAGGCGGGCGAGTTTGCCATCAACGCATCGAATTACCGGCATTGGGAGGATGCTGTCCGCCTATATGTCGATGATTGCTTGGCCGGCGCGGACGGGCCGCGCGAACGTGACTTCAACATGCGCTGGATCGCCTCGCTGGTCGCCGAGACCTATCGCATCCTCGTGCGCGGCGGCGTTTTCCTCTATCCCGGCGACAGGCGAAAGGGCTATTCGGCCGGCCGTCTGCGCCTCGTCTACGAAGCCAATCCGATCGCCTTCCTGATCGAACAGGCCGGCGGCAAGGCCACCGACACGGTCAACCGCATCCTCGATCTCGTGCCCGCCACACTGCACCAGCGCACGCCACTGGTCTTCGGTTCAGCCGGCGAAGTGGAGCGTATCGCCCGCTACCACGTCGACCCCGCCATGATTTCGGAGCGCTCGCCGCTGTTCGGCAAGCGCGGCCTGTTCCGCGTCTGAGGAAGAACCCATGTCCGCCAAGCATCCCATCATATCCATCACCGGCTCCTCGGGTGCCGGCACGACCACGGTCAAGGAGACCTTCGGCAAGATCTTTTCCCGCGAGGGCGTCACCGCCGCCTTTATCGAGGGCGACGCCTTCCACCGTTTCGACCGCCAGGCCATGAAGCAACGCATAGCCGAGGAAAAGGCGCAGGGCCGCGACTTCACGCACTTCTCCGCCGAGGCGAACGAACTGGAAATTCTCGAAAGCGTTTTCGAGGAATATGGCCGCCGGGGCAGGGGGCGCACCCGCCACTACATCCATGACGAGGACGAGGCCGAACGCTATGGCGCCGCGCCCGGCACCTTCACCGAATGGCAGGAATTTGGCGACACCGACCTGCTCTTCTATGAGGGCCTGCATGGCTGCGCTGTGACCGACAAGGTCAATCTCGCCCGCCATGGCGATCTGAAGATCGGCGTCGTGCCGGTTATCAACCTGGAATGGATCCAGAAGATCCACCGCGACAAGGCCGCCCGCGGCTATTCCACCGAGGCGGTCACCGACACCATCTTGCGCCGCATGCACGATTACGTGCACTACATCTGCCCGCAATTCTCCCATACCGACATCAATTTCCAGCGCGTGCCCATCGTGGACACGTCCAATCCCTTCGTGGCGCGATGGATCCCCACGCCGGCGGAATCGATCCTCGTCATCCGCTTCGCCAATCCGCGCGGCATCGACTTCCCCTACCTGCTGTCCATGCTGCACGACAGCTACATGTCGCGGGCCAATTCCATCGTCGTGCCCGGCGACAAGCTCGACCTCGCCATGCAGCTCATCTTCACGCCGCTCATCCACAAGCTGGTCGAGCGCAAGCGCCGCATGGCCTGACCACGGGAGCCTGCTCGATGAACATGACCTTGACCACTCCGGCCACCGCCGCCGCCGAGCGCGACATGGCCAATGCCATCCGCGTATTGGCCATGGATGCCGTGCAGAAGGCCAATTCCGGCCATCCCGGCATGCCCATGGGCATGGCCGACGCGGTGACCGTTCTCTTCAACCGTTTCGTGAAGATCGATCCGTCCAGGCCGGACTGGCCTGACCGCGACCGCTTCGTGCTGTCCGCCGGCCATGGCTCCATGCTGCTTTATGCGGTCCATCACCTGCTTGGTTTTGCCGACATGACCGCGGCCGCATTGCGGGACTTCCGCCAGTTGGGGGCGCCGACCGCCGGTCATCCGGAATACGGCCATGCGCTGGGCATCGAGACGACAACGGGCCCGCTGGGACAGGGCATCACAACGGCTGTCGGCATGGCGCTGGCCGAGCGCATGATGGCCGCGCGCTTCGGCCACAAGCTGGTCGACCATTTCACCTATGTGGTGGCCGGCGACGGCTGCCTGCAGGAAGGCATCAGCCATGAAGCCATCGACCTTGCCGGCCATCTGAAGCTCTCCCGCCTCATCGTGCTGTGGGATGACAACGGCATTTCCATCGACGGCAAGACCTCGCTGGCCACGTCCATGAACCAGCCCATGCGCTTCCGGGCTGCCGGCTGGGATGTGCATGCGGTGGACGGGCATGACCATGAGGCCGTCGCCGCGGCAATCGCCAAGGCGCGGACCACCGGCAAGCCTTCTCTCATCGCCTGCCGGACGGTCATCGGCAAGGGCGCCCCCAACAAGCAGGGATCGCACAAGACCCATGGCGCACCGCTGGGCGCCGACGAGGTGGCCGCCGCGCGCCTGCATCTGGGCTGGACGGCCGCACCCTTCGAGGTGCCGGATGCGGTGCGCACGGCCTGGGAGGCGGTGGCCGCGCGCGGTCGCGCCGAACGCAAGCTCTGGCAGCAGCGCCACGACGCGGCCCGTTTGCGCAAGGCCTTCGACCGGGCGCTGGCCCGTGACCTGCCCTCGCTGATGAAGCGCCGGCTGGAGCGCTTCCGCCGCACCCACCAGGCCGCCGCCACGAAGACGGCCACCCGGCAGGCGTCGCAAATGGTGCTGGATGTCATCAATGAAGCAACTCCTCTGACCACAGGCGGCTCCGCCGATCTCACCGGCTCGAACCTGACGCAGACGAAGAACCTGGCACCGGTCGCACCCGGCCGCTTCAAGGGACGCTACATTCACTACGGCATCCGCGAACACGCCATGGCTGCGGTCATGAATGGCCTGTCCCTGCATGGTGGCTTCATCCCCTACGGCGGCACCTTCCTCGTCTTTTCCGATTATGCGCGCGGCGCGATGCGTCTGTCGGCGCTGATGGAACAGCCCGTGGTCTATGTGTTGACCCATGATTCCATCGGTCTGGGCGAGGACGGGCCGACGCATCAGCCGGTCGAGCATCTGGCCATGCTGCGCGCCACGCCCAACATGAATGTCTTCCGCCCTGCCGACATAATCGAAACGGCTGAATGCTGGGAAATCGCGCTTTGCGAAACGGCGACGCCCTCGGTGCTCGCCCTGTCGCGCCAGGGCCTGCCCATGCTGCGCGCCCGCCACACCCGCGAGAACCTGTCGGCGCGCGGCGCCTATGTGTTGCAGGAAAGCGAACGTGCCCGCGACGTGACGATCATCGCCACCGGCTCGGAAGTGGAAATCGCCCGCGATGCATCCAGCCGGCTGCTGGCCGAACACGGCATTCACGCGGCTGTCGTTTCCATGCCCTCATGGGAAAAGTTCGAGCAGCAGGACGAAGCCTACCAGGCCTCGGTCCTGGGCACGGCACCGCGCATCGGCGTGGAAGCGGCTGCGCGTTTGGGCTGGGACCGCTGGCTCGGTCAGGGCGGCCATTTCATCGGCATGCCGGGCTTCGGCGCATCTGCGCCTGCATCCGATCTCTACCGGCATTTCGGCATCACCGCCGATGCGGTGATCGCGGCCGCGCGGCGCATGACGGGTGCGGCCACATGAACGCGACCGGCCCCATGGTCCGCGATCTGGATGGCGCGACCGTGCTGCTGCGCTGCGACTTCTCGCAAGGCGTGAGCGGCGACTGCGCTGATGCGATCCGCGCGCTGGCCGGGCGCGGCGCCCGCGTCGCCATCATCGCGGGCCATGACGATCCGGCCGGTGATATCAATCCGGCCATGTCGCTGCGCCAGTGGATGGAACCCTTGCGCGCGGCGACCGGCCTGCCCGTCCATTTCGTACCCGATTGCGTCGGCCCGGTTGCCGAGGCAGGCGTTTCCGCCATGCCGCAGGGGGCGGTCGCGCTCCTGGAGAACATCCGCTTTCACCGGCAGGCACAGCGCCACAGCCGCATCTTCGCCATGCGTCTTTCGGTTCTCGGCGATTACTTCCTCGTGCCCGGCGGCATGCCGGACAGGCCTTCGCCCTGGATCCGCGAACTGGCCGGCCTGCTTCCCCAACCCACCCGAACCCTTCCCGCCCCTGCCTGAAAGGACAGAACCATGGCCCGTATCACGCTCCGCCAGCTTCTCGATCACGCCGCCGAATACGGCTACGGCGTGCCCGCCTTCAATATCAACAACATGGAACAGGGCCTGGCCATCATGAAGGCCGCCGCCGCTTGCGACGCGCCGGTCATCCTGCAGGCCTCGCGCGGTGCGCGCTCCTATGCCGGCGACATCATGCTGCGCCACATGATCGAGGCGCTGACCGAGATGTACCCGCAAATCCCCGTCTGCATGCACCAGGACCATGGCAACAACGAAGCCACCTGCCTGACCGCCATCCGCCATGGATTCACCTCGGTGATGATGGACGGTTCGCTGGAGGAGGACATGAAGACGCCGGCCTCCTACGAATACAATGTCGCGATCACCGAACGCGTCGCGCGCATGGCTCATTGGGTCGGCGCTTCGGTGGAGGGCGAGCTTGGCGTGCTCGGCAATCTTGAAACCGGCGAGGCCGCGAAGGAGGACGGCTCCGGCGCTGAGGGCAAGCTTTCCCGCGAGGACATGCTCACCGACCCGGACCAGGCCGCCGACTTTGTCGCCCGCACCCATGTGGATGCGCTGGCGATTGCCTGCGGCACGTCGCACGGCGCCTACAAGTTCTCCCGCCAGCCCACCGGCGACATCCTCGCCATCAGCCAGATCGAGGCGATCCACGCGCGCATCCCGAACGTTCACCTGGTCATGCACGGGTCGTCCTCCGTGCCGCAATATCTGCAGGACCTCATCAACGATCATGGCGGCGACATGCCCCAGACCTGGGGCGTGCCGGTGGAGGAGATCGAGCGCGGCATCCGCTCCGGCGTGCGCAAGGTCAATATCGACACCGACAACCGGATGGCGATCACCGGCCAGTTCCGCAAGATCGCCACGACGAAACCGAAGGAATTCGACCCGCGCAAGTTCCTGATCCCCGCCATGGAGGAGATGGAGAAGCTCTGCCTCGACCGCTTCGAGCGCTTCGGCACTGCCGGCCACGCCAGCAAGATTCGGGTGATCGACATGGACGAGATGGCCAGGCGCTATGCCAGCGGTGCCCTCGACCCGCAATTCGCCACGGCCCGCGCCGCCTGAAACAACAGACAAAGCGAAAGGAACTGCCATGACCATCGACGCCAAGACCGAGATCAAGGGCAAGGAGCGCTACAAGGCCGGTGTGCTGAAATATGCGCAGATGGGCTATTGGGACGGCGACTACGAGCCCAGGGATACCGACGTCCTCGCCCTGTTCCGCATCACCCCGCAGGAAGGCGTGGACCCGATCGAGGCGGCGGCCGCCGTCGCCGGCGAATCCTCCACCGCCACCTGGACCGTGGTCTGGACCGACCGCCTGACGGCCTGCGAGAACTACCGCGCCAAGGCTTATCGCGTGGAGCCGGTGCCGGGCCAGGAAGGCCAGTATTTCGCCTATGTCGCCTATGACCTGATCCTCTTCGAGGAAGGCTCCATCGCCAACCTGACGGCCTCGATCATCGGCAATGTCTTTTCCTTCAAGCCCTTGAAGGCGGCCCGGCTGGAGGACATGCGCTTCCCCGTGGCCTATGTGAAGACCTTCCGCGGCCCGCCCACGGGCCTTGTGGTCGAGCGCGAGCGCCTCGACAAGTTCGGCAAGCCGCTGCTCGGCGCCACCACCAAGCCGAAGCTGGGACTGTCGGGGAAGAATTACGGCCGCGTCGTCTATGAGGGCCTGAAGGGCGGGCTCGATTTCATGAAGGACGACGAGAACATCAACTCGCAGCCGTTCATGCATTGGCGCGACCGCTTCCTCTACTGCATGGAGGCGGTGAACAAGGCGTCCGCCGAGACCGGCGAGATCAAGGGCCACTACCTCAACATCACCGCCGGCACGATGGAGGAGATGTACCGCCGCGCCGAATTTGCCAAGGAACTGGGCTCGGTCATCGTCATGGTCGACCTGATCGTCGGCTGGACGGCCATTCAGTCGATCTCCGAATGGTGCCGCCAGAACGACATGATCCTGCACATGCACCGCGCCGGCCACGGCACCTATACGCGGCAGAAGAACCACGGCATTTCCTTCCGCGTCATCGCCAAGTGGCTGCGCCTGGCCGGCGTCGACCATCTCCATTGCGGCACCGCTGTCGGCAAGCTGGAGGGCGATCCGCTCACCGTCCAGGGCTATTACAATGTCTGCCGCGAGACGAGGAACGCGATCGACCTGCCGCGCGGCCTGTTTTTCGAGCAGGACTGGGCGGACCTGAAGAAGGTCATGCCGGTGGCCTCCGGCGGCATTCATGCCGGCCAGATGCACCAGTTGCTGGACCTGTTCGGCGACGATGTCGTGCTGCAATTCGGCGGTGGCACGATCGGCCACCCGATGGGAATCCAGGCCGGCGCCACGGCCAATCGCGTCGCGCTTGAAGCCATGGTCCTTGCCCGCAACGAGGGCCGCGACATCGCCAATGAAGGTCCGGAAATCCTGCGCGAGGCGGCAAAGTGGTGCAAGCCGCTGGAAGCCGCGCTCGATACCTGGGGCAACATCACCTTCAACTACACCTCCACCGACACGTCCGACTTCGTGCCGACGCCCTCCGTGGCGATGTGAGCCTCCTGCCTCCAGGTGGCAGACCGCAAACGGATAATGAAAGGAAGACCGACATGCGTATCACCCAGGGATGCTTTTCCTTCCTCCCGGACCTGACCGACGCCCAGATTTCCGCACAGGTGGAATATTGCCTGTCGCGCGAATGGGCCATCGGCATCGAGTTCACCGACGACCCGCATCCGCGCAACACCTATTGGGAAATGTGGGGCAATCCCATGTTCGACCTCAAGGACGCCAAGGGCGTGATGATGGAACTGGACGAGTGCCGCAAGGCACACGGCGAAAAATACATCCGCATCAATGCCTTTGACGACACACGCGGCTTCGAGACAGTGATGATGTCCTTCATCGTCAATCGCCCCGCCGAGGAGCCGAAGATCGACATGGTGCGCACCGATATGCGCAGCCGCAGCCAGTCCTATTCCTGGCGCGTGGCTGGCTGAGAGTGGCAAGACGGGGGTGGCCCGGCAACCGCGCCGGCCGCCCCTGTTCCACAGGCTTTCAACAGCCTGTCAATGCATGATCCACAGACGGTCCACGGACGATCCACAGGAGGCACGGCAAATGGGCGACGACCCGGTCACGGACGAGACACAGCAGGCGGGACCTTCGGCCATAGACCTGAGGGCGGAGTTCCGCTCTTCTGGCGTGGCGGAGATCCTCGAAGAACTGGACCGCGAGCTCATCGGCCTGAAACCGGTCAAGCAGCGCATCCGCGAGACCGCGGCCCTGCTGCTGGTGGATCGCGCCCGCCGCCAGATGGGGCTGGCCACAGAAACGCCCACCCTGCACATGAGCTTCACCGGCAATCCGGGCACCGGCAAGACCACGGTGGCGCTGAAAATGGCCGGCCTGCTGCACCGCCTGGGTTACATTCGCAAGGGGCACCTCGTTTCCGTCACGCGCGACGATCTGGTCGGCCAGTATATCGGCCACACCGCGCCCAAGACCAGGGAAGTGCTGAAAAAGGCCATGGGCGGCGTGCTCTTCATCGACGAAGCCTATTATCTCTACAAGCCGGACAATGAGCGCGACTATGGTCAGGAGGCCATCGAGATCCTGCTTCAGGTGATGGAAAACAACCGCGACGATCTCGTCGTCATCATGGCCGGCTATGCCGACCGGATGGACCGCTTTTTCGCCGCCAATCCCGGCTTCCGCTCGCGCATCGCCCATCATGTCGAGTTTCCCGATTATTCCGACGAGGAATTGCTGCGCATATCGCGGACCATGCTGGAGGCACGGAACTATCGCTTCGACGCGGCGGCCGAACAGGCCATGGCCGACTATATCGCCCTGCGCCGCGCCCAGCCGCATTTCGCCAATGCCCGTTCCATCCGCAACGCGCTCGACCGCGCCCGCCTGCGCCAGGCCAACCGCCTGTTCGAAAGCGCGGCCGGCCCGCTGGATGCCGACGCGCTCAGCACCATCACCGAAGATGACATCCGCGCAAGCCGCGTCTTTTCCGGCGGGCTGGATGTCGACCGCGCGACGCGTGCCGCCGCCGAATAGGAGACATAGCCCATGACCTTCGACCGTGCGATCAAGATTGCGCCCTCCATCCTGTCCGCCGACTTCGCCAATTTCGGGCGTGAGATCCGCGCCATCGAGGCGCAAGGCGCCGACTGGGTGCATGTCGATGTCATGGACGGCCATTTCGTGCCCAACCTGACCTTCGGTCCGCCAGCCGTGAAGGCCTTCCGCCCGCATGTGAAGACGGTGATGGATGTGCATCTGATGATCGCGCCCGTCGATCCGTGGATCGAGGCCTATGCGGATGCTGGCGCGGATGTTCTGACCGCGCACCTGGAAGCCGGGCCGCATATCCACCGCACACTTCAGGCCATTCGCGCAGCCGGCATGAAAGCCGGTGTGGCGCTCAATCCCGGCACGCCCGCGCAAGCCGTGGCCCATCTGCTCGACCTTGCGGACCTTGTGCTTGTGATGACGGTGAATCCGGGTTTCGGCGGCCAGAAATTCATCGACATGACCGACAAGATCCGCGCCCTGCGCGCCATGATCGGCGACCGGCCCATCCATGTTCAGGTCGATGGCGGCGTCGATCCGGCCACCGCCCCACTGGTCGCGGAGGCGGGCGCCGACGTGCTGGTTGCCGGATCGGCGGTTTTTCGCGGCGGCTCGGTGGACAATCCGGCCGTTTATGGCGACAACATCCGGGCCATCCGTGCCGCTGCCACCACCTCCCGCGCCGCGGCCTGAGCGAAACAGCAAACCCCCGGAGTTGTCCCATGGCCGCCATTCCTCCCGTCTGTGATTTCGGCTGGAAGCCGGTCGACGCCACCCTGCCGGGCGTCGACGGAAAGAATCGCTCCATCCTTGGCGAGGCGGGCCCGAACGGTCTCGTCGTCGCCTTCATCTGCAACCATTGCCCCTATGTGCTGGCGGTGATCGACCGGATCGCCCGCGATGCCCGCGACCTTCAGGCGCTCGGCATGGGCTTCGTCGCCATCTGCTCCAACGATGCCGAGGCCTATCCCGCCGACAGTTTCGACAACATGAAACGCTTTGCTGCGGCTCACGACCTGCCTTTCCCCTATCTGCATGATGAAACGCAGGCGGTCGCCCGTGCATGGGATGCGGTCTGCACACCGGACTTTTTCGGCTTCAACAAGGCGATGGAACTGCAATATCGAGGCCGCCTCGATGCCTCGCGCAAGGAAACCGCCCCGGCCGACATCCGCCGCGATCTCCATGAAGCGATGAAACAGGTGGCCGAAACGGGGCAGGGCCCGCGCGACCAGATCGCTTCCATGGGCTGTTCCATCAAGTGGAAGGATGCCGCATGAGCCGGCATTTCGCGCAGGGCGGAGACCGTTGCGGCTGGCCGCAGGCCATCTTCTTCGACCTTGACGGCACGCTGGTCGATTCCGCGCCGGACCTCGCCGCCTCGCTCAACGAGGTTCTGGCGCTGGAAGGCCATGCCGCCCTTTCGCTGGACGAGGTGCGCGCCATGGTCGGCAATGGCGTGCGCAAGCTGGTGGAACGCGGCTTTGCAGCCCGTGCCATCGCGCTGCAAGGCACCGTGCTCGATGCCCGGACCGCGACCATGATGGAGACCTATGGCCGCCAGGTCACCGAGCGCACCACGCTCATGCCTGCCGCTGAGATGATCGTCAAAGCCTACCACCAAGCCGGTGTCACGCTCGGCGTCGTCACCAACAAGCCGGAAGGCTTTACCCGCGCCATTCTCGACCATTTCGGTTTCTCGGATCTGATGGCGGTCGTCGTCGGCGGCGATAGCGGACCGGAGAAGAAGCCGGCGCCGGACATGTTGCTTCACGCGGCCAGACAGGCCGGCTTTCACCCGTCGCGCTGCCTGATGGTGGGCGACAGTCCGGCAGATGCGGGCGCCGCGCGCGCCGCCGGCATGGCCTGTGTTCTGGTGCGCGGCGGCTATACAACCGTACCGGTGGATCAAATCCCCTGCGATGGCGTGATCGATAGCCTGGCGCAACTCGGCCAAGCTATCGAGCGTCTCAAGGAGCCGGCCTGAACCGCTGGCCCATGATCGGCGGCAAAACGCCGGAGCCGGCTGATATGCCGGCTCCCTCAAAGCGTCAGGTGTTGACGGCCAGTGCTTCCACCGGCGGGCAGGTGCAGACCAGGTTGCGGTCGCCATGCACGTTGTCGATCCGCGCCACGGGCGGCCAGTATTTCGACGCCGGCGAGGCGCCGTCCGGCATGGCAGCCTCGGCCCGGCTGTAGGCGTGGCCCCAGTCGGCTGCCAGCAGGTCTTCCGCCGTATGCGGTGCATTGACCAGCGGATTGTCCTCCTTCGGCCAGGTGCCGTCCGCCACCTTGCCCGCTTCCGCGGCAATGGCCAGCATGGCATCGCAGAACCGGTCGATTTCCTTCTTCGGTTCGGATTCGGTCGGTTCCACCATCAGCGTCCCCGCCACCGGCCAGGACATGGTCGGCGCGTGAAAGCCGTAGTCGATCAGCCGCTTGGCGATGTCATCCACCGAAATGCCGGCACTGTCCTTCAGCACCCGCGTGTCGAGAATGCACTCATGCGCGACACGCCCCTTGCGGCCCTTGTAGAGTACGGGATAGGCCTCTTCGAGCCGCCGCGCGATGTAATTGGCCGACAGGATGGCTGCCTCGCTTGCCCGTTTCAGCCCGTCCGCGCCCATCATCCGGATATACATCCAGGTGATCGGCAGGATGGCCGCGCTGCCAAAAGCGGCTGATGCGACGGCATGGTCGCTGCCCTGGGTCACATGGCCCGGCAGGCAGGGCGCCAGATGTGCTTTCACGCCGATGGGCCCGACGCCGGGTCCGCCCCCGCCATGGGGAATGCAGAAGGTCTTGTGCAGGTTCATGTGGCAGACATCGGCGCCGATGTCGCCAGGCCGGGCCAGCCCGACCATGGCGTTGAGATTGGCGCCATCGAGATAGACCTGACCGCCATGGGCGTGGATGATGTCGCAGATCTCGGTGATCGCTTCCTCGAACACGCCATGGGTCGAGGGATAGGTGACCATCAATGCGGCCAGCCGGTCGCCATGCTGCGCCGCCTTGGCCTTCAGATCGGCCACATCCACGTCGCCGCTGTCGGTGCATTTGACCACCACCACGTCAAGGCCGGCCATATGCGCGCTGGCCGGGTTCGTGCCATGGGCGGACGACGGGATCAGGCAGATCCTGCGGTCCTTGTCGCCGCGCGCCTCGTGATAGCGCCGGATTGCCAGAAGGCCGGCATATTCGCCCTGGCTGCCGGCATTGGGTTGAAGCGATACGGCATCGAAACCGGTGATCTCGCCAAGCCACGCCTCGAGATCGTCGAACATGGCACGATAACCCGGCGCATGGGCGGCGGGTGCGAAGGGATGGATGTTGGCCACCTGCGCCCAGCTCACCGGGGCCATCTCGGCGGCGGCATTCAGCTTCATCGTGCAGGAGCCGAGCGGGATCATCGCCCGGTCCAGCGCGAGATCCTTGTCGGCCAGCTTGCGCAGGAACCGCATCATCTCGGTTTCCGACCGGTTTTCATGAAAGACCGGCTGTGTCAGGAAGCCGGCCGCCTCGCGCGGGGCTGGCAGGGCGCTGGCGGCCACGTCGGCAAGGCGCGCGCCGAACAGCCGCGCCAGGCCGGTCACGTCATCGTCCGTACTGGTCTCGTCGAAGGCGACGGAGACCGTATCGGCATCGATCACGCGCAGCAGCCGGCCATCGGCTTCCGCGTCGGCAGCGATGGCCTCGGCCTTGCCCGGCACCGTCACGGTGACCGTGTCGAAGAAATGCGCCCCGGCCAGGGCAAGCCCGTGATCGCGAAGCGCCTGGCCCAGGCGCGCGGCCTTTTCATGCACGCCGGCCGCAATGGCGCGCAGTCCTTCCGGCCCGTGCCAGATGGCATAGGCGGCGGCCATGTTGGCCAGCAGCGCCTGCGCCGTGCAGATGTTGGAGGTCGCCTTTTCGCGCCGGATGTGCTGCTCCCGGGTCTGCAAGGCCAGCCGATAGCCGGGGCGGCCCCTGGCATCGACGGATTCGCCGACAAGCCGGCCCGGCAGCAGCCGGGTCAGGGGCTCGGTCACGGCCATGTAGGCGGCGTGCGGCCCGCCATAGCCCATCGGCACGCCGAAACGCTGCATCGAGCCGACGGCGATATCCGCGCCCCAGTGTGCCGGGGGCTCCAGCAGGGTCAGCGCCAGCGGATCGGCAACGGCCACGACCAGCGCACCCACTTCTTTTGCCTTCGCGATCAGCGCGGAGTGGTCGCCATAGACGCCCGCCGTGTCCGGCCACGCGACCAGCAATGCCGCCGTGCCCTCGTCGATTGCGCCGGAGGCGGTCAACCCCAGCGCCTGTCCGCGTGTCATCACCACATCCATGGTCTGGGGATGCAGGTCGCCGGCCAGCACGACATGCGAGCGCTTTTCGCGATGGTGCCGGAAGGCCACGCCCACGGCCTCGGCCACGGCCGTGCCCTCGTCCAGCAGCGAAGCGGAGGCAACCGGCAGGCCGGTCAGTTCCGCCACCAGTGTCTGGAAGTGAAACAGCATTTCCAGCCGGCCCTGGCTGATTTCGGCCTGGTAGGGCGTATAGGCCGTGTACCAGGCCGGGTTCTCGAACAGGTTGCGCTGGATGACGGGCGGAACGTGGCAGCCATGATAGCCCTGGCCGATGAAGCTTTTGGCCACGGTATTGGCATCCATTTTCGCAAACAGTTCGCCAAGCGCGTCCTGTTCGCTCACCGCCGCGGGCAGGTCCAGCGCCCGGTCGAGCCGGATGGAAGCGGGAACGCTTTCGAATATCAGCGTTTCAAGCGAGGGAACGCCGATTTTTGACAGCATGGCGCGCATGTCCGTGTCGGAAAGCCCGACATGGCGGCGCGCGAAGGAGGCTGCAGCACTCATGGGGGCCTCCTTCAGCCGATCATCGCCTGGTAGGCATCGGCGTCCATCAGACCGTCGAGCTGGCTTTCATCGGCAAGCGTCATCTTCCAGAGCCAGCCGTCGCTCTCGGCCGCGCTGTTGACGAGTTCTGGCTGAGAAGACAACGCCTCGTTCGCAGCCGTGATTTCGCCGTCAGCGGGCGCATAGACATCCGAGGCCGCCTTGACGGACTCGACCACGACGGCCGCATCCCCTTTGGACACGGTCTTGCCGGGTTCCGGCAGTTCGACGAAGACGAGATCGCCAAGCTGTTCCTGGGCGTGGTTGGTGATGCCGACGGTCGCCACGCCGTTCTCGACGCGGATCCATTCGTGGTCTTCGGTGAAATAGGTCTTGCTCATGGTGGTCACCCCTGGGTGCTGCGTTTCTGGATGAAGGGAAGCTTGACGACGGTCATGGTCACGGGTTTGCCGCGCACCTCTGCCGTCAGGGCCGTGCCGGGTCTGGAAAGCACCTTCGGTACATGGCCCATGGACACGGGATGGCCGGCTGAGGGTCCGAACCCGCCGGAAGTCACGGTGCCCACGGTCCTGCCCTCCTCGTCCATGAGCGGCGCGCCGGCGCGCACCGGCTGGCGGCCGTCGGGCACAAGGCCCACGCGCTTGCGTGTCGCGCCTTCGGAAATGATGCGGGCAAGCGCGTCGGCGCCGAAGAAGTCGCCCCCCGCACGCAGCCCCTTGGGGATCGCCCAGAGCAGGCCGGCGCTTACAGGGTCCGTCTCCTCGTCGAGATCCTGCCCATAGAGGCACAGACCGGCTTCCAGCCGCAGGCTGTCGCGCGCTGCCAGACCGATCCACGCCACCCGGTCATCGCCGGCCAGGCGGCTGGCGAAGGCCTGCGCCTCGTCCGCCGGCATGGCGATCTCGAACCCGTCCTCGCCGGTATAGCCAGAGCGCGTCAGGAACCAGCCGGGCCGCGGTTCGGTCCCCGACATGAAGGTGAGAGCGTCGATCGCCTCGCCGGCATCGCGCATCACGTCTGCGGCCATCGGTCCCTGCAGGGCCAGCAGCACCCGGTCGAGCGGCGTTACCGTGCAGTCGAACGGGCCGGCCGCCTCGCGCAGGCGCGCCAGGTCAACGGCAGCCCGCGATGCGTTCGCAACCACCATGAATCGTTCCGGCGCGAGCCGGGTGACGATGAGATCGTCGATGATGCCGGCCTGCGCGTTGAGCAGGAAGGTGTATTTGCTTTTCCCGTCGCCCATGGCGTCCGGTTGCAGCGGGCAGGCCCGGGCAAGGGCGGAAGCGGCCCCGGCGCCTTCGATCAGCACCAGCCGCATGTGGGAAATGTCGAACAGTCCCGCCTTTTCGCGCACATGCAGGTGTTCCTGCAGCACGCCCATGGGATAGCTCAGTGGCATGGACCATCCGGCAAACGCGCCGAATTTCGCGCCCGCTTGCGCATGAAGATCATGCAAGGGAAGGGTATTCAGGTCATCGCTCTCGCCCACGGGCTGCTCCTTGACGACAGGTTGCGTGGTCCGCCCTCACAATGAAGGCTGGGACCGCCCCTCTGTCGGAAGCCTGAGAGATTCGCGCCGCGGGAACCCTGTCCGCACCGCTTACACCGTCGGCGCAGGTTTCCCCTTGTGGGAAAAACCTGACTTTCCAGAGCGCCTTGACCTGTCCGCGGTTCTTTTGCCTGAGAGATTTCGGGCGATTTCCCCTTCGGCGGTTTCCCCATTCACGAGGAAACTCTCTCCCGCCAGACAGACCGGTCGTGCGACCGTGAGCAGACCTGAACCTAGGGCGATTCCGCCCGCTTGTCACGCCCCCTTGTGCCCACGGCTCTAGGCGCCCAGTTCCACGGACCGTGCGCGCGCTGCCTCGACCGCCTCTTCCACGAGTGTTTTCAGACGGTTGTCCCCCATGAGCACGGCCAGCGCGGCGGCTGTCGTGCCATTGGGGCTGGTCACCTGTTCGCGCAGCGTGCCCGGTGCCTCGCCGCTCTCGAACGCCAGTTTCGCCGCACCCAGAACGGTCTGGCGGGCCAGCAGATCCGCGGTTTCGGCCGGCAGCCCGGCTTTCTCGCCCGCCGCCGTCAGCGCTTCGATGAAATGGAACACATAGGCCGGGCCGGAGCCGGAAACGGCCGTCACGGCGTCCATCAGGTCTTCCGATGGAATGGAGGTGACAGCCCCGTTTTGCGCCAGAAGCATGTTGACCGCGTCCATGGCGGAAGGCGCGACGCGTCCGTTGGCGAAGGTCACCATCATGCCCTGGCCGATGGCTGCCGGCGTATTGGGCATGCAGCGCACGATGGCGGCATCCTCGCCGACAAGCGACTGCAATGTCGCAACCCTTGTGCCGGCGGCAATCGACACGATGGTGGCTCCGGCTTCGGCGAAACGGCGATAGGCCGGCGCGGCATCGCCCATCACCTGCGGCTTGACCGCCAGGACGACGACATCGGCGCGCAGGTCATCGGGAAGTGCGACGGCCTCCGCCACGGCTGTCACGCCCTGCGCGGCCGCCCGCGCGCGCAGCGCCTCGGCCGGTTCCACCACGGTGCAATCGCCAGGTGCCAGCACACCGCCGGCAATCCACGCCTTCAGCATTGCAAAACCCATATTGCCGCATCCGGCCATGATCACGCGCATGGTGCTCTCCTCGCCTTGAACTGTTTCGCCTTCTTGGCAAACCGGCTGCCGCTTTGCAATCGCCGCCGGTGTCAGCCGTGCGAGGGCAGGCTCACGCGCGCGGTCATCCTCAGGCCCAGCGTGGCGAAGACCAGCAGCACCCAGACGGGATCGGCCCGGTGGAAGAAGAATGTCTCGACAAAGGCGTTCAGCGTCGTGAACAGCAGGATCATCATCAGGAAATCGGCGAACAGCACGCTGTCCTTGAGCATTGGCACGCGCATGTAGTCGAACAGCGGCGCGATGTTGAACACGATGGCCGCCGCGGCGAGTGCCGGCAGGCCCATGGCGATGGCGATGTCCATATAACCGTCATGGCCATGCACGATGCCGCGGAAATCCCAGTCCGCGTCGAAATGCAGATCCTGGTTCGCAATGAAATCCGTGCCCCAGAAACTGGTATAGCCATAGCCTGTCCAGGGCTTCTTCATGATCATTTCGCCACCGAAGGCCCAAAGGGTTGTGCGTCCCGTATAGGTCAGGTCCGGGGCGAGTTCGCGCGCCAGGTCCTTGAGGGCGTCGATATAGACGATGCCGAGCGTGGCAAGGCCGAACGTGGCGATGGAAACGAGATAGGCCACCACCACGGCCCTGCGCATGCCCATCAGGTTGGGCAGCATGACCAGCAGCATGGCCGCCGGCACCAGCCCCGCCGTGGTCTTGGAACCGGTGTTGAGCACGAAGACCATGGCCGCCAGGAAGATCGCCGCGCCGGCTCCCTTCTCGCCGCGCCGCCAAAGCCACAATCCGGCAAAGGCCAGGCAGGCCATGACCGGCCCGGCAATGTTCTTGTGCGAGTAGATGCCGCGCCAGAAGCCGGCATGCTGGGCTTCATAGCCGCCCGATCCGTGGATCGCGGCCTCGGGCATCAGCACGAGGCCGAGGAAGGAGAAGACGAGGATGATGGCCGCGGCGGTTTTCACCATGGCCGACAGACCGTCGAAACTGCGCGGAAGCGACAGCGCCGCCGCCAGCGCCAGGATGATGATGATCGAGAAGGAGGCCGCCCGTGCCGCGCTGCCCGGATCGGCGGCGCGCAGGATGGAAAGCACGAAGAAGCCGAGCAGCAGGCCCCACCAGGGGCTGGCAAGCGCCAGCACGCGGCGCGGATCGGCAAACAGCGCCAGGCACAGGATGGCCAGCGCGCCGAGTGAACCGTAGCCGAGCTGGTTGACGATGTCGCCGCCGCCATCCTGCGGGCCGGTTCCCGGATTGAGCGGCTTGAACGTCACCAGCAGCAGGGTGAACAGCACCGTGGCCAGCACCATGGCCAGCCGGGAACCGGAAAGGACTGCACCCAGTCCGCGCGGCTCAGTTCTTCTCGGCGTTGCGATACTGTTCATTCGTATAGCCGAATTCCGCGATCACGCGGCCGATGCCCACCAGGACCGGGTAAAGCCCGGTCGAGACCGAGCCGGTGCGCAGCATGGCCGCCAGGCCGCGCAACGGGGATGCGCCCAGCAGCGCCAGGCTGCGCGCGATCACCTTGGCGCGCCCGAACGGCTCGCGCGCCCGCTTTCCCCGCTCCACAAGCGTGGAAATGACGCCGTTGCGGATGCTGCGTGCGCGGATCCAGTCGCCCTGCAGACGGCGCGAGGGAATTGTCTCGCGCACCGGTGCTTCCGCGCACCAGGCCTGCCGGAATCCCTTTTGCCGCGCACGGCTGAGGAAGTCGGAATCGCCCCCGCCCATGAAATTGAAGCGCAGGTCGAGAAACGGGTAATCCATCGCCTCCAGCACGGCGCGAGAGACGAGCAGGTTGCCCGACGAATAGAGTGCTTCCACCGGCCCGGTCTCCGCGTGTGGCGGCCGGAAGACCGGGTGGTTGCGCCAGTGTTCCATGTCGGCCCGCTCGAACACGGGGATTTGCGGCCCCCCCACCAGATCGGCATCCAGGGCTTCGGCTGTGAGCGACATGCGCTCCAGCCAGTCCGGGTCGGCCAGTTCGTCGTCATCGATGACAAGCAGGTGACGGAAATCGGGAAATGTCTCCAGCGCCGTCTTCCAGCCGGCATTGTAGGCGCAGCAATTGCCGCGCTCGTGCGCGACGATGACAAGCCCGTTCAATTCACCGGACTGGAAAAGGGGGGCGGCGGCAGTCGCGCCTTCGCGCTGCTCCGCCTCGTTTTCCATCACGATCACGGCGAAGGCACGATCCGTCCTTTGTCTGCGCACCGATTCGAGCGTTGCCAGCAGGTGGTCGGGCCGCTTGAAGGTGGGAATGGTGATGACCGCCTCGATCCGGGCTGGATCGAGACCGGGGGATCGGGTGACGATTGAGATCGGGTCTTGCATGGGGGGCGCCACGGTTCTTTTCGACATCTTACCTTGCGGTGCAGCGGATTAAGGCCGCGTTAAGCCTGTCGTCCGATTCGGAAAATTGTTCTCCTGGAGGCGTTACTTACACAACTTGCTTAAACATCATGAAACTGCTTTGCGGGTACACAGGAAAAGGAAAGAGAACGTTCACAAGCCGCTTTGCGTGAGGATTTGATGGCAGGCACGAAGGCTACGAAGACAGGGCGATGCAAGGGCGGCGCGACTGGGTCTCTCGTCGCCGGGAGCGCCTCGCCGTCAATCGGGCGCATGTTGGACCGCGGAGCGTGACCATGCATCTCGTTTTCGTCACCTCCATCGTGCCTGACGGCACAGCGACGACCGGCTACGAAATCGCCAACGCCGCCATCCTTTCGGCGCTGCGCCGGGCCGGAACGCGCGTGACGGTGCTGGGCTATGGCTGGCCGGGCCGGCGGCCGGCCGATGACGGGCAGACCATCCTGCTGGGTGAGATCGATGTGACGACCGCTCATGCGTCGCAATTGAAGAAGATGCAGTGGTTGGGGCAGGCAATGGCTGCCGGCACCACGGTTTCCTCGGCCAAGCTGCAGGCCGCGGGCCGCGCGGCGGTGGAACAGGCCCTCGACAGGATCGGGCCGTTCGATGGCTTCGTGCTCAACGCGGTGCAGATGGCCGGCGCCTATCCCGATCTTTTCCTGTCGCGCCCGTCCCTCTTCGTGGCGCACAATGTCGAATATGTCTCGGCCGGGCAGAATGCCGATGCGGCCACGAGCCCCTTGCAGCGCTTCCTTTTCCGCCGCGAGGCGCGATACCTGCGGGCGCTGGAGCAGCGTTTCTGTCGCGCCGCCAGCCACGTTCTGACCCTGTCGGGAGAAGATGCCGGCACCCTGGCGGGCGAGGCCGGCCATGACCGTTTCACCGTCCTGCCGCTCGTCACGCGCGCCGAAGCCCCGCCGCCCGTCACCGGACCCGCGGACCATGACGCCGCCCTCATCGGAACCTGGACATGGGAACCGAATCGTATCGGGCTGGACTGGTTCCTGCGCGAGGTGACGCCGCATCTGCCGGATGACTTTTCCGTGCGCATCGCCGGCTCGGTTCCCGGCGGCATGGCAACGGCCCATGCCGGCACGCGGTTCGTCGGCCGTGTGCCCGATGCCGCCGCCTTCATCCGCAAGGCCCGGATGGTGCCTCTGGTGGCCCGCGCCGGAACGGGCGTCCAGCTCAAGACCATCGAAACCTTCGAGCACGGCCTGCCATCCGTCGCCACGACGCTGGCCTTGCGCGGCATTGCCGAAGTGCCGGAAAACTGCACGCTTGCCGACGATCCGCAAGCCTTCGCCGCCGCCATGGTTGCCCGCGCCGCGGCACCGGCCCATGCCGATGGTGCCCGCTTCCATGCCGCGCAACTGGCCGCACTCGATTCCGGCATGCGCCGGGCGCTGGACAGGCTGGGCGCGGCCCTGGCCGGTAGGGCAGCGGCATGAACATGCTGACCATACCTCCCGGCAGGAAGGCCCGGTCGATGGTCATCCTCGGCCAGCCCGTTGCCATGCTGACCTGGGACGAGGCCATCGCTCATCTTGGCGATCTGGTCGGACAGGACGGCTTCACGCCGGTCAGTTTCCTCAATGCCCACAATGCGAATGTGGCGGCCTCCGATGCCGGATTCGCGGAAGCGATGCGGGGCTTTCTCGTCCTGCCGGATGGCGTGGGCGTCGATATCGCCGCCAGGCTGCTCTATGGCGTGCCGTTTCCGGCCAACCTGAACGGGACTGACTTCATCCCCGCATTCCTGAAGGCGCGCCAGCAACCGGTCACCGTCGGCCTGCTCGGCACCACGAGCGACAACGTCGCTGCGGCCTGCGCAGCACTTCGCCGACATGCCCCGCAGCATCGCTACGAGGTCATCGGCGACGGGTTTTTCGATGATCCGGGGGAAGCGGCGATCCTGGAGCGGCTCCGGTCATTGCGGCCCGACCTGCTGCTCGTCGCCATGGGCGTGCCGCGTCAGGAGATGTGGATCAGCCGGAAGCTCGGTGCGCGGCATTGCTCCGTTGCGATCGGGGTGGGTGCCCTGCTCGATTTCCTTTCCGGTGCGGTTCCCCGCGCGCCAGGCTGGATTCGCCGCCTTCGCCTGGAATGGGCCTATCGCCTGTGGCTGGAGCCCTCGCGGCTGTGGCGGCGCTATCTGGTCGGCAATCCCCTCTTTCTCTGGCGGGTCGCTCGCCAACGCCTTGCGATGAAGCGCCATGACGGCTGAACATGCAGCCCCATCGATGCCGCGCACGGCACTGGTTACCGCCACCTATGCGGCGGATTTCGAGCGCTGCCGCCTGCTTTGCGAAACGGTGGACCGCCATGTCACCGGCATGACGCGGCACCTGTTGCTGGTCTCCGATCCGGACGTCGCGCTGTTCCGGCAACTGGAAGGCCCGCATCGCGAAGTCATTGGCGAGCGGGACATCCTGCCGGGTTGGCTGCATGACCTGCCCGATCCCCTTTCGGGCTTTCGCCGCCGCATCTGGCTGTCGGCGCGTGTGCCGCCGCTGCGCGGCTGGCATGTGCAGCAATTGCGCCGCATCGCCATTGCCCGCCATGTCCGGGAGGATGCGCTCTTCTATTGCGATTCCGACACCGCCTTCCTGAAGCCGTTCGATGGCGCCAGTCTCTGGCAGGGTGATCGCCTGCGCCTGTTCCGCCGTGACGGCCGCCTTGCCGAACCGGGTCACGAGGCGCAGCGCGAATGGGCGCAAAACGCGGCGGCGGCGCTGGGCATTGCGGCTGGCTTCCGGCCCGCCCATGATTATATCGCAACGCTGATCGCCTGGCGCACCGATGCCACGCGCGCGATGGCTGACCGGCTGGAAGCGGCGAGCGGGCGCCACTGGATCGAGGCCATGGCCCGCAACCGCCGTTTTTCCGAATGCATGCTGTATGGCATCCACGCCGACGTCGTGCAGTCGGGCGCCGGTCATTTTCACGATCGTCATGAACTCTGCCGGATCTACTGGTCCGGCCCCACGCTGGATGCTTGCGCCATCCGGGATTTCGTCGGCGGTCTCGGCCCCGGCCAGGTGGCCGTCGGCCTCCAGTCCTTCACCGGCGCGGATGTCGGGGATATCCGCTCGGCCGTTCTGGCCGCCGCCTGATCCCGGCTTGGGCGATACAGGCCGGCGCGTCCGCCGGGCGGGCCTTCTAGAGCGGGCGGGCGGGTTGGCGCAGCGCCGGATAGGTCAGCAGCATGGAGGCGAGATAAAGCGCGCCAAAGGCCCAGGTGAGGCTGCCGATGATGCCGGCCTGGGATCCGGTTCCCCCCGCCAGCAGGAGGGTCAGCAGGCCTGCTTTCAGCACCGCCAGGACCGCCAGATTGATGGCGCGGCGGAAGGACTGGCCGCGCGCATAGAGCAGTTCGGCATGGTATTCGGTCAGGTTGCGGAAACCCGGTATCAACAACGCAAGCAGCAGGATGGGTGCCGCCTCCGCCACGTTGCGCCCCATCAGGTCCGGCCTCCAGGCCAGCATCAGCGCGATGAAGGCCATGCCGGCGGTGGAGATGGCGAAGATTCCGGTTTCGAAGCCGATGCGCCGAAGGACGCCACCGATCTCGCCACCGCGCCGCATGATCGCCTGAACCAGCATCATGTTGAACGTGCGCATGGGAATGGCGGTCAGGTCCACAAGCCGCATGATGATGGCATAGAGGCCGGCAAGTGTCGGCCCGCCAAGGGCGAGAACCAGCAGCTTGTCCAGTTCCATCTGCAGGTAGAAGAGGATCTCGGCGCCCGCCACGGACAGCGAGTCGGTCAGCCGCCGGCGGACGATGCCGGTATGGAAACGCAGGCGATGGCGCGGAAAGAACCACGCCAGCGAAATCGCCAGCACGGCGAGATTGGCCGCTGCATACCAAGGGGCCCATGCGCTGACGCTGTCTCCGGCCGCAACCAGCCAGAAGCCGAGAGCGGCGGCCGCGCGCAGCGCCGTTCCGCAGATCACCAGGATCGCGGCGCGTCCGAACCGGCCCATGCCATTGTTCACGATGACCACGATTTCCGCACTGCGCCAGATCAGCGCCTCGGTGACGATGATCAGCGCGAAGGTCGCCAGCGCCATCTCGCCGGAAAAGACGATGGCGTAGGCAAGCCCTGCGGCAAGCGCCAGAACGGGCAGCGAAGCCGCCGCCATGGCGAGATACCCGCCGGCATAGAGGCCGATCAGGCGCGGGCGCATCGTTGCGGCCCGGTAGAGCGGCGAGGAGAAGCCGAATGCCACGATGCGCGACAGCACGACGCCGGTTGCCGAGGCGGTCGCAAACAGGCCGAAATCGGCAATGGTCAGCGTGTTGGCGAGAATGACGAAATAGGCCAGCGAGAAGACCAGCCGGCCAAGCGAGCCGCTGATCGCCGACATGTAATCGCGCACGAGCCTGCGCCAACCGGCCGGAACGAGCCGGGCGAGGGCATCCGGCATCCGGCGGCGCAGGGCGGGTTTCATCGGTTCGATGGCGCTGTTCATGCGCAAACCCATACATTTCAAAGATTAAGGCAGCGTGTCCCCGCGAGGTTGATGTATTCCTAATCTACGAAAATACGTTTTCTTCCGTGCCCGGAATTAACCTTTTGTTACCCCTGTCTGTTTAGCTTGAATTAACGCTTTCGCCTCCGCGAAACGGATCAAGCCGGGAAGCCATGACTCGTCGCGACGCCAATGATTCCAACAGACGCCGTTCGCTGCTGTCGCGCGGCGCAACCGACACCGCCCCGCAGGCGGATGCCGGGCGGACCCGGCGTGGGCCCGCCCGTGAGGGGCTGTTGTCGTTGCGTGCCGAGCCCCGGGCTGACGGAAACGGCGCTTCCGATCGCGGCTGGCAGAAGGACCGTGACACGTCGCCCGGTCGAACGGGCTCGCTTCTCGACGATATCGTTGCGCCGCGCCCGCTCGACCGGATGCCCCGCGCCCGCAATCAGCGCTTTTCATCCGGTCTGTCGCGCGGCGGCGGCCAATCCGGCGAACGAGGGCAAGACCAAGCGCCCGCCGATCAGCCTGCGCCCGCCAGACCGGATGACCACGCCACGATGGCCGGGCAACAGCCGCAGGAGGCGTGGAAGCCTCTGATCGACCCGCTGGCAGTCATCGGCGGCATTCTTGGGTCGGGCAGGATCATCGTCCTGACCACCCTGGCCGGCGCGGCGCTTGGCGTCATGGTCGCGCTCGGCACGCCGAAACATTATGTCTCGACGGCCGAGATCATCGTCGACCCGCGCGACATCAAGATCGGCGAGCGTGAACTGACCGCCGGCGGGCTCCCCTCCGACGCCACGCTTGCCATCATCGAGAACCAGGTCCGCGTGATGTATTCCGGCAGGGTGCTGGGCGACGTCGTCAACGCGCTGGATCTGGCGCGCGACAGCGAATTCAATGGCCAGGGCGGTGGCATTTCGCTGCGGGGCATGATCTCCAGCCTGCGCTCGCTGGTTTCGGGCCGCGGGTCCGGTGCCGCCGATGGCGATCGCGCCCGCGCGCTGGCCATCGAGAATCTCGCGGAAAGCCTCGACATCTCGCGCGGCGACAAGACCTTCGTCATCTATGTCAGCGCACGGACCAAAAATCCGGAAAAGTCCGCCCGCGTGGCCAACACATTGGTGGATGTCTATCGCGAGGCGGCGGGTCAGCTCCAGTCGGATACGGCTGGCCGGGCCGAAACCGAGATCACCTCGCGGCTGGCGGAATTGCGCAAGGGCGTGTTCGCCGCCGAGCAGGCGGTCGAGGCGTACAAGGCTGAAAATGACCTCGTGGATGCCCAGGGCCGCCTGATTTCCGACGACCAGATCGTCAAGATCAACGACCAGCTCTCCAATGCCCGCGCGAAGACCATCGAACTTCAGGCCCGCGCCACCAGCGCCCGTGACGTCGATCCGGATGCGGCGGCCACGGCCTCCTTGCCCGAATATGTCAATTCGGCTGTTCTGGCCGAACTGCGCTCGCAATACGCCCGCCTGTCACAGCAAGCCGACGCGCTGGCCGTGCGCCTCGGGCCGCGCCACCCGGAACGGCAGGCGGTGGACGCGCAGCTTGCCGGTGCAAGGCGCCAGATCGCCGCCGAACTGCGCCGCATCGTCGCCTCCATCCAGGTGGAACTGAAGCGCGCCGTGGAGCAGGAGCAGCAATTGGGAGCCCGGCTGGCCCAGGCCAAGGCACGCCAGGCGGCTGTATCCGACCGCCTCGTCGAACTGCGCGAACTGGAGCGCGCCGCCGCCGCCGAACGCGCGGTTTATGAAAACTACCTTCTGCGCGCGCGCGACGCCGCCGAACAGAAGGGCCTGAACACGGCCAACGTCTCGATCATCTCTCCGGCAACACCGGCATTGCTGCCGACGGGGCCGTCCCGCTCCATGATCGCTGTCGTCTTCACCATGCTCGGCTTCGTGGCGGGTATCGGCCTTGGCGCGTTGCGCGGCGTGCTGGCCGCGTTCGGTGGAAGGGCGGCCATCATGCCGCGTGCGTCGCGCTTGCAGGCCCGCAGGAGCGGCCCCGAGGAAGGCCCGCTGCCGCCCCCGCCGGGGCAGGGACGCATGAAGCGCCGCACCCCGCAGCCGGATGAATCACCGGACAGGATAAACGATGCGCCAGCGCCGCAACCGGCCTGGGCGGCTGCGGCAACGGCGCTGCTGCGTGAGCGCACCGGCCAGCGAATGCCGGCGGCGCCGGATCCGGGGCCGGTCCAGCCGCCGCATCCGGCTTCGGCGCCTGCCGAAGGCCAGTCGGTTCCGCGCGACACGGAACATTTGCCCTCCGGATGGCAGGCCGCGCCCTCGGCCCCGTCCGGGCCGTCGCAAGCCATGGCACCTGCATATCAGCAGGTCGCCGCGCCCGGCATACCCGGTTCGCCGGCAGGCTGGGCCGGATATCCCGCTTCTGGCTGGCCAGCAGCGCCATGCCATGGCGCGCCTCCACCGGCCTGGCCAGCGGCCGGGCAGATCATGCCGTCCGCGCCGGTGCCGGCCATGCCGGGCGCTCACTGGAGCGGTTATGGCCAGGTTGGGATGCCGCCCGTGCCGCCTCAGGCATATTGGCACTGGCCGCATGCCATGCCGCCCGCTGCTCCGCCGGTGCATCCGGGCGCATATGACGTTCCGTATCCCGCACCGGCGCAGCCGGTCATGCCGGCACCCCCCGGGCCTCTGAATCAGCAGGGGCACGACCCGTCCGTGGACGCGGAAGTGCGCCAGTTGCGCGCGGCATTGCAGACGCTGCGCCATCGCGTCGAGAGCGCATCGGCCGGCCGCCGCCGCCGCGCCTCCTGACAATCTTGCCGAAACGGCATGGGCGTGTCGCATTCAAGAGATGAAAGCGGCGCGCGGACATGCTAGCCCCCTCGGACAAATCGAAGACGAGGACCGGCACATGGCAACCATCATCGACGGCAAGGCGATCGCGGCGGATGTCGCAGCGAAGGTAAGGGCGGAAACGGCGCAACTGGTCGCCAGCACTGGCGTCACGCCGGGCCTGGCGGTCGTCATCGTCGGCGAAGACCCGGCCTCGCAGGTTTACGTCGCGTCCAAGTCGAAACGCGCCAGGGAATGCGGCTTTCACTCGGTCCAGCACGACCTGCCCGAATCGACCTCGCAGGATGATCTCCTCGCGCTGATCGCCGATCTCAATGCCGACCCCTTGATCCATGGCATCCTCGTGCAATTGCCGCTGCCCGGCCATATCGATTCCGGCAAGGTCATCCAGGCCATCGACCCGGACAAGGACGTGGACGGTTTCCACTTCATCAATGTCGGACGCCTCGCGACAGGCGAACTGGACCAGGCCTTCGTGCCCTGCACGCCGGCCGGCTCGATGATCCTGATCGAACGGGCACTGGGCACCGACCTCTCCGGCCTGAACGCTGTCGTCGTCGGCCGTTCCAACATCGTCGGCAAACCGATGGCCCATCTTCTTCTGGCCGCCAATTGCACCGTGACCGTCGCGCACAGCCGCACGCGGGATCTGCCGGCGCTGGCCCGCACCGCCGACATCCTGGTTGCCGCGGTGGGCCGGCCCGAAATGGTGCGCGGCGACTGGGTCAAGCCGGGTGCAACGGTCATCGATGTCGGGATCAATCGTGTTCCCGCGCCGGAAAAGGGCGAGGGCAAGACCCGCCTCGTGGGCGATGTCGCCTATGAGGAGGCCAGCGCCGTGGCCGGGGCCATCACGCCCGTGCCGGGCGGCGTCGGTCCGATGACGATTTCGATGCTCATGGCCAATACGCTGGTGTCGGCCTGCCGCGGGGCCGGCGTCGAGCCGCCGCGCTTCTGAGCGCCCCGCATGACAGGTGAAAACGGGTTGCCGGTCAGGCGGCCACGTTCACCGAGTCGCCGTTGTCACCGTCGCCATTGCTGCCATTGATGGCGTTGCCCACGGACTGGATCGCCCACTTGCGGATCTGTTCTTCCAGTTCCGCATTCTTGGCGCGCAGCATTTCCACCTGCTGGTCGATCTGCTCCTTCTCCGCGGCCCGGATGGCGTCGAGCTGGGCCTTGAGTTCCCGGTTTTCAGCCAGGGTCTTCTCGTAGTCCTGCCCCGTCATCACGTCCAGCGTGCTCTGGAAAGATGACAGGCGGGCATTCACCTTGCCTTGCAATTCCTGAATCTGCTCGGCCAGCCCGCCTTCCACGCCTTCGCCGCCCTGGCCCGGTGCAGCCGCATGGCCACCCATGAAAATGGCGGCCAGCGCACCGGCGAGGTACAGCGGCACGAGCACGATGGCGAAACCTTCAAGCATGTGCACCAGGCCGACATGGCCCACATCGTACAGACCTGCCAGCAGCACGGCCCCGGACGTCACCGATAATGCGCCCATGATCTTCGGAATCAGCGCCATGATGCCGCCGCTGCTTGCGCCGTCGCCTTTGCCGGCGGCTTTCTTGTCCTTTTCCGGCTTTGCGGGCTTTTTGCCAGCCATCGTGCAGTCTCCACGGCCTTCGCGCCCAATGCTGCGTCAGCGAAGGCGGGTTATGGTGCGAAACATGCTTGCCAGAAGCAGCGGGCGGCCGCAGGCGCTTCATGCACCGCTGTCGGAAGTGACCGTCCGTCGCGAAGGTTAACGGGCGCAGGCTAAGGAAGCGTAAATGCGGTGCAATTCCCGCCCTGGCGCCTAGGGGCCGAACACCGTGGCGCCTGCATCCGCCCGCCCGGCCGCGTGGCGGAAACTGGCGAACAATTCGCGGCCCATGCCGTGCTCGTTGCCCGAAAGATCGGGCGTCTCGACCGCGCGTGCGGCCAGTTCGCCGGCATCCACCAGGATTTCCAGCGTGCCGGCCCGCGCATCAAGCGCGATCATGTCGCCGTCGCGGATGCGCGCGATCATGCCGCCGTCCAGCGCTTCGGGCGTGACGTGAATGGCCGCCGGCACCTTGCCGGAAGCGCCCGACATGCGCCCGTCGGTTACCAGCGCCACCTTGTAACCCCGGTCCTGCAGCACGCCGAGGGGCGGCGTCAGCTTGTGCAATTCCGGCATGCCATTGGCCTTCGGCCCCTGGTAGCGGATCACCGCCACGAAATCGCGGTTCAGTTCGCCGGCCTTGAAGGCGGCCTGCAACGCCTCCTGGCTGTCGAAGACCAGCGCCGGCGCCGTGATCGCTTGCCGCTCCGGCTTCACGGCCGAAACCTTGATGACGGCCTCGCCCAGATTGCCCCTGAGCACGCAAAGCCCGCCTGTGGGCTGGAACGGGGCGGCGACCGTGGAAAGCACCTTGGGATCATGCGCTGTATCCGGCGCCCGTTCGCGCAGTACCGTGCCGTTCTCGCCCAGCCGGGGTTCGATGGCATAGGCATCCAGCCCTTCGCCCCAGACCGTGCGCACGTCCTCATGCAGCAGGCCGGCCGAAAGCAACTGGCCGATCAGGTAGCCCATGCCGCCGGCTGCGTGGAAATGGTTCACGTCGGCCAGCCCGTTCGGATAAACCCGCGCGATCAGCGGCGTGGCGTCGGAAATGTCGGAAATGTCCTGCCATGTCAGCCGGATACCCGCAGCCGCGGCCATCGCGATCAGATGGATGGTGTGGTTGGTGGAGCCGCCCGTGGCATTCAGCCCGACCACGCCATTGACGATCGAGCGCTCGTCGATCATGCGGCCCACGGGTGTGAACTCATTGCCGGACTGCGTGATCGCCAGGGCCCGTTTCGCTGCCTCTTTCGTCAGGGCATCGCGCAGTGGCGTGCCCGGATTGATGAAGGAAGAGCCGGGCGTGTGCAGGCCCATGATCTCCATCAGCATCTGGTTTGAATTGGCCGTGCCGTAAAAGGTGCAGGTGCCCGGCCCATGGTAGGATTTCGATTCTGCCTCCAGCAATTCAGCGCGGCCCACCTTGCCCTCGGCATGAAGCTGGCGCACCCGCGCCTTCTCGTCATTGGGCAGGCCCGACGTCATCGGCCCGGCCGGGATGAAGACAGCCGGAAGATGGCCGAAGGTCAGCGCCGCGATGGTCAGGCCGGGCACGATCTTGTCGCAGACGCCCAGGAAAACGGCCGCATCGAACATGTTGTGCGACAGGCCGATTGCAGCCGCCATGGCGATCACGTCGCGCGAGAACAGCGACAGCTCCATGCCGGGCTGGCCCTGGGTCACGCCGTCGCACATGGCCGGAACGCCGCCGGCAACCTGCGCCACGCCGCCGGCTTCGCGCGCCGCCTGCCGGATCAGCGCCGGAAAGCTTTCCAGCGGCTGATGTGCCGACAGCATGTCGTTATAGGCGGTGATGATGCCGAGATTGGGCACCGCGTCGCCTGCCAGCGCTGCCTTGTCACCGGCATTGCAGGCGGCGAAGCCATGCGCCAGGTTGGCACAGCCGAGCTGCGCCCGGTGCACGCCCCTGGCCGCGGCTTCGTCAACCCGCGCCAGATAGGCTTCACGGCCGGCCTTCGAGCGTTCGCGGATGCGCTGCGTGACAGCGCGGATGGTCTGTGCGGCAGTCATGATGTCAGGCCTTTCCGCCCGGCGACCAGTAGATCTGAACGGGCGTTTTCGCATGTTCGAAAAGGGCGGCGACCGGAAGCATGGTCTCCGAACCCGGTTCGGTGGCGCGCAGCGCGACGTCCTTCTTCTCCAGTCCCTCGATATGCAGGACCAGAAGCGATGCGCTGGCCAGCGCCGCCAGGTTCCATGTCAGACGGGCTTCGCCGGCACTGTCCGAATGCACCGCACGGATGCCCGGTTCCGCCTGGGGATCGATCAGGCTCTTCAGTTCCGCCGCGTCGGGAAAGAAGGAGGCGGTATGCCCGTCCGGCCCCATGCCCAGGATCGCGGCGTCGAAGGGTGGCGGAATGAGCCGCATCAGCCGCTGGTTCATGGCCTCGGCTGCCGCATCGGCCGTTCCGGCCGCTTCATACAATCCTTCGAAGGAGGCCCGGGCCGCCGCTTTCTGCAGCAGGCGCATGGTCACGAGCCGCGCATTGGAGCGGTTGGATGACATCGGCACGAAGCGCTCGTCCACCAGCGTCACGGTCACCTTGTTCCAGGCGATCGGTTCTTCCGCCAGGCAGTCGAAGAAGCGGCCGGGCGTCGTGCCGCCCGAGACGGCCAGCACGGCATGGCCCTTTTGCTCGACCGCCAGTGACAGCACGCCGGCCACGCGCCGCGCCAGCGTGCGCGCCAGCGCGTCCGGCCCGGCGAATTCGTGCCAGCTCTTGCCGGCGGGCGAAGGCGTGTCGGCTAGATGCTCTCGTGCCATGTGCGTCCGTCCCTTTCGATCAGGCCGATGGAGGACGACGGCCCCCATGTGCCCGACGTGTAGCCATGCACATCGTCCGGCCGCTCCGCCCAGGTTTGCTGGATCGGGTCGATCCAGCGCCAGGCCGCTTCCACCTCGTCGCGCCGCATGAACAGGGTCTGGTTGCCGCGCACCACGTCCATCAGCAGCCGTTCATAGGCATCAGGATGGCGCACATTGAAGGATTGCGCAAAGCTCATGTCCAGCGGCACATGGCGCAGGCGCATGCCGCCCGGACCCGGATCCTTGATCATGATCCACTGTTTCACGCCTTCGTCCGGCTGCAACCGGATGACGAGCTGGTTGGCATGGACGATGCCGGCCGCCGGCTCGAAGATGGAATGCGGCACCGGCTTGAACTGAACCACGATTTCCGACACCCGCGAGGCCAGCCGCTTGCCCGTGCGCAGGTAGAAGGGCACGCCGGCCCAGCGCCAGTTGGCGATTTCCGCCTTCAGCGCCACGAAGGTTTCCGTGGTGCTGGATGGATCGCCGAGCTCGTCCAGATAGCCCGAAACGGCCCCGCCGGCCGACGCGCCGGCGCGATACTGCCCGCGCACCGTCTGGCGAATGGCGTCCGTGCCGGTGAGCGGCACCAGCGAGCGCAACACCTTCAGCTTCTCGTCGCGCATGGCATCGGCATCCAGCGATGCCGGCGCTTCCATCGCCACCAGGCAGAGAAGCTGCATCAGGTGGTTCTGCACCATGTCGCGCAGGGCGCCGGCCTTGTCATAGTAGCCGGCCCGTTGCTCCAGCCCGACGCTTTCGGCAACCGTGATCTGCACGTGGTCGATATGCGCCGAGTTCCACAGCGGCTCGTACAGCGCATTGGCAAAGCGCAGCGCCATCAGGTTCTGCACCGTTTCCTTGCCGAGATAGTGGTCGATGCGGAAGATCTGGCTCTCGTCGAAAACCGAGCCGATCGTGTCGTTGAGCGCCTGTGCGGAAGCCAGGTCGCGCCCGATGGGCTTCTCCACGACGATCCGTGTCTGCGCGTTCGCCAGGCCATGATCGCGGATGCGCCGTGCGATGTCGCTGAAGATCGCCGGCCCGACAGCCAGGTAAAAGGCGCGGATGCGCGCCGGATCGTCGAGCCTGGCCGCCAGGTCGGCCCAGCCGCTGTCGCCCGTCGCATCGACGGATACATAGGAAAGCCGGTCGAGAAAGCGGGCGATTTCCGCCTCGTCGCGTTCCGCCGGGCCGACAAAGCGTTCCAGCGCCTGCCGGGCATGGCCGCGAAATGCGTCATCGCTCATCGGAGAACGCGACGCGCCGATGATGCGGCTGGGTTCCGAGAACTGCCCGTCGCGCTGGCGCTGGTAGAGGGCCGGCAGCAGCTTGCGCTCGGCAAGATCGCCGGTGGCGCCGAAAATGATGAAGTCGAAAGGATCGACGGGAATGATCGTGCTGGTCATGGTGTCCGCTTCTCAACGCTGCGTCCTCTATAATCTAATCGATTTAAAAAGAACAGGGGGCGCCTCCCGTTTTTTCCGCCCTGCCAGTGCCCTGCTTGCTTGACAGCATGCGTGGAAGCGTTTCAAGTCGCTGCCCTGTAAACCGGCCGGGCCGGGAAGAACGAAGACGGGAGAAACATCATGGGTGCTCATCCGGCCACGACGGTCGCCCAGGGCATGGCCTTCATGAATGTCATCGACGGCCAGCGTGTGGATGCGGTCTCGGGCGAACGTATCGACGTGGTCTGCCCGTCCGACGGCGCTGCCTTCGCCACCATCCCGTCTTCCGGCCAGGCAGACGTCGATCGTGCCGTGAACGCCGCGCGCAAGGCATTCGACGAGGGACCGTGGAGCCGCATGCCGGCGGTCGAACGCGGGCGTCTGCTGACGAAACTGTTCCGCCTGGTCGAGGAAAACGGCGACGAACTGGCAGCGCTGGAAAGCCGCGATACCGGCAAGCCGGTGCGCCAGGGCAAGGCCGATGTCACGGCCACCATGCGCTATTACGAGTTCTACGGCGGCGCGGCCGACAAGGTCCACGGCGACACGATCCCCTTTCTCGACGGTTACACGGCGCTGACCCTGCGCGAGCCGCATGGTGTCGTGGCCGGCATCATTCCGTGGAATTACCCGCTGCAGATCCTTGCCCGCGTGGCCGGCGCGGCGCTGGCGATGGGCAATACGCTGGTGGTCAAGCCGGCCGAGGACGCCTCGCTGACCGCCATCCGCATGGCCGAACTTGCCCTTGAAGCCGGTTTTCCGGAGGGCGTGTTCAATGTTGTGACCGGCTATGGCGCCACCGCCGGCGCGGCGCTTTCGGCCCATCCCGGTGTCGACTACGTCACCTTCACCGGATCGACGCTGACCGGCACGCGCATCCAGCAGGCCGCCGCCATCAACAACCGCGGCGTGACGATGGAGCTTGGCGGAAAATCGCCACAGATCGTCTTTGCCGACGCCGACCTCGATGCCGCCCTGCCGGTGCTTGTCAACGCCATTATCCAGAACGGCGGCCAGACCTGTTCGGCGGGCAGCCGCATCCTCATCGAGACGCCGGTCTACGAGCGCATTGCCTCGGCGCTGGCCGAACGCTTTTCCGCGCTGGTCGCCGGTCCGCACCAGGCCGATCTCGATCTCGGCCCGATGATAAACGAAAAGCAGCGCGACCGCGTTGCCGGTTTCATTGCCGCGGCAGAAGAGGCCGGTGTGCCGGTTCTGGCCCGCGGGCGCATTTCGCCGGAGGCGCCGGACAGCGGCTATTATGCCGCACCCGCCCTGTTCGGCTCGGTGGACCCGCAGGCGGCCATTGCCCAGGAAGAGGTTTTCGGTCCCGTCCTGTCGCTCTTCGCCTTCGATGGCGAGCAGGAGGCGGTCCGGCTTGCCAACAGCACCGAATTCGGTCTCGTCGCCGGAATCTGGACGGCGGACGGCGCCCGCCAGCACCGCGTCGCCAAGCGCGTGCGCGCAGGCCAGGTCTTCGTCAATGGCTATGGCGCGGGCGGCGGCATCGAACTGCCCTTTGGCGGTTTCAAGAAATCGGGCCATGGCCGCGAGAAGGGCTTCGAGGCCCTCTACGACATGTCCGCAACGAAGACGGTCGTGTTCAACCACGGCTGAACCAGCATGAACCGGCCCTTGCAACAGGCCGGAGACGGGAAGGAGACATCCATGGGGCGCCTGCAAGACAAGGTCGCGATCATTACCGGCGGCGCGTCCGGTTTCGGCGAGGGAATGGCCAGGCGCTTTGCCGAAGAGGGGGCGAAGGTGGTCGTCGCCGATCTCAACGCCAAGGGCGCGGAGCGCGTCGCCTCCGAAATCGGCGACGCGGCCATTCCGGTCACGGTCGATGTGGCTTTGCGCGATGAGATCGAGGCCATGGTGGAGGCGGCGCTCCAGGCCTTCGGCCGTGTCGACGTGATGGTCAACAATGCCGGCTTCACCCACAGGAACGGCTCGCTGCTGGATGTCGACGAGGACACGTTCGACCTCATCACGGCCGTCAACATGAAGGCGATCTATCATTCCACCCAATTGGTGGTCCCCATCATGGAGCGCCAGGGCGGCGGCTCGATCATCAACACTGCTTCCACGGCCGGCCTGCGCCCGCGTCCGAACCTGACCTGGTACAATGCCTCCAAGGGCTGGGCGATCACCGCCACGAAATCCATGGCCGTGGAACTTGCGCCGAAGAACATCCGCGTCAACGCGCTCTGCCCGGTGGCGGGCGAGACCGCGATGCTGGCCTCCTTCATGGGCGAGGACACGCCCGAGATCCGCGAGAAGTTCAAGTCGGTCATCCCGCTCGGCCGTTTCTCCACGCCGCTCGATATCGCCAATGCCGCGCTGTGGCTGGCTTCCGACGAAGCCGGATTCATCACCGGCGTCGCGCTGGAAGTCGATGGCGGACGCTGCGTGTGAGCGGCGAGGCAAGGGGGCAAGCCATGCATGCAGTGGCCATCACCGGCACCGGCGTCTTCACGCCGGAAGCCGTCATCACCAATGCCGAACTCGTCGCGTCGTTCAACGAGCATGCGCGCCGCTTCAACGAGGCCCATGCCGATGCGATAGCGCGTGGCGAGTTGGCCGCCAAGCCCATGTCGAGCGAGGAATTCATTCTCAAGGCCTCCGGAATCGAGCGCCGTCACGTCATGGAAAAGGAAGGCGTGCTCGACCCCGACCGGATGTATCCGCGCCTTGCGCCGCGCAGCGACGACGACCTGTCGATCATGGCGGAAATCGCGCTGGATGCCGCCCGCCAGGCACTCGCCATGGCAGGCCGGCAGCCGGAGGACGTGGACGCGGTCATTTGCGCGGCCTCCAACCATGAACGCGCCTATCCGGCGATTGCCATCGAGATCCAGCAGGCGCTCGGCATTGGCGGCTTTGCCTTCGACATGAATGTCGCCTGCTCGTCCGCCACCTTCGGCATCCAGGCCGCCGCCGACATGATCCGATCCGGCTCGGCACGCGCCATCCTCATGGTGAACCCGGAAATCACCTCGGGACACCTGGAGTGGCGCGATCGCGATTGCCATTTCATTTTCGGCGATGTCTGCACGGCGGTCCTGCTGGAGCGTGCCGATGCGGCGGCGAATGGCGGCTGGGAAATCCTGTCGACGCGCTGCCGCACCATGTTTTCCAACAACATCCGCAACAACAACGGCTTTCTGCGGCCATGCCACGACCAGATGGACGACCGGCGTGACATGCGCTTCTACCAGGAGGGCCGCAAGGTCTTCAAACAGGTCGTGCCCTGGGTGTCGGAGATGATGCTGTCGCATCTCGAAGACGAGACCATCGCCCCGTCAGATCTGGCGCGGCTCTGGCTGCACCAGGCCAACAAGGGCATGAATGACATGATCGGCCAGAGGGTGCTTGGCCGCGTGCCGGAACCGGGGGAACAGCCCAACATCCTGCAGGAATACGCAAATACGTCCTCTGCCGGGTCGATCATCGCCTTCGCCCAGCATAGCGCGGACCTGCCGGTTGGCAGCCTCGGCGTCATCTGCTCCTTCGGCGCCGGCTATTCGGCCGGATCGGTGATCGTGCGCCGGATCTGATCGGCCTCGGCCTCCGGTTCCTGCCCGGACGGGGTTCGATGCGGAAGCGCGGCGTCAGAAGGTTCAGATGCGGTCGAGCAGGGCAAGGCCAGCGAAAGTGGTGCCCGGTTTCGCCTCCGGTTCCTGCCCGGACGAGGTTCGATGCGGGAGCGCGGCGTCAGATGCGGTCCAGCATCGAGAACCATGTCATCGCCGCCAGCAGCAGCGGCTTGCGCAACAGGCGCCCTCCGGGGAAGGCAGGGATTTTGAGGTCGCGATAGTGGCGCAGCCGGTCGTCCTTGCCCGCCACGGCCTCGGCATAGAGCCGGCCGGTATGGTTGGACAGCAGCACGCCATGGCCCGAGAAGCCGCCGATTGCGGTGACACCGGGCATGACATCGCGCACGAAGGGCTTGCGCGGAATGGTGATGCCGACCGACCCGCCCCAGGCATGGGTGATCTCGATGTCGCGCAAGGCCGGGTAGATCTCGGCGATCTGTTTGCGCACATGGGTCGAGATGTCCTTCGGCTCTTCCGCCGTATAGGCCTCGCGCCCTCCGAACAGCAGCCGTCCGTCGCGCGATTTGCGGAAATAGCGCACGACGAAGCGCGAATCGTCCACGCTTTCATTGCCCGGAATGACGCTGGTATCGTCACCGAGAGGAACCGTCGCGCCGATGAAGGAGCGGATCGGCATGATATGGGCGGCAGAAACCGGCTCCAGTTTTTCGCCATAGGCATTGGTGGCGAGAAGGCAGCGGTCGGCGCGGATCGTGCCGTCCGGCGTGGTCACCACCACCTTGCCCCCTTCACGGGCGATGGAAAGCGCGGGCGTGTTCTCGTGAATGGCCGCGCCGCTCTGCGCCGCCACCCTTGCCGTGCCGATGACCAGCTTGAGCGGATGGATGTGCCCGGTGCCCATGTCGCGAATGCCGCCGTGATAGCGCGTCGAGCCCAGCCGTTCGGCGGTCTCCGCCTTGTCCATGAAATGGATATGCCGATAGTCGAACCGCTCGGCCATGAGCCTGGCATGGGCGCGGAAATCGTCGAGGTAGCGCGGCTTGTGCACCACGGACATCTGTCCCGGCATGTATTCGATGTCGATCTGGTGGATGCGGGCGAAATCCATGAGATGCGTCTTGGCATCCTCGGCGATGGCAAACAGCGCGCGCGCCCGCTCCAGCCCGATTTCCGCTTCCAGTTCCTCCGCCCAGGCCCTCTGGCCGGTGCCCAGTTGCCCGCCATTGCGGCCTGACGCGCCGTCGCCGACCCGGTGCCCTTCGATCAGGATGCAGCCGATCCCGTCCTTCGCCAGTTGCGCAGCCGCCGACAGCCCGGTGAAGCCACCGCCGATGACGATGACATCGGTAGTGTGGTCGCCCTTGAGTGGCGGCCAGTCCGGCCGCTCGCCGGCCGTGGCCTCGTACCAGGACAAGCCGGGCGAAATCGCGCTCGTATGCACCATGATGGGATTTCCGGTCAGACGTTGAGAAGCAGGAACTCGCGTTCCCACGGGCTGATCACCTGCATGAAGGTCTCGAACTCGCCGCGCTTGATGGCGGCATAGGTGCCCACGAAGCTGCCGCCCAGCAGTTCGCCCAGCGCCGTATCGGCCTCGAACAGCGCCGTTGCCTCGATCAGGCCGCGCGGCAATTCGATGTCGGCCTCGTTGGCCGAGTGGCCTGCCGGTTCCTTCGGCGTCAGCTTCTGCCGCATCCCGATCAGGCCGCAGGCCAGCGAAGCCGCCAGCGCCAGGTAAGGATTGGCGTCGGAGGAGGGGATACGGTTCTCCACCCGTCGCGCCGCCGGGTCGGAGCGTGGAATGCGGAAGGCGGTCGTCCGGTTGTCATAGCCCCATTCCACGTTGACCGGAGCAGTCACCCCCTTGGTCAGTCGCCGGTAGGAATTGACATAGGGCGCGAACATGACCAGCGCGTTGGGCACATGCCGCTGCATGCCGCCGATGAAATGGCGGAAGGCTTCGCTCTCCGAGCCATCCTCGTTGGTGAAGATGTTGCGCCCGGTCTCCTTGTCGATGATCGACTGGTGGATGTGCATGGCCGAGCCGGGCTGGCCCTGGATCGGCTTGGCCATGAAGGTGGCGTACATGTCGTGCTTGAGCGCGGCTTCGCGAAGGGTGCGCTTGAACATGAACACCTGGTCGGCCAGTTCCACCGGGTCGCCATGGCGCAGGTTGATCTCGAGCTGTCCGGCGCCCTCTTCGTGGATCAGCGTGTCGATTTCCAGCCCCTGGCCTTCCGAAAAGTGATAGATGTCGTCGATCAATTCGTCGAATTCGTTGATGCCGGCGATGGAATAGCCCTGTCCGCCGCCGATCGGCCGGCCCGAACGCCCCAGCGGCGGCGTCAGCGGGTAGTCCGGATCGGTGTTCTTGGAGACGAGATAGAACTCGATCTCCGGCGCCACGACCGGTTTCAGCCCGATGGCCTCATAGGCCCGGATCACCCGCTTGAGCACGTTGCGCGGCGCGAATTCCACCTCGCGTCCGTCCTGATGCACCATGTCGCAGATCACCTGCGCCGTCGGGTCGCTCTCCCATGGCACCACCGCCAGCGTGGAGAGATCCGGCATCAGCTTGAGGTCGCCGTCATCCTCGGGATAGCGGAATGTGTCGCTCTCCTCCGGATAGTCCCCTGAGATTGTCGTCATGAAGATGGCGGAAGGCAGCGCCAGAGACGTGTTGGACGTGAACTTCTTCGACGGCATCATCTTGCCGCGTGCAACGCCGGCCTGGTCGGGCGTGATGCACTCGATGTCCTCGATCCCGCGCCATTCGAGCCAGCCGTCTGCCTCTTTCCACGATTTCACGCCACGCAGATTGTTGACGAATTTCGGCGGCCGGGCACGCCTTGCCGACGTTTCGCGCACATCCCTTTTTTCGGAAGCCATACATCACCGGTTCTGGTTGAGACGGTGCGAATATAGGAGATGGAGCGACAGAAAGGGAAGGGGGGCCTAGTCTTGTGTGCCGAGCAGGGAAAAAACGGCCTGTTCCAGCCGGTCGGGAATGATCGGTTTGCGCAGGATCATGTCGGCGGGCACATCTTCCGGCACGGTTTCGTCACCGATGACGATCAGCTTCGCCCGGTTGCGTCCCGCCAGGATGCCGGCATGGCGTCGGCACAAGTCAGCCGCCCTCGTACAATCGAGGATGACCAGGTCCGGCATCTCGCCATCGGCGACAGGGGCCAGCGCCGCCATGTCGAGCGAGCGGCAGGCAATGCCCATGCGCCGCAGCGTGCCCTCGATGACGATCCGGCTGACCGCGTCCGCCGTCATGACGAGAACGCCGCCCCCTGTGCGTTTGCGAAAGGCCGGCTGCCCGGACATTGAGATGCTGAGCCCGTAGGAAAATTTGCCCGATGTCATGGTTGAAACTTCGCTTCGAAATGTATGCCCGGAATATCTAGCGCGGGCTCTTTAAACCATGTTGTATCGGGTTGCCAGAATGCAATCTGTAATTTAATAAAAACGTGATCACGGATGACGCAAAAAGCCGCGTCCTTGCGAACGCGGCCTGTTGCGGGACCTGTTCCCGGATGCCGGGATGCGGCGGATCACTCTTCGCCGGGGGCGCCCCCGTTGGTCACGATCACCGGGATCAGCAGATCGCCCCAATTGCCATTGCCGCAGTGATGGCGCGCCGAGCGCACCAGTTCCACCGAAACGCCGGCCTCGACCGCCTTCATCACCGACTGGTTGAGCCGGTGCAGGTCGTTGGCGACCATGCGGATCACCGCCTGCTGGTCCATGTTCATGGCCGAAGCCTGTTCCTCGGCGCGTTCCTTGACTCGCGTTTTCGGTGCCATCTGTCTCTCCTTGTCACCGGGCAGCCGGATCAGTTGTGAAGTCCTTGCGCTTTTAACAGAAGCCGAACCGGCCGGTCCTGTCTGCGGCGTCCTTGAGTTCAAGCTAGCCATCGCAACGCCGTTATGCGAGGGAAAACAGCCGTTTCGAGGCCTGAATCGGGTCAAGCTGTACAGGCTTTGACGAAATGGCATTGTAAGAATGTAAAACTTGTAAAATCCACAATGTGGCTCTAATCTGTAAACTTGTGTAAAGCCTGGAACGTGGGGGTGCCGCCTTGGCGGAGCAGAAAATTTTCGTCGGACCCCGCATTCGCCGGATCCGCAATGCCAAGGGCCTGACCCAGACGGCAATGGCCGAGGCGCTGGGCATTTCTCCGTCCTATCTGAACCTGATCGAGCGCAACCAGCGCCCGCTCACCGTCCAGCTCATTCTCAAGCTGGCTTCTGTCTACAAGATCGACCCTGACGAATTGCAGGGCGAGACCGGCGCGTCGCTGGCCGCGCTGCGCGAGGTGTTCGCCGATCCGTTGCTTGCCGGTGAACTGCCGGGCGAACAGGAACTGATGGAAATCGCCGAGGCCGCGCCGAATGTCTCGGCAGCGGTCGTCAAGCTTTATCGCGCCTATCGCGAACAGGCCGAACGGCTGACCGATCTCTCCGACCTCCTGGCCCGTGAAGGCCATGCCACCGCCCTGTCGGGCGCGCGCCTGCCCATCGACGAGGTGCATGAGGTGCTGGAGCCGCGGGCCAATCACTATCCGGTCCTGGAGGAAGAGGCGGAAGCCTTCACCAGCCTGCTTCAGCCGGGTGACGACCTGATGGGTGCCCTGAAGGCATGGATGCGCACGGAACTGGGAATCACGGTGCGTGTCCTGCCGGTCGCGACCATGCCCAACTGGCGCCGCCGCTTCGACCGCCATTCGCAGCGCCTGTTCCTGTCCGAGCGGCTTTCGCCCTTCGACCAGCTGCGCGAAGTGGCCATGGAGGCGGTACTGCTGCGCATGAATGTCGCCATTGCCCGCGAGATCGAGGCGCTCAAACTGTCCACCGACGAGGCCCGCCGGCTCGCTCGCTTCGAAATGGCGCGCTACGCTGCCCATGCGCTGATGATGCCGTACCAGCCCTTTCTGCAGGCGGCACAGAAGGCGCGATACGACATGGACGTGCTCCGCTCGCGCTTTGGCGTTTCATTCGAGCAGGCGGCCAACCGGCTGACCATGCTGGGGCGGCAGGGTCAGGCAGGCATTCCCTTCTTCATGCTGGAGGTGGACAATGCCGGCCACCGCTTCCGGCGCGCGGGCGCCCAGGGTTTCCCCCAGCAGCGCTTCGGCGGCATGTGTCCCAAGCTTGCCATCCACGCCGCCTTCACCCAGCCCGGCCAGATTTTCGTCGAGGCCGTTGTCATGCCCGATGGCGCTGAATTCCTCACCGTGGCGCGCACGCTGGAAGGCCCGCAGGGCGCCTTTGCCGAGCGGCCGCGCCGCACCGCCATCCTTCTGGGCTGCGACATCGCCTTCAAGGATGAGATCATCTATGGCGGCGCGCTGCCGGGCGTCGTGCCCGGCGTCACGCCCAGGAACGGCCAGGTTCCGGCCACGCCCGTCGGGCCGGCCTGCCGCCTGTGCGAACGCTCCGGCTGCCTTGCCCGCGCCGAGCCGCCGATCACTCGCCCCCTGGGGCTGGACGAGATGGTGACCGGGCTCTCCGCATTCGATTTTCAGTGAGCCCGGCGGCGCGCTGCCATGATGCGCGCCACTTCCATCGCGGCCAGAAGGCCCGTCACGCTCCAGAACAGCCCACCGCCACGGGTCTGAAGGTACCAGTGCCACGCCGCGAAGGCCGCGGCCGGCCAGGTCAGCCGCTGGACCGGCTTCCACAATGGTCCGAGCCGCGCCCTGATCGCGGGCACCGACGAGATGGCAGGCGGCAGCAGCAGGACGAAGGCCACCCAGCCCGTCCAGATGCTGGTCCATGCCAGCCCCTGGATCACGTAGTCGAGCCGCCCGAGCGCCAGCACCGTTCCCGCCATGTGCAGCGCGGCGAAACCGAAGGCGGCAAGGCCGAAGTCGCGGCGCATGGCCGCCAGCCCTGCCGGCAGACGCCCTGCGGGCATCAGGCGTTGCAGCGGCGCAACCGCCAGCGTCGCCGCCAGCAGCAAGGCGGCGGCCAGGCCGCTCGGCTCCAGAATGTGCCGCCATTGCCAGCCGCCGTTCAGGACCATGGCGAGGAGCCAGCCGGCGCCGGCCATCGCGGCAAGGCGGAACAGGATATGGACAGGGCGGATGTTCGGAGGAACCGGCATGACGTCACCCATAGCGCCAGACGTTTCGCCCGAACAGGTTTTTCGACAGAGCTTAAGTGATGGCGGCCGAGTTGACAGATCGTCGGGCGCCCGGGCAGTCTGGCGCGTCGTCAACAATTGCGGGTATTCATCTTGGAACACGGGGTCACTGCCGCCACGGCGGTCAATCTGAACGGTCAGGGCATGGATGCAAAGAACATGGTACCCGATACCGGCACCCCCGACGGTTTCATCTCCCCGGAACACAAGGCCGAATACGAAACCTTCGTCGCCGCCCATCCGGACCTGGAGGTGGTCGAGTTCCTGATGGTTGATCCCAATGGCGTCATGCGCGGCAAGTGGGCGCCGGCGGATGCGCTGAAAAAGGCGTTTCAGGAGGGCGTGAACTTTCCCATGTCGCTGCACGGGCTGGATGTCTGGGGCCGTGAGGTGGAGGAAACCGGCCTGCATATCGAGACCGGCGACCAGGACGGCTATTGCCGCGCCACGCGCGGTTCGCTGTCCATCGTCCCCTGGGCCAAGCGCAAGACGGCACAGGTCCTCTTGCAGACATTCACGCCGGAGGGTGAGCCCTTCATGGCCGATCCGCGTCAGGTGCTGAAGGCCAAGGTGGCCGAGGCGAATGCCAGGGGCCTGTTTCCGGTCGTGGCCTTCGAACTGGAATTCTATCTTCTGGAACCCGGCACCGACTGGGATGACGGCATGCCGGCGCCCGTCGGCGCCATGGGCGGGCCGGACCGGTTGCGCATGTACGGCCTCGACGACCTGGCCGAGCATGCCGCGCTTTTCGATATGATCCGCGATGCCGCCGCAGCGCAGAACCTGCCCATCGACACGATCATCAAGGAGGCCGCGCCCGGCCAGTTCGAGGTCAATCTCAAGCACCGTGACGATGCCTTGCGCGCCGCCGACGACGTCATCAAGCTGCGCCGCATCGTCATGGGCTGCGCCCGCGCGCACGGTTTGCAGGCCACGTTCATGGCCAAGCCCTTCATCGAATATGCCGGCAACGGCATGCATGTGCATACCTCCGTGCTGGACGCGGCCGGCATCAACATCTTCTCCGGCGAGGGCGGCCGCCAGCGCCTGGAATACGCGGTGACCGGCCTTCTGAAGACCATGCCGGAAGCCCTGCTGATGTTCATCAACACCTGGAACGGCTTTCGCCGCATCACGCCGGGCTCCTATGCGCCCACGCGCGCCGTCTGGGCGGAGAACAACCGCTCGGTCGCCGTGCGCATCCCGGTCTCCAACGAGGCGAACCGGCGCATCGAGCATCGCATCGCCGGCGCCGATGCCAATCCCTACCTGGTCATGACCGCCATCGTCGAGGCGATCATGGAAGGGCTGGAACAGCGCGTTCCCCCGCCCCCGCCGGTGGAAGGCAACGCCTATGACGAGGACGGTCTGTCGCTGCCCGACGACATGGACGACGCGCTTCAACTGATGGACCGTGGCGGTTTCGCCGCCCGCGCCATGGGCCCCTTGCTGGCCAAGGTTTTCAAGGATCTCAAGAGGGCTGAAATCCTGGCTTTCTGGCAGGAGATCACGCCGTTGGAACGCACCAGTTATCTCTAGGCCGCGTTCCGGAAAAACCGGCTTGAGCAACGCGGTAAAGGCCAATAGGCTTTCAATCAGAACCGGCCGCAGCGATACCGTGAAGAGAGCCGGACGACCCTTCGAAGAGGAGAGCAGAATGACCCGATCCACCCTGTTCATGTCCGCCGTTTCGGCGCTTGCGCTCGGCCTTGCCGCCGGCAATGCAGCCGCCCAGGAGCGCGTTGTGAACGTCTACAACTGGTCCGACTATATCGACGAATCGATCCTGGAGGACTTCACCAAGGAAACCGGCATCAAGGTCGTCTACGACGTCTTCGATTCCAACGAGATTCTCGAAACCAAGCTGCTGGCCGGCGGCACCGGCTATGATGTCGTCGTGCCCACCGGCACCTTCCTCGCCCGCCAGATCCAGGCCGGCGTCTTCCAGAAACTCGACAAGTCGAAACTGCCCAATCTCGAAAACATGTGGGACAAGATCGCCGCCCGCACCGAGAAATACGATCCGGGCAACGACTATTCGATCAACTACATGTGGGGCACCACCGGCATCGGCTACAATGTCGCCAAGGTCCAGGAGGCACTGGGCATCGACAGCATCAATAGCTGGGACGTTGTCTTCAATCCGGAGAAGATTTCCAAGCTGGCCGATTGCGGCGTCTACATGCTTGACGCCCCGGCAGAGATGATCCCGGCAGCGCTCAACTGGCTCGGCAAGGATCCCGATTCCAAGACCGCCGAGGATATCGAGGCCGCGCAGGCCGCGCTTGAGGCGATCCGCCCCTCCATCCGCAAGTTCCACTCGTCCGAATACATCAACGCGCTGGCCAATGGCGACATCTGCCTCGCCGTCGGCTGGTCCGGCGACGTGTTCCAGGCCCGCGACCGCGCCGCCGAGGCCGATCAGGGCGTCGAAGTCGCCTATTCGATCCCGAAGGAAGGCGCGCAGATGTGGTTCGACCAGATGGCGATTCCCGCCGATGCGCCCCACGTCGCCGAGGCCCATGAGTTCTTGAACTACATCATGAAGCCCGAGGTCATCGCCAAGGCATCCAACTACGTCTACTACGCCAACGGCAACAAGGCCTCGCAGGAATTGCTCGACGAGGAAGTCATCGGCGATCCGGCCGTCTATCCGGACGAGGAGACCACCGACAAGCTGTTCACCACGACGCCGCCGAACAACAAGGAACAGCGGCTCATGACGCGCGCCTGGACCCGCGTCGTCACCGGCCAGTAATCGAAGGCAAGGAAACCCGGCGGAGACCGTTCCGCCGGGTTTTTTCGGAAACGGGAAAGACTTCCAGTACAGAGCGGCGCGCCGCAAGGGACGCTGTGCCGCATGAGGGGGATCAGGGGATGAAATCGCTTGGCAGCATCCGCAAGAGCTTTGCGCCCTGGAATGATCCTGACGCGAGGCCGTATATCGTCTTTCGCAACGTGACCAAGCGCTTCGGCGATTTCACCGCTGTCGACGATCTCACCTTGACCATTTATGAGCGGGAGTTCTTTGCCCTGCTTGGCGCGTCGGGCTGCGGCAAGTCCACGCTCCTGCGCATGCTGGCGGGCTTCGAGGAGCCGACATCCGGTGAAATCCTGCTCGACGGGCAGGATTTGCGTGGCGTGCCGCCCTATCGCCGGCCCGTCAACATGATGTTCCAGTCCTACGCGCTGTTTCCGCATATGAGTGTGGAGGCAAACATCGCCTTCGGTCTCAGGCAGGATGGCATGCCGAAGCCGCAGATCAAGGAGCGGGTGGCGGAGATGCTCCGGCTGGTGAAGCTGGAGCAGTTTGCCCAGCGCAAGCCGCACCAGCTTTCCGGTGGCCAGCGCCAGCGCGTCGCGCTCGCCCGCTCGGTCGCCAAGCGGCCCAAGGTGCTGCTTCTCGATGAGCCGCTCGGCGCGCTCGACAAGAAGCTGCGCGAGGAAACCCAGTTCGAACTGATGGATCTGCAGCAGGATCTCGGCCTGACCTTCGTCGTCGTGACCCATGACCAGGAAGAGGCCATGACCATGGCCGACCGCATTGCCGTGATGGATCACGGCAAGATCAAGCAGGTAGCGACGCCGGCCGAGGTCTACGAGGCCCCGTCATCGCGTTTCGTCGCTGACTTCATCGGCAACGTGAATATTTTCGAGGGCCAGGTCAGCGATCTTGGCGCCGATGGCGCGGTGATTGCCGGGCAGGACGGCCTGACCATCCGTGCGGCCAATGCCGGACCGGCCCGCAAGGGCGAGACGGCCTGGTTCGCCATCCGTCCGGAAAAGATCCGCATCATGTCGCAGAAACAGGACGCTGCGCCCAACAGCATCGACGGCGAGGTCTGGGACATCGCCTATCTCGGCGATATGACCATCATCCATGTCAGGCTGGATTCCGGAAAGGTCGTGCGCGCATCCATGATCAACAGCGCCCGCGGCTCCGACAATCCGCTCACCTGGGGTGACCGCGCCTGGATCAGCTTCGATCCGGATGCTGGTGTCGTCCTGGCAAGCTGAGGGCGGCGGCCATGCAGAAGCTGATTTCCGCCCTTGCCAGCCGCCTGGTCATCCTGGTGCCCTATGCCTGGTTGCTGTTCTTCTTCCTCATCCCCTTCCTGATCGTCTTCAAGATATCCCTGTCGACCTCGGCCATTGCCATGCCGCCCTACACACCCGTGTTCGAAGGGCTCGGCACCTGGCTGGAAAGCGCGCGCCGGTTCACCATCGACAACTACCTGTGGATCACCGAGGACGCGCTTTATGTGAAGGCCTACCTGTCCAGCGTCATCATCGCCGCCATTTCCACGGTGCTGACGCTGCTGATCGGCTTTCCGCTGGCCTATGGCATGGCCCGGGCGCCGCAGGGCCTGCGCCCCACGCTGCTGATGCTCGTCATCCTGCCCTTCTGGACCTCCTTCCTGATCCGTGTCTACGCCTGGATCGGCATCCTCAAGCCGGAAGGCCTGCTCAACCAGTTTCTGATGGCCCTGGGCGTGATCTCTGAACCGCTGCAAATCCTCAACACCCACACCGCCATCTTCATCGGCATTGTCTATTCCTATCTCCCGTTCATGGTGCTGCCCATCTATTCGACGCTGGAGAAGATGGACTATTCGCTGATCGAGGCGGCGCAGGATCTGGGCTGTCCGCCGGTCACGGCGTTCTGGAAGATCACGCTGCCGCTCGCCATTCCCGGCATCCTGGCCGGCTGCCTGCTGGTCTTCATTCCCGCCGTCGGCGAATTCGTCATCCCGGACCTGCTGGGCGGTTCGCGCACGCTGATGATCGGCAAGACGCTGTGGTCCGAATTCTTCAACAATCGCGATTGGCCGCTGGCCTCGGCGGTGGCCATCATCCTGCTGTTGCTGCTGGTGGTTCCCATCGTCATGTTCCAGAACGCGCAGGCGCGGGCGCAAGAGGCGGGCAAGTGACATGAACACGACCTGGTCCCGCTTCAACATCGCGTCCGTCGTCTTCGGCTTCGCCTTTCTCTACCTGCCGATCGTCCTGCTGGTCATCTATTCCTTCAACGAGTCCCGGCTGGTGACGGTCTGGGCCGGTTTCTCGACGAAATGGTATGGCGAGATGCTGCGCAATGAAGGCCTGATGAACGCGGCCTGGGTCACCCTGCGTGTCGGCCTTCTGTCTGCCACCATCGCCACCGTGCTTGGCACGCTGGCGGCGCTTGCGCTGGACCGCTATACGCGCTTTCGTGGCCGGATTCTGTTTTCAGGCATGGTCTACGCACCGCTGGTCATGCCGGAGGTCATTACCGGCCTGTCGCTGCTGCTGCTCTTCGTCGCCATCGGGTTCGACCGTGGTTTCATGACGGTCACGCTCGCCCATGTCACCTTTTCCATGTGTTTCGTGGCCGTGGTCGTCCAGTCGCGTCTCGTCAGCTTCGACCGCTCGCTTGAAGAGGCGGCCATGGATCTCGGCGCACCCCCGGTGACCACCTTCTTCCAGGTCACCTTGCCCAACATCATGCCTGCCGTGATTTCCGGCTGGATGCTGGCCTTCACGCTCTCGCTGGACGATCTGGTGATCGCGTCCTTCACCTCCGGCCCCGGTGCCACGACGCTTCCGATGAAGATCTACAGCCAGGTACGCCTTGGCGTGACGCCCGAAATCAATGCCGTCTGCACCGTGCTGATCGGCTTCGTGGCCACCGGCGTCATCATCGCGTCCATTGTCAACAAGCGCAGGGATCTGCAGCGCCGGCGCGACGAACAGGCGGCCTTTGCCAATGCCTGACGCCCGGCCGGGGCGTCAGCTTCGCGGCGGACGCAGAAGAAAGACGACGAGCCAGACCGGCACGATCACCATGGAGCCGAGCACGATATTGGGAATGGCCCATTCCGCGCCCTGTTGAAGCAGGCCGAGCACCCTGTCCGGCGTCAGGCCCATCTGTTGCAGGATGTCGCCGGCGGTCAGGTTGAACGCGGACAGTCCTGCTCCGGTGATCAGCGATATCACCAGGATCTTGAACAGTCCGAGCAGGAATTTGAACACGCCGCCACCCCGCACCCTCTTGCGGTCATCCGGATGAAACTAGACTGATTCGCCAATAAAGAGAATCGCGCCGGCCATGGCCGCTGCCGCGCCACCCCGTCATTGCGGGGTCAGGTTCGGTGCCAGCACCGGCGAGATCAGCGGCGCGTTCCACGATCCCCCGGCAAAGAAGGAAAGCGCGTCGCCGTCTGCCGGGTTTTCGCCAAGTGGCGTCACCGTGCCGGCAATGGCGAGGCTGCGTCCGGCCAGCGGGATCAGCCCGACCAGCCGGACCTGGCGCACCGGCGTCGTCAGCGTCGCTTTCTGGATGCGTGCGACACCCTGCTCGATAGCCAGTTCGACCTCCGCCGTCTGGAAGGCCAGCGGCCTGCCGGCAGCCTCCGACAGGCTGAAGAAGCCGGACGACCGCAGCCGGTTGACGAACAGGTCGAGATCGACCTCCGGGATCGCCCCTGCCGTCATTTGCGCCGAAAGCGATCCGGTCGAGTTCTCGATCAGGTCTGTCCACGTGGCGCCGGGGCCTTTCAAAATCAGCGATACCGTCGACGTCGCATCCGGAACGCCGCTGGCAAGCGGAATGGCTTCGCCGATCAGGCTGCCGTCCACTTCGGTGGCGAGCACCCGCAACTCGCTTGTCTTGCCTTCACCCGACCTGTTGATCCGCAATCCTGCCTGGACGGAGCCGCCGAAGGCCCGCGCATCCGAAATGTCGAAGACCGACAGGTCGTCCTTCACCTGGACCGTGGCCGCCACTTCGCTCAGCAGGACATCCTGGAACGTCGCATTGTCGGCCGACAGCCGGAGGTCGAGATTGATCCGGCTGGCGGGGACTTCCGTCAGCGCGTTGGCCGGCGTATCGCCCGGCAGCACATCGGGAAAGGCGTTCAGGATCGTCGCCAGGTCCATGGCGGGAAAATGCAATGTGCCGGAAATCATCGGCACAGGTCCCGGCAGGCCGAATTCCAGCACGCCGCTGCCCGAACTGTCGCCGAAGGACAGGTCTGCCTCTTCCAGTTTCAGCCGGTCCGGACCGCCAGTCAGGCGTCCGCTGGCGGCGATCCGGCCTGGCAACAGGCCCTGCGCCGCGGTCAGCCGCGACCATTCGAGTGCCCGCGAAAGCGAGGGTGTGGACAGCGATGCCGCGCCATCGACGAACAGGTTTGGACGCCGCGTAACGATGCCATCATAGGAAAAGGAAAGCGGCTTTGAGGTCATCTCGAAGGAAAGCGGCGTTTCTCCCCCGGCCATCAGCAGCAGGGGCTGGCGTGCCGAGACGCGCAGATCGGCCTGTTCGCCGTTCCAGATCAGCGATCCTGTGGCCGAGAGGCTGGCAGCCAGGCGCGGCCATGCGATCGTGGCATTGACGCTTGTGACAACCGGAAACTCCTTGTTGTCGCGCGTGTAGACGGCGCGTCCGTCAACCAGGCTGACGGTTCCCAGCGGTTCGTCCGGCACCGATCCGAGATCGGGGGCTTCGCCGTCCACGTCGATGGCCGATCTCGCAAGGCGCAGCGCCGTGACGAAACGCCCGCTTGAGGGAGCGGCAGGCAGCGATGTCGCATCCGGCAGGTTGATCACGGGGCGCACGATGTCGATGCGCGTGAAACGGATGCGGCCGGATACCGCGTCGAGGGCCGAGAGCGCCACGCGCACCTCCTCGGCCCGCGCCACGGTCCGCTCCGGGCTGCCCCAGGGTTTCAGCTGCACACCCGACAGCTTCACCTCGACATTGGGAAAAAGCGAGATTTCCGGTGCCGCGGTCAGCTCGACGCGATACCCGGTCCAGTTGCTCAGCTCCGCGGTGATCCGGCCGCGGATGATGGACGTGGAGGCGAGAAAGGGCAGGGACAGGAAGATCGCCACCGCCAGGATGCCCAGCAGCAGGCCGGAGAGGAACAGCCTTCGAATGACCGGTGCCGACATGCGCGTCCTGTATCTCCTTCCCGAGGCAAGCCCAACCTGTAAACGACGCGGTGGCCATTTCAAGCAGCTTGGCCGGCGCCCGATCCGTTTACCACAGGCATCTGCCGCTTTCCGGTTGCGTGCGGTGTTTGCGAAGGTGTTTATACGCTCTTGCGAAATCCGTGCGCATCGGCAACACACGCAGCCATCGAAAGGGAGGATAGCATGACCCAGGACACCCCACTGTGGACACCCTCGCCCGAGCGTGTGGCCGCCCATCCCATGACCGCCTTCACGGCTGCTGCCGGCGAGCGGGCAGGCCGGGCCTTTGAAGGCTACGACGACCTTCATGCCTGGTCGATCAACGAGCGCGAGGCGTTCTGGAGCCTGATCTGGGATCATTGCGGCATCATCGGCGAAAAGGGCGACCGTATTCTCGTCGACGGCGACCGCATGCCGGGCGCCCGTTTCTTCCCCGATGCCCGCCTGAATTTCGCGGAAAACCTGCTGTGGAAGTCGGGCGAGGGGGATGCGCTTGTCTTCCGCGGAGAGGACAAGGTCGAGCGTCGCATGTCATGGAATGCCCTGCGCGCCCTTGTCTCGCGCCTGCAGCAGGGGTTCCGGGCGCTTGGCGTCAAGCCGGGCGACCGCATTGCCGCCATGGTGCCGAACATGCCCGAAACCGTGGCCTGCATGCTGGCCACCACATCCCTGGGCGCCATCTGGTCGTCCTGCTCGCCCGATTTCGGGGAACAGGGCGTCCTCGACCGCTTCGGCCAGATCGATCCCGTTCTCTTCGTCGGTGTCGATGGCTACTGGTACAACGGCAAGCGCCAGGAAACCGGCGAAAAACTGGCCAATGTCTTTTCGAAACTGCCGGCGCAAACCTGCCTCGTGCTGGATTATCTCGGCGATGCGGCATCGGTCGCCGCCGGGATCGAGGGCGCGACGACGCTCGATGACTTCATCGCACCCTGGCAGGCGGGCGAACCGGCCTTCACGCGGCTGGAGTTCAACCATCCGCTTTACATTCTCTATTCCTCCGGTACGACGGGCATTCCCAAATGCATTGTCCACGGCGCCGGCGGCACGCTGCTCCAGCATGCCAAGGAGCACCGCCTGCATTCCGGCATCGGCGAGAACGACCGCTTCTTCTATTTCACCACCTGCGGCTGGATGATGTGGAACTGGCTGGTTTCGGGCCTGGCAACCGGCGCGACGCTCCTGCTTTACGATGGCTCGCCCTTCCATCCCGATGGCAATGTCATCTTCGATTATGCCCGCGACGAGAAGATGACCTTCTTCGGCACATCCGCCAAGTTCATCGACGCCGTGCGCAAGTCCGGCCTGCGCCCCATCGAGACCCATGACCTCTCTTGTGTGCGCGTCATATCCTCCACCGGGTCGCCGTTGTCGCCCGAAGGCTTCGAATTCGTCTATGACGGCATCAAGTCCGACGTTCACCTGGCTTCGGTGTCCGGCGGAACGGACATCGTCTCCTGTTTCGTGATTGCCGTTCCCGGCAAGCCGGTCTGGTCCGGCGAGATCCAGGGCCCCGGCCTTGGCATGGCCACCGATGTCTGGAACGACGATGGCGAGCCCGTGCGCCAGGAAAAGGGCGAACTCGTCTGCACCAGGGCCTTTCCGTCCATGCCCATCGGCTTCTGGAATGATCCCGATGGCATGAAATATCATGGCGCCTATTTCGAACGGTTCGACAATGTCTGGTGCCATGGCGATTTCGCCGAATGGACCGAACACGGCGGCATGATCATTCACGGCCGGTCGGATGCCACGCTCAACCCGGGCGGCGTGCGCATCGGCACGGCCGAGATCTACAACCAGGTCGAACAGCTTGACGAGGTGATCGAGGCGCTGTGCATCGGCCAGGATTGGGAGGATGACGTGCGTGTCGTGCTGTTCGTCCGCCTTGCCGAAGGCGTCTCGCTGGATGCCGATCTTGAAAGGAAGATACGCACGAAAATCCGCACCGGCGCCAGCCCCCGGCACGTACCGGCCAGGATCGTGCCGGTGGCCGACATCCCGCGCACGAAATCCGGCAAGATCACCGAACTGGCCGTGCGCGATGTCGTTCACGGCCGACAGGTCAAGAACAAGGAGGCGCTTGCCAACCCGGAGGCGCTCGACCTCTATCGCGACCTCGAAGCGCTGCGCGTATGAGGCGCCGGCCGTCTTGGTTAGCAAATCGTGAATGCGAAATTTACCACGCGCAGGGTTCGGGTCGCATGGCTAAAACACGCAATGTGCAGGTAAGGTTTGGTTAAGCTCTTGTCGGCACACTCGCGTTAACTGATTGTTGAAACCTTCGGATCGGTTCCCGACGAACAGCCCTTTTGCATCCCTGACAGCTTGCAGAAATGACTCAGGCGCTTTCCTCACCGGAAAGCGCCTTCTTCTTTGGTGCGGTCAGGAAGCCTCGTCTCGCATCAGCGCACGGGAAAGCAGCATCACCGGCACCAGTGCGGTGACGATGATGAGCAGGGCGGCAACGGCGCCGTCTTCCACCACGCCGCGTGAGGCGTTCTCGTAGACATGGGTGGCCAGCGTCGAGAAGCCGAAGGGACGAAGCAGGATCGTGGCCGACAGTTCCTTCACCGTATCGACGAAGACGAGCACGCCCGCGGTCATGATCGCCGGGGTCAGCAGCGGCAGGAGCACGATGCGCGCCGAACGGGCCGGCGAGCAGCCCAGCGAGCGGGCGGCGTCGTCGATATTGCGCGGCAGCTTTTCCATGCCGGAGCGGATGGTGCCTTCGGCAAGCGCCATGAAGCGGATCGTGCAGGCATAGATCACCGCGCCCGCGGTGCCGCTGATCAGCAGCCCCGTCGAAAACCCGAACCAGTCGCGCGCCAGCGCATCCACCGTATTGTCGATGCGCGCGAGCGCGAACAGCAGTCCGAGCCCGAGGATCGTGCCCGGCAGCGCGTAACCGATCGTCGAAATGCGTGCCATGGCCAGAACGCCCGGCCGCCGCACCAGCCGTGCGGCATTGAGCAGCAGCAGTGCCAGCCCGACTGTGACCACGGCGGTCGCCGCTGCCACCGCGACGGAGCTGAGGAAGGCATTCTGGAGCGCAGGTTCGAAAAGCTGGTCCAGCCGCCTGACTGCAAAACGGCCCAGAACCTGGATGGGTATGCCGAAGCCGGCCAGGATGGGAAGCAGCACGGCGAGGAAGGCGGCCGCTGCCCGCCAGCCGGTCAGTTTCAGCCGCGCCGGGCGCGCCTTGATATGGGTGGCGCGTGCTGCATGGAAACCCTGCTTGCGCCGCGCCCATTGCTCGGTCATCAGGATGGCGAAGACGATGACCATCATCACCGCCGCGATCTGTGCCGCGCCCTCCAGGCTTCCCCGGTTGAGCCAGGTCGAATAGACCGAGAAGGTCAGCGTGCGCACGCCGAGATATTCCACTGCGCCGATGTCGTTCAGCGTCTCCATCAGCACCAGCGCCACGCCGGCGATGATGGCCGGCCGCGCGACCGGCAGCAGGATGCGGCGGAACACCGTGCCCGGCCGCGCGCCCAGCGTGCGCGCCACATCGGCGATGTTGCGCCCCTGCATCAGGAACACGACGCGCGTCGTCATGTACACATAGGGGTAGAGGACGGCCGAGAGAACCAGCGCTGCGCCCTCGGTGGAGCGGATGTCGGGAAACCAGTAGTCGCGCGGGCTCTGCCAGCCGAAGATGGCCCGCAAGGCCGATTGCACCGGACCGGTGAAGTGGAAGAACTCGCCGAACGCATAGGCCGCCAGGTAGGGCGGCACGGCCACCGGCAGGACCAGCGCCCAGGCCAGCACCCGGCGCATGGGGAAATCATAGGCCACGATCAGCCAGGCCGTGGTGACGCCGATGCTGGCGGTCCCGGCCGAGACCAGCGCCAGCAGCCAGAGCGTCGTGGCGGTGGAGCGTGGCAGCACGTTTTGCAGAAGATGCGGCCAGTCCTCGCCGCTTCCCGTCACGCCCACGCCGATCAGCACCATGACCGGCAGCAGCACAAGTGCCGCGACAAGCGCTGTCAGTCCGCGAATGGCGGGATGGCGTGGCCTGCGAACCGGCGGAAGCCGGTCAAGGGACAGGGGGGCGGGATTGACGGCCTGGCTGGGTTGCATGGGATGAGCCTTTTGCCCCGGTCACGCCGACATGACAAGCAGCGAAAGGCGAAGCCGGTGGCCGGCTCCGCCTTCAATGCCGGAGGCTGCGATGAGCCGGTCAGCTTTGCGGGCCGTCATCCAGTCCCACCCGGTCGACCATTTCCGACGCGGCCTTGCGCTGGTCGGCGATATCGGTGAGCGGCAGCGTGTCCGCCTTCAGCGTGCCGAACGACTGGACCACGTCGGAGGCCTCCACGCCCGGCTTGACCGGATATTCGAACACCTGCTCGGCATAGACCTGCTGGGCTTCCTCGCTGGCCAGGAATTCCATCAGCTTGATGGCGGCATCCTTGTTGGGCGCGTGCTTCGCCAGCGCCATGCCGGAAATGTTCACATGGGTGCGGCCGTTCTCGAAGGTCGGGAAGATGACCTTCATGGCGTCGGCCCATTCCTTCTGCTCCGGTTCCTTCTCGTTGGTCTTCATCAGGCCGACATAATAGGTATTCCCCAGGCCGATGTCGCATTCGCCGGAATAGATCGCCTTGGCCTGAGCCCGGTCATTGCCTTCCGGCTTGCGGGCGAGGTTGTCGCGCAGCCCCTTCATCCACGTTTCCGCCGCTTCCGCGCCTTCATGGGCAATCATCGCGGCGAACAGGCCGATATTGTAGTCATGCTGGCCGGTGCGCATGCAGATGCGGCCCTTGTATTTCGGATCGGCCAGGTCGGCATAGGCCAGTTCGTCTTCCGGCACGCGTTCTTTCGAGGCATAGACGACGCGGCCGCGCTGGGTGAGGCCGAACCAGTTGCCCTCCGGGTCGCGGAATTCCGCCGGGATATGGGCATTGATGTCTTCATTGTTCACCGGCTGCGTGATGCCGGCTTCCTTCGCCTTCGTCAGGCGGGAAATGTCGACGGTCAGGATCACGTCGGCCGGCGAATTCCGGCCTTCGGCCGCGATGCGCTCTTCAAGGCCCTTGTCGAGGAAAAGGAGTTGCGTCTCGATGCCGGTTTCCTTCGTGAAGGCATCGAGCACGGGCCTGATCAGGTCCGGCTGGCGGTAGGAATAGATGTTGACGACATCCCCGGCCATCGCGGGGGCGGCGGCGAGGGGGGAAAGAAGGACGGCGGCGCAGGCCAGCCGTGCGAAAATGGTGTTCATTCCGGTCTCCTGGGCTGCAGGGGTCAAGGCCCTGCGCGAAGGGTTTCCATTGGTCCGGCGCGTCGGCCGGTTGCCGTTTTTCAGTGCCTTGGCCCCGCCCGGGGGTCAAGGAAATCCCTGAAAGACTGGAACGTTTCTAAACTGGAGTGGATTGATCCGGTTCAGTCCGCCAGCACGCGTGCCGGCGGGAAGATCACCTCCACGATGGTGCCCTCGCCCGGTGTCGAGGTGATGGCGAAGCGGGCGCGGTTGGCCTCCACCAGCGCCTTGGTCAGCGGCAGGCCGAGGCCGGTGCCGTCGCCGCGTGTGCGGCGCATCGTGTTGAGCTGCTTGAACGGCTTCATCGCATGCTCGATGTCGGACATTGTCATGCCGATGCCCGTGTCGCGCACATGCATCACCACCTCGCCGCCTGCCTCGTGGACGGTGGAAACGATCACCTGTCCGCCGGGCGGGGTGAATTTCACGGCATTGGAAAGCAGGTTGAGCGCGATCTGGCGCATGGAGCGCTTGTCGGCGACCACGTCGGGCAGGCCGGAGACGAGCGATGAGCGGATGATGACCCGTTCGCGATTGGCCTGCGGCTGCATGATCGCCACCGCTTCGGCGAGAATATCGTTGAGCGGAACCGCCTCATAGGACAATTCTTGGTGTCCGGCCTCGATCTTGGAGATGTCGAGCAGGTCGTTGACCAGGTCCAGCACGTGGTTGCCGGAACGGTTGATGTCGCGCAGATAGTCCTTGTAGCGCTGGTTGCCGATCGGGCCGAAACGCTCGCCAAGCATCAGTTCCGAAAATCCGATGATGGCATTGAGCGGCGTGCGGATCTCGTGGCTGACCCGGGCCAGGAATTGTGTTTTCTGGCTTGATGCGTCTTCGGCCTGCCGTCGCGCTTCGGTCAGTTCCTCCTCGGCCCGCTTCCAGTTGGTGATGTCGCGCATCACCGCACAATAGCCGCCGTGGGAAGGCAGTTTGCCGATGCTCATGTAGAGCGGGATGAAACGGCCCTTGGCTTCGCGCCCGATGACCTCGCGCCCGTCATTGAGCACGCTGGCAACCCCGTTGCCGGCGAGCCCGGCAAGGTAATCGCGCGCGGCGCGCTGGCTCTCGGCGGCAAATAGCCGGCCAAACGGTTCGCCCGTTACCTCCTCGCCGTCATAGCCGAACAGGGCCTGGGCCGAGCGGTTCATGGCGCGGATCGTGCCATCGTTCTCGATCAGCACGACGCCGTCGGTCGCGGTGTCGAGGATGGTGTTGAGTTGGCGCACCGTGGCTTGCAGCTTCTCCACGCTCTCGGGCGCAAGGAAGGCATTGATCGGCCCGCCTTCCGTCATATCCGCTCCGGCAGTCAAATCCTGCGTGCTGTCGTCGTCCTCGTCGCCGGGATCGAGAAAGGCCAGCATGATGGCCTTGCCGCCATTCCAGCCGATGCTCTGCATGTGGGTCCGCACGCGCGCGGCGGTATCGTCGGCCAGGCGGATTTCAGGCCCCTGCGGTCCTGCCTCACCGAACAGCGCTTCCAGCCCGCCAGCCGCTTCCAGGTCGGCCAGAGAGCCGTACCCGCTGAAGGACAGGAAGGCGCCATTGGCATAGGCAAGACGCCCGCCGCCGGTCACGAGCACCGGAACCGGCAGGCGCGACAGGAAGGCAGGCGAGACGTCGCCCGCTGCCAGCCGGCGGGCCAGGGGTTCGGTGCCGGAGCCATCGCCGGCCGCCGCGTCTCGCGGCGTTGCTGCGGCCCCGGTCGCCGGTTCATCCGCTCCATTGGCCGGATGGTGCCCTGCCACGGTGAAGGTGGGGTCGGGCTCTCCATGATCCGCCGCCGACGTCGCGGCGGGCTCGCCGTCTGGCGCCTGCACGCCCGGCCTTGCAAGGCTGTAGGCATTGACAGACGGGAAAACCGGTTCGACGGTCTTCGCCACGTCCGCCACGTCCGCCACGTCCGCCACGTCCGCCACGTCCGCCACGTCCGCCACGTTCGCCACGTCTTCCGGAGCGGTTTCCGTCACTGCATCCATGTCGGAGTCTTCTGCGTGGCCGCCAATGTCCTCCCCGGCACTGTCCTTCGTTCCGTCCGATGCGGCTGCGATATACATCGCCCCGGAAACGCCGGCCCCCGCGAAAGCCCCGGCATAGACCCGTCTGGGTGCCTGGCGAACCGGACGGATGGTGCCGGCCGGCGTTTCCGGCAGAAGCGCGGGCCGCGCCTCATCCTGCCGGTTGCTGCCGTCGGTTGGCACGGCACCGCCGCCGGCATCGGCGTCCTGCGCTACAGGCTCTGCCGTTTCGTCTCGCCCGGCGTCGAAGGCGGGTTGCTGGCCGCTCTCCCCGGCAGGGGCTGCCGCGGGCGTGTCCGGCTGACCGCCGTTTTCGCCTGCATCGGCATCGGCGGGCGGAAGCGATGTTTCCCGCAATGTCTTGCCAATGGTTTCGAAGACATGCTGATCGGCGCGTGACAGCCGCTTGCCCGGCCGGTCGCCCGGCCGCTCGCGATGCTGCTCCAGACTGACGATCTTGTCGTTGAGGCGCCGGTTCAGGCTCGTGTCGACGGCAAGCGCGGGCGCTTCTCCGTGAAACGGATCATGCTCCATTTCCGGCAATGTGTCCGGCGCTTCGGAAGCCGGCTCCGGGTGCGCCGGCTCCGGGCTTTCCGCCCCATTCTGCGCATCGTCCGTGCCGGTATCGGTGATTTCCGCCATGGGCGTTTCGCCTTGCGCAAGCACAAGGCCTAGGGCGCCGGGATCCTCGACCGCCTCGCCCGGACGGATCACGCCGAAGCCGCGAAATCCCTCGAAATCCCGCTCGCGGTTGTAGACGGGCAGGGCAGCCAGGTCGACGGGTGCGCGCTTGGCCGTTCCCTGCAGTGGCCAAAGGACACAGCGCCCGGACCACGTGTCGCGCCGTGACAGAAGGCCGGCGATGTCGCCATCCGGGTCGATGCCGAAACGCGCCGCCACGGCTTCGAATGTCTGGCCCAGGATGTCGGACGCGGATGGACCGACAACAGCACCGAACTCGTCCGAGAGCGCGGTGAAGCAGCCCTGCGCGTCCGTGCGCCAGACGAAGCGGACCGGCTGGGCGGCTTCCGTCTCGGCGACGAATGCCTCTGCCGTTCCTGCATCGCCAGGCTCCTCCGGGGCTTCGCCGGGTGAGGCGGTTTCTTCCGGCTTGCTGGTTCCGCCCTGCTCGAAATACCAGTCGTCATGCGGGGCAACCGGGGGGCTTGCCCTGTCCGCTGCTTCATTTCGCACGCCCGAATGGTCGCCATCGGTTGCCGCGCCGCCTTCGGCTGCCGGCATGTCATCATTGGCCGCCATGTCTTCGTGCAAGGCATCCTGGTCGCCGGGCATGTCATGGCGACGGTCCGCGGCAGCGCCACCAAAGGCCAGCCCGACCATTTCGGCAATCGTGCGCGGTGTCGCCACGGCCGGCCGGCCGTCCCGGCGCGGCGTTTCGGGAAGAACGTCCTCATGCGTCTCCAAGACAGGCAGGGCCGTTTGCGCGGCAGTGCCATCGTCTGCCTGCGCGGCCGCTTCGCCCTTGCCGGGTTCCGCTCCCGGTTCCACGGCCAGCAGCAGGTGCAGTGCCGGATCGTCCGTCAGCCGGGCGAACCCGGCCGGAAGCGGCCCGTGGCGGCTTTCGATCATGCGCTTGACGAGGCGGTCCTCCTCATGGGCCACCGCCTTGACCAGCGCCACCAGCGTGCCGGGCGCTATGCCGAGCCGGTCAAAATCGCTGGAACATTCGAGGACTTCGCCATTCGCGTCCACGAGCGCGGCATGGTTTTCCTGGCTGGAGAACCCCGCGACCACCTGCCCGCCTCTGCCGGCCCCGCGCGCTTCGGCCGGTATGGCAAGCAGGATGGCCGGCTCGCCCTGCGGCATGCTCATGCTGCTGGCCTGGAATGCCACCGTGCGCGAGCCCGTGCCAGTCCCCAGGCGGACCAGCACCGGCATCTCGCGCGCCAGATGCGGAAAACCCCGCAGGCCCTGGATCTGCCGCCGCGCGATCACGGCAAGGCCGGTTTCCTGTCCGATCGCCTCTTCGAGATCCTGAAAGCCGAAAATCTGCGCCCCGTGGCCATTCGCCCATAGCACCGTGGAAAGGTCGCTGGACAGGACGACCAGCGCGTCGCCCGATGCCAGGCGCATGCGGACAGCGTCGTTCACGGCAATGTCGAGGAAGGGGTAGACGCCCGTTTCCATGTCTGCGGCCCTGCTTTCCATGTCTCCCCGATCCGCGGGAGCTTTACGCTTTCTTAATAATCGCTGGCGCCTGCACCGTCCATGTTTCACCCCGCCCGGTGGTCCTGCAAACTCCGCAAGTGGTTAATCTGCCTCCAGAAATTGTGCAGTGCAAAATTTATGTTGCAATGCACAAAAAGATCGCTATATTGAAGCCTATCAACACACACCGGCGAGAGCCGGTCAACATTATGAGGATCATGATATGACCAAGGCTGCAAAGACCGCTGAAACCGTCGAATTCCCGGCTTTTGATGCCACCAAGGCCACTGACCAGGTTCGCGCCTTCGCCGAAAAGGGCGTTGAGCAGACCCAGGAAGCCTACGCCAAGATGAAGGCGAACGCCGAGGAAGCCCAGAAGATGGTTGAAGATTCCATGGAAACCGTCAAGGGCGCCGTCAACACCGTTTCGCTCAAGACCATCGCCGCCATGCGCGCCAATGCCGAGGCCGGCTTCTCCCACATGGAAGCCCTGCTGGGCGTGAAGTCGCTCTCCGACTTCGTCGAAATGCAGACCGCTTTCGTGCGCAAGCAGACCGAAATGGCCACCGAGCAGGCCAAGGACATGCAGGCTGCCACGACCAAGGCTGCCGAAGAAATGGCCAAGCCGGCCAAGACCGCCTTCGAAAAGGCCGTCAAGGACTTTAAGGCCGCCTGAGGCGCGCCAACCCTCTTTCCCGCGGCTATCCTCCTCCCGGCCGCTGGGAATGCCGCCCGCCATCCTCCCGGCCGGCGGCACGCGAAAAGGCCGGACTGCGCGTCCGGCCTTTTTTCGTGGCCGGCATGGCCGAAGCGCCGGATTTGTGCTTGAAACCCGAAGCAAATATGCGTATTGACGCTCCGCCGGCTTCCGGCAAGGGCGGTTGTAGCTCAGTTGGTTAGAGCGTTGGATTGTGGCTCCAAAGGTCGGTGGTTCGAATCCACCCAACCGTACCATCCCCGTTTTTCATGATCCTGATGTGCTGAAGGCGTAGCCGCCGGTTTGGCTGCGCTCAGAACAGTTCACCCTGGCGCTTGGCTGGCGGTATCACCGGCGTTTCCTTGCGCTTGCGCGGCCGCTCCTTGTCGCCGCCGACCGGCCCCAGGGCGCCAGCCCGGATCTGGCCGTCGAAGAACTCGATCGCCAGCGCATCGCCGGAGCGGATGGCGGCGGCACGCGAAACCGGTCTTCCTTCCGCATCGCGCACAAGCGCGAAACCGCGCTCCAGCGTTCCCTGGTAGGAGAAGGACTTGAGCAGCCGTCCGGCCTGGCTCAACCGCTCCGACCGCTGCTCCAGCATGCGTGCGGCAAGCCGCGGCAGCGCTGCCTCCAGGCGGGTCTGGTCACGCCGCGCCTGCGCGACGCGTGTTTCCAGCAGGCCCGGCCGCAGGCGCGCGGATGCGGCCTCGGATTTCGCCCGCTTTCGCTCCACGTTCACGCGCAGCATGCGCGTCAGGTTGAGTGCGGCCTCGTCGAACCGCCGCCGCGGCATGGCCAGCAACTGGTCGGCTTGGGGCAGGGCGCGCGCCGCCGCCCGCACGGCTTCGCGCTTGCGGTCCATCGCGCGGCGCAATGCGCCTGACAGCCGCGCCGACAGGTTGGCGAGCGCAGCCTCCAGATCCGCCTTCACCGGAACGGCCATTTCGGCGGCACCCGTCGGCGTCGGCGCGCGCATGTCGGCGGCCAGGTCGATCAGCGTCCAGTCGGTTTCGTGCCCGACAGCCGAAATCAGCGGAATGTGCGAAGCCGCCGCCGCGCGCACAACGATTTCGTCGTTGAAGCCCCACAGATCCTCAAGGCTTCCGCCGCCGCGCGCAACGATGATGACGTCAGGCCGGGGAATCGCACCGCCGGGCACAAGCGCGTTGAAGCCGTCGATGGCGCGCGCCACGTCCTGCCCGCAGGTATCGCCCTGCACCCGCACCGGCCAGACGATGACATGCAGGGGATAACGGTCGGTGATGCGGTGGATGATGTCGCGGATCACCGCGCCCGTGGGTGAGGTCACGACGCCGATGACGCGCGGCAGCGATGGCAATGCCTGCTTGCGGGCCGCGTCGAACAGGCCTTCGCCTGCCAGCTTGCGCTTGCGCTCTTCCAGCAGTGCCATCAGCGCACCGGCGCCCGCCGGCTCCAGGTTCTCGATGACGATCTGGTATTTCGAAGAGCCCGGATAGGTGGTCAGCTTCCCGGTGGCGATGACCTCCATGCCTTCCTCGGGCTTGAAACGCAGCCGCTGGAAACTGCCACGCCAGATCACCGCCTCGATCCGCGCGCGGTCGTCCTTGAGCGCGAAATAGGCATGGCCGGAGGCATGCGGCCCGCGATAGCCCGACACTTCGCCGCGAAGGCGCACATGGCCGAAGGCGTCCTCGACCACGCGTTTCAGGGCGCCGGAAATCTCCGAGACGGTGAACTCGGCCGCATTGGAAGGTGATTCGTCTGTCATGGGCGCATTGGGCTTTCGGGCTGGCGAGGAGTCAACCCGGCCTACCAGCCTGCCAGCATGTGGCCGGGCCGCAGGCGCGGCACGCGAAGGCCGCCATTGGCAGCCTGCATGTCCGGCTGGCCAAGCCCCAGCGCGCCGGGCACCGACAGGTTGTCGAGGCTTTCGCCGATATGCCTGGCCAGCGCATCCACCAGCGCCGGATGGCGGGTGCGCCCGCGCAGGATGGCAATGCCCGTCTCGCCCAGCGACAGGAACCCGTCGCTCTCGCCCAGCACCCGCATGCCCGGCCGCAGCGCACATTCGGGCAGCAGCGAAACCGCCTGGCCGGAAAGCACGGCCGCCGCGATGACCGTGGCCGACCAGCTGTTGAAGATGAAACGATGGTCCCGGCCCATGGCGTCCAGCACTTCCACCGCCCGCTGCCGCCATTTGCAGGATGGCCGCCCCGCAGCCAGCGGCAGGACCGGTTCCTCATGCGTGGCATGGGCGGCGCTCGTCACCCAGAGCAAGGGCTCCCGGCGCACGATTTCCATGCTGCCATCGCCCTCGGTCTGCGAGATGAGCGCAATGTCCAGATGCCCGCGCCGCACATGCTCGATCAGCCCGTAGGTCGGTTCGCAAAGCACGGTGAGTTCCACCTTGGGGTTCGACCGGGTGAAACGCCCGACGATCTCCGGCAGAAACCGCTCCGCATAGTCGTCCGGCACGCCGATCTGCACATGGCCGGCCAACTGGTTGTCATCAAAGGCGGCCAGCGTCTCGTTGTTGAGTTGCACAAGCCGGCGCGCATAGGCCGTCAGCCGTTCGCCGTCCTCGGTAAGGCGGTTCATGCGCCCGTCCTTCTCGAAAAGCGGTTTGCCGACGCGCTCTTCCAGCTTGCGCATCTGCATCGAGACCGCCGATTGCGTGCGGTGGACGATCTGTGATGCCTCGGTGAAGGACCCGGTTTCGGCAATGGCGAGAAAGGTACGGAGCTGGTCCAGATCGAGTGCGGCGGCCATGGCATGTTCCCATCAACAATTCTGAAGGATAAGATTAGAAACATTCGTTCGACTAATCAATTGCCGTGACGCATGATGCTGACATTCCGGACTGACCGGTCGACACACATGCCGCGAGCATCCCGCTTCGCGCCACGTCTTGCCGTTGGCCGGATTGCCGGATTTACCGAGAGGAGTCGAAGAGATGACTGCGCTGCAACACACTGCCCATGCTTCCACCCGCCTGGCCGCCCTCGCAGGCGTTGCCACGCGCGCCGGTGCGGCCGTGGCGGCGCTGGCCCGAAATTGGCGCAACCGCATCCGTCTGGCCGAACTGTCCGGCCTGACCGATCGCGAACTGGCTGACATCGGCATAACCCGTGGCGACCTGTTCGAGGCCGGCGGCAGCCGCTGGAACGAGGATCCGACGCGCCGCCTTTCCGCGCTGCGAGACGAACGCCTCTATCTGGCCGAAATGGCTGCGCGCCAGGTTCACTGAGACCCAATGGCAAATCCCGCGGGCGCTGCGCAACTCCCATGACCGCAGGCCGGATCCCCTCCGGCAAGGCCCGCGCACCTGACCCGGCCGTCCCCCCGCGGCCGGGTCTTTTTCCAGGATTTGCCGCAGGCTGTCAGCGCGGGCGGTCCATGCCCTTCAGGAACTGGTCGAAAATGCTTTCGACATTGCGCTGGTATTCGTCGCGGGCGCGCCGGCCACTTTCGAACATCTCGCCGAAAATCGTGTCATACGGATTCTGCGCCTTGTCGGCGGAACCGCTGTCCCCGGCCGGTTGCCGGCCGCCCCCGGTTTGGCCGCCCCCGGTCTGGCCGCCCATGCCGCCGCCTTGCGCGCTGCGCAGGAAATCCTCGAAAATGCGGCCGAACGGATTGTCGGTCATCGGATTTTGCGGGCGTTCGGCCTGCGGCTGTTTCTGGCCGCCGCCCATCATGGTCTCCAGCATCTTGCCGAAGGGATTGTCGAACGGGTTTTGCGGCTCCGCGCGCGGCGTGCGGTGCTGCTGCTGGCCGCGCGTCCACATGTCGGTGCCCTGTCGCATCATTTCCGCGATGACATCGCCGATTGGGTTGGCGCCTGAGCCGAAACCGCCTGCGCCGAAACCGGCCTGCGGCGCCGCCTGGCCGGTGGTCTGCCGGTAGAGCCCTCCCATGATCAGGTTGGCGAGGACGGGAAGCATCTGCTTGTAGATTTCCTGGCCGATCCCGGTGGCCGCCTCGGCCTGTTTCGCGATGGCCCGGCTGACCTCGGGCGAGCCGAACAGATGGCCGAGAATGCCGTTGCCGTTGTGCACACCCTGCGGCTGGAAGGCGGCCTGCATGTCTTCCCAGTAGCGCGCATGCTGGCCTGTCGCCAGTGCATTGAGGAAGTTGGCGACGCCGAACGGATCGGAGGCATTGCGCTTGAGCCCTTCGGAGAAGGCGGGCATCAGCGCTTCCATTGCCTTGGCAGTCTGCTCCTGGGACAACTGGAACTGGCGCGCCATCTGCTGCACGGCCTCGCCGTTCTGCATGTTGAGCATCATGTCGAGCAACGGGGCCATGGCAATTCCTCCTTGCCGTTTGAATCGTCAGACAAGGCTAGCCCGTTTGCGCGCCGCGAACAAACGGGAAGATGGTTGCAGGAACAGGCCGCGGTGACGCTCAGTAGGCGTATTCGGTGAACAGGGGCTCGACCGAATGGTCCCAGCGCGTATGCCAGGCGGCCAGCATTTCCTGCGCGTCGGTCGTCCCGCGCGCCACGATTTCCTCGAGCGGGGCCAGGAAATGCGCCTCGTCGAAACCGTCGACGTTCAGCCGGTTGCGGTTCTTGAGGCCGAGCCGCGAGATTTCCAGCACGTCGCGGGCGATCATGTGCAGGCTGCGTCCGGCGATCCCGCTGTCCAGCCCGCTGGTCGGTGCGCTGTCGCGCAGCGCCTGCGTTTCCGCCACCGTCCAGTCCTTGACGAGGGCTTCCGCAGCGTCGAGCGCCTCGCCATCATAGAGCAACCCGACCCAGAAGGCCGGCAGCGCGCAAATGCGCCGCCAGGGTCCGCCATCCGCGCCGCGCATTTCGAGGAAGCGTTTCAGCCGGACATCCGGAAACAGGGTCGACAGATGGTTGGTCCAGTCGCCCATGGTCGGTATCGGGTTCGTGATCCGGCCCTTCAGGGCGCCATCCATGAACTGGCGGAATGTCACGTCCGTTGCATCGTGATAGCGCCCGTCGCGGATAATGAAATACATCGGCACGTCGAGCGCCCATTCGGCATAGTCGGCAAAGCCGAAATCGCTGGAAAAGACGAAGGGCAGCAGGCCGGAGCGCTGGTTGTCGACGTCGCGCCAGATGTCGCCGCGCCAGCTTTGCAGGCCGTTCGGCGCGCCCTCGGTAAACGGCGAGGAGGCGAAGAGGACCGTGGCCAGCGGCTGCAGCTTCATCGAGACCTGCATCTTGCGGCGCATGTCGGTTTCGCTGTCGAAATCCAGGTTCACCTGGATCGTGCAGGTCCGGTACATCATGTCGAGGCCCTGACTGCCGACCTTGGGCATGTAGCCTGTCATGATGTCATAGCGCGACTTCGGCATGCGCGGCGTCTCCGCCAGCGTCCATTTCGGGCTTGCGCCCATGCCGAGGAAGCGGATGCCGAGCGGCTCGGCGATTTCGCGCACCTGCGCCAGATGGGCATTGCCCTCCCGGCATGTCTGATGGATGGTCTCCAGTGGCGCGCCCGACAGTTCGAACTGCCCGCCCGGTTCCAGGCTGATTGCGCCCTGGCCCGTTGGTTCGACGAGCCCGATGATATGGCCGGCGTCGATGATCGGTTCCCAGCCCAGCTTTTCGCGCATACCCTCCAGGATGGCGCGGATTCCATTGTCGCCGCCATAGGGGACCGGCCGGTTGCCGTCCACGTAGAAGGGGAATTTCTCGTGCTCGGTGCCGATGCGCCAGTCTTCCGGCGGCTTGCAGCCGGCTTCCATCCAGCCGACCATGTCGGCAAAACCGTCAAGCGGCCTTTCGTCAGTCGTGTCCCGCGCCATGCAACGCCGTCCTTCTCAATTCGCACACGGGCGCGGGCGCGCCGCGTCGTCGAGGCGCATCAATGGACGAGAAGGGCAGGGCTGATCAAGCGAAAAGTCCTGAACGCCACGTCAACAGATATTGAAGCGGTCATGTCCAGTCGCCGCGCGCCGCCTGCAGCACGGCCATTGCCGCAACGGCGGCCGTGTCGGCGCGCAGGATACGCGGACCCAGCGGAATGGCGGTCACGAAGTCGAGCGCATGCAATTGCCGCCGCTCTTCCTCCGAAAACCCGCCCTCGGGTCCGATGAGAAGGCCGAACCGGGGCTCGGCCAGGTTCTGAAGAATGGGCATGGGATTGTTGCCCTGCGCGGCCTCGTCGCAGAAGACGAGACGGCGCCCCCCCTCCCAGGTGGCAAGCAGCCGGTCCAGTTTCACCGGTTCCAGCACCTGCGCAATGGAAAGGATGCCGCATTGCTCGGCCGCTTCCACCGCATTGGCCCGCATGCGCTCCAGACCGGGCTTGTGCACCTGCGTATGCTGGGTGATCACCGGTTGCAGCACGCCCGCGCCCATTTCCACGGCCTTCTGCACCATGTAGTCGAGCCGCCCGGCCTTCAGCGGTGCAAAGCAATAGACGAGATCGCACGGCTCCGGTTGCGGCCGCGTCTGCGCCGCCAGCGTGATCTGCGCGCGCTTCTTGCCAGCCCGCGTGACATGGGCCAGCCACTCGCCGTCGCGCCCGTTGAACACCAGCAGTTCCGCGCCGTCGGCCAGCCGCAGCACGTTCAGCAGGTAGTTCGATTGCTGCGAATCGGCATCGACCACGATGCCGCCGGCCAGGGCGGTGTCGAGGAACAGGCGGGGAAGCTTGTAATTGGCGCGCATGGCAGATGGATGACCGAGGAGGCGGCCGGGGTCAAGCGGTGCTGTCTGCGCGCCAGGCCGGCCGGTAGCCGTTGCGCAAGGCCGTCACCGTCGCCTTCGGCGTGATGAGCGTGACCGGGAAACGCATCAGGTCCGAGAGCGCCATTGGCGGGCCATAGGCATCCGCATGCCATGCAAGCGCCCGGCGGCCGCGCAGCGCGAAGGCCCGGCCGTCCGCCTCCACCATGGTGCCGTCCGGCAGGCCGGGCAGGTCGATCGGGGAGAGGCGCTGTGCATCGGCACGCGTCGAAAGCCGCCGCTGGCCGTGGAGAACGGCGTCCATGCCGGCCGCGGACATGGCTGGCGCGTTCATCCCCTGGGCAAAGGCCGAGGCGAAAGCGGTTGCCGCGCCCCGCCGGCACAGGAAGCAGGGCCTGTGGCCGGCCGCCAGCGCTGTCACCTCGTCGGCGAAGAACAGTTCCGTCCAGCCCGCGGACCCGCCGGGACCGTTCCGGCCCCAGACATCGCGCTTGCGGTCCTGGTAGGTGAGCGCACAGCAGATCCACGCCTTTCTCGACCATCGCCGTCCGGTCGGCGTTCGGGTCTCAGGATCGTGAATGACACCGCGATTGCCCGTGAACGTACCGCGCGCCGGATCCGCAAACAGGCCGCCGAACGGGTTCACGCGGTTTGGCAGGGTCATCGGTCAGGCCGCCCGCTTGACCATCAGCGAGGCAAGCCCTGCGGAAATCAGGAAACCGGCGCCGGTACGCGTGGCTGCCCTGAGCAGGGCCGGACGCCGGATGGCCTGGCGCGCTGTGCCGGCCAGCAGTGCGTAGGCGGCGGCGTTCACCATGCCCAGAACTGTGAACACCGCGACGAACACCGCCGCCTGCGGTACGAAATCCCGCCCTGGCACGATGAATTGCGGCACGAAGGCCATGAAGAACACGATACCCTTCGGGTTGAACAGGGTCACGAGAAAGGCATCGCGGAAAACCGGCCAGCGGCGGATGCCGGCCACCGGTTCGCCCGCCGCCAGCCCCGACAGCACGGGCGCCACCGGCGCGCGCCACATCTTCACGCCGATCCAGACGAGATAGGCCGCTCCCACCCACTTGATCACGGTGAAGGCCGTGGCGGATGCCGCCAGTATGGTTCCGACGCCGACGAGCGAAAGGCTGGCGGCAAGGAGGTCGCCAAGGGCCACGCCGGCAACGCTGGCCAGCGCCACGCGACGGCCATGCGCCAGTGCCTGCGCCACCACCATGATGATGGTCGGGCCGGGAATGACGAGCAATGCCAGGGAAGCGGCGGAAAAGGCCAGCAGGACAGGCAGGTCGACGGGAAAGTCCATGGTTGCACTCCGGCATGGGGTCCTTCGCACCAGATAGGACCGCGGGCCCTGCGCCTGTCAATGCGGCACATCATGGCGCCGGAGGCACCGGATGCGGCGGCACTTGCGTTGCTGCGTTGCAACAAATCCGCTTTTCCGTGTGCAGTCTGTCACAGACGGCTGGTAATCGATCCGTTAATGACTTAGGGAAACCGCCGTCGGGGCAGGGTGGCCTTGTCGATCAGAATGGAACAGATGAAATGCCTTTCCCGTTGTCTGGCAACGGAATGGTAACCAAAACTGGCGCAGGTAGTACGGAAAGCAAACAGAGATGAATCCCGTGAAAGCAACACTTCTTTCTGTCTTCCTGCTGACCGCTGCAGCCATGTGGAGCATCGGTTTCTATGCCACCGATGCCGCCGCCGGAAAATCCGCCACCCATGACGGCTACGGAATCGTCGCGCTGGGCAATTGAGCCCGCCCGCTTGTGATTCGCGTTCAGGCGCGGATGGAGGGCCCTGTGCCTTTCATGCGGCCGTCGATCCGCCTGTTTCCTGCAAGATGCGTGTGAGCCGGCCCTCGATCACGAGGGCCGAGAGAATGCCGGAGGAATAGGCTCCGGTGTCGATATTGACGTGATTCGGCCTGAGGTCCGGGGCGGCAACCGGGGTATGGCCATGCACGATCACCTTGGGGTGCAGCCCGGCCCAGCCAAGGAAGTCGTCGCGTATCCAGATCAGATCCTCGGGATCCTGCCGGTCCAGCGCCAGTCCGGGACGGATGCCGGCATGGCAGAAAAAGAAATCCCCGAAGGAAACCGACCGGGCGAGCCCGGTCAGGAAACGCGTGTGGGATTCGGGAATGGCCGCGTCAAGCCGGCACGCCGTATCGCGCGCTGCCTCATTGCTGCTGAAATCCGCCGTCACGCCGTAGGAAAGCGCGGTCTGGACGCCGCCATGGCGGGTGAACAGGGTGTTGGCGCGAGGCTTGGCGAGAAACCACAAGAGGCCGAGATCGTGATTGCCCGCCAGCGCGATGTTTCGCTCGTCCGCTGACGACTTTCCGGTCAGGAAATCGAGCACGCCACGCGAGCAGGGGCCGCGGTCGATATAGTCCCCGACATGGATGATCCGCCAGTCAGCGGGCCGGTCGCGCGCGATTTCCGCCCCGATTTTGCCGTGGAGCGCGCTCAGCAGGTCAAGACGGCCATGCACGTCGCCGATGGCATAAAGACGCATGCCGGGCGGGCTGGCCGCCTCGCCCAGCGCAATACCTCGGTCAGCACTCACGTTGCCTTGCCGACGACGATGACATGCAACGCCTTCGGCCCATGCGCGCCGAGGATGATCTTCTGTTCCACGTCGCCGGACCGCGACGGCCCGGTCACCAGGTTGACCGCGCGGGGCATGCCCTTGCGCCGGGAGGCCTTGCGCAACCGGGCGAAGGCTTCCTCCATGGTACCGTCGATATCCGCCGCGTCGAGCACCACGATATGATGTTCCGGCAGGAAGTTGATCGTGGTCGGATTGTCCGCGCCGGCCGTCAGCATGACGGTGCCGGTTTCCGCGATCCCGCACAGGCCGTGGCTGACGCCGGTCATGTCATCGCCGTCCGATGCACCGGCCTTCACCTCCAGCGATCGCTGCTTGTCCCAGGGCATGGCCTTGAGCCGCTTGTCGGCGCCCATGCGCACCGATGCCGGCAGGTTTCGCGCTCGCAGATAGGCTGAAACGGCCTTGGGCACGTCGTCGCCGGACTTCACCGTCTGCACCGTTGCCTGCACGCCCTCCGCCTTGGCGAGGAACAGCTTGACCCGCTCGGCCGGCGCAATTTGCGCGCGCGCCGGCACAACGCCCTGCGGGTGCTTCTTCAGCCGGTCCGCGACCGCCTTCATCCGCTCGTCCGCCGCGCCGCTGCCGCCCGCATGCTTGCGGATGCGGTTGAGAATGGCGTCACGCGCGCTCATGGCCGTGCCTCCTGCTTCAGCGCCTCGCGCTGGGCCCATTGCTGCATGAACGTGCGCGATTCCGGCGCGGGCAGCTCGCGATGCCTTGTCCACCCGCCGGCAAGCGGCAGCCACGAAAAACGGCGCTTCGCCCCGCCGAACACCGAGAGCAACGGAATGGCGAACGAGGTGGCCAGCCGGTAGATGCGGGGCCGGCGGGCGAGAAAGGCCCAGCTCTTCAGCCCGAAACGTTGGGTCGACGGGTTCAGTCCGCGCTCGAATTCCCGTTCGCGCCAGTGCCGCATCATCTTGGGCAGGGGAATGCGCATCGGGCACACCGCCTCGCAACGCCCGCAGAAAGTGGAAGCGTTGGGCAGGTGACCCGCCTTGTCCACGCCGATCAGCGAGGGGGTGAGAACCGCGCCCATCGGCCCCGGATAGACCCAGCCGTAAGCGTGCCCGCCGACGGTGTGATAGACCGGGCAATGGTTCATGCAGGCGCCGCAGCGGATGCAGCGCAGCATCTCCTGGAACTCCGTGCCGAGCATGGAGGAGCGCCCGTTGTCGAGCAGGATGACGTGATATTCGTCCGGGCCGTCCGGGTCCTTGTCGCGTTTCGGCCCGGTCGAAAGCGTGGTGTAGACGCTCATCTCCTGGCCGGTCGCCGAGCGTGCCAGCACACGCAGGATTTGCGACACGTCCTCCAGCGTCGGCACCACCTTCTCGATGGAGGCCATGACGATATGCACCTTGCCCAGTGTCTGGGTCAGGTCGCCATTGCCCTCGTTCGTGACGATGATCGAGGAGCCGGTTTCGGCGACCAGGAAATTGGCCCCGGTAATGCCGACATCGGCCTCGAAATAGCGCGAGCGCAGCACGCGGCGCGCCTCGCCCAGCAGATCTTCCGGCTCCGACAGGTCGCGCGAAGGCGGCAGATGCGTGTGGACCCGGCGGAAATCCTCCTCCACCTGGTCCTTGTTGACATGGACGGCCGGCGCGATGATGTGGCTCGGGTGTTCGCCGCGTAGCTGGATGATGTATTCGCCCAGATCCGTCTCCACCGGCTCGATGCCGGAATGCTCCAGGAAGTCGTTGAGCCCGATCTCCTCGGTGATCATCGACTTGCCCTTGGTCACGGTGCGCGCACCGGCCCGCCGGCAGATGTCGAGCACGATGCCGCGTGCGTCGGCGGCGGTTTCCGCCCAGTGGACATGCCCGCCGGCATCCTTCACGGCCTTCTCGTAGGTTTCCAGATACAGGTCGAGATGGGCAAGCGTATGGTTCTTGATGTCGCGCGCCTGGTCGCGCAGTGCCTCGAATTCCGGCAGGCCCGCGGCCGCCTGGGCCCGCTTTTCGATGAAGCCGGAGCGAACATTGCCCAGCGCGCGCTGAAGCTGGCGGTCGTCCAGCGCGGCGCGGGCGTTCTTCCTGAAGGTCGGTGAGGTGATCTGCATGGCGTCAGCCTTTCCCTGCAATCGGCGGCGTGTCTGTCATGCCGGCCAGCACTTCGGCCACGTGGCGCACCTCCACGCCCGAGCCTTCGCGCTTCAGCTTGCCTGCCATGTTCATCAGGCAGCCGAGATCGCCGGCCAGCAGCAAGGAGGCGCCGGTGGAGGTGATGTCGGCCGTCTTGCGTTCGACGATGGCGTTGGAAATGTCGGAATACTTGACGCAGAACGTGCCGCCGAAACCGCAGCACACATCCGGGTCGCGCATCTCGCTGACGGTCAGGCCCTCCACGCTGGCAAGCAGCTTGCGCGGCTGCCCCTGCACACCCAGTTCCCGCAGGCCGGAACAGCTGTCGTGATAGGTCGCAACCGTATCGAGGCGGGCATCGACGCCCTCTATCCCCAGCACATCGGTCAGGAAGCTGACGAGTTCGTGGCACTTGGCCGAAAAGGCTGACGCCCGTTCTTCCCATGCCGCATCGCCGGCAAAAAGGCCCGGATAGTGCTTCTTGAGCATGGAGGCGCAGGAACCGGACGGCGCGACCACGTAATCGAAGTCCTCGAACGCAGCGATGGTCTGTTCGGCGATGGCGCGCGTGTCGGCCCGGTCGCCGGAATTGTAGGCCGGCTGGCCGCAGCAGGTCTGCGCCCGCGGCACGTCGACCCGGCACCCGGCCGCCTCCATCAGCTTGATGGCTGCAAAACCCACGCTCGGGCGGAACAGGTCGACCAGGCATGTGACGAACAGGCCGACGCGGGGAGGGGAACTCTCTGACATGGGATGCTTCCGGATTACTCGATTGTCGTCTCGCTGCGCTGGCGCAGGCGCAGGCGGGAAATGCGCTGCCAGTCCACGGTGCGCTCTGCGTCGCGCATGGAATTCTCCACATAGGTCATGTGCGCCTGCGCGGCTGCGCGCGCTGCGGCCGGATCGCCGGCCATGACGGCATCGTAGATGGCAAGATGCTGCTCCAGCAATTTGTCGCGCGCGCCGGGGAAATTGTAGATCATGGACCGGTTGTAGAACACGCCGTCCGACAGCAGGCGGTAGCAGGAGCGCAGCGTATGCAGCAGGATGATGTTATGCGCGCATTCGCCGATGGCGTTGTGGAACTCCACGTCGATGGCGGCTTCTTCCTCGAAGTCGTCCTTCTGGTGGGCTTCCTTCATGCGCTCGATGATACGCGTCAGCAGCGCCTTGTCATCCTCGGTGGCCCGTCTGGTGGCATACTCCGCCGCCACGCCCTCGATCTCGCGGCGATATTCGAGATAGTCGGCAATGGCCTTGCGGTGCTTGGAGATCAGTTCCATCACCGGTCCAGTGAAAACCTGGCCGATCACATCGGCAACATAGGTTCCGCCGCCGTGGCGGGTGACCAGCAGGCCGCGCGCCTCCAGCATCTTCAGCGCGTCACGCAGGATCGGCCGCGACACCTCGAACTGGCGGGCCAGTTCCCGCTCGCCCGGCAGCTTGTCGCCGACGCGCAGGATGCCCTCCAGGACCAGCACCTCGATCTGCTCGACGACCTCGTCGGCAGTGCGTGAGTGGTGGATCCGGGAAAAGATCTCGTTCAACGGCCTGAAGTCCTCCCTGCGGCAAATTCACGCGAGTCTATCGTTTCGCAGGCAAACTGGTCAATTTGTTTATCCACTTGCGCGCGTTTTCCATCCACGTGCAGGAATGCGCTGGCTTTGCGGCACTGCAATATGTTGCTAAAGCTTGCCGGATAAACGCGTTTGCCCGCGTCCGGAGAAGCGCGGGCCCTGCGCGATCGGGCTGCAAGAGGGAAATTCGATGGCATCTGGCGCTGGGGAACAGAACCGCTCAACCGCCGCAACGGTACTGGGGTTCCCGGTTCATCCGGGGCGGTCGGCCGCACTTGGCGAGGTGCATGCCCGTCCTGCGCCGCTGGTGGAGACGCCGCACCTGCTCGTCCAGCTTGCCTTCATGACCGAGGGCGGCGCCACGGTGGACCACGCCGTCCTGTCGGACCTTTCGCGGGCCAATGGTGTCGCCCCGCCCGATCGCGGCGCGCGCCACCACACCATCCTGCGCGGCCGGGGCGCGCTGCGCTGGGAGCGGCACACGGAATTCTCCACCTATCTCTGGAACGGCCCGCTTTCGCCGCAAGACGGAAAACCCCTGGAAGAGCCGCCCTTCGGCCCGTCCTTTGCCTTGCCGGGTGTCGTGCTGGCCGGCGTGCGCCTCGAGATTCGCAAATGGACCGAAGCCAGCGAGCGCCTTGTCACCGGCTTCGATGCCGCCAGCCTCTGTTACAGCCTCGTGGAAAACGGGCAGGCGGCCGCCATCACCGATTTTCGCCAGGACGGCGACGGCCTGACCCGCATCCTTGTGCTCGACCGCGGCCTGACGCCGGCCCGCGCCGGCGCGCTGGCCCAGCGCCTGATCGAGATCGAGACCTATCGCATCCTCGCCATGCTCGGCCTGCCGCTGGCCCAGGAACTGTCGCCGCGCATTCGCCGGATCGAGGACCGCCTTGCCGACGTGACGAACCGCATGCGCACCCGCAGCGGCGCCGGCAGCCAGGATTTGCTCACCGAACTGACGGATTTGGCCTCGGAACTGGAGGCCGATGCCGCCGCCAGCCTGTACCGGTTCGGCGCCAGCCGTGCCTATGACGGCATTGTCAATGAACGGCTGGCCGCCATCGGCGAGCAACCGGTGACGGGCTACGAGACATGGGGCGCTTTCCTGAAGCGGCGCATGGCGCCCGCCATGCGCACCTGCCGCTCGGTCGAGGAGCGTCAGGCCAATCTGTCGCGCAAGCTGGCCCGTGCGACGACGCTGCTCAGAAGCTGGGTGGAAGTTGACTTGCAGCGCCAGAACAGCGACCTGCTCAACTCGATGAACCGCCGCGCCCAGCTCCAGTTGCGCCTTCAACAGACCGTCGAGGGCCTCTCGGTCGCCGCCGTTTCCTATTACATCGTCGGACTGATCGGCTATCTGGCCAAGGGAACCGGCCTTCTTGGCCATGGCATGAAGCCCGAATATGTGACCGCGGCCTCGGTGCCCATCGTCATCCTGTTCGTGTGGTGGATGGTCAGGCGCATTCGCCGCGCCCACGGCGAGCACGATTAAAGGTTACTCGGCGGCCAGCGCGCGGGGTTCGCTGCCATCTTCCCAGTAGGGCGAGGGGCCGTAAAGACCGGCCAGGAAATCGATGAACAGGCGCACCTTGACCGGCAGGAAGCGGCGCGAGGGATAGACGGCGTAAATGCCGACATTCTTCGAGGCCGAATAGTCCGGCAGCACGCGGCGCAATTCGCCTGACGCCAGTTCCGGGCCGACATCCCAGGTCGAACGCAGCGCGATGCCGATGCCGGCGAGCACGGCTTGCCGCAGCACTTCCGATGAGTTGGTCAGCAGCGGGCCTTCGGGCCGGTAGATCAGCGGGCCGTCCGGCCCTTCCAGACGCCAGGGCTCGTGGTTGTGGGCCGGCAGCACGACGTGATTCTGAAGGTCAGTGATCGAAGTCGGCTCACCGTGTTTTTCCAGATAGCTGGCGGAGGCGACGAGGAAACGCTGGACCGGGGCCAGGCGGCGCGCCACAAGGCTCGAATCGGTCAGTTCGGCAATGCGGATGGCAAGATCGAAACCTTCGCCGACAATGTCCACGAAATCATCGGAAAGAACGAGATTGATGGCGAGATCCGGATTGTCTCGCATGAAGGCCTGCAGATGCGGGGCGACATGCATGCGGCCGAAGGACGTGGGCGCGGACACCTTCAGCGTGCCGCGCGGTTGCGCCGAGCGGCGGGACACGAAGCTTTCGGCCTCTTCCACCGCTGCGAGAATGGCGACGATCCGCTCATAGAACCCCTGACCGGCCTCGGTCAATGCGATCTGGCGCGTCGTGCGCTGGAGCAACCGGGTTCCGAGACTGTCTTCCAGCCGGCGCAGCCTTTTTGAAACCACCGCCGGCGACAGGCCCATCTCCCGGCCGGCCGCCGAAAGGCTGCCAGCGGAGACGACCCGGGCGAAAATTTCATAGTCGGCTATATGGCTCATGTGAGACTCACCTGACATCTGAACCTCACTACGTCCTTTGCTGATCGTTGGATCACTGTTTCCGGAAAAGTTTCTTTGCCGCCCCTCTTTCTTGTTGACGCAGGGTGACAAGTTTTTGTTCCGTCCGGAAAAAGGCTTTCAATGCGAAGGTCGGCCGGCCATTGATTGCGCATGGTGCCGACGAGTGGTAAAACTATTTGACCAGTTCTGGGGAGGAAGGCATGGCAAACATCCGTTTTCACGATCCCGATCCGCGCATTCTGGCGCGGCGTGCCGACATTGTCGCCGATCTCGCCGATCTCGTTCCTGCGTCGTGTTTCGTCAGCGACGAGCGTGAACTGGTGCCCTTCGAAACCGATGCGTTCACGGCCTACAGGCGCGTGCCGCTGGCCGTCATCCTGCCCGAGACGACGGAACAGGTGGCGAAAGTGCTGAAATACCTTGCCCGCGAAAAGGTGCCCGTCGTGGCGCGCGGTGCCGGGACGTCGCTTTCAGGCGGCGCCATCCCGCAGGAGGACGCGGTGGTGATCGGCTTGTCGAAGATGAGCCGCATTCTCGAAATCGACCTGCCCAACCGTCTGGCGCGGGTGCAGGCCGGCGTTACCAATATCAACATTTCCAACGCGGTCGAGGCAGACGGCTTCTTCTACGCACCTGATCCCTCCTCGCAGCTTGCCTGCACCATCGGCGGCAATATCGGCATGAATTCCGGCGGCGCCCATTGTCTGAAATATGGCGTCACGACCAACAACCTGCTTGGCGTGCGCCTTGTCACCTTCGATGGCGAGATCCTCGACATTGGCGCAGGCGAACTGGACGCCGCCGGCTATGACCTGCTCGGCCTTGTCTGCGGTTCTGAAGGCCAGCTCGGCATTGTCACCGAAGCCACCGTGCGCCTGATCGCCAGGCCGGAAGGGGCGCGGCCGGTGCTTTTCGGCTTCGATTCCTCGGAAGTCGCCGGGGCCTGCGTGGCCGATATCATCGGCGAGGGCATCATTCCGGTTGCCATCGAATTCATGGACAAGCCGGCCATCGAGATTTGCGAGGCCTTCGCCCATGCCGGCTACCCGCTGGATGTCGAAGCGCTGCTGATCGTCGAGGTGGAAGGGTCCGAGGCCGAAATGGACGACATGCTCGCGCGCATCGTCGAGATCGCGCGCCGCCACGGCGTCAGCACGGTGAAGGAGAGCCAGTCGGCCATCGAGGCGGCGCTGATCTGGAAGGGCCGCAAGTCGGCTTTCGGCGCGACCGGCCGGATCGCGGACTATATCTGCATGGATGGCACGGTGCCGCTCGGGCAATTGTCCCATGTACTGCGCGAGACGGACGTGATCGTGAAGAAATACGGCCTGCGCGTCGCCAATGTCTTCCATGCCGGTGACGGCAACATGCACCCGCTCATCCTCTACAATGTCAACGATCCGGAAGAGGCAGAGAAGGCAGAGGCCGCGGGCATGGATATCCTGCGCCTGTGCGTCGACGCGGGCGGCTGCCTGACCGGGGAGCACGGTGTCGGCATCGAGAAGCGCGACCTCATGCGCCATCAATATGGCGAGGCGGATCTCGCCCAGCAGCTTGCCGTGCGCGACGCCTTCGACCCGCACCGCATCATGAACCCGTCGAAGGTCTTTCCGCTCGACATGACGACAATCAAGGCGAAGGAAAAGGCCGCATGACCACGACGCATCGTCCGGCGAGCGAGGCCGAGGCCGCCGCGATCATCCGTGAGGCCCATGACGCGCGCACGCCGCTGGCCATCGAGGGCGGGGGAACGCGCGCCGGCATCGGGCGCGCTGTCCAGGCCGCGGCCACGCTGTCTTCATCGGGGCTCGCCGGCATCGCGGAATACAACCCCGCCGAAATGGTCATGACACTCGCCGCCGGCACGCCGCTGGCCGATGTGGATGAGGCTTTGGCCCGGGCCGGCCAGCGCTTTGCCTTCGAGCCGGCCGATTACCGCGCGCTGCTCGGCAGCGACGGCGAACCCACGGCAGGCGCATTGGCCGCTGCCAACATTTCCGGGCCGCGCCGGTTCGTGGCCGGGGCGGCGCGCGACGGCCTGCTTGGCGTGCGCTTCGTCAATGGTACGGGCGAGGTGATCCGCAATGGCGGCAAGGTGATGAAGAACGTCACCGGCCTGGACCTCGTCAAGCTGATGGCCGGTTCCTGGGGCACGCTCGGTTTCCTGACGCAAGTCACCTTCAAGGTGCAGCCCGTGCCTGAGACCGAATTGACGCTGGCATTGCGCGGCCTGCTGGATGAGGACGCGGTCAATGCGCTGGCCCATGCCATGGCGACGAGCGCGGACGTGTCGGGCGCCGCGCATCTGCCGGAACTGGTGGCCGGAAGGGTGCTGGATGGCGCGCTGGGATCGGCGCCGGCGACACTGCTGCGCCTTGAAGGCTTTGAAAAATCGGTGCGCATCCGCGCCGACAAGCTGAAAGATCTGCTGGGAGGCATGGGGGAAATCGAGGAAATCGGCGCCGGCCGCTCGCGCGACCTGTGGAAGGATGTGCGCGACGTGGCCCCCTTTGCCGGTGGCGGCGAGAACAGGCCGGTCTGGCGCATTTCCATGAAACCGTCGCAGGCGCACCATGCCGTGATGGCGCTGCGCATGCAGGCCGGCGCCTCCGCCTTCTACGATTGGCAGGGCGGGCTGGCCTGGGTGCAGATGGAAGGCATCGACCCCCAGGATGACACCGTGCGCGCCGCCGTCGCCCGTTTCGGTGGCGGTCATGCCACGCTGATGCGCGCCAGCGCCGCCGTGCGCGCCACCATTCCCGTCTTCCAGCCGCTCTCCCCGGCCGTGGCCGCGCTCTCGAAGCGTGTGAAAGACACGTTCGATCCCGCCGGCATTCTCAATCCCGGCCGCATGGCCGCTGGAGCCTGATCCGATGCAGACCAATTTCTCAGCCGAACAATTGCAGGATCCCGGCGTCGCGGAAGCGGAATCGATCCTGCGCAAATGCGTCCATTGCGGCTTCTGCACCGCGACCTGCCCGACCTACGTAACGCTGGGCAACGAACTCGACAGCCCGCGCGGGCGCATCTACCTCATCAAGGACATGCTGGAGAACGATCGTCCGGCAGACAGGCAGGTGGTGACCCATATCGACCGCTGCCTGTCCTGCCTTGCCTGCATGACCACCTGTCCGTCGGGGGTCGATTACATGCACCTTGTCGACCACGCCCGCGCCCATATCGAGAAGACCTACCGGCGCCCGCTCCCCGACCGGATGACGCGCGCCATGCTGGCCATGGTGCTGCCCTGGCCGGGGCGCTTCCGCGCCGCACTGAAACTGGCGGCGCTGGGCAGGCCCTTCGCGCCCGTGTTGGAGCGCATCGCGCCGCTGAAGCCGATCGCGGCCATGCTGCGCCTCGCCCCGAAATCCGTCGCCGCTCATGCGCCCTCGGCCTTGCCGGGCCCGCGCCCGCAACGCGGGCAGAAGCGCGGCCGCGTCGCCATCCTCTCCGGCTGCGCCCAGCCGGTGCTCGACCCGGACATCAACCAGGCCGCCATGGATCTCCTGAACCGGCTCGGCGTCGAGGTGGTGGTGCCGAAGGGCGAGGGCTGCTGCGGCGCGCTCGTCCACCACATGGGCCGCGAGGAGCAAGCCCTGGATCAGGCAAGGCGCAATGTCGACGCCTGGTGGCGGCTCATCGAGGATGGCGGGCTGGACGCCATTATCATCACCACGTCGGGTTGCGGCACGACGGTGAAGGACTACGGCCACATGCTGCGCCATGACGCGGCTTACGCGGACAAGGCGGCCAGGGTTTCGGCGTTGGCGAAGGACGTGACCGAATATCTCGCAACGCTCGATCTTCCCGAACCGGTCAATGCCACGGGCCTGACGGTGGCCTATCATTCCGCCTGCTCCATGCAGCACGGACAGAAGATCACCGCCCAGCCGAAATCGCTGCTGAGGAAGGCGGGCTTCTCGGTGAAGGACCCGGCCGAGGGCCATCTGTGCTGCGGCTCGGCCGGTACTTACAACATCATGCAGCCCGACATCGCGGCCACGCTGAAGGCGCGCAAGGTGAAGAACCTGAAGGCAACACGGGCCGAGGTCGTCGCGGCAGGCAATATCGGCTGCATCACGCAGATCGGCGATGCCGCCGGCCTGCCCGTTGTCCATACGGTCAAGCTTCTGGACTGGGCCTGGGGCGGGGAAAGGCCCGCCGGCGTGCCGGATGGCCGGGCGCGCAAGGCCCTTCCCGCCGCCGGTCAGGACGGCCACGCCAGCGGCTAGCCGTTGAAGGTGATGGTGAACGTGGTGCCGCCCGGTCCTGTCGTGCGTTCCACCGTGCCATTGCCCTGTTGCGCCAGCGCCTCGATCAGCCGCATGCCGAGGCCCGGCCGGCCGCCATCGCCGGCGTCATCGGAAATGCCGCGTCCGTCATCCGAAATGGACAGGACATGGCGGCCGTTCTCTGGCCGGAAACGGACCGAGATACGCCCCCTGTTCTCGCCAAAGGCATGTTTGATGCTGTTGGTGGCAACCTCGTTGACCAGCAGGCCGATCACGATGGCCTTGTCCCGGTTGATGGGTGCCCGTTCCGCGTCGCAGGCAAAGGTGACACGTCTGTCGGCGGTCGCCGTTTCCTCCAGCGCCACGCAGAGATCGCGCAGATAGTCGTCGATATGCACCGAGCCGGTATCATCGAACTGGAAGCGCAGGTAGCCATAGGCGCGCGCGTAGCTCTCGATGCGCCCCAGCGCGGCCTGCAGCAGGGCCTTGGCATCGGGCGGGGCGTCGCGCATCTGCATGCGCATGATCGAGGCGATGGAGGCAAAGCTGTTCTTGACCCGGTGCTCCAGTTCCACCAGCAGCATCTCGCGGTCATGCAGGGCCTTGCGTGCCGCCCGCCGGAAAATCTCGGCCAGCAGGACCGAGAAATAGCCCGCCGCCAGGTTGACGAGGATTCGCGGCCCGTCGCTGATTTCAGCCAGGTCGAAACTGCCTGCGACAGGCAGAACGAAATACCAGGCATGGAGACCCGAAAGCGTCTGGCAGACCAGGCCGGCGAGCCAGCCGCCGAACAGCGTTGCGATCAGCACCATGGGCACGGCCAGCGCGAACGGACCGGCGCCCGGCAGATACATGTCGGTCACCATCCGTAGCGCAACGCCGACGGCGCTGCACAACGCGCCGAAAAGAATTGCGCTTGCGGGTGCCGGGAGGGGCCTTGTCAGTTCCGTGATGTCGATGCGGGCGATCCGGTGCAGCGCGCTGTCTCCTGCCACTTGGGTGGCCGGAGCATATCAGCGGGACCGGAAGCAGCAAGTGTTTGGACCCGTCAGGCCCTTCACTTTACGGAACATGCCGGACATCAGGAAAACGGCGCGGAGATGCCTCTCCCCGCGCCGTTTCGCCGAAGCAGGCCGGCAGCGTGTCGTCCCCCGCCGCCGGCCTGTCCCTCTCCGGTCGGATCACTGCACGATGACGCGCGTGCCCACGCCGACGCGGTTGTAGAGGTCGATCACGTCCTCGTTGCGCATGCGGATGCAGCCCGAGGAAACATTCTGTCCGATGGTCCACGGCGCATTCGTGCCATGGATGCGGTAGAGCGTCGAGCCGAGATACAAGGCGCGCGCGCCCAGCGGATTGGCCGGTCCGCCCGGCATGTGAACGGGCAGGATGCGGCCTTCCTGCCGCTTGACCCGTTCGATCATCTCCGCCGGCGGCCGCCAGTCGGGCCATTCGCGCTTCAGGGTGATCTTGTGGGTACCCGCCCATTCGAAACCGGGCTTTGCCACGCCCACGCCATAGCGCCGCGCCATGCCGCCGGACGTCACGAGGTAGAGGAACTTGTTGTCCGTGTCGATGACGATGGTGCCGGGCTTGTGCCCGCCATCATAGGCCACGTCTTGCGGCAGGTAGAGCGGATTGACGGTTCGCCGGGGCTGCGACGGCAGCGGACGCACGGCATAGGCCGCGGTGCGGACCTGCCGGTCGACGGTGGCCTGCCGGGTTGCGGGGCGTTGCCGCACGGCGCGCTTGGCCGGCGGGGCGACACGCACCGTTACGCCTGCCGGGAGGTTGCGATAGTTCCGCTGGTGGCGGGCGCCGACGGGCGCGCGCTGCAACTGCATCACCCACGGGGCGGAAAGGTCGGGACTGACGACGACCGGTGGAGGGCTGCCGTAGCGCTCGCCGGCGGCGGCAGGGCCGGCGGTGGCGAGGCTGGCACATGCCGCGCAGGCCAGGAACAGGGTTTTCAGCATCGGATGGACTCGCAAACTGGTTCGTCACAGGGGCTCGCCCGGCAGCAGGCGTCAGCAGGCACCATGCCGCACGGTTGACGGTGATCCTGTGCCCGTGGCGGAGTCGGAAAGATGAATCGATTTTCATAAAATGCGATTCGCCGGTGAAACCGTTGGCTGTGGTTACCGGGCGCTTCACGAAACTGGTGAATCGCCGGTGAATCCGCTGCCGAAACCGGTTAACAGGGAGAATTGCGGCGATGACGGGCGACGACAATGGCTTGCTGGCCGGGCCTGACGGGCGAATGCGCTGCTTCTGGCATGGCGGCCAGGATGACTATGTGCGCTACCATGACGAGGAATGGGGCTATCCCGTCGCCGACGATATCCGCCTGTTCGAGAAGATATGCCTGGAAGGCTTCCAGTCGGGCCTGTCCTGGTTGACGATCCTGCGCAAGCGGGAGAATTTCCGCGCCGCCTTTGCCGGCTTCGACTTTGCGAAGGTTGCACAGTTCGATGATCGGGATATCGCCCGCCTTCTGGCCGACAGCGGTATCGTGCGCCATCGCGGCAAGATCGTCTCGACGATCAACAATGCCCGCCGCGCCGTGGAGATGAAGGCCGGGTTCGGATCCCTTGCCGCCTATTTCTGGTCCTTCGAGCCCGGTCCCGCCGAGCGTCCGGACCCGGTGACCCGTGCGGCCCTCGTCGCCAATCCGCATACGCCCGCCTCGCATCGCCTGTCGAAGGATCTGAAGAAACGCGGCTGGACATTCGTCGGGCCGACGACCGCTTATGCCTTCATGCAGGCCATGGGATTGGTGAACGACCACGTCGAAGGCTGCTGCTGCCGCGCGGAGGCGCAGGCGGCGCGCGAACGCTTTGCCCGCCCTGCGCGTTGACCGCTTCGGTCTGTCCGAAGCGCGGCTGTGATCCCCGTTACAGCCTGCATTCCTGGTTGTTCGGTAGTGTGATCAAGCGGTTTGGTTGTCTGTGCCGTACCCGTGGCGCTCCGGTGAAAGGCGCATTTGCCCGGCGAGGCGATGTCACGGATACAAGGTCACGCATATATTGAATCGCCGATCATTGTGCCTTGTGCTAGTATTATGGGCGAGGGACGCGAAGAACAGGAGTAGAAGATGATCAGGAAATCAGGGTTCATTGCCTCGGCTCTTGCTGCCGCGGTCATGATGGTCGCGCCAACGGGTTCGGCTGTCGCCTTTCCCGCGATGCCGCAAATCGTGCAGAAGCATGTCTCATCCTCCGACGTCACCCCGGTCCAGAACCGCTCGATTGACGCGATGAGGGAAGCCCGTCGGAACCAGTGGCGCATGCATCGCGGCCATGGCTACTACGGCCGCTATCGCGGCTCCCGCCATTACCGGCCCGGTTGGCGCCGCCACAATGGCTGGTGGTTCCCGCCGGCGGCCTTTGCCCTTGGCCTCGCCCTTGGCGCCGCGCCTCGCTATGCCGAGCCGCCGCGCCGTTATCGCGATCTTCCGCGCGCCCATTACCGCTGGTGCGACCGCAATTACCGGACCTACCGGGCCTCCGACAACACGTTCATTCCGCGCCGTGGCGTGCGCGCCGAGTGCCGGTCGCCCTACTGGCCGTAAGGCCGCAGCGCCGGAAAGACAGGGCGCGGCTGTCTGGCCGCGCCGGTGAGGAACCAAGTGGTGCCAGGGGCGTTCGTCAGGCAAGGGACGAGCAACCCAGGAGCACGACATGACAGGAAAATCCGGTTTACTCGCATCCATGCTGGCTGCGGCCGCCATGACGGTGGCGCCGATGAGCCCCGCCCTTGCCCTTCCCATGGTGCCGCAGACGATCCAGAAGACGGCGACGTCGGGCGATGTCGTAAAGGTGCAGAATCGCCGCGATCACCGCAGGAAAATGCGCCGCCACTTCCGCCGCCATGATGGCCGCGCCTGGCTGAACGGGCACCGCGGCCGCCGCCACCATCGCCGTGGCTGGCGTGAATACAACGGCTGGTGGTTCCCGCCAGCGGCCTTTGCGCTCGGCCTCACCCTGGGCGATGGACGCCGCTACGCGCCGCCGCCGCGCCGCGCACGCGATTTCTCCCGCGCGCATTACCGTTGGTGCGACCGAAAGTATCGCTCCTACCGCCGGTGGGACAACACCTACCAGCCCTATAACGGTCCACGCCGCCAGTGCTGGTCGCCCTACAACTGAGGCATGAGCGCAAGACGTGATGGAATGGCAGACCCGGCCGGCCACGGCCGGGTTTCTTCTTGCAATCGTGCGAGCCAGGCCGCCATGTCCCGCCCCCGCCCTTGCCGCCTTTCCCCATGTCGGTTAGGAGAAGCCCGGTTTTCCGTTTCCCGCCGCTTGGGGCCGTTTCCATGTCTGAGAAGAAAAAGAAGAAGCCGCAGAAGCTGAAGGCGCGCCTGCCGCGTGGCTTTGTCGACCGTTCGCCGGAGGATATCCGCGCCACCGACGAGATGGTGGCGAAGATCCGCGAGGTCTACGAGCGCTACGGCTTCGACCCGGTCGAGACCCCGATGTTCGAGTATACCGATGCGCTGGGCAAGTTCCTGCCCGACAGCGACCGGCCGAACGAGGGCGTCTTTTCGCTCCAGGACGATGATGAGCAGTGGTTGAGCCTGCGCTACGATCTTACCGCGCCGCTGGCGCGCCACGTGGCGGAGAACATCAACGAGATCGCGCTGCCCTACCGCACCTATCGCGCCGGATGGGTCTTCCGCAACGAGAAGCCCGGACCCGGCCGTTTCCGCCAGTTCATGCAGTTCGACGCCGATGTCGTCGGCGCGCCCGGCGTGCAGACCGATGCCGAGATGTGCATGATGATGGCCGACGCCATGGAGGCGCTGGGCGTGAAGCGCGGCGACTATGTCATCCGCGTCAACAACCGCAAGGTGCTCGATGGCGTGCTGGAGGCTATCGGCCTTGGCGGTGAGGAGAATGCCGAACGCAGGCTCACCGTGCTGCGCTCCATCGACAAGCTGGACAAGTTCGGCGTCGACGGCGTGCGCCTGTTGCTCGGCCCCGGCCGCTGGGATGGCGGGCGCGAGGGCGAAGGCGACTTCACCAGGGGCGCCGGGCTTGATGAAGCGCAAATCCGCACCGTGCTCAGGGGAATCGGTGTGCTCTCCGACGATTCCGACGCCTATCCTGCCTCGCAGGCCTATGCCCACGGCATGTCGGAGCTGATGATGATCGAAAGCCTCGTGCAGGCTGCCGGTTACGGCCCGGACCGGGTGAAGATCGACCCGTCCGTCGTGCGCGGTCTCGAATACTACACCGGCCCGGTCTACGAGGCGGAACTGACCTTTGACGTTGTCAACGAAAAGGGCGAGACCGTGCAGTTCGGCTCGGTCGGCGGTGGCGGGCGCTATGACGGCCTCGTCAAGCGCTTCACCGGGCAGGATGTGCCGGCCACCGGCTTTTCCATCGGCGTCTCGCGCCTGATGACGGCGCTGAAGAACCTCGGCAAGCTGGGTCGCACGCCCGTTGTGGCGCCGGTGCTCGTCACGGTGATGGATGGCGACACGCCGGCGCTCGGGCGCTATCAGAAAATGGTCCAGGATCTGCGCGCCGCCGGCATCCGCGCCGAGATGTACCAGGGCAACTGGAAGAAGTTCGGCAACCAGCTCAAATATGCCGACCGCCGCCATTGCCCCATCGCCATCATCCAGGGCTCGGACGAGCGCGAGAAGGGCATTGTGCAGGTCAAGGACATGATCGAAGGCCGCCGCCAGGCCGAGGCCATCGCCTCCAACGAGGAATGGCGCGAAGCCCGCCCCGGACAGTTCGAGATCGCCGAGGCCGACCTGGTGGCCGAGGTGAAGAAACTGCTGGCGGCACAGGCGGAAGGCTGACCATGACCCCACGCTTCCCCTCCAATGCGCGCGACATCCTGGCACTGTTCGAGAAGCGTGGCGCGGAAGCCGTCGATGTGCCGGTCATCCAGCCGGCCGACCCGTTTCTCGACATGGCGGGCGAGGATCTTCGCCGGCGCATCTTCCTGACGGAGAGCGAGACGGGCGAAAGCCTGTGCCTGCGGCCCGAATTCACCATTCCCGTCTGCCGCATGCATATCGAGGCGGGTGAGGCGGGCCACCGGCGCTATGCCTATCTGGGCGAGGTCTTCCGCCAGCGCCGCGACGGCGGCAATGAATTCTTCCAGGCCGGAATCGAGGATCTGGGCGATCCGGACACCAACAGCGCTGATGCCCGCTCGCTGGCCGATGCGCTGGCACTGGCGCGAATGCTCATGCCCGGCCGGGACCTGGCTGTATCCATGGGTGACCAGGCCGTGTTCGAGGCCGTGCTCGCCGCGCTCGGCCTGCCGCGCGGCTGGCAGCAGCGCCTTGCCCGCGCCTTCGGTGCCCCGGAGCAATTGGCCGCCGCGCTGAATGCCCTGTCCTCGGGCAACGGGACGGCTGCACTCGATGCGCCCCTTGTCGGTCTGGTGCAGGGCGGCGACCGCGCCGCGCTGGAAGCCCATGTAGAATCGAGAATGGCCGAAACCGGCATTTCGCCTTCCGCCGGCCGGTCGCCCGCCGAGATCGCCGCACGCCTCATCGACAAGGCCCGCCTTGCTTCCGTGCGGCTGGCGCCGGAAGCCTTTGCCGCGTTGCAAGCCTTTCTGGCCATTGGCGCGCCGCTTAACGAAGCATCCGGCGCGTTGCAGGCCTTTGCCGGAAAGGCCGGGCTTGAAATCGGCGGTGCGCTTGCCGCTTTCGACGCGCGCGTCGCGGCGATCGCCAATTCCGGGCTCGACCTGTCGGCCATCCGCTATGATGCCGCCTTCGGCCGGCCGCTCGACTATTACACGGGCCTTGTCTTCGAGGTGCATGCGCCGGGCCTCGACAAGCCGGTTGCCGGCGGCGGGCGCTATGACCGCCTGCTGACCCTTCTGGGCGCGCCGGCGCCCATTTCCGGCGTCGGCTTTTCCGTCTGGCTCGACCGGGCCGAACAGGCGCGGGAGACCTGAGCCATGGCCGTTACCATTGCCTTGCCCTCCAAGGGCCGCCTGAAGGAACAGGCCATCGCGGTTTTCCAGAAGGCCGGTTTCACCATCCGCCAGCCGGAGGATTCGCGCCAGTACCGTGCCACCGTTGACGGTCACGACGGCATCGAGATCGCATTCCTTTCGGCCTCCGAGATCGCCCGCGAACTGGGTGCCGGCACGGTGGAAATGGGTGTCACCGGCGAGGATCTGGTGCGCGAGACGCTGGCGGCCTGGGACGAGAAGGTGGAAATCTCCGCCCGTCTCGGTTTCGGCCATGCCGATGTCATCGTTGCCGTGCCCGAGGTCTGGTTCGACGTCGATACCATGGCCGATCTTGATGACGTGGCGGCCGAGTTCCGCATGAGCCATGGCCGGCGTCTGCGCATCGCCACCAAATACTGGCGCCTGACCCAGCAGTTCTTCTCGCGCGCCCACGGCATCCAGGTCTATCGCATCGTCGAAAGCCTTGGCGCCACGGAAGGGGCGCCTGCCGCGGGGTCGGCGGATGTCATCGTGGATATCACCTCCACCGGCTCCACGCTGCGCGCCAACCATCTGAAGATCCTCGACGACGGGATCATCCTCAAATCCCAGGCCTGCCTTGTCACCGGCAAGCGTGTGCTGGAAGGCCCGGAGGCTGCGCTCGCGCGCGAGATCGCCGGGCGCGTCGGGGCCAGTCTGGCCCACGCCTGACGGCTATTTTTCACGGATTGCTTTTCTGACTGGTCGGGTGCAAGAAGGCCCGGTCGGACGGTGTGTCCGGCCCGAACGCGTCCCCCGGAGCCCAGCGCTGACCGGTGCGGCTCCGCCAACCACAAAGCCAAAACACATGCGTTCCGTTCATGCGTTCCTGCCGGATGGTCCGGCCGGACGGATTTGCGGAGCTTTTCTCATGGAAATGACATCTGGACTGGCCATGTACGGCCTGTCGGTCCTGCTGCTGTTCTGGTTCGGCACCAGCAGACTGCCGGCATGGATGGCCCGCCTGCTCAACGCCGAATTGGGAGCGGGCATTGCCTGCGCGCTTCTCACCGTCAGTCTCGTTCTCGGCTTGCTGCTCGTCTATTTCGGCACTCAGGCTTTGCTGGGAACGGCATTTTCAGCGGGGGCTGCCGTGTCCGCGGTCGTCATCGCCACCTTTGTGTTGGCGCAAGTCTTCACGGGCACGAAGCAGCCGGTCTGATGGATAAAGGTCCGCCGGAACGGTGCGGGCGGACCTTCTTCAGGTTCGGCCAGGCTCAGGCCGTGGCGAGCTTGCCACCGCCCAGACGCGCGTCCACCGACCATGCTCCGGGACCGGAAACGGCGAGGAAGGCAAAGCCACCGGCAATAGCCAGGTTCTTCATGAAGGAGATGAACTGCATCTGGTCGGCCGGATCGAAGTGGAACACGAAACCGGTAAAGACGCAGAAGGCGGCCAGCGCCAGCGCGGTGGCGCGGGTCATCAAGCCGGCCAGGATGAAGAGCCCGGCGACCAGTTCGAAAATGGCGGCCAGCCAGGCAAGCGCCGTCGATGCGGGAAGGCCGACCGAGGCTATATAGCCCGCCGTGCCGTCAATGCCGCCGGCCAGTTTGCCCCAGCCCGCCATGATGAAGATGAAAGCGGCCAGCACGCGGCCGGCCAGCAGGAGAAGGTTGGTGTTCATGGATAGTCCCTCAGCGTTTGTTTGCTATAGAGAGACAATACGCTTTCCATCGTTCACGAATAGGCGCGGTTTGTGCAACGCAGCGTAAACAGGGCATGGACGCACCAGTTCATTCTCAGCCGCCGTTGATCATGGTTTCCGGCCGGACCAGCCGGTCGAATGTCGCTTCATCCACATATCCGCTCTTCAGCGCTTCCTCGCGCAGCGTTGTTCCATGGGCATGGGCCGCCTTGGCGATGGCAGCAGCCTTGTCATAGCCGATTTCAGGCGCAAGCGCGGTCACGAGCATCAGCGACCGCTCGACCAGCGTAGCGATATGGCTCTCGTTGGCCGTGATTCCATCGACGCATTTGTCCGCGAAGGATACCATGCCGTCGGCCAGAAGACGGATGGATTGCAGCACGTCATGGGCGATCACCGGCTTCATCACGTTCAATTCGAACTGGCCTTGCGAGGCGGCGAAGGTCACGGTCGTCTGGTTGCCCATGACCTGTGCGGCCACCATCGTCAGCGCCTCCGCCTGGGTCGGATTCACCTTGCCCGGCATGATGGACGAGCCCGGTTCGTTTTCCGGCAGCGACAATTCCCCGAGTCCGGAGCGCGGACCCGAGGCCAGCAGGCGGATGTCATTTGCGATCTTGTAGAGATCGGCGGCCAGTGCGGCCAGCGCGCCATGCAGGTTGGCCAGCGCGCCATGGCTGGCCAGCGCCTCGAAACGGTTGGCCGCGGGCCGGAAGGCGAGGCCGGTCAGCGCAGAAATCTCATCGGCGAAGCGTACGGAGAAGCCCTGCGGGGCGTTGAGCCCGGTGCCGACCGCCGTTCCTCCCTGTGCCAGCGAATGCACGTCAGCCAGCGCTGCTGCGATGCGGCTGCGTCCGAGATCCAGCGCCGCGCCATAGCCGGAAAATTCCTGCCCGAGCGTCAGCGGCGTGGCATCCTGCGTATGCGTGCGGCCGATCTTGATGATGTCGCCGAACGCCTCTGCCTTGTCATCGAGCGCCTCATGCAACCGGTCGAGCGCCGGCAACAGCCGGTCATGCGCCTCCCGGCTGACCGCCACATGCAGGGCGGTGGGGAAGGTGTCGTTGGACGACTGGCTGCGATTGACATGGTCGTTGGGGTGGACGGGCGTCTTGGAACCCATCGCGCCGCCCGCCATCTCGATGGCCCGGTTTGCGATCACCTCGTTGGCGTTCATGTTGGTCTGGGTACCTGATCCTGTCTGCCAGACGACAAGCGGGAAGTGGTCGTCCAGCCTGCCTTGCGCCACCTCCTGCGCGGCGCGGTCGATGAGGGACGCGATATCGCCGTCGAGGACGCCGAGCGCGGCATTGCTGCGCGCCGCCGCCTGTTTCACAAGGCCGAGGGCATGGATGAGGGCAGGGGGCATGCGCTCCGAGCCGATGCGGAAATTTTCCAGGCTGCGCTGCGTTTGCGCGCCCCAATAGCGGTCCGCAGGCACGTCGATGGGGCCGAACGTGTCGGTTTCGGTGCGTTTCGCCATGCGTCTGCTCCTCTTGTCCCGTCAGTGATATGGGGCAGGAGGCGGCGGGAACCAAGCCCCGCTCAACCTGGCGGAATACTGCGACGTCCGAAGGTGGTGCGCGCCCTGGCGGTGCTGGCCGGCCGCTCGGCCGCTGGCGGAGCGGCGGAGAGGCCCGCGCCGTGCATTGCCGTTCCGTCCGGTGGAGAGCCGGCGCCGCTTCTGCCCGCCCCTTGCGGCCTGGCCTTTCGGCTGCCGGGACGGAGGAAGGGCGGTTCGGGTGGGCCGAAGTCGTTCGGTCCCTCGTCACCCTTCCTGAAGCCAAGCTCGATAAGAAGGTCATGCGCCCAGCGGAAGCTGAGGTTCGACATCGTCGCGGGCTTGTTGTGGTCGTGAAGCCGCTGCACATTGGCGGACCAGGAGATCCAGAGGACGGCGGCAAGAGCGGCGAGGCCGTACGCGGTCGGTTCGGTATCGCCGCGCCGGTCAAGGCTGAAAACGAGGTCATCCCATGCCAGGAAGGTGAGAGCCGCGACAAGCAGATGGGCCAACCACCATGTCTGCCGCCCGATCCGACCGGAAAATCCGAAGAAACGCCACATGCCTGTCAGTCCGTCATAAACAGCGAGCGGTCAGATATAGCGCCTGCGTCCGAACCCGGTTCGCTCCGCAGGCGGGATTCGCAGGCGGTCCATCACCTGGCGCCGCCGCTCGACTTGCAAGGTCGGCGCATCCTGGTCCTTCACATGAGCTGCTTCCATCGCCTTTCGCCGGCGGTTTTCCGCTTGGAACATCTCGCGGTCTTCCTGGGACGCGGTTTTCCTGACCGGACGTCCCGCAAGGTCGTTGCGCGGCCCGTAGCCGTTGTCATCGCGCCCTGTGCCGGGAAGCAGGCCCAGTTCGATCAAGACCCAGAGGGGCCCGAACACCGGGACGAACAGCAGGAGATACCACCAGCCCGTTTTGCCACGGTCGTGAAGCCGCTTGATGCAGGCGGCGGCGCTGAGCCAGAAGGCCAGGACAACCAGTCCAGCCGAGACCCAGAACCGTGGATCGCTGGTGTCCGGCATGATGAAGCCGTTCTCGAACGTCGCCTTTTTGAACGCCAGTTGACCGGACAACCAGCTCAAGCCGGTTGAAATGGCCATGATGAACCAGAACATGACGCGGCCATAGCGACCGGTAAAACTGAATATCTCCAGCATGAAGACAGGCCCCCATTTGTATTCGCACACGCAGACCATATCGGCCCGAACGGGTTCATGGCATGTTAAGGGCCCGGATTTCCTGCAATCGGGATGAACCGGAGGTAAAGTAAAGAAAGTAGTTTCGAAAACAATTGAATTGCGATGGCATTGTCCGTCGTGAATATCAGGGTCGCCATGGCGGCATGGAAAAAGGGCGGCCCTTGCGAGCCGCCCTTTCCGTATGTCTGTTTGGAAGCCGGACTTAGAAGTCCATGCCACCCATGCCGCCGCCCGGCATTGCCGGAGCCGCCGATTCCTTCTTCGGCAGTTCGGCAATCATGGCTTCGGTGGTGACCAGCAGGCCGGCCACGGAAGCGGCATCCTGCAGGGCGGTGCGAACCACCTTGACCGGGTCGACGATACCCATGGTGATCATGTCGCCATATTCACCGGTCTGGGCATTGTAGCCGAAGGTCTCCGAGGCATTTTCGAGGATCTTGCCGACCACGATGGAGGCCTCGTCACCGGCATTGGTGACGATCTGGCGGGCAGGCGACTGCAGGGCGCGGCGCACGATGGCGATACCGGCATCCTGGTCGGCATTGACGCCCTTGACGGTGAGCGCGTTGGAGGCACGCAAGAGAGCGGTGCCGCCGCCGGCCACGATGCCTTCCTCAACGGCCGCGCGGGTCGCGTTGAGAGCGTCGTCGACGCGGTCCTTCTTCTCCTTGACTTCCACTTCCGTCGCACCGCCGACGCGGATGACGGCCACGCCGCCAGCCAGCTTGGCAAGACGCTCCTGCAGCTTCTCGCGGTCGTAATCGGAAGTCGTCTCCTCGATCTGGCCCTTGATCTGGGCCACGCGGCCCTCGATCTCGGCCTTCTGGCCGGCGCCGTCGACGATCGTGGTGTTTTCCTTGGAGATGGCAACCTTCTTGGCGCGGCCCAGCATGTCGAGGGTCACGTTCTCAAGCTTGATGCCGAGGTCCTCGGAAATCACCTGGCCGCCGGTGAGGATGGCGATGTCCTCGAGCATGGCCTTGCGGCGGTCGCCGAAGCCCGGCGCCTTGACGGCAGCGATCTTCAGGCCGCCACGCAGCTTGTTGACCACCAGCGTGGCCAGCGCCTCGCCTTCCACGTCCTCGGCGATGATGACGAGCGGCTTGGACGACTGCACAACCGATTCGAGGACCGGCAGCATGGCCTGCAGGTTGGAGAGCTTCTTCTCGTGCAGCAGGATGTAGGCGTCTTCCAGCTCGGCGACCATCTTTTCCGGATTGGTCACGAAATAGGGCGACAGGTAGCCGCGATCGAACTGCATGCCTTCAACGACTTCCAGCTCGGTCTCGGCCGTCTTGGCTTCCTCGACGGTGATGACACCCTCGTTGCCAACCTTCTGCATGGCGCTGGCGATCATGTCGCCGATTTCCTTTTCGCCATTGGCGGAAATCGTGCCGACCTGGGCCACTTCATCGGAGGTGTTGATCTTCTTGGCGGAAGAGACCAGCTTGGAGGCGACTTCGCCAACCGCCAGGTCGATGCCGCGCTTCAGATCCATCGGGTTCATGCCGGCGGCAACCGCCTTGGCGCCTTCCTTGACAATGGCCTGGGCCAGAACGGTGGCCGTGGTCGTGCCGTCACCGGCAATGTCATTGGTCTTGGAGGCGACTTCGCGCACCATCTGCGCGCCCATGTTCTCGAACTTGTCTTCCAGTTCGATTTCCTTGGCGACGGAAACGCCGTCCTTGGTGATGCGCGGCGCACCGAAAGCCTTGTCGATGACGACGTTACGGCCCTTCGGACCCAGCGTCACCTTCACCGCATCGGCCAGAATGTCCACGCCACGCAGCATGCGCTCGCGCGCGTCACGGCTGAATTTTACTTCCTTGGCTGCCATGTTTCCATAACTCCCGGGCATTTGCCCTAAATGAGGATTGAGGTTTGAGAGCGGATATCCGGCCGGTTCAGCCGATCACGCCCATGATGTCGGCTTCCTTCATGATCAGAAGGTCTTCGCCGTTGAGCTTGACTTCCGTGCCCGACCACTTGCCGAACAGGACGCGGTCGCCGGCCTTGACGGACATCGGGATCAGTTCGCCGCTGTCCTTGCGCGCGCCTTCGCCAACGGCGACGATCTCGCCTTCCGACGGCTTTTCCTTGGCGGTGTCGGGAATGATGATCCCGCCGGCGGTCTTCTCTTCGGACTCAACCCGGCGCACGACAACGCGGTCGTGGAGCGGGCGGAAATTCATCTCGGCCATGTCTGTTACCCTCGGGTGAATGGATTTCAACTCAATGGGACCGCTTTCGCGGTGTTAGCACTCCTCGATAGCGAGTGCTAACGGCGAGGGAGATAAGCACCGTCTCCTGCCGTGTCAAGAAATCCGGAAGGGAAAAATCACATTGGTGAACGTGCCGGTCCGTTGTGCCCCGGCACGGCCCGGTCCGGCCGGACGCGAATGCACACGCCCCGCCGGTGCGGCGGGGCGTGCGTGGTCCGAAAGGCACGGCTCAGCTGACGATGCGAAGGTTCGACAATTCGTCGGCAATCGCCTTGAAGACATCCATCAACTGCCCGCCGGTCGCATTGTAGAACAATTTCACATAGTTCCCGCTGCCATCCTTGCGGAAGCGCGATTCCGAAGCGCATTCGCGAAGCTCGTCGATGGCGCCGGAACCGGACGGAAGGTCGAGTGCGATCGAAAAGATGATGATCCCGTCATCCTTGGCATTGGTGCAGAGCTGCTGCATGTGCTCGTCCATGGCCGCGGTATACTGTGTATCGTTGAACGCGCCGGTCGGGAAACCGGAACTCAGGCCTTCATAGAGGCGCGGCTTGCTGCCGCCGTCGTAATTGGTTCCCATGTAGCCATGCGCGGCATAGGTCGACTTCTTGATGCCGTCGGGATCGTAGTAGGAACCGGGCAGGTGGGTATAGGTGTTCGCGCCGTCGGTCAGCACGATGATCACCTTGTCGTTGTTCTGGTCCGTTTTCGGCCGGCCTTCGCTGAAGGGCGCATCCTTGGTCAGCGTATGCCAGCCCCATGCCATGCCTTCCGGAACATTGGTATTTCCATTGGCCTGCATGGCATCGATCGCATCCAGCACCACATCGCGTTCGTCGGTCTTGGTCACGTCCTGAAGCGGTGTGATCGGGGTGGTCGTGCAGGAGAAATTGGGTCCCTGGTCCAGGCCGGACGAATGGCTGTCCGGCAGCGTCTGGAAGTATTTCACCATGTCGCGGTGGCGTTTCAGGTTCGTGTAGCTGGACGGGTCGCCCGGATAGTCGTCATCCAGCCAGTTGTTGTGCCACCAGCCATTGTCGCCATTGTCGGTCTCGTCATTGGCGAACATGGGCACGATCAGCGATTCCGGATCGCTGCTGCTGGCGCCTTGTCCGTTGACATTGTAGGGGTAGGGACGGGCCTCGACGCAGCCCTGCCAGGCTTCGGCAGGCCCGTAGATCGGCTCCGTCACCGGCGGCACCCAGGTATTTTCGTTCCAGCAATACTGGCGGCCATACCACCACCGGCATACGGGCTGGCTTTCGTAGTGGCCGGCCTCGATGACCTGCTCGCCGATCTGTTTCTTCATGCCGTTGTAGAGCGAGAAGCGCGTCAGCGCCTCGCCTTCCTCGGCGCCCCATCCATTGCCCGTCTTGTACCAACGGTTGCCGGTCTTGACCGCCTTCTTGCTGTCGCCCCAGGCATCCTTCAGCGAATCCCAGTTGAAGTTCTCGTGATGGATGGGCGAGTCGCCGAACTTGTCCATCCAGTCGGCGGTGGCGTTCTGGGGCCCGACGTTGACGGAGGCAGCAAACGGCACGACGGAAAACTGCACGGGCTTGACGATCTGCTTGATCTTCTTGGCGTCGTCGCCAAGCTCGTTGACAAGATAGGTGGCCGCTTCCTTGAGCAGTTCAAGGCGCTTCTTGTTGGAGCCGGAACCCTTGTTGTCCATGGAGCCGGAATTGTCGAGGACGAGCGCGATTTCCGCGGTGTTCTTGGTGCGAACCTTGATATCCGTGTTGAAGGTGAAATCCTTCGGACCGCCATAGAGATCCGCGAGGCTCTCTGTCAGGAACAGCGGTCTGAACTGCAATTCCGTCGTCAGCTTGATATCGCCATCGCTGCCCGTATCGGTGGGCAGCAGGATCTGCAGGTCCGTCTGGTCGGCGTCCACCGGCCCGAGATTGGATTCGAAGAACTTCTTGCCATAGGCCTTGAGTTCATCGTCGCTCATCCCTTCCTCGATCTGGCGCCCGATGGCGATGCCGGCCGCCTCCATCGCATAGACCGTGGCATGGCGCTGCCGCTGCATTTCCGTCAGGTCGATCGCGAACCCCGCCGCCATGATGAATGCCGGCAGGAGAAAGGCAAACATGATGGCGAAATTGCCTGACTTGTCTCTGGCGAAATTCCTGTACACAGTATTGCTCCCTGCCTCTTGGAACGACAGGGCAATATATTATGAGAACATTTAATTAGAGATTACGCAAAGAAATGATTTCGTATATAAGAATTTACTGTACGTTTACTGTAAATGCACCTGGCTTGCGACGGTTCATGTTGCCGCGAGAATACCCTTGCCCGCGGGCAGATCCGGCTTGAGCCGCCTTGGTCCGTTGAACCGGCTGCCGGACATGACATCGACCCCCAGGTCGATCAGGCTCACCGCCTCTTCGTCGGTCGTCACGTCGATTGCCGAAACGGTAACGCCTTCGCGGGTGCAGGCAGCGATGATGCTTTCTGCATCCAGGTCTCGCGGACGAAGCTTTTCGCGCTCCAGCAGCCGGTTTGCGGTCAGCTTGACGCAGCGCACACCGTATCCGGTGAGGATTTTCAGGGCATCGGCGCCGCCGAGCCATCCTTCGGCGGCAAATTGCGCACCGCTGTCACGCAAGGTGTCGAGTGCCGCGGCGTGCTTGCGGTTCGCTCCGGTCATCAGGTGAACCGGCAGCGACAGGATGAGCGAACGGGCAAGCGCGTCGTCGCCCTTGTAAAGCGTGGCGACCCCGCCCAGCGCCTCCGGGTTCTGCAACAGGCTGGCGGAGACCGGCACATGCAGTGGCAGGTTGGCGCCGTCCGCGCCCAGATGCCGGCTTGCCACTTCGGCCGCCTTGCGCACCAGGGCGGCCTCGAAGGCCTGCCTCGCCCCGGCGCGCGGTTCGCTGGCCATGCGGGACATGAAATCGTTGCCGGGTCCCACCGTGGCGTGCACGTTGAAACCCACGGCCCGCGAACCGGATATGGAAATCATCGGTTCGAGCGCGAGGTCGAAACGCCCCTCGCACAGGGCTTCCACGCGGGCCTTCTCCGCCTTGCCTGCGCGCCTCGACGTTCGTTCCTCCCGTTCCGGCCGCGCGGCCCTGGCCGCTTCCTCGCTGAGCCGGATCACGTTCGCGGCCGGTTCGTCGGCCGCAGCCGCACGCTGCGCACCTTCGCTGGCGCCATCGCCAACCGTGCCGCCGTCAGGGTTTTGCGCCGGAACCGCCGCGGTAATGTTTGCGGGCATCGGGGGATCGAGCCTGCCCTCCGCCGGCTCCGCCCGGTTTGCGCTTCGCGTCTGCGCCGCCAGCGTTCGCTCCACCATTTCCATCAGCCGGCGCTGCTCGCGCCGTGCCTTGCGCAGGAGGAGGAGCGCCCAAAGCCCGGTTGCGAAACCGGCCATCCCGATGCCGGCCGAAAGCCCCAGGCCACCAGCCACCAGCATGTCGTCCAGCGCCGCGTGCGCCGGGGACGCAAGCAGCAGGCTTGCCGCCGAAATGCTGATGAACGGGATCGAAGGACGATTCATGCGACCGGTAAACCTCCATGGCGAAAGCCGGGTTTTGCGACGTATTAGCTCACTCTTTTTCGCATGGTCGCCGGATCCTGTCAGCCCAAAGCTGGTGACAGGGTGAACGGCTTGGGTTAATTCCGGAACGGTTCAACCCCCGGCCCGGGACACGGCCGGGACTTCTTCAAGACCGGATGCGCAAGTCGGAAGCCATTGATGAACGCCACGCCTGGATTGATCGAGCGACTGGATGACCTGGCCGCGCCCTATGCCGCCATCCTGTGCGATGTATGGGGTGTCGTGCACAATGGGGTGCGTGCGTTTCCGCAAGCCTGCGGCGCGCTGGCGCGCATGCGCGCGCAGGGCCGCCGGGTTGTCTTGCTGACCAATGCGCCGCGCCTGTCGTCCGGTGTCATTGCGCAGTTGCGTGGACTGGGCGTGCCCGACGATGCCTGGGATGCGGTGGTCACGTCGGGCGACGTGACGCGCGACCTGATCGCCGAAGGCCCGCGCCGGGTCTTCCATCTCGGGCCCGACCGGGATCTTCAGCTCTTCGATGGCCTGGATGTGGAACTTGTGGAGGAATTCGAGGCTGCGGCCGTGATCTGCACCGGCCTTTTCGACGATGAGACGGAAACGCCGGAAGACTATGCGGAAATGCTGATGCGTTTTCGCTCGCGCAACCTGCCGATGGTCTGTGCCAACCCGGATATCGTGGTGGAGCGCGGCGATCGCATGATCTGGTGTTCCGGTGCGCTGGCCCGCGACTACGGCCAGATGGGCGGGCGCACCCTGATCGCAGGCAAGCCGCATGCCCCCATCTACAGCGCCGCCATGGCGCGGCTCAACGAACTGCCCGGCGAGCCGGTGGAAAGGAAGGATGTCCTTGCCATCGGCGACGGCATGCTCACCGACATCAAGGGTGCGGTAGATGCCGGTATCGATGTTCTCTTTGTCTCCGGCGGCATTCATTTCCGCGAGTATGGCCCGGCAGCCGATGCGCCCGACCGGACCCGGCTGACCGCCTTTTTCGCCCAGCACGGGCTTTGGCCCGCCGCATCCATCGCCAAACTGGTGTAGTCGAATGGTCAAGGAGAGCCTGCTGCGTCTGTCCGATCCGATGCACCTGCCGCCGGAACTGCGAGGCGGTGTTGTCGCCATCGGCAACTTCGACGGTGTCCATCGCGGCCATCTGGCAGTGCTGGAAAAGGCGCTGGCACTTGCCGCGCAAAAGGGTGTGCCGGCCCTTGTGCTGACCTTCGAGCCGCATCCACGCACGGTTTTCCGGCCCGATCAACCGGTCTTCCGGCTGACGCCCGCCCCGTTGCGCGCCCGGCTGCTAAAAGCCCTCGGATTCGATGCGGTCGTCGAACAGCCGTTCAGCCGCGACTTCGCCTCCACCGAGCCGGCCGATTTCATCCACGGCATCCTGCGCGACGGGCTGGGCATCGTCCACGTGGTGACCGGCTTCGACTTCCATTTCGGCCGCAACCGGGCCGGGGGCCCGGCCTACCTGATGGCCGCGGGCGAGGAAAACGGCTTTGGCGTCACGCTTGTCGATGCCTTCCGGGATGAGAATGCGGAAGTCGTTTCCTCAAGCCGGATTCGTGAATGCCTGCAGGCGGGCAGCGCCGCGCAGGCCGCCGGCCTTCTGGGGTATCGCTATACGGTGGAGGCGGATATCATACGCGGCAAGCAGCTTGGCCGCACCCTGGGCTATCCCACGGCGAACATGGCGCTGCCTGAAGACAATGGCCTCGCCCATGGCATCTATGCGGTACGCTTCACCCGAGCCGATGGCGCGGTCCACGATGGCGTCGCCAGTTTCGGCCGCCGGCCCACGGTCGACAGCGACGGTTCGGCCTTGCTGGAAACCTATCTGTTCGACTACGCCGGCGATCTCTATGGCGAGACCTGCACCGTGTCCCTGTTCGGCTTCCTGCGCGGCGAGGAAAAGTTTGACGGTCTCGACCCTCTGGTGGCGCAGATGAAGCGCGACGAGGCGGAAGCCCGCGCGCTCCTGTCAGGCGTCAGACCGCTTTCGCCGCTCGATGCGGCCATTGCCTTCGCGCAGGCGCAATGAGCGCTGGCGGCGCGCGCCGGTTGCTGATAACGGGCGGGACCAGCGGTCTCGGTCTGGCGCTTGCCCGCCACCTTTGCGGCCGGCATGAGGTGATGGTAGCAGGCCGCAGGACGCCGCAAGAGGCTGCGTCCCTGCTGCCCGAACGCTGCCGCTATGTGCAGGCCGACCTGGCTGATCCGCTGGCGGCCTCCGCCTCGATTTGCGACGCTCTGGACAGGGCCGGCTGGGAGGGCCTTGACCACGCCGTGCTCAATGCCGCGGCCGGTTATGCCGTGCCGGACGGACTGGAAAGCACGCAGCAGATCCGTGAGACGCTCGACGTCAATCTTGCCGCCACGCTTGTCCTCGCGCGCATGCTCCATTCCCGCCTTGCCGCCGCGCAGGGTCTGCTCACGCTGGTCGGATCGGTGGCCTACCGGGGCGCGGCGCTGTTTCCCGCCTATGCAGGGTCCAAGGCCGGTCTGCACGGTGTCGCGCGTGCCCTGCGCAGCGAATGGCGCGGCGAGGTGGGCGTGCAGGTCGTCCATCCCGGCCCCATGCGAACCGGCATGCATGCAAGGGCCGGCCACGATCCCGGACGGCTGGCCATGCTGTTTCTGGACCCCGGCGATGCCGCCGCCATGCTGGCCCATGATCTCGCCACGCGCCGTTCGCCGGTTGCGCTCGGCTGGCTGCGCTATCTCTCCGGCGCCTCCTGGTGGAGGCCGCGGCTGTGAGCCGGGCAGGCACGGAGAGGCCGCGCGCCCTGGTCACGGGTGCGTCATCGGGCCTTGGCCGGGCCTTTGCCGACCTGCTGGAACTGCGCGGCTTCGACGTGGTTGTACTCGACCGGCAGGAACCCGATGGCGAGGCCTGCGAGCGCCTTCACATCACCTGCGACCTTGCCGACCGTGACGCGCTCGACCGCACGCTGCCGGTCATCTTCGCCGCCGGGCCTTATGATTGCGTCTTGCTGAATGCCGGCATCAGTGCCACGGGCCGTCTGGCCACGATGCCGCCGGACGTGCTGCTGCGTATCGTCCGCGTCAATGCAGAGGCACCCATGGTCCTGGCCGCTGCCCTGCTGCGAGACCGTGCCGTCGCCGCCGGCGGGCACATGGGCTTCGTCTCCTCGCTGTCGCATTTCACCGGCTATCCCGGCGCCGCCGCCTATGCCGGCTCCAAGGATGCCCTGGCCGTCTATGCCCGCTCGCTGCGCAAGCCCGCCGCCCGTCTCGGCGTTTCCGTCTCGGCCATCTTTCCCGGCCCTCTGGATACGCCGCAGGCTGCCCGCCACGCCCCCGCAGGCGCCGACGCATCGCGCCGCATGCCGGCCCCCGTTGCCGCGCGCATCATCCTGGACGGCATGCAGAAGGGCAGGCGGGCCATCGTTCCGGGCGGCGCGCCAAGGCTCTATGCCGGGCTCGGCCGTCTGTTTCCCGGCGCGATGACGGCAGCCATGCGCCGCATCATCTTCGAGAAACTGGACCGGGACACATGGTAACCGGCGGGGCGGCCCGCAGGCCCACTTTTCAAGTGGCGCAAAAAGGACTAAGACCCGCGCCCATGAAGACCGTGCCACACGTCATATCCCTGCGAATTATTGGCCCGGCTTTCCCCAGCGCCTGACCCGGCGCGGGAAGGTCCGGGAGCCATGCTGTGCGCCATGCGGACCCGCGCCCGCGCAGCCATCCGTTTTCAAGCCCGAATGAAGCCAGGCCGCAACCGGCCCCATGATTGGCAAGACAATGACCGACACGCCCGAAAAGCTCGACTATTCCAAGACGCTCTACCTGCCGCAGACCGAATTCCCCATGCGCGCCGGCCTTCCGAAGAAGGAGCCGGAAATCGTCGCCCGCTGGCAGGAGATGAACCTTTACCGCAAGCTGCGCGAAAGCGCCGCAGGCCGCCCGCTCTACGTGCTGCATGACGGCCCGCCCTATGCCAACGGCAACATCCACATCGGGCACGCGCTGAACAAGATCCTCAAGGATGTCATCACCCGCTCGTTCCAGATGCGCGGTTACGACTCCAACTACGTGCCGGGATGGGATTGCCACGGCCTGCCGATCGAATGGAAGATCGAGGAGCAGTATCGCGCCAAGGGCCGCAACAAGGACGAGGTGCCGGTCAACGAGTTTCGCCAGGAATGCCGCGATTTCGCCAGTCACTGGATCGCGGTGCAGTCCGAGGAATTCAAGCGCCTTGGCGTCATCGGCGACTTCGAGACGCCCTACACGACGATGAATTTCCATGCCGAAAGCCGCATTGCCGGCGAGCTGCTGAAATTCGCCATGTCCGGCCAGCTCTATCGCGGTTCCAAGCCGGTCATGTGGTCGGTCGTCGAGCGCACCGCGCTGGCCGAGGCCGAGGTGGAATACCAGGATTACGAATCCGACACGATCTGGGTCAAGTTCCCGGTCACCGCTGGCGGTGACCTTGACGGCGCTTGCATCGTCATCTGGACGACGACGCCCTGGACCATTCCCGGCAACCGCGCCATCTCCTACTCCGCGCGCATCGCCTATGGCCTTTATGAAGTGACGGCGGCTGAGAACGATTTCGGCCCGCAACCCGGCGAGAAGCTGGTCTTCGCTGACGCGCTGGCCGAAGAGAGCTTCGCCAAGGCCAGGCTGCAATACAAGCGTCTGCGCGATGTATCCGCCGGAGAACTGGCCAATACGGTTTGCGCCCATCCGCTGCAAGGCGTCGGCGGCGGCTACACCTTCGACGTGCCGCTGCTGGAAGGCGACCACGTCACCGACGATGCCGGCACGGGCTTCGTCCACACTGCGCCGGGCCATGGCCGCGAGGACTTTGACGCCTGGATGCACCATGCGCGCGAACTTGAGGCCCGGGGCATTTCCAGCCAGATCCCGTTCACGGTCGACGATGCCGGCTTCTTCACGAAGGATGCGCCCGGCTTCGGCCCGGACCGCGAAGGCGGCCCCGCCCGCGTCATCGACGATCATGGCAAGAAGGGCGATGCCAACAAGGCGGTGATCGAGGCGTTGATCGCCGCTGAAAAGCTGTTTGCCCGCGGCCGCCTGAAGCACACCTATCCCCATTCCTGGCGCTCCAAGAAGCCGGTCATCTTCCGCAACACGCCGCAATGGTTCGTCCATATGGACAAGACGCTGGAGGACGGAACGACGCTGCGCGAGCGCGCGCTCAAGGCCATCGACGCGACCCGTTTCGTACCGGCAGCCGGCCAGACGCGTTTGCGCACCATGATCGCCGACCGGCCCGACTGGGTGCTGTCGCGCCAGCGCGCCTGGGGCGTGCCGATCTGTGTCTTCGCCGATGAGGACGGAAACGTGCTGAAGGACGAGGCTGTCAACGCACGCATTCTTGAGGCCTTCGAGGCCGAGGGCGCGGATGCGTGGTTTGCCGAGGGCGCGCGCGAACGCTTCCTGGGCGAGCGCGCGGGCGAACCGTGGAAGCAGGTGCGCGACATCCTCGACGTCTGGTTCGATTCCGGCTCGACCCACACCTTCACGCTGGAGGACCGGCCCGACCTGAAATGGCCGGCGGACGTCTATCTGGAAGGTTCGGACCAGCATCGCGGCTGGTTCCATTCCTCGCTGCTGGAAAGTTGCGGCACGCGCGGCCGCGCGCCCTATGACACGGTCATTACCCACGGCTTCACCATGGCCGAGGACGGGCGCAAGATGTCCAAGTCGCTGGGCAACACGGTCACGCCGCAGGACGTGATGAAGGATGCCGGCGCCGACATCCTGCGCCTGTGGGTCATGACCACGGACTATTGGGAAGACCAGCGTCTCGGCAAGGCGATCATCCAGACCAACATCGATGCCTATCGCAAGCTGCGCAACACCATCCGCTGGATGCTGGGCACGCTGGCCCATGACGAGGGCGAGACGGTGGCGCTGGACGACATGCCGGAACTGGAGCGGCTGATCCTGCATCGCCTGGCGGAACTGGACCGCGTGGTCAACGAGGGCTACGGCAATTTCGATTTCAAGCGGATCGCCCGCAACCTGATCGACTTCATGGTCATCGACCTGTCGGCCTTCTATTTCGACATCCGCAAGGACGCGCTTTACTGCGACGCGCCGTCGAGCATTCGCCGCAAGGCCGCGCTCCAGGTGGTCCGTACCGTCTTTGATGCGGTGGTGAAATGGCTTGCGCCCATGCTGCCCTTCACCACCGAGGAAGCGTGGCTTGAGCGCAACCCGGATGCTGTCTCGGTGCATCTGGAACAGTTCCCGGCCATTCCGGCGGAATGGAAGGACGAAAACCTCGCGGCGAAATGGAAGAAGGTGCGGCAGGTCCGCCGTGTCGTTACCGGCGCGCTGGAGATCGAGCGCCGCGAAAAGCGCATCGGTTCCTCGCTGGAGGCCGCGCCCTTCGTTCATGTCACCGACCCGGCCCTGCGTGAGGCCATCCAGGGCCTGGACATGTCCGAGATCTGCATCACGTCGGGCATTTCGGTCTCCGAAAAGCCCGCCCCGGCCGGGGCATTCACGCTCGACGAGGTCAAGGGAGTGGGGGTTGTGCCTGCGCTGGCCAGCGGCACCAAGTGCGCCCGGTCCTGGCGGGTGACGAACGATGTCGGCACGGATGCCGATTTCCCCGACGTCTCGGCCCGCGATGCCGCGGCGCTGAAGGAATTGCAGGCGCTTGGCCGCCTCTGAGCCGGACGATCCGGGCAATGCGGGCGCGGGCGTGGAAGACCGCGCGCCCGCGTTGCCGTTCGGCCCGCATTGCGATAAAAGACTGGCAACTTGGGTTGTGTCATCTTGTTGCCGGATTGTGCCGTCATCGCACGAGCAGCAGGATGCAAGGCGCCACGAGCGCCGGGGACAGACAATGAAAGGCGCGCACCGCGACATGCTTGCAAACACGCGAAACGGCCGGAGCCTCGCGCTCGCCATCTCCGCCGCCATAGCCGCCGCGGCCCTGTCCGGCTGCATGAATTCGCCGACCTACGGCACGGACAAGACGGCGAACGAACAGCTTGTCGAGGATCTGGGCGGCATGCTGTCGCTGGCGCCCAAGCGCGGGCCGCAGATCGATTACGAGCCCCGGCCCGATCTGGTCAGGCCGGCGAGCACCGACCAGTTGCCTGCGCCGCAGCAGGACATTGTGGCGACCAATCAGCAGGCATGGCCCGAATCGCCGGAAGAGCGCCGCGCGCGCTATCGCCAATATGCAACCCAGAACCGCGACAACCCGGATTTCCGGCCGATCGTGACAAGCGGCCGCGAACGCGATCCGGATGCGCCGATGATCACCTCCACCGCTGCCGCCGAGCGCGGCCAGTACCGGACCCTCGATTCCAGCCAGACGCCGGTTTTCGCCAAGAACGCCCAGCAGGCCGAATACCGCCGCCGCCGTGTCGAAGGCAGCCAGGGAAGCGCGGCCAATCGCAAGTATCTTTCCGAACCGCCGCTCGAATACCGGGTGCCGGCGGCCACTGCCGCGGTCGGCGAACTCGGTGAGGATGAGGACGAGAAGGAACGCCGCCTGAGAGCGGAATCGCGCAAGAAGGCAGGCAAGTCGAGTTGGCGCGACATGCTGCCCTGGTAAGCGCGTTTCCTGGTTCGCGCGCTCAGTCGCGTTTTTCCGCGAAGAAGGCCTTGAGCAGATGGGCCGCCTCCTGTTCATGAATGCCGGCATAGACGTCTGGCGCGTGATGGCAGGTCGGCTGACTGAAGAACCGGCCTCCACTGGTCACCGCGCCGCCCTTGGGATCCTCGGCGCCAAAATAGATGCGCCGCAACCGGGCAAACGAGATGGCCCCGGCGCACATGGCGCATGGTTCCAGCGTGACATGAAGGTCGAGTCCGGTCAGGCGTTCCTGCCCGAGCGCGGTGCAGGCATCGCGAATGGCCAGTATTTCCGCATGGGCGGTCGGGTCGTTCAGTTCGCGGGTGCGATTGCCGGCCTTCGAGATCACCGCTCCGCCCTGCGTGATGACGGCGCCCACGGGGACCTCGCCGCGGCCGGCCGCCGCGCGGGCTTCGCCAAGAGCGATCTCCATGGGTGTCAGGACGGATTTTGCCTCTCCGGGCATGTTCGTTTTCACTCGCAACAGGACACTGTGTTTGCTACCTAAAGCAATTGCAGCGAAAGTGGGAACCGGTTTCGCGTCCGGGATTGCGAAAGAAGAGCAAGATGGAGCATCGGGGGCGGTTCAGTCGCAACCGAAATGCTCAGGCCCACCACGAAAGAATGACCAGATGAACGACGACAGGAATGACAAGGGCCCGCGCGGTCGCGGCAAGCCGGGTGGCGCGCGAAGGAACACCGGGCCGGGCCCCAACAGGACGGGCGGCAAGCCATTTGGCGCGCGCGGCACAAGGCATCCGGCGGAGGCCGCCGATGCGCCCCCGCCAGGAGAGCGCATCGCCAAGCGGCTGGCCCGCGCCGGCGTCTCGTCGCGCCGCGAGGCCGAAGCCCTGATCGCCGATGGCCGGATTTCGGTCAATGGCAAGGTGATCGACAGCCCGGCGCTCAATGTCACGCCCGCCGACCGCATCGCCATAGACGGCAATCCGATCCCCGAGATCGAGCGCACCCGCCTCTGGCTGTTCAACAAGCCGGCCGGTCTCGTGACGACTAACCGCGACCCGGAGGGACGTCCGACCGTGTTTGCGGCCCTGCCGGAAGGCATGCCGCGCGTGGTCTCGGTCGGGCGGCTGGACATCAACACCGAAGGCCTGCTGCTGCTGACCAACGATGGCGGCCTTGCCCGTGTGCTGGAACTGCCCGCCACCGGCTGGCTGCGCCGCTACCGCGTGCGCGTACACGGCGAGGTCGACGAGACCCGCCTTGATGACCTCAAGCACGGCATCGCCGTCGACGGCATCTTCTACGGCGCCATGGATGCGGTGCTCGACCGCCAGCAGGGCTCCAATTCGTGGCTGACCATTTCGTTTCGCGAAGGCAAGAACCGGGAAGTCAAGAATGTCATGGGCGCGCTCGGGCTTGAGGTGACGCGCCTGATCCGTGTCTCCTACGGTCCCTTCCAGTTGGGAGACCTGCCGGAAGGCGCGGTGCGCGAGATTCGCGGCCGTGCGCTGCGCGAGCAGCTTGGCGAAACCCTGATCGAGGAATCGGGGGCCAATTTCGAAGCGCCCGTGCTCAACGAGTTTTCCAACAAGCCGGTCCGCAAGGGCGAGGAACCGGAACGGACCCCTGCCGCCAGACCGCAGCGCCTCGACCGCGACGAGCGCCGCGCCGACGCGCTCGACCGGCTGCAGACGCGTCCCCGGCGCGACGAGGTCCGTGAGGAAGAGGGCGGGCTGATCCGCCGCCGTGGCCGGTTCCAGTCCGGTCCCCGTGGCGGCGACGAAGGCGAGCGCCCGCGCCGCTTCCGTGACGATGACCGCCAGCGGGGCGACCGCGACGACAGGCGTCCGCGGCGTTTTGACGACGATGACCGGCAGCGCCGTGACCGCGACGAGCGGCCCGCGCGCGAACGGTCAGGCCCGCGTGAAGGCGCGGAGCGGCCGGCGGAACGCAAGTTCGGCGACGAGGCGCGCGGCGCCCATGTCTGGCGCGCGCCGGGTGCCCGTCCGGCTTCCGGCGCACGACCCTCGGGTGGAAAGCCCGGCGGCAAATCCGGTGGAAAGCCCGGCGGCAATTCCGGTGGTGGCAAGCCGGCAGGCAAGGGCGGCTACCGACCCGCCCGCGAAGGCGGCCGCGAGGACGCCGGGCAGGAGCGTGGTTCCGCCCCGCGTGGTCCCGGATCCCGTGGCCCAGGATCCCGCGGTCCGGCCCGCGACCGCGGCCCCGAAGGCGGCAAGCCGGGCGGACGGGCAGGTGGTAAGCCGCATGGCGGTCCCCGTGGCAAACCCCGTGGCGGCCCACGGGGCGGGAAAGACGGCTGATCCATGCGCATCGTTGGAGGGCGGCTGAAGGGCCGGGCCCTGGCCGGGCCGAAAACCGATGCGATCCGGCCGACGACGGACCGCACCCGCGAGGCGCTGTTCAACATTCTCGCCCACGGCCATGGAAACGTGCTGGAAGGCGCGCGCGTGCTTGACCTCTTCGCGGGCACCGGCGCGCTGGGCCTTGAGGCCCTGTCGCGCGGCGCCGCCTTCGCCCTGTTCGTCGAGCAATCGGCCGAGGGCAGGGGTCTGCTGCGCACCAATATCGAGACCCTCGGCCTTCAGGGTGTGGCGCGCATTTTCCGGCGCGATGCCGCCGCGCTCGGGCAGGTCGGCACCATGCAGCCCTTTACGCTGATGTTCGCCGATCCGCCCTATGGCAAGGGGCTGGGAACCCGCGCCCTGGCCGCCGCGCGCGCGGGCGGCTGGCTGATGTCTGGCAGTCTGTGCATCGTAGAGGAAGCGGCCGGCGCGCCGCTGGAATGGCCGGGCTACGAACTGGCCGACGAACGCCGCTGGGGCGACACCATCATGCGTTTCCTGCACCTTGGCGACGCCGGCGCCTGATCTTTCATTACGAAGATTTCATCTGGCGCGCATTCCTTGTGCCCTGACTTGGCCCTATCTTGATGGTCAGTTTGCCCATTCGATCATGCCACAGGAGACATGCTTGCCATGGCGGTCATTCGCAAAACCATGTTGGCGGCGCTGGCCGGCTCAGCCCTGCTGACCGCTGCACCATCCTTCGCCGAGGACGCGAAACAGGACATTTCCCGCTTCATGCTGGACAACGGGCTGGAAGTCGTTGTCATTCCCGATCATCGGGCACCTGTCGTCACCCACATGCTGTGGTACAAGACCGGCGCCGCCGATGAGGCGCCCGGCAAGTCCGGCATAGCCCATTTCTTCGAACACCTGATGTTCAAGGGCACGAGCAATCACCCGCAAGGCGAATTTTCCCGCGCGGTGACGGAGATCGGCGGGCAGGAAAACGCCTTCACCTCTGATGATTACACAGCCTATTTCCAGAAGGTTGCGCCCGATGCCTTGGGCACCATGATGGCTTTCGAGGCCGACCGCATGCACAATCTCATCCTCACCGATGACGTGATCGGGCCGGAGCGCGACGTCATCCTCGAAGAACGCGCCATGCGTGTCGACAACAGCCCGTCGGCACTTCTGTCGGAGGAAATCGACGCCACGCTCTACCAGAACCATCCCTACCGCATTCCGGTGATCGGCTGGAAACGGGAGATCGAACAGCTCAACCGCGCCGACGCGATCGAATTCTACACACGCTACTACGCGCCCAACAACGCGGTTCTCGTCGTGGCCGGCGATGTCACGGCCGAAGAGGTGCGCAAACTGGCCCAGCAGACCTATGGCAAGGTGCCGCAAGGCCCGGAACTGCCTCCGCGGATCCGCCCCCAGGAGCCCGAGCAGAACACCGCCCGCGTGGTGACGATGCGCGATCCGCGCGTCTCGGTTCCGACCTATCAGGTCAACTGGGTCGTGCCCTCCTACAGTTCCGATGAAGGCCTGCAGGCCGAGGCGCTCGACCTTCTGGCCGAGATCCTTGGCGGCGGTACACGCTCCCGCCTTTATCAGGAACTGATCGTCAGCAAGGGCATGGCCGCCAGCGTTGGTGCCTGGTATCAGGGCACCGCGCTCGACCCCAGCCGGTTCGGCATCTATGGCACGCCGCGCGGCGAGACCACGGTGGAGGAACTCCAGGACGCCATTCTCGCGCAAGTCGCCAGGATCGCCGAAGACGGCGTCACCGAGGATGAACTGACCAAGGCGCGCAACCGCTTCATCCGCCAGATGATCTTCTCGCGCGATGACCAGTCCGGCATGGCGCGCATGTACGGCTCGGTGCTCACCACGGGCGGAACCGTGGAGGACATCGGAACCTGGACCTCGCGCATCGAGCAGGTGACGCCGGAACAGGTCCGGGATGCCGCCCGCCGCTGGCTCGACAATTCGCGCTCCGTCACCGGCCTGCTTCTGCCGGAAGAGGAGACCCGCTCATGAGAACCCCGTCCATGCAGAACGCACGTGTTTTCTTCCATCCGCTCGCCGGTCTGCTGGCCGCGCTCCTCGTGATGTTGGCCGCGAGCCTGCCGGCCCGCGCCGGAATGGACATCCAGGAAGTCGTTTCCGACAAGGGGATCAAGGCCTGGCTGGTGGAGGACTATACCGTTCCCATCGTTACCATCCAGATGGCTTTCAAGGGTGGCTCCACACAGGACCCGGACGGCAAGGCGGGCATGGCCAACCTCATCACTGGACTGTTTGACGAGGGTGCGGGCGATCTCGACAGCGACGCCTTCCAGGAACGTCTCGATGACGTGGGTGCGGAAATGAGCTTTTCGCAGAGCCCGGACAGCATTTCCGGGTCCATGCGCATGCTCGCCGACAATCGCGACGAGGCGCTTGAACTGTTGCGCCTGGCCATCACCCGGCCGCGTTTCGACCCCGGACCGGTCGAGCGCATTCGCGAGCAGATCGTCGCCGGCCTCCTCTCCGATGCCCGCGATCCGCGCACCATCGCCGCGATCGAATGGAACAAGGGCCTGTATGGCGACCATCCCTATGCCCGGCGCAACGATGGCACGGTCGAAACCCTGCGCACCATCACGCCGGAAGACCTCAAGGCCTTCCACCAGGCGCAGTTCGCCCGCGACAATCTCGTCGTCGGCGTCGTGGGAGCCATCGATGCCGAAACGTTGAAGCGTGAGCTTGACCGCCTGTTCGCGGACCTGCCGGAAAAGGCCGACCAGAGACCGGTCGGTCCCGCCGCTCCGGAGTTCGGACAGCGCATGGAAGTGGCCTACGATCTGCCGCAGACCTCCATCCGCCTTGCCTATCCGGGCGTGAAGCGTGCCGATCCGGACTTCTATGCCGCCTATGTGATGACCCACATCCTGGGCGGCGGCACGTTCTCGTCCCGCCTCTATGAGGAAGTGCGCGAGAAGCGCGGCCTGGCCTATGGCGTGGGCGCCTGGCTTTCCCCGCGCGATTATTCCGCCGAACTGCAGATCTCGACGGCGACCCGCTCCGACCGCGCGCAGGAAACCCTCGACGTGATCCTGGAACAGGTGGACCGTATGGTGAAGGACGGCGCGACCGCCGCGGAACTGGAAACGGCGAAGAAATACATCATCGGCTCCTATCCGATCGCCAATTTCGACAATTCGCGCGACATCGCCCGCACGCTCGTCGGTATCCAGCAGGAAAACCTGGGCATCGACTATATCCGCGAGCGCGCCGGCCATATCAACGCGGTCACCTTGGAGGATGTGCATGAACAGGCGCGCAAGCTCTTGACCGCCAAGCCCGCCATCATGATGGTTGGTCCGCAAGAGGCCATTGCCGGTGCGGCGCCGGCGGCAACCAGCGGGGGCTGACAAGGCCATGACGAAAAAGGCGCGGGCAGGCAGGACGAAAGCGGAACCGGCTGATGCCCGCCCGCCGTCGGGAGATGGCGAGGGGCAAATGCCGGTCCTGCCACGCATAGGCGTGGCCTTCGGGGGCGGCGGCGCGCGCGGCCTCGCCCATATTCACGTCATCAAGGAACTCGATGCTCTCGGCATTCGCCCGGTCGCCATTTCCGGTTCCTCCATCGGCGCCATCATGGGGGCGGCGATGGCCGCCGGCATGACCGGCGAGGAGATCGAGGCTCACGCCCTTGCCGTTCTGGCCGACCGTGGCGAAGCGGTTGCCCGGCTCTGGCGGGCGCGGCCGGCAAGCATCGGCGCAATGATGGAAACCGGCTTGCGGCTTTCCCAGTTCAATGTCGAGAGCATCCTGAAGGCCTTCTTGCCCGACGGCATACCGGCGCATTTCGAGGAACTGGAGATCCCGCTCACCGTGACTGCGACCGACTATTTCGGTCACAAGCTCTGCCTCTTTACCGGGGGCGATCTGCGCAACGCCGTTGCAGCGTCCGCCGCGATTCCCGCCGTCTTCCGTCCGGTGAAGCGCGACGGCATGACGCTGATCGACGGCGGCATCTACAATCCATTGCCCTTCGACATTTTCGGCGATGCGGTCGACATGGTGATCGCCATCGACGTTGTCGGCGGCCCGGAGGAAACCGGGCGTAATCCCTCGTCCATCGACTTCATGTTCGGCGCCACGCAATTGATGATGCAATCGATCATCGCAACACGGCAGAAGGCGCATCCGCCCTCCATCATGATCCGCCCGCCGGTCTCGCGCTTCCGCGTGCTCGATTTCCTCAAGATCCGCCAGGTCCTCCACGTGACCGAGCCGGTCAGGATCCAGTTGCGCGAGGCGCTGGTGAAAAAGCTGCCGCAACTGGCCGGCCGCGCCGCCGCGCTTCAGGAACCGGAAGTCCCGCCGGCCGCCGAACCGGCCTGATCCAGCCCGATTGCGCAGGGCCGCATTCAGGCGTTGGCGCCGACGGTATGGGGATTGGCCGGTTTTTCCGGATCGCGCCCTTCCGGGTCATCGTCAAGCCGCTTGCCTTCGCGCACCGGCTTGATCAGCGGTTCCGGCGTCACCGGCCGGGTGTGCAGCTTGTCGCGGCCTGCATAGAGCCCTTCGACCTGCTGGATCGCCAGCCGCTCCTCGTCGCGCTTGCGGACATCGTCCTGGATTTCCTGCGCGCGGGCCTCTTCCACTCCCAGCGCCTCGATGGTCTTGCGGCCGAACAGCAGGCCGGATTCGAAGGTTTCACGCGCCTCGTAGTCCACGCCGCGCGCCCGCAAGGCCAGCGTGTGGGTTCGGTCATAGGCCCGGGCGAAAATCTTCGCGTTAGGGTATTCCGACTGGATCAGGTCGATGATCCGGTCCGTGATTTCCCGCTTGTGCGTGCAGACCGCGACGATCTTGGCGCGCCGGATGCCCGCCGCCTCCAGCACATCCTTGCGCGTGCCATCGCCGAAATAGATGCGGAAACCGAATTTCTGCGCTGCCCGCACCCGGTCGGCGGAATGGTCGATGATGGTCACGTCGCGCCCGCTCGACAGCAGCATTTGCGAGGCGATCTGCCCGAAACGCGAGAAACCGACCATCAGCACGTCGGCTCCGGCGCCATCGAAATCCTCGTCCATTTCCTCCGCTTCGTCCGCGCGCACCATGCGCTTGGCCAGCATCATGGAAAGCGGCGTCAGCGCCATGGACAGCGTCACGATGGCAATCAGGATCGATGCCGTGGATGTGGTGAACAGACCGCTGGCCGCCGCGATGGAGAACAGCACGAAGCCGAATTCGCCACCCTGCGGAATGAGCAGGGCCACGCGCATGGCATCATTGTGATCGGAGCCGAAAATCCGGCACAGAAGGTAATTGATCGCTGCCTTCAGTACCAGCAGGCCGAGCGTGGCTCCGGTGATCAGGAACAGGTTGTCCCGGATCACGCCAAGGTCGACCGAAAGCCCCACGGCGATGAAGAAAAGGCCCAGCAGCAGGCCGCGGAAGGGCTCGATATCTGCCTCCAGCTCGTGGCGGTAGCTGGATTCGGCCAGCATGACGCCGGCCAGGAAGGCGCCCATCGCCATGGAGAGCCCTGCCCATTGCAGCAGCATGCCCGACCCGATGACGACGAACAGCGCCGCCGCGATCATCACCTCGCGCGCACCCGTGTTGCCGATGAAGCGGAAGGCCGGATTGAGCAGGTAGCGCCCGGCGAGGATGACGCCGGCCACGGCGGCCACGGCAATGCCGGCATCCAGCCAGATATTGCCCGGAGCGTCGGGCGAATAGGGCGCGAGGAAGGAGGCGAGCGCCAGCAGCGGCACGATCGCCAGGTCCTGGAACAGCAGGATCGAAAAGCCCGTCTGGCCCCAGCGGGTGTTCGTGGCGCCATTCTCGTCGAGCAATTGCAGCGCAAACGCGGTGGAGGACAGCGCCAGGCCGAATCCGGCGATCAGCGCGCCATTGGCCGGCAGCGAGCCGAAGAGCATGAGCAGACCGTAAATGGCCATGCCGGCACCCAGAACCTGCGCCAGTCCGAGCCCGAAAATGGCGCGCCGCATGGCCCACAGACGCGCCGGCTTCAGTTCCAGTCCGATGATGAACAGCAGGAAGACCACGCCAAGTTCCGCCACATGGAGGATCTCCTCGGCATCCGCGATCAGCCGGGCAATCGGCCCGATGACGATTCCCGCCGCAAGATAGCCGAGCACCGTGCCCAGCCCGATCCGCTTGAAGACCGGCGCCGCGATGACGGCGCCGCCGAGCAACAGCAGGGCTTCGGCGAAGAGCGAGGTGGATTCGGTGGCCATGATCTGTCTGCATTTCCCTGTTTGCCCCGGTGCCATTGATTGTTGCAGGCCGCGCCAATAGATGAAACAGGAAAGTTCAGACGGCCCGGCCGGTGGTCAGGGGCCGTGGCAAGGCGGCGGCAGTGCCGCATCGAAGGATGGTCATGACGCAAACCCCACGCGACACGAGCGAACTGGAAACCCGTGTACAGGTGCTTGTCGATGCCGCGCTGAAAGCCGGCGCGGATGCCGCCGACGCCGTTGTTGTGCGCGGCGGTTCGACGTCGGTTTCGGTGCGCCTGGGCAAGGTGGAGAACACCGAATCCTCGGCCAGCGATGATGTATCGCTGCGTGTCTTCTGCGGCCGCCGCGTCGCCAGCGTTTCCGCGACGACCGGCTATGATCCCGCCCGCCTCGCCGAACGCGCCGTGGCCATGGCGAAGGCGTCGCCCGAGGATCCCCATGCCGGTCTTGTCGAGCCGGACCTGCTGGCTCGCGACATTCCCGATCTCGACCTGTTCGACCCTTGCGAACCCGCCGCTGCCCGGATGGCCGAGACCGCCCTGGCGATGGAGGAGGCGGCCATGGCTGTGCCGGGCGTCACCAATTCGCTCGGCGCAGGCGTTGGCGCCGGGTTTGGCGGCCTGGTTCTCGCCACCTCGCACGGCTTCCTGGGCAGCTACCAGTCAACCCGCTTCTCGCGCTCGGTTTCGGTGCTCGCCGGTGAGGGAACCGCTATGGAGCGCGACTACGATTTCTCATCGCGCCAGCATTTCGCCGACCTGGAGACGCCCGAGGCCATTGGCCGGCGTGCCGGCGAGCGCGCGGTCCGGCGCCTCGGCGCCCGCAAGGCGAAGACAGGGCCGGTCACGGTCGTCTTCGATCCGCGCGTGGCGCGCGGCCTGGCCGGTTCACTGGCCGCCGCCATCAACGGTGCCGCCGTCGCGCGCAAGACCTCCTTCCTGCGCGACCGCATGGGCCAGGCGGTCGCTTCCGCGGCGATAACCCTGACCGATGAGCCGCGCCGCGTGCGTGGCCCGGCATCGCGACCCTTCGATGGCGAGGGCGTGGCCGGCGAACCGCTGGTCATGGTCGACAAGGGCGTGCTTCAGCATTGGTTCCTGGCTTCGTCGGCGGCACGCGAGCTGGGGCTGGTGACCAATGGCCGCGGGGTGCGCTCGGCCTCCTCCGTCACGCCGGCATCGACCAATCTGGCCATCGAGCCGGGCGATGCCTCGCCCCAGGACCTGATCGGCTCGCTGAAATCCGGCTTCTACGTCACGGAAGTGATCGGGCAGGGCGTCAACATGGTCACCGGCGACTATTCGCGCGGCGCATCCGGTTTCTGGATCGAAAATGGCGAACTGGCCTGGCCGGTTTCCGAGGTCACCATTGCATCCAACCTGAAGGACATGTTCATGGCCATGACGCCGGCCAATGATCTCGACCGGTCCTTCTCCACCGCCGCGCCCACCCTGCTCGTGGAGGGCATGACGCTTGCCGGCGACTGAAACACCCCTGACCGGCCTTGATGCCGACCTGGCTTTGCTGCGCGATGCCGCGAGCGAGGCCGGCCGCATCGCGCTGCGCTATTTCCGCCGCGATCCCGACGTGTGGATGAAGGCTGGCGATTCGCCTGTCAGCGAGGCCGATATCGCCGTCGACCGGTTTCTCCGCGATTCGCTGATGGCGGCGCGCCCCGGGCACGGCTGGCTTTCCGAGGAAACCGCCGACGACCTGGCGCGCCTCGGCGCCCGGCGTACCTTTGTCGTCGATCCCATCGACGGAACACGGGCTTTCGTCGAGGGGCGTGACGTCTGGTGCGTTTCCGTCGCCATTGTCGAAAACGGTCATGCGCTGGCCGGCGTGCTGGATTGTCCTGCCCTCGGAGAGGTTTTCGAGGCCACTCTGGGCGGCGGCGCCCGCAGGAACGGCATGGCGCTTGCCGTCAACGGCCGGCGGGACCAGCCGGTGGTCGGCGGCCCGGCCTGGATGACAAGGTCCCTGCCGGAGGAAACGCGCCGTCGCATGCAAAAGGTCTCCCACGTGCCTTCGCTGGCCTATCGTCTCGCCATGGTGGCGGACGGGCGGCTGGATGGCACCTTCATCCGGCCCGACAGCCACGACTGGGACATCGCCGCGGCCGGATTGATGCTGCGCGAAGCCGGCGGCGCGCTGTTCGGCGAGGATGGCACGGCCCCGCTGCTGGCGACCCGTGATCCGCGCCGCGGCCGCATGGCCGCCGGTTCCCCGGCCATGGTTCCGCAAATGCTGGAAGCCCTGCGTTCCATGTCTTGAAAACGCCGCGGCGTGGTTTCATTTGAACCGCGTTTATGCTCTATGCGACGTCAATCATGCCTTTATGGAAAGTGTTCCCATGACCGATGCACCGGAAAAGAAACAGCTTCTCCACCTTGTCTTCGGCGGCGAGCTGAAAGCCCTGAACAGTTCCGAGTTCCGCGATCTCGACGCACTCGACATCGTCGGCGTCTTCCCCGATTTCCAGTCGGCCCGCGCGGCCTGGCGCGCCAAGGCGCAGGAGACCGTCGACAATGCCCTGATGCGGTATTACGTCGTTCACCTGCATCGCCTCCTGGAGCCGGACGAAAAGGTCTGAGCGGCGTGACGGCAGTGCTGGACAGCTCTGGCGGACGGGCGGTGAAGACACCGGCCGGCAAGCGCCTGTGGGTCGCCATTCGCGGGCCCCTTGCGCGCTCCCCCACCGTCAAGCGCATCCTGGCCCGTCTCATCTATGGCTGGATCGCGCTGGTCTACCGGACCAATCGTCTGGTGGCGGGGTCTGACGACCTTTCGCAACTCGGTCTTGACGGGCAGAACATGATCGCCACCACCTGGCATGGCCGTCATTTCATGTTCGCTTGCCTGAACCGTCACCGGGTTCCACTGACCATCATGGTCTCCCGGTCCGCCGATGCGGAGTTGAATGCCATGGTGCTTAAATTCGGCGGCATCGCCACAGTGCGCGGCTCGGGCGGACGTCCCGGTGCCCGGTCCGCCGGCAAGGGCGGCGCCGGTGCCCTGATCCGGATGAAGCGTCTGCTCGATGCCGGCCAATGGGTGGGCATGGTCGCCAATGTCATAAAGGGCCCGGCCCGCGAGGCCGGCATGGGCGTCATCACGCTGGCGCGCATTTCCGGCCGTCCGATCCTGCCTGTGGCCTACCAGACCAGCCGCCGCAAGGTGCTGGAAAAGGCGTGGGACAAGTCGGTGATAAACCTCCCCTTCGGCCGCGCCGCCGCGGTGACGGGCGAACCGGTATTCGTGGCCGCCGATGCCACCCAGGACGAGATGGAGGCCGCCCGCCAGCAACTGACCGGCGAGTTGAACCGCATTCATGCGCGCGCTGAAGCGCTTCTGGAAGCGCGGGCATGAGCGACCGTCTCGCCCGCTCGATCCTCTGGTCGTATCGCTGGCTCGGCTGGGCCGCCTATCCGCTGGTGGGCGGCTATATCGGCTGGCGCGCGGCCAAGGGCAAGGAGGATCCCCGCCGCCGCAGGGAGCGCTACGGGATCACCCGCACGGCCCGTCCGGACGGCCCGCTTGTGTGGATACATGCCGCCTCGGTCGGTGAGATGAGCGCCGTTTCGCCACTGGCCGAGCGGATCGCGGCCCTGGGCGTCAATATCGTCCTGACAACCGGAACGGTCACCTCTGCGCGTATCGCAGGCGACCGCTTTTCCGGCAACATCATCCATCAATACGTGCCGCTGGATCTGAAGCCGGCGGTGTCGCGCTTTCTCGGCCACTGGAAACCGGACCTGGCGATCATCGCGGAATCCGAGATATGGCCGATGACCATTCTGGAACTGGGCGCCCGCCGGGTGCCGCAGGTCCTGGTCAACGGCCGCCTTTCCGACCGCTCCTTCAAGGCCTGGAGTAAACGCTCCTGGCTGGCAGAGGCGCTGCTGGAAAACCTTGCGCTGGTCATGGCGCAGTCCGATGTCGATGGCGAACGCTACCGCAAGCTTGGCGCCCGCCCGGTCATCGTCACCGGCAATCTCAAGGTCGATACGGAGGCCCCGGCCGTGGATCTGGGCGAGCTGGAAAGGCTCACCGACGAAATCGGCCGCCGCCGCACGTGGGCGGCCATTTCCACCCATGATGGCGAGGAGGCGATCTGCGCCGATGTCCACCAGGTGCTGGCGCGCCGCCATGCCGGCCTGCTGACCATCATCGTGCCGCGCCATCCCGCCCGCGCCGATGAAATCGAGGCGCAGTTGAAGGCAGCCGGCCTGAAGATCGCGCGGCGCAGCCGTGGCGATGCCGTCAGCAACGAAACCGACATCCTCCTGGGCGACACGATCGGCGAGATGGGGCTCTACCTGCGGCTGACCGACATCGTCTTCGTGGGCAAGTCGCTGACCGGCGAGGGGGGGCAGAACCCGCTGGAACCCGCCATGCTCGACACAGCGATCCTGTCGGGCAAGAACGTCCAGAATTTCCGCGAGAGCTATCAGCGCCTCATCAAGAATGGGGGTGCGAAGCTCGTCAAGGACAAGGACATGCTGGCCGGCGCGGTCAACTATCTTCTTGGCAATGACGAGATGCGCAACACCATGAAGAAGAATGCCCGCCGCACGGTGGAAACCATGCGCGGCGCGCTGGCCCACACCATGCGCGGCCTTGAGCCCTTCATCCATCCGCTTGTCGTGGAAGCAAGGCTCGATCGCGGCAGGCGGGACGCCGGGGAATGATCGGGGACGCGCCGCCCTTCTGGTGGAGCAGGCCGGGATGGCAGGCGCTGGCCTTGCAGCCCCTTGCCTGGCTCTATGGCCGGGCGGCTGGCTGGGCGATGGAGCGTGCCCGCCCCGCTGCCGTGCCGCTTCCCGTCCTTTGCATCGGCAATTTCACCGTGGGCGGATCGGGCAAGACACCGGCGGCCATCGCCATGGCAAAGGCCGCCGTGGCGGCAGGGTTGAAACCGGGTTTCCTCAGCCGTGGCCATGGCGGAGCATCGTCTTCCCCCCACCTGGTCGATCCCGCACATGACAGTGCCCGCCATGTCGGCGACGAGCCCATGCTGCTGGCCGCCCATGCACCCGTTGCCGTCACGCCCGACCGCAAGGCCGGTGCGGCCTTGCTGAAGGCGCAGGGATGCGATTTCGCCATCATGGATGACGGCTTCCAGAGCCGCCGTATCCGTTTCGATTTCGCCTTGCTCGTGGTCGACAGCCGGCGCGGGCTTGGAAACGGCCACGTTATCCCGGCAGGTCCGGTGCGCGCGCCCGTGGTCACGCAATTGCGCCACGCCGACGCTCTGCTCGTGATGGGAAAGGGCGATGCCGCCGCCCATGCCGTGCGGCTTGCCGCGCGCGCCGCGCGCCCGGTTTTCCACGCCCATGTCGAGCCGGTCGAGCCGGTGCGCTATGCCGGGCGAAGCTTCGTGGCCTTTGCCGGGATCGGCGAACCGGAAAAATTCTATGATACCGTGGAAGCCTGCGCCGGCTACCTCGCCGCCACGCGCAATTTCCCGGATCATCATCTCTATTCCGATGACGACCTTGCCGACCTGCAGGCACTGGAAGCGTCCAATGGCGCGCGGCTCATCACCACCGCGAAGGATGCCGCACGGCTGGCCGGCGGTTCGCCATTGGCAAGGACGGTAATGGAAGAACTCGAGGTGCTGGAGGTCGAGACCGTCTTTGACAGCGCGGGAGCGGCCGAACGGATCATCCGCGAAACGATGGAGGCGTTCCGGGCGCGCAGGGCCAGGGGGCAGGCCTGAACACGCGGGCAAGCCTCAGCGCTTGCGCCATTCCGGATGCGCGTCGAGTTCACGCTGATGTGATACGGCGGCGTCGCGATAGGCCTCCTGCCGCTCCACCGACCAGTATTTCAGTTCGTCCAGCGCGATCGGCTCGCCGGTAACGGCGCAGCGCACGAACGCACCGGGCGACAGCACCTGGTAGTCGCCATCCAGGTAGCGGATGCGGGCTTCGCGGGCGCCGGGTCCTTCGAAACGGTTCATGGATGCCTGCCTTTCATGCCTTTCGTTGACGCCATATTTTCCCCCGCGCGTCAAGGCAATTGGGTTCAGCGGCGCGCAAACAGCTTCTCGATATCGGTCAGTTTCAATTCGATATAGGTGGGCCGGCCGTGATTGCACGTTCCCGATCCGGGCGTTGCCTCCATCTGGCGCAGCAAGGCGTCCATTTCTTCCGCTTTCAGGCGGCGGCCGGAGCGTACGGAGCCGTGGCAGGCCATGGTGGCGGCAATGTGGTCGATACGCTCCTTCAGAAGGTCCGCCGTTTCATTGTCGGCCAGCTCGTCGGCCAGATCGCGGACAAGGCCGGGCACATCCGTTTCACCGAGGATCGCCGGCGTCTCGCGAACCGCCACCGCGCCCGGCCCGAAACGCTCCAGCCCCAGGCCGAAACGGGCCAGCATGGGGGCATGGGCCGCAAGGCGGTCTGCATCCTCTTCCGGCAGATCGACGATTTCCGGCAGCAGCAGCATTTGAGACGGCAGCGGACGCGCGTGGATCGCCTGTTTCAGCGCCTCGTAGACGAGGCGCTCATGGGCGGCGTGCTGGTCCACGATGACCAGCGAATCGCCGGTTTGTGCCACGATGTAATTCTCGTGAATCTGCGCCCTGGCCGCGCCGAGCGGACGTGCCATCTGCTCGGGAGAGGCTTGCGCCATGGCTGCGCGGGCATCCGCCGACGGAGCGGAAACGGTGTCGAAGGCGGCCTGCGCGCGCTCTGCGAAGCCGCCGGCCCGATCGAGCGGCCGGCTCGGCGACGTCGACGGATCGAAGGGCGCGGCGGGGCGTCCGGCTTGCCACGGGCCGTGGCCGGGAAATGGCTGTGCGCTGCCGTCCGTGCCGCCGGGGCGGAAAGCCGCCATCATCGCCTCGGCGGCTCCGGTCGACGGGCGGATGCCCGCGCCGGCCAGCACCTGCCGGATGGCGCCGACGACCAGCCCGCGCACCAGACCCGGATCGCGGAACCGCACATCGGCCTTGGCCGGATGGACGTTCACGTCCACCAGTGCCGGGTCGATGTCGATGAACAGGGCGGCCACGGCATGCCGGTCGCGCGGCAGCGTGTCGGCATAGGCGCCGCGAATGGCCCCGGCCAGCATCTTGTCGCGCACCGGACGGCCATTCACATAGACATATTGCGCCAGCCCGTTGCCCCGCGAATAGGAGGGGATGGAGGTGTATCCCGTCAGCCGGACACCCTCGCGTTCGGCGTCGATTTCCAGCGCGTTGGCCGCGAATTCCTCGCCCATGACCTGCGCGATGCGCCGCATCCGGGCCTCGGGGCCGGTTCCGCAGGCCGCAAGCTCCAGCATGCTGCGATCGGATCCCGAAAGCGAGAAGCGCACGCCCGGAAAGGCGACCGCAATGCGTTTCACCACGTCGCCGATCGCCGTGCTTTCGGCCCGCGCGCTCTTCATGAACTTCAGCCGCGCCGGTGTGGCGAAGAACAGGTCGCGCACCTCGACCAGCGTACCGGGATTTCCGGCCGCCGGGCGCGGCCCGCTCACACGTCCGCCCTCGACCAGGATTTCCGCGCCGTCGCCGCCTTCGCGCGGCCGCGAGCGGATCGTCAGCCGCGCCACCGAACCGATGGAGGGCAGGGCCTCGCCGCGAAATCCCAGCGAGCGGATGTCGAAAATGTCGTCGGAGAGCTTGGAGGTGCAATGGCGCGACACCGCCAGCGGCAGGTCCCCGGCCGCCATGCCGCAGCCGTCGTCGCTGACGCGCACGAGATTGACCCCGCCACCGGCGGTGACCACCTCGATGCGGGTGGCGCCGGCATCCAGGGCATTCTCCACCAGTTCCTTGACCACCGAGGCCGGGCGTTCGACGACCTCGCCGGCGGCGATCTGGTTGATGACGGTCTCTGGCAACTGGCGGATGATCATCCGCGCTTCATACAGGGATTCGGGGGGACGAGGCGAGGGGCCGAATTGCAGCTATCCCTCGCGGTTGCGCATGTGATGGCCGAGCCGTTCGACATTTTGCCAGATTGTCTCGCGCAATTCCGCCTGCTCCACCGTTTCGTCCAGCGCCTGGCGAAAACAGGTGAGCCAGCCGTCGATCTCCGCCGTTCCGATTCCGAAGGGCAGGTGGCGGCGGCGCAGCATGGGCGCGCCGCGCTTCTCGATGAAGGTCTGCGGTCCGCCGAGCCACATCATCAGGTATTCCGTGAACTTTTCCTCGCTCTCGCTGAGGTCTTCCGGGTGGATGGCACGCGCTGCCCGCGCTTCGGCCAGCGTGTCCATCAGCGCATAGAAACGCGCGGTCAGACGCTCGACGGCAGGCTTTCCGCCGATGGCGTCATACAGGCTGATCTTGTCTGTCACGATGTCACTCCGGCTTGCAGATGTCGCCGCGCGCCATGGCCATGCCCGTCCGCACGAGCAGCATGACGATGACCGCGACAAGCAGCCCGTACAGGATGCGCCCGGCCAGAAGCAAGCCTTCCGCGCCCACCGCATGGCCATAGGCAAGCGTGGAGATGGTCAGTGCCGCAAGCGGGAAGGAATAGGCCCACCAGGTGATCATGAAGGGAAGCCGGCTGACCGTGCGGATCTGCGTGGCGAAGACGAGCGCGAACAGGACGCCGCTATAGTAGAGGATGCGGGCGAAGGGATCGATCCCGCCGGTCAGGGCGTTCCAGGAAATGAAGCCGACGGCAGGCGGGGCGATCAGGATCATCAGCGTCGGCATCAGCCGCTCGGGTAGGGGCGCATGGAAGATCAGCCGGTTGAACACCAGCGTCGCCAGGATCACCCAGAACAGGATGCCCACGGAGAAGAAGAACCAGGAGATTTCCGTGTGGCCGAGCCGCATGCCAGCAATCGGAACGAGGATGTTGCCGACGGCGGGAATGAACCAGGCCGGGTTGAGATGCGCCGCCTCGAAGGTCCGGTGTCCGATCCAGGCCGAGACAACCGCCAGCGTCAGCACCAGTTGCAGCGCCGTGCCGACGCTCCAGAAGATCCCGCCCCAGCCATCATGCATCGGCGTGAGTGCGGTGGCGATGAGGATCAGGCTGATGCTGGCTGCGGGAAAGAAGGCGATGCGCACCGGATGGTTCCAGTCGGCGCGGACCGCCTTGGGATATTTCATGGCCTTGGTGCCATAGAGCGCGGCGATGGCCGCGAAAACGAGCCCGGTCAGGCCCAGCAGCAGGCCGGGCGCGACCGTGTGAAACCCGCTGACATGTTCCAGGCGCATGGTGGCCAGGGTCAGTCCGGCAAGCCCCATGACCATGGCAAACAGGCCGACCGGGACGTGTTCGAGACGGGAATGGGTGGCGGCGGCAGCCGGCGCCGTGGCGAGATCGGACATGTTGCTCTCCAACAACTAATATATATGAACATATATTAATCTGTCTGATGCCGTTTCGCAAGCATTCAGGAAAGCGGAAACCCCGTGTCGCCGGCCGCTCAGCCGGCAGCATCGCCGCGCAGGCGCAGGCAGATTTCCAGCCGCGTGAGGCCACGCTCCAGGGCTTGCCAGTCCTCCAATCCCATTTCCGCGATGACCGCATTCTCGTATTCGCGCGCGAAAGGCGCCAGTTCCGCATGGATCGCGCGCCCGGCCCGGGTCAGTTCCAGATGCTCCACGCGCCGGTCGTTCTCGTCGGATTCGCGCTTCAGCCATCCCCGTTTTTCCAGCGCCGCCACGGCGCGGCTGACCTTCGTCTTGTGCTGCGAGGAGTGCGCCACAATGTCGCTGGCCGTGGCCCGGCCGAATTGACCGAGCGAGGCAAGTACCCGCCATTCCGGCCGCGTCATGCCATGGCGCTCGCGATAGATGCGCGAGAAGGACCGGCTGACAAGATCGGCGAGGCGGTTCAGCCGGTAGGGCAGGAAGTCCTCCAGTGCCAGGTCGGCTGCGGTCCCCGTTGGAGGTTTGATGGTCATGCGTGCCAGGCCCTTTTGTCGTTACAAATACAACAGTTGCAATTTCAACAATTGCGCAGCAATGTCAATCGCCGCCCGCTTGCCGCCCGCGACGCCATGTCTGCAGAAGGCGGGTATCCGGTGCCGGAAACGCCAGCCGCCCACTTGCACGAACGACGGCATTTTGCTTCAACCATGCAGGAAACATGCGCCAGAGGGGGTGTAGATGGAGGCGATGGAGGGGGTTGACCGGTTTGACCGCAAGATTCTGGCATTGCTGCAGGATGACGCAAGGCTGACCAATGCAGAGCTGGCCGAGCGGGTGCACCTTTCGCCGTCGCAATGTTCGCGCCGCCGCCAGAGGCTGGAGGAGACCGGCTATATCGCAGGGTATTCGGCCCGCCTGGACCGTGGGAAACTGGGCTTCGGTTTCGTCAACATCATCTCCGTGACGCTGGCCACCCACAACCGGGACAACGCCCGGCGCTTCGCCGAACTCATCCGCCATTTGCCCCAGGTTCAGGAGGCCCATGCGCTGACCGGCGAAATGGATTATCATCTCAAGGTCGTGACCCCGGACCTGAAGGCCCTGTCGGCTTTCGTGAATGATGTGCTGCTTCCGCACGAAGCCGTGGCCCATGTCAAAACCGCCATCGTGCTGGAGACGCTGAAGGACAGCAGCGCGTTGCCGCTGGAAATTCGTTGACCGCTTGGACGGTTTATTGAATGATGCGAACCGGCGCCGACAAGAGCAAGGCGTGGAAGGGGAAGTGGCAGGATTTCGAAGGCATGCAGCAATATAGTGCATAAAAGCGCGATAGCATGTTGCAAAATCCTGCATAAGATGGAATGAATGCAGCCGGCGGCAGGTCATCTGTCTCCGGTTGGGAAGCTAGGAAACCGTAGGGAGGAGTTCCGGTGAAACCAGTATCTCTGAAATCGCTCGCATTGGCCGCCATCGTTGGCGCCGGTGCTGTCATGGGCACGTCGGTCGCGTCTTTCGCGCAGGAGGTGACGCTGAAGCTGCACCAGTTCCTGCCGGCGCAGGCCAATGTCCCGAAATATGTGCTCGACGTCTGGGCCGACAAGGTCGAGGAGCAGTCGGGAAACCGCATCAAGGTGGAGCGCTATCCGTCCATGCAGCTTGGCGGCAAGCCGCCGGAACTGATCGACCAGGTTCGTGACGGCGTCGTCGATGTCGTGTGGACGGTGATCGGCTACACGCCGGGCCGCTTCCCGCGCACCGAGGTGTTCGAACTGCCCTTCATGGTGACGACGGCCGAGCCGGCTTCGCGCGCCTTCTGGGAAATGTTCGAGAAGGACATGAAGGACGAGGAGTTCAAGGACGTCCACATCATCGGCGGCTGGGTCCACGGCCCCGGCGTCATTCACGCCAACAAGGAAGTGCGTGTTCCCTCCGATCTCAACGGCATGAAGATTCGCGGCGCGTCGCGTACGGTCAACATGCTGCTGGAAGAACTGGGTGCCACGCCGGTCGGCATGCCGGTTCCTGCCGTGCCGGAAGCCCTGTCCAAGGGTGTGATCGACGGCACCACGATCCCGTGGGAAGTCACCGCCGCGCTCAAGGTCCCCGAACTGGTGAAGAACCACACCGAGTTCACCGGCCGCGCGCTCTACACCGTCACCTTCGTCCTCGCCATGAACAAGGCGAAGTATGAAAGCCTGCCCGATGATCTCAAGAAGGTCATCGACGACAATTCCGGCATGGAATTCTCCGCATTCGCCGGCAAGACCCAGGAATATTACGATGGTCCGGCCCGTGAACTGGCGGTGAAGGCCAACAACAACATCGTCACGCTGAACGAGGAAGAAACCGCGGCATGGCGTGAGGCGGCCCAGCCGGTCTACGACAAGTGGATCGCCGACATGAATGCCAAGGGCTATGACGGCCAGGCGCTGGTCAACGAGGCCGAGGCGCTGATCAAGAAGTATTCCGGCCAGATGTGATGACCGGACGGGAAAGGCGGCTGTCATGGCCGCCTTTTCTGCCTGCCGGCAAACGCCGGCATCGCCTTTCGAAACCGCCGCACGGCCGTTTCGCAAGGTGATGACAGACACCGGTTCGCAAACCTGGGGAGGAAAGCGATGATGACCCGTTTCCTGATGAAGACGATGACTGCCGCGGCACTACTCGGCGCCACGGCCCTGGGGGTCGCTACCCATGCCATGGCGCAGGATGTGACGCTGAAGCTGCACCAGTTCCTGCCGGCCCAGGCCAATGTTCCCAAGCTGATCCTGGATGAATGGATTTCCCGGGTCGAGAAGGACGCCGGCGGCAAGCTGGAGATCGAGCATTACCCTTCCATGCAGCTTGGCGGCAAGCCGCCGGAACTGATGGACCAGGTGATGGACGGCGTCGTCGATCTGGCCTGGACGGTCAACGGCTTCACGCCCGGCCGCTTCCCGCGTACCGAGGTTTTCGAACTTCCCTTCATGATGACCAATGCCGAGGCCGTTTCGAAGGCCTATTGGGACCTGTTCGAGAAAGAGATGAAGGACACCGACTACAAGGATGTCCACATCATCGCCACCTGGGTCCATGGCCCCGGCGTGATGCACACCAACAAGCCTGTCGAGACAATGGCCGACCTGGAGGGAATGAAGTTCCGCGCTCCGAGCCGCGTCGCGACGCAATTGCTTGAACAGTTGGGCGCGACCGCCATCGGCATGCCGGTCACAGCGATTCCCGAATCCCTGTCCAAGGGCGTGATCGATGGCGCCGTGATCCCCTGGGAGGTGACCGCCTCGCTCAAGGTGCCGGAACTGGTCAAGAACCATACCGAGTTCGCCGATGGCTACGCCTTCTACACGGTCACCTTCACGCTCGCCATGAACAAGGCGAAATATGAAAGCCTGCCGGAGGATATCCGCAAGGCCATCGATGCCAATTCCGGCCGTGAGTTCTCCGCCTTCGCCGGCAAGACCATGGCCGGCGCCGACGCTCCGTCCCGCGAACTGGCGGTCGAGGCCGGCAACAACATCATCACGATTTCGGCCGAAGACAGCGAGAAGTGGAAGGCCGCGGCCAAGCCCGTTTACGACAAATGGGCCGCCGACATGGACGCGCGCGGCATTGACGGCAAGGCCTTCATCGACGAGGCGCAGGCGCTGATCGGCAAGTATACCGCCGGAAACTGACACGTCCGGCCGCCTGCTATACGCAAAGTCAATGGCAGGTGGCCGCTTTCAATTGGCGGACATGGCTGGTATGGCGCATGTCTCGCCCGCATTTCTGCCTCGGCATGGGCAAGAGCCGGGGCAAGGGCAAGGGGAGGCTGAGAAATGGCGCGCGCCATTGAACTGCTGGCACGCACACTGGCGCTTCTGGGCGGCCTTGTGCTGGTCGCACTCACGGTCATTACATGCGTGTCGATCGCCGGACGCGCCATGATTTCATTGGGCCTTGGCCCTGTCCCCGGCGATTTCGAACTGGTCGAGGCCGGCGTTGCCTTCGCCATTTTCGCCTTCCTGCCCTGGTGCCAACTCAATCGCGGCCATGCCACGGTGGATCTCTTCACCAGTTTCCTGTCGGAGCGGACGAACCGCTGGATCGATCTCGTCTCCGAGATCGTCATGGCGGTGATCATCGTCGTCCTCACCTGGAAGCTGAAGGACGGCATGTTCGACAAGATGCGATACCATGAAACGACCTTCATCCTGCAATTCCCGGTCTGGTGGGCCTACGCGGCAAGCCTCGTGGCAGCCGTCGTCGCCTGCATCATTGCGCTCTGGATGGTCTATGTCCGCGTGATGGAGGTCAGAACCGGCAAGTCCGATTTCGGCCCCGGCCTGGGAGTTCACCATTGACCCATCTTGAAATCGGCATCTGGTCCTTCCCGGTCCTGCTTCTGCTCATCTTCCTGCGCCTGCCCATCGGCCTTTCCATGCTGGTCGTCGGCATGGTCGGCTCATGGCTGGTCAGCGATTTCAACTGGCTGCCCATCATGGCCAAGTTGAAGAACGAGACCTTCTCCACCTTTTCCAGCTATTCGCTTTCCATTGTTCCGCTGTTCTTCCTGATGGGCCAGTTCGCCACGCTGGGCGGCATGTCGCAAGCCCTTTTCAAGGCCGCGGAGACATGGATGGGACACCGCAAGGGCGGTGTGGCCATGGCGGCCGTCGGCGCCTGCGCCGGCTTCGGCGCCATTTGCGGTTCCTCGCTCGCCACCGCCGCGACCATGAGCCAGGTCGCCCTGCCGGAATTGCGCCGCTATGGCTATTCCGGCGCGCTGGCAACGGGAACCCTGGCCGCCGGTGGCACGCTCGGCATTCTCATTCCGCCCTCGGTCGTGCTGGTCATCTATGCCATCCTGACCGAGCAGAACATCGCCAAGCTCTTCGTCGCGGCCTTCGTGCCGGGCATCTTGGCGGCCATCGGCTACATGATCGCCATCTCGATCTATGTCCGGCTCTATCCGAAATCGGCGGGCACCCGCGAGCGCGCGCCCTATGCGGAGCGCTTTCGCGCCCTGTTCGATGTCTGGCCGGTGCTGATCGTCTTCCTGCTCGTGGTCGGCGGCATCTACATGGGCTGGTTCACGCCCACCGAGGGCGCGGCAGTCGGGGCGGCCGGTACGGGCCTCATCGCCTTCTTCAATGGCGGGCTGACCCGGCGCACCCTGATGGATTCGATCCTGGCCACCGCATCGGCAACGGCGATGATCTTCTTCATCGTCTTCGGCGCGTCCATCTACAACGGCTTCCTGGCGCTCTCCCAGGTGCCTCAGGAAGTGGCCGAATGGGTCGTCACCCAGGGGTTCAATCCGTGGGTGGTCCTTGTCTTCATCCTCGTTGTCTACCTTGTCCTCGGCTGCGTCATGGATTCGCTTTCCATGATCCTGCTGACGATCCCGATCTTCTTCCCCATCGTCTCCGGCCTCGACTACGGCCTCACGCCGGAGGAATTCGCCATCTGGTTCGGCATCCTCGTCCTGATCGTCGTCGAGGTGGGACTGATCACGCCACCGGTGGGCATGAATCTCTTTGTCATCAATTCCATGGCCAGGGATACGCCGATCGCCGCCACCTATCGCGGCGTCCTGCCCTTCGTGACGTCGGACCTGTTGCGCACCGCGATCCTGGTCATCTTCCCGTCGCTGACGCTGGGGCTGATGCGGCTGCTCTATTGATCCGGTCCTGACCCGCGATCCGAACAGGAAAAAGCCGGCTGCGCCATTTGCGCTGCCGGCTTTTGCCCTTCAGCAATCGCGGTGGCCTATTGCGCCGCCCTGGGCGCGCTGCGCACCCGGCCTTCCAGCCGCCCGCCCAGTTCGCACACCGCCTGGTACTGGGTCAGGAAGACCTTGCCCGTCATGTGATGGAAGAAGTCCGAGCGCTTCAGCCGGTCCATGACCGGCCCCTTCACCTCAGACATGTGGAACGTCACGCCGAGAGACTTGAGCCGCTCGTTGATCGCCTCGATCGATTCGAGCGCACTCATGTCGATGGCGTTTACCGCCGGGCACATCAGGATGACGTGTTTCAGTTCCGGCCGCCGGGCGACCATGTCGTAGACCCGGTCTTCCAGATAACGTGCATTGGCGAAATACAGGCTCTCATCGACCCTCAGCGTCAGAATGGCCGGATCGGTCACCACGTCGTGACGCAGCACGTTGCGGAAATGCTCTGTGCCGGCCACCTGGCCCACGATTGCCATGTGCGGCTTGGACGAGTTGTAGAGATGGATCAGGACAGAGAGCGCGACACCGGCTGAAACACCGAGTTCCACGCCGAGGAACAGCGTGACGAGGATCGTGGCGGCCACGGCGATGAAATCGGCCTTGGAATAGGTCCAGGTCTTCTTGAGGATCGAGAAATCCACCAGCGACAGCACGGCAACGATGATGGTTGCGGCCAGCGTTGCCTGCGGCAGGAAGGCCAGCAGCGGGGTCAGCACGATGGTGGCAATCGCGAGGCCGACGGCTGTCATGGCACCGGCCGCCGGCGTTTCCGCCCCGGCATCGAAATTCACCACCGATCGGGCAAACCCGCCGGTCACCGGATAGCCGCCTGTCATGCCGGACGCCACATTGGCGGCGCCCAGGCCGATCAGTTCCTGGTCCGGGTTGATCCGCTGGCGCTTCTTGGCGGCCAGCGTCTGTGCCACCGACACCGATTCCACGAAGCCGATCACGGAGATCAGCACCGCCGAGCCGATCAGGCTGGCCCAAAGGTCCGGCGAGAAGGAGGGGATGGTCAACGGCGGCAGGCCTTGCGGAACGTCACCGACCAGCTTCACCCCCCGTTCGCCGAGCCCGAAGGTGAAGGCAATCAGCGTGGTGACGGCCACGGCCGCCACCGGTCCGGCCTTGGCCAGGATATCGGCACTTTTCGGGCCAAGGCCCCTGGCCAGAAGAAGCGGCTTCAGGCCCTTTCGCACCCAGAACAGGAAGGCCGTGGACGCAACCCCGATCACCAGTGTGACAGGGTTCGTCTCCGGCAGGTGCGAGATCAGTGACGCGACGAGTTCGTACAGGTTGTGCCCGTTCGCCTGAACGCCGAGAATGTGCTTGAGCTGGCTCGCGGCGATGATGATGCCGGACGCCGTGATGAAGCCGGCGATCACCGGATGGGACAGGAAATTGGCCAGAAAACCCAACCGGAAGGCGCCAAGCGCCAGCAGGAACAGGCCTGACATGAAGGCCAGCGTGATGGCCGCGGCCATGTATTCCGGCGTCCCGGTCTGGGCGATGTTGCCCACCGCGGTCGCTGTCATCAGCGAGACCACGGCGACCGGGCCGACGGCCAGTGCCCGGCTTGTGCCGAACAGGGCATAGGCGACAAGCGGCAGGATGGAGGCGTAAAGGCCCATTTCCGGCGGCAGGCCCGCCAGCAGCGCATAGGCCAGCGATTGCGGGATCAGCATGATGGTCACGATGACCGCCGCGACCAGGTCGTTGACCGCCGTGTCCCTGTTGTAGTCGCGGCCCCAGTCGAAAACCGGCATGACCTGCCGGATGCGGCTGCCAGCCGCCTTCACGATGTCATTCATAGCCTCTTGCGCGTCCGGCGCGCCCCCTTCTTGGTCCGGTGTGATGTCCGCGTCCGGCCGTGCCATGCCGGTTCGCGGTCGCAGCCCGTGCCGGCCGGGGCGTCCGGTCCGGCGTAATCAGCCCCGCATGCGCTCCACCAGCATGTACAGGTTCATGCTGCGCGTACCGCTCCGGCAATAGGCCAGGATCGGGCGCGGCATGGCGTCGATGGCGGCCGTCATGTCCGCCACGTCTTGCGGCGTGATGGAGCCCGGCACGACGGGGATGAACCGGAATGTCAGTCCGGCCTCCTTTGCAGCCGCCTCGATGAGCGCATGGTCCACGGCGCCTTCTTCCGTGTCCGGCCGGTTGCAGACCAGGCTCTTGAAACCCGCATCCGCGATCGGCTTGACATGTTCCGGTCCGATTTGCGGCGCAACGGCGAAATCTGGCGTGAGCTGGCGGATCTCCATGGAATCTATCCCTCGTCATGGACGGGCCGGGGCCTGTTCTGATCTCGTGGCCCGGCCCGGTGGTTGGTGTCGTCAAAGTCCGTTGACCGGAACCTTGAGGAATGTCTTGCCGCTTTCGTCCTTCGGAGGCAACTGGCCGGCGCGCATATTCACCTGCAAGGACGGGATGATCAGCTTCGGCATGTCGAGCGTGGCGTCGCGCGCCTCGCGCATGGCGACGAACTCGTCCTCCGAAACGCCGTCGCGAACATGGATGTTGTGCGCCCGCTCCGCCGCGACAGTGGTTTCCCACTGGATGTCGCGTCCGTTCGGGCCATAGTCGTGACACATGAAGAGGCGCATTTCGCCCGGCAGTTCGAGAACGCGCTTGATGGAACGGTAGAGCGTGCGCGCGTCTCCGCCGGGAAAGTCGGCGCGCGCCGAGCCGCCATCCGGCATGAACAGCGTGTCGCCGACAAAGGCGGCATTGCCGATCACATGCGTCATGCAGGCCGGCGTGTGGCCGGGCGTGTGCATGGCATGGGCCGTCATGGAGCCGATGGAATAGCTGTCGCCGTCCTTGAAAAGCTTGTCGAACTGCGAACCGTCGCGCTGGAACTCGGTGCCCTCGTTGAACACCTTGCCGAATGTGTCCTGCACGATCCGGATGTTCTCGCCAATGCCGATCTTGCCGCCAAGCTTGCCCTGGATATAGGGCGCGGCGGAGAGATGGTCGGCATGGACATGGGTCTCGATGATCCATTCCAGCTTCAGGCCATTGGCCTTGATGTGCTCGATGATGCGGTCCGCGCCATCATAGGTGATGCGGCCCGCCGCATAGTCGATGTCCATCACCGAATCGATCACCGCGCAGGCATTCGAGGCCGGATCCTTGACGACATAGGAGATCGTGTTCGTCGGCTCGTCGAAGAAGGCCGTCACTTCCGGCTTGACCGACATGTCGGGCGTGAAGGGCAGGGACATGATTTGCTCCTCGTTTTCGGATTGCGTGTTCCGCTCAGGCCGCGTTCAGCCTGAGCGAGCGGTGCAGGGCCATGCGGGCGGCAACGATGCCGGCCATCATGGCAATAAGGAAGATGGCTGTGGGGCCGAAGCCGATGCCCAGCGCCGGAACCGCGCCGCCGGGACAGAACCCGGCAATGCCCCAGCCCACGCCGAAGGCCGCCGAGCCGCCGATCAGCTTGGCGTCGATGCTGCGGCTGGTCGGCACGAAATACTTCGGCGCGAACAGCGGTTTCCGCGTGGCGCCGAACAGGATCCGGTAGCCGATCGCGGTGGGAATGAGCGCACCGCCCATCACGAAGATCAGGCTGGGATCCCAGGCCCCGGCGACATCGAAGAAATTGACGACCTTGGCCGGGTTGGCCATGCCGGAAATGGCGATGCCGATGCCAAATACCAGGCCGGCGGCCAAGGCTGAAAGAACCGGTTTCATCGTGCTCATCCTCCGATCACGTGGCGCATGACATAGACCGTAAGACCGGTCGTGATCATGAAGGTGACAGTGGCTATGATGGAGCGCGGCGAGAAGCGGGCCATGCCGCAGACGCCATGGCCGGAGGTGCAGCCGGACCCGTAGACGACGCCCATGCCGACGATGAAGCCGCCGACGATCATGGCCGGCATGGAGACCGGAACCGCAAAGGGCACCACGCCGCCGGCGGCCATGTAGAGAACCGGACCGATGATTGCGCCGGCAAGAAAGGCGATTCGCCAGCCATTGTCTTTCGCGTATGGCGGCAGGATGCCGCCGACAATGCCGGTCATGCCCGCGATGCGTCCGTTGAATGCCATCAGCATGACCGCCGAAAGGCCGATCAGAAGGCCGCCGAAAAGCGACTGATACGGCGTGAAATCCGTTTCCATGCGTTTCCCTCCTCGTCTGTTTTCAAATGGCGGCTTGTGTTTCGCCGCTCTGATTGCTACATATGTGAAAGTGTTCATATATGCAAGACCAAAGATGTGTGTGCGATGACGACACAAGACAATGGCACCGAAGTGCAGATGGATATTGGTGAAATAGAGAAGTCGGCCGAGGATGCCGCCAGCCTTCTGGCGGTCATGGCCAATTCGAACCGCCTGATGATCCTGTGCCACCTGATGAATGGCGAAATGGCCGTTCAGCCGCTCGCCGATGCCGTGGGCATGACCCAGTCGGCCTTGTCCCAGCAGCTATCGAAGCTGCGAGCGCTGAAACTGGTTTCGACGCGGCGTGACGGCCGCACGATCTACTACTCCGTCACCTCCGACAAGGTCTGCCGCGTGCTCGAAACGCTCTACGACATCTATTGCGCGCCCCGAAAGGCCGGCCAGAACAGCGAAGCCGCCGCGGTGTGATGCCGCGACGGCTCCCTTGCCGATGGCCTCCGGCAGTCCCTATGCCGCCTCGAACAGTCCGCCCTGTGCCGTCAGCTTCGCCAGGTGATGGTCGGTATCGCCGAACAGGATGTCGATCATGGTGATGCGCTTGAAATAGTGCCCGATCGCATATTCCATCGTCATGCCGACGCCGCCGTGAAGCTGGATGGCGTTTTCGCCCGCCAGCCGTCCGCCGCGCCCGATTTCCGCCTTGGCCGCCGAAATGGCGCGCCCGCGTTCAAGGGCGTCGTCACTGTCGGCCATCATCGTGGCATACATGGTGATGGAGCGGGCCTGTTCCAGCGCGATGAACATGTCCACCGCGGCATGTTGCAACACCTGGAACTTCGCGATCTCGACGCCGAACTGCTTGCGTGTCTTGAGATACTCGACCGTCAGCTTTTCCATGACCTCCATGATGCCGACGGCTTCGGCGCAAAGCGCGGCGATGGCCTGGTCTGTCACCTTGGCGATCAGCGGGAAGGCGCCGCCCTCGGCCCCGAACAGGCGTGAGGCATCCACGGTGACGTTTTCCAGCGTCACCTCCGCCGCCCGCGAACCGTCCTGAAGCCGGTAGCCGCGCCGTGACAGCCCGTCCGCATCGGCATCGACGAGAAAGACGCACAGTCCGTCTTCGTCGCGCACGCCGCCGGAGACGCGGGCGGATACGAAGACCTTGTCCGCCGTGTCGCCATTGAGAACGATGCTCTTGGCGCCGTTGAGAATGTAGGATCCGCCCTGCTTCGTCGCCGTGGTCTCGACATGGGCGAGATCGTAGCGCGCATGGCGTTCTGTATGGGCGAAGGCCAGCTTCAGCGAGCCTTCCGCCAGTGCCGGCACCAGTTCGCCGCGCTGGGCCTCACTGCCGCCTTCGCGCAGGAAGCCGCCGCCCAGCACCACGGTGGCGAACCACGGCTCCAGAACCAGCGCGCGGCCGAAGCTCTCCATCACCAGCATGATGTCTTCGGCCCCGCCGCCAAGGCCGCCATCGGCCTCGGCGAAAGGCAGCATCATCAGGCCCATCTCGGCATAGCGCGCCCACATGGCCTGACTGTAGCCCTCGGGCTCCGCCATGTGCCTGTTGCGGTCCTCGAACGCGTATTCGTTGGCGAGCATCCGGTCGAGCCCGTCCTTGAGCATGGTTTGCTCTTCGCTCAGATCAAAGTCCATTGTCCGTGTCCTGTCTGGGTCTCAAAGCCCCAGCACCGCCTTGGCGATGATGTTCTTCTGGATTTCGTTGGAACCGCCATAGATCGAAACCTTGCGGTTGTTGAAATAGGACGGCGCGGCATGCGCGGCATGGTCCGGGCCGACCGGCGGCTCGTTCCAGCCGTCGCCCGTGTCATGCTGCAGCGGCATGGCATAGGGGCCCATGACTTCCATCAGCAGATGCGTGGTGGCCTGCTGGATCTGCGATCCCTTGATCTTCAGGATCGACGAAGCCGGATCGGGCTTGCCGGTATTGCCGCGCTTGGCTTCCGCCGCGACGACCCGCAACTGGGTCATTTCCAGCGCCTTGAGATCGATCTCCACCGAAACGAGTTTTTCAAGGAAGCGCATGTCCTCGATCAGCGGCCGCCCGCCCGCCATTTCCTTGCCCGCCAGTTCACGGATGCGTGCGATCCGCTGCTTGGTCATGCCGATGCGGGCAATGTTGGTGCGTTCGTTGCCGAGCAGGAACTTGGCATAGTCCCAGCCCTTGTTTTCCTCGCCCACCAGGTTTTCCACCGGCACCTTGACGTCGGTGAGGAAGACCTCGTTGATCTCCCGGCCGCCGTCGATGGTCACGATCGGGCGCACCTCGATGCCGGGCGTCTTCATGTCGATCAGCAGGAAGGAAATGCCTTCCTGCTTCTTGGCCTGCGTGTCCGTGCGCACCAGGCAGAAGATCCAGTCGGCATATTGCGCCAGCGTGGTCCATGTCTTCTGCCCGTTGACGATGTAGTGGTCGCCCTCGCGCACCGCCCGCGTCTTCAGCGAGGCGAGGTCGGAGCCGGCGCCCGGCTCGGAGAAACCCTGGCACCACCAGTCGTCCAGGTTGGCGATGCGTGGCAGGAAATGCTTTTTCTGCGCTTCGTTGCCGAAGGTGTAGATCACCGGACCAACCATGTTGACGCCGAAGGCCAGCGGCGCAGGGCAGGGGAATTTCTGCAATTCCTCCAGAAAGATGTACTGCTTCATCGGGTCCCAGCCCGTGCCGCCCCATTGCTCTGGCCAGTGCGGCACCGCCCAGCCCTTCTCGTTCAGGATGCGCGTCCAGCGCACAAGCCCTTCCTTGTCCGGGTATTCGCCATGGATCATGGCGTCGTGAATGTCCTTGGGCAGGGCTTCGCGGAAGAAGGCGCGGACCTCCTCGCGAAACCTGTTTTCCTCGTCGGTAAAGCGAAGATCCATACCCGTGTCTCCCCTCAAACGATCTCGAACAGGCCGGCAGCACCCATGCCGCCGCCGATGCACATGGTCACCACGGCATATTTCACGCCGCGCCGCTTGCCCTCGATCAGGGCATGGCCGGCCAGGCGCGATCCGCTCATGCCATAGGGGTGGCCGACCGAGATGGCGCCACCATTGACATTCAGCTTCTCCGGGTCGATGCCCAGCTTGTCGCGGCAATAGATCACCTGCACGGCGAAAGCCTCGTTCAACTCCCACAGGCCGATATCGTCGACGCTCAGGCCATGGCGCTGAAGCAGGCGCGGCACGGCGAAGACGGGGCCGATGCCCATTTCGTCAGGCTCGCAGCCCGCCACGTTGAAGCCGCGCAGGATGCCCATCGGCTCAAGGCCCTTCTGCTCGGCGAATTTCGACGAGACCATGACATTCGCAGACGCGCCGTCGGAAAGCTGCGAGGCATTGCCGGCGGTGATCGTGCCGCCCTCGTAGACCGGCTTCAGCCCGGCCAGACCCTCCGCCGTGGTACCCGGACGCGGCCCCTCGTCATGGGCAATTTCCACGTCCGTATGGCTGACCTCCTTCGTCTGCTTGTCGATCACCGCCATCGTCGCCTTGATCGGCGCGATCTCGGCATCGAAGCGGCCGGCCTCGCGCGCGGCCGCCGTGCGGCGCTGGCTTTCGAGGCCATATTCGTCCATCTGCTCACGCGAGATGCCGTAGCGCTTGCCCACGATCTCCGCCGTGTCGATCATCGGCAGGTAGACCTCCGGCTTGATCGCCATGAGGTTGTCGTCCTTGAGCATGTAGGTGTTGCGCTTGTCGTTCTGCACGAGGCTGATCGATTCCAGCCCGCCGGCAATGCCCGCGTCCACCCCGTCATTGCGAATGGCATTGGCCAGCAGCGCCATGGATTGCAGGCCGGACGAGCACTGGCGGTCGATCGTGGTGCCCGCGGCCGTCACCGGCAGGCCGGCGGTCAGCAGCGCGCGCCGCGCCACGTTGAGGCCCGTCGCGCCTTCCTGCATGGCGCAGCCCATGATGACATCCTCGATCTGGCCGCCTTCCAGGCCGGAGCGCTCCAGCGCATGGCGGATGGCATGGCCGCCCAGCGTCGCGCCGGGCGTGTTGTTCAGCCCGCCGCGATAGGCCTTGCCGATGGGTGTGCGGGCGGTGGATACGATGACGGCGTCAACCATGGTTTTCTCCCTTGCGGTCGTTGAGGGCGGCGCGGGCTTTCCCGGCTGCCTCGCGTTTGAGTTCGATTTTCGAAAGCTTGCCCACCGGCGTGCGCGGCAGGCTGTCGCGGATTTCCAGCGCGCGCGGCATTTCATGCGGGCCGAGGCGCTCTTTCAGATGGTCCTGCAGGGCTTCCAGCGTCAGGTCCGGCGCGCCGTCGCGCAGCTTCACGAAAGCCTTGGCACTCTCGCCGCGATAGCCGTCCGGCACGCCGATCACCAGCGCTTCCTCCACGTCCGGATGGGTGTAGATCGCCTGCTCGATCATCTGCGGATAGACATTGAAGCCGCCGGAAATGATCATGTCTTTCTTGCGGTCGACAATGGTGAAGAAACCGTCCTCGTCCATGAAGCCGATATCGCCGGTCAGGAACCAGCCATCGGCAAAGCTCGCTTCCGTTTCCTCCGGCCGGTTCCAGTAGCCGGACGTGACATTGTTGCCGCGGATCGCCAGTTCGCCGGTCTCGCCTTGCGGCAGTTCGCGGGCAGGATCGGCCAGGTCGACCACGCGCAGGAAACAGCCGGGCAGGGGAATGCCGATCGTCCCGGCCTTGTGCGGCCAGCCGCGCGGCAGGTTGGTGCCCGCCGGCGACGTCTCGCTCATGCCCCAGCCGCCGAGCAGTTCGAGCCCGGTCTTGGCCGTGAAGCGTCGCGCCACTTCCACCGGCATGGGCGCGCCGCCCGAAGCCGCCAGCGTCAGCGCCGACAGGTCGCGCTTCTCGAAACCCGGCGTCTGCGTCATGGCGATCCACATGGTTGGTACGCCGGGCAGCACATTGGCGCCCGCCTCGATCTCGTCGAGCGCCGAGGCCGGATCGAAGCGCGTGCGCAGAAGGCAGCGGTTGCCGCCCTTCAGGCTGCGCAGCAGAACCGCCGACAGGCCATAGATGTGGAACAGCGGCAGATAGACAAGTACGCTCTCGCCCTCCGGCCGGGTCAGGCCCCAGATGTCATACCATGCGGTGTAGGAGGACACCGCGCCGGAAATGTTGCGATGCGTCAGCATGGCCGCCTTGGGCATGCCGGTCGTGCCGCCCGTATATTGCAGCAGCGCGAGATCGTCGATGCCGGTCGCCACCCGGGGCGGGCTGCCGGCCCCGGCAACGAAATCGCGATGGGCCGTGATGGCTGCGCCGTCCGGCATCGGTCCGGTCTCGCTGCTGTCACCCCATGCGGCATCGTCGAACACGACAACCCGCTCCGCCAGTCCCGTCTCCGCCAGCCCGGTCGCGCCGGCGGCAAGTTTGCCGAGATTGGTGGTCACCAGCATGCGCGCGCCCGAATCGGTCAGCTTGTGCGCCAGCACGGCCGGCGCGTCGAGCGGGGAGAGGTGGACCACCACCGCGCCAATCTTCATCAGCCCGAAAAACGTGACCGGATGGGCCGGCGTGTTGGGCAGAAGCAGTGCGACGCGGTCGCCCTTCCTGATCCCGGCCCGCGAAAAGCCGGCCGCGGTCTCGTCCGCCATCCGGTTGAGATCACCATAGGAGATGGACCGTCCGCGAAACGCCAGCGCGATCCGGTCCGGATGGTCGCGCGCCCCGTCTTCCAGGATCGACTGGACAGGAAAAAGCGGCAGCGCCGCCGGGTCTGGAAGGCAGCCTTCCGGATAGACCTTTTCCCAGGGCCAGCCACCGGCCGGCGGGGCGGGCAGCATCGTCATGCGGCGTCCTTGAAGCGCTTGCCCTCGACCGCCAGCTTGCGCAGCAGCGGCGACACCTCGAACACCGGGTTGCCGGTGCGGCCATGCCAATGGTCGAGGCGCTCGACGATCGTGCCGAGGCCGACGGTCTCGGCGCAATGCATCGGGCCGCCCTTTCCGACGGGAAAGCCGTAGCCGTAGATCCAGACGACATCGATGTCGGACGCCCGCTGGGCGATGCCTTCCTCCAGGATTTTCGCGCCCTCGTTGATCATCGGGTAGATCGTGCGCTCGATGATCTCGTCGTCGGAAATGTCCCGCCGGTTCACGCCCTGCGCGGCAGCCGTGTCGAGGATCAGTTTTTCCACCCACGCATCGGGCAGCGGCGTGCGCCCGTCCTCGTAGCGGTACCAGCCAGCACCCGTCTTCTGGCCGTAGCGACCGGCCTCGCAAAGCGGATCGCCAAGCGCTGCGGTCTTGCCGAGCGACTTGCGCGTGCGCCAGCCGATGTCGTTGCCGGCAAGATCGTACATCTGGAACGGACCCATGGGCCAGCCGAAGTCGCGGAACGCCTTGTCCACCGTCTCCGGCATGGCGCCTTCCAGCAGCAGCGCCTCCGACTGCGCCGACCGCGCCGCCAGCATGCGGTTGCCCACGAAGCCGTGGCACACGCCCACGACAACGGGCACCTTCTTCGCCTTCTTGCCCACTGCCATGGCGGTAGCCAGAACGTCCGGCGCGGTTTCCTTGCCACGCACGATTTCCAGCAGTTTCATGACATTGGCGGGCGAGAAGAAGTGCATGCCGAGCACATCCTGCGGCCGGCTGGTGAAGGAGGCGATCCGGTCGACGTCGAGATAGGACGTGTTGGAGGCCAGCACCGCGCCGGGCTTGGCGACCGCGTCCAGTTTCTTGAACACCTGTTCCTTGACGCCCATCTCCTCGAACACCGCTTCGATGATGATGTCGCAATCGGCGAGATCGTCATAGGAAGTGGTTGGCGTGAAAAGCGCCATGCGCTTGTCCACGTCGTCCGCCGTCATGGAGCCGCGCTTGACGGAAATGTCGTAATTGGTGCGGATGCGCTCCAGCCCCTTGTCGAGCGGCTCCTGCGCCATTTCCAGGATGGTCACCGGAATGCCGCCATTGACCAGCGACATGGCGATGCCGCCGCCCATCGTGCCTGCGCCGATGACGCCGGCCTTCTTCACCGCGCGCGGCTTGACGTCCTTCGTCACGCCGGCGACCTTTCCCGCCTCGCGTTCGGCGAAGAAGAGATGGCGCTGGGCGCGCGACTGGTCGGAATCGAGCAGCTTGAGGAAGATTTTCAACTCTTCCGCATAGCCTTCCTCGAACGTCATGGTGATGGCATTGCGCACCGACTGCGCGCAGGCATGCGGGGCGTCCAGTCCGCGCGCCTTCTTCGTCACCTCCTTCACCAGCGCGTCGAAACCGGCAATGTCGGCGCGCGCGGCGGCGATCTTGTCGTCGCGGTCACGCGGCAGCGGCGGATGCTTGCCGTCCTGGATGGCCTTGCGCAGGAAATCCACCGCGCCGGCGGTCAGGTCCTCGTCCTCGACAATGGCGTCCACCAGTCCGTCCGCCAGACACTCCTTCGCCGGCATGAACCGCCCGGCGACGATCACCTTCACGGCCTTTTCCGGCCCGATCACGCGCGGCAGCCGCTGCGTGCCGCCCGCACCCGGGATGAGGCCGAGCTTGACCTCCGGCAGGCCGCACATGGCCTGCGCGACCGCAACCCGGTAGCGGCAGCCGAGCGCCAGTTCCAGCCCGCCGCCCAGCGCCGTGCCGTGAATGGCCGCCACGGTGGGCTTGTCGCCATAGCTTTCCAGCGTGGCGATCAGGTCGAGCAGGCTTGGCTCCAGACGCGGTCCGCCGAACTCGGAAATGTCGGCGCCGGCCACGAAGGTGCGCCCGGCGCATGCCAGAACGACACCCTTGACGCTGTCATCGTCGCGCAGCGCGATCAATGCCTCGTTGAGCGGCTTGCGCATGGCGTGGCTGAGCGCGTTGACGGGCGGATTGTCGATGGTGACGATCGCGATTTCATTGTCGCGCGTAACGGTGACGATGTCGCTCATAAATCCTCCGGAAGAGCAAAGGCTGGTTTTCGTGTCGCGGCGTTCAGACGCCGCCCGGTTGAGAAAGAAAATCGTCGATCAGCCGCGCCGTCGCCTCCGGCTGCTCGACGCAAGGGATGTGGCCCGCGCCGGGAATCGCCTCGAAGCGGGCGCCGGAAATGCTGCGCGCCATGGCCTGCACCAGCGAAGGCGGCGTGGAGCCGTCCTCCGCCCCCGCCAGCGCCAGCACCGGCAGGTCGAGCGCCGCCGTCGAGGCGGTCAGGTCGGCATCGCGCAGCGCCGCGCATGTTCCCACATAGCCCTCGACCGGAGAACGGGTGAGCATGGCCTTCATGCCGGCAAAGACCGGATTGCCGGCCGTGCGGAAATCGCCGGTGAACCATTTTTCCATCACGCCGTCGGCCAGCGCGGCAATGCCATCGGCCTCGACCGCGGCGATGCGCTGGTTCCAGCCCGCCGTGTCGCCGATCCTTGCAGCCGTGCCGATCAGCACCAGGCGCTCGACGAGGGCAGGGCGCGCAGCCGCCACGGCCTGGGCGATCATGCCGCCGACCGACAGGCCGCAGACATGGGTGCGTTCGATGCCCAGATGCGTCAGCAGGGCGATCAGGTCGCCGGCATGATCCTCCATCCGGTAAGGAGCCGGTGTCGCCTCGGAAAGGCCATGACCGCGCTTGTCATAGCGGATCATGCGGAAACGGCCGGCAAGCGCCTCCACGACGCCATCCCAGATGCGGAAATCGGTGCCGAGCGAATTGGCGAACACCAGGACCGGCAAGCCCCGCTCCCCCGTATCGCCAAAATGAATCGTCACGCCATTGACGCGTGCGAACCGCATTCCCGGTTCCTCCCTTTTCCGGACATACTACCGAGTATGTTGGAATTTCGCTGTCCGGTCAATCATCATGCGGGCGGGAAAGGCAGGAAAACAAATTCAAACAATTGAATGTTTGGTCCGGACATGCTTTTCTGAACAAGACAAAATGCCTTTCAGGGAGGAAAACCATGCGCCGTGACGCCAAGGTCATCGCGGACCAGTTCAGACTGACCCGCCGTCAGACACTCATGCTCGGAAGCGCGGGACTGGCCGCGCTGGCCATGGGACTGTCTGCGCGTCAGGCCCGCGCCGTCGGCAATGCAACACTCGGCGACGCCGATGTGACCATCGTTTCGGACGGCACGCTCACCCTGCCGCTTTCCTTCATCGCGCCGGATGTGCCGGCCGCTGAAATCGAAGCCCTGCTCAAGGCCAACGGCATGGCGACCGATGCCATCACACCGGATTGCAACGTCACCTTCTTCCGGTCCGGCGACAGGCTCGCCATCTTCGATGTCGGGTCGGGATCGAATTTCATGCCGACCGCCGGCGACCTGATCGCCAACATGGAAGAAGCAGGCATCGATCCGGCGGACGTGACCGATGTCATCTTCACCCATGCCCATCCCGACCATCTCTGGGGCCTGGTCGACGATTTCGACGAACTCGTCTTCCCGGACGCCAACTATTTCATGGGACAGGCGGAATGGGACTACTGGCGGGCCGATGACACGCTGGACAACATGCCGGAAGAGCGCAAGTCCTTCGTGGTCGGGGCGCAGAACCGGCTGGCTTTCCTGGAAGACCGCATCAACCTGATCCGCCCCGGCGCCGAGGTCATCCCCGGTGTCGAGGCAATCGACACGTCCGGTCATACGCCGGGCCATCTGTCCTACATGCTGCATTCGGGCTCCGAGTCCATGCTGGTCATCGGCGATGCCATCTCCAATGCGGTGATTTCCTTTGCCCATCCGGAATGGCCTTCGGGCAGCGACCATGACCCGCAAAAGGGCATCGAGACCCGCACCGCCCTGATCGACAGGCTTGCCGCCGACAAGTCCCGCATCATCGGCTATCACCTGCCGCATCCGGGTCAGGGCATGGTGGAAAGGGACGGCTCGGCCTACCGCTTCGCCGCAGGCTGATCGTGGGCGGCCCTGCGCTGCCCACGGCTGTTGGCGCTTGAACGCTATTCCGCCGGATTGTGGCCCGTCCGGCGGAACGCGGAGGCAACGGATCCTTCCAGCAGCCAGGCAAGGCCCATGCGCGCGCCAAGGGCGATGGACGCCATGACGACCGGGGCCGATATGGCGAGCGTCGAAACGGCCGTCACGCCCTGCCCGATGGTGCAGCCCATGGCGAAGACGCCGCCCGTGCCCATGAGAAAGCCGCCGGCCATGTGCCGCGACAATTCCCGGGCGTCGTCGCAGGCCTCCCAGCGCATGTCGTCGGCCAGCCAGGCGCACAGCGCCGCGCCGCACACCACGCCCACCATCAGACCCACGCCATAGTCCGGAACGACACCGGTAAATGTGGCGAAATGCATGATCGTGTCGCCGATCGGCACGACGAAGGATCCGGCTTCGATCTGCACCGGCTCGAAGGCGTGGAAGGCGGCTGTCGATGTGGCCCACCAGCCAAAGGCGACGGCAAGGCCGATGACGATGCCCGACAGGATGCGCGCCCGGTTGCGCCGGAAGGCCGCGTCGCGAAAGGCCCAGAACAGAAGGCCCAGCACAACGGCCGCGGCCACGATGAGCGACAGATCCCGGCCCGCGAGATGGGACAGGATGGCGCCGAGCGACTGGCTTTCCAGCGGGGAAAGGTCGATGGCGACATTGTCCACGATCTGCACGCGCACCTGCGCGATCAGCCCCTTCTGGGCTGCAAGCGCCGACAGCCCCAGGACCAGCAGCACCACGACCGAGCGCAGGCTGCCGCCGCCCGAGCGCACCAGCGCACCGAACCCGCAGGTTCCCACCAGGGCCATGCCGAAACCGAAGGCCACGCCGCCGATGATCGCACCGGTGAGGCCGAAGAGCGGCGAGAGGTAGAACGTGCCGGCGATGTCGGCAAGGCCGGTATGGATCATCGCTTGCGTGGCGAAAAGCGCGACGGCAGCGGCCAGGATCCAGCTTGAGAGACCCGTCGAATCGCCCGCGTACCAGTGACGCTCAAGCGCCGACAGGGTGCAGAAATGCGTTCGCCGGGCGGCATAGCCCATCACCAGGCCGGCCAGGAGACCGGCAAGCGGCAGGAACCACGGCGATTCCGCAATCTCCATCAGCGTTTCCTCCGGGCGGTTCCGCCGGCTGGCAGGCCGCCTCCTTGTTCTGGAAATGATCCTAGCTGCCATATTGGCAGAGCGCAATCGAGCAGGCTCTGCGGTGACCATGACTGCCACAGCAAAAAGCCGGCGCGGGAGCCGGCTTGGTCCATGATAGGGAATGTGGCAGCCGTGACCTACTCGGCGGCTTTCCGTTCATCGTCGCGCACCGGTGCGCAGAAAAGGCCGTAAAGCGTCTCGATCACCGGCGCCACTTCCTCGTTGGCCAGCGAATAGTAGATCATGCGCCCCTCCCGCCGCGTTTCCACCAGCTGGTCGAAGCGCAGACGTGCAAGCTGCTGCGACACCGCTGCCTGCGGCATGTCCATGATCGATTCCAGTTCGGAAACCGATTTCTCGCCTTCGGCCAGCAGGCACAGGATCAACAGCCGGCTTTCATGGCTGAGTGCCTTGAGCAGGTCGCTGGCCTTGCGAGCCTGGGCGATGAGTACGTTCATGTCCTCCGGGGCAGAGGGATCGAATTTTGGAAGTGCCATGGTTTTTTCCCCGCCATCCAAGGCGCCGTCGGCAACCGACAGTACATGTAAACATTTTCATTCTAGCATGCTGCAATGCGAAAGATCAATCCGCGGGCAGTTTGCCGATCAGTTCGCCGGCCAGATACCAGAAAAACTCGTCTCCTGGATAGCCCCTGATCCGGCCGATCTCCCTGCCGTCGTCGATGAGCACGAATGTCGGCGTGAACCGTTCCCGCGCGACGAAGTCCAGATCCGCCGGCCATGCCCTGGTGATGTCAACCCGGCGCAGCGGCGCGGCCTTGCCTTCGTCCGTGTTCGGCCATGCCGGTGCGATTTCCGCATTGAAGCGCTTGCACCACGCGCAGCCCGGCTGTTCCAGCATCAGCATTTCGGCTGCCGGGGCGGGCAGGGCAGTCAGGGCGAGAAGGCCGGCTGTGGCCAGGGCTGCGATGGATTTCACGAAAGCACCTCATTTTGAGATTGCAACATATAGCTTTTCTCGCATACATTCCAGCCCTCATCCGGTAAGTGAGGACGGCTGCAGGCTTGCAGGACGGATGACGGGAGGAACAATGCTGGATGTCAGTCTGTGGGGCGCGCTCGTGGCAGGAATCCTGTCTTTCGTGTCGCCATGCGTATTGCCGATCGTACCACCTTACCTGGCCTGGCTGGCGGGCCTGAGCTTCGAGGAATTGCAGGCCAGCGAAACGCTTTCCGGCCGCTCGCGCAAGATCGTTCTGGCCGCATTTGCCTTCGTGCTCGGTTTCTCGACGGTTTTCATCATGCTGGGCGCCACGGCTTCCGTTTTCGGTCAGGCCATGCGCGAAGCCCTGGCCTGGTCGATCCGCGTCGGTCCGCTGGACATAAATGTCCTGGCGGCCGTCGCCGGTCTCGTCATCCTCGTCATGGGCCTGCATTTCCTGGGCGTCTTCCGGATCGGCCTGCTTTACCGCGAGGCTCGCGTGCAGGTGGATCGCAAGCCCGCCGGCCTCGCCGGCGCCTATGTCATCGGCCTTGCCTTCGCCTTCGGATGGACGCCATGCGTGGGCCCCGTGCTGGCCGCGATCCTGTTCGTTGCCGGCACCGAGGATACGGCGGCGCGAGGCGCCATGCTGCTCGGCGCCTATTCGCTCGGCATTGGCGTGCCCTTCATCCTGGCCGCCCTCTTCGCCAGCCGTTTCATCGGCGCCGCCCAGCGGTTCAAGCGTCACATGCACAAGGTGGAAATGGCCATGGGCGGGCTTTTGGTGATAACCGGTATACTGTTCATCACGGGCCAGATGTCGCGGATCGCCCAGTGGCTGATCGACACGTTTCCGGCCTTCCAGACCATAGGTTGAGGAGAAAGCGCATGATTCGCCTGTTTGCCCTGTTTGCCTTGTTCCTGTTGCCAATCGCTGCCCAGGCCGCGGAGATCGGCGATGACGGTCTCCACAAGCAGGCCTGGTTCGCCAACACCTTCCGGGATGTCGCCGAGGACATCGAAACCGCCGCCTCCGAGGGCAAACGCCTGGCCATCGTGTTCGAGCAGCGCGGTTGCATCTATTGCCGCGCGATGCACGAAAAGATCCTGTCCGATCCCGAGGTCGCCGATTACATCAAGGCCAATTACATGGTCGTGCAGTACAACATGTTCGGCGACACCGAGGTGACCGATCTGGACGGCGAGGAGCTTTCCGAGAAGAACGCCGCGCGCAAGTGGGGCTTCGTCTTCACGCCAACGATCGTCTTCCTGCCCGAGGCGGTGCCTGAAGGCGAAACCACGGTTGCCAAGGCCGCCGTCGCCATCATGCCCGGCGCCTTCGGAAAGAACACCTTCCTGAACATGTTCCGCTGGGTGCGCGAAAAGGGCTATGAGGGAGAAGAGCACTTCCAGAAGTATCATGCCCGCATAATCAACGAGATGCGCGCGGCCGGCCGGCTCGACAGCGAGTGATTGCTGCGAATGCGAACGACTTGCTGCAACGCAGCATTGCATATGCGACGAATGACACATATTAAAATTCATATCCATGCATTGAAAGCGGGATTGACAAGCGCTAAGGTGCGCGACTGAAGACAAGGGGGAGGCGGAGCAACCGCCTGCCGGAATAGCGGAGGAGACATGAACCCGATGAAGCTGGGCACAGGACTGGTAACATTTGCGGCGGCCATGGCCGTTGCTGCCGTTGCGGGTGCAGCGGAAGTGGCGCCCGATGGCGTCGAATTCACCGACGACGGCGTCATGGCGTCGCTGACGGGCCAGGCGGGCGATCCCGCCGCCGGTGCCGAGGCGTTCAAGAGCCGCAAGCTTGGCAATTGCCTTGCCTGCCATGCCAACAAGGACATGGAGAACGAGCTTTTCCATGGCGATGTCGGCCCGTCCCTCGATGGCGTTGCCGACCGCTGGAGCGAGGCGGAACTGCGGGCCATCGTGGTGAACTCCAAGAAGATTTTCAGCGACGAGACCGTCATGCCCGGTTTCTATTCGCTGGAGGTGGGCAAGGAGCCGGCTGAGCAGTTCGTCGGCAAGACGATCCTGACTGCGCAGCAGGTTGAGGACGTGGTGGCCTATCTGGCCACGCTGAAGGAATGATTGGCAGAAAGGAGCCTCATGCCATGAAGATGACAAGACGACAGGCCCTCGGGTTCAGCGCTGCCGCGGCCGCATTTGCGGTGACGGGCTTCCGCGCCGCGCCCGCTTTGGCCTCTGCTGAAGCAACCGAAAAGGCGATCATGGAGTTCACCGGCGGCAAGACGCCGGAGAGCGGGAAGATTTCGCTCAACACGCCGGAAATCGCGGAGAACGGCAACACCGTGCCCGTCACCGTCGAGGTGGAAAGCGCCATGGAAGGCGACGACCTCGTCGAATCGGTGCTCGTGCTGGCCGACGGAAATCCGAGCCCGGGCGTGGCCACGTTCCACTTTACCTCGCTTTCCGGTGCGGCCCTGGCCACGACGCGCATTCGTCTCGCCAAGACGCAGGACGTGGTTGCCGTCGCGAAGATGAAGGACGGCTCGGTCTACATGGACAGGAAGCAGGTCAAGGTCACCATCGGTGGCTGCGGCGGCTGATCAAGGGAAACGAGGTAGAAGAAAATGGCTAAGTCCAAACCCCGCGTGAAGGTCCCGAAGTCGGCATCGGCCGGCGAGGTCATCACCATCAAGACCCTGATCAGCCACGAGATGGAATCGGGTCAGCGCAAGGACAAGGATGGCAATCCGATCCCGCGCCAGATCATCAACAAGTTCAGCTGCGAGTTCAACGGCCAGCCGGTGTTCTCCTGTGATCTCGATCCGGCCGTGTCGGCCAATCCGTATTTCGAGTTCAATGCCAAGGTCAACGAGAGCGGCACGTTCAAGTTCACCTGGGTGGATGATGACGGTTCGGTCTATGAGACCGAGAACGAGATCACGGTAAAATAAGAACGATGCGCCGGCCGCCGGTCACGTGACGGGCGCCGGCGAATGTTCCTGGGAGGGAAGACGCGTGAAGAAAACGACATTCATGACGGGCGCGATGCTGGGACTGGCACTGGCTGCCGGTACGGTGGCGCTGAAGGCCGATCCCGTTGACGATACGCTCGAGATCGACGGCAAGCCGATGGTCACCCGCACCGCGGCGCCGGAGGGGCATCCGTTCGACGAGGTTCTGTCGGGCTGGTTGTTCCGCGAGGCCGAGACCAGGGATCTGGAGCGTGATTCGTTCGAGAATCCCGGCATGCTGGCCGCCGAGGAGGGCGAGCAGATCTGGAACACTGTCGAAGGCACTGCGGGCAAGTCATGCGCGTCCTGCCATGGCGACGCGGCCGAAAGCATGAAGGGCGTTGCGGCCCACTATCCTAAATGGGATGCCGACGCCAAGCGCCCGATCAACATCGAGCTTCAGATCAACAAGTGCCGCGAAGAGAACATGGGCGCCGAGCCCTATGCCTTCGACAAGGGCGGCCAGAAGCCGTTGACGGTCTATATCAAGCACCAGTCGCTGGGCGAGCCGGTATCGGTTGACCTCAGCCAGGGCGAGCTTCAGTCCTGGTGGGAAAAGGGCAAGGAAGTCTACTACACCCGCACCGGCCAGCTGAACCTGTCCTGCGCCTCCTGCCATGAAGTCAACATGGGCAAGATGATCCGTGCGGACCATCTCAGCCAGGGACAGGTCAACGGCTTTCCGACCTACCGTCTGAAGTCCGGCCTCACGTCGGTTCACAACCGCTTCCGTGGCTGCATCCGCGATACGCGCGGAACCCAGCCCAAGGCGTTCTCGGACGAACTGATGGCGCTGGAGGTCTATGTGACCTGGCGCGGCACCGGCCTGTCGGTCGAGACGCCGGCCGTCCGCCAGTAAACGTTGCCTGCGCCGGAGGCGGCTTGCCGCTTCCGGCCGGTTGGCAGCAACCGGAAAATCTGAAGGGGCATGAATTCCGGGCCGAGCCGGCCCGGAGCCGTCCCTTCTTTGATCGAACAAGAACCTTGCGTGGACCGGAGACCCCGACCGATGCTGACCAGACGTGAATTCCTGATGGCAACAGCCGCCCTGTCGGCAATCACCGGCCCGGCCCTGGTCGGAAACTGGTCGCGCGCCGCCGCGCAGCAGGCGCTGAGCGAGGAGAGCCTGCTGGCGCAGGCCGATTACGGCAACGTGACGCTGGTCCACATCACCGACATCCACGCGCAGCTCAAGCCGGTCTATTTCCGCGAACCGTCGATCAATCTGGGTGTCGGCGAGGTTCAGGGCCTGCCACCCCATGTGACCGGGGCCGATTTCCTCAAGCTTTACAACATCGAGCCGGGCAGCCCGCACGCCTACGCGCTGACGTCGCAGGATTTCGTGTCGCTGGCCAGGACCTATGGCAAGATGGGCGGCATGGACCGCGTCGCGACCGTGGTCAGGCGTATTCGCGCCGATCGCGGTGACGACAAGGTGCTGCTGCTCGATGGCGGCGACACCTGGCAGGGATCCTATACCGCGCAGCAGACCGAAGGCCAGGACATGGTCGATGTCATGAATGCGCTTCAACCCGATGCCATGACCGGCCACTGGGAGTTCACCTATGGCGCGGACCGGGTGAAGGAAGTGGTCGAAAGCCTGCCGTTCTCGTTCCTGGGCGGCAACATCTATGACGCCGAATGGGACGAGCCGGCCTTCGAGGGCTGGAAGATGTTCGAGAAGGGCGGCGCCAGGGTCGCCGTCATCGGCCAGGCCTTCCCGTATACCCCGATCGCCAATCCGCGCTGGATGTTCCCCAACTGGTCCTTCGGCATTCGCGAGGAGGATGTGATCCGCAACGTGCAGGAAGCGCGCGATGAAGGCGCCGATGTCGTGGTGCTTCTTTCGCATAACGGCTTTGATGTCGATCGCAAGCTGGCCGGCCGTGTCGACGGGATCGACGTGATCCTCACCGGCCACACCCATGACGCCCTGCCTGAACCGGTGATCGTCAACGACACGCTGGTCATCGCCTCGGGCTCCAATGGCAAGTTTGTCTCGCGCGTCGATCTGGATGTGCGCGACGGCAAGGTGCAGGGCTACCAGTACCGCCTGATCCCCGTCTTTTCCGATGTCATCACGCCGGATGCCGACATGACAGCGCTCATCGACAAGGTGCGCGCGCCATACGAAGCCGAACTGGCCCGTGTCCTCGGCCGCACCGATTCGCTGCTCTACCGGCGCGGCAATTTCAACGGCACCTTTGACGATCTTTTCTGCCAGGCGCTGCTGGAAGAACGCGAAGCCGACATTTCGCTGTCGCCCGGTTTCCGCTGGGGCACGACGCTGGTGCCCGGCCAGGACATCACCGTGGAAGACCTGCACAACGCCTGCGCCATGACCTATCCCGAAGCCTATCGCTCGATGATGTCGGGACAGATGCTCAAGGACATCATCGAGGACGTGGCCGACAACCTTTTCAATACCGATCCCTACTATCAGCAGGGCGGCGACATGGTCCGCATCGGCGGCATGGGCTACACCATCGACATCAACAAGCCGATGGGCTCGCGCATTTCCGGCATGACGCTCCTCAAGACCGGCGAAGCCATTGACCCGGCCCGGGAATATGCGGTGGCCGGCTGGGCCTCCGTCAACGAGGGCACCGAGGGTCCGGCCATCTGGGAAGTCGTCGAGAGCTATCTCGCGCGCAAGCCCGAGGTCTCGATCGAGGAAAACCGCTCGGTGATCGTGAACGCCTGATTGGCGGAAAGGATAGGAAGCCGGACAATCGACAGACGGTTTCCACCGTGATACATAGAATAATCTATATGTTTGAATAACAGCGATCCGGGAGGATAGCGATGACGCAGACAAACGGGAAAGGCGCTTCCAGGCGCAACTTTCTGAAAGCCGGCCTGGCCGGCGGCGCCGCGCTGGCGGCAGGGACGGTGGGCGCGCGCGCCGCGGGCGATCCGCTCATCACCGAATTGCAGGACTGGGCGACCTATACCGGTGACGGCGTGGACGCCACGCCCTACGGCCTGCCGATCGAGTATGAGAGCGATGTCATTCGCCGCAACGTGCCCTGGCTGACGGCGGACCCGATATCCTCCATCAACTTCACGCCGATCCATGCCCTTGACGGCACGATCACGCCGCAGGGCTGTGCCTTTGAGCGGCACCATTCCGGCGCCATCGAATTGCGCAAGGAAGACTACCGCCTCATGATCAACGGCCTGGTCGATCAGCCGCTTGTCTTCACCTATGCCGATCTTGAGCGCTTCCCGCGCGAAAACCATATCTATTTCTGCGAATGCGCGGCCAATACCGGCATGGAATGGGCCGGTGCGCAGCTTAACGGCGCGCAGTTCACCCATGGCATGATCCACAACATGGAATATTCAGGCGTGTCCCTGCGCACGCTCCTGGAAGAGGCCGGCCTCGATACCGCCGGCGACCTGAAGGACAAGTGGGTCTATGTCGAGGGCGCCGACGCCTCCTCCAATGGCCGCTCCATCCCCATGGACAAGGCGCTCGATGATTGCCTGGTCGCCTTCAAGGCCAATGGCGAGGCGCTGCGCAAGGAACATGGCTATCCGGTCCGCCTCGTCGTTCCCGGTTGGGAAGGCAACATGTGGGTCAAGTGGCTGCGCCGCATCGAGGTGACGGACGGGCCGGTGGAAAGCCGGGAGGAAACGTCCAAATATACCGATACGCTGGCCGATGGCACGTCGCGCAAGTGGACCTGGGTAATGGATGCCAAATCGGTCATCACCTCGCCCAGCCCGCAAATGCCGATCACCCATGGCAAGGGTCCGCTGGTGATCACCGGAATGGCCTGGTCGGGCCATGGACGCATCACCCGTGTGGACGTCTCCAGGGATGGCGGCAAGACGTGGGAGACCGCGCGCCTGGGCACGCAGGGCGGAAACAAGGCGCTCACCCGTTTCTATCTCGATACCGAATGGAACGGCGAGGAGATGCTGCTCCAGTCACGCGCCATCGATGAAACCGGCTATGTGCAGCCGACCAAGGCGCAGCTGCGCGCGGTGCGTGGCCTCAACTCGGTCTACCACAACAACTGCATCCAGACCTGGCATGTCAAAACGGACGGGACGGCGGAAAATGTCGAAGTTTCTTGATACAATTCTGGCGGCAACCACTGTTCTTGCCCTGGCCACCGCGGCCCATGCCGCCGATGCCGATGCCGGCGAGAAGGTCTTCAACAAGTGCAAGGCCTGCCATGCCGTGGGCGAGGGCGCCAGGAACAAGGTCGGTCCGGAACTCAATGACCTGTTTGGCCGTGAGGCCGGGTCTGTCGAAGGGTTCAAGTATTCCAGCGCCATGGCTGGGTCCGGCATCACGTGGAACGATGAAACCGTCGCGGCCTACCTTGCTGATCCCAAGGGCTACATCCCGAAGAACAAGATGGCCTTTGCCGGCCTCAAGAAGGAAGAAGACGTTGCAAACGTCATCGCCTATCTGAAGACGTTCTCCACGTCTGCCAGCGAGGAGAAGGCGCAAGCCGAACCGGCGAAGGAAGAAACGGTCGCGGCAGCCGAAGAAAAGCCGGCCGCAGATGCGTCGGGCGAAGGCCAGCCGGAACCGGCCGGTTTCGAGATGGTCAGGTCCAGGGGCAAGTTCGGCCTTGGCCGCCAGGCCACCGACGACGAGATCGCGGCCTGGGATGTCAATGTCATGCCCGATGGCACCGGCCTGCCGGTGGGTTCCGGCTCGGTAGCCGAGGGCGAGCCGCTCTTTTCCGAGAAATGCGCGGCCTGCCATGGCGAATTCGCCGAAGGCGTTGACAACTGGCCGAAACTGGCTGGTGGCGACGATACGCTTGCCGACGAGGATCCCCTGAAGACGGTTGGTTCCTACTGGCCCTACCTGTCGACGGCCTGGGACTATGTCCATCGCTCCATGCCTTTTGGCGGCGCGCAGGTGCTCACGCCGGACGAGACATATGCCATCGTCGCCTATATTCTCTATTCGAACTATCTGGTCGATGATGAATTCGTGCTGAGCAACGAGAACTTCCTTGATGTCGAGATGCCCAATGCCGACGGCTTCATCGTCGATGACAGGGCGGAAACGGAATATCCGCAGTGGCGTACCGAACCGTGCATGACCAATTGCAAGGATGATGTGAAGATCACGATGCGTGCCACCGTTCTCGATGTGACCCCGGACGAGGAATGATCCGGCGGCCGTGACGGCTGGCAGGCACGGTTCTGGGAGGAAGCCGATGCAGACCAGACAAGGGGTAGGGGGGCAGGATGGCCCTTCGGCAGCCAGGCGCGGGCTTTTCCGCGCACTCGCCGCCCTCTCGCTCGCTTTCGTGACACATGCCTTCGCCGGCGACGGGGATCCCGTTGCCGGCGAAAAGCTGTTCAAGGACTGCAAGGGCTGCCACGAGGTGGGCGAGAACGCCCGGCACAAGGTGGGCCCGCATCTCGACGGCATCATTGGGCGCACCGCCGGCAGTGCCGAGGGTTTCAAATATTCCAGGGCCTTGAGACAGGCGGGCGAGGACGGTCTCGTCTGGGACGCCGAAAAGCTCTCCGCCTATATCCAGAAACCGCGCGACTTCATCAGTGGCAATCGCATGAGCTATCGCGGCATGGCCGATGCGAAGGACCGCGCCGACCTGATCGCCTATCTTTCCCGTCAGGCCAGGGCCGCACCGGCCGAGGATACGACCGCCCGCACCAATACGGGCGTGACCGGCTTCGCCCAGATTGTCCTGCAGATGGAGGGCGATCCGGAATATGGCGAATATCTTTCCGGCGAATGCGTTACCTGCCATCAGGCCTCCGGCCATGCCGATGGCATTCCGTCGATCGTCGGCATCCCGAAGGATTACTTCGTTCGCGCCCTGTTCGAATACAAGAACAACATTCGCTCGAACGAGGTCATGAAGCTCCGCGTCGCCAACCTCACCAACGAGGAAATCGCCGCGCTCGCTGCCTATTTCAACGGTCTTGAACCACAATAGGCAGATTGCAGGATCGGTCAGTTAAGGAGGAAGACATGACACGATTGACTCGCAGGCATTTCGGGCTGGTGGTGGGCGCCAGTGCAGCAACCCTGGCCATGCCGGCCTATTTGCGCGCACAGGGCAAGCCCAGGGTCGTCGTCATCGGCGGCGGGGCAGGCGGCGCGACGGCAGCCCGCTACATAGCCAAGGATTCCAAGGGCGAGATCGATGTCACCCTGATCGATGATTCCGAGAAATTCACCACCTGCTTCTTTTCCAATCTTTATCTCGGCGGGTTCCGCGATTTCGACTCCATCACCCATGGCTATGAAAAGCTCGAGGCGAATTACGGGATCACAAAGGTCACCGGCTATGCGCAGACCGTCGATCGCGCCGCCCGCAAGGTCATCATGGCCGACGGCTTGGAAATTCCATACGACCGCCTCGTCGTGTCGCCCGGCATCGACCTGATCTGGGATTCCGTGCCCGGATATTCTCAGGAGGCGGCGGAGATCGCGCCGCATGCCTGGAAGGCCGGGCCGCAAACGCAATTGCTGAAGGCGAAGCTGGATGCCATCGGCAATGGCGAGCAGATCGTCATGGTCGCGCCGCCCAACCCCTATCGCTGCCCGCCCGGCCCCTATGAGCGCGTATCCATGATGGCGCACCTGCTCAAGGCGAAGGGTGTGGATGCGAAGATCATCATCATCGATCCGAAGGAGAAATTCTCCAAGCAGGGGCTCTTTTCCGAAGGCTGGGAAAAATACTATCCCGGCATGGTCGAGTGGTATGGTCCCAATATCCATGGCGGCATCGCAAGCGTGGACGTCAATGCCGGAACGGTGGAAACCGATCTCGACACGTTCAAGGGCGCGCTGCTCAACATCATTCCCGCCCAGAAGGCCGGCATGATTGCTGCCGAGGCCGGGCTCACCGATGACAGCGGCTTCTGTCCCATTGATCCTGCCTCCATGCGCTCGACCATGGATGAGAACATCTTCGTCATCGGCGATGCCTGCATTGCCGGCGCCATGCCGAAATCCGGGTTCTCGGCCAATAGCCAGGCCAAGGTTGCCTCGATGAACATTCGCGGCGACCTGACCGGTTCCAAGGTCTTCCCGGCGAAATACTCCAACACCTGCTGGAGCCTGATCGAAACGGATGACGGCGTGAAGGTCGGTGCGCAATATGCGCCGCAGGATGGGCAGATCGCTTCCACCTCCAGCTTCATCTCGCAGACGGGCGAGGATGCTGCGCTGCGCAAGGCGACCTACGAGGAATCCGTCGGCTGGTATGCCGGTATCACGGCCGACATGTTCGGCTGAACGTCTTCCTCCCGGTGTCCGCGCCGGGCAGCGCGGGCACGGACGGCAAGCGGCGGTGCAAGGGGTTGCACCGCCGCTTCCTGTATGTCCCGGGAGGGCTGCCTGCGATTATTCGGCCGGCTGGACGGCGGTGCGGGCCAACTGCCCGGTCTGCGCGGTTGCGTCGATGAAACGATGCGCCAGCGCCGCCGAACCGGCCATCGCGCCGAGACCGGCAAGCGCCGATACGGCAAGCACGGCACCGCCGGTGAAGCCGGCGCCGACGGTGCAGCCGACAGCCAGGATGCCGCCAAAGCCCATCAGCGCCCCGCCCGCCGGATAGCGCCAGGCCGCGGCCGCGCCCGGATCGCGAAAACCGCTCAGCCGGAATTCGCCGAACAGCAGGGCGGCCAGAAAGGCGCCGGCCAGCGTGCCGATGAGTACGCCCTGGTCGAGCCCGTACCCTTCGCTTGCGCCTGAAGCCAGTTCGCCTGTCGTGGCGAGCGGGCGGATGAAGGAAAGGCTCTCCGCCTGGATCGGCTCGAACACCTGAAGCGACAGCACATAGGTGAAGTACCAGCCGCCGGCGACCGCCAGTCCGACGGCGACGCCGCCAAGAACGCGCCAGACCGATGCCCGCGCCGCAATGGCGAGGCCGGCTGCCGAAAGCACCAGGACCGCGCCGATGGCAGGGCCCGCACCCTGGGCAAGACCGGCATGGGCAAGAAGGTCGTTGCCCCCGATGGCAGCCGTGTTCCACAACCCGCCAATCGCGTCGCGTGCGGGAACGAGAAGCCCCGAATAGGTGGCAAGTCCGGCCGCCGCGATGACAAGCGTGGTGACGAGGGCGCGGAGATTGCCGCCAGCCGCCAGCACCAGGTGGCGCGAGACACAGCCGCGCGCCAGCACCATGCCGAGGCCGAACAGGCCGCCGCCGATGAGTGCGCCGGACAGGCTTTGCGCCGTGGAAAAGAAGCGCGTCTCGGCCACGTCCACCGTGCCGCGCCAGATCAGCAACTGAACGGCGAGCAGGGCCGTGGCAAAGCCGGCCAGCCAGACGGCCGAGGCGCGCCGGTCCTTGCCGAACAGGCCGATGACGGCCGAGCGCGTGCAGAAGGCCGAGCGCCGCGCGGCAATGCCGAAGACGAGACCGAGGGCCACGCCGCCGGCAAGCGCCGCGCCGTTTTCGCCGACCGTGTCGATAAGGGGAACGAGATCGATCATCACCGCTGTCCTTCCGCGAGAATGGATCGGCCAAGGATAGGCATGCGGTTGGAAAAATCGCCGTCGGCGATTGCGCCACCGCTGGCTGAAAGAGAAAAATTGACCTGCATTGATCGATTGCGCGAAAAGAAATTCCGGCCCAGGCGGGCCAGGGCTGCGCTGCGATACGGCGCGGACGGGACAGGAGCTCGTCTGCCGTTTCGTTGGCCGGGCCGGGAAACCGGAAAAACCGCGCCCGTTCTCCTTGCCGTCACGTCCGGTTGACACGCGCCGTATCGCGGTCCGTCAACGGATCCTGCCGGGCAATGTTCCGGCTGCAAGATCAACGCTTGCCTTGTAAAGCGTCACAAGGCAGTTTGGCGCCCGCTCGGGCAGGCGGGCGATCACCGGGAGGAACCTGATGGCCAACATCACGCTGCACAACTATTTCCGTTCATCCACGTCTTACCGCGTGCGCATCGCCCTGGCTCTGAAGGGCATCGACTACGACTACGTGGCCCATCACCTGCGCCATGGCGGGAACCGGGCACCGGATTTCCTGGCGGTCAACCCGCAGGGGCTGGTGCCGGCGCTGGTCTGGTCGGATGGCACGGTGCTTGGCCAGTCGCTCGCCATCATGGAATTCATCGATGACATGGTGCCCGAACCGCCGCTCCTGCCCGCCGATGCCCATGGCAAGGCGCGGGTGCGCATGCTCTCGCAGATGATCGGCTGCGACATCCACCCGGTCAACAACCTGCGCGTTCTCAATGCCATTCGCAAGCGCTTCGGCGCCGACGACGCGGCCGTGGCCGACTGGTTCCGCCACTGGGTGGCCGAGACCTTCGCACCCATGGAGCAGATGCTGGCGCAAGACGGGGCCACCGGCACCTTCTGCCATGGCGAGACCGTGACCATGGCCGACCTTTGCCTTGTTGCGCAGGTCGCCAACAACGGCCGCTTCGGTGTCGACATGGAACCTTACCCGACGATCCGACGCATTCACGACGCCTGCATGGAGATCGAGGCTTTCCGGGCAGCCGCGCCGATGAACCAGCCCGACGCGGAATAGATAAGGCTTTCATCAAACAGGCATTGAAAAGCGGCTTGCAAGCTGAAAACCTGCTTGCGGCAGCAATGACGACAAGCATGGGAGAAACCCCGCCATGATGAGCCAGGAACAGAATGACCTGATCACCCGCATCGGCCCGGGCACGCCCGCCGGCGCCGTGCTGCGCCGCTACTGGCAGCCCGCGGCACTGGCCGAGGAACTGGTGTCGGCCCGGCCCGTCGTGCCGGTCACGCTGCTGGGTGAAAGGCTCGTCCTGTTCCGCGACGAAGAGGGCGAGCTGGGCCTGATAGGGCGTCATTGCCCGCATCGCGGCGCCGACATGTGTTATGGCCGGCTGGAAGACAACGGCTTGCGCTGTCCTTTCCACGGCTGGCACTTCAACCGCGACGGCCAGTGCGTGGAGCAGCCCGCCGAGCCCGAAGGCAGCCGCATGCACGAGAATATCCGTGCGGTTTCCTATCCGGTGGTAGAACGCAACGGCATCATCTTCGCCTATATGGGGCCGGGCGACCCGCCGCCCTTTCCCGCGCTCGATTGCTTCGCCGCGCCCGACAGCCATGTCTTCGCCTTCAAGGGCCTGTGGGAATGCAACTGGCTGCAGGCCATGGAAGTCGGCATCGATCCGGCCCATGCCTCCTTCCTGCATCGCTTCCTGGAGGACGAGGATCCGTCCGCCAGCTATGGCAAGCAGTTCCGCGACAAGGCCGCCGATACCGAAATTCCCATGACGAAGCTGCTGCGCGATTATCCGCGCCCCGAGATCAAGGTCGAGGACGCGCCGCACGGCCTGCGCCTCGTCGCGCTACGCCACATGGAGGACGGGCGCACCCATGTGCGCGTGACCAACCAGGTGTTCCCGGAAGCCATCGTCATCCCCATGTCGCGCGAAATGACGATCACGCAATGGCATGTGCCCGTCGATGACCAGACCTGCTACTGGTATTCCATGTTCACCAGTTTCGGAGCGCCTGTGAACAAGGCCCTGATGCGCGAGCAGCGGCTGAAGGAACACCGCCTGCCGGACTACGCGCCGCTGAAGAACCGGGCCAACAATTATGGCTACGATCCCGACGAGCAGAAGGACCGCACCTATACCGGGATGGGCATGGACATCAACGTGCATGACCAGTGGGCGGTGGAAAGCATGGGTCGCATCCAGGACCGCACGCAGGAGCATCTGGGCCGCTCCGACATCGCCATCTCGCGTTATCGCCGCATGCTGCGCGCGGCGATCGAGGCTGTCGGCAAGGGTGATGAAGGCGCCTTGCCCATGGCCAACGGATCGGCCGCCGCGGTGACAGGCCCGGTGGCGGTGGATGCCATCGGATCGGCCAGCGAGGACTGGCGCGCCGTCTATGAGCGCGCCGATTCCGAGCGCCGCGCCGGCTGCGCCTGGGCCTGAAGGGGAGCGCGATGGGGGGACATTCGCCTGATAGCCTGAAGTCCGGTCTGGTCGGCACCAAGGGCCTGCTTGACGACGAGGGATTCCGCCGCGCAGCCGAAATCTGCGCCGAGATGGAGGCCGGTGAATTCGAGACCGTGCGCGTCTGTTTCATCGACCAGCACGGCATCCTGCGCGGCAAGACGCTGGTCGCCGATGCGCTCGCCTCCGCCTTCCGCTCTGGCGTCGCCATGACATCGACACTGCTGCTGAAGGACACGTCGCACCGCACCGTTTTCGATGTCTGGGCCGCCGATTCCGGTTTCGGCCGTGGTGTGCTGACCGGCGCGGGCGACTTCCTCATGGTGCCCGATCCGCGCAGCTTTCGCCCGCTGCCCTGGTCGCCGCATTCCGCCCTCATCCTCTGCGACATCTGGCAGGCCGATGGCGAAGCGCTGCCCTTGTCGGCGCGCGGCATTCTTGGCGCCGCCGTGGACCGGCTGAACGCCGCCGGCATGGATGCGCTCTTTGGCCTCGAACAGGAATTCTTCGTTTTTTCCGTCACCGACGAGCGACTGGCCCACGGCGATGGCGGCATGCCGCCCCGGCCGCCCGAGACGCAATTGCTTGCCCATGGCTACCAGTATCTGACCGAGGCGCGCTACGACGCCCTGGAACCGGTGATGGACGAGTTGCGCCGCGCGGCCCTCGCCATGGACCTGCCCGTTCGGACCATGGAGATCGAATTCGGCCCCAGCCAGTTCGAGTTCACCTTCGAGCCGCAGCGCGCCATGGCGGCCGCCGACAATGCCGTCCTGTTCCGCCATTGTGTGAAGTCCGTTTGCGCCCGCAACGGCCTGCACGCCACCTTCATGTCGCGACCACGCGTCGAAAACGGCATGGCCAGCGGTTGGCACGTGCATCAGTCCGTCACCGGCCTGGGCGGCGAGGAAAACCGCTTCATGCCGCAGGCCGGGCGTGAGCCGACACCGACGGCCTCCGGCTGGATCGCCGGCCTGCTCGAACATGCCGTGTCCGGCTGCATGCTGACCACGCCGACCGTCAACGGCTACAAGCGCTACCTGTCCGCCTTGCTGGCTCCGGATCGCGTGCAATGGGCCCATGACAACAAGGGCGCCATGCTGCGTGCGCTGTTTCGCGAGGGCGATCCGGCCAGCCGCATCGAGAACCGTACCCCGGAACCGGCGGCCAACCCGCATCTCGCGCTTGCCTCGCAGATCCTGGCCGGCCTCGATGGCGTGACGCGCGGCCTGACCGCGCCCGCCCCGGTGGAAAGCCCCTATGCCGGGGACGCGGAGCGCCTGCCGCGCAATCTGGGTGCCGCCATCGAGGCCTTCGCCGGCAGTGCCTTCTGGCGCGCGGCGCTGGGTGAAACCGTGGCCGACTGGCTGACACGCATCAAGCGGGCAGAATGGGACCGCTACCTTTCGGAAATCTCCGAATGGGAGCACAGGGAATATTTTTCGCTGTTCTGACGGCGGAATCGAAAAGACTGACGGGAGGGAAAATCCGTGTATCGCAATCCGTTTTCGCTGGATGGCAAGATTGCCGTCATCACCGGGTCGTCGCGCGGCATCGGCAAGGCCATTGCCGAATGCATGGCCGGCCTTGGCGCCAGGGTGGTGATTTCCAGCCGCAAGGCCGATGCCTGCGAGCAGGCCGCCGCCGGCATCCGCGCCGAAGGCGGCGAAGCCCTTGTCGTGCCGTGCAACATTTCCGACAAGGCGCAGGTGGAAAACCTCATCGCCGAGACCGAGGCGCGCTGGGGCAAGCCGGACATCCTTGTCTGCAACGCGGCGGTGAACCCCTATTACGGACCGTTGACCGACCTGCCCGACGAAGCCTTCGACAAGATTTTCGCCAACAACGTGAAGTCCAATCTCTGGCTGTGCGGACGCGTGATCCCCGGCATGGCGGAAAAGGGCAACGGGTCGATTGTCATCATTTCTTCCATCGGCGGGCTGCGCGGCAATGGCGTCATCGGCGCCTACGGCATGTCGAAGGCGGCCGATGTCATCCTCGCCAAGAATCTCGCCGTGGAACATGGGCCGAGCGGCATTCGCGTCAATTGCGTGGCGCCGGGCCTGGTCAGGACCGACTTCGCCCGCGCCCTGTGGGAAGACGAGAAGGCGATGAAGGTCCGCAATGCCATGACGCCGCTGCGGCGCATCGGCCAGCCGGACGAGATCGGCCCTGTCGCGGCCTTCCTGGCCTCCGATGCCGCGAGTTTCATCACCGGCGAGACCATCGTCGCCGACGGAGGCGTGACAAGCGCGTGACGAAACCTGCATGGCATGACGATCTCCGGGCCTTTTCCGCCTGGTGCAGACAGGTGCTGGCTGAAGCGGCGGCAGGGCGTGAACTGGCGCCGCGCCTCATGCAGGTCGCCACCATTGGCCTTGACGGCGCGCCGCGCCTGCGCACCGTGATGCTGCGCAGCGTCGAGGCGGACGGTTGGCACATCACCTTTCACACGGACGCCACCAGTTCCAAGGCTGCGGAACTGACCGCCGATCCGCGGCTCGAAGCCCATCTGTGGCGCCAGGACCTGCAAGTGATGCTGCGCCTGCGTGGCCGCGCCAGCCTCGTCAGGCCGCCGGATCCGCGCGCCCTGGCGGCTTGGGACGCTCTGCCCGGCCACTCGCGCCATGTCTATCGCCTGACCGAGCCGCAGGGGGCGACGATCGCCCGCGGCGGCGGCTATGGCCGGCACGAGGCGAAGCCCGGTGGTCATGACCCTGGCCTCGACCACTACGCGGTCGTGTCGGTGGCGCTGGACGAGATCGAGGGCGTCTCGCTGGACTCGGCCGGCCACCGCCGCGCCATCTGGCAGGCGCCCGGCCGGGAACGGCCGGACCGCTGGCTCGTGCCCTGATCAGGCAGCCGCGTTGGCCGCTTCCAGTCCGGCGGCAAGGTCGGCCTTCAGGTCAGCCACATCCTCCAGTCCGATCTGCAGGCGGATCAGCGGGCCGCCATAATCGGTGCGGCTGACGGTCCGGTCACCCAGGTAGACGTGGACCGCCAGGCTCTCATGTCCGCCCCAGGAATAGCCGAGACCGAAAATCTCCAGCGCGTCGAGAAAGGCATGCGCCTTTTCGGTGCCGCCGCCCTCGAGCACGATGGAGAAAAGGCCGGACGCGCCGCAGAAATCGCGCTTCCACAGGTCATGGCCCGGAAACGATGGCAGGGCAGGGTGCAGCACCTGCTTCACGCCCGGCTGGCCTTCCAGCCATTGCGCCAGCGCAAGGGCGCTTTCGCCGTGGCGTTGCAGCCGCACGCCCATGGTCTTCAGCCCGCGCTGCACGAGATAGACATCATCCGGCCCGGCACAGGTGCCAAGCGTCAGGAAGCCCTCGTGCAACCGGTCCCAGCAGGCATCGTTTGCCGAAACCGTGCCAAGCAGCACGTCGGAATGGCCGCCGGGATATTTCGTCGCCGCGTGGACGGAGATGTCGACACCATGGTCGAGCGGCTTGAAGAACAGCGGCGTGGCCCATGTGTTGTCCATCATGACGATGGCGCCGCCGGCATGCGCCGCTTCGCAAATGGCCGGAATATCCTGCATTTCAAACGTGTTGGAGCCCGGCGACTCGGTCCAGACCACCTTTGTGTTCGGCTTCATCACGCTGGCGATGCCGGCACCCAGTTCCGGTGGATAGTATTCCACCTCCACGCCAAGGCGGGCCAGCATGGTATCGGCGAACCGCCGCGTCGGATTGTAGACCGAATCGACAATCAGAACATGGTCGCCGGCAGACAGGAACGAGAGCAGCGGTACGGTGACGGCCGCCAGGCCCGACGGCACGCAGATCGTGCCCGCCGAACCTTCCAGCGCGTCGATGGCACTGGCCAGCGCATCGGATGTCGGCGTGCCCCGCGTGCCGTAGGTGTAGCGCTGGTTGCGCGAGGCCATCGTGCCGGCATCCGGGAACAGGACGGTGGACGCATGGACGACCGGCGGCTGCACGAAGCCATGATATGATCGGGGTTCGTGGCCCGAATGCGCCAGCCGCGTGTTGATGCCCCTGGATTTTCCGTCCGTGCCCGTCATGCCTGTCCCTTCCCTTTGCCGGTGAGTGCGTCTTGCCAAAGGCATAAGCGCCGGCACCGCTGTTCGCAAGCATCCGTTCCGGCCGGGGAACGGGGCGAAATGAACTTGCATTAAACTGTCTTCGAATGCACCGAAATGCACCTTGGCGGACAGACGGCGCTTGACGATGGCGGCAAGAGCGAATTTGATAGCCGTTGCAATGGGAACCGGGCACTGGGGACCATCGGTTTGAATGGCCGGATGGATTGCCGAAACGGCAGGCCGTGGCCGGATCGAAAAACAGGGACCGGGGAAACCGGTCCGCAATCAAGGGGTTTGCCACATGAAGACAGAACTTCTCACCGGCGTAATCGGCGCTGCGATGCTCACCGTCGCCGCCTCCGCCGCTTCCGCTGCCACGCTGGATGACGTGAAGGCCAAGGGCTTCGTGCAGTGCGGCGTGTCCACCGGCCTTGCCGGTTTCTCCGCGCCGAATGACAAGGGCGATTGGTCCGGCCTCGACGTGGACCTGTGCCGCGCGGTCGCTTCCGCCATCTTCGACGATCCGAATGCAGCCAAGTTCTCGCCGCTGTCGGCCAAGGAGCGTTTCACCGCGCTGCAGTCCGGCGAAGTCGACATGCTGCCGCGCAACACGACCTGGACGATCAGCCGCGACACCTCGCTCGGCCTGAACTTCCGCGCCGTGAACTACTATGACGGCCAGGGCTTCATGATCAACAAGAAGAACCTGCCCGACATTACCTCCGCCCTGCAGCTTTCCGGCGCCGCCGTCTGCGTGCAGGCCGGCACCACGACCGAACTGAACCTCGCCGACTATTTCAAGGCGAACAACATGCAGTACAACCCGGTCGTCTTCGAGAAGCTCGAAGAGGTCAACGCCGCCTATGATTCCGGCCGTTGCGACGTCTACACGACCGACCAGTCGGGCCTCTACGGCATCCGCCTGACGCTGAAGAGCCCGGACGACCACGTGGTCCTGCCGGAGATCATTTCCAAGGAACCGCTCGGCCCGGCCGTGCGCCAGGGCGATGACCAGTGGTTCGATATCGTCACCTGGGCCCATTTCGCCATGGTCGCCGCCGAGGAACTGGGCGTGACCTCGGCCAATGTCGAGGAGATGAAGAATTCCGGCAATCCGGACATCAAGCGCCTGCTCGGCACGGAAGAAGGCACGAAGCTGGGTGAAAACCTGGGCCTGACCAACGATTGGGCGGTTCGCATCATCAAGCATGTCGGCAATTACGGCGAAGCCTTCGAGCGCAATGTCGGCTCCGGCTCGAACCTGAAGATCTCGCGCGGCATCAACGCGCTGTGGACCAAGGGCGGCCTGCAATACGCTCCGCCGATCCGCTGATCGCCGCCAACATGCACTGAAAACGGCCAGGGGCGGCGCCCGCCGCCCCGGCCTCTTCCCGGCAGGCCGGGCAAGGCCCCACCACGAAAAACATATCGGGGCTGCAGATAAACAGACAAGCTCATGAGGGGATCATGGCTTCAACAGAACTCTCCGGTGACCGGGGCGGCGTCAGCGCTGCGTCGTGGTTCTACGATCCGAAGATTCGCGGCATCGTCTATCAGGTCCTGGTTTTCGTGGGCCTCGTCGCCTTTGTCTGGTGGATCACCAACAACACGATCGAGAACCTGCGTCAGGCCAACATCGCCTCCGGCTACGATTTCCTGAACGGCCGCGCCGGCTTCGACATCGGCCAGACGCCCATCGAATATACCAGCGATTCCACCTATGGCCGCGCCTTCATCGTCGGCATGATCAACACGGTGATCGTTGCCTTTTTCGGCATATTGACGGCCACCATCGTCGGCTTCCTCATCGGGCTCGGGCGCCTCTCGCACAACTGGCTGATCCGCAAGATCTGCATGGTCTATGTCGAGATTTTCCGCAACATCCCGCCGCTGCTCGTCATTTTCTTCTGGTATTTCGGTGTGCTGTCGGTCCTGCCGCAGCCGCGTGACAGTGTCGACATGCCGCTGGGCTCATTCCTCAACAACCGTGGCATCTTTCTGCCCAAGGCGGTCTGGGGCGAGGGCGCCTGGCTGATCGGCCTCGCCATCGTCGTCGCCATCGCCGCCATCGTTCTGGTGCGCCGCTGGGCCTGGCAGCGCCAGATGGCCACCGGCCAGCCCTTTCCCGTCTTGTGGACCGCCGTGGGTCTCCTCGTCGGCCTGCCGCTTCTGGCCTTCATCGTGACCGGCTTCCCCCTGTCCTGGGATGTGCCCACGCTCGGCCGCTTCAACCTGACGGGCGGCATTCAGGTGAAGCCGGAATTCCTTTCGCTCTTTCTGGCCCTGTCCTTCTACACCGCCGCCTTCATCGCCGAGATCGTGCGCGCCGGCATCCTCGGCGTCGCGAAGGGACAGACGGAGGCCTCCTACGCACTCGGGCTGCGCCCGGGCCAGACATCGCGTCTCGTTATCGTGCCGCAGGCCATGCGCATCGTCATCCCGCCGCTGACCAGCCAGTACCTGAACCTGACGAAAAACTCCTCGCTGGCGATTGCCATCGGCTATCCCGATCTCGTTGCCGTGGGCGGCACGGTGCTCAACCAGACCGGTCAGGCCATCGAGGTCGTGGTCATCTGGATGATCGTCTATCTGGGCCTCAGCCTCGGCACCTCGCTGTTCATGAACTGGTTCAACGCCAAGATGGCCCTGGTGGAGAGGTGATACCAATGATTCCCCGCTCTGATCCATTTGATGGGCAAGTCCCGGCTGATCTGGCAAGGCGGATCGCGCAGGCCGATGTGGGGCATCGGTCAAGCGGTCCAACGCCGCCAGGGCTCCGGGATTGCTCACCGGAGGCCGGGTTTCCGGCTGTTCCAGCCTTGTCGCGCCGCTTGGCCGGGCAACCAGCCCGACCTTCACGTCTCTCCTCGCTGCCTCCAGCCGGAATTCCCGGTCAAATGGACCACAGCGGGAAACCATTGGTATAGCGATGCAGGAACATGACCTCTCCTATGTGCGCATGGAAATGATCAATGCGCGCGCCGCGCCGGTCAGCGGGAAAAGCTGGACGGCCTGGATTCGCAAGAACCTGTTCGCCAACCCGACCGACAGCGCCATGACGCTGATCGCGCTGGCGGCCATCCTTTACTTCCTGCCGCCCATGCTGAACTGGCTGTTCTTCTCGGCGCAATGGACGGGCACGGACCGAACCTTCTGCGCGACCGAGGCCCAGGGCGGCATCCAGCCCAACGATTGGGCCGGCGCCTGCTGGGCCTTTGTCGGTTCCAAGTTCGAGCAGTTCCTCGTCGGACGGTACCCGGTCGCCGAGCGCTGGCGCGTCTGGGTCACGGGGATCGCCTTTTTCGGCCTGATGGTGCCGTTGCTCATGCCGTCGATGCCGCGCAAGGGACTGAACGCCGTGCTCTTTTTCGGCGCCTTCCCGGTCTTCGCCTTCATCATGCTCTATGGCGGCATTTTCGGCCTGGAAGTGGTGGAAACCCCGCTTTGGGGCGGGCTGATGGTCACGCTGGTGCTTTCCTTCGTCGGGATCGCCGTGTCCTTGCCCTTCGGCATCGTGCTGGCGCTGGGACGACGATCCAACATGCCCGTGGTCAAGAGCCTCTGCGTCATCTTCATCGAGGTCGTGCGCGGCGTGCCGCTGGTTACCGTGCTGTTCATGGCCTCGGTCATGCTGCCGCTCTTCCTGCCGCAGGGGGTGACCTTCGACAAGCTGTTGCGTGCGCTCATCGGCGTTGCGCTGTTTGCCTCCGCCTACATGGCGGAAGTGGTGCGCGGCGGCCTTCAGGCCATCCCGAAGGGGCAATATGAGGGCGCGGATTCGCTGGGGCTCGGCTATTGGCAGAAGATGAACCTGATCATCCTTCCGCAGGCGCTGAAACTGGTGATCCCGGGCATCGTCAACACCTTCATCGGCATGTTCAAGGATACCAGCCTCGTCTACATCATCGGCATGTTCGACCTGCTCGGCATTGTCCGGCTGAACTTCTCCGATTCCACCTGGGCATCGGCGCAGACACCGGCCACCGGCCTCATCTTCGCGGGCTTCGTGTTCTGGCTCTTCTGCTTCGGCATGTCCCGCTATTCGATCTTCATGGAACGCCGGCTCGACACCGGCCACAAGCGATAGGAGCCAGCCAATGGCCGACGTTCACTCCGCTTCAGCCACCGCCAAGCCCGCCGGCATGCAGGTCTCAGAAACCGAAGTCGCCGTGGAAATCATCGGCATGCACAAGTGGTATGGTGATTTCCATGTGCTGCGCGACATCAACCTGAAGGTCATGCGCGGCGAGCGCATCGTTATTGCCGGGCCGTCCGGTTCCGGCAAGTCCACCATGATCCGCTGCATCAACCGTCTGGAAGAGCATCAGGAAGGCAAGATCATCGTCGATGGCATCGAACTGACCAACGACCTGAAGAAGATCGACGAGATCCGCCGCGAGGTCGGCATGGTCTTCCAGCACTTCAACCTGTTCCCGCACCTCACCATCCTCGAAAACTGCACGCTGGCGCCCATTCATGTGCGCAAGATGCCGAAGAAGGAGGCCGAGGAAATCGCGATGCACTATCTCGAGCGCGTCAAGATCCCCGAACAGGCGCAGAAATATCCCGGCCAGTTGTCCGGCGGCCAGCAGCAGCGCGTCGCCATCGCCCGCTCGCTGTGCATGAGCCCGCGCATCATGCTGTTCGACGAGCCGACCTCCGCGCTTGACCCGGAGATGATCAAGGAAGTGCTGGACACCATGGTGGGTCTGGCCGAAGAGGGCATGACCATGCTCTGCGTGACCCACGAGATGGGCTTCGCGCGTCAGGTGGCCAACCGCGTCATCTTCATGGACCAGGGCCAGATCGTGGAGCAGAACGCGCCTGACCAGTTCTTCGACAACCCGCAGCACGAGCGCACGAAGCTGTTCCTCAGCCAGATCCTGCACTGAGGTCAAGGCGAGCCGGCCGGCGCCTGCCATCCGCGCGAATGGCCAGGAAGGACGGGCGCTGCGAATGCCGCCGGGAGCCCTGATTGCGCCCGTCGCGCCTTCTGCCGTTCGCCGATGGTGACGCGCATGTCTTGCCAGCCTCCGGTAAAAACCGGAATTGCCTGATCGCCTCGCACGGCCGGCCTCGTTCGGCCGGCTGGTGAGAATCTTTTCACCATGTCGATACTGCGTCGCAAAAAATCCGGCTATGTGCCTTGATATTCTAAGCATGCTTATAATATATCCGGCTTATGAAAACATCGTCCACCGAAGGCCTCGGCATCCTGCTGCATGACGCGTCGCGCCTGTTGCGAAAGCGCTTCGAGATGCGCACGGCCGATCACGGCCTGTCGTCGGCGCAGTGGCGCCTGCTCGTTCACGTCGCCCGCGAGGGCGCGATGACACAGGCCCGGCTCGGAGAGCGCCTGGAGATCGAGCCGATCAGCGTTTCCCGGCTTGTCGACCGCATGGAGCAGGCCGGCTGGGTCGCCCGCAAGGCTGACGAGAGCGACCGGCGCGTGCGCCTTGTGGCAGCGACGCCCAAGACGCTGCGGGTCTTCGACGAGGTTCGGGGACTCGCCAACGAGGTCTATGACGAAGCGCTGGCCGGGTTTTCGGAGAAGGACCGGCAGGGGCTGATGGCGGCGTTGCGCCTGCTCATCGACAATCTTTCCGAGGGTGAGGGCGCCGCCGCTTGCGCGACAGGAACAACGAACGATGAATGACATGTCGGAAATGAAGGGTGAAACGAAGGCGCGGGCGCTGAATGCGTCCCGACCGGCGCGCGGCAAGACCTCCAGGCGTATCCTGATGTTTTCCGTTCCGCTTCTGCTGGCGGCCGCCGGCGCGGGCTACTGGCTGATGACCGGGCGCTACGAGACAACGGACAATGCCTATCTTCATCAGGCCCGCCTTTCCGTCACCTCCGATCTGGCCGGCCGCGTGGTCCGGTCCGGTGTGGCCGACAACATGCCGGTCAAGGCCGGTGACGTCCTGTTCGTGATCGATCAGGAACCGTACCGGATTGCGCTGGAACAGGCCGACGCGGCCCTGGCCAGCGCCCGTCTCGGAGTCGAGCAGCTCAAGGCGGCCTACCGCATGGCGCTGGCCAATGAAAAGGCGGCGGAAACGGAAGAGGCCTACCGTCAATCCGAGTTGAAGCGACAGCAGGAGCTTTCCCGCAAGGGCGTCTCCGCTTCCTCTTCGCTGGACAGCGCGCGTCACGATGCCAACAAGGCGCACGACGCTCTGGCCGCTGCACGGCAGGGCGTGGCCAATACGTTGGCTGCCCTCGGCGGCAAGCCGGATATCGCGACAGACCAGCACCCCTCGGTCCAGTCCGCGCTGGCGGCACGCGAAAAGGCGGCCTACAATCTTTCGCTCACGACCGTTCGGGCACCTGCCGATGGCGTCCTTTACCAGGCCGCATCCTTCCGCGCCGGCCAGTTCGTGGCTGCCGGCAACCCGCTTTTTGCGCTGGTTGCAACCGGCGACTTCTGGGTGGATGCCAATTTCAAGGAGACGCAGCTTGCCGGCATCAAGCCCGGCGAAAGCGCCGAGGTGGAATTCGACAGCTATCCGGGCAAGACCTTCAAGGGCCGTGTCGCCGCGATCGGTGCCGGCACCGGCGCTGAATTCTCGCTGCTTCCGGCCCAGAATGCCACTGGCAACTGGGTGAAGGTGACACAGCGCGTTCCCGTGCGCATCGCCCTCGACGGAACCGCCGACATGCCTGAGCTGCGCTCGGGTCTTTCGGCCAGCGTCACCGTGGATACCGGCCGCAAGCCGCTTTACGCCACGTGGCTTCCGGGGGCCTTTGCCGCCGAGACGGATGCTGGCACCGGGAAATGAGCGCTTCCGCTCAGATGCATGAAGATGTTCCGCATCGCGGCCTGATCACGCTGGCGATCATGCTTGCCACGATCATGCAGGTGCTCGACACGACCATCGCAAACGTGGCGTTGCCCTCCATGCAGGCCGATCTTGGCGCCTCGCAGGACACCATCACCTGGGTCCTGACCTCCTATATCGTGGCGGCGGCGATCATGACGCCGCTGACCGGCTGGCTCTCCGACAGGGTGGGCCGCAAGGAACTTTTCCTTGCCTCCATCGTCGGCTTCGTTGTCACCTCAATGGCTTGCGGCCTGGCCTGGAGCCTGGAAACCATGGTTCTGTTCCGGCTGCTGCAGGGCCTGTGCGGCGCGGCCATCGTGCCGCTGTCGCAAACCTTCCTGCTCGATATCAACCCGCGCGAACGCCACGGGTCTGCCATGGCCATGTGGGGCGCGGGCATCATGGTCGGTCCCATCATCGGCCCGACGCTCGGCGGCTGGCTGACGGAAACGATGAACTGGCGTTGGGTATTCTTCATCAACCTGCCGGTCGGCATCCTGGCCTTCGCCGGCAGCGCCGCCTATCTGCCCAACATCGCGCGGCGGCTGCGCAATTTCGATTTCTTCGGCTTCGCCATGCTGGCGTTGGGAATCGGCGCCTTGCAGATGATGCTCGATCGCGGCGGCGAAGTGGACTGGTTTTCCTCCACCGAGATCTGGATCGAGCTTTTCCTGGCGATATCGGGTTTCTGGATCTTCTGCGTTCACGTCGCCACGGCGGACGACCCCTTCATCGATCCGGCGATCTTCAGGGACCGCAATTTCGTCACCGGACTGGTCTTCATCTTCGTCATCGGCATCATCCTGCTCGCCAGCCTTGCGCTTCTGCCGCCCATGCTGGCGCGCATTTTCGGCTATCCAACGATCACGACCGGCCTTGTCATGGCGCCGCGCGGCGTTGGCACGATGATCTCGATGATCCTTGTCGGCCGTCTCGTGCGCACCGTCGATGCGCGCCTCCTGGTCCTGGCCGGTCTCGGGCTGGCGGCCGTGTCGCTGTGGATGATGTCCGGCTTCTCTCCGCAGATGGACGACGGGCTGATCATCGTCTCCGGCGTCGTTCAGGGCCTCGGCCTCGGCCTGGTCTTCGTGCCGCTTTCCACGGTTGCCTTTTCCACCATGGAGGTGAAGTACCGCGCCGATGGAACCAGCCTGTTCTCGCTGACGCGTAACATCGGTTCCTCCATCGGGATTTCCCTTGTGTCGGTCGTCCTGACCCACAATGTCCAGGTCAACCACACAGAGCTTTCGGCCTTTATCAATCCCTATGACCCGAACCTGACGCATCTTGCGCCGCAGGCTGCCGCGGGCGATCCGGCCATGCTCTCCGTGGTCGACATGCTGGTCAACCAGCAGGCACTGATGGTCTCCTACGTGAACGATTTCCTGCTGATGATGGTCGTCACGCTGATGGCGGTGCCCCTGGCGCTGCTTCTGCGCAAGCCGCCCGGCGCTTCAATGTCGGCACCTGCAGCCCAGCACGCCGAGTAAGCCGTTGGCAGCGGTGAAACAACGCCTGCGGTTCCCGACCGCCCGGTGTCCGTCAGCCCATGTCATCGGCGTGCGGTTTGGCGCTTTCAGGTCTCCGCGTCCCACCCGTACAGCCAGTCGAAATCCGCCATCAGCCGCTCCGGCTTGCGCAGCCACAGCACGGCATCGCGGGCCAGGGCGACCGGCCCCCGCGCGTGCCAGGTGAAGTGGTTGAACGCCCCGCGCTTGACAACCCTGGCTACGCGCGGCTTGCGCTCTGCCTCCCAGCGGGGCAGGGCCACCGCCGGGTCGCCATTGGCCTCGCGCATGGCCCTGGCCAGCACGCCGGCATCCTCGATGGCCATGGCCGCGCCCTGCGCGGCGAAGGGCGTGGTCGCATGCGCCGCGTCGCCGATGAGCGCCACCGCCTTGCCGTCCTGCCAGGCGCCCGGCCCCACTGCATGCAGCGCCCAGGCCACCCATGGACCCGCCTCGCGCGCCATGCGGCCAAGTGCGGGTGACGCCTTGTCCATCACCGCGATGAAGGGGGAAGGGTCGGCGCTCGCCGCCCATTTCTGTCCGTAATCTGCGCCGCGCATCAGCCCGACGAGATTGATCCGCCGCCCCGCGCTGATCGGATAGGCGACCAGATGCACATCCGGTGCCATGAAGGCGGTTACATGGGCCGGGCTGAGGAGATCGCCCAGCGATTGCGCCAGATCGCCGTCGGCGGGAATGGTCGCCCGCCATGCCACATGGCCGGTGAATGCGCTCGTGCCGGCACCGGGCAGGCGCCCGCGCAGCCGCGACCAGACACCGTCCGCCGCAATCAGCAAGCCGCCGACGATCTCGTCCACCCGGCCGTCCCGGTCCACCGAAAGGGTGACGCCGCGTGGATGCGCCGCATAGTCGGCGACGTTCGCTCCGGTGACGATCTCGACAAGCGGTTGCTGGCGCGCGGCGGTGGTGAGAGCGGCATGCAGGTCGGCCCGGTGGATGACCAGATACGCCGCGCCCCAGCGGGCCTCGGCCCTTGCCCCCAGCGGCACCTCGGTCAGCTTGCCCATCGCCTGCCCGCGCCGCAGGACAACGCTTTCCGGCGCCGTGGCCGCGGCCAGAAGCCGGCCCGAAACGCCGACCGAGGCCAGCACCCGCGTGGCATTGGGCGAAAGCTGCAGGCCGGCGCCCACTTCCGTGAGATGCGGCGCGCGCTCGAACACGCGCACGGCATGGCCGTCACGCGCCAGGGCAAGGGCCGTTGTCAGCCCGGCAATGCCGGCCCCGGCGATCAGGATCGGTCTGTTGCGGATCATCGCTCACATTCCCGCAAGGCCGCGCCAGCCGGCCAGATGCCGCCTCACAGTCTGGCGGTCAGGCCGCCTTCGGCTTGAAGCTGCAGCCTTCGGGCTTCGTTTCGTCCGCCTTCAGCGCGCTGTTGTAGCGATAGAGCGTCGAGCAATAGGGGCAGACCTTTTCCGCGTCGTCTCCCATGTCGAGATAGACATGCGGATGGTCGTAGGGCGGATGGGCGCCCACGCACATGAATTCCTTCACTCCGATCTCGATGGACTTGTGGCCCGCATCGTTCTGGAAATGCGGAATGGAATGTCCGGCCATCTTGCTCTCCGTTCCTGGCGGCGGGCACGCTCCCGCCTGTCGGCTAGGCTCGCGCCGACGTTTGAAACATATGCGCCGCCATTGCAAGATGCGAGCGTGCATTGCGCCCCATTGTGCGCAACGTCGAGCCATGGAATGAAGGAACAGAGAAACCCGCGGGCCGAAGGCTTCCCACCATGAACGAACTGACACCGGCAAGAACCGACTTCACCGAGGGCGCGGCCCCTGCGAGGCTCACGCCCGACGATCCGGAGCGCTACGTCAACCGTGAATTTTCATGGCTGCAATTCAACCGGCGCGTTTTGGAAGAGTCCCAGAATCCCAGCCAGCCGCTTCTGGAGCGGCTGCGCTTCCTCTCCATTTCGGCCACCAACCTGGACGAGTTCTTCATGGTGCGCGTCGCCGGCCTGGCGGGCCAGGTGCGTGAGGGCATCACCGAGCGTTCCGCCGATGGCCGCACGCCCGCCGAACAGCTCGACCAGATCCTGCTGGAGGTCACCAAGCTGCAGGCCGACCAGCACAAGAGCCTGGCCGGCTTGATGGATCTGCTCGAAGCCGAGAGGATCGCGCTGATCCGCGCCGATGGCCTTGCCAAGGGTGAGAAGGCCTGGCTGGAAGAGCATTTCATGGATGCCGTCTTCCCCGTGCTGACGCCGCTGTCCATTGACCCCGCGCACCCGTTTCCCTTCATTCCCAACCTGGGCTTCTCCATGGTGCTGGCGTTGAAGAACCGGCGCGACGGCGAGGAAATGACGGGCCTGCTGCGCTTGCCGGTCGCGCTCAGCCGCTTCATCCAGTTGCCCGAGCGCGGCGGCGTCACGCGGTTCATCGCACTTGAGGATGTGGTCGGCCTGTTCATCAGCCGGCTGTTTCCCGGCTATGAAGTGCTCGGTTCGGGCACGTTCCGCATCATCCGCGATTCCGATATCGAGGTGGAGGAAGAGGCCGAAGACCTCGTGCGCCTGTTCGAGACGGCACTGAAGCGCCGGCGGCGCGGACAGGTCATCCGGATCGAGTTCGACCCCGACATGCCCGAAGGCCTGCGTGATTTCGTCGCCCATGAACTCGGTGTGCAGGGCAATCGCATCTCCGTCCAGGCCGGGCCGCTGGCGCTCAACCATGTGTCCGAGATCGTGTCGCTGCCGCGCGAGGATCTGAAGTTCGTGCCTTACAATGCGCGTTTTCCCGAACGCATCCGCGAACATGCCGGCGATTGCCTGGCGACGATCCGCGAGAAGGATTTCCTTGTCCACCACCCCTATGAGAGCTTCGATGTCGTGGTGCAGTTCCTGCGTCAGGCGGCAGCCGACCCCGATGTCGTGGCGATCAAGCAGACGCTCTACCGCACCTCGAACGACAGCCCCATCGTGCGTGCCCTCGTCGATGCGGCGGAGGCCGGCAAGTCCGTCACGGCGCTGGTGGAACTGAAGGCGCGATTCGACGAGGAGGCCAATATCCGCTGGGCCCGCGACCTGGAACGCGCCGGCGTTCAGGTGGTCTTCGGCTTCATCGAGTTGAAGACCCATGCCAAGCTTTCGCTCGTGGTGCGCCGGGAAGAGGGCCGTTTGCGCAATTACTGTCACCTGGGCACAGGCAATTATCACCCGATCACGGCCAAGATTTACACCGACCTGTCCTACTTCACCGACGATCCGCAGATAGCGCGCGACGTGGCCCAGGTGTTCAACTTCATCACCGGCTATGCCGAGCCGACCGACCAGATGAAGCTCGCCTACTCGCCCTACACGCTGCGGCCACGCATTCTCGATCACATCCGCGCAGAAATAGGCCATGCCAGGGAAGGCCGGCCAGGCCAGATCTGGATGAAGATGAACTCGCTCGTCGATCCCGAGATCATCGACGCGCTCTACGAGGCAAGCGCTGCGGGCGTCGAGATCGACCTCGTCATCCGCGGCATCTGTTGCCTGCGCCCGCAGGTTCCCGGCCTGTCGGACAACATCCGTGTGAAATCCATTGTCGGCCGCTTCCTTGAACATAGCCGCATCTGGTGCTTCGGCAATGGCCATGGCCTGCCGTCGGACGAAGCCATCGTCTATTTCGGCTCGGCCGACCTGATGCCGCGCAATCTCGACCGGCGGGTCGAGGTGATCGTGCCCGTCGAGGCTTCCACCGTGCATGAGCAGATCCTCGACCAGATCATGTTGGCGAACGTGATGGACAACCAGCAGAGCTTTGAGGTACTGCCCGACGGAACGTCGAGACGGCTCCGGCCCGAGGAGGGGGAGGAACCTTTCAACGCCCAGGAGTATTTCATGACCAACCCGAGCCTTTCGGGTCGGGGTGAATCGTTGAAATCGCATGCGCCGAAGCGGATCGCCCACTTCAAGCGCCGCAAGAAAGACAAGTCTGCCCAGCCGTGATGGACCGCCTGTCCCAGGGTCGCCTCTACGACCGCAAGCCCGTCGCCATCGTCGACATCGGATCGAACTCGGTCCGTCTCGTCATCTACGAAGGTATCGCCCGCTCCCCCACCGTCCTGTTCAATGAAAAGATGCTCGCCGGCCTCGGCCGTCAGATCGTCTCCACCGGCCTGCTCGATCCCGCCGGCGTGGAGCGTGCGCTCTCCGAGTTCCGCCGCTTCCGTGCGCTGTGCGATCAGGCCGGCGTGGAGGAGGTGCATGTTCTGGCCACGGCGGCCGCGCGCGAGGCGGAAAACGGCCCGGCCTTCATCGAACGGGCGGGCGAGGTGCTGGGAGCGGACGTGCGGGTGCTTTCAGGGCGCGAAGAAGCTCTTTATTCCGCCTACGGGATCATGGCCGGGTTCTACCGGCCCGATGGCATTGTCGGCGACCTTGGCGGCGGCAGCCTGGAACTGATCGACATTCGCGGCCACGAAACCGGCGACGGCATCACGCTGCCGCTGGGCGGCCTGCGCCTGCAGGAGGTGACTGGCGGCAAGCCGGAGGATGCGGCAGCCGTCATCGCGGCGGAGATGCGACGCGCGACCCTGCTGAAGCAGGGCGGCGGGCGCGAGTTCTACGCCGTGGGCGGCACATGGCGAAACCTGGCCCGCCTGCACATGATGGAGCGTGAATACCCGCTGCACGTGATGCATCACTATGTCATGGAAACGGATGAATGCGTGCCCTTCCTGATGCAGGTGGCGCGCAACGACACCGCGTCCATGAAAGGCGTCAAGCGGGTTTCCAAGAACCGGCGCAGCCTGTTGCCCTATGGCGCGGCCGTGATGCTGGAGGTCATCCGCGCCATGAAGCCGGCACGCATCGTCGTGTCTGCCACCGGCGTTCGCGAAGGCTATCTGTTCGAGCAGCTCGACGACGAATGGCGCCGCGCCGACCCGCTGCTCACCGCCGCCGACGAACTGGCCATCCTGCGCTCGCGCTCCGAACGCCATGCCCGCGAACTGGCCGACTGGACCGGCACCGCCTTCGCCGCGCTGGGCCTTGACGAGACGCCGGAGGAACATCGCCTGCGCCGTGCCGCCTGCCTTGTCGCCGACATCGGCTGGCGCGCGCATCCGGAATATCGCGGCACCCAGTCGCTCAACATCATCTCCAATGCTTCGTTTGTCGGTATCGACCATCCGGGCCGCGCCTATATCGCGCTGGCCAATCTCTACCGGCACGAAGGGCTGATCGACGATGCCGCGGCGCCGGAACTGTTGAAGCTGGCGTCACCCCGCTTCATCGAGCGAGCAAAGGCGCTGGGCGCGCTGATGCGCGTGGTCTATCTGCTGTCGGCCTCCATGCCGGGCGTCATTCCGCTGCTGTCCTGGCGCATCGCCGCCGATGGTGGATTGCAGCTGGTCATCCCGAAGCGCCATGCCAGCCTTCATGGCGAACGGCCCAGGGCGCGCATGGCGCACCTGGCCCGCTTCACCGGCCGCGAGATCGAGCTTGTCGTCGCTGAGTGACGCGGGGCAGGTCGTCGCGCCGTGACGCGGGACAGGTTTGCGCTCAGTGACGCGGGGATGCCCGTCGCCCGGTGACGCGGAGGCCAGGCAAGACCGTGGTCAGGAAATGTCGAACACCTGCACCTTGCGGTTCTCGAACCGGATGCCGATCTCACCGCGAATGAGTTTCAGCGCCTTCTCGCCAAAGGCTTCGCGCCGCCAGCCGTGCAGCGCCGGCACATCGGCCTTTTCGCCTTCGCCGGCCAGCTTCTCGATGTCGTCGGACGTGGCAAGGACCTTGGCCGCCACGCCTTCCTGCTCGGCCACCTGCTTGAGCAGCACCTTGAGCAATTCCGTCGCCGCGCCGGTGCCTTCCGGCTGCTGGTTGGGGCGCGGAATGCGCGGCAGGTCGTCACGCGGTATGGCGAGCGCTTCCTTGACCGCTTCGAGAATGCCCTGGGCGGCGGCGGAGCGCTCCCAGCCCTTCGGGATCGAGCGCAGCCGGCCGAGCGCCTCGACGGTCTCCGGGCGCTGCTGGGCGATCTCGTAGATTCCGTCGTCCTTGATGATGCGTCCGCGCGGAACATTGCGGTTGCGCGCCTCGCGCTCGCGCCATGCGGCCACCTTCTGCATCACCGCCAGTTCCAGCGGCTTGCGCACGCGCATCTTCAGCCGCTTCCAGGCGTCGTCCGGGTGCAGTTCATAGGTTTCGCGCGCGGTCAGGACATCCATCTCCTCCTTCAGCCAGTGGGCGCGGTTCTCGCGCTCCAGTTCGGCGGCCAGATGGGCATAGACATCGCGCAGATGCGTCACGTCGGCCAGCGCGTAGGAAAGCTGCTTGTCGGAAAGCGGCCTGCGGCGCCAGTCGGTGAAGCGGGACGACTTGTCGATCTGCGCGCGGGTGATCTTCTGGACAAGCTGGTCATAGGAGACCGAATCGCCGAAGCCGCAGACCATCGCCGCCACCTGCGTATCGAACACCGGATGGGGCACCAGATCGCCCATCTTGACGATGATCTCGATATCCTGGCGCGCGGCATGAAACACCTTGAGGATGCCTTCATCGCCCATCAGCCGGAAGAACGGGGCGAGATCCATGCCCTCGGCCAGCGGATCGACAAGCGCGGTTTCTTCCACCGTTGCCATCTGGATCAGGCAGAGTTCCGGCCAGAAGGTGGTTTCGCGTATGAATTCGGTGTCCACGGTCACGAAATCGCACTTTGCCATCGAAGTGCAGACGGCTTCCAGTTCGGCAGTTGAGGTGATCACATGCATGGAGACAGGACGTCCGGATGGGAAATGGATAGCCGTCTATTCGCGTTGCGGGTCCGCGAGTCAAGTCAGGCGGGGTGCTTTGCATGCGCAAACCTTGACAAACAGGCTCGCCCATGCGCTTTTCGCGCGGATTTTTTGCCGGGCGCCGGTCCGTCCCCATCGGCCGCGGACGCCCTTCCAAGACAAGCCACAACCGGACCTGATCTTCATGCACCGCTATCGCAGCCACACTTGTGCCGCCCTCCGCCAAGCCGATACCGGCTCCACCGTCCGCCTTTCCGGCTGGGTTCATCGCGTACGCGACCATGGCGGCGTGCTCTTCATCGACCTGCGCGACCATTTCGGCATCACCCAGGTTGTCGCCGATCCGGATTCGCCGGCCTTCAAGGTGGCCGAGACCGTGCGCGGCGAATGGGTGATCCGCGTTGACGGCACGGTAAAGGCGCGCGCGCCCGAAGCGGTCAATCCCAACCTGCCGACCGGCGCGATCGAGGTTTTCGCCGCCGAGATCGAGGTACTTTCCAAGGCTGCGGAACTGCCGCTGCCGGTCTTTGGCGAGCCGGACTATCCGGAGGATATTCGCCTGCGCTACCGCTTCCTCGACCTGCGCCGCGAGACGCTGCACAACAACATCATGCTGCGCACGCGCATCATCCGCGAGATGCGCCGCCTGATGGAGGACGCCGGTTTCAATGAATTCTCCACGCCCATTCTCACGGCGTCGTCGCCGGAGGGTGCGCGCGACTTCCTGGTGCCGAGCCGCATTCATGCCAACAAGTTCTACGCCCTGCCGCAGGCGCCGCAGCAGTACAAGCAGCTGCTGATGATGTCGGGCTTCGACCGCTATTTCCAGATCGCGCCCTGCTTCCGCGACGAGGATCCGCGCGCCGACCGCCTGCCGGGCGAATTCTACCAGCTCGACCTCGAAATGAGCTTTGTCGAGCAGGACGACATCCTCGGCACGATGGAGCCGGTCCTGCGCAAGGTCTTCGAGGCCTTTGCCGACGGCAAGCCGGTGACGGCCGAGTTTCCGCGCATTCCCTATGACGAGGCGATCGCGAAATACGGCTCCGACAAGCCCGACCTGCGCAACCCGATCATCATGGAAGATGTCTCGGAACATTTCCGCGGTTCCGGCTTCAAGGTCTTCGCCAACATCCTCGCCAATTCGCCCACGGGCGCTGTCTGGGCCATTCCCGCGCCGACCGGCGGCTCGCGCGCCTTCTGCGACCGCATGAATTCCTGGGCGCAGGGCCAGGGCCAGCCGGGCCTGGGCTACATCTTCTGGCGCGAGGAAGGCGGCAAGCTGGAAGGCGCCGGTCCCATTGCCAAGAATATCGGCGAGGAACGCACCGAGGCCATCCGCCTGCAACTCGGCCTGAAGGCCGGCGATGCCTGCTTCTTTGCTGCCGGCGATCCGAAGAAATTTGCCGGCTTTGCCGGCGATGCTCGCACCCGCGTCGGCGAGGATCTCGATCTTGTCGACCGCGACCGTTTCGCGCTCGCCTGGATTGTCGATTTCCCCTTCTTCGAGTGGGACGAGGACAACAAGAAGGTCGATTTCGGCCACAACCCCTTCACCATGCCGCGCGGCGGCCTGGGTGCGCTGGAAAACGAGGATCCGCTGGCAATCAAGGCCTGGCAGTATGACCTTGTCTGCAATGGCTTTGAAATCGCATCGGGCGGCATCCGCAACCACCTGCCGGAAGTCATGGTCAAGGCCTTCGGCATTGTCGGGCTTGATGCCTCGGTGGTCGAGGAGCGCTTTGGCGGCCTCTACCGCGCCTTCCACTATGGCGCGCCGCCCCATGGCGGCATGGCAGCCGGCGTGGACCGCATCGTCATGCTGCTGGCCGGCGCCAAGAACCTGCGCGAGGTCACGCTCTTCCCGATGAACCAGCAGGCCCAGGACCTGCTGATGGGCGCGCCGTCCGAGGCCTCGCCGGCGCAGTTGCGCGAACTGCACCTGCGCACGGTGGCGCCTGCCAAGGAATGACGCAGGCCCCACGCGTTCTGGTCACTGGCTTCGGCCCGTTTCCCGGCGCGCCGGAAAATCCGACCGAATGGCTGGTGGCCGCGCTCGTGGGCAGCCCCAGCCCCGTCGCGGCGGCTCTGTCCGCCGCGGTCCTGCCGGTCGATTATGCGAAAGCCGGCCCGGCCCTGGAGGCCGCAGCCATGGCGGCCGCGCCGGATATCGCCATCCATTTCGGCCTTGCGGCATCGGCAAGAGGCTTCCGTCTTGAACGGGTGGCAAGCCATCTTCAGGATCGCGGCAAGGCGGACAATGCGGGGCAGGGAGCGCCAGAGGCGCTGGATGCCGAGGCACCCGCCGTTTCACAATTGCCGCTTGTTTCCATTCATGCCGCGCTTCTGGCCGCCGGCCTACCCGTCGAGTGGTCGCACGATGCCGGCGGCTATTTGTGCAACCACGTTTTTCATCTGTCCTGCTCCGGCCGCTGCCGCCCGCTGGCACAGGCGATGAGCGGCTTCGTGCACATTCCCCATGTGAGCCCCGATGTCGGCCCCGATGTCGGCGAAGGCCAATGGCTGACGCACGACGCGGCTTTGCGCGGCACGCGGATCATCCTCGAAACCTGCATCCGCGAATGGATCGCATTGCGGGAATGAAAGAAGCCCGGCGGATTGCGCCGCCGGGCCTTTGTCATCGCGCTGAGAACCGGCCTCTCAGCAGGTGATCGTGCCGCACGTATTGGCTTCCACGGTGACGTTGAGAACATCGGGAATGGTTTGCGGCGCGCCCATGGCCGCCCCCATGATCTGCGGCGCAGGCACCGGGGCATCGGGCGCGGCCGTTACCGTCAGCGATTGCGGATCGTCCAGATAGTCGCTGACCGCGCCTGCGACCATGCTGGCGAAAGCGGGGTTCTGAAGCCGCGAGAGCAGGATCGGCATCATGCCCTTGGCCATGTTCACCACGTCTGCGCGCCTGGCGCCCTGCTGGGCGGCCACGAAATCGAGCACCCTTCCGGTCAGCGAGGCATCGTCGAGCGCGATTTGCGCGCCGTTGAAGGAAAGTTGCTGCATCAGGCCCATCATGGCGAAGCCCATGGCCTGCTCGTTCATCTCGCCGCTGTCGCGCTTGGCGGTGATTTCCTGCATCTGGCGGATCAGGTCCGTGGTGAACCCGCTGAGATCCATGGTGATGTTGAGCGCCGCCGCGTCGGTGACATCCAGCATCCATTCGTTGATCTGCATGCGCCCGTCCGCCGGATTCCAGCTTCCCTTCATCGTCATGTCGCCCGACAGTGTGGAATAGCCCAGCGCCTGCATGACCGCGCGCGATTTCTCGTCCGGCAGTTTCGTCATGTCGCCCTGAAGGCCGGTCACCTTCATTTCGGTCAGCAGCGGTTCACCGGCCACATAAGCGCTGGCCGTGTAGTCGATGCCGTCCATGCTGAAGATGGTCGCATCGCCTTCGGACACACGCACCGGACCCATCGTGGCGCCTTCGACAAGCACGGACAATTTGCGCACCGGGTCTGTCTCGTTCTCCTTGGGCACCTGAAGGCCGGTGATGGATGCGCCGCCGAAATCCAGCGTCTTGCCATCCTTCGTCATGGAGAATTCCGGCGCGGCTATCGTGCCGATGCGGAACCCGGTCTCGCTTTCGCTCACGTCCTCCAGGCGGATTTCCTCCATCTGCGCCGCGTTCGCCTCGCCCGGCTTGATCGAGACATCGCTCAGGATGACGTCGTCGCCTTCGGCGGTGGCAGAACCGATCGTCAGCGCGGTGCCGTTCTTGTCGAACTGCCGCTTGAGCGCGTCGGCCAGCGCCTGCGCGTCCGCTGCCGCCCAGGCCTGGACCGGAAGGATGCAAAGCAATGCCAGCGCACTGGCGGATTTCAGAAGCGGTCGGGTCATGTCGATTTCCTCTGGTGGCCAGCCGGGGGCGCCGGCTGGAATGTGAAAGGGTTCGGGCCGAAGAGTCTACGGGATCAACGGACACGTCCAGTTTTCACTGGCAGTGTAGTTTATTTTTGACCACCTGGCATGTGATCCCCGCCACAGGCGCTGAAACGCTTGGCGCTCTTGCCCCGAATCACCGCTTTCTGTAACCGGGAACCATGGGAAAAAGCCTCAATCCGCCCGGCGGGGGCGACGGCAAGGACATTGAATCGGTCGACCTGAAGCGCGCCCTTGAGGAGCGCTACCTGGCCTATGCGCTGTCGACCATCATGCACCGTGCGCTGCCCGACGTCCGCGACGGGCTGAAACCGGTACACAGGCGCATCATGCATGCCATGCGCCTGCTGCGCCTCGACCCGGATCGCGGCTTTGCCAAATGCGCGCGCATCGTCGGCGATGTCATGGGCAAGTTCCATCCCCATGGCGACCAGGCGATCTACGACGCGCTGGTGCGCCTCGCCCAGAGCTTCGCCGTGCGCTACCCGCTGGTCGATGGCCAGGGCAATTTCGGCAACATAGATGGCGATAACGCCGCCGCCATGCGCTATACCGAGGCGCGCATGACCGATGTCGCGGCGCTGCTGCTGGAGGGCATCACCGAGGATTCGGTCGATTTCCGCCTCACCTACAACGAGGAGGACGAGGAACCCGTCGTCCTGCCGGGCGCCTTTCCGAACCTGCTGGCCAATGGCGCGTCCGGCATTGCCGTGGGCATGGCGACCAACATCCCGCCGCACAACGCCGCCGAGATCTGCGATGCGGCCCTGCATCTCATCGAACATCCCGATGCCACCAACGGCGACCTGATGCAGTTCGTGCCAGGACCGGATTTCCCGACCGGTGGCATCATCGTCGATGGCAAGGCGGCGATTGCCGAGGCCTACGATACCGGGCGCGGCGGCTTTCGCGTCCGCTCCCGCTGGCACCAGGAGGAAGCCGGGCGCGGCACCTGGGTCATCGTGGTCACCGAAATTCCCTACCAGGTGCAGAAGGCCCGCCTGATCGAGAAGATCGCCGACCTGCTGATCGCCAAGAAACTGCCTTTGCTCGACGACATACGCGACGAGAGCGCCGAGGACATCCGCATCGTTCTCGTGCCCAAGAGCCGTACGGTCGATCCCGAACTGCTGATGGAGTCCCTGTTCAAGCTGACCGAGCTGGAAAGCCGTTTTCCGCTGAACATGAACGTGCTCAGCCACGGCAAGGTGCCGAACGTCCTTTCGCTGCGCGAGGTGCTGAAACAGTGGCTGGAGCACCGCAAGGACGTGCTGATCCGCCGCTCCCGGCACCGCCTTGGCGTCATTGAGCGCCGGCTGGAGATCCTTGGCGGCTACCTGATCGCCTATCTGAACATCGACGAGGTGATCCGCATCATCCGCGAGGAGGATGAGCCGAAAAAGCAGTTGATGGTCACGTTCGAGCTGACCGATAACCAGGCCGAAGCCATTCTCAACATGCGCCTGCGAAACCTGCGCAAGCTGGAGGAGTTCGAGATCCGCAAGGAGTTCGACGCCCTGACGGAAGAGAAGGCGCAGATCGGCAAATTGCTGGATTCCGAACCCCTTCAATGGAAGACGGTCGCCTGGGAAGTGGCCGATGTGCGCAAGACCTTCGGCCCGGACACGGAACTGGGCCGCCGCCGAACAACGTTTGCCGAGGCGCCCGAACGCGATCTGGAAGCCATCCAGCAGGCGATGATCGAGAAGGAGCCGGTCACCGTCATCGTGTCGGACAAGGGCTGGCTGCGCGCGATGAAGGGCCATCTGGCCGACTGGTCGGGCCTTTCCTTCAAGGATGGCGACAAGCTGAAGCTGGCCTTCCACGCCCAGACAACAGACAAGATCCTCGTGCTGACGACCGGCGGCAAGGTCTACACCATCGGCGCAGACCGGCTGCCCGGCGGACGCGGCCATGGCGAGCCGATCCGCATCATGGTCGACATGGACAATGACCAGGACATCGTCACGGCCTTCGTGCACGATCCGCAGGTGCGCCGGCTCGTCGTGTCCCATGAGGGCAACGGCTTCGTCGTGTCCGAAGCCGATGTCGTCGCCAATACCCGCAAGGGCAAGCAGGTGATGAACGTGAAGACGCCTGACGAGGCGCGCTTCTGCGTTCCTGTTTCCGGCGACCATGTCGCCATTGTCGGCGAGAACCGCAAGCTGCTGGTTTTCCCGCTCGACCAGGTGCCGGAAATGACGCGCGGCAAGGGCGTTCGCCTGCAGCGCTTCAAGGATGGCGGCGTCTCCGACATCAAGACCTTCGCGATTGCCGACGGCCTGACATGGACCGATAGTGCAGGGCGCGTCTTTACCCGCGCGGAAGCGGATTTGGCCGAATGGTCCGGCGCGCGCGCAGCCGCCGGTCGCATGGTGCCCAAGGGCTTCCCGCGCACCGGCAAGTTCGGCTGACGTTTCCGGCCATTGAGCCGGCCTTGATATTTTTTCTGTTTTTTCCGCCGGGGCAACCGAACCGAAACCATTCGTGTGCCGTAATGTTGACATCGAGAATGATCGTTCGCATATAGCGAGAACGAACGTTCGCACTCTATTTTTACGAAGCGCTGATGGATACCGCTACCGCCAATCAACGTCCGATGGGCCTGGCAGACGACGAGGATGAGGGCCAGGGCCCCATGACCCGCGCCGAGCGGCGCGAGGCGCAGACCGTGCGCATTCTCGATGCCGCCAAGAAATGCTTCGTCCGCTCCGGTTTTCAGGGCGCCTCCATGCACGACATCTGCAAGGAGGCAGAGATGAGTCCGGGCGCCCTCTACCGTTATTTCCCCTCCAAGGAAGCGATCATCGAAGCCATCGCCGAGGCCGATCGCACGAAGGATGCCGCGCTGCTGGCGGAGGCCCTGGCCAATCCCGACATCGTCGAGGGGATCGTTCAGGCGATGATGACGCATCTGCGCGTCAGCCATGAGAACAACATGGCTCCGCTGTTCACCGAGATCCGGGCAGAGGCGCTGCGCAATCCCTCCGTGCTTGAGACCTGCGAATGCTCGATGCGCCAGGTCCATGAACTGATCTTCAGGCGCATTCAGGCCGCCATAGCCGCAGGCCAGATCCGCCCCGCCGTCTCGGTCGAGACGCTGATGGCGGTCATGGTCTCCATCGGCGAGGGCATCGTGCTGAACGACCTGCCCGCCAAGGGCATCAATCTCGATGAAGTGGAGCACATGGTGCGCACTTCCGTCACAGCCAACCTGCGCCCTGTCGCGCAATGACCCGGACACGACCCATGCCGCTGACCCATGTCCTCAAACCCGCTTCCGCCGCGATGGGCCTGGCCCTGCTCGCCTTGGCGGCACCGGCACTTCCGGCCGCCGCCCAGGATTCCGTCACGCCGGCCGTTTCGGCACCCGCGCCCGCCATTCGCGTGGTCGAGGTCCGAAGGCAGGAACTGACCGAGAGCCTGCCGGTCAACGGCACCGTGATGCCGCGCGACGAGGCTGCCGTCGGCGTTGACCTCAACGGACTGACGGTGCTGGAACTGCGCGCCGACGAGGGCGACATGGTCCGCAAGGGGCAGGTGCTCGCGGTTCTGGACAAGTCCGGCCTGGAACTCGCGCTCCTTCAGGCCCGCGCCCAGCGCGCCCAGATCGAGGCGCAGACCGCGCAGGCCGGCGCCCAGATCGCCGATGCCGAGGTCGCCGTGCGTCAGGCGAGCGAGACACTGGAACGCGTCAGGCAGTTGCGCGAGAAGGGCGTGGCCTCGCAGGCCCAATTCGACAATGCCGTCAATGGCCTGGACAGCGCGCGCGCCAAGCTGGAGACCGCCCGCAAGGCGGTTGTGGCTGCCGAGGCGCAGTCCGGCGTCAATGCCGCGCAGATCAGGGAACTGGAGCGCCAGATTGCCCGCACCGAGGTCAAGGCACCCGCCGATGGCCTCGTGCTTGCCCGCAACGCCATGCTGGGCGCCGTCGTCGGCGCCTCCGCCGGCCCGCTTTTCCGGATCGCCATCGACAACGAGCTGGAATTGCAGGCCGCCGTTTCCGAAACGCACCTGCCCGCGCTCCACGAGGGGCAGAAGGCGCGGGTGCGCGTCCCCGGTCGCGATACGCCGCTTGCCGGTTCCGTGCGCGCAATCGCGCCGGAGGTGAACAAGGCCACGCGGCTTGGCACGGTCTATGTTTCGCTGCCGGCCGACGGACCGGTGCGCGCCGGCAATTTCGCCAGCGCCAGCATCGAACTGGTCAGCCGTGAGGGGCTGGCCCTGCCGGCCAGCGCCATCCTCTTCCGCAACGGCAACGCGCTCGTGCAGAAGGTCGTCGATGGCAAGGTTGTTTCCACGCCGGTAACCCTGGGCATTCGCGTCAACGGCACGGTGGAAATCGCCGACGGGCTGGCCGAGGGCGACCAGATCGTCTCGCGCGCCGGCGTCTTCGTCAGCGATGGCGACGCCATCACCCCCGTCCTCGATGAAGCCACCGGAGCGCTCGCCCGATGAACTGGAACATTTCCGCCTGGGCGATCCGCAACCCGCTGCCCTCGGTGCTGCTTTTCATCGTGCTCACCGTTCTGGGCACGATGAGCTTCATGCAGCTACCGGTGACCCGCTTTCCGAATATCGACATTCCCATCGTCTCCGTCGTGGTCACCGATCCCGGCGTCGCGCCGAGTGAACTGGAAACCCAGGTGACGAAGCGCGTCGAGGACGCCGTCGCCAATGTCACCGGCGTCAAGAACGTCATGTCGACGATCACCGAGGGGCGGTCCTCCACGGTCATCGAGTTCCGCCTCGAGGTGGATACGGCCACGGCCGTCACCGACGTCAAGGATGCCGTCGAGCGCATTCGATCCGACCTGCCGGCCACGGCCGACGAACCCGTCGTCAATCGCATCGATGTGGAAGGCCAGGCGATCCTCACCTATGCGGTGCGCGCGCCCTCCATGACACTGGAAGAGCTGTCCTGGTTCGTCGAGGACAAGGCGATCCGCGCCCTTCAGGGGCTGAAGGGCGTTGCCCGCGTGGACCGTTATGGCGGCGTTGACCGCGAAATCCGGGTCGAACTGGACGCCGACCGCATGAATGCGCTGGGCGTCACCGCTTCGGCCGTCAACAACGCGCTGCGCGCCGCCAATGTCGACTTGACGGGTGGGCGCACCGAGATCGGCGGACGGGAGCAGACCATCCGTACGCTGGGCGGCGTGGCAAGCGTCAACGACCTGCGCGCGCTCGAAATCCCGCTTGCGGGCGGGCGGCGCGTGATCCTGTCCGATATTGCCACCGTCACCGACAGTTGGGCCGAACCGCGCTCCTTCGCCCGCGTCAATGGCGAGCCTGTCGTGTCCATGGGCGTGTTCCGCGGCAAGGGCGAAAGCGATGTGGACGTTTCCCGCCGTGTCACGGACGCGGTGGAAAAGCTGCGTGCGGATTATCCCGGCGTGACCATCGACCGCGTCGACAACTCCGTCGACTACACCGTTGGCAACTATGAATCGGCCATGCAGACCCTGCTGGAGGGCGCGGCACTGGCGGTCATCGTCGTCTTCCTGTTCCTGCGCGACATCCGCGCGACCCTGGTTTCCGCGGTCGCCCTGCCGCTGTCGATCATCCCGACCTTCCTTGTCCTCGATCACCTGGGCTTCTCGCTCAACCTGGTCAGCCTTCTGGGCGTGACGCTGGTGACCGGCATCCTCGTCGATGACGCGATCGTGGAGATCGAGAACATCGTCCGGCACATCAAGATGGGCAAGACGCCCTATCGCGCCGCGCTGGAAGCTGCCGACGAGATCGGTCTCGCGGTGATCGCCATTTCAGCCACTATCATGGCGGTCTTTGCGCCGGTCTCCTTCATGTCCGGCGTGGCGGGCCAGTATTTCAAGCAGTTCGGTCTCACTGTCGCGGTGGCCGTCTTCTTCTCGCTGCTGGTGGCACGCCTCATCACGCCACTGCTGGCCGCCTATTTCCTGCGGCCCCATGGCGACCACGAATTCAGGCCGGGCCTTGTCATGCGCGGCTATCTCGGTCTGCTGGGTGCAAGCCTTCGCTTCCGCTGGATCACGTTTCTGGGAGGCGTCGCCTTCTTCGTCGGCGCCATCATGGCCACCACCATGCTGCCGGCGGGCTTCGTGCCGCGCCAGGATGCCTCGCGCGTGGTCTTTTCGCTGGAGCTTCCGCCCGGCGCGCGGCTGGAGGACACCGGCCATGCGACCGACCGGGCGAGCGAGGCCGTGCTGGCTATCCCGCAGGTCGAGAATGTCTATGTGATCGGCGGCGCCAACCCGACCGGCACGCTGGAATTGCGTCGTGCCACCATGGTCGTCGATCTCCAGCACAAGAGCGAGCGCGAGGTTTCCCAACACGATCTGGAAAACCATATCCTCGACATCCTGCAGACCATCCCGGATCTTCGCGCCTCCTACGTCAACGACCGCGGCCAGCGCGCGCTCGAAATCGGTGTCATGAGCACCGACGGCGACCTGCTGGACGATGAGGCCCGCAAGATCCAGAGCGCCATGGCCGAAACGGGCATGTTCCGGGCGATCACCTCCAATGCGGCGCTGGACCGTCCGGAAATCATTGTCGAGCCGGATCGCGACCTGATGGCGCAGCTGGGTGTGTCCACGGCCGCGCTTTCCGATGTGCTGCGCGTGGCCACCATCGGTGATGTCGATGCCAAGCTGGCCAAGTTCACGGACGGCGTGCGCCAGATCCCGATCCGTGTCCAGCTTGACGAAACCCAGCGCGATGACCTCTCGGTCCTGTCGCAATTGCCGGTACCGCTTGCATCCGGCGCGACTGTGCCGCTGTCCGCCATCGCTGATATCCACTATGCGCAGGGACCGTCGTCGATCCAGCGCTTCAACCGTGAGCGTCGTGTCGTCATCGGTGTCGACATGGCCGGAACGGCCGAGATCGGCGAGGGGCTGAAGGCCATCAAGGCGCTGCCGGAAGTGCAGAACCTGCCGGAAGGTGTGCGCATCCAGGAAACCGGTGACGCGGAGGTGATGGGTGATGTCTTCACATCCTTCCGCAATGCCATGATCACCGGCCTGATGCTGGTCATGGTGGTGCTGATCCTGCTGTTCGGCTCGGTCTTCCACACCGTCACCATTCTGCTGTCCCTGCCGCTGTCCATCGGCGGGGTTGTCGGCGCCCTCTGGCTCACCAACCAGGCGGTCTCCATGCCGGTCGTCATCGGCATCCTGATGCTGATGGGCATCGTGACGAAAAACGCGATCATGCTGGTGGATTTCGCCATCGAGGAAATCGCGCGCGGCATCGCGCGCCGCGAGGCCATCATTGATGCCTGCCGCAAGCGCGCCCAGCCGATCATCATGACGACCATCGCCATGTCGGCCGGCATGGTGCCCGCTGCCCTTGCCCATGGCGATGGCGGCGAGTTCCGCGCGCCCATGGCGATCGCCGTGATCGGCGGCCTGCTCGTCGGCACGGTGCTGAGCCTGCTTTTCGTGCCCTCGCTCTTCTCCATCATGGACGATGTGCGCAAGGGCATCGGCTGGCTTGCTGTCAGGCTCCTGCGGCCCAATCCGCGTGATGAACCGGAGGACGAGGAAATGCCTGCGCATGCCCATGCCGGGCCTCTGGACATCGCGCCGGCGCGTCTGCCGGAAGCGGCGGAATAGACGGGCAGTCCCGCAGGCGGACAAGCGAAAGGCCGGGCAGGGTGCCCGGCCTTCGTCGTATCCGAATGCGATTTGCAGCTCTTCGCGCCAGTCAGTGACCCTTGCCGAATGAGCCCGTGCGCACGTCATAATCGACAGCCAGCCCGTAGTCGGGATCGTCCTCGCTGTCGATCATGAGCTGGCCGGCGCGAGTCAGGAGATGGTGGCAATCGCGCGAGAGGTGGCGCAATTGCAGGCGCTTTCCCTGCGCCTCGTATTTCTGCGCCAGCGTCTCGATGGCCTGAAGCGCCGACTGGTCGGCCACCCGCGAATTCATGAAATCGACCACGACGACGTCCGGGTCCCCGGCCGGGTCGAACAGGTCGAGAAATCCCTCGGTGGATCCGAAGAAAAGCGGCCCTTCGATGGAATAGGTCTTCGTGCCGTCCCCCTCTGTCGTCACCCGCGCATGAATGCGGCGCGCATTCTGCCACGCATAGGTCAGGGCCGAGACAATGACGCCGACCACCACCGCGGTGGCCAGATCCGTCCAGACCGTGACAACCGTCACGAGAAGGATGACGAAGGCATCGGCACGGGGAATCCTGGTCAGGATGGAAAGCGAGTTCCAGGCAAACGTGCCGATCACCACCATGAACATCACGCCCACAAGCGCGGCCAGCGGGATCTGCTCGATGAGCGGGGCGGCAAACAGGATGAAGCTGAGCAGGAACAGCGCGGCCGCGATGCCGGAAAGGCGCGTCCGCCCGCCGGACTTCACGTTGATCATCGACTGGCCGATCATGGCGCAACCGCCCATGCCGCCGAAGAAACCGGTCACCACATTGGCCGTTCCCTGCGCCACGCACTCCTTCGACGCTCCGCCGCGCTGGCCGGTGATCTCCCCCACCAGGTTGAGCGTCAGCAGGCTTTCGATCAGGCCGATCGCGGCCAGGATGAAGGCATAGGGCAGCACGATCCTCAGGGTTTCCAGCGTCAGCGGCACCATGGGGATGTGGAAGGCGGGCAGCGAGCCCTCGATCGACGCCATGTCGCCCACCCGCGGCACATCGATGCCGAACACGATGACCAGCCCCGCCACGACTCCGATGCCGGCCAGCGGCGCCGGCACGGCCCTTGTCAGTCGCGGCATGGCCCAGATGATCGCCATGGTCAGTGCCACCAGACCGAGCATGGTGGCGAGCGGCAGCCCGGTCAGCCATTGGCCGTTCGCCATGCCGTGCCCGCCGGCACCTTCGGCCGATCCCGGCACCTGGAATTGCGAGAGCTGGGCCAGGAAGATGACGATGGCCAGCCCGTTGACAAAACCGAGCATGACGGGGTGGGGCACCAGCCGGATGAACTTGCCGAGATGGAAGATGCCGGCCAGAACCTGGAGCACGCCCATCACCACGACCGTGGCGAAGAGATATTCCACGCCATGCTGGCTGACGAGAGACACCATCACCACGGCGAGCGCTCCGGTGGCCCCGGAAATCATCCCCGGTCTGCCCCCCAGCAGCGCCGTGACGAGGCCGACGATGAAGGCGGCGTAAAGCCCGACAAGCGGGTGAACGCCCGCCACGAAGGCGAAAGCCACGGCTTCCGGCACCAGCGCCAGCGCCACGGTGAGGCCTGATAGGATTTCTGTCTTTGTCTGCGAAACGGAAAGGGTGCCGAGCCGGTCACGCGGACGCCCGGACGAAATGCGGCCGGCAACGGCCGCAAGGGTCGGTTTGATCATGTTTGAGCCTTGTCAACGGGAGGCATGGGGCGCGTGGGGCACGCGCGCGGTTCGCGTTCTAGCTAAACCGGTTCATGCTGCAATGCAAACGCAAGGGCGGGAAGCTGCCATGCAATGCCAGCCTGCCTGGCGGACCGGGCTTCAGACGGGCCGCGCCGCCAGCCGGCGCTTGCGGTCCCGCGCGATCTGGACGCCCGTGTGGATGACGAGCGTGCCAAGCACGATTGCACCGCCGATGAAGGTGTGGCGCTCGGGGACTTCGGAAAAGATCCACCAGACCCAGATCGGCGCCAGAACGGTTTCCAGCATGTAGAACATGGCCACTTCCGGCCCCGTCAGCCAGCGCGTTCCCGTGGCCAGGCAGAACATGGAGATGGGCAGCAGGATTGCCCCGTCGAGGACGATCCAGACCGGGGCCTCGATCCGGTAGCCGTTGAACAGCACGACAATGCCGGAGATCAGGATCAGGAACCCCCCTGACATGACGGCTGAAAAGCCCATGTCCTTGCCGCTGGCCCGCGAGACGGTGAGCGCGGCGGCCAGCGATCCGGCAGCGCCAAGCGCAAGCAGGTTGCCGATCAGGCTTCCGGCGGCAATTCCGCCGGAAACGATGATGAAGACGCCCGCTGCCATGGCGATCATGGCGACAAGGGTTTCGCGCCTCAGCCGCTCGCCCAGGAAGATGCGGCCCAGCAGGGCGGCGATCATCGGATTGAGTGCCAGGATGAAGACGAGGTTTGCCGTTGGCGTCAGGAAGACGGCCAGCAGGAAACACAGTCCGGTGAGTGCATAGAGTGCCGCCACGATCCAGCCGGTCCGGCCCTGGATGAGCGGAGGCGGATTGCGCCCGAACCGCTTGAGGGCCAGCCAGACGGCAAGCATGACGACGATGGAGCAGACCGAGCGCAGGAAGATGACGGACCACGATTCGCCGTCACCCAGCCTGAGCAACGGAATGTCGAAGGTCAGCAGCATGCCGCCCAGCCCGGTGACCGCGAGGCCCTTCACGTGATCTGTTTGCGTGGTCAAGCCGGGTCAGTCCTCGTAGCGGGCCCAGCCCGAAGGGCCGAGATGTTCTTGCGGCCGGAACCGGATCTTGTAGTCCATCTTGCGGGAGCCGCGCACCCAGTAACCCAGATAGACATGCGGCAGGCCCATCGTCCGTGCCCGTTCGATGTGATCGAGGATCATGAACGTTCCCAGCGAGCGCTCGGGCATGTCCGGGTTGAAGAAGGAGTAGACCATGGACAGGCCGTCGCCCATCACGTCGGTCAGCGCGATGGCAACCAGTTCGCCTTCGCCCTTGCCGGTGATGAACGTATCCGGCCCGCGCTTGCGGTATTCGATGATCCGCGTGTCGACATGTGTGTCCTCCACCATCATCGCATAGTCGAGAACCGTCATGTCCGACATGCCGCCGCGCCGGTGGCGTGCATCGAGATAGCTGCGGAACAGGCTGTACTGCTCCGTCGAGGGCTCCGCGTCATAGACCGTGGAAACCAGGTCCTCGTTCGCGGCGACGACCCGGCGCATGTTGCGTGATGTCGTGAATTCCTGCGCCAGGATGCGAACCGAGACGCAGGCGCGGCAGGTCTCGCAGGCCGGCCGGTAGGCGATGTTCTGGGAGCGGCGGAAACCGCCCTGTGTCAGCAGGTCGTTCAGTTCGCTCGCCTTGTCTCCGACCAGGTGCGTGAAGACCTTGCGCTCGAACTGGCCTTCCAGATAGGGGCAGGCCGATGGCGCGGTCAGGTAGAACTGCGGATTGTGAACGGGTTGCTGCGTCATGAATGCTCAAGATAGTAGCCGCCGGCGCGTTCGCCAATGCCAATTTTTTCCATCGGTTTCCGGCTCGCTAAAACCCGTAATACCATGGCGCGATCAGGGTGAATGTCAGCCACATCAGCAGGACGAGCGGCAGGCCGGCCTTCACGAAGTCCGAAAACCTGTATCCGCCCGGTCCCATCACCAGAAGATTGGTCTGGTAGCCGACCGGTGTCGCGAACGAGGCGTTGGAGGCGAAGATGACGGCGGCGATGAACGGCGCAGCCGGAAGGCCTGTGCTGGCCGCCATGTCCAGCGCGATGGGCGTGAACAGCACGGCGGTCGCGTTGTTCGACAGCACGTTCGTCATCAGGGCCACGACGAGGAACAGGCCGGACAGCAGCACGGCCGGGCCTTGTCCGGCCATGGCCATGACGGCGCCATCGGCGATCAGCTTGGCGCCGCCGGTCTGCTCCAGCGCCGTGGCCGCGGCGATAGAGGAACCGACGAGCAGGAAGATCTGGCGGTCGAAGGCGCGCGCCGCCTGTTGCAATGTCAGGCAGCCCGTGGCGATCATTATGGCCGCGCCGATCACTGAACTGGCCACGATCGGCACCAGCGAGGTCGCCGCCGTTGTCACGATGAGGGCAAAGATCACGAAGGCGATCCATGCCTTCTGGCGCTGCGGTACGGCCTGTGCCGACCATTCCAGCAGCAGCAGGTCATGGCTGTCGCGCATGGAAAGCAGATGCTGCTCGTCCGCCCCGACCAGCACCGTGTCGCCCGGCTCCAGCCGGATGTCGGCCAGCGGAACACGCCCCATGCGGCTCTTGCGCTGGATGCCGAGCACATCCACGCCATGGGTGGACTGGATGCCGGCATTGCGTACCGTGCGTCCGGCATGGCGCGAACCCGGCGTGACCACGGTTTCGGCCACGTGGTAGGCCGGACCCGGCTTGACGCGGGGATTGTCCTCGCTGTCCTCGCGCGTCGAGGGCGTGGCCGAGCCGCGCGCCAGCGCATTCATGAAGGCGCGCCGCGTGCCGGAAACGACCACGCGGTCGCCTTCGGATATGACCATGTTCTCGAAAGGCGGCAGGAAATCCATCCCGCGCCGGATGATGAGCCGCGGCATCAGATCCTTCAGCCCGGGGAAAAGGCCCGCGCGCGATTCCATGCCGAGAAAGGGATGGCCGGCGCCGACCGTGATCTCGCCGATGAACTGCGCCCCGGCCGCCCGCCGCCTCTCCTCGCCGCCGCGCGTACCCCGCCGAAGGATGCGCGGCATGACGAGAAAGATGTACAGCGCACCGGCCGCCGCCAGCATCAATCCCGGCGCTGTAATGTCGAAAAAGCCGACCTCGTGACCGTTGCGCTGTGCCACGCCGGCCACCAGCAGGTTTGTCGAAGAGCCGATGATCGTCGTCATGCCGCCCAGGATCGAGAGGAACGAGAGCGGCATCAACGCCCGCGATGCGGAGAAATTGCGCTGTGCGGCCAGAACGGTCAGCACGGGAATGAAGATGACCACCACCGGCGTGTTGTTCAGGAAGGCTGAGAGGAATGCAGCCGAAAGCAGCGTCACGGCCAGTGCCCGCACCGGTGAAGCGCCGCCGGCCTTTGCCGCGATGCGCGCCGGCTGGTCCATCGCGTCCGTGGCGAACAGCCCCTGGCCGACGATCAGCAGCGCGATGACGGTGACCAGCGCCGGGTTCGCGAAGCCTGCGACCAGTTGTTCCGGCCGGACCGCCGCGCCATCGCCGTTGGCGTAGGGAAACAGGGCGAACAGCGCCAGGAACGCGGCCAGTGAGCCGATCGCCACCGCCTCCAGCGCGAAGCGGTCGCTGACATAGGCGACCACCGTCAGCGCGATGATGGCAAAGGTGGCATAGGTATGGAAATCGGCCATTCAACGTCCGCGGGCGAGGATTCGTCCATGGACACTGTAGAATGGTGCGCGGCCGTTGGCGAGTGCCGAATTCCCTGCCGCGGGCAGGGCCGCCGTCAGGCCTTGTCGCGCACCACGACGGTGCCGAGCAGGAGGTCGTGAACCGTGCGCTTGCGGTCCAGAACCAGCGTGGCCAGCAGGATGAGGCCGGAGGTGAACACGTTTCCGGCCCAGAACAGGACCGTGTGGACGATGGCAAGCAGCGGATCGATCCGCAACCCGTCCAGCCTTGCAAGCCGGATGCCCGTCATCTGCATGCCGACCGTCGCCTGCCGTCCGCCGCCCAGCGTCATGGCCACGTAGGTCAGCGCCACGAAGGGGCCGAAGACGGCAAACAGCATCCAGCCAAGACCCAGCGTGACGATGCCCAGCAGAAAGACCAGGATGGCAAACGGGATCATCAGGAGCAGGATGATGACGTAATCAATGAAAAACGCCATGACGCGCCGCGTGCGCACCCCCTCATACAGGCGCCAGTCTTCATCCGCGGGGAAACCGCTGTCATGGACCGTCTTGCCGTCGATCGTGCGTGCCAAGTCTTTCCTGCCTTTCTTCCCGTCCGGGAACTGCAATGCTTGCAAGGCTTCACATGGGAAGGCGTGCCTGCCGGTTCAAGGAAGCGAGGGGTTGGACCGGCCGGAGACAAAGAAACGGCTGTCCGGGTGCTTGAAAAACGAATTGATTCATTGAAGACTGATTTTTAGGCAATCGGACAAGATGAACCCGGACAGTTTCCCGAATGGCAGCGTGCGCGGACGCGCGTTTTCCGGTTCCGGTGTCGGGAGGGCCGGGCCGATGGCTTGCCGGACGCGGTTGCCGGCAAGGGGGCGGAAGGAAGTGGACCGCAACAGGGAGGGACCCGACATGCGCGGCATAGCTTTTCTCTTCGTCGCCACCGCGGCGCTTTTCGTCACCATCGGCATGGTCTGGGGAATCCAGATGTCGGCCAGCGGCAATCACATGCTGTCGGGCGCCCACGCCCATCTCAACCTGATCGGATGGGTGACGATGGGGCTTTTCGGTTTCTACTATCACCTCGTGCCCGCCGCCGCGGCTCGGCCGCTGGCCAAGGTTCACTACGGGGTGGCCACGCTGGGCGTGCTGACCATCGTGCCGGGCATCGTCATGGTGCTCAGGCAGCAGGGCGAGACCCTGGCCGCCATCGGCTCGGTCCTGACCATCCTGTCGATGCTGATCTTCCTCTACACGGTGCTGACGACAAGGGCACAGGCAGCCTGACTGCAAGGCGCCGGCAAGGGCTGGCCGCCTTCGCGGTCAGCCTTTCAGCATCTCCGCCACCTGTGGCGCGAAATAGGTGAGGATGCCATCGCAGCCCGCCCGCTTGAAGGCCGCCAGGCTTTCCAGCATGGCCCTGTCATGATCCAGCCAGCCGTTGGCCGATGCCGCCTTGATCATCGCGTATTCGCCCGAGACCTGATAGGCGAAGGTGGGCAGGCCGAACGTGTCCTTGAGGCGCCGGCAGATGTCGAGATAGGGCATGCCCGGCTTGACCATCACCATGTCGGCGCCTTCGGCGATGTCGGCTTCGGTCTCGCGGATGGCTTCCTCGCTGTTGGACGGGTCGATGTAATAGGTCTTCTTGTCGCCCTTGAGCAGACCGCCGGTGCCGACGGCCTCGCGGTAAGGGCCGTAGAAGCCGGAGGCAAACTTGGTGGCATAGGACATGATGGCCACGTCCTGGAAACCGGCTGCGTCCAGCGCATCGCGAATGGCACCGATGCGTCCGTCCATCATGTCGGAAGGGGCGATGATGTCTGCGCCGGCCTCTGCCTGCCCCACCGCCGCGCGGGCCAGCAGGTCCACGGTCTCGTCGTTGACGATGATGCCGTCGCGCAGGATGCCGTCATGGCCGTGACTGGTGAACGGGTCGAGCGCGACGTCGGTGATGATGCCGATCTCCGGCACCGCGGCCTTGATGGCGCGGCTGGCCTTGTTGATCACGTTGTCCGCGTCGAGAATGTGGGAGCCGGTATCGTCGCGCCGGTCCATGGCGATATTGGGGAACGTGGCCAACGCCGGAATGCCGAGCCTGGCCGCCTTTTCCGCCTCGCGCACGGCGAGATCGACCGTCATGCGCCGGACGCCCGGCATGGCCGCGATGTCCTCGCTGCGGTTCTCGCCCTCGATCACGAAGATCGGCCAGATCAGGTCATCGACCGTCAGCCGCGTCTCCTGCACCAGCCGGCGCGACCAGTCGGCCTTGCGCATCCGCCGCAAGCGGCGCGATCCGGTGATTTCATCGACGGAACGGGGCATCGAAAACGTGTCCATGCGGTTCATGATCCTGTCCTTCAGTTCGCCTTGCCGCGAAGGGCCTCCGGTTGAACCACAGTTGGGCCGCGCCGGGCAACCGCGCCATTGACAAAAAAGCGCACTGGCCCGTAAGCCGGACAGGGCAGGGGGGCCAGAGGGAGAGGGAGCGATTCACGGCATGGGTATCGAATTCGGCGGCGGCGATGAAATCCGCTTCGAGAAGCGGGGAAGGGCGGGCGTGATCACCATGACACGGCCCAAGGCGCTGAACGCGCTGACGCATTCGATGGTTCAGGCGATGGCGCGCGCCATGGATGCCTGGGAAGAAGACGACGATGTCGCCCTTGTCGTCATCCGGGGCGAAGGCCGCGCCTTCTGTGCCGGCGGCGACATCATGGATATCTACCGGGCCGGCCGCGAAGGCCGGGTGCTCACCGCCTTCTTCCGCGACGAATACCGGCTCAACGCCCGCATCAACCGCTTTCCCAAGCCCTGGGTGTCGCTCATCGACGGCATCGTCATGGGCGGCGGCTGCGGCGTGTCGATGAACGGCGCGGTGCGCGTCTTCGGCGACAAGGGCGTGATCGCCATGCCGGAAGTGGGGATCGGCTTCTTTCCCGATGTCGGCGGCAGTCACTTCCTGCCCCGCCTGCGCGGTCGTTCGGGCATCTGGATGGGGTTGACCGGCGAGCGCGTAAAGCAGGGCGATGCGCTGGCCCTCGGCGCGGCCACGCACGCGGTCGCCTCGGCGGATTTCGGCGCGCTGCTCGATGCCATGTGCGAATCGGGCGATGCCGCTGCCTCGCTGATGCGTTTCTGCATCCGCCCTGAACCGGAAACAGGCTCGGAAACCTTCGAAGCCATCGACCGTCTGTTCGAAGGCTCCAGCCTGGAAGCCGTGGTGGCCGCGCTGAACGAGGCCGCCGACGAGGGCGACGGTTTCGCCCGCCGGACGCTTGACACCATCGCCGGCCGCTCGCCGACATCGCTTCACGTCGCCTTCCGCCAGATGGCACGCGGCGCCGGCATGTCGATGGACGATTGCATGCGCATGGAGTTCCGCATCGTCAACCGCATGCTGGTCGGCCACGACTTCTACGAGGGCATCCGCGCCGTTCTCGTGGACCGCGACAATGCGCCCGCATGGCGCCCGGCCACCATCGAGGCTGTCGAAACCGCTGACATCGACGCCTATTTCGCGCCGCTCGACGGCGGGGAACTGCCACTGCCATGATGCAAACCGCCGAGGCCGGGATCTTCAAGCCGTCGCGCGCCGCGCAGGCCTCCGTCGTCTTCATGCGCTTCCTCGCGGTCCTTTCGCTGTGGAGCGGCCTGGCCTACTGGCTTCGCCTGGTCGGGCTGGAACCCGGCGGCATCTGGCGCTTCGATCTCATGCCCATCCATTGGCAGATCGCCGCCGTCAGCCTCGCCGTGCTTTATCCCTTCGCCGCCGTCGGCCTTTGGCTTCCGGCATCCTGGGGGCCGGTGATCTGGACGCTTTGCGCTGCCTCGGAGATCACCATGCATGCGCTCTATCCGCACCTGTTCGGCGACCGTGAGCTGCTGGTCATCGCCCATCTGGGGGTGCTGGCCGCACTGGTTGCGCTGCGGGTTTACCTGTGGCTGGAGGTTCGCCGCAGCCGCGATGCCGCGTGAGGCAGGCGCCCGGCGTTAACCTTTCATTGCCCAACCTGCCGCTTCGGCATGGAGCAAGGTTTTGTTAACGCAAGCCTTTAAGTCGACTTTTAATCGCCTTCGATAATGTGGGCGCCAAGGTGACGGCAAAACAACAAGTCACCAGGCGTCCAACAGAAGGCAAGAAACAATGAGCAATGCACGTCGTGCTGTCTCGCAGCAGCCCGCAGCTTCCGACAAGCAGGAAAGCGCCATCCACTCCCTTTACATGGAGTCGGTGCATCTTCTTGAACGTCTGCACCGCCGCCTGCTTGATGTGGTCAAGGACGAATTCGAGCGCAACGGCCGCTCCGACATCAACGCCGTCCAGGCGCTTCTCCTTTTCAACATCGGCGACAGCGAACTGACAGCCGGCGAACTGCGCACGCGCGGCTATTACCTGGGCTCCAACGTGTCCTACAATCTCAAGAAGATGGTGGACATGGGCTTCCTTCATCATCAGCGTTCGCGTGTCGACCGGCGTTCCGTCCGCGTCAGCCTGACGCAGAAGGGCAAGGATGTCGCGGCCATCGTTTCCGGTCTCTACCAGCGCCATATCGGATCCATCGAACAGGTCGGCGGCATCGGTCCGGAGGAATTCCAGCAGATGAACCGTGCGCTCCAGCGTCTCGACCGTTTCTGGAACGACACCATCGCCTACCGCATGTGATGGGCCGTACATGACGGGGGTGGACATGGCAGGCGGGGCCGCCGCCTGTCCCCGGTCCCCGTGTCCGGCGCGCGGAAGCTGCGTGCGACGTGGTGATAACGCGGCCGTGATCCGGCGCCCACAATCAGGCCATATTCGCGTGGCATCGCCTCTTCCGATGGGGAAGGGCGAGCGGGTTTGTCCCGGCTAGCGACAACCAGCGGCAACAGGCTTGGCGCTTTGTTAACGTTGACGTGCAATCTTTCCCTTTCCATAATCCCGTGACCTGAAGGCCTTTCCGGTCACGTAGAACTTGACGACGAGGGAAGACGATCATGGCAACCAGCCGCCGCCTTTTTCTAGCCGGTGCCGGTGCGACAGCGCTGTCAGCGATGAGCGGGGCCGCCCGGGCGGATGACATCATCCGCACCATCATCGAGTCGCCGCGCCGTGGCAATTGGGACACCGAGTTTGATGCGCGCGCTTCGCAGGGCGGGCGGGTCGCCTCCAACCTTCCCATCTTCAACCCCGACACCGTCTCCTATGTCGAGCACGCGATCGCGCAATACGAGGACATCGTCGCGCGCGGCGGCTGGCCGGTCGTGCCTGCCCGCCAGAAGCTCCGGCTCGGCATGATCGACCCGTCTGTCGAAACGCTGCGCAAGCGCCTGATGATCTCGGGTGACCTGTCGCCGCGTGCCGGCATGTCGCAGGCCTACGACACCTATGTCGATGCAGCGGTGAAGCGTTTCCAGGAGCGCCACGGGCTGCCTGCCGACGGCGTCATGGGGCGCTACACCTTTGCCGCCATGAACGTGTCCGCGCCCGTTCGCCTCGGCCAGTTGCAGACCAACCTGGTTCGCCTGCGGTCCATGTCCGGTTATCTGGGCGACCGCTACGTCATGGTCAACATCCCCGCCGCCCAGATCGAGGCGGTGGAAAACGGCCGTGTCGTCTCGCGCCACACCGCGATTGTCGGCAAGGTGGACCGCCAGACGCCGATCCTCAATTCGAAGATCAACGAGGTCATCATCAATCCGTACTGGACGGCGCCGGAATCGATCATCCGCAAGGACATCATTCCGCTGATGCGCAAGGATCCGACCTACCTGACGCGCAACAACATCCGCATCTTCGCCCAGGACGGAAACGAGATTCCGCCGGAAATGGTGGACTGGACAACCGACGAGGCCGCGAATTACCGGCTGCGCCAGGATCCCGGCAAGATCAACGCCATGGCGTCGGTCAAGATCAACTTCCCCAATCCGCATGCCACCTACATGCACGACACCCCGCAGCAGAGCCTGTTCGGCAAGCTTGCGCGTTTCGAAAGCTCCGGCTGTGTCCGCGTGCAGAATGTGCGCGATCTGGTTAGCTGGCTCCTGCGCGAGACCGATGGCTGGAACCGGCAGCGCTTCGAGGCCACCATCAAGTCCGGCGAGAGCACGCCGGTGCAACTGGCCGAGCCGGTGCCGGTCTACTTCACCTATGTGTCGGCCTGGTCGACGGGCGACGGCGTGGTTCATTTCCGCGACGACATCTACGGCCGCGACGGGGTGGACGAATTGCAGCTGTCCTCCACGCTCTGAGGCGCGCGCGAAGCGTGTCGCAAAGAAGGGTATGAACGCCGCTCCGCCATGCGGGGCGGCGTTTTGCATGGCGCTATGGTCCGGCGCCGGCGGGCGAAAAACCGTCCGCATTGTTTGCGCACGCGGCAAGTGGCAGGCCGCGAGAAACTGTGATAAGCCGCGCTCTCGTTTCTCCCGAGACCGCTGACAGGAAGGGACCACACAGCATGTCCGATACGCGCGCTTTCTTTTCCGCCCCGCTGGAAGAGATCGATCCGGAAATCTTCGGAGCCATCCGCGACGAGCTTGGCCGCCAGCGCCATGAGATCGAGCTGATCGCCTCAGAGAACATCGTCAGCCGTGCGGTGCTGGAGGCGCAGGGCTCGATCATGACGAACAAGTATGCCGAGGGCTATCCGGGCAAGCGCTACTATGGCGGCTGCCAGTTCGTCGATGTTGCAGAGACCCTGGCCATCGAGCGCGCCAAGACGCTGTTCAATGCCGGTTTTGCCAATGTCCAGCCCAATTCCGGCTCGCAGATGAACCAGGCCGTCTTTCTCGCCCTGCTTCAGCCCGGCGACACCTTCATGGGTCTCGACCTCAATTCCGGCGGTCACCTGACCCACGGCTCCCCGGTCAACATGTCGGGCAAGTGGTTCAACGTGGTCTCCTATGGCGTGCGCCAGGAGGACCACCGCCTCGACATGGACGACATCGCCGCCAAGGCCGAGGAATACAAGCCCAGGCTCATCATTGCCGGCGGCACAGCCTATTCGCGCATCTGGGACTGGAAGCGCTTCCGCGAGATCGCCGATTCCGTCGGCGCCTACCTGATGGTCGACATGGCGCACATCGCCGGTCTTGTCGCCGGCGGCGTGCATCCCTCGCCGGTGCCCCATGCCCATGTGGTCACCTCCACCACGCACAAGTCGCTGCGCGGGCCGCGCGGCGGTCTCATCCTCACCAATGACGAGGCCATCGCCAAGAAGATCAACTCGGCGGTGTTCCCCGGCCTTCAGGGCGGGCCGCTGATGCATGTCATCGCCGCCAAGGCCGTGGCCTTCAGGGAAGCGCTGGAGCCGGGCTTCAAGGACTACGCCGCCAGTGTCGTGGCCAATTCCAAGGCGCTGGCTGCCTCGCTCAAGGGCAACGGTCTCGACATCGTTTCCGGCGGCACCGACAACCACTCCATGCTGGTTGACCTGCGTCCGAAGAATGCCACCGGCAAGCGCGCCGAGGCGGCTCTGGGCCGCGCCAACATCACCTGCAACAAGAACGGCATCCCCTTCGATCCGGAAAAGCCTTTCGTCACCTCCGGCATCCGCCTCGGCACGCCGGCCGGCACGACGCGCGGCTTCGGCGAAGCCGAATTCACCGAGATCGGCAACCTGATCTCGGAAGTGCTCGACGGGCTCAAGGCGGCCAATTCCGATGAGGGCAACGCGGCCGTGGAAGCCGCTGTGCGCGACAAGGTCGTCGCCATGACCGGCCGCTTCCCCATGTATCCCTACCTGGGCTGATCGGCCGCCGCCATTCCCAAACCGGTCGAATCCGGCTAAAGCCTCGCGGTGTCGTACCGCGAGGCTTTTTCATGCGCTGCCCCTATTGTCAGTCCGAAGACACCCAGGTGAAGGATTCCAGGCCCGCCGAGGATGGCGCCGCGATCCGCCGCCGCCGCGTCTGCCCGGATTGCGGCGGCCGCTTCACCACGTTCGAGCGGGTGCAATTGCGCGACCTCGTCGTGGTCAAGCGCTCGGGCCGCAAGGTGCCCTTTGACCGCGACAAGCTGATGCGTTCCTTCGATATTGCGTTGCGCAAGCGCAATGTCGATCCGGACCGTGTCGAGCGCGCCGTCTCCGGCATCGTGCGCCAGCTTGAAAGCTCAGGCGAATCCGAGATCAAGGCCGACGAGATCGGCCAGCTTGTCATGGAGGCGCTGAAGGCGCTCGATGACGTGGCCTATGTGCGCTATGCATCCGTTTACCGCAACTTCCGCGAAGCGCGCGACTTCCAGGAACTCCTCGGTGAACTGGGCGGTGAGGATGCGGCCGCGCCGGAAAGCGGGAGATAGCGTCCATGCCGGTTTTGTTCGCGCCCGGTGAGGCGGCAGACCGGCGCTTCATGGCCGCTGCCATCCGCCTGTCCCGCAAGCATCTGGGCCTGACCGGCACCAATCCCTCGGTCGGGACGCTGATCGTGCGGGATGAGGGGGCCGGACCGGTCATCGTCGGCTCCGGTGTCACGGCGCTCGGCGGCCGCCCCCATGCCGAACCGCAAGCCCTGGAAGAGGCAGGCGGAAAGGCCCGTGGCGCCACCGCCTATGTCACGCTGGAGCCCTGCGCCCATCATGGCCGAACCCCGCCCTGCGCCAACGCGCTCGTTGATGCCGGCATCGCCCGCGTGGTCATCGCAGCCAGCGATCCCGATCCCCGCGTGTCGGGCAAGGGCGCGGCCATTCTGCGCGCCGCCGGACTGCAGGTCACCGAAGGCGTTCTGGCGCGCGAAGCGGCCGATCTCATGGCCGGTTACCTGATGCGGTCCTCGTCCATGCGGCCGGAAGTCACCTTGAAACTGGCGGTCTCCGCCGATGGCATGATCGGGCTGGAAGGGCGGGGCCAGATCGCGATCACCGGCGAGATCTCCCGCGCCCAGGTCCATGCGCTGCGCGCCGGGACGGATGCCATTCTCGTCGGCGCCGGCACGGCCGCTGCCGACGATCCGGAACTGACATGCCGCCTGCCCGGCATGGAAGACCGTTCGCCCATCCGCATCGTGCTCGACAAGGGGCTGCGCACACCGGTTTCCTCGCGCCTCGCCCGCTCGGCGCGCACCGTCCCGGTCTGGATCGCCGCGGCGGCGGACGCGAACGCGCAACGGCGCGCGGCGCTGGCTGATTGCGGCGTCGACTTTCTCGCCGTCGATCTGATGAATGGCCGCATCTGCCTGCCCGAACTCATGGAAGACCTGGCCGCGCGCGGCATTTCGACCTTGTTCGTGGAGGGCGGCGCTGTCACGGCGCGCCGGTTCCTTGACGAAGACCTGGTCGACCGCATCTGCATTTTTGAAAGCCGGATGCGGATCGGCATGGGCGGCGTGCGCGCGCCGCTGACACCAGCCACCGTGCCGCCGGCCTTTGATCTGCACCGGCAGGCACAATTCGGGCAAGACACCTATCGCGAATGGACGAGGGCACGCTGATGTTTACCGGAATTGTCACCGATGTGGGTACCGTTGAGCGGGTCGAGCCGCGCGCCGGCGGCGTGCGGCTTCGCATGGCGACATCCCACGATCCGGCGACCATCGACATCGGCGCGTCCATCGCCCATGCCGGTGTCTGTCTCACCGTCGTCGCCTTGCCGGAACCGGGCGATGCGGAACGCTGGTACGAGGTCGAGGCCTGGGAGGAAGCCCTGCGCCTGACGACCATCGGCGGCTGGAAGCCGGGCACGCGTGTCAATCTGGAACGGGCGCTCAAGGTGGGCGATGAACTGGGCGGCCACATCGTCTCCGGCCATGTCGACGGCATGGCTGCGATCCTTGCCCGGCAGGCGGAAGGCGACGCCGTGCGTTTCACCCTTGAGGCGCCCAGCGAATTTGCCCGCTTCATCGCGCCGAAAGGATCGGTCGCGCTGGATGGCACGTCCCTGACGGTCAACGGCGTGGATGGCAACCGTTTCGACGTGCTGCTGATCGACCACACGCTGGGCGTGACGACATGGGGCGAGCGCCAGCCGGGCGACAGGGTCAATCTTGAGGTCGACACCATGGCGCGTTATGCGGCGCGGCTTGCGGATGCGGACAAAGCGTCCTATTGACGCCTCGCGCCCGCGCGCCTGAAAGTCCTGTACCCTGTTGGAGCTCCCGGTCCATGGCGAAAGCCCCCCATCTCCTCGTTGTCGAGGCCCGTTTCTACGATGAACTGTCCGATGCCTTGCTGGAAGGCGCCACCGCAGCCCTCGAAGCGGCCGGTGCGACCTGGGATGTCGTGACGGTCATGGGTGCCCTGGAAGTGCCCGGTGCCATCGCGCTCGCAGCCAAGGGCAAGAAGACCTATGACGGCTACGTCGCGCTCGGTGTCGTCATCCGGGGCGAGACCTACCATTTCGACATCGTCGCCAATGAATCCTGCCGCGCCATCATGGACCTGACCGTCGACAAGCGTCTGGCCATCGGCAACGGCATCCTGACCACCGAGAACGGTGACCAGGCCTGGGCGCGGGCGCGCAAGTCCGAGTCCGACAAGGGCGGTTTCGCCGCCCGTGCCGCGCTCGCCATGATCGACCTGAAAAAGACGTTCGGAGCCTGAACCGTGACTGACGAAAACGGCAAGCCGCAACGCGAGACCAAACCTGCCAACAAGCGCGGCGCTGCCCGCCTTGCCGCCGTGCAGGCCCTTTACCAGATGGATGTGACCGGCGTCGGCCTGCTGGAAATCGCCTCGGAATACGAGAGTTTCCGGCTTGGCAAGGAAGTCGACGGCGATCTCTACCGCGATGCCGACCCGCAATGGTTCCGCATGATCATTGCCGGGGTGGTGGACAACCAGCGCCAGATCGATCCGGTGATTCACCAGAGCCTGCCCGAGAGCTGGCCTCTTTCGCGGGTGGATTCCACGCTGCGCGCCATCCTGCGCGCCGGTGTCTTTGAACTGATGAAGAAGCAGGATGTGCCGATCGCGGTGATCGTCACCGAATATGTCGATATCGCCAAGGCCTTCTACGAGGCCGAGGAACCCGGCCTCGTCAATGCGGTGCTCGACCGGGTTGCCGGGCGGGTGCGCACGGACACGAAAGGCAGGGCGAGATGACGACTGCACTCGAGCGGGAAGCCCGCCGGACGGCGCTGATCCTGGCCGCGGCGCAATCGGTTGTCGGGGCGGCGGCGCCGGTTGCCATCTCGATGGGCGCGTTGACCGGCGTCTACCTGCTCGGCCCCGACAAGTCGCTCGCCACCGCTCCGGTCACCGGCTACAATCTCGGCGTGGCGCTGGGCGCGCTGCCGGCAGCGGCACTCATGCGCGCGGTCGGCCGCCGCTACGGGTTCATGTCGGGCGCATCCATCACCGCGCTTGGCGGCGCGCTGGCCGCGCTGGCCATTTTCCAGGGGTCTTTCTGGGCCTTCGCCGCTTGTCTCGTTCTCGTGGGCCTCGGCGGCTCCTTCGTGCAGCAATACCGCTTCGCAGCCGCCGACAACGCGCCGCATGCCTTCAAGCCGAAAGCCATTTCCTGGGTGCTGGGCGGAGGGGTGTTCGCTGCCATCATCGGCCCTCAAATGGTGATCTTCACGCGTGATGCGTTTGCGCCGGTGAGCTTTGCCGGCGCCTATGCCGGCATCATCGCACTGGGCCTGCTCGGCGTCCTCGTGCTCTCCTTGCTGCGCCTTCCCCGCGATCAGGTGAGCGACCCGACCGTGCTTGAGGACGCTCCGGCCCGGCCGCTGTCCGTCATCATGCGCCAGCCGCGCTTTGCCGTCGCGCTGGTTTGCGCCATCGGGTCCTATGCCCTGATGAGCTTCGTGATGACCGGCGCACCGCTGGCCATGGTGGGATGCGGCTTCACGCCGGACGAGGCCACGCTCGGCATTTCCTGGCATGTGATGGCCATGTTCGCGCCCTCTTTCTTCACAGGCCGGCTGATTGCCCGCTTCGGCAAGGAAACGATCGTGGCCACCGGCATGGTGCTGCTGATCGGCTGCGCCATCGTGGCCCTGTCCGGCATCGCGCTCTGGCAGTTCTGGCTGGCGCTGATCCTTCTGGGTGTCGGCTGGAATTTCGGCTTCATCGGCGCCACGGCCATGGTGGCGGAAACCTATACCGCCGCCGAGAAGAACAAGGTCCAGGGCGCCCATGACTTCATGCTCTTCGGCACCGTTGCCTTCGCGTCGCTGATGTCCGGCCAGGTCTACAATGCCGGTGGTTGGGACATGCTCAACTGGATCATCTTCCCCGTTGTGCTGTTCTGCCTCGTGGCCCTTGGTTTCCTGCTCGTCCTGCGTGAACGCGGCGGCGAAGCGATCTCCTGACAGCAGTCCTTGCCATGCAAGGCGAAAAAGGTGAGTGCCGCCCGCATTTCGTGAGGAAAGCGGGGCATAGCGTCTTTTTGCGTTCTTGACGCGCCTTGAGGCGAAACGCATGATCCGCCCCGGTCCCGCGGAGCCAGGCCTGTCCTGGCCCGGGAAATTGTCACGGGCCGGCTTCGGGGGTCTCGCAGGCCGGCCATGAGGAGGAAGTTCTTTCAATGACCATGCTTTACCTTGTCATCGCATGCGGACTCCTGTCCGTTGTTTATGCGATCTGGGCAACCCAGTCGGTGATGGCCGCCGACCAGGGCAATGCCCGCATGCAGGAGATCGCTGGCTATGTGCGTGAGGGTGCACAGGCCTATCTCACCCGTCAGTATACGACCATCGCCATCGTCGGTGCGGTCGTTTTCGTCCTGGCCTGGCTTCTGTTGTCCGGCACGGCGGCCATCGGTTTCCTGATCGGCGCCATCCTGTCCGGCGCGGCCGGCTTCATCGGCATGCACGTGTCCGTTCGCGCCAATGTGCGCACGGCGCAGGCCTCGGCCAATTCGCTGGCCGGCGGCCTCGACATCGCCTTCAAGTCGGGCGCCATCACGGGCATGCTGGTTGCCGGCCTCGCCCTGCTCGGCGTCTCTGTCTATTACTGGATCCTGGTCGGCCCGATGGGCTATGCCTCCGGCGACCGCACGGTCATTGACGCCCTTGTCGCACTCGGTTTCGGCGCCTCGCTCATCTCCATCTTCGCCCGTCTGGGCGGCGGCATCTTCACCAAGGGCGCCGACGTCGGCGGCGACCTCGTGGGCAAGGTCGAAGCCGGTATTCCGGAAGACGATCCGCGCAACCCTGCCACCATCGCCGACAATGTGGGCGACAATGTCGGCGACTGCGCCGGCATGGCTGCCGACCTGTTCGAGACCTATGCGGTGACGGTCGTCGCCACCATGGTGCTCGGCGCCATCTTCTTTGCCGGCAGCGAGGTCCTCTCCTCGGTGATGATCTATCCGCTGCTGATCTGCGCCATGTCGATCATCACATCCATCATCGGCACCTTCTTCGTGAAGCTGGGCGCCAACGGCTCGATCATGGGCGCGCTCTACAAGGGCCTGATTGTCACCGGCCTGCTGTCCATCGTCGGCCTTGGCATCGCCAACCAGTTTTCCATCGGCTGGGGTGACCTGACCACGACCAATGGCGCGGTGCTCAACGGCACCAACCTGTTCATCTGCGGCATCATCGGCCTCATCGTCACGGCGCTGATCGTGGTGATCACGGAATACTATACGGGCACCAACAAACGCCCGGTCAATTCCATCTCCCAGGCCTCGGTCACCGGCCACGGCACCAACGTCATCCAGGGCCTTGCCATCTCGCTGGAATCGACGGCCCTGCCGGCCATCGTCATCGTCGGCGGCATCATCGCCACCTTCCAGCTTGGCGGCCTGTTCGGCACCGGCATCGCGGTCACCGCCATGCTCGGCATTGCCGGCATGATCGTGGCTCTCGATGCTTTCGGCCCGGTCACCGACAATGCCGGCGGCATCGCCGAAATGTCAGACCTGCCGCCGGAGGTTCGCCAGACCACCGACGCGCTGGATGCCGTCGGCAATACCACCAAGGCCGTTACCAAGGGCTACGCCATCGGCTCGGCCGGTCTCGGCGCGCTGGTGCTCTTCGCGGCCTATTCCTACGACCTGCAGTTCTTCACGCAGAATGCGGAACAGTATCCGTACTTCGCCGATATCGGCCAGGTCTCGTTCGAACTGTCCAATCCCTATGTCGTTGCCGGCCTGATCTTCGGCGGTCTCATCCCCTACCTGTTCGGCGGCATTGCCATGACGGCGGTGGGCCGCGCCGGCGGTGCGGTTGTCGAGGAAGTGCGCAGGCAGTTCCGCGAGAAGCCGGGCATCATGGAAGGCAAGGAAAAACCGGATTACGGCCGTGCCGTCGACATGCTCACCCGTGCGGCGATCAAGGAAATGATCATCCCGTCGCTGCTTCCGGTGCTGGCGCCGCTGGTGGTCTATTTCGGCGTGCTGCTGATCTCCGGTTCCAAGGCATCCGCCTTCGCCGCGCTCGGTGCCTCGCTGCTCGGCGTGATCGTCAACGGCCTGTTCGTCGCCATCTCCATGACCTCGGGCGGCGGCGCCTGGGACAATGCCAAGAAGTCCTTCGAGGACGGCTTTGTCGACAAGGATGGCGTCAAGCACGTCAAGGGTTCGGAAGCCCACAAGGCCTCCGTCACCGGCGACACGGTGGGCGATCCCTACAAGGACACCGCCGGTCCGGCCGTCAACCCAGCCATCAAGATCACCAACATCATGGCCCTGCTTCTGCTCGCCGTCCTGGCGCACTGAACAGGCCTATCCGGTTGAAAAACGAAACCCCGCGGAGCGATCCGCGGGGTTTCTTCATTTGCGAAACGGAAACAGACCGCGGCAATGTGGTTCGCCGCAGGAAATCCGCCGGTCAGGTTCCCGGCAGGCGGGCTGGGGCCCGGCCAAGCCCGGTCAGCATCTGGCCGATGAACGAGGTCTCGCGGCTGGCGACCGGCGTCGTCCGTGACATGAAGTCGAACACCTTGCCGTCCTGCAGGCCGTAATTGGCGATACTCGCCACGCGTCCGTCCTCACCGAAGAAGATGGTGAGGATGCGCTGATCCACAAGGCGCGGCTTCATGAAGGCAACCGGGCGCTGGCGCTTCTGCGAAATGTAGTAGAACACCTCGTTCTCGAAGGTCGAGGTGGTCGAGGGCGTGCCCAGTGCCAGCAGCACCTGCTCGCGCGACGATCCCACCGGCACCAGTTCGAGCGCCTGCTCATCCATCACGTAACCCTGTGTCAGGGTCTCGGAAGGCGAAAGGGTCTGGCTTGCATTGCAGCCCGCCAGGACGGCCAGCGAAGCCACGCCTGCGGCCACCAGGGCCGCGCGCATGGGCGGAAGGGTCTTGAATTCACAGGAACGCAACGCAATCTCCTTCGTTGGGCCCGCAAGGTGAAATCTGGCGGACGGGGCGCTTCACTTGCTTGCGCCCGTGTCGAAACTCGGTAAACCAGCTTGCGCGCCGATGCAACCGGCCCGCTCGGCCAGACCGGGCCAATCAGGAGAGCAAGCCCATGTTCGCAAGCCTGTTCAGCCGCAAGGCCAGGGCCAATCACGATCTGACGGACGGCCTTTACGGGCAAATCGTGGCAGCCGCGCGGCAGCCGCGATTTTATGCGCAATGGGATGTGCCCGACACGCCGCTAGGCCGGTTCGAGATGATCGGCCTGCACATGTTTCTGTTCCTGCGGCGGGTGCGCGGGCGCGGAGAAACGCTCGATGCGGTGGCGCAGGACGTCACCGACATCTTCTTCAAGGAGGTTGACCACTCGCTGCGCGAGCTGGGCATCGGCGACACTTCGGTTCCCAAGCGCATGAAGAAGCTGGCCCGGATGTATTTCGGCCGTCTCGATGCCTATGAGAAAGCGCTCGGCGAGGGCGATGCCGCGGCGCTGGCAATGGCGCTTCAGCGCAACGTCCGCCCCGAGGCAGCCGAATGGCCGCAGGCAGGCGAACTGGCCCGCTACGTCCTGGCCGCCGAAGCGGCGCTGGCCGCCGAAAGCGATGAAACCCTATTGTCCGGACAGGTGATTTTTCCCGATCCCGCTCAACTGGAGGCGAACCGATGATTTCCACTGGTCCCAGAAGCCCCGTTTCCTTCGCCGTCCATGTCGCGCGCCTTCCCGAAAAGGGCCTGCCGGTTTCCTTTGCCGCCGATGAGGAAAGCCGCGCCGCCCTGGCACGGGATCACGACCTGGAGGAAGTCCGCGCCTTTTCCTTCGATCTTCTGGTGACGCGATGGAAGAAGGATGGCGTGAAGGTGACCGGCAAGGTGACGGCCGATATCGTGCAGCTTTGCGTGGTGACGCTGGAGCCGCTGGAAAACCGGGTGGAAGCCAAAATCGAGGCGCTTTTCGTTCCTGAAGGGTCGAGCCTTGCCCGACCGTACGACCCATCCGGCGAAATCCTCGTCGATGCCGAGGGCGAGGATGCGCCGGAACCGTTTTCCGGTGATTCGGTGGATGTCGGTGCGGTGGCCGAAGAGCATTTCGAACTGGCCATCGATCCCTATCCGCGCAAGCCCGATGCCCGGCTGCCCAGGGACGTGGAGCCGCAACCGGAAGACAAGCCAAACCCCTTTGCCAGGTTGGCCGCCCTCAAGGATGGGGGCAAGCAATGAATTCCGCCGAGGTCTAAAAAGCACCTGTGCCCATTGTGCGGGCGCCCAAAACCGCTATTTTCGCCGGACTTGCAAGACCGGCCCGCGAGAGGCCGGATCGTGACGGGAAAGAGAACGCGTGATTCGCATTTCAATCGATGCCATGGGCGGCGATTTCGGGCCGTCGGTCGTTCTGCCCGGGCTGGAGCATGTGCTTGAGCGCCGCAGCGACGTGACCTTTTTGCTGTTCGGCCGGGAGGAGGCGATCCGCCCGGTGCTGGACGGGCTTGAGCGCCTGAAGAAGAACGCCGAGGTCTTTCACTGCGAAGTCTCGGTTGCCATGGACGACAAGCCAAGCCAGGCGCTGCGCAACGGCCGCTGGAAATCGTCCATGTGGCGCGCCATCGAGGCGGTCAAGAAGGGCGAGGCGGATGTCTGTGTCTCCGCCGGCAATACCGGCGCCCTGATGGCCATGTCCAAGTTCTGCCTGCGCACCATGGCCAATATCGAGAGGCCGGCCATCGCCGCCATCTGGCCGACCGCGCGCTCCGAAAGCGTGGTGCTGGATGTCGGTGCCACGATTGGCGCCGACGCCCAGCAATTGACCGATTTCGCCATTCTCGGCGCCGCCATGGCGCGGGCGCTCTTCGGCGTCGAGCGCCCCACGGTGGGCCTGCTCAATGTCGGGGTGGAGGAGATCAAGGGGCAGGAGGAAGTGCGCGAGGCCGGGCGCATGCTGCGCGACGCCGGCCTGCCCTCCATGTCCTACCATGGCTTCGTGGAAGGCGACGATATCGGCAAGGGGACGACGGATGTCGTGGTCACCGAGGGCTTTTCCGGCAATATCGCGCTCAAGACCGCCGAGGGCACGGCCAAGCAGATTGCCGGCTATCTGCGCGCGGCCATGCAGCGCACCTTCATGGCCCGCCTCGGCTATGTCCTGGCGCGCGGCGCCTTTTCCTACCTGCGCGAGAAGATGGATGTGCGCAAGGCCAATGGCGGCGTGTTCCTCGGCCTGAACGGCATTGTCGTCAAGAGCCATGGCGGAACCGATGCGGAAGGTTTTGCCGCTGCCGTCGAACTCGGCTACGACATGGTCCGAAACCGGCTGATCGAACAGATCGGGCGAGATCTGGAGCGGTTCCATGCCGGTGCTGCCATCAAAGCGGGCCAGACGGCCGCGACAGGGGAAAGTGAATGATTCGCTCGGTGATTCTTGGCGCGGGCTCTGCCTTGCCGCGCCGCGTCATGGCCAATACCGATTTCGAGAACATCGTCGAAACCTCGGATGAGTGGATCGTGCAGCGCACCGGCATTCGCCGGCGCCATATCGCTTCCGAGGATGAGACCACGGCCTCGCTGGGTGAGGCGGCCGCCCGCGCCGCGCTGGAGGCCGCCGGCCTGGAGCCCGGCGACATCGACCTCATCGTGCTGGCAACCTCGACCCCGAATCACACCTTTCCCGCCACGTCGGTGGAAATCCAGGAACGCCTCGGCATTCGCCATGGCTATGCCTTCGACTTGCAGGCGGTGTGCTCCGGCTTCGTCTACGCCATCAGCACTGCCGACCTGCATCTGCGCGGCGGCATGGCCAGGCGCGCGCTCGTCATCGGCTCGGAAACCTTCTCGCGCATTCTCGACTGGAACGACCGCACGACCTGTGTGCTTTTCGGCGATGGCGCCGGCGCCGTCGTGCTGGAAGCCAATGAAGGCACCGGTACGATTGCCGACCGCGGCATTCTGGCCGCGTCGCTGCGCTCCGACGGCTGCCACAAGGACAAGCTCTATGTCGATGGCGGCGTCTCGACCACGGGCACGATCGGTCATCTGCGCATGCAGGGCAGGGAAGTGTTCAAGCACGCCGTGGGCATGATCACCGACGTGATCGAGGATGTCTTCGGCCAGGCCGGTATCACCGCTGCGGACATCGACTGGTTCGTGCCGCATCAGGCCAACAAGCGCATCATCGATGCTTCGGCAAGGAAGCTCGGCATAGCCGAGGAAAAGACGGTCATCACCGTCGACCATCATGGCAATACATCGGCGGCCTCGGTGCCGCTGGCACTGACCGAAGCCATCGGCGACGGCCGCATCAGGCAAGGTGACCTTGTGCTTCTGGAAGCCATGGGCGGGGGCTTCACCTGGGGCGCGGTCCTGGTGCGGATGTAGGCGAAAACGCTTTTGCTGCTTGCATTTGCGAGCCAATCAAATGGCAATGCACCTTGACCTCGGCTGCAAGTCGTGAGTAGGTTTCAGGCTATCAGGGAGAGGACGGGCTGGAAGCGGCGCATGAGCGGGAAAACAATTACTCGCGCTGATCTGGCGGAGGCAGTCTACCGGAAGGTGGGATTGTCCCGCACGGAATCGGCCCAATTGGTTGAGATGGTCCTTGACGAGATCTGCGACGCCATCGTGCGTGGTGAGACCGTGAAGCTTTCGTCATTTGCCACGTTTCAGGTGCGTTCGAAGAACGAACGCATCGGGCGCAATCCCAAGACCGGCGAGGAAGTGCCCATCCTTCCGCGCAAGGTCATGACGTTCAAGGCTTCCAACGTCCTCAAGAGCAAGATCATCCAGGCTCACAAGCTGGCGCGCGGCAAGGAGTGAGCCGCATGCGCCCTGCGCGTGCTTGCATCGGGCTTCCGACAGGGGTCTGATGGAAAAGCATGATTCGTTGGCGGCGCCTGCCGCCCAGGGGGAGAGCCGACGCGATGGAAAAGAGCCCGGACGCCTTCAGGACCATTTCGGAAGTGGCCGAGGAACTCGACCTTCCGCAGCACGTCCTGCGCTTTTGGGAAACCCGGTTCAACCAGATCAGGCCGATGAAGCGCGGCGGCGGCCGGCGCTATTACCGGCCGCAGGATGTGGAACTGATCAAGGGCATCCGCCATCTGCTCTACGATCAGGGCTACACGATCAAGGGTGTGCAGCGGCTCATCAAGGAAAACGGCGTCCCGTTCGTGGTGGCGCTCGGCACGGGAGACGTGTCCGCCATCGAGGCGATCGCCCAGAAGAAGCAGGCGGAGCTGGAGGCTCACAAGCCTCATCCCGCGCCCGAAGGCCCGGTTGACGAGGACAAGCTTGTCGGTCAGGCGCGGCCCAAGCAGCCCCGCCGCTTTTTCGGAATGGGCCGGCCGGACGACGAAGGGCCGGTCGAAGCCGGCGCCGGCAAGCTTTCCAAGGACAATCGCGCCCTTCTGCAGGAAGCGTTGTTCGATCTGCTGGAGTGCAAGCGCCTTCTGGATCAGGTCCGTTGAGGCCGCCGGAAGGCTGACAGGAAGCCCGGAACGGGGAGGACGAACCCATGGCAGCCTTCATCATCGCCGATGTGGATATCCGCGACGCGGAAGCCTACAAGGAGTATCTTCCCAAGGCCAGGGCGCTGGCCGAGAAGCATGGCGGACGCTACCGCGCCCGCGGCGGCGAACTGGATGTGGTGGACAGCGAATTGTGGACACCGACACGCCTTGTCATCATCGAGTTTCCCGACATGCAAAGCGCCCAGGCCTTCGCCCGCTCCGACGATTACGCGCCGGTGGCGGCGATCCGCCATGCCAATTCGAAAAGCACGGTGGTGATTGTCGACGGCATCGACTGAAGCGCCTGCGCCGATGCCTTCGTGGCCAGGGTGATCCTGGCCTCCGGCTTGCATTGGTTTCAAAAGACGTCCCGGAAAAATGGTCGGAGCGGCGGGATTCGAACCCACGACCCCTTGACCCCCAGTCAAGTGCGCTACCGGGCTGCGCTACGCTCCGACGGTTGGCCTTCTAGCTGGCAACGCGCCCGCTGGCAACCGGAATAATCACGCGGGCAGCGCATTTCACGTCTGGCCGGATGCCAGGGCCGGATGCGTGCGGCCTGCCGCACGGGCCGTTTGAACCCTGTGTTCCAGTGCAATGACGCCCCAGACCATGCCGAGCAGAATGTAGAAGTGGCGCCAATGGTCGATGTCGATCACGGTGCCGAGCAGGATGTGGCCGAGAAAGGCGACATAGGCGGTCATGAAGAAGGGCTGCCACGGACGAGGCCGGAACAGGATGCGCAGACCCGCGCCAAGGGTCCAGACGACGAGCAGGAAGAACGAGCAGAAGCCCAGCCAGCCATAGTCCATCAGGGCCTTGAGCCAGATGTTGTGCGTGTCCTCGCCGAAAATCAGGCCGAAATTGAGCGGGCCGATGCCGAGCGGCTTCTCCGTCGCCATGATGAAGCCGATGATATGGCGCGCAAACCGGCCGAGCCGCGCGCCGTCATAGTCCTGTACCAGGCGGGCTCGTGTTTCGAAGAGCGCCGCGACTGAAGGGATCTGGAGAGCGATCAGGATCGCCACGACCAGCAGCAGGACCGCCACGGCGGCCATGATGGCGATCCGCAGCCGGAAACGCGTGGACCGGTTCTGGATGACCATCAGGCCGACCAGCAGCACGATGCCGAGACCGTAGAGGCCCCACGCCCCGCGCGAGAAGGAAAGGAAGACGCCGAGCGTGATGAGCAGCAGCGGAACGGCGACGCGCGCCATGTCGTGCAGCCGTCCGGATATGAGCCGGTAGACGAGATAGAAGGCGGGCGCCGCCAGATAGGGCCCGAACACGTTCGGATCCTCGAAGGCCCCGGCCGCGCGGGTATAGCGCGTGAAGATTTCAGCACCGGGAAAGAGATGGAAATAGCCGAGAATGCCCAGCAGCGAGGTTGCCGCCGCGCCGGTCGCCCAGGCGATGAAGATCGGCTTGAAATAGTGCGGCCGGCGCTCCAGCACCGCGGCAAAGAAGATCGCCGTAAAGCCGAGGAAGAGGGAGACGGCGAGGTAAAGCGGCGTATCCCTGAGTTCCGCCATGGTCAGCATCGACAGGAACCCGCCAATGTTGAACGTGATCAGCAGGATGACCAGCGGCATGATGCTGCGCGAGAACGTGAAGGCGCCGGCGAGCGCCCAGATCGGCATCAGCGCTGCCATGTAGAGCTCGTAGGGTGCCGGTTCCCGGATCACGAAACCGGCAAGCATCGGGGCGATGGCCACCGAGAACGTGGCGGCCATGCCGGCGAGCCTGGCATGGACAACGGCCCGGGGTATGTCCTGTGCGACCGCGCTCAATAGGCGTTTTCCGTTTTCAGAAGCCGGATCGGTGTGAGGAAAAGGATCTTGAGATCGAACAGCAGCGACCAGTTCTCGATATAGTAGAGATCGAACTCGGTGCGCCGCTGGATCTTCTCGTCATTGTCCACCTCGCCGCGCCATCCGTTGATCTGCGCCCAGCCGGTCACGCCGGGCTTGACGCGGTGGCGGGCGAAATAGCCATCCACGACTTCGTTGAACAACAGGTTGTGCGCCTGAGCGGCAACCGCATGCGGGCGCGGCCCCACCAGCGAGAGCGATCCGAAGAGCGAATTGAAGAATTGCGGCAACTCGTCCAGCGATGTCTTGCGGATGAAGCGGCCGACCCTTGTGACGCGTGGGTCGTTCTTGGTGACGGCCTTTTTCGCGGTCGGGTCGCACATGTCGGCATACATCGAGCGGAACTTGTAGACCTCGATGATCTCGTTGTTGAAACCGTGCCGCTTCTGCCTGAACAGGACCGGCCCCTTGCTTTCCAGCTTGATGGCGATGGCCACCGCCGCCATGATCGGCGCGAAGGCGATGACCGCGAAGGCGGAAAAGACGATGTCGAAGATCCGCTTGGCGACCGAATCCCAATCGGTGATCGGCTTGTCGAAAATGTCGAGCATCGGCACGTTGCCGACATAGGAATAAGAGCGCGGGCGGAATTGCAGCATGTTCGTATGGGCCGACAGGCGAATATCGACCGGCAGCACCCACAGCTTCTTCAGCATGGTCAGCACCCGCCGCTCGGCTGTCAGCGGCAGCGCCACGATCATCATGTCGATGCGGGCGATGCGCGCGAATTCCAGCAGGTCGTCGATATTGCCGAGCTTGGGATAGCCGGCAACGATCGGCGGCGAGCGGCTGTCGTCGCGGTCATCGAAAATGCCGCAGATCCGCACGTCGTTGTAGGGCGAGCGCTCGATGGAGCGGATCAGCTTCTCGGCTTCCTTGCCGCCGCCCACGATCACCGCGCGCCGTTCCATGCGCCCGTTGCGCGACCAGCGGATGACGAGACGGGAAATGAACAGACGCAGCACGATGATGCCGCCGAGACCCGTCAGGGCCCAGCCGGCAAACCAGACGCGCGAGAAATCGGCCGAGTTCTTCAGGAAAACCGATGCCAGCGCCATCAGGGCGAAGGCCCCGGCATAGGCGATGACGGAGCGCCCGAAGCGCAGGAAGGGCCGCCGCAGCCGAGTGATGCGATAGCCTTCGGCGAACTCGAACGCCATAACGGTGAGGATCGAGCCGAAGAATATGGTCGGCGAATAGACTGCCGCGCTTGCCGGCGAAATCCCGACATAGTGGAAGAAGACCACGAAGCCCGCGATACTCATGACGGAGAATTCCAGCAGGCGCACAATGCCGCTGATCATGCCCGGAGACAGGGAATCGTCGCGATATTGCGCCGCCACCGTCTTGGCCATCGCATTGAGCGCACGTTTCTTTTCCGCCTGCTCCTCGTCCGGCTGCGCCTTGAACGCACGCACCGTCTCGGGTGAAAACGTGTCTTTCGGATCGATCTTGTTCATCATGGTCCCGCAAACCCGGCAAGGCCTTCAATTCGACGGGCCGCAGGTTAACAGGCGGGTGCTAAGAAACCCTTGCGCCGGACGAAAGGATGTCCCGGTAGACCGCGATCACCTGTCGGGCCATCGTCTGCGCTGAAAAGCGGGCCTTGAGACTGTCGAGGCCGGGCATGGCGGCGTGGAAACCCGCCTCGTCGTCCAGCGCGGCCTGCATGACATCCGCCAGCTTGTCCGCATCCGGCACGGTGAGGGCTGGCGAGCCCGAACCGAGGATTTCCGGAATGCCGCCGACCCGGCTGGCGATCATGATCTTGCCGGCGGCCAGCGTTTCCAGAACGGTGTAGGGCAGGGCCTCGGCCCGCGAGGACAGGACCATGATGCGCCCGAGGCGGAAGGCCTCGCGCGCCGGCATCGGCATGTGAAACCGGATCCGGTCCTGTGCCCCGGCGGCCCGCACGCGCTCCACCAGCATCGTCCGGTCCTCGCCGTCACCGACAATGACGGCCGTGGCGGGCGAACCATCCACCCGTTTTACCTTCAGGACCGCGTCCAGGAACAGGTCCGGCCCCTTGAGCAGCCGCAACATGCCCATGAAGAGAAAGTCCGCGGCATCGGGGGCGGCCGTCACGGGCTCGAACTCCTCGGGCGTCAGCCCGTTGTAGATCAGTTCCGATCGGCAATGTGGCGTGCCGACCTTGGTCAGGAAGGTTTGCCGCTCATGCTCCGACACGAACAGGATGCAGTCGCTGACGCGCGAAAGCTGCTTTTCCAGCGCGAAGAAGAACCGCCCGGTATTCGTGTCCGGGTCGTAGTGCAGGCTTCCGCCATGCGGTGAATAGAGGCGGGCCACGCGAGACCTTGAAACCCGCAGAAGTGAGCCGAAAACGCGGGCGTAGACGCCGCCCTTGGCGCCGTGCCCGTGCAGCACGTCCGGCTTCAATCCGTTGATAAGCTTGTATGTCCTGGCGGCGGCGGTGATGTCGCCAAGCCCGATATGGCGTTGCATCGCGGTTCGCTGCACGCCCAGCGCCAATTCCGGCTCCAGTGCTTCGAGCATGCGGTTTTCGAATTCGCCGCCCGTCGTTGAATCGCAGATGATGCCGACCCTGTGGCCTTCTGCCTGTTGTGCGTGCGCCAGATCGCGGACATGCCGGAAAATGCCGCCCACCGGAGAGCGAAAGCAGTGGACGATGTTCAGCGGCCGCATGTCGGTCATGAAACGGTTCCGGCCCCGCCGTCAGAAGAAGCGTTCGCGCACATAGACGGTATCGCCGGGCAGCAGCGGGTCGGACAGCATGACGCGCCCGGTCATCACCTTGCCGTTGATGGTTCGCGTGACATCGACACTGCCCTGGCTGGCGCGCGCCGAAAAGCCGCCGGCCAGCGCCACGGCCTTTTGCACGGTCAGGCCCGGCACATAGGAATATTGCCCGGCCGCGCCCACTTCGCCCATCACGAAGATGGGCCGGTAGCGATCGACCTCGACCGATACGTCGGGATCGCGGATGAAGCCCTGCCGCAGCGCCTGTGCCAGCGCGATTTCCAGTTCCGCCACCGTATGGCCGCGGGCCGGAACCTGCCCGATGAGCGGGAAGGCGATATGGCCCGACTGGTCGATGGAGTAGGTGTTGGTCAGTCCGTCCTGTTCGAACACGGTCACGCGGACGCGGTCGCCCGCATCCAGCCTGTAGGGCTGGTAGAGCGCCTTGTGAAAGGCTGGCGGCGTCGGCTTGTAGGCCGAGCATCCGGCCATGCCGGCGAGGGCCAGGGAAACGGCTGTAATGGTGAATACGCGACGGTTCATCAACGCTGACCTTTGTGAATCGGCAGGTTCGCCCGGACACGCACCTGCATTCGTCAACGTCGTTTATCTGTTGTTAGGGTTAATAGCCGGTAAAGCTGCCGCGACTTCATCGGGACGCGGCGCGGAAACACAAATGCGGAAAGCTTCGGGAATTAACTACAGCTAAACCAAACCTGTTTACCATGATCGCCATGTAGTATTCGGAGTAGAAGCATGTCAGGCGTGAATGGAACGGCTCAGGATGTGGATATCGACTTCCCGGCGCTCATGGCGGGCCTGTGGCGCAGGAAGCTGTTGATCCTTGCTGTCGCCATCCTGGCCATGGTTGGCGCCTACGGCATTTCGCTCATGCTCAGCCCCAAATACATGGCCGAGACCCGCATTCTCATTGAAACGCGCGAATCCGTCTATACCCGTCCGAACATCGAAAACGGCAGGAACGATGCACTGGACCAGGAAAGCGTCCAGTCACAGGTTGAACTGATCGCCTCAACCGCCCTTCTTTCCGACGTCGCGCGCGATCTGGGTCTGGCCAGCCGCGATGAATTCAGCGGCAGCGGTTCGCTTTCCATTCCCTTCATTTCCCAGCCTTCGCGCGGAACCATCGATGAGCGCGTTCTGAAGAACATGCGCGAACGGCTCAAGGTCTATCGCACCGAAGGCACGCGCGTCATCGTCATCCAGTTCTCTTCCAGGGATCCGGAACTGGCCGCCGGTGTGCCCAATGCCATTGCCGATGCCTATATGGAGCTTCAACGCAAGGCGCGTCTTGAGACGGACACCACCGCGACCGAATGGCTGGCGCCCGAGATCGCGGAACTGCGCGACCGCGTGAAACAGGCCGAGAGCCGGGTGGCGGAATACCGTGCGGCCAATGACATTCCGGTTGGCCAGAACAACGCGGCGCTGGCCACGCAGCAATTGTCCGAGATTTCCACGGAACTGTCGCGGGTGCGCGCCGGCCGCGCGGCGGCCGAAGCCCGTGCCCGGTCGATCGAGCAGGCACTCGCCTCGGGCGGTGCCATCGAGGCAATCCCGGAAGTGCAGACATCCGGCCTGATCCAGCGCCTGGTCGAAAAGAAGGTCGATCTGCGCGCCGAGATCGCCGATCTGGCCACCACGCTCCTCGACAATCATCCGCGCATCAAGTCGCTGCGCTCGCAACTCGGCCAGCTCGATTCCCAGATACGCGCCGAGGCCGACAAGGTTCTGGCCGGCTTGAGGACGGAAGCCGAGACCGCCCGGCTGCGCGAGAGCGAACTGGCCGCTGACGTCAACCGCCTCAAGGCGGAATCGGCGCGCGTGTCGGAAGGCGAGGTGGAACTGCGCGCCCTGGAGCGCGAAGCCGCCGCCCAGCGCGACCTGCTTGAATCCTATCTGGTGCGTTTCCGCGAAGCCAAGTCGCGCAAGGAAGCCGCCTACAGCCCGGTCAATGCGCGCATCTTCTCCCGCGCCATCGTGCCCGGCGATCCCTATTTCCCGAAGAAGGTGCCCATCGTCGGGGCGGCCTTTGCCGGCACGCTCCTGCTGATGACCGTCTTCACGCTGCTGGCGGAACTCTTCTCCGGACGCGCCATGCGCGCGGTCTCGGGAACGCCCGTGCCGGCAACGGAAATCGCCATGCCCGCCGTGGCGCGGCAACCGGACGAGGAAAAACCAGCGCCGGCCACGAAGCCCGCACCGGCCGCAAGTCAGGCCGGCGCGAATGATGCGGCACCCGCCCTGTCGGCCACTGCGGCGACCGCCGCAGCCGCGCACGCCGCCGAAAAGGCGCTTTCCGCAGCCGACATGCGCGCCACGGCCGCCGCGGCCCGGCAAGCCCGCAAGGCAGCGGCGGAAAAAGCCGCTCATCCCGGCATGAACGGCGAGGACCTGGCCGTCCGGCTGGTGGAAACCGGTGCCGCGCGCGCCGTTTTCGTCTCGCCGGAAGGAGAGGCGGCAGCGGCCTCGGCCATCATGACCGCCCGTGCGCTGGCCGATTCGGGCCTGCGCATCATCCTGCTGGACCTCACCGCCGACAGCGCCGCCTCCCGTCCCATGCTCGAACGCAACGCCCGTCCGGGCATCACCGACCTGTTGACCGGAAGCGCGTCCTTTTCCGAGATCATCCACGGCGACCATTTCTCGGATTGCCATGTGATTCCGACCGGAACCGGCGATCCGGACCGGGTCGCCCGCTCCATCGAGCGCCTGCCGATCATCCTGGATGCCCTCGGCCAGGTCTACGACATGATTGTCATGGAATGCGGCCCTGCCGATGCCGAAGGCGTGGCGCGGGTCTGCAATGCCACCGCGGAAGTCGTGCTCAGCGTCATCGATCCGCAGGCGCCGGAAGTCATCGCCGCCGTCGACGACCTGGTATCGGCAGGCCACGAGAACCTGCTGGTCGGACGGGCAGACATCGAGAGCCTGCCGCCCCGCACCGGCCGCAGCGCGGCCTGAGCGCCTCCGCCCCGCCACGGGCGCTGGCGGGTGCATGCGCGGGGCCCTGCCGACAGGCTTCAGCTTTCGTTCGTGGCAGCCCGCAGCTTGCGCAGCGACTTGTAGGCGGCCCAGAGCGGCGGCGTGTTCTTGATCTGGCGTTTCAGCGAAGTGGTGCCGTTGCGCATCGCGGCCATGATCCTGCCCCGTGCATTGAGCGCAATGAGCGTGTCGCGCTGGACCGTCTCGATATCGCACCAAAGGCGTTTGTAGGGCTCGTCACCGACGGAAAAATCGTAGATCAGGAAGCCCCGTTCGCAGGCCCAGCGAATGCATTCGAAAAACAGGTAGTCGCCTGGGCTCGTGTTCTCCGCCCGGTCGGGGCGGAAAGCCGAGAATTCGCAGATCATCCGTTTCCCGCACAGGCTGGAACCCGTGATGGCGCGGATGCTGCCACCGACCTCGAGTGCATGGAGAACGAATGCGGTCTCGTCCTGCGCCGCTTCCTCCGCATACAAACGGTGAAAGAAGGCCCTGACGTCGGCATCGGCAAAGACATCGTCAATCCCCAGGGCGGCGAACCGCTGCGCCTTGAGCTCGAAAAACGTGTCGAGCAGGCGCCGCGCGGTTTCCCTGTCCGTGGCGGTTTGAACGGCGATGTCGCCCTGTTCACGGAATTTACGTTCGTTCGTGCGGTGCTTCTTGCGCTTGCGCTTGCCGGAGTGGCGCTGCAACGTCTCGTCGAATCCGCCGGACAGGTCCACGGCCAGTGCGACATTCGGGCTTGCTCCGGAGGCGGGAAGCACCAGGGGGTTTGCGCGGCCGGCCATGTCCGGCTGAAGCCGGGGCAGGGCGGCGAGCGCGATGTCGGGCCGCGCCTGCGAAAGCGCGCCGGCCAGCATGCGCGTCAGGTCTTCGGGGGCGGGAAATTCCGCATCCCGCACCAGCGCGGGAAAGCATCCGTTGGCATGGCGTCCGCCCACCGGCGTCGCGACACGGCCAAGTCCCTCGTCAACCACTTCCAGGGGCAGGCGCATGATCTCCCTGTCGCCGTTCGAGAGCGACAGGAAGATGATGTCGCCGTTCACGTGGGCGGCCCAGCCAGCCACCCAGGCCGGATGCTGGGCAGGTCCGCAAAGGGCTTGCCGGCAGAAGGCGGCATGGCGCCGGTGCGCCACCGGCCCCGCCTCCACCCGCATGCCGAAACCCGGCTTCACGCCGGCAGGCGCATGAGCGACGCCAAGCGCAACATCAACCATCCTTCAATCCTTCGGTGCTATCCAGACCGGACAACCTGCCTGCAACCATGCCCATCTGGGTACCCGAAAAAGGTGAAGGAATGATCGACAGGGGCGAGGTGATCCGCAAGGTGATCCTCAACAGCGTCAGATGGACAGGCCTGTCGCGCGTTTATCGCGCCATGAAGCCCTGTGCCGGCGCGATCCTGATGTTGCATCGGGTAACCTCGGCGTCCACATCGCCCCTTGGCTTCAACCGTCACCTTTCCATAGCGCCGGATTTCCTCGACCGGCTGATTGGTGGGCTGAAGGCGGACGGATACCGCTTCGTGACCATGGACGAGATGGCCGCGCGCCTGAAGCGAGGCGATCTGGAAGGCTGCCCGCTGGCGCTGACGGCCGACGATGCCTATCGCGACAATCTCACCGAGGCGCTGCCGGTGCTGGAGCGTCACGGAGCACCCGTCACGGTCTATGCCGCGCCGGCCCAGATCAGCCGCCGCGTGGCGCTCTGGTGGATGGTCCTGGAGCAGATCATCGCCCGGCGCGACGGCTTCTATGCTCCGGTTGGCGGCGAAGCGGTGCATTTCGACTGTTCGACCACTTCCGCCAAACGCCGCACGTTCATCGAACTGGAAAACTGGCTGACCAGTGATGTGGCCGAAGAGGACCAGGACAGCCTGATCCGCGATCTGGCCGCCGCCTCCGGTCTCGATGCCATGAAGCCGGGTGATGACGTGTTGATGAACTGGCGCGAGTTGCGCCGCTTTGCCGCTCATCCCCTGGTCACCATCGGCGCCCATACGGTTCACCACTACAATCTGCGGCGTCTCGATGCGGAAGCGGCGTTTTCCGAATTGCTCGACGCCGCCGACATTCTTGAGAACGAGCTTGGCACCCGCCCGCGCCACATGGCCTTTCCCTACGGCTATCAGGCGGCAGTGGGGCCAAGGGAGGCGGACCTTGCGCGTAAGGCCGGTTTCATCACGGCCGTGACCACGCGTCACGGGCTGCTGGAGGCTGGCCACCGGGCGCATTTGCAGGCCCTGCCGCGCATCTCGGTCAACGGGCGTTACCAGTCGGTGCCCTATATCCGCACGATGCTGACCGGGATCACCACGCCGCTGGCCAATCGCGGCAAGCGGCTGGTGACGGTCTGACGGTTCAGCGCTTGCGCGGCGGCCTGTTCATCCAGCTGATGATGAACATGGCGGGCACCACCCAGAGCATTCCGGTGAACAGGAAATAGGCGAGATGAACCAGCGGGCCGGATTCGCCCAGCCGCGCCACGGCCACCGTCGTCGCCACCAGCGCATAGATGATGACCAGCAGGACGAGCAGAACGGTGCCGACGAGTTTCTTCAGGCGGACGGGCATGGCATGTCTTCCGGCGATTGTCTCGGCTGTTCTCTATTGGAAACCACCGGCAAAGGAAACCGCCTGTCTGGCGTGACAGCCTGTCGCGTGTTCCGGCCACTTGAAAGCCTGCCGGCTTTGGGTCAGTTAGGGGCGGCATTTCATGTGACAGGGGTATTGATACGCCGATGACCGACGCAGCCGTGGCCGTTTCTCCTTCGCAGCGCCCGTATGAAACCATGGACCGGCAGGCGCGCAACCGCGTGGCGGTGCGCCGCTGGCTTTACATCGTTCTCCTGTGGCTGCTGGCGCTCGTGGTCGTTGGCGGCGCCACGCGCCTCACCGATTCCGGCCTGTCCATCACCGAGTGGAAGCCCATTCACGGCATCATTCCGCCCCTGTCGGAAGCCGAATGGCAGGAAGAACTGGCGAAATACCGCCAGATTCCCGAATATCAGCAGATCAACAAGGGCATGAGCCTGGAAGAGTTCAAGTTCATTTTCTGGTGGGAATGGAGCCATCGTTTCCTTGCCCGCATGGTCGGCTTCCTGTTCGCGGTGCCGCTCGCCTTCTTCTGGCTGACAGGACGGCTTGAGCAACGCCTCAAGCCCCGGCTTCTGGGCCTGCTGGCGCTGGGCGGGCTGCAAGGCGCCGTTGGCTGGTGGATGGTGGCATCGGGTCTCACCGAACGCACGGATGTGTCGCAATACCGCCTGGCCATTCATCTGACGCTGGCCTCCACCATCTTTGCCGCCATCATGTATGTGGCCCGGGGGCTGGCTGTCCACAGCGGCGACCGGGTGTCCGCCGCCACGCGGACGGGTGCTGGCTGGATGGTGCTGTTCGTGCTGGTCCAGATCTATCTGGGCGCGCTGGTTGCCGGCCTCGATGCCGGCTTTGCCTACAACACCTGGCCGCTCATGGACGGCGCGCTGGTGCCGGGCGGCCTCTGGCTGCAGGAGCCATGGTGGATCAATGCCTTCGAGAACCCGAAGACCGTGCAGTTCATCCATCGCCTCGGCGCCTATGTCGTTCTGGCGGCTGCCCTCGTTCACATGTTGCGCACGATGAAGCGCGATGGCGCAACCACGCATGCGCGCCGTGCTGCCCTGCTTGCCGGGCTGGTGGTGCTCCAGGCGGTTTTCGGCATCGTCACGCTTCTCATGCAGGTGCCCCTGTTCTGGGGGCTGGTCCATCAGGCAACGGCGCTGACCGTGCTGGGCTTCGCGGTGGCGCATTGGCGCGGCACGATCGGCAGCTATGCGCCCGAGACGAAGATCGTCGTCCGGCATTGACGGCAGCTCGCCCGGCCCTGCTGCCGGACCCGGTCAGGAACCTGCCTGCGGGCCTGCCTTGACGGGGCCGCCTCAGGCGCCGATCATCAGGTTCATGTTCTGGACCGCCGCGCCCGAGGCGCCCTTGCCGAGATTGTCAAGCGAGGCGATGAGGTTGACCTGTCCCATGCCCTCGGTGCCGAGCACGTAGATCTTCAGCCGGTCGGTTCCGCGCATTTCCTCCGCATCGATGCGCGGCCTGGCCGTTGCTTCAGCCGGAGCAACCACCTCGACGACATCCTGCCCTGCGTAATGGGCCGCCAGCGCTCCGTGGATGTCGGCCATGGAAGGATTTCCCGTCATCAGGTCGCAGAACAGCGGAACGTTGACCAGCATGCCCTGCGCGAACCGGCCGACCGAAGGCGTGAAGACCGGCCGGCGCGTGATGCCGCTGCGGGCCATGATCTCGGGCACATGCTTGTGGCCAAGCGTCAGCGCATAGGCAAAGTGGTTGGCCGTGATGGCGTCCGGGTTGGAAGCATCCTCCATCTGGGCGATCATCTGCTTGCCGCCGCCGCTATAGCCGGACACGGCATTGATGGTCACCGGATAGTCGGACGGCACCAGGCCGGCCGCCACCAGAGGGGCGAGAATGGCGATGGCTCCGGTGGAATAGCAGCCCGGATTGGAGACGAACTGCGCCGCCGCGATACGTTCAGCCTGCCCCCTGGCCATTTCGGCGAAACCGAACACCCAGTCCGGATGGGTGCGGTGCGCTGTGGAGGCGTCGATGAAGCGCGTGCCGGCATCGGCGGCGAGCGCCACCGCCTGGCGTGCCGCATCGTCGGGCAGGCAGAGGATCGCGATGTCGGCATCGCGCAGCATGGTCTCGCGCATGGCCTCGTTGCGCCGCTCTTCGATCGGGATCGACATGAGCGTGATGTCGGAGCGTCCGGCCAGCCGCTCGCGGATTTGCAGGCCGGTGGTGCCGTGTTCGCCGTCGATGAAGATTTTCGCGCTCATGTCTTCTGCCTTGGGTGCTTGCGGGGGGAAGCGGATTTTCGCGCTGTTTACTTCGCGCCGCGCCGCTCGGCAAGCAGGCCGAGATAATGCATGGCAATGGAAGCACCCGCGATTGCCGTGATGTCGGCATGATCATAGGCCGGCGCGACCTCCACCACGTCCGCTCCCACGATCTCGATATTCTTCATGTGGCGCAGCACCGATAGCATCTTGGCCGAAGAGGGACCGCCGGCCACAGGCGTGCCGGTGCCGGGCGCAAACGCCGGATCGAGGCAGTCGATGTCGAAGGTGACATAGACGTTCTTGCCCCCTGTGCGCCGGTAGATGCGCTCGGCAATCGCCGCAGCGCTCATCTCCTCGACCTCGTAACCATGGATGATCTCGATGCCGCAATCCTCCGGCGCATGGGTGCGGATCCCCACCTGAATGGAGCGGGACGGGTCGATGACGCCATCGCGCACCGCGCGCCCGACAAAGGAACCGTGGTCGATGCGCTTGCCGTCATCGTCCCAGGTGTCCTGGTGCGCGTCGAACTGCACCAGCGCCAGCGGGCCATGTTTGGCGGCATGGGCCTTGAGCAATGGCCAGGTGACGAAGTGATCGCCCCCCAGCGACAGAAGAAAAGCGCCCGATTTCAGGATTTTCGACGCTTCGCGTTCGATGGTGGTCGGCGTTTTCTGGTGATTGCCATAGTCGAGCAGGCAGTCGCCATGGTCGATCACCGCCATGGCCTCGAAAAGGTCGCGGTGGAAGGGGTACTGCGGATCGTTGTCGAAAATGGCCGAGGCGCGCCGGATCGCCTGCGGGCCGAAACGCGCACCGGGCCGGTTGGAGACCGCGGCATCGAAGGGAATGCCCCAGACGACAGCGTCCGCGCCCTTGACCGATTTCGAATAGGGCCGGCGCATGAAGGACAGCGCCCCGGCATAGGTGGGGTCGCTGGCCGCACCCAGGCGGCGGCGCGCGGTGAAGGCATGGTCGATCGATTTTGAAGGCATGAACGGCTCCCGGATTTCCTGACCGGACAATGCCCGATCCCGCCCGCGGCTGAAAGGGGGCCACAGCTCGCGCCAACAAGGAATAGTTTTTGCTAATGAAGTAAAAAGTAAATGTAATCGTGCGAGTATGTCCTGCTCCGGCACGGGTGGGGCGCTAGCGAGGGCGTGAATGGGACAGCAAGGGGTGGCTGCGGCCATTTCGGAACAGGCAACCGCACTTGCCGGTGGCAGCCAGGCTGGGGCTAAGCCGGCGCGCCGGCCGGCCATGCTGGATTCCATCCAGTATCTGCGCGCCATCGCGGCCTGGCTGGTGGTGGTCTACCATGTTCATGCATCGGTGGCGGCCGAGGCGCGCGAGCCGGTCACCTGGGCGCTTGGTGCAGTCGGCGTCGACATATTCTTCGTCCTCTCCGGATTTCTGATGGCCATGGTCGTTGATCGTGACGAACGCATAGACTGGCGCTTTCTCGCGCGCCGCTACATGCGCATAGCGCCCCTCTGCTACGCGATGACGATCCTGCTGTTCATCATGGCCATTGCCTGGCCGGCCCTGCTGAACACGGTGACGGCCGATTGGCAGCACCTGTTGACATCGCTGCTGTTCCTGCCAAGCGGCGGCATCAATGGCGGCAACCAGCCCATACTGATGCTCGGCTGGACGCTGAACTACGAAATGGCCTTCTATCTGCTGGTCTTCGTCTTCGTGCGCTGGATCGGGGACAGGCATCTGATCGGCCTGGTCCTGTTTCTCGCCGCCGTGGTCATGGCGGGGCAATGGGCCGGCCCGCAGAACATGGTCCTGTGCTTCTACACCGATTCCATCATCCTGGAATTCGCGCTCGGCATCCTGGTCTACAATTGCACGTTCCGTGACAGGGGCATGCCCCATCCAGGCTGGATCTACTGGGCCGCGTTGGCGGCCGGTATTCTTCTGCTCATGCTGGGTGAGGAGGGGGAGCCGCGCATGTGGCGCTTCCTGCTGTGGGGCGTGCCTGCGGCCCTTATCGTGGCCGGCGGTGTTCATGTCTTCAATGCGCGCATCGGCTGGCTGCGCAAGCTGGGTGACTGGTCCTACTCAACCTATCTGGTGCATGTCTATGTCATTCAGGCGCTGGTGAAGGTGCTGCTGCCGCTTGCCGGCCTGCCGGTGACGCAGCCGCTCGCCCTTTTCCTGGCCGTCGCGCCCATCATCGTGCTGGCCAGCTTCGTCATGTATCGCAGGCTGGAAATGCCGGTCATGGGCTGGCTTGGCAGGCGCATGGCGGCCGGACGGTGCAGGCGCGAAGCCGGGGCGTCCGGATAAGGGAAAGCCCGGCGCGATGGCGGGGCTCTCGCAAAAGCAGGAAGGTTCGCCGGCGCGTCAGCGCTTGGAGAACTGGAAGGACCGGCGGGCCTTGGCCTTGCCGTACTTCTTGCGCTCGACCACGCGGCTGTCGCGGGTCAGGAAGCCACCCTTCTTCAGAACGCCGCGCAGTTCCGGCTCATAATGGGTCAGGGCCTTGGAAATGCCGTGGCGCACAGCGCCGGCCTGGCCGGACAGACCGCCGCCCTTGACGGTGGCGATGATGTCGTACTGGCCGTCGCGGTTGGCGGCGACGATCGGCTGGCGCAGCACCATCTGCAGGACCGGACGGGCGAAATATTCCTCGTAGGTCTTGTCATTGACGGTGATCTTGCCGGAGCCGGGCTTCACCCAGACGCGGGCGATGGCATCCTTGCGCTTGCCGGTGGCATAGGCGCGGCCATGGGCGTCGAGCTTCTGGACGTGAACCGGGGCCGATGCCTCCTCGGTCACCATGCCGGTGGCTTCACCCAGGTCTTCAAGGGAATTCAGGTCGGCCATGGAAATCAGCCCTTCGTGTTCTTGGAAGACAAGGCGGCCACGTCAAGGGCGACGGGCTGCTGTGCCTCGTGGGGATGGTTGGAACCGGCATAGACGCGCAGGTTCTTCATCTGGCGGCGGCCAAGCGGGCCACGCGGGATCATGCGCTCGACGGCCTTCTCGATGACCCGCTCCGGGAAGCGGCCTTCGATGATCTGGCGTGCGGTGCGCTCCTTGATTCCGCCCGGATGGCCGGTGTGCCAGTAGTACATCTTGTCGGTGTACTTCTTGCCCGTCAGCTTCACCTTCTCGGCATTGACGATGATGACGTTGTCGCCGTCATCGACATGCGGGGTGAAGGTGGGCTTGTGCTTGCCGCGCAGGCGGTTGGCGACGATGGAGGCGAGGCGGCCGAGAACGAGCCCTTCGGCGTCGATCAGGATCCACTTCTTTTCCACTTCCGCCGGCTTCTGCGAAAAGGTTTTCATCGTGGTGTCTCTCAACTGGTCCGCCAGGGGAGCAGGGCCCGTTCCGGCGGCGATTCTTGTTGCTTGCGTTCGGGCGCCATGCGCCAAAACAAACGGCGGCCCGGACCCCGGACCGCAGTTGGCGCGCTTATAGGCGAGCGCTGAGCAGCCGTCAAGCACCTTGGATGCTGCGCATCCCGTGCGAGCTCTTGAAAATCAACAACTTGACGATGAGGTATTATTTTACCGCATGTTGTGCGCGCTTTGGCGGAATGGAATAGGTGCCCGTGGCATGGGCAACCATGTGCCCGGCCGACACCATCTCGATATCGAAGACCAGCAGGCTGCGGCCCATTTTCAGGATGCGGCAAAGCCCGTCCACCGGCCCGGGCTCGGCCTTGCGCATGAAGTTGATATTGAGATTGGTGGTCACCGCCAGCGCCTCGCGCCCCACATGGGAAAGCACGCAGGCATAGCCGCCGATATCGGCCAGCGTGAACAGCGACGGGCCGGAGACCGTGTTGCCCGGCCGCAGGTGGCGATGGTCGGCATTCAGCCTGACGCGGGCGCTGCCGGGGCCGATCTCGGTCACCTCGTAAGCGTTGTACGTGTCATTGAGTTGCGGATAGACCTCCTTGAGGAAGGCGTTGAGTTCGTCGGCGTCCATCAGGGGCGCGAGGGAGTGCTTGGTCATGGTCCTGTGGTCTTGCGGTTGGCGAAAGCATGCGGGGCCGGTCGACAGCGGGCGGATCAGCCGCCGCGTGGATTGACCGGGCGGTTTTCGGTCCAGTCGAACGTGCCGAGGTCGCGCTCGCGCACGGCCTGTTTCCAGCCCTGGGATTCGGCACGGGCCTTGAAGTTCAGGCCTTCCGGGGAATGGCGGGTGATGCCGTCGAACACCGTGGCGAACATCTGTGTCTGTTTCAGCCCCATCGCCTCGATGGCCTGGTTGACGACGAGTTTCTGCATCATCAGCTGGTTGACCGGCACGGTTGCCATGCGTTCGGCCAGCCGTTCCACTTCCCCGTCGAGGTCGCCGGCCGGAACGGCCTTGAGCACGAGGCCGAGCTTTTCCGCTTCCGTTCCCTTGATCCGGTCGCCGGTGAAGAGCATGCGCTTGGCCCGCTCCGGCCCCAGCCGGTAAACCCACATGGCCGTCGTCGGGCAGCCCCAGACGCGCACCGGCATGTAGCCGATCTCCGCATCCTCCGCCATCACGATCATGTCGGAACACAGCGCGATGTCGGAACCGCCCGCCACGGCGAAACCGTGTACCTTGCAGATCACCGGGCGGTACGACCGCCAAAGGCTCATGAACAGTTCGGTGTTGCGCATCATGAAGGCATAGTCCTTCATCGGATCCCAGGGCATTTCCTGGGTCACCGCATTGCCATCCCCTGCTGCCGCTTCCGCATAATAGGTCAGGTCATAGCCCGCGCAGAAGGCCCGCCCGGCGCCCGAGAGCACGATCACATGCACGCCTGGATCGCCATTGGCTTCCTCCACGCAGGCAGCCAGCTCCCGCGGCACATCGTCGTCGATGGCGTTCAGCACATCCGGACGGTTGAGCGTGATGCGCCCGATCCTGCCATCTTTCTCGTAAAGGACCTTGGCCATGTTTCCTCCCTCGGCAATGCGGCTTGTCGGCTTACCTTGACGTATTGGTAACACGAATTTCCTGCTTTCCAAGCAGCCGGGCAGCCGATAAATCCTGACACCGGCAGGGAGGCGCAGCGATGTGTGGCTGCAAGAGGGGAGAGGGAAATCATGCGTTCACTCAGGAGCGGCATTGCCGCGGCCGTCATGCTGGCGCTGGCGGCGGGTTCAACCGTGCCGGCGGTGCAGGCACAAGGCGTGGATGCCACGACGGAAACCGATGCGGCCACGGTGCTGGCGCAGGTGCCGTTGACCGGGGACGTGGTGGTCCGGTTTCTGGAAAGCTGGCAGGATGTCGCCGCCCTGTTCACCGAACTCGACGAGCAATATGAACCGGGCGACCCCGATGTCGTGATGGACGAACTGGTCTACCTCGCAGAGAATGCACAAGCCGTCGCCCGGATCGAGGACCGGGTGCGCGCCGCCGGCTGGCCGGGCTTCCAGGACTGGTTCCTGACCGCCTGGTCCATCATGCTGGCACGCCAATGGATCATCGATCCGCCCGATTCCGATGACATGGATGCGGCGGAAGCGGAAATCCGGGTCATGCAGGATGTGACCGAGGAGGTTCGCGCCGAGCTTCTGGCCAGTCTGGCCGATGCGCGCAACCAGATCGACAGCCTCCGCCCGTCGAAGGCCAATCTGGCGGCGGTGCGCATGCACCTTGAAAGACTGGATCGAGTGCTCGCCAGCCAGTAGGGTGGAGACAACGCAAGGGAGGACGACGATGACCGCGCATCCGGATCAGGCCACCATGGAAACTCCGCAGGGTATCCGTACACACCGCGCCGGCAAGGTGCTGACCATCGAGCTGGACAATCCGCCGGCCCATTCGCTGTCATCCGCGGTGATCGCGAAACTTCATGCCACGCTGGACGACGCACGCCTCGACCGCAGCGTGAATGTCATCGTGCTGGCATCCTCGGGCAAGATTTTCTGCGCCGGCCACGACCTGAAGGAAATGAAGGCCCACCGCGCCAATGACGGCGATGGCGGGCGGCTGTTCCTTGAGCGCCTGTTTAACGCCTGCTCGGCCATGATGAAGGCTGTCGTGCGCCATCCCAAGCCGATCATCGCCAGGGTGGATGGCATTGCCACCGCTGCCGGCTGCCAGCTCGTCGCCTCCTGCGACCTGGCCATTGCCTCCGACCGGTCGACCTTCTGCACGCCGGGCGTCAATCTCGGCGGTTTCTGCTCCACACCCATGGTGGCGCTCTCGCGCAATGTCGGGCGCAAGCACGCCATGGAAATGCTGCTGACCGGCGAGATGATCGACGCCCAGACGGCACGCGACTTCGGTCTGGTCAATCGTGTCGTGCCGGCTGACTATCTCGATCAGGTGGTGGAGAAATACGCCGCCGCCATCGCGTCGAAGTCGCCGGTGGCCATCGCGCGCGGCAAGCAGGCATTCTACGAACAGGCCGACATGCGCCTGTCCGAAGCCTATGACTATGCCAACAAGGTCATGGTTGACGGATTCATGACGCATGATTCCGACGAGGGCCTCGCCGCATTCTTCGAGAAACGCGAAGCCGAGTGGAAGGGGGAATGATGGCCCTCATTAAAGAATTCGTTCAAAAAACGCGCGATCGACTAGCAATCCACCCGACAGAGGTGTCGGCTCATATTTATGTGCAGGAGGTCGATGGTCGGAAGTTGGTCCAAATCGATACGCATGGTGCTGCTGATCGGCAAATTCCAGGCAAGGTGTCACAAACGCTTCAATTGGATGAGCCTGCGGCCAAAGAATTGCTCACCATATTGATGAGGCATTTTGATTAATGACCCTTCCGCCGCGCATCACCATGGTCACGCTGGGTGTGGCTGATGTCGCCGCCGCGACCGCCTTCTACGAGCGGCTCGGCTTTGTGAAGTCGTCCGCCTCCAATGACAGCGTCACCTTCTTTCGCCTCGACGGCACGGTGCTCGGCCTGTTCGGCCGTACCGATCTGGCCGCGGACGCCCAAGTAGAGGACAGCCGCCCGGGCTTTTCCGGTGTCACCATGGCGCAGAATTTCGCCAGCGAGGCGGAAGTCGATGACGCCTTTGCCCATGCGCTTGCCTGCGGCGCCACGCCGGCAAAGGCCCCGGAAAAGGTCTTCTGGGGCGGATATTCCGGCTATTTCGCCGATCCCGACGGCCATCTCTGGGAACTGGCCTTCAATCCTTTCGCACCCAATGACGAGAGCGGCTTCATGCAATTGCCGGCGTGAAGCCCGCGCTTGACCTGATCGCCTGCACGGTGCAGGTGTTGCGGGTTTCCAGCGGAAGGGCCCCGATGAACCACGACCATTATGATGACGCCTATATCGCCGGCATTCTGAACGAGGTGAAGACGGTTGCCATCGTCGGCGCCTCGGCGAACGAGGTGCGCCCGTCCTTCTTCGTGCTGAAATACCTCATCGACAAGGGCTATACGGTCCATGCCATCAATCCGGGTCACGCGGGAAAGTCGATAGACCGGGCCATGACTTATGCATCGCTTGCCGACCTGCCCGAACCCGCCGACATGATCGACGTGTTTCGCGCCTCCGCCGCCGTGCCGGGCATTACCGACGAGATCCTGGCGCTGCCGTGGCGTCCGAAGGTGGTCTGGATGCAATTGACCGTGCGTGATGACGAAAGCGCTGCGCAGCTGGAAGCCGAAGGTATCAAGGTGGTGATGAACCGCTGCCCGAAGATCGAATACGCCCGCCTGGCCCGCGAGATCGGCTGGAATGGCGTCAATTCGGGCCAGATTTCCTCACGCCGCCCGGTTCTGCGCGAAGGATTCCAGAGTTTCGGCATTCGCAAGGGCTGATGGCCGGCATGGGAGCCTTCGTACTTGCGGTCTTTTTTCTGCTGATCACGCCGGGCCCCGGCGTGCTGTCGGCGGCCGGTGTCGGTGCGGGCTACGGATTCCGCCCGGGCCTTGCCTATGTCTCGGGCCTGTTCACCGGCAACATGGTCGTCGCCCTGGCCGTGATCTCCGGCATGGCGGCGGTGCTGGAACTTTATCCGGCACTTCGTTTCGCCCTGTTCGCCGTCTCGACCACCTACCTGCTTTATCTTGCCGCGAAGATCGCCTTTGCCGGCTCGCGTATCGCCTTCATCCATTCCGAGCGCCCGCCGGGCTTTCTCGGTGGCTTCCTGCTGCAATTCGTCAATCCGAAGGCCTATGTCGTCAACACGGCGCTGTTCACCGGGTTTCCGTTCATGCCGGAAAGCCTGATGGCCGAGACGGCGATCAAGCTTCTGCTGCTCAACGCGTTCTGGATTCCGGTGCATCTGCTGTGGCTGTCGGCCGGTGTCTGGCTGCACCGTCTCGATCTGGCGCCAAGGACCCACCGTGTCATCAATTTCGCCATGGCCGCCGCCATGCTGCTGGTCGTGGGCATTGCCGCACTGGCGCGGCCATCCGTGGGCTGAAAAGGCGGCAGCGGCGGCGACAGGGCAAACAAAAAGCGGGGCTGTTTCAAACCCCGCTTCCGCTGTCCGGATTTGAGTTCCGGACGCCGATCTGCGCTGACTGCCAGTACATCCGTGACTTGCCGCAGCAGATCGTCAGACCAGTATCGGCCTGTCTGGTTAACGAAGTATGAACGCCTGGCTGTCTTTTCAAGAGGCCGGCTCGAAAAAGCAAAAAAGCGGGGCTGAACCCCGCTTCCCCGCCAGCCCGTATCCGTCGGGCCGGGTGCCGGCGCCCGCCGCCAGTTCATCCGTGGCTGGCTGCATCCGACAGTCCGCTTCCTATACACGTCATGTGACAGCCATGTGAACATGCGCCGGTTTGCGGCATCACGGCATGGAATGGAGAAGAATATTCTGCTTTCCGGCCCTTCGGTGAAACAGGTTTGCCTGCCGTCATGCGCCAGGCTGCACGATCGGCTTTGATTTTCGCTGCGCTCTGTCCGATAAGGTGGCGACGCATTTTTTTACGCACCTTTCGGGAGGGATCATGTCTCAGCGTACACCAGGTTTCGAAACCCTTGCCGTCCATGCCGGCGCCGCGCCGGACCCGGCCACGGGCGCCCGCGCCACGCCGATCTACCAGACCACGTCCTATGTCTTCAACGATGCGGACCATGCCGCCTCGCTGTTTGGCCTCAAGGCGTTCGGCAACATCTATACCCGCATCATGAATCCCACCCAGGCGGTGCTGGAAGAGCGTGTGGCGGCCCTTGAAGGCGGCACCGCGGCGCTTGCCACCGCGTCGGGCCATGCAGCCCAGCTTCTGGTCTTTCACACCATCATGCAGCCCGGCGAGAACTTCGTCGCCGCGCGCCGCCTTTATGGCGGATCGATCAACCAGTTCGGCCATTCCTTCAAGAATTTCGGCTGGGACGTGCGCTGGGCCGATGCCACCGACCCGGCCGATGTCGAGAAGCAGATCGACGACAAGACGAAAGCCGTCTTCATCGAGAGCCTTGCCAATCCGGGTGGAACCTTCACGGACATCGCCGCCATCGCCGAAGTGGCCCACAGGCACGGCCTGCCGCTCATCGTCGACAACACCATGGCCACGCCCTACCTCGTGCGCCCGCTGGAGCATGGCGCCGACATCGTGGTGCATTCGCTGACCAAATTCATGGGCGGTCACGGCAATTCGATGGGCGGCGTCATCGTTGACGGCGGCACGTTCGACTGGTCGGCGTCGGGCAAATACCCCATGCTGTCCGGCCCGCGGCCGGAATATGGTGGCATGGTGCTGCACGAAACCTTCGGCAATTTCGCCTTCGCCATCGCCTGCCGCGTGCTCGGCCTGCGGGATTTCGGCCCGACCATCTCGCCGTTCAACGCGTTCCAGATCCTCACCGGCATTGAGACGCTGCCGCTGCGCATGGATCGCCACTGCGAGAACGCGCTGAAGGTCGCCACCTGGCTGACGAAGCAGGACAAGGTGGCCTGGGTCTCCTATCCCGGCCTTGCCGACGACCCGAACCATGGCCTTCAGAAGAAGTACTCGCCCAAGGGCGCAGGCGCTGTCTTCACCTTCGGCCTGAAGGACGGCTACGAGGCGGGCATCCGTTTTGTCGAAGGCCTCGACATGCTCTCTCACCTGGCCAATATCGGCGACACCCGCTCGCTCGTCATCCATCCGGCATCCACCACGCACCGCCAGCTCTCCGAGGAGCAGCGGGCCGCGGCCGGCGCCGGCAATGACGTCATCCGCCTGTCCATCGGCATCGAAAGTGCCGACGACATCATCGCCGACATCGAGCAGGCGCTCGCCAAGGCTTGATCTTTGGCACTGGCGCGCCACGTCGCTCGCATGGACAGTTTCCCTGCGGGCGGCCTGGCCGCCGTCATCGGATCGTCGGGCGCCATCGGCGGCGCCCTTGCTGACCGCCTGGAGAAATCCGGGCGGTTTTTGCGTGTTGTGCGTCTTGGCCGGACAACCGTGCCGCCCATCGACATGACCGATGAGACAACCATCGTGGCCGCTGCCGGACAGCTCGCGGCATCGCCGATCCCGCTTCGTCTCGTGCTGGATGCAACCGGTTTTCTGCATGACGCGGATTTCATGCCGGAAAAGGCGCTGCGCCAGATCGATCCGGAGCACATGGCCCGCGCCTTCGCGGTCAATGCCATCGGGCCGGCGCTGCTGATGAAGCATGTTCTGCCGCGTCTTCCACGCGAAGGGAAGTCGGTCTTTGCCACGCTGTCGGCGCGTGTCGGTTCCATTTCCGACAACCGTCTGGGCGGCTGGTACGCCTACAGGGCATCGAAGGCGGCGCTGAACCAGCTTGTCCGCACCGCCGCGATCGAACTGGCACGGAAAAATCCCCAGGCGGTCTGCGTCGCGCTGCATCCCGGGACGGTGGACAGCGCGCTGTCAGCGCCCTTTGCAAGGACCGGGCTGGAGGTGCGCGCGCCGGAAACGGCCGCTGCCGACCTTCTGTCCGTCATCGATGGCTTGACGCCGGCACAATCAGGCGGTCTCTATGATCATCACGGCAAGGCAGTTCCCTTCTAGCCTGACCGCAACGACCGCCCGGAGCCCTGCCATGACCGAAACCCGCCTTCTTCGTCTTGCGCCAACTCCGGAACCCGAGATCTCCCGCCCCGATCCTGAAAAGGTGCTGGCCGGTGATCCCGTTCACACCACCTGGAACCTTGAGGAACGCGACGGGCTCTATTGCGGCATCTGGCAATCGACACCGGGCAAATGGCGCATTGCCTATGACGAATGGGAATATTGCCGAATCCTCGAAGGCGTCTCGGTGATCGTTGAGGACGGCGGCCAGGCCGTCCGTGTAACGGCGGGCGACAGCTTCATCCTGCGCCCGGGCTTCAAGGGCACGTGGGAAGTGCTTGAAACCACGCGCAAGGACTACGTCATACGCCTGTGATCCTGTCGCGCTCCTGAAGTGATGCATCAATAGGTTGTTAAAACTTGTCAACAACTGCAATCATAAATTGAATATTGCTGCCTAATCCATTGTTTTTGTTGTGCCGGGCGATCTTTGGTAACAGATGCAATTAAAAATCGAAATTGCGGACATCGTTCATGCCTGAACAAGACGCTCATATGTTGGTTCAACACCTTGATGGAACGCATGAATGTGCGCAAACATTGCATGAAGAAATGCAACCATAGAGGGAAGTGAAGCCCGTAAAGGCATGCACAGATTAAGCAATCAAGGCAAGGCTCAGCCGATCACCAGCCGCTCCAGGCCGTGGAAATGGTAGACGTCGCGATAGCGGGGCGCGTCGGCGATCCGCAGGTCGGGATGCCTGTGAAACAGGACTGTCAGGCTCTCCTGCATTTCCAGCCGCGCCAGCGGCGCGCCGACGCAGAAATGGATGCCGGCGCCGAAGCTGACGGTCTTCTGGTCCGCCCGTCCCGGTTCGAAACGGTCCGGGCAGGCGAAGGCCGCGGGATCGCGATTGGCCGCGCCAAGCATCAGGCCCACCTGTTCGCCCGGTTGCAGGGTTGCCGGCCCCAGGTCCACCGGCTCATAGGCGTATCGCGTGAACAGGTGCAGCGGCGCGTCGTATCGCAGGCATTCCTCGACGGTTCGAGCCGCCTGGTCCGGTGTCGCGAAGAAGCGGCGGGGATCGCCCCCCTGCGCGGCAATGGCGTGGATCGCGTTGCCGGTCTGGTGGACGGTTGCTTCATGGCCGGCATTGAGCAGCAGGATCACCGACGTGACGAGTTCGTCGTCGCTCAGCCGGTCACCGTGGTCGCGGGCGGCGATGAGAACCGACAGCAGGTCGTCGCCGTCCCCGGCGCGCCGCCCGGCAATGAGGTCGCGCAGACAGGCTGAGAATTCGCTTGCCGCCGCATTGGCGGCCTCCTCGTCAGCGCGTGTGCGTCCATGCATGTACATCGCCACCAGTGCATGGGACCAGGCGACCAGTTGCGGCCCCATGTCGCGCGGCACGCCCAGCATGTCTGCGATGACGGTGACCGGAACAGGCGTGGCGAAACGCGCGATCAGGTCGTCGCCGGGCCCCAGTTCGGCGGCCAGGTCCTCCGCCAGGGCGCGGATGCCGGGGCGCAGCCGCTCCACCTGCCGCGAAACGAAGGCCTTGTTCACCAGGGCCCGCAGCCGCGTGTGGACGGGCGGTTCCCTTTCCAGCAGCGAATGACGCTCCAACGCGTCGAAGTCCGTGAGATGCGCCCGTTCCGGCCCGCAGGTGAGCGGCGGCCCCCAACGGTTTTCCCGCCCCAGCCGGCGATCGCGCAGCAGCGCATTGACCTGGGCGTGCCCGGCCACGCACCACAATCCGTATTTCTCCCAGAAGAAGACCGGGGCATCGGCATGGAGCCGGCGGTAGGCGGCATAGGGGTCCTGCACGAAGGCATCGTCGTGCGGATCGAGACGGAGACGGTTCCCGTCAAGGCGGAAGGAGGAGGGAAGGGCGCTCATCGCCTTTGTCTAGCCGTTTCCGGTCTGTCTGAAAACGGATACGCCTTGCGAAAGGATCAATGCACGGTCGTGACCGGTTTGCCCGACCTCGCTTTCGCCATGATGAAGCCGATGACGGTCTCGCGGCAGACAGGCGAGAGCCATTGCCCGCAGGCTTTCAGCCGCAGCGCACAGTCGCCGGCCGCGCCGGCAAGGGGGGCCGCGAGGCGGGGGCATGCAAGCGCCGTGGCGCAAAGAAAAGCGGTGTCCTCCATGCCGTATTGAAGTGCGGAGACGAGTGCGAGCACAAGACCTTCATCATGGCAGGCCGGAGCGGCCGCGCCGTCAGTCACATTGTCGTGAAATGCCAATGGGCACGAGGCGCAATGCCCGAGCGCATGAATGAAGCCCGCCAAACCGTCGGCAATCAGGGGGCGGTCATCTTCGGAAAATGCGCGGGCATGGATGGTCATGAAATCCGCCAGGTCGTCCGGCGTGATCGTCATGCCCTTGATCATCCAGAGTCGATAGCCCGCCAGCACCATCCGGTCTGCCGGAAAGCCCCAGGCGTCCGCCACCCGGCTCACCGGCCGCGCCTTCCCATGCGGATGCGCTGCGGTGCCGGAACGCAAGCGTCACGCTGCCACGGCTTCACACGTTCGCGCAGGCGGGGAAAGGCGCACGGGCCCATGGCAACCTCCGGAGAGAACGCAAGGGCCTCGCGGCCCTCCAGTGGGGGAACGTGCGGACGATACGAGGGCGATAAACACGAGTAAAGAAGTATAGTTTAAAATCCTTCCAGACTGGCGCTTCCCTTCCCCGCGGGGCCTTCCCCGGCGACGCTTCGTTCACGGTAAATTAGCTCTGGCAACGGTTTCGCCGGACAAAATGCCTTGGCAGTTGCCTCTCCAGCCTGTATTCGCCGCCTGACTTTCCGCCCGCCCTTGCGCGGCGGCGGACCAAGCCCTTATTTAGGGCCGAGAAGAATTGACATTGATTCATGGCCCCGGGACGTCCGCCCGCCGGGCCCAGCCCGACAAAGGAAGTGATCGCGATGAGGGACCCCGTCGAAACCGCCATGAACCTCGTGCCGATGGTCGTCGAGCAGACCAATCGCGGCGAGCGTGCCTATGACATCTTCTCGCGCCTTCTCAAGGAGCGGATCATCTTCATCACCGGCCCCATCGAGGACGGCATGGCCACCCTCGTCTGCGCCCAGCTTCTGTTCCTTGAAGCCGAGAATCCGAAGAAGGAAATCGCGCTCTACATCAATTCGCCGGGCGGCGTGGTGACATCCGGCATGGCCATCTATGACACCATGCAGTTCATCAAGCCGGCCGTCTCCACGCTGTGCATCGGCCAGGCGGCCTCCATGGGCTCGCTCCTGCTGTGCGCCGGCCACAAGGACATGCGCTTTGCCACGCCGAACGCGCGCATCATGGTGCACCAGCCCTCCGGCGGTTTCTCCGGTCAGGCCTCCGACATCGAGCGCCACGCGCAGGACATCATCAAGCTGAAGCGGCGCCTGAACGAGGTCTACGTCACCCATACGGGCAACGACTACGAGACGGTCGAAAAGACGCTCGACCGCGACCATTTCATGACCGCCGACGAGGCGAAGGGCTGGGGCCTGATCGACCGGGTCATCAGCAGCCGTGATGCCGTGGAAGGCGCCGGTGAGTGATTTTCGTTCCGGTTCGGCGCGCTGCCTTGACAGAGAAGGTCGCGCCGGACTTTTGCGGATTGTGGCATTTGCCACCAAACCGCCTACGTTAAGTATATGTTGAAACCATGGGCATTAGGCTCCATGGTTGGTTTTCGGGTCATTGCCGGCTTCCGGATTTTGTGTTTGGCTCGTAGAATTGGTGATTCCGGATCGTGGTCTTGCCGTTCCGGTTTGTTTACGGAATGGGCGGTCTGTTTGACGGAACGCTCGGAAGGACAGGTGATATGAGCAAAGTCAGCGGCAACGGTGGCGATTCGAAGAACACGCTTTACTGTTCGTTCTGCGGCAAGAGCCAGCACGAGGTGCGCAAGCTGATCGCCGGGCCAACGGTGTTCATCTGCGACGAGTGCGTCGAGTTGTGCATGGACATCATCCGCGAGGAAAACAAATCCTCGATGGTGAAGTCGTCCGAGGGTGTGCCGACTCCCCAGGAAATTCTCGATGTGCTTGACGATTACGTCATCGGCCAGGGCCATGCCAAGCGTGTGCTTTCCGTGGCGGTGCACAATCACTACAAGCGGCTGGCCCATGCCCAGAAGAACCAGGATGTCGAACTGGCCAAGTCCAACATCCTGCTGATCGGCCCGACCGGTTGCGGCAAGACGCTGCTGGCACAGACGCTGGCCCGCATCATCGACGTGCCGTTCACCATGGCCGACGCCACCACGCTCACCGAGGCAGGTTATGTGGGCGAGGATGTCGAGAACATTATCCTCAAGCTGCTTCAGTCTGCCGACTACAATGTCGAGCGGGCCCAGCGCGGCATCGTCTATATCGACGAGATCGACAAGATTTCGCGCAAGTCCGACAACCCGTCCATCACCCGCGACGTTTCGGGCGAGGGCGTGCAGCAGGCCCTGCTCAAGATCATGGAGGGCACCGTGGCTTCCGTGCCGCCGCAGGGCGGGCGCAAGCATCCGCAGCAGGAATTCCTGCAGGTTGACACCTCCAACATCCTTTTCATCTGTGGCGGCGCATTTGCCGGCCTGGACAAGATCATCTCTGACCGTGGCCGCAAGACCTCCATCGGTTTCGGCGCCAGTGTCGAAAACCCTGAGGACCGCCGTACCGGTGAGCTGTTTCGCCTGGTGGAGCCGGAGGATCTGCTGAAATTCGGCCTCATTCCCGAATTCGTCGGCCGTCTGCCCGTTCTGGCCACGCTGGAAGACCTCGATGAGGATGCGCTGATCCAGATTCTGTCGGAGCCGAAAAACGCGCTCGTCAAGCAGTATCAGCGCCTTTTCGAGATGGAGAACGTGGAACTGACCTTCCATGAGGATGCGCTGCGGGCCATCGCCCGCAAGGCGATCGACCGCAAGACGGGCGCGCGCGGCCTGCGCTCCATCATGGAGTCCATCCTGCTTGACACCATGTTCGAGCTTCCGTCGCTGGAAGGCGTGCAGGAAGTGGTCATTTCCGATGAGGTCGTGGCCGGCAATGCCCGCCCGCTCTACATCTATGCCGAGCGCGAGGAAGCCAAGGGCAAGTCCTCGGCCTGACGGCGGGTCCGTTGGCCGGAAACCGAAGGCGGGCCGGTGGTCCGCCTTTTTCTTGCCCGCCGCCGGCATGGCTGCGGGAATCGTGCGGCGGCGGATTGGCGCATGAATGTCGCCGGAGTAGAATGGGAATCACGTATATGTGCCTTGCCTTGAAAACAGGGCGCGCGTTCTCCACCTAAGCCTCAAGGACCGGTTTGCCGGTCGGGATGGACGCAGGAAGCCCGCTGCCGCAGGATAAAGGGGCGGCTTGAAGCGTTGCAGCAAGGCCCGCAAGGAGCCAGGAAGGAAAAGAACATGTCGGAACTGACGCACACCGGGGGTGTCGAGGCTGTAGACGGCCGCTACGCCGTCCTGCCGCTGCGCGATATCGTGGTTTTTCCCCACATGATCGTGCCGCTTTTCGTGGGGCGCGAGAAGTCGATCCGTGCGCTTGAGGATGTGATGGGCGGTGACAAGCAGATCCTGCTTGCCACGCAGAAGGATGCGTCCGTGGACGATCCGGGCCCCGACGGCATTTATGATGTCGGCACGCTGGCCACGGTACTCCAGCTACTGAAGCTGCCCGACGGCACCGTGAAGGTGCTGGTGGAGGGCAGTGCCCGCGCCAGGGTCATCGCCTTTACCGGCCGCGAGGATTTCCACGAGGCCGATATAGAGCTTCTCGACGAGCCGGAAGAGGAACAGATCGAGCTCGAGGCGTTGGCACGCTCGGTTGTCGCCGACTTCGAGAACTATGTGAAGCTCAACAAGAAGATCTCGCCGGAGGTCGTTGGCGCGGCTTCGCAGATCGAGGATTTTTCCAAGCTTGCCGATACGGTGGCGTCGCATCTGGCCATCAAGATCAACGAAAAGCAGGAAATGCTCGGCACGCTCTCCATCAGGCAGCGTCTTGAAAAGGCGATGGGTTACATGGAAGCGGAGATCTCCGTGCTTCAGGTCGAGAAGCGCATTCGCAGCCGCGTCAAGCGCCAGATGGAGAAGACGCAGCGCGAATACTATCTCAATGAGCAGATGAAGGCGATCCAGAAGGAACTCGGCGAGGGCGAGGACGGCCGCGACGAGGCATCCGAACTGGAAGAGCGGATCAACAAGGCCAAGCTGTCGAAGGAAGCGCGCGAGAAGGCGCAGGCCGAGCTGAAGAAGCTGCGCGCCATGTCGCCCATGTCGGCGGAAGCCACCGTCGTGCGCAATTACCTCGATACGCTCCTGTCATTGCCCTGGGGCAAGAAGTCCAAGGTCAAGAAGGACCTGAACTTCGCCCAGAAGGTGTTGGACGAGGACCATTTCGGCCTCGACAAGGTGAAGGACCGCATCGTCGAATATCTCGCCGTGCAGTCGCGCCAGAACAAGCTGAAAGGCCCGATCCTGTGCCTCGTCGGCCCCCCCGGCGTCGGCAAGACCTCGCTGGCCAAGTCGATTGCCCGCGCGACGGGGCGCGAATATATCCGCATGGCGCTCGGCGGCGTGCGGGACGAGGCCGAGATTCGCGGCCACCGGCGCACCTATATCGGCTCCATGCCCGGCAAGGTCATGCAGTCGATGAAGAAGGCCGGCAAGGCCAATCCGCTTTTCCTGCTCGACGAGATCGACAAGATGGGCATGGATTTCCGTGGCGATCCGTCTTCGGCCCTGCTGGAAGTGCTGGACCCGGAACAGAATTCCCACTTCATGGACCATTACCTGGAAGTGGAGTACGACCTGTCGCCGGTCATGTTCATCACCACGGCCAATACGCTGAACATTCCGGGCCCGCTGATGGACCGTATGGAGATCATTCGCATCGCCGGTTACACCGAGGATGAGAAGGTGGAGATCGCCAAGCGCCACCTGCTGCCCAAGGCGGTGCGCGACCATGCGCTCCAGCCAAAGGAATTTTCGGTGAGCGATGACGCGATCCGCTCGATCATCCGCACCTACACCCGCGAGGCCGGTGTCCGTAACCTTGAGCGTGAGCTGATGACGCTCGCTCGCAAGGCGGTGACGACCATTCTCAAGGACAAGGTGAAGTCGGTGGAGGTGACCGAGGCCAATATCCACGATTATCTCGGCGTGCCGCGCTTCCGCTTCGGCCAGGCCGAGGGCGAGGATCAGCTTGGCGTCGTGACCGGACTGGCCTGGACCGAGGTCGGTGGCGAATTGCTCACCATCGAAGGTGTCATGATGCCCGGAAAGGGCAAGATGACGGTCACCGGCAACCTGCGCGATGTGATGAAGGAATCGATTTCGGCGGCGGCCTCCTATGTCCGCTCGCGCGCCATCGATTTCGGCATCGAGCCGCCGCTCTTCGACAAGCGCGACATTCACGTCCACGTGCCGGAAGGCGCGACGCCGAAGGACGGCCCGTCGGCAGGCATTGCCATGATGACGGCCATCGTCTCCGTGCTGACTGGCATTCCGGTGCGCAAGGACGTCGCCATGACGGGCGAGATCACGCTGCGCGGGCGCGTCCTGCCGATCGGCGGATTGAAGGAAAAGCTTCTGGCAGCCCATCGCGGCGGCATCAAGAAGGTGCTGATCCCCGAAGACAATGCCAAGGATCTTCCCGACATCCCCGACAATGTGAAAGAGGGTCTGGAGATCGTGCCGGTCAGCCGTGCCGGCGAAGTGCTGGAACATGCGCTGGTGCGCATGCCCGAGGCCATCGAATGGGTCGAGCCGGTGGATGCGCCGCCCTCCAAGCCCGAGGAACCGGGCGAGGCGGTCGGCGTGGCCCACTGACGGCCGGATAACCGTAAATGTTGAAAAGCCGGGTTTTGAACCCGGCTTTTCCTTTGAAAACCCCAGAAAACCGGGGATTTGCGGCACTGCTTATACGTTTTCGGCTTGTTTGCCCGCCACATCTGCCTAAGGTCCTGCGCAGCCGGTTGAGTCGTATTCCCGGTAGAGGACCACTAACGACAAAGGGACTTTCAATGAACAAGAACGAACTTGTTGCCGCGGTTGCGGAAAAAGCGGGTCTGTCCAAGGCTGACGCGCAGTCGGCAACCGATGCGGTTTTCGATGCCATCACCGAAGAAATGGCGAAGGGCGGCGATGTCCGTCTGGTCGGCTTCGGCAATTTCTCCGTTTCCCGTCGCGAGGCGACCACCGGCCGCAACCCGCAGACCGGCAAGGCCGTCGAGATTCCGGCCCGCAACGTGCCGAAGTTCTCCGCCGGCAAGGGCCTGAAGGACGCTGTCAACTGATTTGCCGTTGACGACTGGTTTCCTTGAAAACCCGGCTCCTCGCGGCGCCGGGTTTTTTCATGGATCGGCAAGAGCTGCCATTGCATGGGCTGCCGGATTTGGCTCCAATGGCGGAGGATGACGAGCGGAAGGTGGTAGAGATGGCAGAAGGTGATCTGGCCAGGCGTATCCGGCAGGGGCAGGGCGCCGAGAAAGCGGACCTGGTTCTCAAGGGCGGGCGCCTGTTCGACCTTGTCTCCGGTGCGCTTCTGGAGGGAGACATCGCCATTTGCGGCGATACCATCGTGGGCACCTGTGCGGCCTTTGCCGGTGAGCGCGAGATCGACATTTCCGGCCGCATTGTCGTGCCGGGCTTCATCGATACCCATCTCCATGTCGAAAGTTCGCTGGTCACGCCATTCGAGTTCGACCGCTGCGTGCTGCCGCGCGGTGTAACCACGGCCATCTGCGATCCGCACGAGATTGCCAATGTCGCCGGCATCGAGGGCATCCGCTTTTTCCTCGACTGCGCCACGCGCGTGGCCATGGACCTGCGTGTGCAACTGTCGAGCTGTGTTCCGTCCACCGACATGGAGACCGCCGGCGCGCGGCTCGAGGCCGCGGATCTGGTGCCCTTCATGGACCATCCCAAGGTCATCGGCCTGGCGGAATTCATGAACTATCCGGGCGTGCTCGCCTGCGATCCGTCCTGCATGGCCAAGCTGGAGGCTTTCGACGGCCGCCACAAGGACGGCCACGCCCCCCTGCTGCGCGGGATGGCGCTCAACGGTTACCTTGCCGCCGGTATCCGCACTGATCATGAGACCACGGCAGCGGCGGAGGCGCTGGAAAAGCTGTCAAAGGGCATGCACATCCTCATCCGCGAAGGCTCGGTCTCGAAGGATCTCGACGCGCTCATGCCAATCATCACCGAGCGCAACTCGCCCTTCATCGCGCTGTGCACCGACGACCGCAATCCGCTCGACATCGCCGAACACGGGCATCTGGACTACATGATCCGCCACGCCATCGCCTGTGGCGCGCCACCGCTGGCGGTCTATCGCGCGGCCTCGATTTCCGCCGCCCGTGCCTTCCGCCTGCATGATCGCGGTCTGGTCGCACCGGGCTGGCGGGCCGATCTGGTGGTGCTGGACAGCCTGGAAGGCTGCAACGCGCAGATGGTCCTCTCGGCGGGCCGCCTCGTCAATGATGCCCTGTTTGCCGCGCGCGGCCATGTCGAACCGGTCGCCCGCGCATCGGTCAAGGCGCGGCACATCGGCGCCGATGACCTGGTCCATCGCGCCAATGCGGCCGAAACCCATGTCATCGGCATCGAACCGGGCAAGATCATCACCCAGCACCTGCATGAGGAAATCGTGCCTGAAGCAGGTGTGAAGCGCGCCGACCCGGCACGCGATCTCGCCAAGATCGCCGTGATCGAACGGCACGGCCGCAACGGCAACCGGGCAACCGGTTTCGTGCGCGGCTTCGGCCTGAAACACGGCGCCATCGGCTCCACGGTCTGTCACGATCATCACAATATCGCGGTGGTGGGAACGAATGACGAGGACATGGCCCTGGCGGCCAACCGGCTGGGCGAAATCGAGGGTGGTTTCGTCGTGACCCGCGCGGGCGCGGTTGTGGCCGAAGTGGCGCTACCGGTGGCAGGCCTGATGAGCCTCGAACCCTTTGAAACGGTCCGCGACCAGCTTGTCGTCCTGCGCGAAGCCGCCCGCGATCTGGGCGTGACGCTGGAAGAGCCTTTCCTGCAATTGGCCTTCCTCGCCCTGCCGGTGATCCCGCATCTCAAGATCACCGACCGGGGCATGGTCGATGTGGACCGATTCGAGCTGATTGCATCGCCCGGTTTATAGCAACACGCCCGGCTCAGGGAGACGGACATGGAATTCCTGAATGGTACCGAAGGGCGGCAGCAGGCGATCATCGACCTGTTTGCGGCCACCTTCACCGCCTCCGAGGGCCGGGAAGAAGGCGCATTGATCGGCGAACTGGTCCGCAACCTTCTTGAAACCACGCCAGACGATGACATCCACGTCTTCACGGCCAGCGAAAATGGTGCATTGGCAGGCGCGGCCATCTTTACCCGCCTGACCTATCCACAGGACGCTCGCACCGTCTTCATCCTGTCGCCCATGGCCGTGGCGACGGCCCGGCAGGGGGAGGGAATTGGCCAGGCGCTCATTGGCCATGCGCTGTCGGCCTTGCGTGAGAGGGGCGTCGATGTCGCCATGACCTATGGCGATCCCGCCTTCTACGGCAAGGTCGGTTTCGAGCCGGTGAGCGAAGACCGGGCCCGGGCACCCCTGCCGCTCAGCCAGCCCATCGGCTGGATCGGCCAGTCCCTGAGCGGCGGCCCGCTCACTCCGCTGAAAGGCCCTGGCACCTGCGTCGCCGCGTTGAACGATCCGGCCCTCTGGTAGGCGTAGACAAGAGAAGACGGGCCCGCTTCTCATCGCAAGACTGCGGTTTCGGTCCCGGGCAAATCCGGATGCGAACCCGGTGCCCCGGCAGCATCAGGCGACTGAGCGCTCAGGACGGACAGGTGAAGTTGAAACCATAGAGCGCCTCACCGCCGCGCTCCTCATGGCGCATGAACGACACGGACACGCGACCGAGGTCATCCTCGATCATGAGCGACTGGCCCGTTCCCATGCCAGATTTGATGACATTTTCACCGGTAGGCGAAGTCAGGCCGACCCTCGGATTTCTCGTTCTGGGATCTCCCGAATGCCCGATCGCCAGCGTGTAGCGCTGCTTGCAGATCGTGGCGCCGTCATTCATCTTCAGCGTGACATCGGAATTGGGCGACATGCCCGAAACGTCGATATCGTGCGCTTTCTGCCGGGCGGCCACAAGGAACAGGTCTCGGCGCAGGCTGGCCACGTCCGACAGGTCGGGCCTGATGCCGTTTATGCCTTCCAGCAACTCGTTCATCTTGGCCTGAAGAACACCCGCATCCTTCATGTCGCCGGCCTGGATGGACTGAATGAGGCCCGTGATCTCGTTCACCCTGGCTTCGATGCCAGCACTTTTTGCAAGCAGGTTGTCGCTGAGGATTTCGGTTTCGCTTTTCAGCATGTCCGGCTTGTAGGCGTCATAAACCAGCGACACGATCTGGTCGGCAAGAAATATCGCGACAAATGCCACCGAACCGATCAGCAGCGAAAGAACCGGCGCCTTCTTCAGGTCGTCATAAGCGTTCCTGATGTGATTGAGACGCTCGTTGACGAGGGCGTAGAAACCGCCCTTTCTTCCAGCGTTTTTTTCGATGGCCGGCGTCTCGTTCATCGCTTTGTTGTCCCGTATTTCAGCTATCCGGTTTCGCGCAGATGCCGATCTGTCGGGAAGTCCGTTCGCTTTGCAAATCAGTGACCGGATATTCTGGACGCTTTCCTGAAGCCTGACCCGCGGATCATGCGGATGGCGATTGACCATTGGCTTGACGATGGCAGGGCGTGGACGCCCTTGCCGATGATCCGGGTTTCCGGCAACGCCACTTTCACGGTCCATCGCAACAGGGAACAGGTCCGCGTGCCACCGAAAAACACGAACGAAGCGTCAGGGCCGCGGGCCGCATCCTTTGCAAGTGTGGCTGATGCCAGCCGAACGTAACTGCCATGATCGGCAGGAGCCCGGCGATACCCTGCATCGAGTGCCCCCAGGAAGGAGCGTTCTTGGGAAAATGGGCGTAATCATCGCATCATCCTGTCATTGGGCCTGCTGGCTCTATGGACTGCAGGACGGCCAGGCACAATGAGGCCGGCGGTATTGCGCCTGCGGGCCGGATTGCCGCGCTCTCTGCCGAGAACGCGGCATCCGGCCCGGCACCCTGCCTGTCCCGAACCCGGGAGCGCCCGGTAGGCACCGCGCGCCATTCGCAATCACCCGCCGGTTCCCACAATCCCCGTGACAGCGGCATTCACGCCGCTGGTGATCGTGCCGGTGTTCACCGCCCCCAGAGCGGTCGTGTTGATGTTGCCGACCGATCCGTTGACGGCGATCAGGGCGTTGTCGACGTTCCCCATGATGACAGAGGTATTGTGCGCGACGTTCAGCATCATAGTGCCGGTGTCCGCCGACCACGGTCAGCGTCGACCGGACGGCGCTGGTTGTCGCTGTCGCCGCATCATCGACCGCCGAGTTCACGCCGACCGTGATGTCGCCGGTGTTGACCGCGCCGAGCGCGGTCGTGGCGATGTTGCCGAAATCGAGTGTCGGCAGGGTGTATTCCAGCGCGTTGGCGCCGGCCATGGCCGTCTGCGTGATCTCGTTCACGCCCGTGACGATGTTGGTGATCGAGCCGTCGATCAGCGTGGAGACGTCGCGCTGCCACCAGTCCTCGTACAGTGAGTTCAACTGCCTGGTAAAGTCGGTGGTGACGATCTCTTCCCAGCCGTAGTCCAGATAGACCGTGTCCTCGGGGGCGGTGTCGGAGAAGACGAAAGCCGGGTTGCCCTCACCGTCGAGGGTCAGTTTCAGCGTGGTGAACTCGGGGATCGGAATCCGGCCAGAGGGCGTCTTCCATGTGCCAAAATAGTCTGTTGTATAGTCCCACGGCGTCGTCGCCTCCGCGCCGCCAACGGAGTCGAACCTGTACTCCTGGCCGTCGATGGTCACAGCAATAGCGATCTCAGAGACAGTTCTAATAAACCCAGTTGGCCCATCGTCATACAACTCGATGCTTCCATCCGGATTCAGCCGAAAGTAGAATGGGTACCCAACCGATCCGTCGTATGGAGCAGTGAAATACGTGCCCAAGTCCCGTGCCGTGAATGTATACTCGGTCGTTGTGCCTTCAAAATAAGCGCTCGTAAGGAATGTGGGTACTCGGTTACCGACGGGATCGTAGAGCTCCCACACCCGGATTGTCCCGATTGGCACGTCAAGGATGTTGACTGTAGTCCCGTCCGCCAGCGTGATCTCGCCGTCGCCCTGAAGGTTCTCGAACAGCGAGAAGTCGATGGGCGCGGACATCGGCGTGACCACATCCTCCTGATAGTCCTCATAGGCGATTTCGGTCCGGTCGGTGGAATACCACTGCCGGTCCAGCACGCTTTCGGCGATGTTCGCATAGATCCCGTTCACCGGGGCCATCGCGCCCGGAGAGGACAGGTTTATCTGCTCGACCGCATGGAGAACCCGCTCCAGAACCGATGTGCCGCCTTGCAAGGGCGTCACCGTCCCGATCCCGTCATAGACCGTGGACTGGTCGTTGATCGTGAAGTTCGGATCGGTGGTATAGGACTGCGCGAGCGCGAGTGACGGGATCAAGGCAAAGGCAAGCGCTAGGGGGGAGCGGCATGACGGGATGCGCGGTGTTTTTACGGGGTCGGTCGGCATGTCAACGCACATAAAGAGTAAACATCGGAGAAAATGGATCTGCCAGGGAAGCTGCAATCGGAACCAGTTCGCGGCGGCGCATTCGTCAACTCCATTCGTTTCGCAATCCATGCGTCGCCGCATGCCGCGAGTCAATGGTTATGAATATTTTTCAATTTAATTTCAGTGACTTAGTGGAAAAAATGCAACCCGCGGGCGCATTTCTCAAGAACCCTCAAGAAACCTCAACAAGCCTCGCTCCGGCTCGCGTTTCTTTGCCCGGTCTCGCATGGCTGGCCGAACCGGTCGGCGCCGGATCGCAAGGCGAGGGTCGCCTATTCGCACATTCGTCGCGGTGCCCCTAGCTGTCTTCCGTTCAAAATTTTCAGCGGGCGGGCGGAAGGCGCGAATGCAGGTAATCTACGATCAGGTCGCCATCTATCTGAGCATGACGTTTCTGGTTCCCGGCGCTGTGTTCGCCGTTCTTGGCCGCACGATACCCGGCAAGCCCGCGCTGGATATCTGGGCATTGGCCTTTCTCAGCCTGTTCGCCTCCACGGTGCTGACCGCGATACGAGGGTCCGATCCGTCCGCCCTGATGCTGATCCTTCCGAATCTTCTGGTGGGGCTGGGCTATGTCGGCGGAATTGCCGGCCTGCGCTCCATCAAGGGGTTGCGGGTCGTGACGCCGGCCATGACCGCCTTGCTGGCCGTCTATCTTCTCCTTCTCACATTCACCGTGGCGTCGGGCGGGTCATGGTCGACCAGGGTTGCGGTCATCAGTTCGGGCATTGCCGGATTTTCGTTTCTGCTTGCCTGTGCAGCGCTCAGGCGGTTTGGCGGCGCCAGCCGCATGAGCGACCTGATCATCGTCACGGCCATGGCGATCAACGCCCTCATCGCCGGCCTGCGCGCAGCTGTCGCCGTTGCCCCGGCCCTGGTGCCGGCCTTGCCGGGACCGCTGGTCGAATCGCTGTTCTTCTTCTGGTCGATTGCCGCAGCCGTCAGTCTCGGCATCGCCTTCTATCTCCAGTTCCATGCCGTTGCCGACACCGAGACCCGGCAGAGGGTGCGGGAAATGGCGCGGCTGCAGGAAAGCCTTGAGCGCAGCCTCTCCGAACAGGCCGGCATGAAGCAGATCCTGATTCACGAGCTGCGCCGCCCGATCAACCTGATTGCCTCCACGCTGGATGTGATGGACACGGGTGACGAGCGCAGGATGGGCGCGGCACAGATCCTGCGCCTCAAGCGCCTCACCCATGGTGCAGGCGCCGTTCTGGATGAAATCGCCGACCTGGTGGAGTTGAGCGACCTGATCGACTATCCCGACCGGCGGCGTCTCCCGATCGGCACGCTGGCCGAGGATATCGGGCTGAAATGGTCGGTCCCGGTCTCCTGCACTGCCGGCCTGGCCGGCCGGATGGCGTCGATCGATCCGCTGTTGTTCGACGCCGCCGTTGGCAATCTCATAGCCAATGCCCAGCATCACGGCACCGCTTGCTGCGTCGGGTTCTCCAGCGAAAACGGCCATCTTCTGGTCGATGTGACGGATGACGGACCGGGCATCCCGGCGGAGCAGTGGTCACGCGTCTGGGAGAAGTTCACGCAGGTCGGCGACGTGTCGTCGTCGCCATCGGGCCGCGTGGGCGTCGGCCTCTATCTGGCGCGGGGCATTGCCCGTGCCCATGGCGGCGAGGCCATGGTGGTTTCCCGTGTGCCGAGCGTGATTCGTCTCACCTTCAGCCTGGAAGCGGCCGGCCGCCATGGATGAGCGCGGAACCATTCTGCTCATCGATGACGATGCAGCCTTTTGCGAGAACGTCGCCCGGTTTTTCGCCGATCGCGGACAAGCCTGCCAAGGCCTGTCAAATCCGCAACTGATCCTGGCACAGGATCTCTCCAGGGTCGCGCTGGTTCTCCTCGACATCGACATGCCCGGCCTTGACGGCCTGACCCTGTTGCCGCTTCTCAAGGCGCGCCAGGATATCCCGGTCATCATGGTATCCGGCATCAGCGATCTTGACGCGAGGCTTGCCGCACTCAAGGCGGGCGCGGACTTCTTCTTCACCAAGCCGGTGGCGCTGGACGAACTGTTTCTGGTTTGCGTGCGCCGGTTGATGCAGAAGCCACCGGCCTTGCAAATGGCCCCGGCGCCCTGGTCGCTGCATGTGCGAACACGGCAATTGACCAGTCCCCAGGGAACCAGCATCGGGCTGACCATGACCGAGTGCCGCCTGCTCGAAAGCCTGTTCGCCAGCGCTCCGGCGGAAATCGGCCGGCTCGCACTGATCGAGATCATGACGGGCGAAAGGACAGAGGATTCCCGTAGCCTGCGGTCGCTGGAAGTCATCCTGTCGCGCCTGCGGACGCGATTCCGTCATGGCGGGGAAACACTGCCCATCAAGGCGGAGCGCAATGTCGGATACGTATTTCTGGGGACCGCGCGTATTCTTGATTGAGCCACCGCCGGCGGTGGCCTCGATAGCCTGGCAATACCGCCGGCTCTCCAGCCTGATTTGCGGATAATGCTGTTCGTCGGGAAACGTCCGGGATCTCATCAAGCCAACCGGGATTGCCATGACCATTCGCTTCAAGAGCCTGGATGCGCTGCGCTTCATCCTCGCGCTTTATGTCGTTGTCGGTCATTTGGCCGATTGGCCTTTCATGACGCGCAATGGCGGCCTCGCGGTCGATTTCTTTTTCGTCCTGTCCGGCTTCGTCCTGGCTCAGTCGATCGTCACGGCTCGCCATGGCTGGAGCGAGTTTTTCGCAAGGCGGCTTGCCCGTCTGTGGCCGTTGAATCTTGTAACCATGCTTGCTGTTGTCGCCATGACCGGCATCACCGAGCAGATGCAGATTTTCACGAATTTTCTGCTTCTTCAGAATTCCGGAATTCTCGATGAACTCGTGTTGAATTGGCCGTCATGGTCGATCTCTTCCGAATTTGTCATCGGCATCTTCATACTCTGGCCGGTTGCCTACTACCGGCTGCCTATCGTGGCGTTGATGGCTGCGACCTTTGGGACCGTCGTGTTGATGCAGCAGCCTGTTCCTGTCGATCACATGCATGTCCAGCCCTATGGCCCGTTCTCGCTCGGATTGATCCGCTGCATGGTCGGATGCCTGATCGGTTATCTCGCATACGAGACCTTCATCCGCTATGCCGGATGCGTTTCCGTGCCGCGGGTTTTTGCAACCGTCATACATCTTGCGCTGCTGCTGTCCGTCGTCCTTCTCCTGAGTGCAAGCCTTGCGAACGGAGGCAAGGGACTTGTCATCCTCCTGTTTCCGGTCGTGATCCTGGCCTTTGCGCTCCTGCGGTCCGATGTCGGTGACTTCCTTTCAAGGCCGGGATTTGCCTTTCTCGGAACACTCAGTTTCGGTCTTTACATGTGGCATGGCCCGATCATCATCATGATGCGCCAGTCCGGCATGCTGGACCAGCCTGCAATGATCCGGCAACGGCTCTATGCCGGCGACTTCGCAGATGTCCCGCTGATGATTGCGTGCTTACTGCTTTCCGTGGGCCTGGCTTACGTTTCGTTGAGGCTGTTCGAAAGACCGGGCAACCGGTTGGTCATGGCGCTCTGGAACTGGCCGCGCGCGGCCGGCAAAACGGCCGGCGCGCAGGACAGCATGCCGGTGGTGGCGGCCAAGGGCGCGGACCTGCCATAGGCATTGATGAACCGGCTGCTCAGGCAGCCAGGACATCCTTCCCGCCTGTCAGTGCCGGCAGGTCGAGATGTGTCACAAGGTGGGTATCGAGCACGAGGATCGCCGACAGGCAGGCATGCTCGCTCTCCGGCCCGATCCGTGGAACGGGCTGGATGTTCTCGTCGCTGACCGAGATCATGTCGGAGACGTCGTCAACGAGCAGTCCCACCATTTTCCCGTCGTTCTCGGCCACGATGACGGCGCTTCCCGCGGCGCAGCCGGACATTTCCAGGCCGAGGCATCGGCCGACATCGAGCACGGGAATCACCTGTCCCCGCAATTCGACAATGCCCAGCACATGGGCCGGCGCATGCGCCAGCGGCGAGATGTCCATGCGCCCGCGAATTTCGCGGACGTTCTCGACGTTCACGCTGAACTGTTGCTGCCCGATCCGAAAGGCGATGACTGTAAGCATGGCGGCTTTCTCCTGCATTGCTGGCTGGCCGGCAGCCGGTTGACGCGGGCGCGGTCAGACCTCTGTCCACGCATCCTGGCGGACCGCCAGGTTTCCTGTGGCGCGAGGCGCGGGCCTGTGCTGGCGCGGCTCGCCTGCACTTGCCGCATGCCCGCTTCGCACCGGCGTGTTCCCGGCGAGACGGAACTGGCCCAGCATCCGCGCCAGGGATTCGACTTCACCAGCCAGGCTGTGGCCGGCTGCGGTGGCTTGCTCCGCCATGGATGCATTCTGCTGCGTGTTGTTGTCGATGTCGGAGATCGCCCGGTTGATCTCCTTGAGCGACGTGGCCTGCTCCTTGACGGCGCTGACGATCGAGGACACGTTCACATCGACGTTGCGGACTTCGGCGACGATCGTCTCCAGCGTGCGGCCGGTTTCGCCGACAAGTTCTGCCCCGGTCGACACCAATGCGTTTGAATTCGCGATCAGGGTCTTGATTTCCCTGGCCTGCGCGGCTGAACGCTGCGCCAGTTCCCGCACTTCCTGTGCCACGACCGAAAAGCCCTTGCCAGCCTCGCCGGCGCGCGCTGCTTCCACGCTGGCATTCAACGCCAGCAGGTTGGTCTGGAACGCCACCTCGTCGATGATGGCGATGATGTTGGCGATATTGTGCGAGGCCTCCTCGATGTCGGCCATGGCCGCCACCGCCTGGCGAACGACGTTGCCGGCGCGTTCCGCGGCTTCCCCGGTATGTCGCACGGTCCTGCCGGCCTCGTCGGCATTGCCGGCGGTCAGGGAGATCGACTTGGTCACCTCTTCGACTGCTGCGGCCGTCTGTTCGACCGCCGATGCCTGGCGCTCGGTACGTTGGGCGAGATTGTCGGATGCCGTCAGCAATTCGCCCGAGGCGCCGCGGATGATGTCGCCATTGCTGGAAATGGCCTGCATCGCCGATTGCAGCTTTCCGACCGAGTGGTTGAAGTCCTGGCGCAGCGTTTCGAAATCGGGGTGGAATTGCACGTCGATGGTGCAGGTCAGGTCGCCTTCGGCCAGCGTACGCAGGGCCTGGCCGAGCTTTTCAATGGCCTCTGCGCTCGCCTTCGCCTGTGCCACGATCCGTGCATCGGCCTCCTGGCGAATGCGCGCGTTTTCCTCGCGCTCCGCCGCGATCTGGCGCTGGCGGTCCAGATTGTCCTGGGCGGCGTTCTTGAAGACCTGGACGGACCGGGCCAGCCTGCCGATCTCGTCGCTCCGGTCGCGATAGGGGACATCGCCCTCATCCTCACCGGCGGCAAGCCGGCTCGTATAGGTGGAAATCCTGTCGAGCGGACGAATGACCCGCTTGAACATGCCGGCGATCAAGGCCGCCAGAATGATCGCGGCGGCGATCACCACGGTCAATTCGAGCATGAGAATCCAGCCCATTTCCTCAGCGACGCCGGCTTCGATGGAACCCTGTGCGCTGACGGCCGCCTCGACGATTTTCGCCACGACGGCGCGGTGGGCCTCGAAAGCGGTGGTAATGCGGCCGAGCGATGCCTTGATCGCCGCTTCATCGCGCGCCCCCTGTTTCAACAGCAGCGGAAAAAGTGTGGTCTCCGCCTCCCGCCAGAACGCATCCAGTGCCAGCGGCGAGTCGTTGAGCACCAGGCGCTTGATTTCCGCGCCCACATCCGATGTCCGCCAGTGCCCGAGCCGTTCGAGATATTCGGTCTTGTGCGCGTTGAACTCTTCCAGCTCGCGCGCCGCAGCCGAGGGATCGATGACGGCCGCGAGGACATGCAGATAGGCCTCGATGACGTATGAGGGCGGGGGCAGGACGTCGGCAACGAGATCTTTCTGCTCGATGATCCGGTTGTAATTGTCACTTCCGATCTGACCTCGCACCTCGGCATAGCGGGCAACGCCGACGAGCACGGATGCGGCCAGGAGGATCACGATGGAGGCAAGGATAGCGCTTGTGCGAATGGTCAGAACCCGTCCGATGGTCTGTCCGCCACGGATGCTTTCATTCTTCAACATCTGAAAAACCGTTGCATCCGCCAATCATCAGGACACCAGCCGGTCTGTCGGCGCCGGAAATGGCATCATGCCCGCGACGGATGCAGTCGCGACCGGTGAGAAATCGGTAGCAAGAAGTCGTAAAGTAAAAGTTATAAATTATAAAGGAATAGCTTTTCTTGCCCGCAGGTCACTTTCGCGAGCAGGAAGGAAAGGGCGGGTACAGGAAGGAGCGTTTGATCGCCACTTCGGCGGACACGGGCCATTGAGGCAGCGCCACTGCCATAAAATGGCGCTTGGCCAATACATCAATCACTAATACAATCTTTGAACACGAATAGTCTGCCTTGTCGCAGATCGCCAATAACATGCGAAGCTGAATGACCCTGTCAGAGTAAGCCTCACCAACAGTTCCAGACCATCCCGGTGCGGTTGTTGCAGGCAGTCTGGAGCAGCACATGCCAATTCAGGTGGAACTATCAAGAGAGGAGTTCTCGGAAAACGGCGGTATCAGGCTTGTGGCGGAAATCATCACCGATCCGCCGGAGCCGAACCCCAAGGGAACAAACATTTATTCCTATGAGCTTGTCGACAATCCGGGCGACATGTTTCGGATCAATCAGTTCGACAGGACGATAGAAAAGCAGAACTGGCTGGCATCGAACGAGTTTGACTTCGAGAGCGGCCCCCGAAGTTTCCCGGTCACGGTCCGCGTGACGAACCTCACGACAAACGAGTTTACCGATGGCACGTTCGACCTCGTTCTTACCGACGAGCCGGTGAGCGAGATCTGGGTCGACAGCACCGGATGGATATCCGCGAATGCGGAAGACAACGCCCCGATTGCAACGTTTCATGGCGTTGAGCGCGGCGAAAGCATCTTGCTGGGCACATGGGCTGTCGAGCCGACATCGACGTTCGAGATCCTGTCGTCGACCCACGACATCGCATATTTCGATGGCAATATTCTGCGCGTCAAACCAGACGCGGAACTCGACTCGCTCGCCGGGACAACCGTCTTCCTCACCGTCTCGGGCAAGGACCCAGGCGGGGCGCCGGTGGTCAGGGACGTGTTCCTTGCTGTTCACCCCGCGGTAGCAACCTGGTTGACCTGACAGGCCAGCCCGGGGCGGTGACCCAACTGACAGGGTTCAACGGTAGCCACGGGTTTTCATACGATACCGCATCGATCGGCGACATCGATGGCGACGGTCTCGACGAGATCCTGCTGACATTTCCGAAAGCGCGTTACCTCCAACAACTTCCGGACTGCTTTCGTCCTTTGGGGCACGCAACGGGATCAAAGGCCGGCAAACCTGGACCTCGACGACCTGGACGCGGAAGACGGGTTTTCGATCGTCTTTCCCGGCGGCGCGGATTCCGGCTTCACGACGATTCCCGGCTATGCGGTTTCCGCCGCAGGCGATGTAAACAACGACACCTATCCGGATTTTCTGATCGGCGATCCCTATGCAGACCTTAGCTGGGTCCGCAACGATACCGGACGAGCCTACCTGTTTCTTGGCGGTCCGGATATCGGATCAACCGGAGAAATCGATGTTGACGACTTGCCGCCCGAGCAACTGGTGGTGTTTCGCGGGCCGCAGATCGCCGGCGATCTTGGAGGGCATCTTCAGGCCTTGGGCGATGTCAACAATGACAATTACGACGATTTCGCGATCATCGGCCTTTCCATGGATACCCGCAACGACTTCGAAGGCTGGGATGCCGCCAAGGACGGAACAAGGGACGGGACCGGACGCGTCTACATCGTGTATGGCGGGCCAGAACTGGGCACCAATGGGTTCTTTGACCTTGACGGGTTTGGCCCGGAGGACGGCATCGTCATCAATGGCGAGCAAAGCCTTGATTATCTGGCATACGAACGTTTCAGCACCGCCGATGTCAATGGGGACAACAAGACCGATTTCATAATCCCCTCACCGTTTCACCCGCATGACGGCGTCGGGTTCGGCGACGTTTTCCATGGTGGCAAGACCTATGTCATTTTCGGTGGCCGTGATGCGCCCGATGATGGCGTTGTCCGGCTTTCGGAACTGGATGGGACGCTCGGCTTCGCATTGGAGGCATCCTTTTCCGGCGTGACCGGGTTCTTTGGTGATGCAGTGGTTGGTGTTCCGGACATGAACGGCGATGGCATCGACGAGATCGTCATCACCGAGCCGACAAGGAACTATGTCGACGCCACCGCCCCCAACGGGCAAAGCAGATCATTTCTTGATCCCGATTACGTCGACGGATTCACGAAGACATATATCGTTTTTGGATCACCCGATATCGGCACCGCTGGTCCTCAACCTGGCATGATTGATGTCCGTGCACTCGCGCCAGAAGAATCATTGGAATTGCGCGGAATAGCGGGCAGTGAAGTTCAGGCCGCTGACCTGAATGGCGACGGACTCGGTGATCTCGTCCTTCTTGACCGGAATGCCGGTCTGGTCAGCATCCTGTTGGGGCGGCAAGGCCTGGAAACGCAGTCAGACGGGAATATCCATGCCCTCCCGCCAACTTCCGCGGTCTTCCTGCAGGCGAACGGGACAGGGCTGTCCATTCTCGATTTCGACAACGATGGCCTGTTGGACATTCTGGTCGAGAATGCCGAGGCAGAGGTCGCCGGCACCGCAGGTGCGGGATCGGCCTTCGTCGTCTATGGCGACACCCTCGGATTCGGCGGCCCCGGCCCGGACGACCTGCAATTGAATGGTTCTTCGATTGCAGAAAACGCCATGGGGGATGTTGCGGTTGGCGAGATCAGCGCCTTTTCGGGAGGTTTGCCACTGGCGCCGGTCTCCTTCCAGCTTCTGGACGATGCAGGCAGCCTGTTTGCTCTTGACGGCAACATACTGAAGCTCGTCGATGGGGCTGCCATCGATTATGAAACGGCGACAAGTCATATCGTCCGTATTTCTGCCGTAGGAATTTCGGGTCCCGCCTACGAGGAGGACTTCGTCATCCAGGTGACGAACATGCCGGTTGCGGACATCGCGCTCGCCTCGGGCGGCACGGTGGAGGAAAACGCCGCCGGCGGCACCGTGGTCGCCACGTTCGAGGCTTCGGAAAATCCGGTCGAGCCATCCGCCACCTTCACGCTGATGGACGATGCGAACGGTCTTTTCGTGCTTGATGGCAACACGCTGAAACTCGCGCCCGGCGCGGTGATCGACTACGAGACAGCCACCAGCCACACCGTGCGCATCGCCGCCAGCGACGCCACCGGCCAGCCTACGAGGAAGACTTCGTCATCCGGGTGACGAACATGCCTGTTTCGGACATCGCGCTTGCCTCGGGCGGCACGGTGGAAAACGCCGCCGGCGCGGCACCGTAGTCGCCACGTTCGAGGCTTCCGAAAACCCCGGTCGAGCCATCCGCCACCTTCACGCTCATGGACGATGCGAGCGGCCTCTTCGTGCTTGATGGCAACACGCTGAAACTCGCGCCCGGCGCTGTCATCGACTACGAGACCGCGACCAGCCACACCGTGCGCATCGCCGCCAGCGATGCCACCGGCCCGGCCCATGAAGAAGACTTCACCATCCAGGTCGCCAACATGCCGGTTTCGGATATCGCGCTCGCCTCGGGCGGCACGGTGGAGGAAAACGCAGCTGGCGGCACCATGGTCACCACCTTCGAGGCTTCCGAAAACCTGGTCGAGCCATCCGCTACCTTCACGCTCATGGACGATGCAGATGGCCTGTTCGTGCTCGATGGCGATACACTGAAAGTCGCACCGGGCATCTATACATCGACTACCGAGGCGGCGACCAGCCACACCGTGCGCATCGCCGCAAGCGACGCCACCACCGGCCCGGCATACGAGGAAGACTTCACCATCCAGATCACGGATGTGTCCGGGCAGGTGGTCATGGGCACGCCCGAGCCCGACGACCTGATCGGAACGCCCGAGGACGACACGGTCTATGCGCTGGGCTCCGACGACACGGTGACGGGAACCGGCGGCCCCGACACCGTCGACGGGGCAGGGGGCACCGACACAATCGTCTATGGCGGATCGCGCGCCGACTACATGCAGGACCTGCAGGCCGACGGCTCGATCCTCGTCGCCAAGCCGGACGGCTCCACTGACACGCTGATCTCCATCGAGCGCATCGATCTGCTGGACGGCGACTATGTCTATGACATCGGCTCGGACAATCTGGGTTTCGGCTACCGCATCTACCAGGCGTCTTTCGGGCGCACGCCGGACGAGGGCGGGGTGCGGTTCTGGATCGGCGTGCTTGACGCGCTCGACAACCAGGGCTTCACCGAGCTTGGCAAGCAGCAATATGTGGCCTCGGAGTTCATCGGGTCGGACGAGTTCCAGGGCCTCTACGGCGCCAATCCGACCAATTTCGAATATATCGATGCGATGTATCAGAATGTGCTGTTCCGCCTTCCCGACCAGGAGGGCTACGACTTCTGGGTCGGCGGCATGGAGGCGGGCCTGAGCCGGGAGGACATCCTCATTGCCTTCACCCAGAGCCAGGAGAACATTTCCAACAACATCGCCAATCTCGATGACGGTGTCTGGGTGGTGTGACGCGGGGCGTTGCGTGGAGCGCGGCAGGAGAATCGAACGTATCTTCTGTATCTCGAAATCATCGGAATAGCTGATCGTGTCCCGGCACGTGGTGCTTCTTCCGCGCAACCTTCCCGAATCACGTCCGGATCTGGCGTAACCGCATGTCATGATCTCCGTAAAACGGAGAGAAGAACATGTCCTTCAATCAACACCATGCGCTTGAACTTGTCGCGCGGCTGGCCGACCGCAGCAGTTCGTCCAGCAAGCTCGCCTGCGAACTGCCGCGTTTGATCGAAGTCCTGACCAATGTTGAATGCCCCGACCGGCCGCGAAACGGGCAGACGGATGCCTGGTGGCGGAAGGTCCGCAAGATTGCCGTCAACCTCGTCGGTGGAGAACTGACCGACGAGGAAAGGATCGTTCACCAGAATGCCGCCCGGCTCGGGGAGCATTTCAGCCTTTCGCCGCTGGAAATCCGCATCTTCCTGTTCGTGGCGCTGTACCGGATTTTCGAAAGCTTCGAGACCGTCGTCGATCAGGCGCTGGACACAAGGGAAATCGGCCTTCCGGGCCTGCTGTCGCTCTTTTGCGAAACGCAGGAGACGGAAATCCGCAAGGCTCTCAAGCTGGAGACCCGCCTGACCGCTTCCGGCCTGCTGCAGAAGGAGCGCCGCGGTTTCCAATCCCGCTTTCCCTACGTGATCAGCGAGCGCCTGTGTGCTGCGCTGACGATCGAGGTGGACGATCTCGAGGACCTGGTCGGGATCATGTTTCCGGCGGCGCCCGCGCCGGAAGCCGAATGGCAGGATTTCGAAAGCCTCGGCAGGGATGGCGAATTCGTGCGGACCCTGCTCGGCCAGGCGCTGGCATCCGGGGCGAAGGGCATCAATGTCCTGCTTTATGGCCGGCCCGGCACGGGTAAGACCGAATTCTCGAAAGTCCTGGCAGCCGCATTGAACGCCCGGTTGAGAGCCGTTGGAGAAAGGAACGGCGAGGGGTTCGAACCCTCGCGCCATGACCGGCTGATGGAGTTGAAACTGGCGGGCCGGATGCTCGGTCGCCGCCGGGACACGCTCCTCCTGTTCGATGAGATGGAAGACGTCATGGGCGACAGCCTGCCGATGTTCGACAGCGACAAGCCTTCAAAGGTCCATTCCAATCGCCTCCTCGAAACCAACCCGCTACCGGTCATCTGGACCACGAATTCCGTCGACAACTGCGATCCGGCCTTTCTGCGTCGCATGACCTTTTCCGTCGAGATGCGCACGCCAGGCGGTGCCGTGCGCGGCCGGATATGGCAAAGGCTGAACGATCGCCACCAGGCCGGCATTGAAACCGAAGGGCTGGCGATGATGGCGGCCGCGCACGAGCATCCCCCGGCGCTGGTCTCCGACGCGATGCGGACCGCCCGGCTTTGCGGAGGCGGCACGGAAACCTTCAGCCGTGTGCTCGGTGCATCGGCAAAGCTGGCAAATGGCGGCATCGCGCCCTTGCCCGGTGGCGCCGGAGCGATGAACTGGCAGCCGCAACTGGCGCAGGCGGACATCGATCTGGTGATGATCGAGGCGCGGCTGTCGCGGGTGGATGCGCCGCGGCAGGTGTCGTTCTGCCTCGAAGGGCCGCCCGGAACCGGCAAGAGCGCCTGGGCGCGGCACCTGGCCGGCGTGATCGGTCTGCCGGTTCACGAGAAACGCGCCTCGGACCTGAAGTCACCCTATGTGGGCGAAAGCGAACGGAACATCGCACGTGCATTCGAGGAAGCCCGGCAGGCCGGAGCGCTCCTGATCTTCGATGAAGCCGAGACCTTCCTGGCGGATCGCCGCGGCGCACATCACGCCTGGGAGGTCAGTCTCACCAACGAGATGCTGACCTGGATGGAACGGCATCCATTGCCGTTTGTCTGCACGACGAATT
>NZ_JAWKWO010000004.1:0-510000 GCF_041397485.1 Zhengella sp. | reverse complement strand
ACCCGCTGATGAAACCGAGGAATACCGGCGCTTTAACGATCGCTTTTCAGTCATTACGCTATTTTTCATGATCGCGTGCGCATATCTGGCTTCCCTTCTTTCATTTGTTGGAGTCTCCGCAAGCAAAGTGCTCATCTATTTTCCAGCTTTGAATGATCGAGCGACTTTCCTCTGGAATCATGATGTTCCCTCCTATTTGACTTTTGCCGCCACGGTGGGAGGTATTATTGTGACCGCACCTCTAACTATTGCAGTATTTATTCGTGGCTATTGGATTACCGTCGTCGCGCCTCGGAAATGTAGGAGGGTTTCTCAAGCGACTTTCCTTTCTGTAGCATGCATTTCTTCCGTTTCAAGCGCCTTTGTATGGATAGCCTTTATTCACGTTCCTGCAAATTATGATCCGCGTTGGCCTGGATTTGCGTCGATACTATTCTGGCCGTCGTTTCCAGTTATTGGTGCTGTTGTAGCATGGATGTCCAGCATGGTTCTCTTTTCGGTGTTCGTAGGGATCGGCAAAGCAGCGACGCAATTAGGAGGAAATGAAGCCTGACGATAATAATTCTAGCGAAAGTGGCGCTAACTCGCCCGATCCAAATTTCGGATTGTCGGTGCCTGCTTCTGTAGCAATCAATACTGTTATCACTGGGCAATACACCTTAATTGAAATGGCACGCGCAAAAACTGCTGGGGCGCCCCTATCTTAAGATCGGATTGTACCGCCCTGGCAACCGGTCCGGCCTTCCCGTCGACAGGATGTCCATAAGGCGGATCGACGCACGGTAGCGCCGGTCAGGTCAGGGCATCCGACCACCTCTCCCGGTTGCCGAAGTCCACAGCCCGGAATTCCATTTCGTGAGGCAGCCGGGGGCGGCGTCCCAGAATATGTGCTTGTCCAACAGGGGCTTGGCCGTTTTTTCGGGCAAAGGTTCCACATTTTGCCGATCCAGGGGTGCCGGGGTGGCTCCGGTGCCCCAGGTCGTGCATAAAGCGCGTTCAGTGCGTTTGTATCGGTACAGGGTTTTTCGCGTGTTGGATTTGCAGGACAAGATCGCCGGCGGCGAATGGTTCGATGTTTGCGAACATCTCAGTGAAACCGATGCGATCACCAGACTCTGGATCGGCGAGATCGATCGTGTCATGGGGCGCAGCAGCATCGATTTCCGCTTTGAAACCTTTCTGCGGGCCGGAATCAGGATTTATGCGGGCGCGATGGGGCGCCGCGTTTCCGTCAAGGAAATCTATGAGACGGCCGGCTATTCGAAATCGACGTTTCACCGGATCTTCGACAGCTTTCCGCGCTACCAGCTGAAGCTGTACCAGTTTCTTTGCCAGTCGGCCGTGGAGGTCTACAGGGAGCGGCTGAACCTGGCGGCCCGGACACCGGAAGAGTTCTGCCGGTTTACCAAGAATGTCGTCTACAGTTCACACCTGAGCGTACCGAGCAATCTCCTGCGCAAAATCTATCAGCTCAACGCGCCGATTTCGCCTTCCGACTTCCACCCGCATCTGGATATCATGGCCGAGGTGATGCACGACTACATCCGTGCCCACCTGTCGCTCGGCTACCGCCGCCTGCCGTTTTCAAGCTTCCGGGAACTGATCCGCACGCTGGACTACGATATCCTTGCCTCCAAGCTGGATCAGCCCTCGACATTCCCGTCCGCCGAGCAGGCGGACCGGCTGGAGCGCCTGCTCCTGGCCTATGTCAGGTGAAAACCGCCGGCGGACGGATCGTCAGCCGCGTGCCTGTCCTGCCGTCCGCGCCTCCGCAAGGTCATTCCAGACCTTCTGGTCCGTCAGTTTCCCTGCGGCCACGGTAAAGCGGTCAATGAAGCGGATGCCGTCAAATGGTGTACCGTCCGGCCATTCCCCGGCCAGCGTCCCGAAGCAGTAGACAATCATGCCGTCGGCGCTGAAGGCCTCGTCAAACGCCTGATAGGTCTTGCGCACGAAACGGTAGCGCGTGCGTCCCCACTCCACCAGTTCGGGCAGGGTGCGGAAGCGGTGCCCGCCCGGAAAGACCATTGAAAACCCCTCGGCCAGAAACGCCGCCGCCCGCTCCAGGTCGCGTGCTTCCATGGCCGCCAGGTAGTCGCGCACCAGGTCCGCGCCGGAGGGCGTCGGTGCACCGGGCACCCGGGCCTGGCGGCCGCGCATGTAGCCCGAGGGCTTCACCTCTTCCAGTATCACCGTGATGCCGTCCAGCGGTGCGGCGATCGTGGCGCACACGGCGTCGGTGAGGCGCTCGCCAAGCCGGCGTTTCGTTTCATCGTCATAGCCCTCGATCAGGGTGGTGCGAATAACGGGCACGGTCGTTTCTCCTTCGGCGGGAATGTTGACATAATGGTATAATGACATACCATTAATCGCAATCGTTGGGGAGCAGCATGGATCATCAGGAGCTGGAAAGTGGCGCAGGGGGCGGTCAGGGGCGCGGCAGCGCGGCCAGGATCGACATGCAGGGCCGCGTTCCGCTCTATCACCAGATTTTCCTCACGCTGAAGAACCGCATCTACAGCGGCATGCTCGGGCCGGGCGATCCGGTTCCCGGAGAGCAGGAGCTTTGCGGCGAGTTCGGTGTCTCGCGGATTACCGCGAAGCGGGCGCTGAACGAACTGGCGGATGCCGGGCTGGTGGTCCGCGAGCGGGGCAGGGGCACCCGGGTGGTCCCGCACCCGCCGGCCCAGGCGGTGACGGCTTCCATCGAGGGCTGGCTGGAAAACATCTCGCGCATGGGCATGTCCACCGAGGCGCGCGTGCTCGACCTCTCCTACGTGCCGTCGAACGGCGAGATCGCCGCCGCGCTGGACCTTGAGACGGGAACGCAGGTTCAGCGCGCCGAGCGCCTTCGCATCCTCGACGGCGAGCCGATGTCCTATCTCGTCACCTATGTGCCGGCGGATATAGGCCGCCACTATGAGCGGGAAGACCTGGAAACCACGCCGCTGCTGCATCTGCTGGAACGGGCGGGCGTGAATGTCGCTTCGGCGCGGCAGACCATTTCGGCGACACTGGCTGACGATTATGTCGCCAGCGCCCTCGACATCAACCCGGGCGCGGCGCTGATCGAGGTGCGCCGCATCGTCCGCGATGCCGGCGGACGGGCCGTGGAATATATCCGCGTGCTCTACCGGCCCGATCTCTATCGCTACGAATTGTCGATGAAGCGCGTGCGCGAGAAGGACGGCGCGCGCTGGACGACCACCCTATCGTCTCCGGCCCCCAACGGAGCACAGGAAAAACGGGAACATTCGGGGAAACGGCAGAAGAACGGTTAGACAGGAGGTTCAGATGACCGGACAGTCAATGAAGAAGGGCGTGGATCGCCGCCAGTTTCTTGCAGCGGGCGCCGCGGTGCTCGGTACAGGCATTACCGGTTTTCCGGCCGTGCTCAGGGCGCAGGAGCAAACGGTCAAGATCGGGCTTATCCACCCGGTGACCGGATTCATCGCCTTTTCCGGCACGCAGTGCCGCGAAGGCGCGCTGATGGCAATTGCCGACATCAATGCCGCAGGTGGCATCAAGTCGCTGGGCGGGGCCAAGCTGGAAGCCATGCTGGGCGACAGCCAGGGCAAGCCGGAACTGGGCGCTGCCGAAGTCACCAAGATGGTGGAGGGCGGTGTTCACGGCTTCGTCGCGGGCTATTCCTCGGCCATTTCGCTGGCCACCTCGCAGGAAGCCGCCAAGACCAACACGCCGCATGTCGTCGATGTCGGCGTGTCGGACCAGATCGTCAATCGCGGCCTTGCCAACACGTTCCGCTTCGCGCCCGGCTACGGCAAGATCGCGCAATTCGCCGTCGACAATCTCGACAAGATCAACCAGGCCTCGTCCTCGCCGGCCAAGTCCGCGATGATCATCCACGAGGAATCGCTGTTCGGCACGGGCACGGCGGAATTGTTGTCGAAGGCGCTGCCGGAAAAGGGCATCGAGGTGATCGATGTCATCAAGCATGCCAACCCGACGCGCGACTTCACCAATATCGTGCTGCAGATCAAGTCCAAGAAGCCGGACCTGATCATTCCTGCCAACTACTACAATGAATACGTGCTGCTGGCCCGAACCATGCGCCAGCAGAAGGTCGAGGCCAAGGGCATCTATTCGGTGCTCGGCGGTGCGGCATCGAGCCCGAAATTCGTGGCCGAGTTCCCGGAAGCCGCCGAGCAGATCATGGACTGCAACCATTGGTACGATCCGACCTCGGATCTGGCGCTGGCCCGCAAGAAGGCCGCCGAGGACAAGGGGCTGATCTACACCTACGAAGTCTTCCTGGCCTATAACGCGGTGGCGTTCCTGGCCGATGCCATCGAGCGGGCGGGAACGACCGACAAGGATGCGGTGAACGCCGCCATGGCCGCGTCGACCTTCGCAAACCATGGCATGCCCTATGGCCCGACCAAGATGGTCAACGGCCAGAACGAAGGGGCGCAGCCGGTCAATACGCAGGTGCAGGGCGGCGCCATCGAGGTGATCTATCCGGAGCAGTTCGCATCGGCCAAGCCGATCTTCCCGATGTCGCTGTAATATTACCCGACCTCGGACCGGGCGCCATCTCGCGCGCCCGGTCCGGGCAGGTCATCCAAACCGGACGGAACCATGCCGGATCTCGCCATCATCATTCCGTCGGTCCTCAACGGGCTGACGACCGGGGCGCTTTACGCGCTGATCGCGCTGGGGCTGACGCTGATCTACGGCGTGCTGCACATCATCAATTTCGCCCATGGCGCCCTGCTCATGGTCGGGCTCTATGCCGTCTGGTTTCTCAATTCCCGCCTCGGCATCGACCCCTATCTGGCGCTTCTGATCGTGCCGCCGGCCATGTTCGCGCTCGGCTATGCGCTTCAGCGCGGCATCATCGGGCGCTCCAGCCACGGGCGCGACGAGAATATCCTGCTGGTCACGCTGGGCCTTTCCATCGTCATCGAGAACCTGGCGCTGTTCATCTTCCGCTCCGATACCCGCATCATCGACACGCCCTATTCCTTCGAGACGGTGGAATTCCTGGGCGCCTTCCTGCCGCTGCCCAAGGTGATCGCCTTCTTCGGCGCGGTGGTCACGGCGGCGATCCTGTGGCTGCTCATGGCGCGCACCGATCTGGGCCGGGCGATCCGGGCGCTGGCCAAGGAGCGCAAGGGCGCGCAACTGGTCGGCATCGACACCGAACACGTGTTCGCGATGAGTTTCGGTCTGGGCATCGCCTGCCTCGGCATTGCCGCCTGCCTGCTGCTGCCCAGCTACTATGTCACGCCGCAGGTGGGGCACGGGTTCGTGCTGATCGCCTTCACCATCGTGGTACTGGGCGGCATGGGGTCGTTCGTGGGGGCGTTCCTGGGTGGCCTGATCATCGGCGTCGTGGAGGCGCTGGGCGGGCTTTTTCTCGGTGAAAGCCTCGGCCAGATCGGGATTTTCATCATCTTCATCCTGGTGCTGATGTTCCGGCCGCAGGGCCTTCTTGGACACAAGGTGTAGGCCGATGCGTCAGCTTGTTCTCCTTCTCGCCGTCTTCGCCGTCATCGCGCTGGCCCCGTTCGCCATCAGTTCCGAGTTCAACCTGAACCTGGTCATCATGGTGCTCTATGCCGCCCTGCTTGGGCAGGCGTGGAACATCCTGGGCGGCTATGGCGGGCAGTTTTCCTTTGGCCATGCGGCCTATTTCGGCACCGGCGCCTATACGGTTGCGGTGCTCCAGGTGCAGCTTGGCATCAATCCATGGATCGGGCTGGTGTCTGGCGCCGTGCTGGCTGTGGGCGTGGCAGCCTTCATCGGCCTTGCCACGTTCCGCTATGGCTTGCGCGGCTCCTATTTCGCGCTGGTGACGCTGGCCTTCGCCGAGGTCTTGCGCATCCTGTCCAATTCCGTGGACTTCACGGGCGCCGGCGTCGGCATCCTGATCCCGCTGGCGCCGGGGGCCGCAAATCTCCAGTTCGAGACGAAGACGGGGTATTTCTTCCTGATCTGGGCCTTCACGCTGGCCGCTTTCCTGGCGGTCTGGTGGATCGGGCATTCGCGTTTCGGGGCATCGCTGGCCGCGGTGCGCGACAACGAGGAAGCGGCGCGCGCGCTCGGCGTCAATGCGTTTCGCACCAAGATGGGCGCGATCATGCTGTCAGGCCTGTTCAGCGGGCTTGCCGGCGTCTTCTATGCGCAATATTTCCTCTATCTCGATCCCTATATCGCCTATGGGCCCGCCATTTCCGTCGAAAGCCTGCTGGTGCCGATCATCGGCGGCATGGGCACGCTGTTCGGCCCGCTGCTTGGCGCCGCGGCGCTGCATGCGGTCTCGGAACTGACGCGCGAACTGATTGGCGAGGTGCCGGGCATCAGCCTCGTGCTCTATGGCGCCCTGCTGGTCGTGATGGTCATGTTCCTGCCGCGCGGTCTGGCCGGACTGGGCAACCGGCTGTTCGCGCGGCGCGGGCCGAAGCCGGGGGAGGCCGGCCATGCTTGAGGTCAAGAGCATCTGCAAGTCCTTCGGCGGGTTGCAGGCATCGCGCGATGTCTCGCTCACCGTTCCGCAAGGCAAGATCACATCGCTGATCGGGCCGAACGGGTCCGGCAAGACAACGCTGTTCGCGCAGATCACCGGCTTCCTGAAGCCCGATTCCGGGCATGTCGCCTTCCTCGGGCGCGACATCACCGGCGAGGCGCCGGAAGCGATCGCGCGGTCGGGCATGGTGCGCACCTTCCAGATCGTGCAACCCTTCGCCGGCCAGACCGTGCGCGAGAACATCGCGGTGGGCGCACACCTGCACAGGGCCTCGCGGCGCGACGCCCTGGCCCATGCGGACGTGGTGGCGCGGCGGGTGGGCCTCGGCGACCGGCTCGACATCGACGCGGCATCGCTGACAGTTGCCGGGCGCAAGCGGCTGGAAGTGGCACGCGCGCTGGCCACCGATCCCAAGCTCATCCTCTTCGACGAGGTGCTGGCCGGGCTCAATCCGTCCGAGATCCGCGACGTGATCCCGGTCATCCGCGACATCTGCGACTCCGGTGTCACCATCTTCATGATCGAACACGTGATGCAGGCGGTGATGAGCCTGTCGGAATATACCTGGGTGCTGAACCAGGGCGAGGTGATCGCCGAGGGCGTGCCGGCCGATGTCGTCAAGGACGAGCGTGTGATCGAGGCCTATCTGGGCAAGGGCATGGCGCAGCGCATCGCGGGAAGGCAGGTGGCCAATGCTTGAGGTCAAGGCGCTTCGCGCCGGCTATGGCGCGGTGGAAGTGTTGCGCGGCGTCGATCTCGACATTGCAAGGGGCGAGATCGTGGCGCTGCTCGGCTCCAACGGCGTCGGCAAGACGACCTTCGCCGGCGTATTGTCCGGACTCGTGCCCGCCTGGTCGGGAAGCGTCGCCTTCAACGGCCGGAACATTGCCGGTCTTGGTGCCGGGCGGATCGTCGATCTCGGCCTCATTCACGTGCCGGAGGGACGCCATGTGTTCCCCAACCTGACGGTGCGGGAAAACCTGGAACTGGGGGCCTATCGCCGCGCGAAGGCCAACCGGGTGCGCAACATGGACCATGTCGTCGACGTCTTCCCGCGGCTCAAGGAGCGGTTCGGCCAGAAGGCCGGCACGTTGTCGGGCGGCGAGCAGCAGATGCTGGCCATCGGGCGCGGCATGATGGCGGAGCCGGAACTGCTGATCCTCGACGAACCGTCGATCGGCCTGTCGCCCCTGCTGGTGGAGGAGATGTTCGACCTGATCGGAAAGCTGAAGGCGGACGGCCTGACCATATTGCTGGTGGAGCAGAACGTGCTGCAATCCATGGAAATCGCCGACCGGGCCTTCGTGATGGAAAACGGCCAGATCAGGCTTTCGGGAAAACCGTCGGACCTGATGGACGACCCGGACCTGCAACGGGCCTATCTGGGGCTGGCATGATGGCGGCGACACTTGCACAGAAGATCATCGCGCGGGCTTGCGGCCGCGCCAGCGTGACGCCGGGCGATGTGGTGACGGCAAATGTGGATCTGGCGATGATCCACGATTCCGGCGGGCCGCGTCGCGTCGAACCGATCCTGAAGGAACTCGGGGCCGGCCTGTTCGACAAGGACAGGGTCGTGCTCATCTCGGACCATTTCGTGCCTGGCGAGACCGACGAGGGCGCGCGCATCCTGGCGCTGACGCGGCAATGGGCGAAGGAGCGCGGCGTCGCCTTCCATGATGGCGAGGGCATCTGCCATGTCGTGCTGCCGGAAAAGGGCCACCTGAAGCCCGGCATGTTCGTTGTCGGCGGCGACAGCCATTCACCCACCGGCGGGGCCTTCGGCGCCTACATGTTCGGCATTGGCGCGACGGAAATGGCGGGCGTTCTGGCCACCGGCGAAATCTGGATCAAGGTGCCGGAAACGATCCTGATCGAATGGCGGGGCAGGCTTGGCGCAGGTGTGACGGCCAAGGACATGATGCTGGCGGCCTGCGCGCGCCTCGGCATGGATGGCGGTCAGTACCAGGCCATTGAATATACAGGCGAGGCGGTGCGGGCGCTTTCGATGCAGGCGCGCATGACCTTGTCCAACATGGCCGCCGAACTGGGCGCGCAGGCCGGTCTCATCGCGCCGGACGAAACGACGGCGGCATGGCTTGCCGCCATGGGCGGGGATGCCGGCGACTGGCAGGGACTTTCCACGGATGCGGATGCGCCGCTGATGGCGCGGCACGTTTTCGATGCGTCCGCCCTTCAACCACAGGCCGCCGCGCCGCATTCGCCAGCCAATTCCGCGCCGGTGGACGAGGCGGGCAATGTGGCGGTGGACGTGGCCTATATCGGTGCCTGTACGGGCGCGAAGCTGGAAGACCTGACCGCGGCCGCGGCCATCCTGAAAGGGCGAAAGGCCGCTGCCGGCGTCGAACTGCTGGTCGCACCGGCCTCCAGGGCCGACCAGGACAAGGCGGCGGCGCAGGGCATCATGGCCGTTCTGGAGGAGGCCGGGGCGCGCATCCTGCCCAATGCATGCGGCATATGCGCCGGCTATGGCGAACACCGGCTGGGCGAGGACGTGACCTGCATTTCCTCCACGGCGCGCAATTTCAAGGGACGCATGGGCGCGGCCTCGTCCAAGGTCTGGCTGGCCTCGCCCTATACGGTGGCGGCGTCGGCCGTGGCCGGGCGCATCACCGATCCGCGCACCATGCTGGCGGAGGCAGGCGCATGACCGGCCGCATCTTCCTTTTCGGCGACGACATCGATACCGACCAGCTTGCGCCAGGCCAATACATGCGGGGCGGCATCGGGGAACTGGCGGCGCACTGCCTGGAAGGCATTCGCCCTGAATTCGCGGCTTCCGTCCAACGCGGCGACGTGGTCGTCGCGGGACGCAATTTCGGCATGGGCTCGTCGCGTGAACAGGCGGCGGAGGCCCTGCGGCATCTGGGCGTGGCGGGCGTGGTGGCACGCTCCTTCGCGGGCATTTTCTACCGCAATGCGATCAACCTGGGCCTGCCGGTGCTGACGGCGCCGGACCTTTCCGGCGTTGGCGACGGCGAGACGGCCGAACTGGACGTGGAGGCAGGGCTTTTGCGCCTGCCCGGCCAGGGGCGCACGGTGCGTCTCGATCCGCTGCCGGACAATCTGAAGACATTGCTCGCCGATGGCGGGCTGGTGCCGCATCTCAAGAAGCGTTTTGCGGCCGAGAGGGAGGACCACCGGTCATGACCATGAGCCTGAAACACCGGCTCGCCGAATCCCGCATCCTTGTGGCGCCGGGCGTCTATGACGCGCTGTCGGGGCTGATCGCGGAGCAGGCCGGCGCGGAAGCGGTCTACCTGTCGGGCGCATCCATCGCCTATACGCGGTTCGGCCGGCCCGATATCGGCCTTGTCTCGATGAGCGAGGTGGCCGACACGATCGCGGTGCTGCGCGACCGCATCGCGCTGCCCATCGTGGTGGATGGCGACAACGGCTTCGGCAATGCACTCAACGTGCAGCGCACGGTGCGGGTGTTCGAGCGCATGGGCGCGAACGCCATCCAGCTCGAAGACCAGACGATGCCCAAGCGCTGCGGCCATCTGGACGGCAAGTCGCTGGTGAGCGCATCCGAGATGGCGGGCAAGATCCGCGCGGCCTGCGACGCGCGCGCCGATGACGCCACGCTGATCATCGGGCGGACCGACGCCATAGCCGTCGAAGGGTTCGAGGCGGCGCTGGAGCGGGCCGAGGCCTACCTGGAAGCCGGCGCGGACATGCTGTTCGTCGAAGCGCCGCAAACGATGGAGCAGATCGGGCAGATCGTGACGCGGTTTGCCGGACGGGTGCCGCTGATGGCCAACATGGTGGAGGGCGGCAAGACGCCTTCACTGGATGCGGGCGAACTGGAAGAGGCCGGGTTCTCCTTCGTCATTTTTCCAGGCGGCATCGTGCGCGCCATCGCGGCCACGGCGCGCGACTACTACGCGAACCTTCTGCAAACCGGCTCGAACAAGGGCTTTCGTGACCGGATGTTCGATTTCGCCGGCCTGAACGGGGTGATCGGCACGCCGGCCATGCTTGAACACGGCAAGCGCTATGACGGAGACAAGGGGCAATGAGCATTGACGCCGTAACGCTGGCGATCCTCAAGGGCAGGCTGGAACAGATCGCCGACGAGATGGACGCGACCCTGTTCCGCTCCGCCTTCAACCCGATCATCGCGGAAGCGCATGACGCCTCGCATGGCATTTACGACGCGGCGACCGGCGAGACGCTGGTGCAGGGCAAGTCCGGCCTGCCGATCTTCGTCGGCGTGATGGCCTTCGCGGTCAAGGCGGTGATCGACAAGGCGGCGAAGACCGGTGGCATTCACGAGGGCGATGTCTGGATCTTCAACGATCCCTATGACGGCGGCACGCATCTTTCCGATTTCCGGCTGGTCAAGCCGGTTTTCCGGGATGGCAAGGTTTTCTGCTTCCTCGCCTCCGTCGGGCACTGGCACGATGTCGGCGGCAATGTGCCCGGCAACTACAACCCGGTGGCGACCGAGAGTTTCCAGGAGGGCATGCTGATCCCGCCGGTCAAGCTCTATGACCGGGGTGCGTGGCGGCAGGACATCGTCGACATCCTGTCGGCCAATTCGCGCCTGCCGCTTTCGCTCTATGGCGATCTCAACGGCCAGATCAACGCACTGGACCTCGGCGAAAAGCGCCTTCACGCGCTGATCGACGATTATGGCGATGCAACCGTTTCCGATTGCCTCGGCGAACTGAAGGACCGCGCTGCCCAGATGATGCGCGCGCAGATCGCAGCCCTGCCGGACGGCACGGTGTCGGCGGAGGATTTCCTCGACAATGACGGCATCGTGGACGCGCCGCTGAAGATCGCGCTCGACATGCGCATCGAGGGCGAGCGCATGGTGCTCGATTTCTCGCGCTCCTCGCCGGCCTGTGCCGGGCCGGTCAACATCTCGCGTTCCACCACGATCGCGGCCTGCTACGTGGCGCTGAAGCATGTCTTCGGCGACGTGCCGGCCAATGCCGGCGTCTTGGAGCCGGTCGACTTCCTGATCCCGGAGGATTCGCTCCTGTCGGTGAAGGCGCCGAAGCCTGTCGGCGGCTATACCGAGACGATCCTTCGACTGATCGACGTCGTCTTCCAGGCGGTGGCGCAGATCGCGCCGGACGAGGCCATGGCCTGCGCCTATGGCACGATCAACGCGCTGTCGCTGGCCGGTCACCGGGCCAACGGCCAGCGCTGGGTGATGTTCTCCTTCTTCGGCGGCGGGCATGGCGCGCACGGGCATGGCGACGGGCTGAACCATGGCAATGCGCCGATTTCGACGGCGACCATTCCGCCGCTGGAAATCCTGGAGGCGGCCTATCCGGTCTGCTTCACGCAATGGGCGCTCAGGCCCGATTCCGGCGGCGCGGGCACGCATCGCGGCGGACTGGGCGCGATCTACGAGATCGAACTGCTGGAAAAGAGCGCCGACGTGTTCCTGTTCGGCGAGCGGGGCAAGTTCGCGCCGCGTGGTGTGGCGGGCGGCGGCGACGCGGCGGCCAACCGGTTCACCTTCGAGCAGGATGACGGGACGCATCAGCCGCCCATGGTGTCCAAGATGATCGGCATCAAGCTGAAGCAGGGCCAGACCGTGCGCCTCGAAACGCCAGGCGGCGGCGGGCATGGCGATCCGGCCAAGCGGCCATCGGGGGCCATCGCGCGGGACATCCGGCTTGGCTATGTGAGCGCGGATGCGGCCGCGCGCGATTACGGCTATTCGGCCGGCAAAGGGGAGGCCGGCGAATGAGCGGGCGTATCGTCATCGGCGTGGATGTGGGCGGCACGTTCACCGATATTTTCGTGCTCGACGAGGCGTCGGGCACGGTCAGGACCGGCAAGGTGCCCTCGACGCGGGGCGACCAGTCGAAAGGCTTCGTCGAGGGCATTGGCGGGCTGGTGGCGGATTTCGGCGCCATCGGCACCGTGGTGCATGGCACGACGGTGGGCACGAATGCGTTGCTGGAACGCAAGGGCGCGCGCACGGGCATCATCACCACGACGGGCTTTCGCGACGTGCTGGAGATGCGCCGCCGCGACCGGCCGACCACATGGGGGCTGAAAGGTGCCTTCGAGCCGGTGGTGGAGCGGCCCGACCGGGTGGAGGTGGACGAGCGTGTGCTGGCCGATGGCACGGTGCGGCTCGCCGTCGACCCGGAAGCGGTCAAGGCGCAGGCGATGGCGCTGCGCGATGCCGGCTGCGAGGCGGCCTGCGTGTTCTTCATCAACGGCTATGCCAATGACGCCAACGAGCGCGTTGCGGTGGAAGCCGTCCGCTCGGTCTGGCCGAACGCCCATGTGACGGCGGCGACCGAGATCCTTCCCGAAATCCGCGAGTTCGAGCGGCTGTCGACGGCCACGCTGAACGCCTATCTGCAACCGGTCGTGTCGTCCTATCTCGACCGGCTGGAAACCGGCTTGCGCGACCGCGGCTTCGGCGGCGACGTTCTGATCGTGCAATCAAACGGCGGCGTCATGTCGGTGGACACGGCCAAGCGCTATCCCGTCCGCACCGCGCTTTCCGGCCCGGCAGCGGGCGTGATCGCGGCGACGGCCATCGCGAGCGCCGCCGGCTTCGACAACATCATCACCTGCGACATGGGCGGCACGTCGTTCGATGTGTCGCTTGTGGCGGGCGGCGAAGCGGCGCTGGCGGCGCAGACGGCCATCGATTTCGGCATGGTGGTTCGCACGCCCATGATCGAGATCACCACCATCGGCGCGGGTGGCGGGTCCATCGCCTCTGTGGACAAGAGCGGGCTTCTGCAGGTGGGGCCGGAATCGGCCGGTTCCGATCCGGGGCCGGTCTGCTACGGCCTTGGCAATGACCGGCCGACGGTGACAGATGCCAACCTGGTGCTCGGCCGCATCAACGCCGCGCGGCCGATCGGCGGCAAGCTGGACCGCCTCGACGTGGAGGCCGCGCGCGCGGCGATTGCCCGCGTGGTGGCGGAGCCTCTGGGCCTTTCCATCGAAGACGCAGCGGAAGCGATCCTGAAACTTGCGAACGCGAAAATGGCGGGTGCAATCCGGCTCGTGTCCATCGAGAAAGGGCACGATCCCGCCCGCTTCGCGGCCATGCCGTTCGGTGGCGGCGGCGCTTTGCATACCGGTGCGCTTATCAAGGAAGTGGGACTCGGCTCGGCGCTGGTACCGCGCTTTCCCGGCGTCACCTCGGCGCTGGGCTGCGTGGTGGCGGACATGCGCCATGACCGGGTGCAGACCGTCAACCGCCTGCTCGACCAGATCGACGCGGGCACGCTGGGCGGCGAGATGGAGACGGAGGCCGGCGCGATCCGCTCCGTGCTGGAGGCTTCCGGCATTGCCTTCGCCGCCATCGGCACCGTGTATGAACTGGACATGCTCTACCTCGGCCAGACGCACACGGTCTCCGTGACGCTGGATGGCGCCGGGGCGGGCCTGACCGGCGATGCCATCCGCACCGCCTTCGAGAGGGCCTACCGGGCAGCCTATGGCCGCCTTCTCGACGGCATTCCCATGCGGGTGATGAATTACCGCGTCGCGGTGATCGGCCGCAGGCCCGGTCTCGACATGGCCGTCTTCGCACCGTCCGGCGGCAAGCCGGCTGATGCCTGCCGCACCGGCACGCGGACAGTCTGGTGCGACGGCGCGGCACATGAGGCGGGCGTCTATGAGCGCCTCGACCTGGCGGTGGGCGAGCGCATCGCCGGACCGGCCCTCATGGAGCAGGCCGATACGACCATCTTCGTCGATCCGGGGCTGGCGGCCGAAGTCGACCGGTTCGGCAACCTGGTGATCCGGCGCATGGAGGCCGGCCATGGCTGATGCTCCGCTCGACCCGGCCCGCACGGGCCTTCTCATCGTCGACCTGCAAAACGACTTCCTGCACCCGGACGGCGCCTATGCGCGTGGCGGGCAGTCCAGCGGCGCGATTGCGGCCCTGCCTGCGCGGGTGAAGCCGGTGGCGGACGCGCTCAGGGCGGCCGGTGGCTGGGTCATCTCGACGCAGTTCACGCTGGTGCCCGGCAAGGGTGGCGAGCCGTTCATCTCGCCGCATCTGAAAGCCTTGCGACCCTTTCTGCGCAAAGGCGATTTCGCGCCCGGCGCCTGGGGGCACCAATTGGTCGATGCGCTGCAACCGGCGGACCTGACGGTGGAAAAGGTTGCCTATTCGGCCTTTTACATGACGCGGATGGAGTTCGTGCTGCGCAAGGCAGGTATCGAGACGCTGATGATCTGCGGTATCGTCACCAATGGCGGGGTGGCCTCGACGCTGCGCGATGCGCATGTGCGCGATTTCCGCACGATCCTGCTTACCGACGGCTGCGCGGCGTTTCGCCAGAGCGTGCATGACACGGCGATTGCCGACCTGTCGACCATCGCCACGCCGATGACCTGCGGCGAGGCGGAAGCCATGTTGCGGGGCGCGTGAGATGGCCGGCCGTGTCATTCCGGCCAAGCCGGATCGCGTGGATGGGGAGGCGCAGGTGGTCATCATCGGCGCGGGCGCCTGTGGCCTGACGGCGGCATTGCGGGCACGCGCGGCGGGTGCGGATGTGCTGGTTCTGGAACGCGATTCCTCGCCCAGCGGATCCACGTCGATGTCATCAGGCTTCGTGCCGGCACCGGCCACGCGGTTCCAGCGCGCCGCCGGGATCGCGGACGATACGCCCGACCTGTTTCTCGCCGACATCATGGCCAAGTCCAAGGGCTCATCGCGCGCGGACCTGGCGCGGCTGGCGTCGGTCAGCATCGGTCCGGCGCTGGAATGGCTCAGCGACCATGCCGGAATCGAATGGATCGTGCTCGACGATTTTCTCTATCCCGGCCATTCGCGCCATCGCATGCATGCCGTGCCCGAAAAGACCGGCGCGGCGCTGGAGGCGCGTCTGCTGGCGGCCGCGGAAACGGCGGAGATCCCGGTCGTGACCGATGCGCGCGCCGAACAGCTCTACATGGACGGCGACCGGATCGCCGCGGTCGGGATCGCGCGACCCGATGGCGCGCGCGAGGTGATCGGCTGCGGCGCGCTGGTGCTGGCCTGCAACGGCTATGGCGGCAATCGCGACCTCGTGGCGCGGCACATCCCGGAAATCGCCTCCGGCCTCTATTACGGCCATGCCGGCAATACGGGCGATGCGGTCCTGTGGGGCGAAGAACTGGGCGCGCTGGCCGACCATCTGTCGGGCTACCAGGGGCACGGGTCGCTGGCCCATCCGCATGGCATCCTCATCACGTGGGCGCTGATGATGGAGGGCGGCGTCCAGGTGAACCGCGAGGGCCAGCGCTTTTCCAACGAGCATGGCGGCTATTCGGAACAGGCGGTGCATGTGCTGGGCCAGCCGGACGGTCTTGCCTGGAACATCTATGACCGGCGTATCCACGATTTCGCGCTGTCCTTTCCGGACTATCGCGATGCCGTGGCGGCCGGCGCGATCCGGCAGGGGGCCAGCGTTGCGGACCTTGCCGCGGCGACGGGATTGCCGGAAGCCGGTCTCGCCGAAACATTGACGACGGTCGCGGCATTGCAGGCCGGCGAAGGCACGGATGCCTTCGGTCGCGACTTCATGGGCAAACCGGCTCTGGAGCCGCCCTTTTTCGCGGTGAAGGTGACCGGCGCACTGTTCCATACGCAAGGCGGGCTGGTCATCGACGATGAAGCCCGGGTGCTCAGGGCCGGCGGATCGGCCTTTGCCAACCTGTTTGCCGGTGGCGGCGCGGCCTGCGGCGTTTCCGGGCCGGATGTCTCCGGCTACCTGTCGGGCAACGGGTTGCTCACCGCCATCGGTTTCGGCTGGCTGGCCGGGGCTTCGGCGGCGCGTTCGGCCTAATCGTCGAGCCGGCGCTTGTCGGGCGCCTTGCGTCCGACATAGTGGATGGTCTGGGCGGGGTCTGCATCCGCCTCGTCGACGACGCCGATCATCACGCCCTTGCCGCCCGGCTTCTTGCGGGTTGCCAGCACTTTCGAATTGGGTACCGTGGTGCGCTGGGATGGCCGGCGCGCCCAGGCAAAAAGTGCGTCGTACAACCGGTCGATGACCGGGCGGTGTTGCGCGCTTTCGCCAAGGTCGACCAGTTCATCCGGGTCGTTTTCCAGATCGAACAGCATGGGGCGGAAGCCGCCCTCGAAATGGATCATCTTCCACTGGCGGTCAGCGACCATGACCATGCGGGCCTCGGTCGCGCCGAGTTCCAGCCGGTCGGCCAGCGGCGTTGTCGAATAATCGAATTCGCAGATCACATGGTCGCGCAACGGGCCTTCCTGCCGGCCATGGAGAAGCGGGACCAGCGAGCGGCCCTCAAGAATGTGATCGACGGCGGAAGGATCGCCGCCGGCGACTTCCAGGAAGGTCGGTACGAGATCGATGCACTCGACAAGCTGATCGCAGACCATGCCGCGCGTGGCGTCCGCCTCAGGCGAGGGGTCGTAAACGATCAGCGGCACCTTCACCGAGGCATCGTGAAAGAAGGTCTTTTCGCCCAGCCAGTGATCGCCGAGGAAGTCGCCATGGTCGGAGGTCACGACGATCATCGTGTCTTTCATGCGCCCGGTCTTTTCCAGCCAGTCGAAGAGCACGCCCATCTGGTCGTCGCACTGCTTGATGAGGCCCATATAGGCGCGCAGCACCTTCTCTCGCACGTCATCGCGGGCAAAGGCGCGGCCGACGGGTGCGTTCATGAAGCCCTTGAAGACCGGATGGGCGTTGTCGAACTCCGCCTGGCTGCGCACCGGCGGGAGGAAAAGCTCCGGTCCGTACATGGCGTGATAGGGCGCCGGCACGATATAGGGCCAGTGCGGCTTGATGTAGGAGAGGTGGCAGCACCAGGGCCTGTCACCCTGCGCCTCCATGAACGCCATGCCGCGCCGCGTGAGATAGGGCGTTTCGCTGTCCTCCCCGGCGATGTTGGCGGGTTCGTCGGCATTCTTCAGGAACCAGCCGGAGAGCACGTTGCCCTCGTCATCGATGCCCGAATTGGCGAAGTCGTGCCAGGGGTTGTCGCTGTCATAGCCGCGGGCGCGAAGGTATTCATTGTATTTCAGCGCGCCGCCCTCGTCGTAGAAGCCGTCAGGCCCCTGCGGGCGCATGCCGTCGTCGCGCTCGAAGACATCGAAGCCGCATTCGGCCACCCGCGCGCCGATCACGCTGTCGGGTGCCAGGCCCAGGCGGCGCATGCCTTCAGCATCGGCAGCCATGTGGGTCTTGCCGACGAGCCAGCAATCCATGCCCGCGTCGCGCAGATAATCGCCCATGGTGCGCTCGCCGACCTTCAGCGGCGCATTGTTCCAGGCCGCGCCGTGGCTGTTCACATAGCGCCCGGTATAGGTGGACATGCGCGACGGACCGCAGAGCGGCGACTGGATGAAGGCACGGTTGAAGCGCATGCCGCGCGCGGCCAGCCGGTCGATATTCGGCGTGTGCAGATGCGGGTGGCCGTAGCATGAGAGGTAATCCCAGCGCAGTTGGTCGAACATGATGAAAAGGATGTTCTTCGCCTTGCGCATCTGGTTTCGTCCCCCGGGCTTCCCGTTCATGCTCCTTGTCCTGTCTGCACGCCACAAGAGGTTAAAATCAAGGAGAAACGCCGCGCGCGCCAAGGCCGCATTGGCAGTGGCGGCAGACGGGCCGCCATGCTAGCTGAAGGCCGGACACTATGCTGCCTGGCTTTTTCCGGCCCAGGCTTTGCCCGAATTTTCAAACGCAGCCGGCTTGGCCGGCAATCCTGGCCCATGCCTGAATGCGTGGGCTGAAAGCCAATGCGGACTAGACGAACCGATGCAGACCCATATCCTGACGCTGAGTTGTGACGACAAGCCCGGTATCGTGGCCGCGGTAACCACGGAACTTGCCGGCATCGGCGCCAATATCGCCGAGAGCAACCAGTTCTGGGACCGCGAATCCAACCGTTTTTTCCTGCGCATCGCCATGGATGCGCCGAAGACCCATGACCGCGAAGCCATCGAGCGGGTGCTCCGCCCGGTTTCCGACCGGTTCGACATGCGCCTGTCGGTGGCCGATGCGACGCGCAAGCCCAGGGTCATCATCATGGTGTCGAAGTTCGACCATGCCATGCTGCACCTGCTTTACCAGATCCGCGTCGGCTGGCTCGATGCCGAGGTCGTGGCCATCGTTTCAAACCATGAAGCCAGCCGGGCGACGGCGGAGGCCTCGGGCATTCCCTATCATTGCTGGCCTGTGACAAAGGCCAACAAGGACGAGCAGGAGGGCAAGCTGCTGGGGCTGGTGCGTGACACGGGTGCCGATCTCGTGGTGCTGGCGCGCTACATGCAGGTGCTGTCCGACACGCTGGCGAAACGGCTCTATGGCCGCGTGATCAACATCCACCATTCCTTCCTGCCCTCCTTCAAGGGCGCGCGGCCCTATCACCAGGCGCATTTGCGCGGGGTGAAGCTGATCGGGGCGACGGCGCATTTCGTGACGCCCGATCTCGACGAGGGGCCGATCATCGAGCAGGAGACGGAGCGGGTGAACCACGCCATGAGCGCCGAGGACTTCGTGGCGGTGGGGCGCGACATCGAAAGCCGGGTGCTGGCGCGGGCCGTCAAGCTGCATCTGGAGCATCGCGTGATGCTGAACGGGCACCGTACGGTGGTGTTCGGCTGAAACGGACCGTCAACATGCGGCGATTGACCGGACGCGCGGGCTCGGCTACCAAATCGGGCGTTCTCAGGGCGGGGTGAAATTCCCCACCGGCGGTGACAGCCCGCGAGCGCTTCCGGTGACGGAAGGTCAGCAGATCCGGTGAAATTCCGGGGCCGACGGTGACAGTCCGGATGGAAGAGAACCGCGGATGGCAGGCCATTTCAACGGCCGGCCGGTCCATGGTCATGCTCTGGGACCTGATGCAACGCCAAAGGCAAGGGTTCCGCAATGTCACACATTTCCACCTCTCCCCGCATCGCCTTCATCAAGGCCCGCTGGCATGCCGACATCGTCGACCGTGCGCATGAAGGCTTCAGGCAGGCTGCCGCGCGCCTGATGCCCGGCGCCACGATTGACACGTTCGATGTTCCCGGCGCCTTCGAGATGCCGCTGCTGGCGCGCAAGCTGGCCGGTACCGGCCGCTATGATGCGGTCGTCGCCGCTGCCTTTGTCGTGGATGGCGGCATCTACCGGCACGACTTCGTGGCCGGCGCCGTGGTCGACGGCCTGATGCGCGCCCAGATGGACACCGATGTGCCGGTCTTTTCCGTGTCGCTGACGCCGCATAACTACCAGCCGGTCGATACGCTGACCGCCTTCTACCGCGAGCATTTCGTGACCAAGGGCGAGGAGGCCGCCGAAGCCGTTCGCCAGGTGCTGGACCTCGATGCGCGGATGGCCGGCGAAGCGATGCAGCAAAGCGCCTGACCGGAGCCAGTCCTTCCCGCTCTTCACGCGTGCCGCCGCCCCCGATCCGGGGTGGCGGCAGGAATGTCTTCCGCATGGATTGAAAAAAATTTCAATATGCGCAAAAAAAATCACTAGGCGAAAGCGTGCTGGTGTATAAAGCCTGTCGGCCCGGCAGGACGGCAAGGAGGAGCATGGCATGTCGACACAGGCGGAGACAGTCGATCTTTTCGTGATCGGCGGCGGGATCAACGGCGCGGGCATCGCGCGTGATGCCGCCGGGCGTGGCTTGTCCGTCGTGCTGTGCGAGAAGGACGATCTTGCCCAGGGCACGTCATCGCGGTCGGGCAAGCTGGTTCACGGCGGGCTGCGCTACCTGGAATATTACGAGTTCCGGCTGGTGCGCGAGGCGCTGATCGAGCGGGAAGTGCTTCTGAACGCCGCGCCGCATATCATCTGGCCGATGCGCTTCGTGCTGCCGCACAGCCCGCAGGACCGTCCGGCGTGGCTGGTCCGGCTCGGCCTGTTCCTCTACGATCATCTGGGCGGGCGCAAGAAGCTGCCGGGCACGCGCACGCTCGATCTGCGCCGCGACCCGGAAGGGGCGCCGCTGCTCGACCAGTTCACCAAGGGGTTCGAATATTCCGATTGCTGGGTCGATGACGCCCGGCTCGTGGTGCTCAATGCCGTGGATGCGGCCGAGCGCGGCGCAACCGTGCTGACACGCACCGCGGCCGTGACGGTGCGCCGCGAGGATGGCGCGTGGAGCGTGACGACCCGCAGCGAAGCAACCGGCGAGACCCGGCACTTCCGGGCCCGCTGCATCGTCAATGCCGCCGGCCCTTGGGTGATGGATGTCATCGGGCGCGTGGCCGGCGCGAATTCCCGGCGCAATGTGCGGCTCGTCAAGGGCAGCCACATCATCGTGCCGAAGTTCTGGAAGGGCTCGAATGCCTATCTCGTCCAGAACACCGACAAGCGGGTGATCTTCATCAATCCTTACGAGGGCGACAAGGCGCTGATCGGCACGACGGATATCGCCTATGACGGGCGGCCGGAAGACGTGACGGCGGACGAGAACGAGATCGACTACCTGATCGCGGCGGTGAACCGCTATTTCAAGGAGAAGCTGACGCGCGATGACGTGATCCATGCCTTTTCCGGCGTGCGTCCCCTGTTCGATGACGGCCAGGGCAATCCGTCGGCGGTCACGCGCGACTATGTCTTCGATCTCGACGAGACGGGCGGCGCGCCGCTGCTCAACATTTTCGGCGGAAAGATCACCACGTTCCGGGAACTGGCCGAACGCGGGATGGGCAAGCTGAAACCGGTTTTTCCGCAGATGGGCGGCGACTGGACCGAACATGCGCCGTTGCCCGGCGGCGACATGGCGAACGCCGATTTCGAGACGTTTCTCGACGGTCTTCGCCAGACCTATGCCTGGATGCCGCGCAGCCTGCGCGAACATTATGGGCGCGTCTATGGAACGCGGACGAAAGCCATCGTCAAGAATGCATGCTCGCTCGACGACCTCGGCCGGCATTTCGGCGGGCTGCTGCACGAAGCGGAAGTGCGCTATCTGGTGGAAAAGGAATGGGCGCAGACGCCGGGGGACATTCTCGAACGGCGCACCAAGCATTATCTTCACCTGAGCGATGCGGAGAAGGCGGCCTTCGCCGAATGGTTTGAAAGCCAGCGCTTTTCCGACGCCGCCTGAAGGAGCCGGAGCATCATGGGCCTGACGCTGTCGCTCAACACCAACCCGCTGGTCAACCGCTTCGCCGATCCGGACGACCTGATCGAAACCGTGGCGCGCGACATCCGCCTGCGTGACCTGCAACTGACGCATGAATTCATCAATCCGTCCTGGCCGGCGTCAACCATCCGCCGCCTGACCCGGCAGATGGAGGCTGCCTGCCAGCGCACCGGTGTGCGGATCACCAGCGGCATGACCGGCCCCTATGGCCGGCTCAACCATTTCGGCCATCCGGATGCAGAGGTGCGGCGCTACTACGTCGACTGGTTCAAGACCTTTGCCGACATCATCGGCGACCTCGGCGGCGTGACGGTGGGCACGCAATTCGCCATCTTCACCTATCGGGACTACGACGATCCGCAGCGGCGCGAGGACCTGATCCGCATTGCCATCGAGTGCTGGGCGGAGGTGGCGGACCATGCGAAGGCCGCTGGCCTGTCCTACGTGTTCTGGGAGCCGATGAGCGTGGGCCGGGAATTCGGCGAGACGATCGAAGCCTGCCTCGCACTTCAGGACCGGCTGACGGCGGCGAACATGGCCGTGCCGATGTGGATGATGGCCGATATCGACCATGGCGACGTGACCTCCGCCAATCCCGACGACTATGATCCCTATGCCTGGGCGCGGGCGGTGCCGAAGGTTTCTCCGATCATCCACATCAAGCAAAGCCTGATGGACAAGGGCGGACACCGTCCGTTCACGGCAGACTTCAACGCGCGCGGGCGTATCCAGCCGGAACCGCTTCTGGCGGCACTGGCGGAGGGCGGCGCGGCGGATAATGAGATCTGTCTCGAACTCAGCTTCAAGGAGCGCGAGCCGAACGACCGTGAGGTCATTCCGCAGATCGCCGAAAGTGTGGCTTTCTGGGCGCCGCATATCGACACGGGCGCGGAAAGGCTGAAACTCTGACGGCCGATTCGCCAATCAGGGAGGGGCGCCCGCCGGGCAGGCCATGACAAACAGCTTTTCCTTTCGCACCGCCACCGAGATCCTGTTCGGTCGTGGACAGGCGCAGGCCGCGCCACAACGCATTGCGGCCTTCGGCACGTCCGTGCTGCTGGTGCATGGTTCGAACCCGCGGCGCAGCGCCGCCCTGGCCAATGGCCTTGTGGCCGAGGGCTGCCGTGTGACCGGGTTTGCCGTTGCGGGCGAGCCGGATACCAGCATGATCGAAGCCGGCGTGGCGCTGGCGCGCAAAAGCGGCGCGCAGGTTGTCGTCGCCTTCGGCGGCGGTGCGGTGGTCGATGCGGGCAAGGCAATCGCCGCGCTGGTGCCGGCGCCGCGGCCGATGATGGATCACCTTGAGGTGGTGGGCAAAGGCATGGCGCTGGAAACCGACCCGCTGCCCTTCATCGCCATGCCGACCACGGCGGGAACCGGCGCGGAAGTGACGCGCAATGCGGTAATCGGCGTGCCGGAACACCGGCGCAAGGTGTCGCTGCGCGATCCGCGCATGCTGCCAGACATTGCCATTGTCGATCCGGCGCTGACCGACGATTGCCCGCGCGACGTGACATTGGCGTCGGGTCTGGACGCCATCACGCAGGTGATCGAGCCCTATCTTTGCACGCGCGCCAACGCGATGACGGACGCATTGTGCCGCGATGCAATCCCGCGCGGGCTTCTTGCGCTCAAGCGGCTGATGGAAGGCGAAGATGAGCGCGCCCGCGACGAAATGGCCTGGGTGAGCCTGTGCGGGGGGCTGGCACTGGCCAATGCGGGGCTCGGCGCGGTGCATGGCCTGGCCGGGCCGCTGGGCGGCCTGGCGGGTGCCGCACACGGAGCGATCTGCGGGGTGCTGTTGCCGCCGGTGCTGGTGGCCAATCGCCGCGCGGTGGCTGATCCGGCGCTCGTCGCGCGGTTCGACGAGGTGGCCGGCTGGATCGGACAGGCCTTCGACCTGCCACAGGGCATGTCGCTTGAAACGGCGGCTTCCGTACTGGCGCAGTGGTCGCGCGACAATGGCCTGCCGGCGCTGTCGGAAATGGGCGTGGATGCCGATGTCCGGGCGAGCGCGGCGGCGGCGGCGGCGAGTTCCTCGTCGATGAAAGCCAATCCGGCCGCATTGTCGGCAGCCGACCTCGACGCTGTGATGCTGGCAGCCGGCTGAACGTGAGGCGGTCTGCGCAGCGGCAAGCGGTGCGCAGACGCCTTTCACATTACAGGATCGTCTGTCCGGTTGCCGCCCAGTCCCTGGCGAACTGGTCCAGCCCCTTGTCGGTGAGGACATGGCGGGCAAGGCCCTTGATGACGGCGGCGGGGATGGTCGCCACGTCCGCCCCGGCAAGCGCGGCATCCTTGACATGGTTGGCCGAGCGGATCGAGGCTGCGAGGATTTCGGTCTTGAATCCGTAGTTGTCGTAGATCATGCGGATCTCGCGGATCAGCTCCATGCCGTCGATATGGATGTCATCCAGCCGGCCGACGAAGGGCGAGATGTAGGTCGCGCCGGCCTTGGCCGCGAGCAGCGCCTGGTTGGCCGAAAAGCACAGCGTGACATTGGTGCGGATGCCCTTCTGCGAGAAATGGCGGCAGGCCTTCAGCCCGTCCAGCGTCAGCGGCAGCTTGATGACGATATTGCCGGCGATGGCCGCGAGATGCTCGCCCTCGGCCACCATGCCGGCAAAATCCATGGCGGCGACTTCCGCCGAAACCGGCCCTTCCACCAGTGCCGCGATCTCGGCGATCACCTCCTTGAAGTCTCGGCCGGACTTGGCGATCAGCGACGGGTTCGTCGTCACGCCGTCCAGCAGGCCGTAATCGTTGAGTTCGCGGATTTCATCCACGATGGCGGTATCGACGAAGAATTTCATGGCGTTCCTCTTGCATTGGGCGGCCGCGAAACGGGGATGGCGGCGCATGCCAGGTTGCGGTGTCGCGGCGGATGGATAGGGCAGAATGTGATATTTCGCAATTAAAAATCACAAAATCACAAAAATTGTTTTGATAATGTTGCATCATGCGGTAGAAGGGCCGGTATTGTCAGGGTCGAGGAGGCAGGCCGTGAAGCGTGAGGAGCGCAGACAGGCGATCATGGATCTGCTGGTCGAGGATCGTGCGGTGGAGCTCGACGCGCTGGCCGAGCGCTTCGCCGTCTCGCGCATGACGATCCATCGCGATCTCGACGACCTGGAGCAGGCCGGCCTGCTGCGCAAGGTGCGCGGTGGCGCCACCATCGAGGCGGGCACCCGGTTCGAAAGCGATTTCCGCGTGCGCGAACGCCAGGATGCGGCGGCGAAAACGCGCATGGCGCGCGCAGCGCTCGACCTCGTCGAGCCGGGAATGACCGTCATGGTCAATGACGGGTCGATGGCCGGATTGCTTGGCAGCCTGTTGCCCGAGAAGCGGCCGCTGACCGTGATTTCCAACAATGGCGCCGTGATCGACCGCCTGCGCGGCGAGGCCGGCATCACGCTGATCGCCACGGGCGGCGTCTATTCGCCCAAGTTCAACGCCTTTCTCGGCATCGTCACCGAAGAGGCGCTGTTACGGATGCGGGCCGATATCGCCTTCATCTCCTCGCCGGCGGTTTCCGGGCTTCAGGCCTTTCATATGGATGAGGCGGTGGTGCGCGCCAAGCGCGCCATGATGGATGGGGCCCAGCGGCGCTGCCTGCTGGTCAACCACAGTCGTTTCGGGCGGACCGCGCTGCATCTGCTGGCCGATCTTTCCGCGTTCGATACGATCATGACCGATGACGCGCCCGAGCCGGACGCCCGTGCCGCGCTGGAACGCGCAGGACTTTCCCTCACAATCGCCATGGGTGACACAGAATGACCGACACTTCGCCGCTCTGGATCGGCACGAGCTGGAAGATGAACAAGACCCTGGCCGAGGCACTCGCCTTTGCCGATACGCTGGCCGCCGCCGACGGCGAGCGCGACGCGCGCATCCAGCGTTTCGTCATTCCGCCCTTTACCGCCGTGCGCGAGGTCAAGCGGGCCCTGGCCCCGACTTCCGTGAAGGTGGGGGCGCAGACCATGCATTGGGCCGACGATGGCGCCTGGACGGGCGAGATTTCCCCGGTCATGCTCACCGATTGCGGGCTCGACATGGTCGAGCTTGGCCATTCGGAACGGCGCGAACATTTCGGCGAGAGCGACGAGACGGTGGGACTGAAGGTGGAGGCGGCGGTGCGCCACGGGCTGATCCCGCTCATCTGCATCGGCGAGACGCTGGCCGAGCGGGAAGCGGGCCGCGCCCGCGCGGTTCTCGAGGCGCAGGTGCGCGGAGCGCTCAGCCGGCTTTCGGAGGCGCAGAAGCAGGCGCCCGTGTTGCTGGCCTATGAGCCGGTCTGGGCGATCGGCGCCAACGGCATTCCCGCCACCAGCGACTATGCCGACGCCCGCCAGGGCGAGATCATCGCCGTTGCGCAGGATGTTCTCGGGCGGCGCGTGCCCTGCCTCTATGGCGGCTCGGTCAATCCGGGCAATTGCACAGAACTGATTTCATGCCCGCACGTGGACGGGCTTTTCATCGGGCGTTCGGCCTGGCAGGCCGAGGGCTATCTCGACATCCTGGCGCGTTGCGCCAAATCGATCTGACAAGGAGACAGGACCATGAAGATTGCAGTCGCCGGAGACAGCGCGGGCGAGGGGCTGGCCAAGGTGCTGGCCGATCATCTCAAGGACAGGCACGAGGTGGAGGAGATTTCGCGCACCGAAGACGGGCCGGATGCCTTCTATGCCAACCTGGCGGACCGGGTGGCCAGCGCCGTCCTCGACGGCACCTATGAACGGGCGATCCTGATCTGCGGCACGGGCATCGGCGTGGCCATGTCGGCCAACAAGGTGCCCGGCATTCGCGCCGCGCAATGCCACGATACCTATTCGGCGGAACGGGCTGCCCTGTCGAACAATGCGCAGATCATCACCATGGGTGCGCGGGTGATCGGCGCGGAACTGGCAAAGGCCATTGCCGATGCCTATCTGAAGGAGACCTTCGACCCGGAAGGCCGCTCTGCCGGCAATGTCCAGGCGATCAATGACGTGGACGCGAAATACAACGCGCGCTGAGGCGCCAATCCATCCCCTCCCGGGACTTGACCGGGCCGCTGGCGCCGTCCTGGCGCCGGCGGCCCGTGATGACGCGGTTCATTCGATCTCGAGGCCGGGACCGCCGGGGCTCAGCCACAGCCCGATCATGCGGGCGGCTTCCAGCACGGCGTCCTTCAGTTCGCCATGCAGGCGCGCCTCGTCGACATAGGAATCGACGGCGGTGACGTTGATCGAGGCGACGATCTGGCCGAAGCCGTCGCGCACGGGCGCGGCCACGGTGCAGACCCCCTTTTCGAAAAACGACTGGCTGACGGCATAGCCGCGTTCGCGGTCGCCGCGCAGGATGAAGGCGAGTTCGCTCACTGTCTTGGGTGTTTGCGGCGTGAAGGCGGGCAGGCGGTCGTCCGGAAACATGGCGCGCAGTTCCGACTGGGTCAGGTCGCAGATCAGCATGCGGCCCATCACCGTTGCATGGACTGGAAAGCGGGTGCCGACCTGCACACTGCTGGCAATCGTGGAGCGGGCAGCATGGCGGATGACATAGACCACTTCCTTGCCGTCGAGCACCGCCATGTGGCTGGACAGGCCGGTCTGGTCGCGCAGGCGGCGCAGGATCGGCTGGGCAATGTCCACCAGGTCGTCGGAAACCAGATAACCGAAGCCGAGGCCCAGCACGGCGGGTCCGAGCCGGAACTTGCGGTCGCCGTCGGCGACCAGGAAATTCATCTGCTCCAGCGTGTGCAGCAGGCGGAAGGCGGAGGCGCGCGGCAGACCCAATTGGCGCACGATATCCGGCGCGCCAAGAACGGGCCGTTCGCGCGAGAACAGCATCAGGATCTTCAACCCGTGCTGTAGTGCGGGGACCAGATAGGGATCCTTGTCCTCACGCTGCGTGCTGCCGATTTCCGCCGTGTCGCCCATGCCTGGCCATTTCCCTCAGATGTCGAGGACCAGCCGGTCGCCCTTGCAGCGGGAAACGCAGATCATCATCGTCCTGCCCGCTTCCTGCTCCGATTTCGTCAGCACCGAATCACGGTGATCCGGCGTGCCGTCCAGTACGCGGGTTTCGCAGGTGCCGCAAATGCCGTCCTCGCAAGAGGTGTCGACGGAAACGCCGACACGCTGGATGGCGGCGGCGATGCTTTCGTCGGCAGCGACTTCGATCGTCTTGCCGGCCCTGTCGAGCACGACCGTGATGGGCCTGTCCTCGCCTTCGACCGCGATGACCCTGGGCGAGAAATACTCGACGTGAACATGGGTCTCGGGCAGGTGGGCCGTCGCGGCCTCGAAGGCGGCCAGCATTCCGGCGGGGCCGCAGCAGTAGAAATGCGTGCCGCCAGGCTGGTCCGCGATGGCGGCGGCAACATCCATCGGGCCGCCAGCAGTTTCGTCGACATGGAGGACCGGCGCGATGCCGAGCGCCTGCAACTCGTCGAGGAAGGCGGCGCGATCGGCCGAGCGCACGGCGTAATGAAAGGCGAAGTCGCGGCCAAGGGCGGCGAGGCGCCGCGCCATGCAGACCATGGGCGTAATGCCGATGCCACCGGCAATGAGCACGACCTTCGGCGCGTCCTCGACGAGCGGGAAATGGTTTCGCGGACCCGCGACGGGGATCACGTCACCGACGCGCAGCGTCCTGTGGATGAAAGACGAACCGCCGCGGCTGGCTGCGTCCAGGCCGACACCGACGGTGATGCGGTCGCGCAGTTGCGGGTCGCCCTTGATCGAATAGGACCGGGTGATGCCATTGGGCAATGTCAGGTCGATATGGGCGCCCGGCTCATATTCCGGCACGTCGCCGCCTTCGGGGAGGCGAAACTCGACCTCGAGCACGTCGCGGGCGGCCCATTCCATCCGGTGAACGCGCATCTTGCGCGCGGTGTGGTCGGTCATGGCGTTCAGTCCTGTTGCAGGGAGAGGTCGAGATTGGCGAAGGCGTCGATCTCGACAAGCAGATCGGGAAAGACGAGGCCGGAGACCTCGACCAGGGTCGAGACCGGATAGGTGGGGCGGAAGGCGGCCTTGCGCGCGGCGTTGACCTCGTCCTTGCGGGCGATGTCGGTGACATAGATGACGAGGCGGTAGATGTTGCCGGGATGGCCGCCGGCCGCTCTCACCTGCGCGAAGATCTTGTCGAGGCAGGCGCGCGTCTGGCCTTCCATGCTGTCGCCGCCAATGGCCTTACCGTCGGGGCCGCGTGCGGTCACGCCGGACAGCACGATCTCGCGGCCGATGACCAGGCCATTGGACCAGGATGCGCCGGGCGGTTCCGGCACATCCGGGCAGTCGATCTTCGCAAGGCCCGCCATCAGGCGCCGGCCTGCATTTCGGCTTCGAGCTGCTCGCGGGCCAGCGCCGCCATGCGGCGGCGCACCCGCACCAGGCCGAGGTCGTGCTGGTAGAGGATCTCGCGGCCGCGCGGGTCGACAAGGATGTCCTCCAGCATGACGCGGTCCTGTTCGAGCACATGATGGTGGCGCTCTTCCAGCCGGTTCTTGTAGAGGAAACGCCAGGCATCGCGCTGCCAGCCCTCAACCTTGCGGCAGCGCCAGTGGAAAATGGCGGCCATGCGCTCGTTGATGGGTGTGTACATGCCGACAATATGGAAATTGCCGCCCGGACCCCCGGTCTTCGGATAGGGGATTTCGAGGCGCAGCCAGTGAATGCCCGTCTCGCCCCATTCGGAAAAGTCGAAATTGACGCTGCGCTGGCCTTCCTTCTCGAAGATGAAACCGGTTTCGGTGTCGGTGATGACGAATTTCGCGGTGGTGTCACCGAAAATCATGGAATGCGACTGCTTGTGCAGGAAGGTGCCGTGCATCGGGTCCATGACGTTGTCGATGACGAAGCGATAGTCGCCCTGCCACTCGGCATAATTCAGGAAGTGGCTGTAGTCCGGATCGGAAAGCTGTTCCGGCGCGACGAAGGGCGCCGGGTCCGGGTTCGGGTTCGCGTCGTCGGAGACATAGGCGAAGATGACGCCGAACTGCTCGATGATCGGGAAGGTGCGTACGCAGCGCATGCCTTCCAGTTTGCAGCCCGGGCTGCCGGGCACCGAGACGGCGGTTCCGGTCTCGTCCACCTGTACGCCGTGATAGCCGCAGGCAATACGGTCATCGACGGCGATGCCGCGCGACAGCGGCGCCCCGCGATGCGGGCAGAAATCCTCAAGGCAGGCGACCGAGCCGTCATACTTGCGCCACAGCACCATCCGGTAGCCGAGGCGGAAAAGCGAGACCGGCCTGTCCTTGACGAAATGCGACGGGCAAATGGCCCACCACTGGTTGCGCAAGCCCACTTTCAGGCGCTGCTCGATCATTGCATCGGTGACAGTGGCGTCCTTGGTCTTGTCCAGCATGTTCCTGCTCCTATTCGCCGAGGCGCTTGAGTTCGGACAGGACCAGGTCGCCGGTCCAGGGGCGGCCGCCGGGCGACGGCACGGCATCGGCGATCAGGCTCGCGACGATGCCGTCGACATCGGTGACGCCGGCGGCGAAGGCCTTTTCCAGCGCATCGCCCAGCAGGTCTTCATATTCGGTCGGCTCCCGGTCCCTCGACTGGTGGACGACGATGTATTGGTCGGCCATGGTCATTTCCCTCCGTTGCGCACGCGTTCGCGGATCATCTCCCGGACCGGCACGAAATCGTAGGCCGGGAAACACTCGGTTTCGAAGACGCCCCAGGCGGAGCGCTCCAGTTCGACATTGACGACATTGAGCTTCGAGGGCGGCAGGCGCAGCGTGACGATCTGGCCGAAACCCATGGCGACAACCCAGGAAACGATCTCGACACCCTCGGGCGGAAAGCGCTCCCACCAGTCGGCATCCTTCAGCCTCGTCTGGATGGCATCGAGATTGTTCGACTGGTCGTGTTTCAGGAACACGGTCATCAGCATCGTCTCGCCGGCTGCGCTCACCCGCCCCTCCTTGGGATCGATGGCGTTTCAAATATGAAACAACTTATCGTTATTGAAACAATGCTACGTTCAATCTGCCCGGCTGTAAAGAGGCTTTCGGGGACGATATCGCACCTTACAGGGCCGGAAAGCGGAAGTATCTGCCTTCTCCAATTTTATGCTTGTCAGAAACGCCGACCACGCTTACCATTCAAATAACGAACATAATGTTCAGATATGAACAGTAAGGCGAGGGGGTCAGCGTGCCGGCATCGATCGAAAATGCGCCATCTTCCGCTGAAGGGCGGGCCGCGTGCGGCAACGGGGGCGGCCATGGCGCTTGAATACCGCAATGTCACCAAGGCTTTCGGCTCGAAGGGCGATGGCAACCTGCTGACGGCGATCAAGGATATTTCCTTCACTGCCGCGGAGGGCGAGTTCGTCGCCATTGTCGGGCCGTCGGGCTGCGGCAAGAGCACGATGCTCAACATGACGGCCGGCCTCTACCAGCCGACCAGCGGCGAGGTTTATGTCTCGGGCGAGCTCGTGACGCGGCCGAATTCCCATGTCGGCTTCATGTTGCAGAAGGATCTTCTGCTGCCCTGGCGCACGATCGAGCAGAATGTATGCTTCGGCCTGGAGGCGCGCGGCGTCCGGCAGGCGGAATGCCGCGAGCGGGCATCGGCGATGCTGGACCGCTGCCACCTGCATGGTTTCGGCGATTACTATCCGCACCAGCTTTCCGGCGGCATGCGCCAACGCGCGGCGCTGGCGCGCACGCTGGTGATCGAGCCGGACGTCATCCTGCTGGACGAGCCGTTCTCGGCGCTCGACGCGCAGACGAAGATCATCATCCAGCGCAATTTCGCCGCCACCATCGAGCAGGAAAACATCACCACGCTTCTCATCACCCACGATCTGGCGGAGGCGGCCTTCATGGCCGACCGCATTCTCGTGCTGTCGCAGCGCCCGGGTACGATCGTGGAGGAGATCAGGGTCGATCTGCCGGACCGGGGAAACCCGACGGCGCGGCGGCAGAATCCCAAGGCGCAGGTCTACATCAACCGGATGTTCGAGATCCTGAAGCTGAAGGATCAGGAAGAGCTCGCGTGAACCGAAGCACTGGAAAAACAAAGAGGGTGAACATGAAGAAACTGCTGAGAACCATCGTCACGGCTGTCTCGCTTGCGGCCATGGCCGGGGCCGCGACGGCCGCGGAAAAAATGACCTATCTCTTCCCGGCGCCGGATTTCCTGCCGGCCTTCGCGCCGTTCAAGATCGCCATGGCAAAGGGCTATTACACCGATGCCGGCCTGGATGTGACCTTCCAGGTGGGCAAGGGCGGCGCCGATGTCGCCAAGCAGGTGGGCGTCGGCAATGCGGAGCTGGGCGGCGGCATTGGCGACACCGCCATCATCGTGCGCGCCAACGGCCTGCCGATCCGCGGTGTCGCCGTGCTGGGCGCCAAGGCGCTGACGCAGATCTACTGGCGCAAGGATGCCGGCGTGAACTCGCTGGCGGACCTGAAGGGCAAGTCGGTGGGCGTGCTGTCCTTCCAGGACACCACCTATTACAACCTGCTGGCCGCGCTGGCGAGCGTGGGCCTGACCAAGAACGACGTCGATATCCAGGCGGTCGGTCCGGCCGGCATCATCCAGCTCATGATCTCGGGCGACACGCAGGCCATGTCCGGCACTGTCGAATGGGCCGGTGCGGTGCGCGCGGCTGGCGTCGATGTGCAGATGCTGCCCATCAACGACATCTTCCCCGCGATGGCGCAGGCGATCATCGCCTCCGACACGATGATCGCCGAGAAGCCGGAGATGGTGAAGGCCTTCGTGCAGGCCACCATCAAGGGCTATGTCGATGTCATCAACGACCCCGAGCAGGCGGCCAGGGATTATGTCGCTGCCGTGCCGCAGCATGCCGGCAAGGAGAAGGTCATGGAGGCCATCATGCGCGGCTACATCGACCTCGTCTATGGCACCGACACCGCGACGTTCGGCATGTTCGACGAGACGCGGATGAAGGCAGTGCAGGACTTCTACCTGAAGAACGACATCGTGCGCGAGGCGGTGCCGATCGCCGATACCTATACCAACCAGTTCGTCGCCCGGTAACGGCCTGACGCATTGGCAGGGCGCGGCTTCAGCCGCCGCGCCCGCATCCTCGTGAAGCGCTTCGGCGGCAAGCCTTCAACAGAACCTCTTTTGCCTGTCTGGACCGGGACCGATGAAAAACACCGTTCTCATGACGACACTCGTGGTCGCCCTCCTGTTTCTGCTGGCCTGGGAATTCGTCCCGCCGGCGCTCGGCGTACCGCGCTACATCATCCCGACGGCCAGCCAGTGCCTTGAGGAACTGATCCGCAACATCCGTCTGGACAATCTGGGCGGGCATCTGCTGTCCACCTTCGTCATGACGCTGATCGGCTTTGCGGTGGGCAGTTTCCTGGGTGCCGTCATCGGCTACCTGCTCGGCATGTCCATCTTCTGGGAGCGGGTGCTCTCGCCCTATATCCTGGCGCTGCAGATCGCGCCGAAAGTGGCCTTCGCGCCGCTGTTCATCATGTGGTTCGGCTTCACGTTCTGGCCGAAACTTCTGGTGACGATCCTGATCGTCTTCTTCCCCATCCTCGTCAACGTGCTGCAGGCCATGAAGACGGTGGATCGCGACATCATCAACCTGGCGCGCGCCTACAACCTGACGCGCTGGCAGATCTTCCGCAAGATCGAATTCCCCTCGACGCTGCCCTCGCTGCTGGCGGGATTGCGCATCGGCTCCACGCTTGCCGTGATCGGCGTGACGGTGGGCGAACTGGTGGGCGGCAATACCGGGCTCGGCTTCCTCATCTCCTATGGCGAGGGGCAGGCGAATGCCGCCATGGTGTTCAACGCGATCCTCCTGCTCACGCTGATCGGCATCGTGCTCTACACCGCCGTGACCTGGGTGGAGAAGCGCCTGCTGCATTACATTCCGAAGGCGGAGCACTGACCGATGTCAGCCGCGCGCACTCCCGCACCCAGCTACAGCGTGCTGATCGCCGGCGCCGGCATTGCCGGCTGTGCCGCGGCCATCGCGCTTGCGCGGGACGGGCACCATGTCCGCGTGGTGGAGAAGCAGCGGGAATGGCGCTTTCTCAGCTCCGGCATCTTCGTCTATTCCAACGGGCTGGAGAGCCTTCACGATCTCGGGGTGCTCGATGCGATCCTGGAGGCTGGCTTCGCGATTCCTGGCGGGCGCAACGCCTATTTCGATCATCGCGGAACGCCGATCATCAACGTCACCTATCCTGAAGGGCAGACGCCCGGCGTTCCGGGCATCCTCGGCATCAAGCGGGCCGAACTGCACCGCGTTCTGGCCACTGAAATGGCTGCGCTGGGTGTTCAGGTGGAACTGGGCACGACGGTCGAGGCAATCGAGACCGGCGGCCATGGCGCGGATGTGCGCCTGAGCGACGGACGCCGTGCGACCTTCGACCTGGTGATCGGGGCCGACGGCATCCGCAGTGCCATGCGCCCGATGATCGGCATCGGCGTCGAGCCGCGCCATACCGGTTTCGGTGTCTGGCGTGCCGTGCATGACCGGCCCCCGGAACTCGTCGAGAAGATCATGCTGATGGGGCCGGGCAAGCGGTTCGGCATCATGCCGATCAGCGACGACAAGCTCTATACGTTCGGAACGGTGGCGGAGCCCAAGGACCGCCGCTTCGATCCTGCCGAATGGCCGCAAACGATGCGTGCCCGCTTTGCCGAGTTTGACGGACCGGCGCGGCCCTTCCTCGATGACACGGGGCCGCATAGCGAGGTTTTCTACACCGCGGTGGAGGAAGTGGCGCTGCCGTTGCCGTGGCATCGCGGCCGGGTGCTGCTGATCGGCGATGCCGCCCATGCTTCCACACCCTTCATGGGCCAGGGCGGCGCCATGGCGATGGAGGACGGTGTGGTGCTGGCGCGGCTTCTTGCCGTCACGGATGACATTGATGCCGCGCTGACCCGGTTCGGCCAATTGCGCGCACCGGTCTGCACCTTCGTGCAGGATGTTTCGCGGGCGGTCGGAGAGGCCGGCGCACGCGAGGACGCAGCGGCGCTGGCCGGCCGCGACGCACGGATGCGGCGCGAGGCGCAAGGCGCCGTCGACGATTTCTACGCCCGGCTTCGTGACTTCCGCCACGAGACGGACGAGGCCATTCGCGCTTTCGGCGAGACGAGCGCGCGCAAGAGACGAATTTCCGTTTGTGAAACCCCAGGAGGTGTATCATGACTGCAGCCCCGACCATGCCGACCATCAATCCCGATGACGTACAGATCCCCGACGGCATGAGCCTTGGCGACTGGATCGAAAGCCGCGTTGCGCGCTACGAGACCCGCAAGCTGGACTGGAACGCGCTGAAGTTCCAGGCCGATTACGACCCGAAATACCGTCGCGCGCAGATGCGCTACATCGGCACCGGCGCCACGGGCGTGAAGAGCGACAGCAATGTCATTCCGGCCGAGCATTTCACCTTCTCGACGATGGTGCTGCCGGCCGGCTGCGAAGGGCCGCTGCATATCCACACCGATGCCGAGGAAGTGTTCTTCATCCTGCGCGGCCACAAGATCCGTCTGTTCATCGAGCACAAGGGCGAGACGGTCGAGACGGTTCTCACCGAGCGCGACATCATCTCCGTGCCGCCCGGCGTCTATCGCGGGCTGGTGAACGAAGGCATCGAGGAAGCGCTGATGTGCGTCATCATCGGCAATCCCAAGCCGGTGACGCCCACCTATCCGCCGGAGCATCCGCTCGCCAAGATCAAGCGCAATTGAGAAAGGCCGGACGTGACAATGCTTGAGAACCGGACGATCCTGATCACGGGTGCCGCGCGCGGGCTGGGGCGCGAGATCGCGCTGGCCTGCGGGCGTGCCGGCGCGCGTCTGGTTCTGGCCGATATCGACGGGGCGGGGGCGGCCGAATCCGCGCGCCTCGTCGCACAGGATGGCGGAACGGCACGGGCCGCGCACGTGGACCTGGCCTCGGCGGAGAGCATAGCAGAACTGGCCGCCGGCATCGCGGACGACGAAGGCCGGCTTGACGGGCTGGTCAACAATGGTGCCATCGCAACGGGCATCGGCGGCAAGACGCTGGACGAGATCGACATCGAGACCTGGGACCGGGTGATGGCGGTCAATGTGCGCGGGCTGTGGCTGATGACGCGCGCCGCCGTGCCGCTTCTCGCGCAATCGCATGGCGGGCGGATCGTCAATATCGCCTCCGACACCGCGATCTGGGGGGCGCCGCGCCTGCTCACCTATGTTGCCAGCAAGGGCGCGGTGATGTCGATGACGCATTCGCTGGCCCGCGAACTCGGCCCCAAGGGCATTGGCGTGACAGCCGTCGCGCCGGGTATCCTGACGACGGAATCGACTGAATATGTGCCGGAGGAACGCCATCGACTCTACGAATCCGGCCGCGCCGTACCAGGGCCGCAAGGGCCGCAGGACGTGACCGGGACCATCGTTTTCCTGCTCGGGCCGGATGCGCTGACGCTGACCGGGCAGGTGCTGCCTGTGAACCGGGGATTCGTATTCAAATGAGCCGCGCCTGGACAGACATGGTGCTTGAGGGAACCGAATTGCGGCTGTCTGAAGGGGCGGGCGGGCCGGTGCTTGTCTTGCTGCATGGCATCGGCTCCAACATGACCTCGTTCGACGGGCTGTCGGCTCTCCTGCCGGAGGACTGGACGCTCGCCGCCTGGAACGCGCCTGGCTATGGCGGCTCGCAGCCACTTTCAGCGGACTGGCCGGTGGCGGCGGACTATGCCGGTCGGCTGTCGGCCGTTCTCGATGCGGCGGGCATGAACCGGGTCCTGCTGGCCGGCCATTCGCTTGGCACGCTGATGGCGGTGGCCTTCGCGCGTCTCCACCCGGACCGCGTGGCGGGACTGGTTCTGCTGGCCTGCGCGCAGGGCCATGGCGCCGCGCCCGGCATACTGGGGGAAAAGGCGCAGGCCCGGCTCGATGATCTCGCGGCAATGGGGCCGGAAGAATTCGCCCGCAGCCGCGCGCCGCGCCTGATGTATCGCCCGGACGCCATGCCGGCGGTCCGCGACAAGGCCATCGCGGCCATGTCCGCTATCCGTCCGGTGGGCTACGGCCAGGCGGTGCGGATGCTGGCGACGGGCGATCAGAAGGGCGATGCCGAATCGGTGCGCGTGCCCTCGCTGGTCATGGTGGGTGAAAAGGATGCCGTGACGGCGCCGGAACAGAGCCGGGGCGTTCATGACGCCCTTGCCAGGGCGGCGCCGGATCTGCCGCACGTGTTCCGGAGCGTTCCGGACGCCGGGCACATCCTGCACCAGGAATTTCCGGAAGCGGTCGGCGCGGAAATCGTCCGTTTCGAAGCCTCGCTTGCCGGCGCGAGGGAGGCGGCACGATGAGCGGCGATGCGAACGGCTACAGCGTGCCCCCGGTGGAACGGGCCTTCCGTGTGCTGCGCTACATTGCCGACGGCAATTCCTGCGCCAACATGGCGAAGGCGGCCAAGGAAACCGGCATAAACCGGACCACGCTGATCCGGCTCCTGCATACGCTCGAGCAGGAGGCGATGATCGAGAAGGCGCATAACGGACAGGGGTTCGTGCTCGGAACAGGGCTCATCAACCTGGCCGCCAGCGCGCTCTATTCGCGCGACATCGTGCAGGTGGCCCATCCCGAACTGCGCCGGCTGGTGCGCGACCTGGGGCTTTCGGCGCATCTGGGCATCCTTGACCGGCGCGAGATCACCTATCTCCTGCGCGAGACGCCGAACCTGCATCTCGTTTCCAATGTCCGTGTCGGCAGCCGGTTGCCGGCTCATGCCACGACCATCGGGCGCATCATCCTTGCCCATCGCGATTTCGCCGAGGTCGAGGCATTGTTCCGCGCATCCGAAATGACGGCGGCGACGGAGAAGACCGCCACCACGCTTGCCGCGCTCAGCGAGCAGCTGAACGCAGACCGGCGCCTCGGCATCGCCTGGAGCGTTTCGAATTTCGAAGCCGGGATCGGCTCGGCGGCGGCGGCCGTGTTCGATGCGCAGGGCAAGGCCGTCGGCGCGATCAATGTCACCGGGCCGGACCATGAATTCGCCGAAGGCGCGGGCCGGCGCGAGGAGATCGGCCGGAACCTGAGCGCCGCCGCACACCGCATTTCCCATCAGCTCGGGCATATCCCGTCATCCGCCCGTATCCGCCATCTGTCAGGAGGCCAACATGACTGAACCCATGCGCGTCGATTTCCTGCGCGGCATTGCCATGCGCGCGCCCGGCATGAGCGAAACCGCCGATTTCTACGAGGGCACCTGGGGGCTGAAGCGCGTGCCATCGAATGACGGCACGGTCTATCTGCGCGGCACCGGGCCGGAGCCCTATATCTATTCGCTGACCGATGGTGCGGATTTCGGCATCGAATACATCAATTTCGGCATGACGAGCCGGGCGCGGCTGGAAGCGCTTTACGACCATCTTTCAAGGGCCGGGGCACCGCTTGTCGACGAGCCGGCCGAACTGACGACACCGGGCGGCGGCATCGGTTTCCGCGTGCGCGATCCCGACAACCGCATCCTGCGCATCGTGGCGGACACGGCTGACAACAGCGATGCGGCAAGCGAATTCGCCATGCCGGTGAAGGTGTCGCATGTCGTGGTCAACACGCCGGATCTCAAGACGACGGAGGCTTTCTACACGGACATGCTCGGTTTCCGGCTGTCCGACTTCTATGTCGACCGGATGTCCTTTCTGCGGTGCAGCAGCGACCACCACTCCATCGGCCTGTTCCACAATGCCCATGCCAGCGCCAATCACGTGGCCTTCGAGATGCGCGACATGGATTCCTTCATGCGCGGCATCGGGCGGATGAAACAGAAAGGCCATGTGCCGAGCTGGGGTCCGGGGCGCCACGGGCCTGGCAACAATCCGTTCGCCTATTTCGTCTCGCCGTCCGGCTTCGTCATCGAGTTCACCACCGAGTTGCAGCAGATCGACGAGGCAACGCATGTGGCGCAGGAATGGCCCTGGGGCGATCCGGAACTGTCGGACCGCTGGATGACGGCCGGGCCGCCCACGCCTGCCATGCGCGCGGTCATGCTGGGGCGCCCAGACCGGGGTTTCCCGCAGGCGGAGGCGCGCTGAATGGATCTCGGGCTGAAAGGCAAGGTGGCAGTCGTCACCGGCGGATCCTCGGGCATCGGGCTGGCAACGGTGCGCCGGTTTCTCACCGAAGGTGCCCGTGTGGCCTTCTGCGCAAGGGACGCGGAACGGCTCGACACGGTGGCCGACGGGCTGAAAGCCGAATTCGGGGCGGAAAACGTGCTGGGCATCCCGGCATCCGTGCTCGATGCGGAGGCGATGCGCGACTTTGCCGCCCGTGTGCGCGATCATTTCGGCGGCGTGGACATGCTGGTCAACAATGCCGGCCAGGGCCGTGTCTCCACCTTCGCCGGCACCGATGACGAGGCCTGGCGCGAGGAACTGGAGTTGAAATTCTTCAGCCAGATCCATCCCGTGCGGGCCTTCCAGGCCATGCTGAAAGCCAGCGGTTGCGGCGCCATTGTCGGTGTCAATTCGCTGCTCGCCTACCAGCCGGAGCCGCACATGGTGTGCACTTCGGCGGCGCGGGCAGGCGTGCAGAACCTGCTCAAATCGCTGGCGGGCGAACTGGCCCCGCACGTGCGGGTCAATTCCATCCTGCTCGGCATCGTCGTATCCGGCCAGTGGCACCGCCGCTTCGAGGCGCGGGAGGACAAGTCCGTTTCGCTGGAGGACTGGCTCCGGTCGGAAGCCGCCAGGCGGCATATTCCGCTCGGCCGCTTTGGCGAGCCGCACGAGCCGGCCAATGCCATCGTCTTCCTGGCCTCACCCGCGGCCAGCTACATCACCGGTGCCCGGCTGGAAGTTTCCGGCGGGACCTCAAGATTCGTGTGACGCCATGCTGATGAAAACCGACGCGCCGACCAGAACCGAAACCGTGGGCGAGGCCATTGCCCGGCATCTTGCCGATATCGGCGTGACGCGCGTCTTCGGGGTGATCTCGATCCACAACATGCCGATTCTCGATGCCATCGCCCGGCAGGGGCGCATCCGCTTCGTGCCGGCGCGTGGCGAGGCGGGCGCCATGAACATGGCCGATGCCTATGCCCGCGTCTCGCGCTCGCTGGGTGTGGTCATCACCTCGACGGGCACGGGGGCGGGCAACACGGCCGGCGCGCAGGTGGAGGCGCTGACGGCGGGTTCGCCGGTGCTGCATATCACCACCCAGGTGGACCGCCAGTTCATGGACCGCGACCGGGCCGCCATTCACGACGTGCCGCGCCAGACCGACATGCTGAAAGGCATCTCGAAAACATGCCTGCGCATGTGGGAGGCGCGCTCGGTGCATACCGTGCTGTCGGCGGCGGCATCGGCGGCGCTCAGCCCGCCATCCGGGCCGGTGAGCCTTGAAATTCCCGTTGACGTTCAGCGCGAAACGGTGCCGGAGCAGGACTTTATCGCCCGCCCGCTCGTCGTTCGTCCGCTGGCCGGGCAGGACAGTATCGCGGCGCTGGCGGAACTGGTGAAAAAGGCACGCCGGCCGATGCTGTGGCTGGGTGGCGGGGCGCGCCATGCCGGCGACGCGGCGAACGCGCTGGTGGAGCGCGGCTTCTGCGCGGTGTCGAGCACCAATGGCCGGGCGGTGGTGGACGAGGCCAGCCCCTATACGCTCGGCGCCTTCAACATGACGCCGGAGGCGGAAGCGATCTATGCCCAATGCGACCTGATGATCGTCGCCGGTTCGCGTTTGCGCGGCAACGAGACGCGCAACAACACGTTGCCGCTGCCCTCTCCGCTGGTGCAGATCGACGCGGAAGCGACGCAGGGCGCGCGCAATTACCCGGTCGACCTGTTCATCCATGGCGATGCGAAGGATAGCTTGGCCCGGCTTCTCGATCTTTTGCCTGAACGGCTGGAGACGGATGCCGAATTCCGCCATTCCATCGCCATTGCGCGGGTCAAGGCGGAAGGGCGGCTGCGTGACCAGCTTGGCGTCTACCGCGTGATCGCCGACGCATTGCAGGAACGGGTTGCGGCGGGCGGCCATCCCTTCGTGCGCGATGTGACGATTTCCAACTCCACCTTTGGCAATCGCTACGTGCAATTCGCCGCGCCGCATCATGGCGTGCATGCGCTTGGCGGCGGCATCGGGCAGGGCCTTGCCATGGGCATCGGCGCGGGGCTGGTCGAGGGCGAGGCGAAGTCGATCGTTCTCGTCGGCGATGGCGGCGCGCAGCTCGGCATTGCCGAGCTGATCACGGCGGTCGAGGAGAAGGCCAATCTCGTCTACGTGCTGATGAACGACCAGGCCTATGGCGTGATCAAGAACATCCAGGATGCGCAATATGGCAGCCGGCATCACTATTCGGCGCTGCGCACACCGGATTTTGCGCTGATGTGCCAGGCCGTGGGCCTCGCCCATGTGAAGGTGTCCCATGAAACGGCCTTCGCCGGGGCGCTGGACGAGGCGCTTGCCGCTGACGGCCCCGTGCTGATCGAGGTGGACATGTGCGCCATCGGCCCCTTTGCGCAAGCCTTTGCCGGTCCGCCGGCAGGCGCTGCCGGAAAGGGAAACTGATGCTGACGCGGCTTGCGATCATCGGTGCCGGCGCGATCACCGTCGAAATGCTGGCCGTGCTCGGACGCAGCCTGCCGCAACGTCTGGACAGCCTGACCGTGTTGGCACGGCCGGGCAAGAGTGCAGGCGTCGCGCAGGCGCTCGGAACCGCTGCCGAAGCGGTGGCCGATGATTTCCGGGTGGTCGAGTGCGTCACCGCGCTGATCGCGGCGCAACCGGATCTTGCCATCGAGGCTGCCGGCCATGGCGCGGTGGCCGACCATGTTCCGGCCCTGCTGGAAGCGGGCATCGAAACCGTGGTCGTGTCCACCGGTGCATTGAGCGACGAAGCGCTGGCGCAGCGGCTGGAGGCGGCGGCAAGGGCCGGGGAAACGCGGCTGGAGATGTCTTCCGGCGCTGTCGGCGGCATGGACATCCTTGCCGCGCTCGCACGGTCGGATATCCGGTCCGTCACCTACACGTCGCGCAAGCCGCCCAATGCGTGGAAGGGCACGAAGGCGGAGGATGCAATTGGTCTCGACGGCCTGAGCCGCGAGACAGTGTTCTTCGAGGGTACGGCGCGGCAGGCGGCGGCGAATTATCCGAAGAACGCCAATGTGGCGGCGACCATCGCACTGGCCGGGGCAGGGTTCGAGCACACCACCGTGCGCATGATCGCCGATCCGGCCGTGAGCTCGAACATCCATGTCTTCGACGTCGTGTCGGATGCGGCGGAAGTGTCCGTGCGCATCGTCGGCAAGCCGGCACCGGCCAATCCCAAGACATCGCTGCCCACGGTCTACAGCCTCGTGCGCGCGGTGATGAACCGCGTCAACCCCATCGTTTCGTGAAGGCCAGCCCATGAGCATCCAGCCCTGTGCCCTGCCCGAAAACCTGCTGTTCATTGCCGGCGAATGGCGCAAGGGGCGCGGCGCGCCAATCGAATCGCGTTTTTCCGCCGATGGCAGCCTCAACCGGGTGATCGACGGGGCGTCGCGCGAGGACGGCATCGCGGCCATCGAGGCGGCCGTCAAGGCGCAGGCCGATCCGGCCTGGCGGGCGCTGAAACCGCATGAGCGGGCGCGTTTTCTCTACCGCATCGCCGATGGCATCGACGCCAATGCCGGACGCATCGCCTGGATCCAGAGCCGCGACACGGGCAAGACGCTGCGGGAGACGGCGGCGCTGGCGGCGTCCGCCGCCGGTACGTTCCGCTATTTCGGCGCGGTCTGCGAAACCACGGACAGCGATATGACCGCCCAGCGCGGCGATGCGCTGACGCTGTCGCTGCATGAGCCGCTCGGGGTCATCGCGGCGATCACGCCGTGGAACTCGCCCATCGCCTCGGACGCGCAGAAGGTTGCGCCGGCATTGGCGGCGGGCAATGCCGTGATCCTGAAGCCGGCCTCCTGGAGCCCGCTGGTGGCGCTGGAACTGGCGCGCATCATCGAGGAAAGCGGCCTGCCGAAGGGGCTCTTTTCCGTTCTGCCAGGCTCCGGCGCGGAAATCGGCAACCTGCTGGTCGAGCATCCGTCCATCGCGAAGGTGTCGTTCACCGGGGGCACGGCGACGGGCCGGCGCATTGCCATGAAGGCGGCGGAAAAGCTGATGCCGGTCTCGCTGGAACTGGGCGGCAAGTCGCCGACCATCGTTTTCGAGGATTGCGACATGGATCTGGCCATCGCCGGCATCCTGTTCGGCATCTTTTCCTCGTCCGGCCAGTCCTGCATCGCGGGGTCGCGGCTGTTCGTGCAGCGCTCGATCTACGATGCCTTCGTCGCCCGGCTGGTCGAGGCCACGGAGCGGCTCGTCACGGGCCATCCCCATGACGCGGCGACGCAGGTGGCGCCGCTGGTCCATCCCGACCACCGCGCGAGCGTCGAGGGCTTCGTGGCGCGCGCCGTCGCCGATGGCGGACAGGTGCTCACCGGCGGAAGGCGGCCCGACGATCCGGCCCTGGCGGGGGGCGCCTATTACCTGCCGACGATCATCGCCGGACTGGGCAACGACGCCGAGCTTTGCCGCGAGGAAGTCTTCGGCCCGGTGCTGGCCGTTCTGCCCTTCGATGACGAGGCTGACGTGATCGCCAAGGGCAACGACAATCAATACGGGCTGGCCTGCGGCATCTGGACCCGCGATTTCCCGAAGGGCTGGCGGGTGGCGCGCGCCATCCAGGCCGGCACGGTGTGGATCAATACCTACAAGCAATTCTCGATCTCGACGCCGTTCGGTGGCGACAAGGAAAGCGGCATGGGGCGCGAAAAGGGCCGCGCCGGCATGCTCGCCTACACGCGGCAGAAGTCGCTTTACCAGGATCTGTCAGGACAACCGCATCCATGGGCGCGCTGGCCCGGAGCGTGAGGAGGAGAGGACATGGACAACAGGCTATCCATCGCAATCGTCGGCGCGGGCATGGGCGGGCTGACGGCTGCCATCGCGCTCATCGGCATGGGCCATGACGTGACGATTTTCGAGCAGGCGCGCGAATTCGGCCGTGTCGGCGCGGACATCAACCTGACGCCCAACGCGGTGCATGTGCTGGACCGGCTGGGCATTGGCGAGCGGTTGCGCGCAACGGCTGCGCGGCCCACGCACCGCATCAGCCGGATGTGGGACACGGGCGAGGAAACATCCCGTCTGGAAATGAGCGACACGGCGGAGGAAAAATATGGCGCGCCGCAGCTCACCATCCACCGCGCCGACCTGCTCAGCGCGCTGGAGGAAAAGATCGATCCCGCACGGTTCCGGATGGGCTACAAGGCCACGGCGGTGGACGAGAGCGATGATGCGGTGACGGTATCCTTCGCCGATGGCGAGACGCTTTCGTTTGACGTGGTGATCGGGGCCGATGGCATCCATTCGGCTGTGCGCGGCGCGGTGTTCGGGCCGGAAAACCCGCAATTCACCGGCCTTGTCTCGTGGCGGGCGACGTTTCCGCGCGAAAAAGCCGCCGACCTGCCCAATCTCGACGCCTTCACCAAGTGGTGGGGACCGGAGCCGAGCCGGCAGATCGTCACCTTTCCGCTGACGGCAGGGCGCGAGATCTTCGTTTTCGCCACCACGCCTCAGGATGACTGGCGGGAGGAAAGCTGGACCACACCGGGCGACATTGGCGAATTGCGCGCCGCCTATGCCGATTTCAACCCGGAGGCCCGCCGCCTGCTCGATGCCTGCGACAGCGTGACCAAGTCTGCCTTGCATGTGCGCGATCCGCTGCCGCGATGGTCGACGGGCCGCGTGACGCTGCTGGGCGATGCCGCCCATCCGATGACGCCCTTCATGGCGCAAGGCGCCTGCCAGGCCATCGAGGACGCGATCGTGCTGGCGCGGGCGCTCGAAGCCGCCGATGGCGCCGGCGTGCCGGACGCGTTGCAACGCTACGAGGCGGCACGCAAGGAGCGCACCGCAAGGATCCAGATCGCCTCGCGCGGCAATGAATGGCTCAAGAAAGGCGGCAATGCCGACTGGGTCTATGGCTATGACGCCTGGCAGGCCGCGGTCTGACGTCCGCTGTCCCGTCAGGCCCGCGTGACGGCGAGATGATTGTCGAAGCCGAAGCCGCAGGTCCGCTCGACGGCACCGTGGCGGAAAAGCCCTTCGCCCGAGGTGGAGACGAGATCGCCGCCGGCGAAGGCGATGCCGCAGCCATCGCGCAGCGTCTGCGTGCGCAGGATGCGCCCGTCCTTCGGCGATGCCCAGGCGACGTGATTGCCGCGTGGCGAAGACAGGGCCAGCGCCTCGCCATCGGGTGACAGGGCGACAGAGCCGACATAGTTGCGGAAGGCGGCGCGTTCGCTCTCCGGGCGTTCGAACAGGCGCATGGCCTCGCCCGGCGCGGCCGTACCCCAGAGCGGTGGCAGGTCACTGGCGGGGCCTTCATACTGGCAGCCGAAGAGAACGCGCCCATCGGGCGTGGCCGCCATGTGACGGATCGACAATTGATGCAGGGCGGCGGGCGGTTCATGGCGCTCGATCAGGGCGCCGGTTTCCGCGTCGATGAAGGCCAGCGACGGCTTCATGCGCTCGATGTTCAGCTTGGCGCGGCCGAAATCCGGATGGGTTTCGATCCCGCCATTGCAGACGGCAAGCGTCCTGCCATCCGGCATGAGCAGGATTTCATGCGGGCCGGTGCCATGGCTGTCGAACTCGCCGGTCCGGCGGAACCCGTCGGTCGCATCATAGATGCCGATCACACCGCGTGCGCCATCGTAGTCGTTTTCCGTGGCGTAGAGCAGGCGCCCGTCGGCCGAGAAGGCGCCATGGCCGAAGAAATGGCGGCCTTCGGGGGCATGGAAAACGGCGGGTTCGTGCTGGCCGGCGGCATGGAAGGCGACGGCGAAATTGCCGGGACGCCGGGCGAAGGCGACGTATGACCTGCCATCGGGATGCGGCGTGACGTCATGGCCGCGCCCCGGCAGTGCGATACGGGTGACGGTCTCGCCCGTCTCGTTGAGCAACACCGCGCCATGGTTGCCGTCCGCGAAACGGCAGGCCGACGCGATGAGGACGTCGCCGCTCATGGCGGCCCTGGCGGCGCGCGGTGCAAGGGACGCCAGAAAGGTGAAGCCGGCGCCAGCCAGCAAGATGCGGCGATCCAGGACACATGCGGTCATGTCAGTCTCCGTCGAGTGAGGAGAAGCCCGCGACCAGGCCGAAACCGCCCAGAATGCCGGTGGTGGCGACCTCGCGCAGATTGCGCGCGCCGGTTTGCACGAGCGAGAGGAGGGTATGGCCCTGTTCTGTCTCCGCCGCTTGCGGCGCCGGTTGTTCAAGCCGGTCGAGATAGCCCAGCGCCGCTCCTGTCTCGAAGGGCAGGTTGGTCGCGGCATAGGCGGAAACGCCGGCAAGCTGATCCAGCGCGCCGCTCGCCTCGGCAAGCGCCTGCAGCCCGAGGACGTTCTGCCGCAGGGCGTCCGCTGTCAGGCCGGAGCGCCACCAGATGGCGGCCTTGGCTTTGGCCTGACCAGCATCTTCCCCGAGAAAGGGTGCAAGCCGCGTTTCAGCGATCAGTTCATAACCGTTGGGCAGCACTTTCAGGATCGCGGCCAGCGCTTCATCCTTATTGGCGAAGAGCGGATTTGCGCCGCCGGGATGGGTGAGCAGGCGCACGATCTCGCCGTCGATACCCCAGCCGGTGACAAGCGCGCCGGCGTTGGCATCGAGATTGGCGGCGATGGCCCGGCCGACCTGGCAGCGCCAGCCGCCTTCTCCCGGCTCCGCAAGCGCCTCTGCGCCCGTGCCGTGTAGCAGGAATTCCAGCGCGGGAAGCCCCTGAAGGGCGGCACTTTTCCCGGCCATGCCGTTACCGGCCAGTTCCGCCGGATCCGGCTTTGCCAGCAGCGCCTGGATCTGCCGCAGGCCTATGCCGCGCCGGTCCGGATAGAACAGGATCTTCTCCAGCCGGTTGTCCTCGCGGACAGGTCCGAACTGGACGAACTCGATGAAGCTCCATGCCTTGACCGCGCCGGCGAAGGCATCGCGGGCTTGCGCCAGAGATGGCCCGCCGGGCTTTGCACAGAGTTCCGTCACCGCAGCCGCAAGCGCCCCGGTCGAGGCATGGAAGGCGGCATAGGCCGGGCGGATATGGTTCTCGATGGCGGCGCGGACGACGTCGGCCTTGTCCTGCGGGCTTGCCGGAAAGGCGGGCCTGGCAATTGCGCAGGCAAGGCCGAGAGCAAGAAGGGCGGGGGCAAGAAAGGCAGGGGCGAAAGGTCTCACAATGACTCCAGGAATGCGATCAGGGCGTCGCGGGCCGCCTTGTCCAGTGCGGCGAAGCGGTCGCGGGCCGCCTGCGCCTCGCCACCATGCCAAAGGATTGCTTCGGTGAGATCGCGCGCGCGGCCGTCATGCAGGAAATAGGTGTGGCCGCTCACCGTTTCCGTCAAGCCGATGCCCCAGAGCGGCGGCGTTCGCCATTCGCGCCCCGTTGCCACGCCGACAGCCTGTCCGTCGGCCAGGCCCTCGCCCATGTCGTGCAGAAGGAAATCGGAATAGGGCCAGATGAGCTGGAAGGCATGGGCCTTTTTTGCCGCATCGCGCCGGGTGACGAACTTGGGCCTGTGGCAGGACGCACAGCCACTTTCGTAAAACAGTTCCTTGCCATGCAGCACCTGCGGTTTGTCCACATCGCGGCGTGCCGGCACGGCCAGGTTCTCGGAATAGAAGGTGACGAGATCGAGTACCGGGTCGGGTGCTTCGGTGTCGCCCAGGCGCGATTGCACGCCGGTCGGCATGGCGAGGCAATCGGTCTGCGCCTCGGTGCAATCGCCGTGGCTCCTCGGCACATCGGGCGAGGAAATGCCGATATCGCCGGCAAAGGCCTCGGCGCCCTGCTCGCGAATGGATGCGTTTTGCGCCTTCCAGCCGAAACGGCCGATGACGGGCGCATCGCGGGTCGTGCCGCGCGCCAGCGCGACGCGGCCGGAAATGCCATCGCCATCGGCATCGTCGGGATCGGCATTGGCGACGATGTCGGCGGGGTGGATGGCCTGGATCAGGCCCATGCCGATCATCGGGTTGGCGATGCGTGGCGACAGCGTGGTGCCCGGCGCCAGGGGGCCGGAGGCGAGACCTTCCACGGAATATGTGGGGGCGCGCAGCGAAACCAGCGTGCCGTCGGCCAGGGCGACAGGACGTTCCTCATAGGAGATGACCATGCGACCCTCGGCCTTCAGGCCGGTCACCGCCTGGTCCTGCAATTGACCGCCATAGACGGGATCGGGCAGGTTTGGGGCGATGAAGTTCTCAAGCTGCGCGCGTTCCTCGTCGGTCAACGGGCCGCGCGCCAGGCGCAGGAACATGGACGTGGCATCGGCGTCGCCCTCGGGCGGATGGCCGCGCCCATCCTTCAGGTGGCAACTCTGGCAAGCACGTGCATTGAACAGCGGGCCCAAACCATCGGAGGCCTGGGTGGATGATGGCGACGAGACCCAGAGCTTGCGGAACAGGGCATTGCCCAGCTTGAAGGTCTCTTCCTCCCTGAAGGTCAGGTTGGCGGAGGGATGCGAGAAGGCATCGCGGTTGACGATCCTGGTGGAGGTGGCGGCCCCGCCGGCCATGGTCTCGAAGCGCTCGGCCTTCGTGAAGTCGGTCGCCGGGCGCGTGACCCTGGCCACGCGCTTGCGGTCCTTCGGCGTCAGGTCGGTGCGTTCGGCGGGAAAGGCAAAGCCGGTTTCTTCGCCGGCTTGCGCCAAGGGCAGGGGATTGGCCAGGACCGTGAGCAGGACCGCACAGATCAGCATCGGCCTCGCCTGCCGCCAGCCCGTATCCGCGTCATGGCTGTCTTCGGTCATCGGGCCTTGTCCTCATCTCGCAATTTCAAACGCGAAGCTTTTCGACAGGCGGAGGCCGAGGGCATGGCTGGCTTCGCCGCCCTCGCGGAAAAAGCCGTAGCCAGCGGACAGGTCGACGCCATTGTCGAATTCATATCCGGCAGAGAGTTGCGCCATGAAATCATTGTCCCGCCCGCCGCCGAAATATCGGACCTGGCGCATGGTCGCGGCAGCCTCGCCATGCCAGGGGCCGTTGGCGAAGGAAAGGCCGCCGGTCACGTAAACGGCGTCATCGTTGGCGCCGTTGTAGCCGTCGAACACGGCCACTTCGCCGTTGACGCCAAGGGTGATGCCGCTGTCCAGTTCCGTTTCCTTCGCAAGGCCGGCGGCAAAGCCGTTGACGTCGGAAATGTCGCCAGGGCCGGCCGACAGGTGGACATAGCCGAGGTGCCAGGAAAAACCTTCGATGGACGGAATGTCGGAGCCGTCGAGCGTGAACGAAAAATTGTCGAGCCGGCCGGTATTGCCGGGTCCGCCAGCCGCGACAGTGTTGCGGCCGCGCCGCGTGAAGGCTGAATCCGACAGGAACGTGTCGTCGAGATAGAAGACGTTGCCGCCGAGCGTGATGGTGCCGGCGCCCCCGGCATCAATCGCATAGGCGGCGCCGAAACCGATCATTTCCGCCAGTTCGTAATCTTCGGCATATTCGGTGCCATAGACGCCGGGCGTCACGTCCCAGGCCATGCCGAAGCCGGGTGCGAACTTGCCGCCGGTCAGGTTCAGGTTGCCCAGGTCCACCTGCACGTTCAGCGTATCGACATAGAGTCCAACGTCGCCGAAATAGCGGTCGACGGAGGGCAGAGGGTCGAGGACCGGCTCAAGCGTCAGGCCAAGGTTGAACGCGAGCCATTGCGCCGGATTGAAGGTGACCGTCAATTCCGCCTCCGGGTAGAGATCGAGGATCTCGGCGTCCGGATCGTCCGACCGGACGATCCAGTCGGAGGACAGGCCGACCTCGAACTCGCCTTCGATCAGGGGCCGCGGGCCTTCGCCGCGCCTGCGGTCGTCCTCCTCGGCAAGAACGGAAGCCGGAAAAAGGCAGGCCGCGAAGGCCATGGATGCCAGAACCCTGTTCATTGGTGACATTTCCCCTCAAGATTGTTTGTCGGGCAGGCGGCGGCCCTCTTGTCCGCCGCCGGCATTTTCTACTGGAACACCGCGTTCGGGCTGTCGAGACTGTCGGAGCCTTCGAGTGCGATGCCATCAAGGCCGAGCTTCGCGATCACGCGCTCGATGGAGCGGGTCTGGTCGATCAGCGCGTCGATGGCCGCCTGCACGGCGGCGTTGCCAGCCTCGTTGCCCTCGCCGATCATCTGGTCATAGGCCTCCCCGCCTTCGGCGCGCGCTTGCAGCGCCCTCATGGCTTGAACGGTTGCGTCGAGCTTGCCGCGCAGTTCGCTGTCGAGCGCCTTGTCCTTCTGCGCAACGATATTGGAAAGCGACGGGCCCTCGACAGTGGTGCCGTCAATGCGTTCATACTGGCCGAGATAGACATTGCGGATGCCGACGGCGTCGTAAAGATGGGAGGCGTGGGTGTTGTCGGAGAAGCAGTCGTGCTCCTCTTCCGGGTCATGCAGGAGCAGGCCAAGCTTCATCCGCTCGCCAGCCAGTTCGCCATAGGAAAGCGAGCCCATGCCGGTCAGCATGGCGGCAAGGCCGGCCTTGCCTTCCAGCGCCATGCGGGCCGCGCCGCCGTTCGTCCAGTTGGCGACCATTTCCTCCAGGTCGGCGACAAGCAGATCGGTCGCGGCGGCGAGATATTGCCCGCGGCGGTCGCAATGGCCATTGGTGCAGGTGTCGCCTTTCGCATAATCGGTCCATGGCCGGTCGCCCGCGCCGGCATCGGTGCCGTTCAGGTCCTGGCCCCAGAGCAGGAACTCGATGGCATGATAGCCGGTGGCCACATTGGCCTCGATGTCGCCGGCTTCCTGCAATGTGCCCGACAGAAGGGCGGGCGTGATCTCGGAAACGTCGGTCATCTCGCCATTGATGTTGACCGATGTGTTGGCGATCACGTTGGCGGTATAAAGCGCGTTCCGGTCACTCTCGGTGCCGTAGGAGGCGTCGACATAGTCGATCAGGCCCTCGTCGAGCGGCCAGGCATTCACGCGGCCTTCCCAGTCGTCGACGATCGGGTTGCCGAAACGGAACGCTTCCGTCTGCTGGTAGGCGGGACGCGATGCCAGCCAGGCCCGGCGGGCGGCGACCATGGTCTCGGCGGACGGGTTGGCGATCAAGGCTTCGGCGGCCCTGTCGAGATCGCGCGCCCTGGCCAGCGCATCCTGATAGCCGGCGAACGCGATGCCGGCATAGGTGTCGAGAACAGCCTGCGTGTCAGCAGCAAGGGCCGGGCTTGCGGTGCCGAGCAGACCCGCGACGAGCGCGGGCGCAAGGCGTTTCAGAAGCTTGGTTTTCATCGGATCCCTCCAGTCGGTTTTCAGGCAAAGCCAAGCCGTCCGGTGCGCGCGCAGGTCCGGTGAATTCAGCCGGGGGCGGCGGCCGGACCTGATCGCGGCACCGCACAATCCTGACGTGCGGCCGTTTGTTTCAGCGTTCGCTTTTGGATATGGAGGCTTGAAACCAGAGTCAAATCATCTAGTTTGGAAACGTTACAATCTGCGCCTCGTGGCGCAAGCCGGAGATCCCCATGCGCCTGACACGCCAGACCAATTATGCCATCCGCATGATGATGTATTGCGCGGCCAATCCGGCGGAACTCAGCCGGGTTCCTGTCATTGCGAAGGCCTACGGCGTCTCCGACCTTTTCCTGTTCAAGATCCTGCATCCGCTGGTGGAGGCAGGGCTTATGGTGACGGTGCGCGGGCGCAATGGCGGCGTGAAACTGGCCAGGGCGGCGGAGGACATCACGCTGTTCGACGTCGTGCGGGTGACGGAAGAGAATTTCGTGATGGCCGAGTGTTTCGAGAACGAGGCCGCCGACTGTCCGCTGATCGACGCCTGCGCGCTGAATTCGGCGCTGCGCGAGGCGCTCAATGCCTTCTTCGCGGTGCTGGCGGCGCATACCATCGCGGACCTGGTGCGCAACAGGCCCCATGTCAATGCGTTGCTGGGGCTGGAGCCGGCGGCCTGATCCGGTGGCGGCTGGACAAGCCCGGTCTTTCTTTTCATACCGGTGCCGATGGCAGCCATCGGCGCCATGGCGAGGGTGAAGGACGGCCAGGAGCAAGCACCATGACCATGCCCTTTCCGGTGATCGCGGGCGATATCGGCGGCACGAATTCGCGCTTTCGCGTGATCGGGCCGGACGGCGCCGCCATGGGCGAGACGGTGGAGCTGAAGAATGCCGCCTGGCCGTCCATCGTCGAAGCGCTGACGGCAGCCTATCCGGCCGATGTCATCCATGCCGCGCAGACACTTGTCATCGCGGTGGCCTGCCCGGTGAACGAGCCGCCGTTCCATCTGACGAATTCGCCCTGGGTCATCGATCCCGAGGCCATCCGCACCGCGCTCGGGCTGGAGCAGGTGCAGGTGATGAACGACTTTCTCGCCCAGGGGCTGGCCTGTGCGAGCCTGCCCGGCGATGCGATGCAGCAGATCGGCGGATCGGCACGCGAGGAGGATGCGCCGCGTGTCGTCATCGGACCGGGCACGGGGCTGGGCGTCGCGCAGATCGTGCGGGCCTGCGGCAAATGGGTGGTCATTCCGGGCGAGGGCGGCCACCTGGATCTGGGTCCGCGCACGCAACGCGAATTCGCGCTCTGGCCCCATCTGGAGATGCGCGGTTGCCGGCTGGAAGTGGAAATGGCGGTGTCCGGGCAGGGGCTGGAAAACCTCTATCGTGGGCTGAAGCGGCTGGAGGGCAGGCCAGACAGCGAATCGGTTGTCCGCGCGGCGGCAATCACCGGGCTGGCCCATGCGGGCGACGGGCTGGCGGTGGAGGCGGTGACGCTGTTCACCACGTTCCTGGCGCGCTATTGCGGCGATCTCGCCCTTCTGACCCTGGCCCGCGGCGGCGTTTACCTGGCCGGCGGCATGACGGCTCACCTCATCGATCTGGTTCGCGGCCCGGCCTTCCGCCACGCCTTCGAGGACAAACCGCCTTTCACCGCGATCATGGCAGGAATCCCGCTCTTCCTGATGCCCGGCGGCACCCCGGCGCTGGACGGGATTTCCGCCTATGCCGCCAATCCGCATGCCTTCGAGGTGGAACGGGCCATCCACGTGACGCGATGACCGGGCTTGACGCTGCCGGCAAAACAGTAAGTATGCGTCCTATATGGTTTGTCCCGTAACCGGGACCGCCGCGAGGCACGAGAAGGATGCGCCATGGGCGAGCAATTGGGCAGGCTTGAGGATTTGCCGCAGGATTACCGCGACGACATGGCGGCGGCCGGAGTGGCGCCGCTATGGCCGATGATGCGCAACGTGCTGCCGCATGGGCAGCCGAACGCAGTGACGCGGCCGGGCTACTGGAACTACGGAAAGCTGCGGCCGCTGCTGATGCGTGCGGGCGAACTGACGCCGGTGGAGAAGGCCGAGCGGCGAGTGCTTGTCCTGTCCGATCCGGGGCGCGGCGTCGGCGCGATGCAGGCCACGGCTTCCATCTACCTGGGCATGCAGCTTCTGCTGCCCGGCGAAACGGCGCCGGCCCATGTGCATACGCCGAGCGCGGTGCGGGTGATCGTGGAGGGCAAGGGCGGCTATACGGTCGTCGATGGCGAGAAGCTGCCGATGGAAGAAGGCGATCTGGTGCTGACGCCGGGCGGTGAATGGCATGACCATGGCCATGAGGGAAGCGAGCCGGTCGTGTGGCTGGATGCCCTCGACCTGCCGCTGTTCTACTATCTGGAAGGATCCTATGCGACGGAAGGGCCTTTGCAGGCGCAGCGCAACCGGCCCGATGCCAGCCAGGTCGAATACCTGGCGGCCGGACTGGCGCCGTCGCGCAAGCCGGGTGCGGGAATGCGCCGCTATCCGATGATGCGCTATCCGTGGACCCGAACCGAAGCGGCCTTGCGCCAGGTCGCGGCGCATGGCGGCGACGCGGTGGCGGAACTGGATTTCGTCAACCCGGAAACTGGGGCGGACGTGCTGCCGACCATGGGATTCACGGCCATGATGATTCCGGCAGGCGGGCGCGAGGCGCCGCCGCTGCGCTCTTCCTCCGGTGCATTTCACGTGGTCAGGGGGCAGGGCCGCACGGTCATCAATTGCGAGACCATCGCATGGGGGCCGAAGGACACGTTCACGGCGCCGGTCTTTGCAGCCATCACGCATGAGGCGGCGGAGGAATCCTTCCTCATCCGGGTCCACGACCGGCCGCTGCAGGAGAAACTCGGTTACTACGAGGAACGAGCCCGGTGAGCGCAGACGCATCCCTTCTTTTCGACATTCCCGCTTCCCCGGTCGTGCCGGTCAAGGGCGAGACAGCCGGTTATCCGGTCCATCGCATCTTCTGCGTCGGACGCAATTACGCCGCCCACGCGGCTGAAATGGGCGTGGAGGTGGACCGTGAGGCGCCGTTCTATTTCACCAAGGCGGCGAGCGCGATCGTCCAGAGCGGCGCGACCATCCCCTATCCGCCGGGAACGGAAAACTTCCACTACGAAATGGAATTCGTGGTCGCGCTGGGCGCCCCGGCGTTCAGGGTGTCGCCCGGTGACGCGGCGAAAGCCGTCTACGGCTATGCCTGCGGGCTGGACATGACGCGGCGCGACCTGCAACTGGCGGCGCGCGCCAAGCAACGCCCGTGGGATCTCGGCAAGGACGTGGAGCAATCGGCGGCCATCGCGGAAATCACCAAGGCCGCGGCGTTTGGCGCGGTCGGGCCGCAGGCGATCCGGCTGACGGTGGACGGTGCGCTGAAGCAGGATGCCGTTCTCGACGACCTGATCTGTAGCGTCGACGAGCTGGTGTCGCATCTGTCGCATTACTACCACCTGCGCGCGGGCGACCTGATCTACACGGGAACGCCGGCCGGTGTCGGCCCTGTCGAACCCGGTCAGGCCATCGTCGGCACGATCGACGGGCTGGCGCCGGTGGAGCTGACGATCGGCCAGCCGGAATAGGCTGGCCGCAAAAGGGGGAAGGCTCGAGTTCGCGCGGCGGTTGCCGTAGCGTCGGATGGTGAAATTTGACCAAAGGGTTGACGTTTGCGCCTCCCCCATGCCCAATTGAACCTCGGTCTTACATCCAAGGTTCAAGAATGGGAGAAGCAGCATGATGAAAACCGTAGCTGGCGCCTTGATCGTAGCAAGCGGGATGACCCTGTCTGCCTCGGCTTTTGCCGCCGACCAGCAGTTCATTTCCATCGGCACGGGTGGCGTCACCGGCGTCTATTACCCGACCGGCGGCGCGATCTGCCGCCTCGTCAACAAGAATCGCAAGGAGCACGGCATCCGCTGCTCGGTCGAATCGACGGGCGGTTCTGTCTACAACATCAACACGGTCCGCGCCGGCGAGCTGGAGTTCGGCGTCGCCCAGTCCGACTGGCAGTACCATGCCTATCACGGCACTTCCAAGTTCGAGGACCAGGGCGCCTGGGAAGGCGAACGGGCGGTCTTTTCCGTTCATCCGGAACCGTTCACGCTGATCGTGCGCGAGGGCTCCGGCATCGAGGGCTTCACCGACCTGAAGGGCAAGAAGGTCAATGTCGGCAATCCGGGTTCGGGCCAGCGGGCGACGATGGAAGTCGTCATGGACGCCTTCGGCATCAAGATGGACGATTTCGCGCTTGCCGCCGAACTGAAGGGCTCGGAAATGGCCCAGGCGCTGTGCGACGGCAAGATCGACGCGATGATCTACACGATCGGTCATCCGGCTGCCGCCATCACCGAGGCCGCCACGACCTGCGATGTGAATCTCGTTTCGGTGGAAGGCGATCCGATCACGAAACTGGTCGACGAAAACCCCTATTACCGCGTCGCCACGATCCCGGGCGGTACCTACAAGGGCACGGATGAAGACGTGACGACGTTTGGCGTGGGGGCCACCTTCATCACCTCGGCGGATGTGTCCGAGGAGGTCGTCTACACGGTGGTCAAGGCCGTGTTCGACAATTTCGACGACTTCAAGAAGCTGCATCCGGCCTTTTCCAACCTGAAGGAAGAGGAGATGATCAAGGACGGTCTCTCCGCGCCGCTGCATGACGGTGCCGTGAAGTACTACAAGGAGCGCGGCTGGATGTAATCCGTCCGGCGCGACCGGGTTGAAGGCCCGCGATCCGGGTAATCCGGGCGGGCAAGACCTCTTCGGGCCGGGTAGCAATGCTGCCCGGCCCGATTTTGTCCGGGACCGCGGCTGAAATGCGTGGCCCGGAAACCTGCGGGACAAGCAGGCCGCCGCCGGCATGGCGGCAAGACGTGGGGACAAGCGAGGGACCGTGCCATGAGCGAGGCTGCAGACAAGAAGCGACCGGATGTCGACGTCGACATGATGGTCGCGGAGGTGGAGAGCGGGGCGCGCAACGCGACCGGTCTTGCGGGTCGGTTCATCCTGGCGCTGTGCTTCGTATGGTCGCTGTTCCAGCTTTACATCGCCTCCGACATCCCTTTCATCCTGACCACGATGACGGGTGCCAATGTCGTCTTCAACAACCAGGAAGCCCGGCAGGTGCATCTGGCCTTCGCCCTGGCGCTGTCCATGCTGGCCTATCCGCTGTTCAAGTCCAGCCCGCGCGACCGGGTTCCCCTCTATGACTGGGGACTTGCCATTCTCGGCGCGGCTTCCTGCCTGTACCTGCTGTGGTTCAAACAGGACATAGCCGACAGGGCCGGCCTGCCGACCACGGCGGATCTCGTGATGTCGACCATCGGCATGCTGTCGCTGGCCATCGCGGTTTACCGGGCGCTGGGCCTGCCGCTTGTCATCGTCGCGTCCGTCTTCGTCTTCTACGTTTTCTTCGGCCATCTCGATGCCATGCCGGACGCGATCCAGTGGAAGGGCGCTTCCTTCGGCAAGGCGATGTGGCACTACTGGATGCAGACGGAGGGCGTGTTCGGGGTGGCGCTCGGCGTTTCGGCCTCGATGATCTTCCTGTTCGTGCTGTTCGGATCGCTGCTGGAGAAGGCGGGTGCGGGCAATTACTTCATCAAGCTGGCGTTCGCGCTGCTGGGACACCTGCGCGGCGGACCCGCCAAGGCGGCGGTCGTCGCATCCGCCCTTTCCGGCCTCTATTCGGGGTCTTCCATCGCCAATGTCGTGACGACCGGCACCTTCACCATCCCGCTGATGAAGCGCACCGGCTTCAAGCCGGAAAAGGCGGGCGCGGTGGAAGTGGCCTCGTCGACCAACGGGCAGTTGACACCGCCGGTGATGGGCGCGGCAGCCTTCCTGATTTCCGAGTTCACGGGCGTCGCCTATCCCGAACTCATCAAGCACGCCTTCCTGCCGGCGATCATCTCCTATATTGCGCTGGTCTATATCGTTCATCTGGAAGCCCTGAAGATGGGGCTGAAGGGGCTGGAGCGGCCGACGGTCGTGGGCACGCTGGCGCAGCGCCTGTCGGGCGTACTGCTCGGTTTCATCGCCATGGCGGTGGTGGCCGCGGCCGTCTATTACGGCCTCGGCTGGGTCAAGGTGGTCTTCCCCGGCATGACCTTCTATACCGCGCTGCTGCTGTTCCTGGCGGCCTATGTGGCGCTGGTCTACAAGGCGGCGCAGCATCCGGACCTGGAGATGGATGACCCGAACGCGCCGATGGAGGTGCTGCCGCGCCCCTGGGACGTGGCGATCACCGGGTTTCACTACATCCTGCCGATCGTCATCCTGATCTGGTGCATCCTGGTCGAGCGCCTTTCGCCGACGCTGTCAGCCTACTGGGCAACCGTGTCGATGATCTTCATCGTTCTGACCCAGAAGCCGCTGAAGCGAGCGATTCGCGGCGAGGGCGGCTTCGGCCAGGGCTTTTCGGACGGCTGGCGCGATTTCGTGGACGGCATGATCGCCGGTGCGCGCAACATGATCGGCATCGGCGTGGCCACGGGGGCGGCCGGCGTCATCGTCGGCACGGTGTCGCTGACCGGCGCGCACCAGGTGGTGGGCGAGTTCGTCGAGTTCCTGTCGGGCGGATCGCTGATCGCCATGCTGCTGCTGGTGGCGGTGATGAGCCTCATCCTCGGCATGGGGCTGCCGACGACGGCGAACTATATCGTCGTCTCCTCGCTGATGGCGCCGGTGATCGTGTCGGTGGGCGCGGCGCAGGGGCTGATCGTTCCGCTGGTCGCGGTGCACCTGTTCGTGTTCTATTTCGGCATTCTTGCCGATGACACACCGCCCGTGGGCCTTGCGGCCTTCGCTGCGGCGGCGATCTCGGGCGGCGATCCCATTCGCACCGGCGTGCAGGGCTTTACCTATGACATCCGCACGGCGCTGCTGCCGTTCCTGTTCATCTTCAACACGGAACTGCTGCTGATCGACGTGACGGCGGTCAAGGCGGTGTTCATCTTCGTGGTTGCCGTGATCGCCATGATGCTGTTTGCCGCCGCGACGCAGGGCTATTTCCTGACGCGCTCGCGCATCTGGGAATCGGTCGCGCTGCTGCTTGTTGCCTTCACCCTGTTCCGGCCCGGTTTCTGGCTCGACTATGTGCAGGAGCCCTATGACAACCGGCCGGGGGCGGAGGTGATCGAACTGGCGGCGCAGCAGCCGGAGAACGGGACGCTGCGCATGGTCGTTCGCGGGCCCGATTTCGACAAGCCGGACGTGGTTTCCGAGCGGACGATCATTGCCGAGCTTGGCGCGGCAGGCGACGGGGCGGACCGGCTGGACCAGGCCGGCCTCATGGTGAGCGTGGACGATGGCAAGGCCATTCTGGAAGAACCGCTGGCGGGCACCCAGTTCTTCACGGAGTTCCAGGGTTTCGATTTCTACGGCGATGCGCCGGTCGAGATCGCGGTGGTGCAGACAGAAGCAGAGCGCATGCCCAAGGAAGTCTTCTACATTCCGGCCTTGCTGCTGCTGGCTGTCGTGGTGCTGTTCCAGCGCCGCCGCCAGACCGTGCCGGCGTTCTGAGGGGAGGAAAGGCGATGTACAAGACCATACTCGTGCCCATCGACCTCGGTGAAAAGGCGGTGGCGGGGCAAACCGTCGACGTGGCCGCCGACATGGCGCGGCGCTATGGTGCGGAGATGCACGTGCTGACCGTGGTGCCGTCCTACGGGTTTGCCATTGTCGGCGCCGGCTTTCCAAAGGATTACGAGAAGCAATTGCTGACCAATGCCCAGCATTCGCTCAAGACGTTCCTCGACGCGTGCCCGCTGGAGGACATAACCGTCCACGGCCATGTCGCGCACGGCACGATCTATGACGAGATCATGAAAGCGGCCGATGCGCTCAAGTGCGATCTCATCGTCATGGCCTCGCATCGTCCCGAACTGAAGGACTACCTGCTTGGCCCTAATGCCGCCCGGGTGGTGCGTCACGCCCGGCAATCGGTTTTCGTGGTACGTGACGCCGGGTGACATGCCATGGGCCAGGCCCATCTTTTCGGCCGCTCCACCGGAGCGGACATTCCCGTCGCCGTGGGGGGCGACGGCTGCTACATCATCGACGCGAACGGCAAGCGCTATTTTGACGGGTCCGGCGGGGCAGCCGTTTCCTGCCTCGGCCATTCCGACCGTGCCGTCAGCGATGCCATACGCGGCCAGCTTGACCGGATCGCCTTTGCCCATACCGGCTTCTTTTCCTCCGAACCGGCTGGAGAACTGGCCGATCTGCTGATCGACCATGCGCCGGAGGGGATCGACAGGGTCTATCTCGTGTCGGGCGGCTCGGAAGCGGTGGAGGCGGCGATCAAGCTGGCGCGGCAATATTTCCTGGAGAAAGGCGAGAGCACGCGCAGCCGCATCATCGCCAGGCGCCAGAGCTATCATGGCAACACGCTGGGTGCGCTGGCCGCCGGCGGGAACGAATGGCGGCGTGCGCAGTTCGCGCCGCTGCTGGCCGAAACATCCCATATCAGCCCGGTTTACGAGTACAGGGGACGGCAGGCGGGCGAGAGCACCTTCGACTACGGACAGCGCGTGGCCAATGAACTGGAAGCGGAAATCCTGCGTCTCGGCCCGGAAAACGTGATGGCCTTCATCGCCGAGCCGGTGGTGGGCGCGACGGCTGGCGCGGTACCGCCCGTGGAGGGTTATTTCAAACGCATCCGCGAGATTTGCGACGCCCATGGCGTTCTGCTGATTCTCGACGAGGTGATGTGCGGCATGGGGCGCACCGGCACGCTGTTTGCCTGCGAGCAGGAGGGCGTGCGGCCGGACATCGTGACCATCGCCAAGGGGCTTGGTGCCGGTTACCAGCCGATCGGCGCCATGTTGTGCTCGGCCGCCATCTATGACGCCATCGCGGCGGGATCCGGCTTCTTCCAGCATGGCCATACCTATATGGGCCATCCGCTGGCGGCGGCAGCATCCTGCGCGGTGCTCAAGCGGATCACCGGGGACGGGCTGCTGGACAATGTGCGCGACAAGGGGGCGAAGCTGCGCGCGCGCCTCGACGCGGCGTTCGGCCAGCATGCCCATGTCGGCGACATTCGCGGGCGCGGTCTTTTCCTCGGTATCGAATTCGTCGAGAACCGGGAGACGAAGGCGCCCTTCGACCCCAAGCGGGGGCTTGCCAGGGCGCTGAAGAAGGCCGCCTTCAATGAAGGCCTGATCTGCTATCCGATGAGCGGGACGATCGATGGCGTGAATGGCGATCACGTCCTGCTGGCTCCGCCGTTCATCATGGATGACACGCAGGTGGAGGAAGTGGCGGAGAAGCTCTCGGTCGCCGTGAAACGGGTGCTTGGATGAGCGTCACGCCGCTGCCGGTGCTGATGGTCGCGCCCAATGGCGCGCGGCGGACGAAGGCCGACCACCCGGCGCTGCCGGTGAGTGTGGCGGAGACGGTGGAGGCGGCGCTTGCCTGCCATGAGGCGGGCGCGGGCGGGCTGCATGCGCATGTGCGCGACCGGCAGGGCGCGCATGTGCTCGATGCGGGGCTCTACCGTGAACTGATTGCCGAGATGGGGCTTCGCGCCCCGGCCATGGCCGTGCAGATCACCACGGAAGCGGTCGGCCGCTATTCGCCCGCCGAACAGCGGGCGGTTGTGCGGGCTGTGATGCCGGACATGGTGTCGGTGGCGCTGTCGGAAATGATCCCCGACCCCGCGGACATGGCCGAAGCGCGCCGTTTCTATCACTGGGCGCATGAAGCCGGGATCGCCGTGCAACACATTCTCTACGCGCCCGAACAGGTCGCGGCGCTCGGCAGGCAAGTCTCATCGGGCGTTATCCCGCGCGCCGACCTGCAGGTTCTGTTCGTGCTCGGGCGCTACAGCGAGGGGCAGCAGAGCGACCCGGCCGACCTTGGCCCATTCCGTACGGCGCTGGCTGCAACCGGGCTTGCCGCAGATTGGGCGCTCTGCGCCTTCGGGCAGGCGGAAACCGATTGCCTGCTGGCCGCACTCAAGGCCGGGGGAAAGGCACGCTGCGGCTTCGAGAACAGCCTGTGGAACCGCGACGGTGCGCTGGCCCGCGACAATGGCGAGCGCATCGCGGAGGTGGTGCGGCTGGTAGGGCTTGCCGCCGGAGGATAAGCGCGACCGGCTCCTGCGTGATCGAAAGTACAAATGACAGGCGGCATGCATCTGTGGTCTCTTGAAGCATGGCACGGTTTCTGATCATCGACGACCATCCGCTTTTCCGTGAGGCGCTGCACAGCGCGCTCAAAAGCGTGTACCCGGAAGCGGAAGCGCTGGAGGCGCGCACCATCGCCGAAGCGCAGGACATCCTGGCGCAATCGTCCTCCTTCGACCTCGCGCTGCTGGACCTGAACATTCCCGGCATCCAGGGCTTCGAGGGCCTGTTGCAGATTCGCACCGCCTGGCCGCGCCTGCCCGTCGTCGTGGTGTCCGGCCATGAGGACAACCGCATCATTCGCGAGGCGCTGTCCTACGGCGTGGCGGGTTTCATTCCCAAGTCGGTGCGCAAGGCCGATCTGGCGGCGGCCATCAGCGAGGTCATGGATGGCGCGGTCTATGTGCCTGCGTCCTACGAAGCGGGGCCGGCCAACGAGGAAAGCCAGGACCGCGCCGAACTGGTCAAGCGGCTGGCGACGCTGACGCCACAGCAATTGCGGGTGCTGCAAATGCTGCGCCAGGGCTTGCTGAACAAGCAGATCGCCTATGAATTGCAGGTGGGCGAGACCACCGTGAAGGCCCATGTCTCGGAGATCCTGCGCAAGCTTTCGGTCTACAGCCGGACGCAGGCCGTCATCGAGGTTTCCAAGCTCGACGGCTCGGAACTGTTTCGCGAGAGCCAGGAATTCACCGTTCCGCATTAGGGCGGTTCGCACCGGCCGGAAGCCGCTGCAAGCGGCCTGCCGGTCCGGCAGGCGGTTTCGGCCGCCTCCCTCAGTCGGTCTTTTCTTCTTTCGGGGCAAAGCGCTCGCGCAATCCCGCGCAGTGGTCATCCACATTGGCGCGTGGCGTCAGGATCACGTAATCGAAAGGCTCGTTGGCGGCATGATCGTCGAGCCTTTGCGAATCACCGGTCTGCAAGAGCCCGATGGTCAGCACGTCCTCTTCCGGCAGCATCCGGGCGAGGACAGCCGGCGCACCGCGATCCTCGCGCACATGGCCGGCTCCGGCGACGAGGAAGGCGCCGCGTTCGGCATGGGCCGCCATCGCAGCGGCAAGTGCGCCGTCGCGGGCCCGTTGCACGGTGATCATCGGCGCGATCATGGTCTCGGGCAGCATGCCGCAATGGCTGTCGACGAGTTCCTGCTTCAGGCTTTCCGACGCCGTGGCGGGAAAGGGAAGGTCAAGGCCGATACGGGCGATGTCCCTGGCTGCAAGGGCGTCCCGGCCCTGCTGGCCGATGGCGCGAATCACATCCCGGTCAAGATCGCCGGCGACCAGCGGCAGGCCGGCGGCCAGCGCCACGTCAGCGATCGGCCGGTAGATCGACCATTCCGGCCAGCCGCGTTCTTCCCAGTCGAGGGCCGCGCCCAGATCCGCGGCGCCGATGTCCGGGGCGCGGTCAAGGACGGGCTGAAGCGATTCGGGTACCATTTCGAAAACCACGGCGGGACGTTTGCCGGCATCGATCATGGCCTTGAGCAATTCCGCCTGAAGGCGATGGTGATCCGGGTTGTCGTGGATTTCGCCGGCCGCGACGAAGTGCGAAGCGGCGACCGCCTCCAGCAGGGCTTCGGGCGTGGCCGGGCCGTGCGCAGACACAATGGCGCCGTTGAGCGGATGGTCGCGGAAATGGGGCGATTGCCAGGAGTAAAGATCGAGCGCATGGGCAGGAAGGCTTGCAGCGAGGCTTGCAGCCATGGCGAGGAGTGCCGTTCGGATCATGGACCTTCTTCCTGTCCTGTTGCGCAATGCCCAAGATGGGGCTTTGCGCCCGGCGATCAATAAGCAGAAATGACGCACGGATCATGTCTTTTGATCGTTTCGCGTGCGATGCCATGATAGGAAAGGCTTTCTGCCAGGAGGGAACCATGCCGCATCTGTCCGAGCGCGTTTCGAACATCCTTGAGGGTGGCAAGACGGGCTGGGAAATCCACTTTCACGCACTGGCGCGCCGGCAGGCGGGCGAGGACGTGCTGATGGTGACCGCCGGCGACCACGATTTCGACACGCCCGCCGAGATCGTCGCGGCCTGCGACCGGGCGCTCCACGCGGGCTATCACCACTATACCCAGCTTGAAGGCATTCCGGCCTTGCGGGCAGCCATGGCGCGGGTTTCCGAAGCGGTGACCGGCGTGGCCACGCGGCCGGAGGAGGTTCTTGCCACGGGGGGCGGGCAAGGTGCGCTCTACGCCGCTGTGCAGGCGGTCTGCGATCCGGGCAGCCACGCCATCGTCTGCGCGCCCTATTACGCCACCTATCCCGGCACGTTCCGGGCGGCCGGAGCGGATTTCACGCTGGTCCATGCCCGGCCGGAAGACGGGTTCCAGCCCCGCGCGGTGGATATTGCCGCTGCCGTGACGGAGCGTACGCGGGCCATCCTGATCAATACGCCGAACAACCCGGCCGGGGCGATCTACACCCGTGACACGCTGGAAGGCATTGCCGATGTGTGCAGGCGGCACGACCTGTGGCTTCTTTCCGACGAGGTCTACTGGAGCCATACGGGCGGGCGAAGCCACCTGTCGCCGCGCGCGCTTCCCGGCATGGCGGAGCGGACGCTGGTCATCAATTCGATGTCCAAGAGCCATGGCATGACCGGCTGGCGTGTGGGCTGGCTGACCGGTCCTGAAAGCGTGACCGGGCCGCTGGTTGGCCTCAACCTCGTTTCCACCTATGGTCTCAACGACTTCGTGTCGCATGCCGCTGTCGAGGCGCTCGACCGGGCCTATGGCGTCGCCGATATCACGGCGCTCTATGCGCGCCGCCGCGCCGCCTTTCACGCGGCCATGGCGGATTGCCCGGGCGTGACTGTCCGTGGCTCGGAAGGCGGGATCTATCTCATGGCGGACATTCGCGACGTCCGTGCTGATGGCAACGCCTTTGCCTGGGAATTGCTGGGGGCGGAGAAGCTGGCGCTGATGCCGGGCGAAACCTTCGGCCCGTCGACCGCCGGCCATGTGCGCATCTCGCTGTGCCAGCCCGACGGCGTGCTGGAAGAGGCGGCGCGTCGCATCCGCCGCCATGTCACCGCGCTCATGGCAGGCAAGAGGGGTGCGGCATGAGCCTCGCGCAACGTCACCGGACCTTCCACGATCTGCACCAGGCGGGCTGTTTCGTCATTCCCAATCCTTGGGATTCCGGTTCCGCGCGGATGATGGCGGCGGCCGGCGCAAGGGCGCTGGCCACGACATCGGCCGGATATGCTTTCACGCTGGGCCTGCCGGACATGGGCCGCGTCAGCCGCGATGAAATGCTGGCCCATGCGGAAGCGATTGTCGCGGCCACGACGTTGCCGGTATCCGGTGATTTCGAGAACGGTTTCGCGGATGAACCGGACGCGATTGGCGAGACAATCCGCCTGGCAGCGGAAGCCGGACTTTCCGGCTGTTCGATCGAGGACACGCGAATGGTCGATGGCCATCCGGCCTATGCGTTCGATCTTGCCGTCGAGCGGATCAAGGCTGGCGTTTCTGCCGCCCGGGCGCTGGGGCGGCCATTTGTTTTCTGTGCCCGGGCCGATGGAGTGATGAACGGGGCCTACGACCTGGATGAGGCCTTGAGACGAATCCGTGCGTTCGAGGCGGCAGGTGCCGACCTGCTTTACGTGCCGGTTCCGCCGGGCGTGGATGAACTGAAACGGGTTGTCGCGGCCGTGACCCGGCCGGTCAACGCGCTTGCGGCGGGGCCTTTGCGGTCCCTCAGCCTTGAACAATTTGCCCGGCTCGGCGTCCGCCGCGTGTCGCTGGGTTCGATGGTGGCGCGCGCGACCCATGCAGTCATTCGTGACCGCATGGCCGAAATCATCGGCGCGGGCGATTTTACTGGGCTGGACATGGCCGCTTCCGGCGACGAGGTCGATGCCATGTTGGCAAAGGGCGCCGGTACACGGTGACGTCCTAGGGCGCCAGGCGGCGCACCAGATCGCCTTGCGGATCGATCAATGCGTCGATGACGTTGAAATGATGTTCGCCGGGCGTGGTGATGCATTCGGTCTCGGCGCCAAGGCCGGTCCAGACATTGGCAAGAAGCGCGTTCTGGCGCACGAATTCCGGCCGCTCGGCTGCGCCCGCCCAGCAGGTCAGGGACACGCCGTCGATCGGCTCCAGCAAGGCCGGGCTTTCGGCGCGGGCCTCGTTGCCATCGATTTGCAGCAAATCGTTCAGCTTCGTGCGCATCAGCGGGCGCAGGTCGTGCACGCCCGAGATCGAGACGACGTGGTCGATGCGGGTGCGCACATCGCGCGGCAGCGGGCTGCCGGTGCAGACCATGCGGGTGACGAGATGGCCGCCTGCGGAATGGCCTGACAGGCGCAACGGACCCTTGACCTCGGCCGCGGCGCGGGCGATGGCGGCGCCGACCTGGGCCGTGATGTGGCTGATGCGCGCCTGCGGCGCCAGTGTGTAGCCCGGCAGCGCCACGGCCCAGCCGCGCGCCAGCGCGCCGGCGGCCAGATGCGACCACATCGACTTGTCGAAGGCGCGCCAGTAGCCGCCATGCACGAAGACCGCGAGGCCCTTCGGGGCGCCGGCCGGCAGGAAGATGTCGAGCCGTTCACGGTCTTCCCCGCCATAGGCGATGTCCAGACGCGCGCGGCCCGCGGCCTCCATGGTCTCGCGGAATGCGGCAGCCTGTTCGGCCCAGCGCGCCGGGTAGGTTCCGGCATCCGGGATATGGCCGAAATTGTCATAGGCATCATCCCAATCGGTCACGTGCATGGTGCTCCTCCGTTTGTCCGCGCCGACATTAAGCGCCAGATGCCGGAACGCAAAGGCGGCATGAACGGATTTACCTTTCTTCGATCGGCCGGCCGGTCATGCTTGCCAAACGGGCGGCGATGTTTAACGTGTACTCACGGAACGCGGGCGCCGCAGGCGCCCATGTTCGTGCCAGTGAAGGACAGGTGAAATCATGAAATGTGTGTTCGTGCAGCTCAGATGCGTGCCGGGCAAGACCTATGAGGTGGCCGATGAACTCTACAAGCGGGAAATCGCGTCAGAGCTGTTTTCCACATCCGGCGACTTCGACCTGCTGATGAAGCTCTACGTGGACGACGGTGAGGATATCGGCAAGTTCATCAACGACAACATTCTCGATATCGCCGGCATTTCGCGTTCACTGACGACACTGACCTTCAAGGCTTTCTGACGAAGGCCGCGAGCGGGAAAAAACGGGAGGAAACGACATGACAAGGACGAAAAAGGTGCTGGCCGCGCTGGCCGGCGTATTAATGGCCACGGCCGTTCAGGCCGAGCCGCTGAAGGTGGGCATGATCACGACGCTTTCGGGCGGTGGCGCGGGCCTGGGAATCGATGTGCGCGACGGCTTCATGCTGGCGGTCAAGCAGTCCGGCGATACCGAGGTCGAAGTGGTCATCGAGGACGACCAGCGCAAGCCGGACGTGGCGGTGCAGCTGGCCGACAAGCTGATCCAGTCCGACAAGGTGGATGTACTGACGGGGATCATCTGGTCCAACCTCGCCATGGCCGTCGTGCCCTCGGTCACGGCGCAGGGCAAGTTCTACCTGTCGCCCAATGCCGGACCGTCGCAACTGGCGGGCAAGGGCTGCCACAAGAACTATTTCAATGTCGCCTGGCAGAATGACGCCTTCTACGAGGCTGCCGGCGCATGGGCGAGCGAGAACGGGGTGAACTCCGTGTTCCTGATGGCGCCGAACTATCCGGCGGGCCAGGATGCGGTGAACGGCTTCAAGCGCATGTTCAAGGGCGATGTCAGCGCCGAGGTCTTCACCAAGCTCGGGCAGACCGACTATGCCGCCGAGATCGCGCAGATCAAGGCGACGGATGCCGACGTGGTCTTCTTCTTCCTGCCCGGCGGCATGGGCATTTCCTTCATCAAGCAATATGCCGGCTCTGGCGCCGACAAGCCGCTGATGGGGCCTGCCTTCAGCTTCGACCAGGGAATCCTGGGCGCGGTCGGCGAGGCGGCGCTGGGCGTCAAGAACACGTCGCACTGGTCCAAGGATCTCGACAATGCGGCCAACAAGGCGTTCGTGGAGGCCTTCCAGGCCGAATATGGCCGCCTGCCGTCGCTCTATGCAAGCCAGGGCTATGACACGGCGCAATTGCTGCTCTCGGCCAAGGGCAAGGCCAATGTCAGCGATGCCGACGCCTTCCGCACGGCGCTGGAAGCGGCCGATTTCGCGTCCACGCGCGGCGATTTCAAGTTCGCGGCCAACCACCATCCGATCCAGACCATCTACATGCGCGAGGTGGTGAAGGAGGGCGACGTGGTGACCAACCGCATCGTCGGTCCGGCAATCGAAAACCACCAGGACCCGCACGGGGCCGAGTGCAAGATGTGATCCGCCTGTGGCGGGCGGCCGGCCGGCTGCCCGCCAAGGCTCTTCCGGAGCCGGACCGCTGACCCTTCCGCTGTTTTTCGAACAGGTTCTCAACGGCCTGCAACTCGGCATGATGCTGTTCCTGATGGCGGCCGGGCTTACGCTGGTGTTCGGCGTCATGGGGCTGATCAACCTCGCCCATGGCTCGCTCTACATGGTGGGTGCGTTTGCCTGCGCCGGCGTGGCGGCTGCCACCGGCTCGTTCTGGCTCGGGCTTGCCGCCAGCCTCGCGGCTGCCGCCGCCGCCGGGGCGCTGGTGGAATTTTCCGTCTTGCGGCGGCTGTATGACCGCGACCATCTCGACCAGGTGCTGGCCACCTTCGCGCTCATCCTCGTCTTCTCGGAAGGCACGCGCTGGCTGTTCGGCTCGTTTCCGCTCTATCTCGACATTCCCGAGGCGCTGTCCGGCTCGATCGCGCTGCCGGGCGGTATCACCTATCCGCTCTACCGGCTGGCCATCATCGGCGCGGGGCTGGCCATCGCGGCCGGACTGTTCGTGCTGGTGGCGAAAACGCGCCTTGGCATGCGCATCCGCGCCGGCGATGCCGACCGCGAGATGATCGCGGCGCTGGGCGTGAACATCGACCGGCTCTATACCATCGTCTTCATGCTCGGAGCGGCGCTGGCCGGCCTTGCCGGGGCTCTGGTCGGTGCCATCCAGTCGGTCCAGGTGGGCATGGGCGAACCGGTGCTGATCCTCGCCTTCGTGGTCATCGTCATCGGCGGCATCGGATCGATCAAGGGTGCGCTGGTGGGTGCGCTGCTGGTCGGCGTCACCGATACGCTCGGCCGGTTTCTCATGCCGCAGGCACTCGGGCTGATCATGGATGCCTCAAGCGCAGGCACGATCGGTTCCGCCATCGCCTCCATCCTGATCTACATGCTGATGGCCGTGGTTCTGGCGCTGAAGCCGGGCGGACTGTTCGGGAGTGCGGCCTGATGCGCGCGGAGGGCTTTTTCACCTTCATTCTGGCCGCCGGCTTGCTGGCCGTGGGCCTGATCGCCTTCGCCACCGGGGAGACCTTCACCATCACGCTGGCCACCAAGGTGGCAGTGTTCGCGATGGCCGGAATCGGGCTGAACCTGGCGCTTGGGCAGGGCGGGCTCGTCTCGTTCGGCCATGCCGCGTTCTTCGGGCTGGGAGGCTATGCGGTGGGCATCCTGTCCAGCCATGCCCAGAATTACGAACCGCTGACCGAGTGGCCTTTCCTGATCGAGGGCACCACCTTCATGCCGGTTCTCTGGCTGGTGGCGGTGATCGTCGCCGGACTGGCGGCGCTGGCCATCGGCGCCATCAGCCTGCGGACATCCGGTGTCTATTTCATCATGATCACGCTCGCCTTCGCGCAGATGATCTACTATTTCGCGATTTCCTGGCCGGCCTATGGCGGCGAGGACGGGCTGTCCATCTATGTCCGCAACGGCTTTCCCGGCGTCAACACGCTCGATCCGCTGTCCTTCTTCCTGCTGGTTTTCGCCATGCTCGTTGCCGTGGCGGTGCTGGCCGCAAGGCTGACGGGTTCGCGTTTCGGTCTTGTGCTGGAGGCGGCGCGGCAGAACGCGCTGCGTGTCACCTCCGCAGGCATCAGTCCCTACCGGGTGCGGCTCGTGGCCTTCGTCATTTCCGCCATGATCACCGGGCTTGCCGGTGCGCTCTATGCCGACCTCAACCGCTTCGTCAGCCCGGCCATGCTGTCATGGCATACATCGGGCGAGATCATGATTTTCGTCATCCTTGGCGGAGTGGGGCGGCTTGGCGGCCCCATTGCCGGCGCGGCGCTCTACGTGATGCTCGAACATTTCCTTGGCGGCCTCACCGAGCACTGGCTGTTCTTCCTCGGCCTGGCGCTTCTGGCCGTGGTGCTGTTCGCGCGCGGTGGCCTGGCCGGTTTCGTGCTGAAGGAGCGCCGCCATGGCTGATCCGGTGCTTGAACTGGAAGGCATCACGCGCAGCTTCGGTGCGCTGGTTGCCAGCGACAAGGTCAGTATCGATCTCAGGCCGGGCGAGATTCACGCGTTGATCGGGCCGAACGGCGCCGGCAAGACCACGCTCATCAAGCAGATCGCGGGGGAGATTCTTCCCGATGCCGGCGCGATCCGCTTCAATGGCGCCGACATCACAAAGGAACCGCCGGCGCGGCGCGCCATGCTGGGGCTGGCTCGAACCTTCCAGATTTCTGCGCTGGCGCCGGAGTTTTCCGCGCTGGCCAATGTGATGGTGGCCGTTTCGCCGCGTGCCGGCGGCGTGTTCCATTTCTTCCGCTCCGCCTTGCGCGACAGCGCGCTCACCGGCCCGGCCATGGCGGCGCTCGCCCGCGCGGGACTGGAAAGCCGTGCCGATGTGCCGGTATCCGGCCTGTCGCACGGGGAGCGGCGGCAACTGGAAATTGCCATCGCGCTGGCCATGCGGCCAAAGGTCTTTCTGATGGACGAGCCGATGGCGGGCATGGGACCGGACGGCTCGCAACGGCTGACCCGTCTGCTGGCGGACCTGAAGACGGAAGCGCCGATCCTGCTGGTCGAACATGACATGGATGCCGTCTTCGCCCTGGCAGACCGCATATCGGTGATGGTCTATGGCAAGGTTGTCGCCACCGGGACCGGCAATGAAATCCGCGCCAATGCACTGGTCCGCGAAGCCTATCTGGGAGAGGAGGCATGAGGGCGCTTCTGGATGTCGAGGCGATCGAGGCCAGCTATGGCACGGCACAGGCGCTGTTCGGTGTCAGCCTGTCAGTGGGCGAGGGCGAGGCCGTGGCGCTGATGGGGCGAAACGGCATGGGCAAGACCACGACGATCCGCACCATCTGCCGGCTGATGCGCCATCATGGCGGGCGTGTGCGCTTTGCAGGGCAGGACATTGGCGCGCTGCCGCCATTCCGGGTGGCCCGGCTTGGCGTCGGCCTGGTCCCGGAAGGCCGGCGCTGTTTCGGTCCGCTCACGGTCCGCGAGAACCTCATCGCTGCGGCGCGGCCCGGTGACTGGACACTGGAGCGGGTGCATGGCCTGTTTCCACGCCTGAAGGAGCGGCAGGCACAGGCGGCGGCCACGCTTTCGGGCGGCGAGCAGCAGATGCTGGCCATCGGGCGCGCGCTGATGACCAATCCGCGCCTGCTCGTTCTCGACGAGGCGACGGAAGGGCTGGCGCCCGTCGTGCGGCAGGAAATCTGGGCGGCCGTTTCCGCGCTGCGCAGGACCGGCCTGTCCATTCTCGTGGTGGACAAGTCGCTCAAGGAACTGAAGGGTTTTGCCGACCGGTGCGTGATCCTGGAAAAGGGCGCCAGCGCGTGGCAGGGGACGCCGGCCGATCTGACCGACGCCGTCGCCACGCGTTACCTGGGCGTGTGACGTCCCGCCTCAATTGAGCGGGATCGCATTGCCTTCCTTGTTGTCCTGGTAGGCGGCCGACAATTGGTCATATTTCGCCTTGATGCGGGCGATGCGCTCCAGCGCCTGGCTGCGCTCCGGCTCGGGCAGGGCATTGGCGCGAGCGGGAATGGACCAGCTTTTCCAGAAGGCGTTTTCCGCATTGTAACCGCCGGGATCGAGCGTGAAGACCTCTTTCAGGATCTTCAGGTCATGCGGAATGGCGAAGGAATCGCGGCTGTCCTCGTGGCTGAACAGGTAGGCGAAATTGTCGAAGCCGGTCCACGTGATCGCCGACAGGCAAAGCGAGCAGGGTTCGTGGGTGGAAATGAACAGGCAGTCCTTCGTGTCTGGGCGCTGCTCGGCCGGCATTTCGTAAAACCGTTTCAGCGTGTGCGTCTCGCCGTGCCAGAGCGGGTTTTCGAGTTCGTTGTTGGTTTCGGCGAGCACCAGCGACAGGTCATCCTTTCTCAGGATGGCGGCGCCGAAAAGCTTGTTGCCCCTGGCAACGCCGGCTTCGGTCAGCGGGATGATGTCATGCTCGATCACGTCGAGCATGCGGTCGATCAGGCGGGATTCGTCGGTCATCGGTCAGTCTCCTTCCGGCAGCCGGATTTCCCAGGGCTCGGGGAAGGTGAACTCTTCCAGGTTCGAGCCTTCGCCGCCACGGTCGACGACGAGGAAATCCTGCGGTTCGCCGATGGGCGTCAGAACCGCGTGCCAGGTGTTTCGGGCATAATTCACGCCCTGTCCAGGCGCGGTGACGAAGGCTTGGGGGCGGCCGGGACCATCTGCCGTATCCGGGCAGACGATGACGAGAAACGGGCGCGGCGACAGCGGCATGAAGGCCTGGCTGCCGAAGGGGTGGCGCTCGACCAGCGACAGGGCGAGCGGCATGGCATAGGGTGTGCCGCGGAAAATATTGATCAGGACGCGGCCGCCGGGACCGGCGGCTTCCACCTTCGCCAGGTCGTGAAAGCGTTCGCACTTGCCGTTGTTGATGGCGAAATGCTCCGCGCCATCGGTTTCGATCACGTCACCGAAACCGGCGAAGGCCTCGCGGGTGAGCGGGCGGGCGGTAACGATGCGGCTCACGGGAAGCGCGTCAGCGGCATGTGCCGGTTGACGTCCTTGTACAGAAGGTAACGGAACGGGCCGGGGCCGCCGGCATAGCAGGCCTGCGGACAGAAGGCGCGCAGCCACATGAAGTCGCCAGCCTCCACTTCCACCCAGTCGCGGTTCAGCTTGTAGACGCCCTTGCCCTCCAGCACGTAGAGCCCGTGCTCCATGACATGGGTTTCCTCGAAGGGAATGGTGCCGCCGGGTTGCAGCGTGACGATCGTGACATGCATGTCATGGCGCAGGTCGGCGGGATCGACGAAACGGGTGGTCGCCCAGCGGCCTTGTGTGTCCGGCATGGGGGTTGGCGCGATGTCGCGCTCGTTGAGAAACAGCGGTTCGGGCGCTTCCAGTCCCTCGACCGGTTGCCATGCCTTGCGGATCCAGTGGAAACGGGCGTGGGCGCCGCCCTCGTTTGTCAGCGTCCAGCCGCTGGCGGGCGGCAGATAGGCATAGCCGCCGGGCGTCATGCGATGCGCCATTCCATCCAGGGTGACAGTGATCTCGCCCTCCATGACGAAGAGCACGGCCTCGGCACGCTCGTCTTCTTCCGGCCGCATGCTGCCGCCGCCCGGCGCCACTTCCATGATGTATTGCGAGAAGGTTTCGGCAAAGCCCGACAGGGGGCGCGCAATCACCCACAGCCGGGTCCTGTTCCAATGGGGAAGATAGCTGGTGACGATGTCGCGCAGCACGCCCGCCGGCAGGACGGCATAGGCCTCTGTGAAGACGGCGCGGCCGGTCATGAGTTGCGACTGGCCGGGAAGGCCGCCATGCGGGGCGTGGTAAAGAGGCTCGTTCATGGCGCTCACTCCGGCAGCATGTCTTTCAGGCGCAGAAGCGCGATGCGTTCGACCTGCCTGCAGGCGGTGGCGAATTCAATTTCCCGGCTGTTGTCGATGCGGGTCTCGAAAGCGGCGAGGATATCCGCTTTGGTCAGGCCCTTCACCGCGATGATGAACGGAAAACCGAATTTCGCCGTATAGGCCTCGTTCAGCGCGGTGAAGCGCGCCCGCTCGGCATCGGTCAGCGCATCGAGGCCGGCTGAAGCCTGCTCAGCGGTGGATTCCGCGGTCAGGCGTTTCGCCTGGGCCAGTTTGCCAGCCAGATCCGGATGGGCGCGCAACACGCCGAGGCGTTCGTCGGCGGACGCGGAGCGGAAGACGCGGGCCAGTGCATTGTGCAGGCCGCCGGCGCTGTCATGGGCGGGCCCGAGTTCCAGATCGAAGGCGCGTTCGGCAATCCATGGCGAATGCTCGAAAACCGAGCCAAAGCGGGCAACGAAATCCGCCTCGTCCATGGCAGACGGCTTCAGGCGGGGCGGCGCATAAGGGTGAACGCGTTTCCAGTGTTCGGCGATGTCGATGCGGCGGGCCACCCAGACCTTTTCGTGATTGAGCACGTGGTCGATGAAGCGCTTGAGCGCCAGGGCGCGCCCCGGCCGTCCGACAAGACGGCAATGCAGCCCGATATTGAGCATTTTCGGAGCGCCATCCATGCCCTCGGCATAGAGCGTGTCGAAGGCATCGCGCAGATAGGTGAAGAATTGCTCGCCGGAATTGAAGCCCTGCACGGCGGCAAAGCGCATGTCGTTGGTGTCGAGCGTGTAAGGGATGACGAGCTGTTCACGCCCGTCGATCGCGATCCAGTGCGGCAGGTCGTCGTCATAGGCGTCGGAGATGTAGTCGAAGCCGCCTTCGCGTGCCGCCAGCGGCACCGTGTTCATGGACGCGCGGCCGAGGTAGAAGCCACGCGGGCGCTCGCCGGTCACTTCCGCATGCAGCCGGATCGCCTCAAGCATGTGGGCGCGTTCGTTCTCCTCGCTGAAATCCTTGTACTCGATCCATTTCAGTCCGTGCGAGGCGATTTCCCAGCCCGCCTCCTGCATGGCGGCGACCTGATCCGGCGAGCGGGCAAGCGCGGAGGCAACGCCATAGACGGTGGCCGGAATGCCGGCTTCGGTGAACATGCGGTGCAGGCGCCAGAAGCCGGCGCGCGCGCCGTATTCGTAGATCGATTCCATGTTCCAGTGGCGCTGGCCGGGCCAATTGGTGGCGCCGGTGATCTCCGAAAGGAAGGCTTCGGACTGGGGATCGCCATGCAGAAGGCAGTTTTCGCCGCCTTCCTCGTAGTTGATGACAAACTGGACGGCGATGTGTGCGTCACCCGGCCATTGCGGATGGGGCGGGCGGGCGCCGTAACCGCGCATGTCGCGCTCGTAACGTTTCATGGGTCTCTTCGCTCCCGGCCAGGCCCGGCGCAGGGCCGGCGCCCGACAATGAAAATCTTGCCCGACAGACTATTTCAACCGGGGGCGCGGCCAACATGCGGAAAAATTTGAAACTGTTTTGAGCGGGGGCGCCAAGGCGGGGGCTTAAGACATTGCCTTGAATGAGTCACACTGTGGACCGTATGGTCAAATTCGAAGATCGCAACACGCTGCGCCCGGATGTGGACACACGGCGCGGACAGACAGGTGAAGCAATGAGCAAGGCTGGCGGTTATCTGACGACACATGTGCTGGATACGGCGCGCGGCGTGCCCGCCGAGGGTATCCGTATCGAGCTTTTCCGGCTGGCAGAGGGCACACGCGAGAAGATCGCCGAGACGGTGACCAATGATGACGGGAGGACCGACAGCCCGATCCTGCCTGCCGAAACCTTCGAGACGGGTACATTCGAACTGGTTTTTCATGCCGGCGATTATATCCGCCTTCACGGGTTGGCCATGCCGGTGGCGGGCGGGCCGCTGTTCCTGGAGGAAATCCCGATCCGCTTCGGCATGGATGACGCGGCGGCGCACTATCATGTGCCCTTGCTGCTTTCGCCCTACGGCTATTCCACCTACAGGGGCAGTTGATGACGATACCGGCAATCCGCAAGGAGATTCGCTTCCTGCTCAATGGCGAGACCGTGGCGCTGAAGGATGTGCGCCCCGATGACATGCTGCTCGACTTCCTTCGCATCCGGCGCGGCCTGACCGGCACCAAGGAAGGCTGCGCGGAGGGCGATTGCGGCGCCTGCACGGTGCTTGTCGGACGGCTGGGGGCGGATGGCGCGCCGGCCTATGAAAGCGTCAATGCCTGCATCCGCTTTCTCGGATCGCTCGACGGATGCCACGTCGTCACGGTGGAACACCTGAAACGGGCGGATGGCAGCCTGCACCCGGTCCAGCAGGCGCTGGTCGACCACCACGGGTCTCAGTGCGGGTTTTGCACCCCCGGTTTCGTGATGAGCCTCTACGCGCTGTGGATGAACGATCCCGCGGCCGATGACCGGACGATCGAACGGGCGCTTCAGGGCAATCTGTGCCGCTGCACCGGCTACGTATCCATCATGCGGGCGGGCCGCGCCATTTCCGGTTACGGATCGCCGGAGAACGATCCGCTGGCCGTCGAGCGCGACGCGGTGGCGCAGAAACTGCGCGAAATGGCCGATGGCGCACGCGTGGAAATCGATAGCGCCGGCGGGCGCATCGTCGTCCCTGCCGACGCGGAGGATCTGGCCCGCGTGCTGGAAGCCGCGCCGGAGGCCACCATCGTCTCGGGCGCCACCGATGCGGGCCTGTGGGTGACCAAGTTCATGCGCGACCTTTCGCCTGTCGTCTTTACCGGCCATCTGGACAGCCTGAAGACGGTGCATGTGCATGGCACGACGCTGGTGGTCGGTGCCGGGGTCAGCTACACCCGGGCCGCGGAGGCGTTCGGCGCGGATGTTCCTGCCTTGTCGGGCCTGATCGAACGGATCGGCGGCGAGCAGATCCGCAACATGGGCACGATCGGCGGCAATATCGCCAACGGTTCGCCCATCGGCGACATGCCGCCGCCGTTGATCGCGCTGGGCGCCACGCTGGCGCTGCGCAAGCATCACAACCGGCGCTCGATTCCGCTGGAGGATTTCTTCATCGACTATGGCCGGCAGGACCGGGCGGCGGGCGAGTTCGTCGAGAGCGTGTCGGTGCCGCTGCCGCCGCGCGATGCGCGTTTCGCGGTCTACAAGGTTTCCAAGCGGCGCGAGGAGGACATCACCGCCGTGCTGGGCGCCTTCCTGCTGCGTCTGGACGGCGACAACCGCGTGCAGCAGGTGCATATCGCCTATGGCGGCATGGCGGCCACGCCGAAGCGCGCGCGCGCCGTGGAGGCGGCGCTTGCCGGACAGCCCTGGACGATGGCCGCGGTGGAGGCGGCGCTGGACGCCTATGCCACCGACTTCCAGCCGATCAGCGACATGCGGGCCAGCGCGGGTTACCGGATGCTGGTGGCGCAAAACCTGCTCCGGCGGTTCTTCATGGAAACGACAGCCGGCCTGGCCGGCGGCAAGGCGGCGTGAGGGCCAGGCATGGGAAAGCACGAACAACCGGACCTGACAGCCTCTGCCATCAAGGGCGGCGTCACCTCGCGCCAGCGCCACGATTCGGCGCACAAGCACGTGACCGGCGAGGCCGTCTACATTGACGACATCGTCGAGCCGAAGGGCTGCCTTCATGCCTATCTCGGCCTTTCCACGCTTGCGCATGGGCGCGTGCGGGGCATCGACACCGCGCTTGCACTGAAGACACCGGGCGTCGTGGCCGTGTTGACCGGCGCGGATGTGCCGGGCGTCAACGACATCTCGCCGACCGGGCGCAATGATGAACCGATCTTCGCCGACAGGGTGGTGCAATTCCATGGCCAGCCGGTTTTTGCCGTGGTGGCGCAGACCCGCGACATCGCGCGGCGGGCCTGCCGGCAGGTGAAAGTGCATTACGAGGAATTGCCGGCCATCATCGACTATGCGGATGCCGGCGAGGCGCCGAAACTGGTCTGCGATCCGCTGACCCTGCAGCGTGGCGACGTGGAACAGGCGCTCGCGACCGCGCCGCGCCGGCTGTCGGGCGAGATGCGCATTGGCGGGCAGGATCATTTCTATCTCGAAGGCCATATCGCGCTCGCCATTCCAGGCGAGGACGGCGACATGCTGGTGCATTCCTCCACGCAGCACCCGTCAGAGGTCCAGCACATGGTGGCCCATGCGCTGGGCGTGCCGAACCACGCGGTGACCGTGGATGTGCGCCGCATGGGTGGCGGTTTCGGCGGCAAGGAAACCCAGTCGAACCTGTTTGCCGCCGTCGCGGCCATTGCCGCGCGGCATACGGGGCGGGCCGTGAAGATCCGGCCTGACCGGGACGACGACATGACGGCGACCGGCAAGCGGCACGACTTCCTTGTCGGCTACGATGTCGGCTTCGACGACGACGGCAACATCCTGGGCGTCGACTTCACCTATGCCGCGCGTTGCGGCTTTTCCGCCGACCTGTCCGGCCCGGTGACGGACCGGGCGCTGTTCCATTGCGACAACGCCTATTACTGGCCGGCAGTGAAGGCGGTTTCGGCACCGCTTTACACCAACACGGTGTCCGCCACGGCCTTTCGCGGCTTCGGGGGGCCGCAGGGCATGGTGGGGGCAGAGCGCGTGATCGAGGAAGTGGCGTTCGCCACCGGGCTCGACCCGCTTGAGGTGCGACGCAGGAATTTCTACGGTGCGGCCGGCCGTGACGTGACGCCCTATCACCAGACGGTGGAAGACAATGTCATCGCGCGCATTGTCGACGAGCTGGAGGCCTCCTCGGATTACCAGGCGCGGCGAAAGGCGATCCGCGCGGAGAACGCCAGGGGCGGCGTGATGCGGCGCGGCATCGCGTTGACGCCGGTGAAGTTCGGGATCTCGTTTACCGCCACCCATTTCAACCAGGCCGGCGCGCTGGTGCATGTGTATACGGACGGCTCGGTTCATCTGAACCATGGCGGCACGGAGATGGGGCAGGGGCTCTACGTCAAGGTGGCGCAAATCGTGGCGGAGGAATTCCAGATCGACATCGACCAGGTGAAGATCACCGCCACAACGACCGGAAAGGTACCCAACACATCGGCGACGGCAGCTTCGTCCGGCTCCGACCTCAACGGGATGGCGGCGCAGGCGGCGGCGCGCACGATCCGCGAACGGCTCGTCGATTTCGCCGCCGAATTCTACGAATTGCCGCGCGAGCAAATCCGGTTCCTGCCGAACCGGGTTCGCATCGGAAACCAGGAAATCCCCTTCGCCGAGCTGGTGAAGCAGGCCTATGTGGCGCGTGTCCAGCTTTCGGCGACGGGCTTCTACAAGACGCCGGGCATCCATTGGGACCGCGACAGCGGCAAGGGCCGGCCGTTCTACTATTTCGCCTATGGCGCCTCCGTGTCGGAGGTTTCGGTCGATACGCTGACCGGGGAATACCGGGTCGAGCGGACGGACATCCTGCACGAGACGGGGCGCTCGCTGAACCCGGCGATCGACCTCGGGCAGATCGAGGGCGGGTTCATCCAGGGCATGGGCTGGCTGACGACCGAGGAACTGGTCTGGGATGGCAGGGGGCGGCTGCGTACCCATGCGCCGTCGACCTACAAGATCCCGCTTGCCTCCGACCGGCCGCGTGTCTTCAACGTGAATCTGGCCGACTGGGCGGAAAACCGCGAGGACACCATTCACAAGTCCAAGGCGGTGGGCGAACCGCCCTTCATGCTGGGGATGTCTGTCCTCCATGCGCTTTCGGACGCGGTGGCCTCGGTCGCCGACTACGAGATTTGCCCGCGCCTTGACGCGCCGGCGACGCCGGAGCGCGTGCTGATGGCGATCGAGCGGCTGCGCGGGCAAGGCGGCTGAGCCTTGCCCATGGCGGATCTTCGCGCCTTCCTTGCCGGACATGAAGACGCCGTGCTGGTGCGCGTGGACGAGGCGAAGGGGTCCACACCGCGCGATGCCGATGCCTGGATGCTGGTCACCTCCGCCGCCACGTTCGGTACGATCGGCGGCGGGCGGCTGGAGTTCCTGGCCATGGAGCGTGCACGCGCCGTTCTTGCCGGGACGGAAAGCGAAGGTGGCTGGTCGCAACCGCTCGGACCGGAAATCGGCCAGTGCTGCGGCGGCCATGTGCGGCTTGATTTCGTTCGCCTGGACGGTGCGGCGCGGGCAAGGCTGCTGGCGCAATGGGAAAACGCACAGGCCCGCCTGCCGCATGTCTACCTGTTCGGCGCCGGGCATGTCGGCACTGCGCTGGCAAGGGCGCTGGCGCTGCTGCCGGTGCAGGCCATTGTGGTCGAAACCCGGGCGGATGCCCTGGAAGCGCTTGCCGTCACGGTCGGCGGCGCTGTCGAAACGCGCCTTTCGGCAATGCCGGAGGCGATCGTGCGCGATGCTCCCTCCGGCGCGGCCTTCATCGTGCTGACCCACGATCATGCGCTGGATTTCCTGATCGTGTCGGAAGCGCTCAAGCGCGATGACGCCGCCTATGTCGGGCTGATCGGCTCGGCCACGAAACGGGCCGTGTTCGCCCGCCAGTGGCGAGAAGCCGGTGGCGAGGATGCCCGCTTCGACGTTCTCGTCTGCCCCATTGGCGGCGCGCATCTGCGCGACAAGCGCCCTTCGGTCATCGCGGCGCTGACCGTGGCGGAAGTGATGGCGGCGCTGTCTGTGGCGGAAGGCTGAAGGGGGCTCGTCGCCCGTACACCTTCATGGTGGATCATTCACGCGGCCAATGCGTTGGCTTGCGAGGAAGGCGGCGCTGCCGCATCCCGCCAGCAACCCGGTTTCCCAGGAGGTGCGCCATGAGCAATCACGTATACAAGATGGTCGATCTGGTCGGCTCGTCGCCCACAAGCATCGAGGACGCGATCCAGGCGGCCATCGCCAAGGCCGCGCAATCGGTGCGCCACCTGCGCTGGTTCGAAGTGGCTGAAACGCGCGGCCATATCGAGGACGGCAAGGTGGCGCATTACCAGGTCAAGCTGCACGCCGCCTTCACGCTGGAAGACGGCGAGGCGTGAGGACAGGGGCGGGCGGCCGGATGACCGGCCCGCCCCCTTTCTGCCGTCACAGTTCGATCCGCATATGCGGTTCGCCATTCGACGTTCGTTCCGCCGTCACGCCGTCGCTGCCCACCGTGGCCGTGACGCGGTGGCGGTAGGACGAGAAGCTGTCGAAGGTCACAACATCGACCGGCTCGTCGAACCGGAAAGTGAGGCGCCAGCGATTGCCCTCGCCAAGGCGCTGCACGGCGATCACCTCGCCGAGGAACTTCTGGCCGAGATAGGTGCCTGTCAGCACCTGCCCGACATGGAAGCTGGTCGGCGGGCGGTTGCCTGCCGCCGCATGGGCGGTGTTCCAGTCGCGATAGCCGTGCTGGCGGGCCACCGTTTCCAGCGCCTGGGCGTGGCTGAGCGGCGTGCCGCGAATTTCCAGTTCGGCACGCAGGCGCTTGGCTTGGGCCTTCATGTCATCGATGGTGGGGGATATCCCACGATTTCCATTCATCACAGTCCTCTCTTTCACGGAGGGATGCGATTGTTCGAGTGGTTGCCCGCATTGCCACCGGACCGCATCCGAAAGGGGATCTGGGACGGTTGGAACTCGTTCGAGGAGGCTTCACCGTGGCCATTCGGCCTGCGGGCGGCAGGGGCCTCTGCCCTTATGACTGGCGGCATATAGGCATGCGCTTGCGGTTTGTCAAAGGGCCGGCTCGCCCAGCAGGCCGCGCACCATGCGCTGGCAGCGCTCGGCCATGAAGTCGAGGAACAGCCTGATCTTCGGGTCCTGCAGCTTTCGATGCGGATAGAGCGCGGCAAGTTGCACCGGCTCCGGCGCGAAATCCGGCAGGACAGGCACCAGCCGGCCATCGCGGATGAAGGGTTCGACCTCGAAACGCGGCTTGTTGACGATGCCGCGCCCGTCCAGCGCCCACGACGTCAGCACATCGCCATCGTCGGAATCGAAGGGGCCGCGGACCTCGAACTTCTGCGGACCATCGGCGCTTCTGAGAAGCCAGTGGAAATCCCGCGAACCGGGAAAGCGCAGCAGGAGGCAGTCGTGACGGGCCAGATCCTCCGGTATGCGTGGCGTGCCGCGCCGGTCCAGATAGGCGGGGGCGGCCACGAGAATACGGTCGCAATGGGCGATGTTGCGCCGCTTGAAGCTGGAATCCTCCAGAACGCCAAGCTTGAAGGCGACATCGATGCCTTCCTTCATGATGTCGATATTGTGGTCGGAAAGGCGCAGCCGCACCTCGATATCCGGATACAGGTCGCGGAAGGCAGGAATGCCGGAGGCGATGAAGCGCCGGCCGATGCCAAGCGGCGCGGTGACGCGGATGGAGCCACGCGGCTGGCCGGAGAGTTCCGATACGGCAGCCTCGGCATCGGCCACGGCTTCCAGCACCTTGCGCGCGCCGTCATAGAAGACACGGCCCTGCTCGGTGGGCATGAGCTGGCGCGTGGTGCGGTTGAACAGGCGGACGCCCAGATGCTTTTCCAGTTCCTTGATGCGATTGGACGCCACGGCCGGCGAAATGCGCATGTCGCGCCCGGCCGCGGACAGGTTGCCCAGTTCCACCACCCGCACGAAGACCGCGATATTGTCGAGATAGGCCATGGTCGCTCCGCTCAAGGGGGCCGTGCAGCGCCGTGCCCTTTCAAGAAAACACGTTATTACCGTTCGGGTTTTTTTGAAAGTCATCGTGAAAGCGGGTGCTTTTCAAACAGTGCCTGCGCAGCAATGATCGGACGAGAAACCGCACGGGGATCGACATGGACCTTTGGGCAATCACCTGGGACTGGCTGGCGCTTGGCGTGCGCTGGCTGCATATCATCACCGCCATCGCGTGGATCGGCTCCTCCTTCTATTTCATCGCGCTGGATCTCGGCCTGCGCCAGCGGCCCGGCCTGCCCGAAGGCGCCCATGGCGAGGAATGGCAGGTGCATGGCGGCGGCTTCTACCACATCCAGAAATACCTGGTCGCGCCGGCGGCGATGCCCGAACACCTGACCTGGTTCAAGTGGGAGAGCTACTGGACCTGGCTGTCGGGCTTCCTGATGCTGGCCATCGTCTATTATGGCGGGGCCGACCTGTTCCTGGTCGATCGCACGGTGATGGACATTTCCGCCAATATGGCGATCGTCATCTCGCTGGCCTCGCTGGGGATCGGCTGGCTGATCTACGATGCGCTGTGCAAGTCGCCGCTGGGCAAGAGCGATGTCGGCCTGATGCTGTTTCTCTACGTGGCGCTGGTCGTCATGGGCTGGGCCTATACGCAGGTCTTCACCGGGCGCGCCGCCTTCCTGCATCTGGGCGCGTTCACCGCCACGATCATGTCGGCCAATGTCTTCTTCATCATCATTCCCAACCAGAAGAAGGTGGTTGCCGCGCTGAAGGCCGGCGAGAAGCCGGACCCGGCGCTGGGCAAACAGGCCAAGCAGCGCTCGCTGCACAACAACTACCTGACGCTGCCGGTGCTGTTCTTCATGCTGTCGAACCACTATCCGCTGGCGTTTGCCACCCAGTACAACTGGGTGATCGCGGCGCTGGTTTTCCTGATCGGCGTGCTGATCCGGCATTTCTTCAACTCGATGCATGGCCGCAAGGGCAAGCCCTACTGGACCTTCGTGGCGGCGGCCGTGATCTTCGCCATCATCGCCTGGCTGTCCTCCTTCGGTGCGACGGTGGCGGAAGACCGCTATGAAGCTGCGGTTCCCGCCGGGCAGATGGCCTATGTGAACTCGCCGCATTTCGAAACGGTGCGCGACACGGTTCTGGGCCGGTGTTCGATGTGCCATGCCGCCGAGCCGGTCTGGGAGGGCATCCATGTGGCGCCGAAGAACGTGATGCTGGATACCGATGCGACCATCGTGGCCCATGCCCGCGAAATCTTCCTCCAGGCCGGCGCCAGCCACGCCATGCCGCCGGGCAATGTCACCGAGATCACGCCGGACGAGCGCGCGCTGATCGTGGCCTGGTTCCGAGAGGCGCAGTGACGATGCGAGGTGATGCATGACGACGACGCTCATTCGCGGGCGCCTGCTTACCTTTCTGCGCCGTCCCGAAAGCCTCGATGACAGCGGCGCCTTTTCCTACGAGGCCGACGGCGGCCTGCTGATCCGCGACGGGCGGATCGAGCGGCGCGGATCCTTCGCCGAGGTCAGCGCCCATGCGGGCGAAGGCGTCGAGGTGGTGGACCACCGGCCGCATCTCGTGCTGCCGGGCTTCATCGACGCGCATGCCCATTTCCCGCAGATGCAGGTGATCGCCAGTTTCGGCACCGAATTGCTGGAATGGCTGAACCTCTACACGTTCCCCGAGGAAATGAAATTCTCCGATCCGGCCCATTGCGAGCGGATCGCTGCGGCCTTCCTCGACGAAATGATTCGCCAGGGCACGACCACCGCGGCCGTCTATTGCACCGTTCGCCCGGAATCGGCCGAAGCCCTGTTTGCCGAGGCGGAAGCGCGCGGCATGGCGATGATCGCGGGCAAGGTGATGATGGACCGCAACGCACCGGCCGGGCTGACCGATACGCCGCAAAGCGCCTATGACGAGACAAAGGCTCTGATCGCGCGCTGGCATGGGCGCGGGCGGCTTGCCTATGCGATCACGCCACGTTTTGCCATCACCTCGACGCCGGAACAGCTCGACATGGTCAGGGCGCTGGTTGGCGAATACCCCGATTGCCATGTCCAGACGCATCTTGCGGAGAACCATGACGAGATCGCGCTGACGCGGCAACTCTACCCGGATGCGCCGGACTATTTCGGCGTCTACGAGGCCTATGGCATGGCGGGGCCGAAAAGCCTGTTCGGCCATTCCATCCACCTGTGCGAACGCGAACTCGACGCCATGGCCGACAGCGGATCGGTGGCCGTTTTCTGCCCCACCTCCAACCTCTTTCTCGGTTCTGGCCTGATGGACTGGCAGCGCTATGCGCGGCGGACAAAGCCGGTGCGCGTGGCAGCGGCAACGGATGTGGGTGGCGGCACGAATTATTCGATGTTGCGGACCATGGACGAGGGCTACAAGGTGATCGCGCTCAATGGCGAGAAGATCAATCCGCTGGCCTCGTTCTGGCAGATCACGCGCGGCAATGCCGAGGCGCTCTCGATGGAAGGGCGCATCGGCACGCTGGAGGAAGGGTCGGATGCCGATCTGGTGGTGCTCGACGCGCGGGCGACGCCGGCCATGGCGCTGCGCATGGAAACGGTGACGACGCTGGCCGAAGAGCTTTTCCTGCTGCAAACCATGGGCGACGACCGCGCCATTGCCGGGACCTGGGTGGCGGGAAGGCGGGCAAAGGCCGCGTTATCAGTCTGACCACAGGTTTTGCGTTGAGCCATGCCGGTGAGCGGGATAGGATTTCGCATTTCCGGTGCGCGCCGGATCTTGCTGAAGGGGAAATCATGCATCGTTCACGGAAGATCGTGCTGCCGGCCGTGGCAAGTGTTGCGCTGGTGGCGAGCGCGGCTGTTCACGCGGATGAGCGGCAACTCGTCGAGATGCCGGAGATGATGCAGGAGCACATGCTGGCCAACATGCGCGACCACCTGCGCGCGCTCGACGAAATCCTCGGTCATCTTGCCGATGGCGACGTGGACGCCGCCGGGACGGTGGCGGAAAACCGGCTTGGCATGTCATCGCTGGACGCGCATGGCGCTTCGCATATCGCGCAATTCATGCCGGAGGGCATGCGCGCGGCGGGCACCGAGATGCACCGCGCGGCGAGCCGTTTCGTGATCGCGGCGCAGGATGCGGAACTGGCGCCCGGCAAGGACGCGCAACATGAGATCTACCGGGCCTTGCAGGCCGTCACGTCCTCCTGCAACGCCTGCCATCAGGCCTACCGGATCCGCTAGGCCCCCCGGACAATGCCGCGTTTTGCCGCCAACCTCTCGATGATGTTTGCCGAGATGCCGTTCATGGAGCGGTTCGATGCGGCGCGGGCGGCCGGGTTCCGCGCGGTGGAGTATCTGTTTCCCTACGATTTTCCGTCCGGCGACCTGAAGCGGGCGCTCAAGGATGCCGGGTTGCAACAGGTGCTGTTCAACGCGCCGCCGGGCGGAGACTTTGCCGCCGGGGCGCGGGGACTTGCGGCCGTGCCGGGGCGGGAGGCCGATTTTCGCGCGGCCATCGACATGGCGCTCGATTACGCGGGCGCGCTCGATGTGCGGCAGGTTCACGTCATGGCGGGGACCATGCCCGAGGATGCCGATCCGCTGGAATGGCGCGCGGCCTATGTCGCCAACCTGCGCCATGCCGCGGAAAAAGCGCGCCGCCATGGCGTCGCGGTTCTGATCGAGCCGATCAACCCGTTCGACATGCCCGGATACGTCCTGTCGGGCGTCGAACAGGCGGTTTCGGTGATCGCCGAGGTGGGATCGGACAACCTGTTCCTGCAATATGACCTCTACCACCAGAGCCGGCATGGCGGCGAGTTGACAGGCACTTTCCTGCGGCATCAGGCGCTCATCCGGCACATCCAGGTGGCAAGCAATCCGGGCAGGCACGAGCCGGACAGGGGCGAGATCGACCACGGTTTCGTTTTCGCCGCGCTCGACACGGCCGGCTATGAGGGCTGGATCGGTTGCGAATACCGCCCCTCGGGCCGAACGGAAGACGGGCTCGGCTGGCTTGCGCGCTTTGCGGACCCTGCCTGAAGCGGCGTGTCAGGCGCGGATATCCACCACGCCGCAATCGCCCGTTTCAGAACCGAAGGCGACGCGGATGCCATCGCTGTCCCAGCCCATCGTGGTGATCGAGCCCTTGCCGCCGCGCCGCAGCACCGCCTCGCGGCCATCGGCGAAGCGAACCGCCAGGATCATGCCGTCGGCATAGCCGATGGCGACCAGATCCTGGTCCGGATGGCAGGCGACGGCAGTGACCATGGAATTGCCGCGGGTGCCCAGTTCCAGCGGCGCCTTGCCCATCGGCCCGTCCTTGCCCTGGAAGGGCCAGACGATCGCCGCCGGTGCGCCGGAGGTTGCCAGCCACTTGCCCTTCACGCTCCAGGACCAGCTTTTCACCTTGGCGGGATAGCCTGTCATGCGCATGTGCTTGCCGTCGGACAGTTTCCAGCCATGCAGGGCGTTTTCCTGCATGGTGGTGACGAGGAATTCGCCGCCGGGCGAGAAGGCCGCATCGATATGCGCGCCGGCCCATTCCAGTTCCACCGGCTTGCTCTCAGTGGCCGGAAAATGCAGCGTGGCGCCGTTGTAGCGTGCAGCGGCCAGCCGCAGGCCCTTCGGCGCAAAGGCCAGCCCTTCCACCGAGCGCTCATGCGCCAGCGCCTTCTGAGTGCCATCGGGCAGGACGACATGGGCGTTGCGCCCTTCGGCAAATGCCACCGCGCCGTTCGGGCCGGCGGCAACGGCGTTGATCCACTTGCGCGGCGCCTCGGCCAGTGTGTTGGCCGCGCCATCGGGGGTGACTGCGCAGACCTTGCCGTCCTCGCCGCCGGACAGGATGCGGTTGCGACCGGCATCGAGGGTGGCGCACAGCAGGCCGTCATGGACATGCGTTGTCTTGTGGCCGTTGTCCAGCCGGTGCATCAGGCCATCCGCCATGGCAAAAAACGGGATGCCGCCGAGAAAGGCCGCGGCGATGCAATGGCCGTCGAGGTCGAGCGGAGCTACGGTCGGCATGACGGTCTCAGGCCTCGCAGGCCTTGAACGTGCGTTCGAGCAGTTCGGCGTCGAGATTGCGACCGATGAAGACCATGCGGCTTTCGCGCTTCTCACCCTCTTTCCACGCGCGCTGGTGATCGCCCTCGACGATCATGTGCACGCCCTGCACGACATAGCGGTCCTCGTCACCGGCGAAGGCGACGATGCCTTTCAGGCGCAGGATATCGGGCCCCTGCGTCTGGGTGATCTTCTCGATCCAGGGGAAGAAGCGCTGCGGGTTCATTTCGCCGGCACGCAGCGAGACCGACTTCACGGTCAGATCGTGGATGGCCGCGACGTCGCCATGGTGATGATGATCATGGCCGTGATCGTGGTCGTGATGATGATGGTGGCCGTGGTTGTGGTCGCAATGCGGGCCGCACTCATGATCCGGGTGATCGTGATCGAGGAAATGCGGGTCATTGTCGAGTGCGCGTTGCAGGTCGAACGCGCCGCGGTCGAGCACGCTGTCCAGCGCGATGGCCGAACGCTGGGTGCGGTGAATGCGCGCCGACGGGTTGATGGCCCGGACAAGGCGTTCCACCTCGGCCAGTTCCTCCGGCGAGACAAGGTCGGTCTTGTTCAGCAGCACCACATCGGCAAAGGCGATCTGGTCCTCGGCCTCGCGGCTGTCCTTCAGGCGCAGCGGCAGATGCTTGGCGTCGACGAGGGCGACAACGGCATCGAGACGGGTTTTCGCCCGCACATCGTCATCCATGAAGAAGGTCTGTGCCACGGGGGCCGGATCGGCAAGGCCGGTGGTCTCCACCAGGATTGCGTCGAAACGGCCCGGCCGGCGCATCAGGCCCTGGACGACGCGCACGAGATCGCCGCGCACGGTGCAGCAGACGCAGCCGTTGTTCATTTCGTAGATTTCCTCGTCGGATTCCACGATCAGGTCGTTGTCGATACCGATCTCGCCGAACTCATTGACGATGACGGCATAGCGCTTGCCGTGATCCTCGGAGAGGATGCGGTTCAACAGCGTCGTCTTGCCGGAACCGAGATAGCCGGTGAGCACGGTAACGGGAACGGGATTGGCGGCTTCGCTCATGGATTCTGCCTCAGGTCGGATCGGCGCCCATTCGGGCGGGATGTCTTCGTCGCCGTCATATAGGCGAGGGCGGCGCGCAACGCCAGACGGTGTCACGCCGCCAGCCAGGGCGGGTTGAAGGCGTGGATGTCTCCCAACAGGGCAGCGATGCCATCGGCGGCCGTATCGAGCAGGGATTCCCCCTGTTCCGGGGTGGCTGCAGCGGCATTGCCGGCCACGCCCAGCGAATTCAGGTCGCTCATCTTCCAGCCATAGGCATGGGGGCCGTAGGCACGCAGATGGGTGAAGCTGCGGGCATGTTCGGCCTGTTGCGACGGAAAATCGGCCGCCCTGGCCATGTTCACCAGGTCGGGCCGCAGGGCCAGCATGACCGCCGTCTCGATCTGGCCGCCGTGAATGCCGAAGGCCTTTTCATCGGCGCTGATGCCATGGCCCGGCGCGATGAAGCGCGTCCAGCTCGTCGCGACGGCCAGCATGGACAGGCGCACGCGCAATTCGGTCGCCACGACGGTCATCAGGGGTGAGTTGCCGCCATGGGCATTGAGCATGAGAAACTTGCGGAAGCCCTGGGCAAACAGCGTTTCGCCGATGCCGGTCCAGCGGTTTACCGCCTCGTCGAAGGCGAGCGTGCGGCTGCCTTCCACATCCATGTGTTCGACGGAATAGCCGACCGGTTCTGCCGGCAGGACGGTGAATGGAAGGGAGGCGGGCGCCTGCGCGGCGACCCGTTCGGCCACGCCTTGAGCGATGATCGTGTCGGTCTCGAAGGGCAGGTGCGGCCCGTGCTGCTCGGTCGCGCCAAGCGGCAGGACCGCAATCCATTTTTCCGAGCGAGCGGCAGACAATTCGCCGGCTGTCATTTGGCTGTAATGGCGGCGGGGCAGAAGCATCAATGTTCTTCGGATATGGGCTGCGGGCGGGTCAAGCTAGCGGTTGTCCGGCAGGGCATGCAACCGTTTCGTTGGCGAATCGCTTTCCGAAACGTAAAGTGGGCAGGAACGAGCGACGGGAGCTATCCATGGCCAAGACCGGCAAGGGCGCCGTTTCGGCGCGGCTGCAATCGGTGGCGCGGCTGGCGCGCACGGATCTCGCGGCGCGTCTCCTCGAGCACGGCTTCTATGCCGGGCAAGACCAGATCATGCTGGCGCTGAGCGCCGAGGAGGGCTTGACGCCGACGCAGCTTGCCGCACGGCTCGGCGTCAAGCCGCCGACCATCACGAAGACGATCAACCGGTTGCAGGCGCAGGGCTTCCTGTGCAAGACCGGCTCTGAAACGGACGCCCGCATCGCCCATATCCGGCTCACCGACACGGGCAGCGAGGCGATCAAGGCGATCGAGAAATCCGTCAAGCGCACCGAAAAGACCTTGCTCAAGGGGCTGGACAAGAAGGAGCGCAAGGCGCTGCTCAAGCTTCTGGCGCGGATGGAGGCCAATCTCGTGCATCCGGGTGGGCAGGCGGCAGAGGCCGGCGACGACGAGGACGAGGCGGCCTGACCGGTGCGCTGCCGGTCCATGCAAAGGCGCCTTTGGGGCGTCAGACAAGAAAATTTGACTTGTGCGGAACGGCGCGGCGGTTGAAGAGCGAGAGGCATTCCAGAGGATGACCGCTTGACCCAGCCCGCCGCAGGCGAAACCGCCACGCCGACCTCCGCGATCCTGCTGATCGTTGCTGCCTGTTTCCTGTTCGCCTGCCTCGATTCGAGCGCGAAATTCCTCGTCACCTCCGGCATGGATGCCCGCTTCGTCTCCTGGGCGCGCTTCGCGGAACACGCGGTGCTGGCGTTCATCCTGCTGCGCGGCTGGTCCCGCCCGGCCATCTTCCAGGTGGCGAGCATACCCGGCCAGATCATTCGCGGGATGTTCCTGTTCGGCTCGACCTTCTGCAATTTCCTTGCCTTGCAGACCCTGCAACTGGCCGAAACGATCTCGATCTTCTTCTTTGCGCCGATGGTCATCACGGCGCTGTCGGGCCCGCTTCTGGGCGAGTGGGCCGGCTGGCGGCGCTGGATGGCGGTGGCGGTGGGCTTCGTCGGCGTTCTCGTGATCACGCGGCCGGGCATGGGTGTGCTCGGCATCGGCCACCTGTATGTCACGCTGGCCATGCTCAGCTACTGCTTCTACGTGATCTCGACGCGCAAGATGAGCGGCAGCGAGACACCGGAAAGCCTGATCTTCTACTCCGCGCTCGCGCCGGCGGTGCTGATGGCGCCCACCGTGCCGCTTTACGGATCGCTTCCGCCGACGCCGCTCCACTGGGCGGTGCTGCTCGGCCTCGGCTTTTTCGGCGGCATCGGCCATTGGCTGCTGATCAATGCCTACAAGCGGGCCACGGTCTTCGCGCTGGCGCCCTATCCCTATCTGCAAATGGTCTGGATGGTGCTTTTCGGCTGGCTGTTCTTCGCCGACCTGCCGGATCGCTGGACGCTGGGGGGATCGCTGATCATCATCGCTTCCGGCCTGTATATCGTCCATCGCGAGCGCATGCTCCGGCGTGCGCCGCTGGCCACGCCGCCCGTCCGCTCGGTCCTGCCGGCAAAAAAGCGTTGAAAGGCCCGGCCGCCCCGGCTAGGAATTTTAAAACGTTTAATTGACGGTTCGAGGCGGGGGAGGCCGCGGCCCTGGCGCAGAAAATCAAACTATCCACGATTGCCGAGGCGCTGGGCGTTTCCACGGCCACGGTCTCGCTTGCATTGCGTGACAGCCCGCTGGTCGCGGACCAGACGCGCGAGCGGATCAAGGCGCATGCGCGCGAAATCGGATATATCTACAATCGCCGCGCGGCAAGCCTGCGCACGTCGCGCTCCGGCATTGTCGGCGTCGTGGTGCATGACATCATGAACCCGTTCTTCGCGGAGATCCTGCGCTCCATCGAGGACGAACTGGATCGCTCCGGCCAGACATTCCTGCTGTCCAACCACTACGACCAGGTGGAAAAGCAGCGCGCCTTCATCGACACGCTGCTGCAACTGGGCGCCGACGGCATCATCATGTCGCCGGCGATCGGCACGCCGCTGGCCGATATCGAACTGGCGGAGAAGAACGGGTTGCCGGCGGTGCTGATCGCGCGCAACGTGCCCGGCGCCGACGTGCCTGTCTTTCGCGGCGACGATGCCTATGGAACGGGGCTTTCGACGCGGCACCTCATCGAACTCGGCCACCGGCGCATCGCCATGGTGGGAGGCACGGACCAGACCTCGACCGGGCGCGACCGCTTCCAGGGCTATCTGGAGGCCATGCAGGAGGCCGGGCTGGAGGTGAAGCCGGAATGGCGCATTGCCGGGCCGCGCACCAAGCTTGCCGGTTTCGATGCGGCGGAGAAACTGCTGGCGCTCGATCCGTGCCCGACGGCGGCCGTGTGCTGGAACGATCTGGTGGCCATCGGCCTGATGAACGGGCTGGCACGGGCGGGGCTTTCGGCGGGCAGCGACATATCCGTGACCGGCTATGACGACCTGCAGGAAGCGGCCATTGCCACGCCCGCCCTGACGACGGTGTGGAACGGGCAGCGCGAGGTGGGGCGCCGGGCGGCCAAGGCGCTGCTGGACCGCCTTGCCGGACACGAGGTTCATGGCGGGCAGGAACTCATCTGCCCGGAACTGAGGGTCCGCCAGTCCACCGGTGCGCCGCTTTCGGGCGCGTAAAGGATCGGTTAACCGGATCGGGTTCATGCTCGCCTCCAGACAAACAGCGGGGAGAGCGACATGTTGCGATTGGTCGTTCTGGTGGCAGGCCTTGGCTGTGCCGCGGTGATCGTGAACGGAGCCGGTGGACCGATCCGTCCTGACGGCGAGGGCGACACCCGCGCTCCGGCCATTTCCGCATCCGCATCGCCGGTGGCGCAATTCCGGCTCTGGCTTGCTGGCCGCAAGACCGGCTGCCTGTTGTCCCTCGACATCGATACCGGCACCGCCTCGGCAGGAACCTGCCAGGATGGAGCTCCCAATCCGCTTCTGCATGCCAGCGCCGTGGCGCGCCACAAGGGCGGCCTCATCCTGACGGATGCCGCGGGAGACGCGGTCGCGGAATTCGCCGTGGGCGAGGGGTTCGCCTATGAAGCGGTGGCGCCCGCCGGACGGTTGATGGCGCTTTCGGCGGTGGACTGACGGGCGCTTGCCCGCTGGCGGGCCGCCGCGCCGAAGGCGCGGAAAATGGCTGCCGACGTTTCGTCCGTTTTCGCCCAGTATTCCGGGTGCCACTGGACGCCGAGCGCGAAGGCCTTGGCTTCGGTTACCGACACGGCTTCCACCGTGCCGTCGGGAGCCTGCGCCTCGACCGACAGGCCCGGAGCCAGATCGCCGATGGCCTGGCGATGGAGCGAGTTGACCTGGATCTCGCCGGTGCCGACAATGGCGGCGAGGCACGATCCTTCCCTGACCCGGGCGGGGTGGCGGATCGCGAACCGTTCGTCATTGCGCTCGCTTTGCGGCGCACGGTGATCGTCGATGCCTTCCTTTTCCTGGATTTCCGTTTCCAGCGTGCCGCCAAGGGCCACGTTGAGTTCCTGAAGGCCGCGGCAAATCGCCAGAACCGGCACGCCAAACGCCAGGGCCGCGCGGATGAGCGCAATCGATGTCTCGTCGCGGGCTAGATCGAACGGTTCGTGGCGTTCGCTGGCTTCCACGCCATAATGGGCGGGATGGACATTGGTGCGCGACCCGGTGACCAGAAGGCCGTCCATGCGCTCCATCAGGGCGGCCGCGTCGACCCGCGCACCCATGGCCGGAACCGCCAGGGGAAGCACGCCGGCGACATCCATCGCGGCGGCAAGATAGGTTTCCGGCGCGCAGTGCCAGACATAGTTGTCGAATTCGCGAATGTCGGCAGAGACGGCAACGACAGGTTGGGTCATGTGGGAATGCTCCAGGTACGCAAGGCCCCTACATAATCGGCCAAAAGCCCCTTCGCCAGAGGCTGCCGGCGCAGATCAGGGCAAAAACCCTTTTGGCTATCGAGGGATGCCAACTGGTAAAAAAAATTTGCCACGTATTTTCACGGTGCTGGACAGCGTGCCCTCAACGTGTATTGATAGCCTCCGGAAAAGGGCGAGGGCGTGAGGGCGCCGGGCGCATTGTTCCTCTGTTCTGATCACCAATGGGAGGATATCCATGGATCGTCGTTCATTCATCAAGAAGGCCGGTCTCGCCGGCGCGGGCGCTGCTGCCGCCTCGAGCCTGGCGGCTCCGGCCATCGCGCAGGAGAACCCGAAGATCACCTGGCGTCTGACCTCTTCGTTCCCGAAGGCGCTGGACACGATTTACGGCGCGGCCGAAACCATGGCCAAGTTTGTCAGCGACGCGACGGGCGGCGCTTTCCAGATTCAGGTCTTCGCGGCCGGCGAGATCGTGCCGGGCCTTCAGGCTGCCGATGCGGCTTCGGCGGGTACGGTGGAACTGTGCCATACCGCGTCCTACTATTACTGGGGCAAGGACCCGGTCTATGCGCTGGGTACGGCCATTCCCTTCGGCCTGAACGCGCGCATGCAGAACGCCTGGTACTATTACCCGAATGCCGAAGGCGTTTCGGGCAATGACCTGATGAACGAGTTCTACGCCACGCAGGGCCTCATCGGCTTCCCGTGCGGCAATACCGGCACGCAGATGGGTGGCTGGTTCCGCAAGGAAATCAACACGGTTTCCGATCTGCAGGGCGTGAAGATGCGCATCGGCGGCATGGGCGGCAAGATCATCGAGAAGCTTGGCGTCGTGCCGCAGCAGATCGCAGGCGGCGATATCTATGCCGCGCTTGAAAAGGGCACGATCGACGCGACCGAGTGGGTCGGCCCCTACGACGACGAGAAGCTCGGCTTCAACAAGGTCGCCCAGTACTACTACTATCCCGGCTGGTGGGAAGGTGGCCCGGTGCTTCACACCATGGCGAACCTGGAGAAGTACAACGAGCTTCCGGATCACTACAAGGCGGTTCTGGAGGTTGCCAACCGTGCTGCCAATACCGACATGATGGCGAGCTACGACTCCAAGAACCCGGGCGCGCTGAAGCGTCTCGTCGGTGCCGGCGCGCAGCTTCGTCCGTTCTCCCGCGAAATCCTGGAAGCCTCCTACGAGGCGGCCAAGGGAACTTATGCGGAGATCTCGGCCGAGAACGCCACGTTCAAGAAGATCTACGATCACCAGCTGGCGTTCAAGAAAGACGCCTATCTGTGGATGCAGATCTCCGAGAACACGTTCGACACGTTCATGATGATCCAGCAGCAGGCCGGCAAACTCTGAGTTTCAGCCCGCATGTGCGGCAAGACCATCGGACCCCGGAGCGGAAACGCTCCGGGGTTTTTCATTTGCCGGTGGCTGCCGGTGGAGCGAACCGGCGGCAGGGCGGAGCGGACGCTTGCCCGCCGCAGGGCCGGTGCCGTGATCGTGCAAGAAGGCCTTTACAGCGGCGGCGACCTCGCGGGGGCGTTCGACCATGGGCAAGTGGCCGGCGCGGGGCAGGAGCAGGGTTGATGCGGACGGCATGGCAGACTGGATATTGAACTGGTGGCGCGGGCGGATCACCCGGTCCATCCCGCCGACAATGTTTAGGGCCGGGCAGGCGATGTCGGCCAGGGACCCGGACAGCGTGGTCTGCGACAGGAGCCGGACGAGGGCCGCGATTTCGCCGGCGCGGCTTCGCAGCAGCGACTGGCGCACCTGTTCGATCGCCGCCCGGTCGCGGCGGCTGTGCATGCGTTCATCCGCGTTGGCCACGCAGGCGCGGGCACCGTCGATGAACCGCCCGGGCGTGGAAATCCAATAGGACAGCAGCCGCTCGAATCCCCACTGGCCGAAACGGGGCAGGCGCAGGAGACGCATCGCAAAGGGCTGGCAGCCGTCCATGCCGCCGCAGGACAGGGCGCCCATCAGCACGAGGCTGCCTATGCGTCCGGGATGGCGCGCGGCCAGTCCCATTGCCATGAAGGCGCCGGTGGAGTGACCGACAAGCGTGACGGGCTGGCCAACGAAATCCCGGTCGATCGCTTCTGCATAGGCATCAAGAATCGCCGGCAGGGACATTGCTTCGACGTCGCGTCCAACTGTCCAGGGGAAATGGCCGGGCAGGGGATAGGCTGCGGACATGCCCAGCCGGCATGCCGGCGGCGCATAGATTTGCCAGAAACAGGGCGCCATGACCATGCCGTGCAGGAATACCGTCCGCGAACCGGGGCGGCGGGAAATCCAGAGAGCGGGCGGGGCCTGAAGCATGGTTGGCAATCCGGTTGAACACGTTTCAACGTGCCGGATGCTGTTGCAGTTCCCATGAAAAAGCCGGGCACAGGCCCGGCTTCCCGAAGTCTTGCGATGAACCGTCCGCTAGTCGGCCGGTGCGGGATCGATCCGCGGTGGGCCGCTCGGCATTTGCAGACCGCCACCGGAACCCTGCTGGCCCTCATTGCCGGTCCCGCCTTGCTGCGCGGGCTGCTGATTGCCGAAATTCGGCGCGCCCTGGAGCTGCAAGCCGGGCAATTGCAGCGTGTTGCCGCCATTGCCGCCGCTGGCAGGCTGGTCGCCGAAATTGGGCGAGCCCTGCAATTGCAGGCCGGGAAGCTGCAGGCCGCCATTGCCGCCGTCGCTTCCGGGCGCCGAACCCGGCAATTGCAATCCGCCGCCAAAGCTTGGCACCTCGATCTTGATGTCATCGGGATTGAAGACCTTCTGGTCGTCCTTGTAGTGGGTGACCAGACGCGGGTAGGCGATGATCAGCAGGATCACGCAGAACTGGATGATGATGTAAGGAACGGCGCCCTTGTAGATTTCGGTGGTCCTGACGCCGGGCATCCTGCGGTTCGTGACCTTGTCAAGCCATTCCGAGCGGGGCGCGATGGAGCGCAGGTAGAAGAGCGCGAAACCGAAGGGCGGCGTGAGGAACGACGTCTGCAGGTTGATGCCAAGGATGATGCCGAACCAGATGAGGTCGATGCCGAGCTTTTCGGCGACCGGCGCCAGCAGCGGCACGAGAATGAAGGCGATCTCGAAGAAATCGAGAAAGCAGCCAAGGATGAACACGATGATCGTTACGACGACCAGGAAGCCGTATTCGCCGCCGGGCAGCGCCAGCAGGAGTTCCTCGATCCAGATGTTGCCGTTCAGCCCGTAGAAGGTGAGGCCGAAGACGCGCGCGCCGATCAGGATGAACATGACGAAGGCGGTGAGCTTCGTGGTCGAATCGAGTGCCTGCTTGAGGACGGCGAAGTCGATCCGGCGCTTCAGCAGCGCCAGGACAAGCGCGCCCGTCGCGCCCATGGCGCCGCCCTCGGTCGGCGTTGCAATGCCAAGGAAGATGGTCCCGAGCACGAGGAAGATCAGCGCCAGCGGCGGGATCAGCACGATGATGACCTGTTCGGCCAGACGCGACAGGATGCCGAGCTTGAAGCGGCGGTTGATCAGGCTGGCCGCCAGGGCCACCGCCACGGCGGTGGTGGCCGCCCAGACGAGGCGCACCTCGTAACGCATGTCGGCGAAGAGGGTGTGATAGGTGGCGAAATAGATGCCGACGGAGACCGCCATGATGGCGATCAGCGACGTCACGCCGCCACCCAGGGTGCGGGCCTCCATGGGCAGCGCCGGCGCCCAGTCCGGTTTCACCAGCGTCACCGCGAAGACATAGAGGCAGTAGGAACCGACGATGATGGCGGCCGGCAGCAGGGCGCCGACATACATGTCGCCCACGGAGCGGCCAAGCTGGTCGGCCATAACGATGAGGACCAGCGAAGGCGGCACGATCTGCGCAAGGGTTCCCGATCCGGCGATGGTGCCGGTCGCAAACGAGCGGTTGTAGCCATAGCGCATCATGATCGGCAGGGAGATGAGACCCATGGCGATGACCGATGCCGCGACAACGCCCGTGGTGGCTGCCAGAAGCGCGCCGACGAGCACGACGGCATAGGCAAGGCCGCCGCGCACCGGGCCGAAAAGCTGCCCGATCGTGTCGAGCAGATCCTCCGCCATGCCCGACCGTTCCAGTATCAGCCCCATGAAGGTGAAGAAGGGAATGGCCAGCAGCGTGTCATTGTACATGATGCCGTAGATCCGCTCAGGATGGCTCTGGAGCAGCGGCCAGAACAGGCGGATCTCGCTGGAGATGTGGGAGACCTCGACGCCGATGGCGAAGAAGAGCAGGCCGCCGGCGGCAAGCGTGAAGGCGACCGGATAGCCGATCAGCAGCATCGCCATGACGGAGATGAACATGATCGGGGCGAGTTCGTGGGCGATCAGGTCGAGCATCAGCGCTTCTCCTCGATGTCGAGGGCGGCTTCGGCCTCGGGCGGCAGGTCATGCTGCGGCATGGGGTCGTCGATGTCGCCGCGAAGCACGGCAATGCGCTTGATGATCTCGGAAATGCCCTGGGCGGTCAGCAGCAGGAAGCCGATCAGCACCATCATCTTGGCCGGCCAGAGGATGAGGCCGCCGGCGTTGGCGGAAACCTCGCCGCTGTTGTAGGAGCGCCAGAACCAGGGCCAGGCCAGCCAGACCATGAGCAGGCAGAACGGCATCAGGAAAAACGTGTGGCAGAAGAGATCGACCTTGTCGCGCATGCGCTTGGTCATCCGGCTGGAGACGATGTCGATGCGGATATGCTCGTTCTTCAGCAGCGTGTAGGCCGCGGCCAGCATGAAGACCGTGCCGTAGAGATACCATTGCAGTTCAAGCAGCGCATTCGACGCGCGCGGGATCGGCAGATAGGCCGGGAGGCCGTCGCCGAGATAGCGAACCGTCGCATTGTAGGCGGATACCAGGACCGCGGCCAGGATCAGCCACGAGACCTGCCTGCCGATGAATTCGTTGACGCGGTCGATCAATCGCGAGACCGCCAAGAGACCGTTCATGCATGCCCTCCCTGACGCCGGCTTGCCCTGCTGGCGTTTTCTTCCGGAAACCCGGCCGCGCCGACAGTGCAACACGCTGGCGCGCTTGTCGACAGGAATACCATTGCCACACGGGCCGCGGACAGCCCGACGATGCGGGTTAGCAGATTTCGGCCTGCGGGAAAAGAAACTGGATAACTAAATTTACCAATTTGGCGCCTTGGCACCTCAAGCTGGCGCGCATGGCGACCGGGTGCGCGGCAATTCCGTTACGTCAAAACGCGTGATCCGGTATTTTTATGAATGGTTTCTGCGTGTTGGCGTCAATGGCCTTGCCAATGTCGGCCCTGCCGCCGATTTCCGTTGACTGGATTTGCCCGGCGCAGAAAACTGACCATGTAATAAGAGGGCGCTTGAGAACGCCCGTTCCGGAGGAATGACACCATGACGCTGCACGCGGTTAGCCTTGCCGACAAGTTCGACCTGTCCAAGAACCGGATCTTCGTTTCCGGCGCACAGGCCATCGTTCGCATGCTGATGATGCAGCGCGAAATGGACCGGCGTAACGGACTGAACACCGGCGGCTTCATTTCCGGCTATCGCGGCTCGCCGCTGGGCGGGCTGGACCAGCAGTTCTGGAAGGCGCGCAGGGAGTTCGCTGAAAATGACATCGTCTTCAAGCCAGGCCTGAACGAGGAACTGGCGGCCACGGCCTGCTGGGGCAGCCAGCAGACGGAACTGCTGGGCGAAGGCACGAAGGATGGCGTGTTTGCCATGTGGTATGGCAAGGGGCCGGGCGTGGACCGGTCCGGCGACGTGTTCCGTCACGCCAACCTGGCCGGCAGTTCGAAACATGGCGGCGTGCTGGCGCTGATGGGCGATGACCATACCGCCGAAAGCTCGACCAATGCTCATGCGACGGAGTTCCTGTTCGTCGACACGATGATCCCGATCTTCAATCCGGCAGGTGTCCAGGAACTGATCGATTACGGGCTCTACGGCTACGCGCTGTCGCGCTTCGCCGGCACGTGGGCCGCGCTGAAATGCGTCAAGGACAATATCGAATCCACGGCCTCCGTCGACGTATCGCTGGACCGGCTGAACATCGTGCTGCCGGAGTTCGAGATGCCCAGGGGCGGGCTCAACATCCGCCACGAGCTGAACCAGATCGGGCAGGAAGAGCGGCTGCACAATTACAAGCGCGCCGCCGCGGCCGCCTTCATCCGTGCCAACGGGCTCAACCGGATCATCTATTCGGGTGGAAGCAACGCGAAGCTGGGCATCATCACCGTCGGCAAGAGCTATCTCGACGTGCGCGAGGCGCTGGACGAACTGGGCATTGACGAGGCGCAGGCCAACCGGATGGGCATTCGCCTGTTCAAGGTGGCCTGTCCCTGGCCGCTCGACCTGGAGCACATCAAGGAATTCGCGCTCGGGCTCGACACGATCATCGTGGTGGAGGAAAAGCGCTCGCTCATCGAGGTGCAGGTGCGCGAGGATCTCTACGGAACCGCGAACCAGCCGACCGTTGTGGGCAAGAAGGACGAGCGCGGGGAATGGCTCTTTCCCGTCAAGGGCGCCCTTGACCCCAATGACATTGCCGTCGCGATCGGCGAGCGTGTGCTCAGGGTCATCGGCCCGTCGGAGGAGATCGAGGCGCGTGTCAAGCAGATGCGCCAGTTCCAGGCCATGCTGGCCGACACGAAGGATGTGGCGGTGCGCACGCCCTATTTCTGTTCCGGCTGCCCGCACAACACGTCGACCCGTGTGCCGGAAGGGTCGCTGGCCGGCGCCGGCATCGGCTGCCATTTCATGTCACTCTGGATGGACCGCAGCACGGTGGGCTTCACCGCGATGGGCGGCGAGGGCGCACAATGGGTGGGGCAGGCGCCGTTCTCCAAGCGCGCGCACATGTTCCAGAACCTTGGCGATGGCACCTACAACCATTCCGGCTCGCTGGCGATCCGCTATGCCATCGCGTCCGGCGTCAACATCACCTACAAGATCCTGTATAACGACGCCGTGGCCATGACCGGCGGACAGCCCCACGAGGGCACGCTGTCGGTGGACCATATTGCCGCGCAGGTGCGTGCCGAAGGCGTGGAGCGGATCGCCGTGGTCACCGACGAGCCGGACAAGTTTGCCGGCGTCCTGGCGTTTCCGGAGCGCACCACGATCCATCACCGGGAGGAACTGGACGCGGTGCAGCGCGAATTGCGCGAGGTGCCGGGCGTCTCGGTGCTGATCTACGACCAGACCTGCGCGGCCGAAAAGCGGCGCCGTCGCAAGCGGGGCACCTTTCCCGACCCCGACAAGCGGGTCATCATCAACGAACTGGTCTGCGAGGGCTGCGGCGATTGCGGCGTGAAGTCCAACTGCGTCTCGGTGCAGCCGGTGGAGACCGAATTCGGCCGCAAGCGGCGCATCGACCAGTCGAGCTGCAACAAGGATTTCTCCTGTCTCGAAGGCTTCTGTCCGTCCTTCGTGACGGTGCACGGGGCAAGGATCCGCAAGTCGGAAGGCGCATCGCTGAAGCAGGATCCGCTGGAGGGCGTGCCCGCGCCGGCCCTGTTCGATCTTTCGGAGGGCGGATGGTCCTCCGTGGTCGATGGCGTCGGCGGGACCGGCGTCGTGACGATCGGTGCAATCCTGGGAATGGCGGCGCATCTGGAGGGCAAGGGCTGCGGCATGATCGACATGGCGGGCCTGGCGCAGAAGGGCGGAGCCGTCTATTCGCATGTGCGCATCGGGCGCACACCGGAGGATATTCATGCCATCCGGGTTTCGGCCGGCAAGGCCGACCTGGTGCTGGGCTGCGACCTGGTGGTTTCCGGCTCGGCCAAGGTGCTGTCGGCCACGCGGGAGGGCGAGACGCTGTTCGTCACCAACACGGCGGAGGTGATGCCGGGTGATTTCACCCGCTCGCCGGATTTCTCGCTGCCGACGGAGCGGCTGAAGCAGGCCATCCGCAAGGCCGCCGGAGAGGACAAGGCGCATTTCTTCGACGCGACGCGCACCGCGACGACGCTGTTCGGGAATTCGCTGGGCGCCAACATGTTCATGCTCGGCTTCGCCTACCAGCTTGGCGGGCTGCCGGTTTCGGGCGAGGCGCTCGAACAGGCGATCCGGCTCAACGGCCAGGCCGTCGAGATGAATATCGAGGCGTTTCGCTGGGGCCGCCGGGCTGCCCATGACCGGGGCAGCGTGGAGGCGCTGGTTGACCGGCTGCGCGGCCGCGCGCGACCGGACTTTTCGGCCGAGACGCTGGACGAGATCATCGCGCGGCGGGAAGCCTTTCTCGAAAGCTATCAGAACGGCGCTTATGCGAAGCGTTACCGCGGTCTGGTGGAAAAGGTGCGCGAGGCGGAGTCGAGGGCGGCGCCGGGTTCCACCGCGGTGACGGAGGCCGTGGCGCGCAACCTGTTCAAGGCGATGGCGATCAAGGACGAATACGAGGTCGCGCGTCTTTACACGGACGGTGCCTTCAAGCGCCAGGTCGCGCGCGAGTTTTCCGGGTATGACCGTCTGGAATTCCATCTGGCGCCGCCCATCCTGGCGCGCAAGGACGGCAAGGGGCATGCGCGCAAGTCCCGCTACGGGGCATGGATGATGCGGCTCTTCGGGGTTCTGGCGCACATGAAGGGCTTGCGCGGAACCGTTTTCGACCCGTTCGGCCATACGGCTGAACGGCGGATGGAGCGGGCGCTGCGCGAGCGTTATGCCGGCGATGTGGAAGCCATTGCGCGCCGCCTCGACCGTGCGCGCATCGGGCCCGCGCTGGAACTGGCGGGCATACCCTCCATGATCCGCGGTTTCGGCCATGTGAAGGCGGCCAATGCCGAAAAGGCGGAGGCTGCGCGCGCGCTGGCGCTCAAGCGCTTCGACGACCCGGCGCCGGAAACGGCGCTGCAGGCCGCCGAGTGAAGGGCGCCGGGCAGGAAAATGGCGGAAAAATGGCTGCAAGCGCCCGTGACATAAGGGTTTCTTAAGTCTGCAATGCGAAAAGGCAGGTCCCGGGTACCGGATCTGGCGCATGCAGGACAAAAACAGAAAAACAGTCCAGGACCAGACGCACGACGAGTTCTATATCGCGTTCGTGCAGTCGCTCTTCGAGAACGGACGCACGCTCATCATGGGCGTCGCGACCCAGATCGCGATGCTGTTGCTTGTCTACTGGAAGACCGGCGACGCGGTCTTCGGCTACATCGCGGTGGGGCTTCTGCCTGTCGGCCTGCTTCGCTATTTCACGGTACAGCGCTACCGCAATGCCGGCGTGGCCACGACGCTGGCCGACGCAAAGCGGCGTGAATGGGCCTATATCGCCGTGGGCGCGCTGCACGGCGCGGCCCTGGGCGTCTTCACCGTCTACAGCATCTATTTCGTCCGCGACGAATTCGCCGAGGTCGCCTCGATCAGCCTCGCACTGGCGACGGCGGTGTCGATTCCGGGCCGCAATTACGGCTCGTCGCGCATGGTGTTCGTGCTGAACACATTCCTTTCCCTGCCGATTTCGGCGACGCTGATCGCGCGCCTGGACATCTACCATGTCGTGCTCGGCCTGCTTCTCGCGCCCTTCCTGTTCGCCATCCAGACCTTCTCGACCGATATCCGCGACAAGGTGCTCTCGCTTCTCAGGGAAAAGAAGAAGGTCAGCGCGCTGGCGATGCGTTTCGACAAGGCGCTCAACACCATGTCGCATGGCCTGGTCATGCTGGACGCCCGCGAGAAGATCGTGGTGGCCAATTCGCGTGCCTCCGACTTCTTCGGGCTGCGCAGCGCGCAACAGATGCAGGGCCGCGTCTTCCACGCGCTGCTCAATCGCGGCGTCGCCGCCGGCCTGCTCGACCGGCGGGATGCGCGCTACATCGCGGTGGAGCTCTCCCGGGCCATCCGCGAAGGGCGAAACCGCAAGGTTCTCATCAAGCTGACCGACGGCCGCTATTTCGAGCTTTCGGCACGCGAGGGCGACGACGACCTTTCCGTGATCACGTTCGAGGATGTGTCCTCGCGCATCGCCTCGCAGGAAAAGATCCGCTACATGGCGCGTTTCGACGCGCTGACGGGCCTGGCCAACCGGGGCTATTTCCAGGAAATCGTGGCCGAGGCCCTGTCCGATGGCGATCCGGAACGGCTGTGCGGCATGCTCGTGCTCGATCTCGACGACTTCAAGGGGATCAACGACGCGCTCGGCCATCCCGTCGGCGACGGCCTGATCTTTGCCCTGGCAGAGCGCCTGATGTCGCAGAACGAAGACCATCTGAAGATTTCGCGCTTCGGCGGCGACGAGTTCATGGTCTTCTTCGACGACGTGCACGACGAGGCCGATCTCAGTGCCCGGATCGACGCTCTCTATGCCCGGCTCAAGGCTCCGGCCGATGTGGCGGGCAACCTGTTGTCGCTGCAGGTCAGCGGCGGTGCCGTCATGGCCAAGGTGCGCGACACGAGCGTGGACAACCTGATCGTCAAGGCCGATCTCGCCCTCTACAAGGCCAAGGGCCTGGGCAAGAACGGCTGGCAGCTTTTCGAGGAAACCCTCGACCGGGCGTTCCGGGAACGCCAGAAGCTGAAAGGCGAACTGCGCGGGGCTGTCGAGCGCGACGAATTGTCGGTGCTGTACCAGCCGATCGTGGATGCCCGGACGTTGCAGGTGGCAAGCTGCGAGGCGCTGTGCCGCTGGCATCATCCGGAACTGGGCAACATTCCGCCCTCGATCTTCATTCCGCTGGCCGAGGAAATGGGCATCATCTCCTCGATCTCGGCCCATGTCCTCAAGCGCGCGACACAGGATTGCGCCGAACTGCCCGGCGACATCCGCGTCTCGGTCAACCTGTCGGCCAACGACTTCCGTTCGCCGGAGATCGTGGCGACGGTGGAGCACGCGCTCAAGCTTGCCGGGCTGGAGCCGTCACGGCTCGAAATCGAGGTCACGGAAACGGCGCTGGTGGACGACAAGGCGAAGACCTGGGCCTATCTGCAGGAACTCAAGGGCCTTGGCGTGACCATCGCGCTCGACGATTTCGGGACGGGCTATTCCAATCTCGGCTATCTCAATGCCTTGCCACTGGACAAGATCAAGGTCGACCGCTCGTTCCTCTCCGAAATGGAGACCAACCCGAAGTCGCTGGAACTGCTGAAGGGTGTGGTCGAACTGTCGCGCCGGCTGCGGCTCGCCGTGACGATCGAAGGCGTCGAGACCGAGCAGCAGTTCCGTCTGCTGGCCGAATCGGTGCATCCCGACTACATCCAGGGTTTCCTGTTCGGCGCGCCGCTGTCCAAGCGCGGCATCGCGGCCATGATCCAGGCCATCCGTCCGCTCAAGGAAAAACAGCGCAATACTTCCACAACACAGGGCTGAAGGGCAGGATTTCGCCCTTGAATAAAATGTAAGTAATTAACTTTTTGTTAAGGTTAACCTAAGGTAAATGATATCCGTGCATTTGTGGGCTTTCTAGCTGGCAGGCGTTTCCCTATCCTGTGGTTGCAGGGTCTTATTACGAGGGGATGGCCATGAATGCGGCAAGTGAGCATGCCGTCGTTGGCCGGGTGACCAAGACTGCGTCGGCCCGGGGTGCAATGCTGAAGCGGTTCCTGGCGTATCTCGACAGGATCGAGTACCGGCGGGTGAGCGGCGGCGAGGCGCTGGAGGACATCGCCCGGCTGCGCTACAAGTCCTACCTGCAGAACAGCCTCGTCATGCAGAACGAGTCGAAACAGATCATCGACACGTATGATGGCGACGAAAACGCCTATATCTTCGGGGTTTATCTCGATGAGGCGCTGGTGGCGACGATCCGTCTTCACCATGCGTCGCGCGATTTTCCGCGCTCGCCGGCCATGGACATGTACAGCGACATCCTGCTGCCGCGCCTGCAATCGGGCGACAGCTACATCGATCCGAGCAAGCTTGCGGTCGATCCCGACATCGTTTCGGGTTCCATCATGATTCCGACCGTGACCATGCGGCTGGCCTATGTGGCGTGCAAGTACCTTCAGGTTCCCTACTACATCACCATGCTGCGGGACGACCACGAGGTCTTCTACAAGCGGATGTTCGGCTTCTACAGAATCGCCGAGGCACGCGATTACAAGGGCGCGGTGAACTGCAGCGTACCGCTCTATGAAGGCGACATTGCCCGGTTCGGCGCCACGACGGTCGAGCGCTTCCCGTTTTTCCAGTTCACCGAAGCCGAGGGGCGCATGCTCTTCTCGCGGCCCGGCATCGGCATGGATGCACCCTTGTCTGTCCTTCCGTCCGCGAAGTACCTGATCGGCGAAGCGGCCTGACGGCAGGATGCAGGAAACTTGCCCCGGGATCGTCCCGGGGCATATATGATGCCTGGACGCGCCCCTCCCAAACGGTGGCGCGCTGGATGCATCGGAATGGCGGCCTGCACATGAATGGCAAAGTGGAACTGGCGCGCGGCTTCATCTGGGCGGCGGATCTGACCGACAGCGAACTTGAGCGCGCGGCGCAGGGAATTACCGAGCGCACCTACAACAAGGGCGCCTATATCTGTCATCGCGGCGACCGGCTGGACCATTGGGGCGGGATCGTCGAGGGCCTCATCAAGATGAGCACGATCGGGCGCTCGGGCAAGGCCGTCACCTTCGCCGGACTGGGCAATGGCGCATGGTTCGGCGAAGGATCGGTGATCAAGAACGAGGCGCGCAAATATGACCTGGTGGCGTTGCGTGAAACGCGCCTGGCGCTGATGAACCGCCCGACATTCCTGTGGCTGTTCGAGAATTCCATCGGGTTCAACCACTATCTGCTGCGCCAGATCAATGAGCGGTTGAGCCAGTTCATTGCCACTGTCGAGCATGACCGGATTCTCGATTCCAAGGCGCGCGTGGCGCGCAATCTTTCCTGGCTGTTCAACCCGGTCCTCTATCCCGGCGTCGTCAAGACGATCGAGATCACGCAGGATGAACTGGCCCTGCTGACCGGTGTGTCGCGCGCGGTGACCAACCGGAGCCTTGGTGAATTGCAGGACGAGGGATTGCTGACGGTCGAGCATGGCCGCGTCACCGTCATCGACGTCAAGAAACTGATGCTCTACGGAGATTGATCCCGGATCACCGAACACAGCGCAGAAGCACACCGAATCCAAGCCTGCTTTACACGCGCCGGGACCCATAAACCATCACTGCGACCTTTGTCTGTCAACCGGAAAGTTGCCAGCGGCCTGTTTTCGTGAAATTTTCACTGGACAAGAAGGGACCCTGTCCGGGAGGGGCAGACCCAACGGGAGAACACTGCCTTGCCTTAAAGCAGGGCAGACCGGCAAGGAGGAGGCCGCTTTGACGCAGCATCAGGCGTCTTTGGACACGTTTCCCAAATACCTGCTTCTCAACGCGAAGCGGTTCGCCACCCGTCCGGCCATGCGCCACAAGGATCTGGGCATCTGGCAAAGCTGGACCTGGGCGGAGCAACTGGACGAGGTGCGTGCGCTGGCTCTGGGCATGAAGGCCATGGGCGTGGCGGCGGGCGACAAGATCGCCATCGTCGGCTCCAACCGGCCGCGCCTCTACTGGTCGTTCGCCGCAGCCCAGTCCCTGCAAGCGGTTCCGGTGCCGGTCTATGCCGATGCCGTGGCCGAGGAAATGGCCTATGTGCTGGATCATGCCGGCGTGCGTTTCGCCGTGGTGCAGGACCAGGAGCAGGTCGACAAGATCCTCTCCTTCCGGGACAAGATCCCGATGCTGGAGCAGGTCATCTACGACGAGCCGCGGGGCTTGCGCGACTATGACCACGGGCACATGCATGCCTTCGAGGCGGTGCAGGCGCTCGGGCGCGCCCGGCTGAAGGAGGATCCCTCGCTCGGCCAGGCGTGGGAAGAGGGGATCACCGCCGCATCGGGCGAGGACATTTCCATCATTCTCTACACGTCGGGCACGACGGGGCGCTCCAAGGGCGTGATGCTGAAGGCCATATCGGCCGTGCGGGCGGCGCAGGACACGGTCGCCTTCGACCGGTTGTCGGAGCGCGACGAGGTGCTGGCCTACCTGCCGCTGGCATGGGTGGGCGACCACTATCTCAATTATGCGCAGGGCTATGTCTCGGGGTTCTGCATGTCGTGCCCGGAAAGCCCGGAAACGGTGTCGCAGGATCTCAAGGAGATCGGGCCGAGCTTCTATTTCGCGCCGCCGCGCGTGTTCGAAGGGCTGCTCACCTCGGTGATGATCCGCATGGAGGATGCCGGAGCGCTCAAGCGGCGGCTGTTCCATTACTTCATCGACGTCGCCAAGGAGCATGGCGAGGATCTGCTCGAAGGGCGGCCGGTTTCGTTCCCGGGCAAGGTCAAATACTGGCTTGGCAACCTGCTGGTCTACGGACCGCTGAAGAACACGCTCGGCTTCTCCAACATCCGCGTGGCCTACACCGCGGGTGAGGCCATCGGGCCGGACCTGTTCTCCTTCTTCCGCTCGCTGGGCATCAACCTGAAACAGCTCTACGGGCAGACCGAAGCCTTCCTCTATGTCACATGCCAGAAGGACACGGATGTACGCGCGGATGCCGTCGGGCCGGCCGCGCCGAATGTGGACATCCGGATCGCGGATGACGGCGAGGTCCAGTTCCGCTCGCCGGGCATGTTCTCGGGGTATTTCAAGGAGGAAGAGAAGACCGCCGAGACGTTGACCGAGGACGGCTATGTGAAGACGGGGGATGCCGGGTTCTTCGACAAGGACGGCCAGCTCAAGATCATCGACCGGGCGAAGGATGTGGGGCGGCTGACGACAGGCGCGCTGTTTGCGCCGAAATTCATCGAGAACTCGCTCAAGTTCTTCCCCAACATCAAGGAGGCTGTCGCCTTCGGCCATGGCCGCGACAAGGTGGGCGTGTTCCTCAACATCGACCTGACCGCCGTGGGCAACTGGGCCGAGCGCAACAACATCTCCTATGCCTCATACCAGGAACTGGCCGGGCATCCGAAGGTCTACGAGATGATCGCCGAAAACGTGGCGGAAACCAATCGCAAGCTTTCGGAAGTGGAGATGATGGCCGGCGCGCAGATCAGCCGCTTCCTCGTCCTGCACAAGGAACTGGATGCCGATGACGGCGAACTGACACGCACGCAGAAGGTGCGCCGCTCGTTCATCGCAGAGCGCTATGGCGAACTGATCGAGGCGCTCTATGACGGCTCGTCGGAGAAATACGTCGAAACCGAAGTCACCTATGAGGACGGCCGCAAGGGCAAGATCCGCGCGACAGTCCAGATTCGCGACGCGAAGACGTTTCCCGTGAACGCGGCGCAGACGCACAAGGAGGCAGCGGAATGAACGCACCGCTGAAAACCGCCGACCTGAAGGCCTCGGAGCGGTTCCGGATGACCGCACACCAGGACGGCATCGCCAAGGGCGATGTGCTGCTGGAAGTCGAGAACGTGTCGCTGTCTTTCGGCGGCGTGAAGGCGATCACCAATATCTCCTTCGACATCCGCAAGGGCGAGATCCGCGCGATCATCGGTCCGAACGGCGCCGGCAAGACATCCATGCTCAACGTCATCAACGGCTTCTACCATCCGCAGGAAGGCACGATCACCTATCGCGGCCAGAAGCGCTCGCAGATGCGCTCCACCGATGCGGCGCGCCAGGGCATTTCGCGCACCTTCCAGAACATCGCCCTCTTCAAGGGCATGTCGACGCTCGACAACATCATGACCGGGCGCATCACGCTGCAGAAGCGCAACATCTTCTGGCAGGCGCTGTGGCACGGGCCGGCGATGAAGGAGGACCTGGAACATCGCGAGGCAGTCGAGCACATCATCGACTTCCTCGAAATCCAGCACATCCGCAAGACGCCGGTGGGCCGGCTTCCCTACGGGCTCCAGAAGCGCGTGGAACTGGGCCGCGCGCTGGCCGCGGAACCGGCGCTGCTGCTGCTGGACGAACCGATGGCGGGCATGAACCTGGAGGAGAAGGAGGACATGAGCCGCTTCATCCTCGACGTCAACGACCAGTTCGGCACCACCATCGCCCTGATCGAGCACGACATGGGCGTGGTGATGGACATTTCCGACCGGGTCGTGGTTCTCGACTATGGACGCAAGATCGGCGACGGTCCGCCGGACGAGGTTTCCAGAAACCAGGATGTCATCGACGCCTATCTTGGCGTCTCGCACGACTGAGGCCGGCTGGGGGGAGACCATGTCACCAGAATTTCTCTATTTCATCGAAACGGTGATCAACGGCCTGATGTCGGGCGTGATGTATTCGCTCGTCGCGCTTGGCTTCGTGCTGATCTTCAAGGCATCGGGCATCTTCAACTTCGCGCAGGGCGTGATGGCGCTGTTCGCGGCCCTTACGCTTGTCGGGTTGCAGACGGGGCAGGTCCCCTTCGCGCACCTGATCAACGCCATCTTCGGCACCGAAATACACGATTTCGGATGGGAACTGCCGGCCATCGTGGCGGTGGCGGGAACGCTTCTGGTCATGGTCGCCTTCGCGTGGATTTTCGAGAAGCTCGTGCTCAAGCACCTGGTCAACCAGGAGCCGATCATCCTGTTCATGGCGACCATCGGCCTTGCCTATTTCCTCGAGGGATTCGGCGACCTCATGTGGGGTTCCGACGTCAAGATCCTCGATGTCGGCATTCCTTCCGGCGGCTCGTTCTGGGTGGAAGACGTGACGCGTGAATGGGCGGCGGAAGGCTCGGATTATTTCGGCATGTATATTGACGTGCTGGATGTCTACGCGGCCGTGATCGCGGTCATCCTCGTCGTCGCGCTGACCGCCTTCTCGCAATATACGCGTACCGGCCGGGCGCTGCGCGCGGTGGCGGACGATCACCAGGCGGCGCAGTCGGTCGGCATCTCGCTGCGCAGCATCTGGGTCATCGTCTGGTCGATCGCAGGCTTCGTGGCGCTGGTGGCGGGCATCATGTGGGGTTCGAAATCCGGCGTGCAGTTCTCGCTTTCGCTGATCGCGCTCAAGGCGCTGCCGGTGCTGATCCTCGGGGGGTTCACCTCCATTCCGGGCGCCATCGTGGGCGGACTGATCATCGGCGTCGGCGAGAAACTGGCCGAACTCTATATCGGACCGCTCGTCGGCGGGGCGATCGAGAACTGGTTCGCCTATGTTGTGGCGCTGGTGTTCCTGCTGTTCCGGCCACAGGGCCTGTTCGGCGAAAAGATCATCGAGAGGGTGTGACGAACAATGCTTTACCGTGAAGCCGGCGATTTCAAGTCGACCTACGCCGCCGACCAGCAGACCTTCCCGATCCGTTCGGAACGCATTCTCTTCTGGGCGGCCATGGCCTTCGCCTTCATTGCCATGCCGCTGTTGCTTGGTGCCTATCCGGAGGGTTCCACCTACTGGGTGAAAGCCATCCTGCTGCCCTTCCTGGTGTGGTCGATGATCGCGCTGGGGCTCAACATCCTGACCGGCTATTGCGGCCAGGTGTCGCTTGGCACCGGCGGCTTCATGGCCGTGGGCGCCTTTGCCTGCTACAAGCTCATGACCGCTTTCCCGGACATGAACATCATCATCTGCATCGTGCTGTCCGGCGCGGTGACGGCGGGCGTGGGCGTGCTGTTCGGCCTGCCGTCCCTGCGGATCAAGGGCTTCTACCTCGCGGTGGCAACCCTGGCGGCGCAGTTCTTCCTGGTGTGGATGTTCAACAAGTTCGCCTGGTTCTACAACTACTCCGCCTCGGGCCAGATCACGGCTCCGGAACGCACCATCCTGGGCGTGGCGGTCACCGGGCCGAACTCCGCGCCCTGGGCAACCTATCTGCTGGCGCTGACACTGCTCTTCGCCTTCGCATGGGTGGCGCGCAACCTGACGCGCGGCCGGATCGGCCGGTCGTGGATGGCGATGCGCGACATGGATATCGCCGCCGAGATCATGGGCGTGTCGCCGCTCAGCGCCAAGCTGTCGGCCTTCGCGGTCTCCTCGTTCTACATCGGCATGGGCGGGGCCATGTTCTTCGCCATCTATCTCGGCGCGGCGGAGGTGACGGAAGCCTTCGGCATCGACAAGTCCTTCGATGCGCTGTTCATGGTCATCATCGGCGGTCTGGGCTCCATCCTCGGCGCCTTCCTGGGCGCCGGCTTCATCGTGCTGTTCCCGATCTTCCTGACCGTGGTGATGCGCGACGGGCTGGGCTGGCCGACGGCGACGGTGGAGCATTTCCAGATCATGATCGTCGGCGGGCTGATCATCTTCCTGCTGATCGTGGAGCCGCACGGGCTGGCGCAATTGTGGCGCTTAACCAAGGAAAAGCTAAGGCTCTGGCCATTCCCCTACTAGGGGATAGACTGAACGCAGCCGGCCGCAGTCGCGGCCGGGTGCATCCCTTCGGAACGTCTCACAAATGGGAGGAACATTCATGGGACTGAAGACAGTACTTGCAACGGCGGCGATGGTGGCCGTGATGGGAACGGCCCCGGCCATGGCCGAACTGGTGTTCCCGGCCCTGTCCTATCGGACCGGACCCTATGCGCCGAACGGCATTCCCTTCGCCGACGGCTATGCCGACTATCTCACGCTGGTCAACGAGCGTGATGGCGGTGTCGAGGGCGAAAAGATCCGCATGATCGAATGCGAGACCGGCTACAACACGGAAAAGGGCGTGGAGTGCTACGAGTCCACCAAGGGCGAAGGCGCACTCGTCTACCAGCCGCTTTCCACGGGCATCACCTACCAGCTCATCCCCAAGGCGACGGCCGACATGATCCCGGTCCATTCCATGGGCTACGGGCGCACATCGGCCGCCAATGGCGCGATCTTCCCCTATATCTTCAACTATCCGGCCACCTATTGGGACGGCGCCTCGATCATCATCAACCACATCCTCGCGGAGAATGGCGGCGACATCAACGGCAAGAAGATCGCGCTCGTCTATCACAACTCCGCCTATGGCAAGGAGCCGATCCGCACGCTGGAGGAACTGGGCAAGAAACACGGCTACACGCTGTCGCTCTATCCGGTCGACCATCCGGGCCAGGAGCAGAAGGCGACATGGCTGCAGATCCGCCGCGACCGTCCCGATTACACGCTGATGTGGGGCTGGGGCGTGATGAACCAGGTGGCGATCCAGGAAGCGGTCAACATCCGCTATCCGATGGACCACTTCATCGGCATCTGGTGGTCGGGTTCGGAAAATGACGTGCTGCCGGCAGGTCCGGCTGCCAACGGCTACAAGCATGTCACCTTCCACGGCGTCGATGCCAACTATCCGGTCTTCGCCGACATCAAGAAGTATGTCACGGATGCCGGCAAGGCCGCCGGCGATGGCACCAATGTTGGTACCGCGCTCTACAACCGTGGTCTTTATGCCGCCATGCTGGCCGTCGAGGCCGCGCGCACGGCAATGGGCATCCACAATACCAAGCAGATCAACGGCGAAATGATGCGTGACGGCATGGAAGCGCTCAAGCTCGACCAGGCCCGCATGACCGAACTCGGCCTGCCGGGCTTCGGACCCGAGATCAACGTGAGCTGTGCCGACCATGGCGGCCCCGGCCTGGGCGCGATCGCCCAGTGGGACGCCGAGGCGAAGACGTGGAAGCTGATCAGCGATTTCGGCCCGGCCGACCGGGAAGTCATCGATGCGCTGATCAAGGAAGATTCCGAGGCGTATGCCAAGGAGAACAACATCGAGCCGCGCGCCTGCGAATAATGCGCGCTTGAACGCAAACCCCGGCGCGGACAGGTTCGCGCCGGGGCCCAAAGGGCGGCCAGGGCCGGTGATCGGGAGGAACAGGAATGGCAGATGCGGCGAGGGCCATGAACACGGCCGAAACGCTCTTGCAGGTCAACAATATCGAGGTGATCTACAATCACGTGATCCTCGTTCTCAAGGGCGTGTCGCTTTCGGTGCCGAAGGGCGGCATCACCGCCTTGCTGGGCGCCAACGGCGCGGGCAAGACAACCACGCTGAAGGCCATTTCGAACCTGCTTCGCGGTGAGCGCGGCGAGGTGACGAAAGGGTCGATCTCGTTCAACAACGAGACGGTACACAACCTGTCTCCCAATGACCTCGTTCGCCGCGGCTGCATCCAGGTCATGGAAGGGCGCCATTGCTTCGGCCATCTGACGATCGAGGAAAACCTGCTGACCGGCGCGTTTACCCGCAAGGACGGCAATGCCAACGTGAAGCGCGACCTGGAGATGGTTTATGACTATTTTCCGCGACTGCGCGAGCGACGGGGCAGTCAGGCCGGCTACACGTCGGGCGGTGAGCAGCAGATGTGCGCGATCGGGCGTGCCCTGATGAGCCGTCCGAGCATGATCCTGCTGGACGAACCCTCCATGGGCCTGGCGCCGCAGCTGGTCGAGGAAATCTTCGAGATCGTGAAGAAGCTCAACGAGGAGGAGGGGGTATCCTTCCTGCTGGCCGAGCAGAACACGAATGTGGCGCTACGCTATGCCAAGTATGGCTATATCCTCGAATCGGGCCGTATCGTGCTGGATGGCGAAGCGGCGGCGCTGCGCGAAAACGACGACGTGAAGGAATTCTATCTCGGCGTCGGCGGCGAGGGCCGCCGTTCCTTCCGCGAAGTCAAGCACTACAAGCGGCGCAAGCGCTGGCTCGCCTGAGGCGCTGGACGAATTGCAGCATACCGCGAGGGGCCGCCGGCAAAGGCGGCCTTTTTCGTGTCCGCGCGGCAGCCCGTGCTTGTTGCCACCGGTAGGGAGCAGCCGGTCCGATCAGGACGGCATGCAGGACTCGATGGCGCCGACCAGCGCGGGAAGGTCTCCGATATGCGCGATCTCGCGGAAACGCGGATGAGAGAGCGGCGGTGGCGCGTGTTCCAGTTCCCATGTCAGTTCATGGGGAATGTGAACGGCCCAGCAGCCGGCTTCCAGCGCCGGAAGAATATCCGATTTCAGGGAATTGCCGGCCATCAGCGCGTTTTCGGCGCCGCTTCCATGGCGGCCGAAGACGTCGCGATAGGTCTGCGCTGTCTTTTCCGAGACGATTTCGACGGCATGGAAATGGTCGCCCAGCCCGGATGCCGCCAGTTTGCGCTCCTGGTCGAACAGGTCGCCCTTGGTGACGAGGACCAGGCGATGGCTTTCCGCAAGGCCGGCGAGCGCCTCGCGGACATGGGGCAGCGGTTCGACCGGATGGTCGTGCATGTCCCGGGCAGCGTCGAGAATCCGGCGGATGGCGGCGCCGGGCAAGGCATCTCCGGCGACATCGAGCGCCGTTTCGATCATGGACAAGGTGAAGCCCTTGATGCCGTAGCCGTATCGGGCAAGATTGCGCCGCTCGGCCTCCAGAAGCCGCTCCGACAGCGCCTCGGCGGACGCATGGTCAGCCAGGATGGCCGCAAAACGCTCCTGGGTCAGCCGGTAGAAGCGTTCATTGTGCCAGAGCGTGTCATCGGCATCCAGGCCGATCAGCGGCAAGCGTGTCACGGATGGTCTCCCAGAGGCATGCGTCAAAGTGAATGGGGGGTTGACCCTATAGCGCCATTGCCCTTGGTGCCAGGATTCGGTAATGGCAATAAAAACAGATTTCGGAAGGGGTTGATACCATGGCTGACAATACGCCGACGGGTCCGGTGGAAATGGGCGCGGAAATGGACTACGCGGAACACGAGAAGACCTACTCCATGTTCCTCGGCCTTGCAAAATATGGCACGATCGCCTGCGTGGCGCTGCTCGTGGCGATGGCCTTCGGTTTCTTCACGTCGGCCGGGTTCATTTCCTCGGTCATCCTTTACGTGATCGTCTTCGCGCTGGGCGTCTACCTCCTGAAGTGAGGACCGCCGCGGCCTTGAAGGCCGGAGCAGCCGCGCCCGTGACCTTGGGGGACATGGCGCGGCCTCAGTGATGTCGACCGTCCCCCGGGGAGGAGCTGAGGGTGGCTCACACTGTTTTCATTCCGGTGGAATCCGACAGCGCGGAATCGCGCGTTGCGGCTTCGCCGGAAACCGTCAAGCGTCTCAAGGGGCTTGGTCTCGAAGTTGTCGTGCAAAAGGGCGCGGGCCTCAAGTCGCGCATCCTGGATGCCGACTACGAAAAGGCCGGTGCGACACTGGGTACGGCGGCCGGTGCCGGCAAGGCCGATGTCATCCTGAAGGTGCGCAGGCCGAACGCCAAGGAAGCCAAGGCCTACAAGAGCGGTGCGCTGGTGATCGCCGCCATGGATCCGTTCGGTCATGAAGATGCCGTGAAGGCCATGGCCGAGGCGGGGCTGTCCGCCTTCGCCATGGAATTCATGCCGCGCATCACGCGGGCTCAGGTGATGGATATCCTGTCATCGCAGGCCAACCTGGCCGGTTATCAGGCGGTGATCGACGCGGCCGGCGAATTCGACCGCGCCATGCCGATGATGATGACCGCCGCGGGCACCGTGCCCGCTGCCAAGGTGTTCGTGATGGGTGCCGGCGTCGCTGGCCTGCAGGCCATTGCCACGGCCAAGCGCCTTGGCGCAGCGGTCACCGCCACGGATGTGCGCCCGGCCGCCAAGGAACAGGTGGCGTCGCTGGGCGGCAAGTTCATCGCCGTGGAGGACGAGGAGTTCAAGGCGGCCGAGACGGCCGGCGGCTATGCCAAGGAAATGTCCAAGGAGTACCAGGCCAAGCAGGCGGCTCTGGTGGCAGAGCATATCGCCAAGCAGGATATCGTGATCACGACGGCGCTCATTCCGGGGCGTCCGGCGCCGCGGCTGATCTCGGCCGACATGGTCAAGTCGATGAAGCCGGGTTCGGTGATCGTCGACCTGGCGGTGGAGCGCGGCGGCAATGTCGAGGGCGCGAAGGCCGGCGAGGTGGTCGATGTCGACGGTGTGAAGATCGTCGGCCATCTCAACATGGCCGGGCGAATCGCCGCTTCGGCCTCGCTGCTCTATGCCAAGAACCTCTATGCCTTCCTTGAAACCATGGTGAACAAGGAAAACGGCGAGGTCGCGGTCAACCGGGAAGACGAACTGGTCAAGGCGACACTGCTGACCCATGCAGGCGCCATCGTGCATCCGGCCTTCGCCCCGAAGGACGAGCCGCAGGACGTTCTCGTGGCGGAGAAGGATTCCGCAGACAAGAAGGGAGAGGCGTGATGTCCGCCGAAAAACTCAACGATAGCCTCGACCAGCTTGAACAGGCGGTTCAGGCGGTGCGTCAGGCGGCCACCTCCTTCCAGGTCGATGTCCGCAACGGCGTGGCGGATGCTGCCGCCGCCGCCCATGGCGTGACCGGTGGCATCGACCCGTTCATTTTCCAGTTCTCGATCTTCGTGCTGGCGATTTTTGTCGGCTACTATGTCGTCTGGTCGGTGACGCCGGCTCTGCACACGCCGCTGATGGCGGTGACCAATGCGATTTCCTCGGTGATCGTGGTCGGTGCGCTGCTTGCTGTCGGCATTTCTGCCTCGGGCATGGCCACGGGCTTCGGCTTCATCGCCCTTGTGCTGGCCTCGGTGAACATCTTCGGCGGATTCCTCGTCACCCAGCGCATGCTGGCCATGTACAAGAAAAAAGAGAAGTGAGGACCTGACCGATGAGTGTCAATGTGGCAGCATTTCTCTATCTCGTGTCCGGCGTCCTGTTCATCCTGGCGCTGCGCGGCCTTTCTCATCCGACGACAAGCCGGCAGGGCAATGTCTATGGCATGACCGGCATGGCCATTGCCATCCTGACGACGCTGGCGCTTGCCACGCCGTCGGCAGGCGGCCTCGGCCTGATCGTTCTCGGCCTTGCCATCGGCGGTGCTGTCGGCGCCTATATCGCCCAGCGCATCCCGATGACCGCGATGCCGCAGCTGGTCGCGGCCTTTCACAGCCTTGTCGGCCTTGCCGCCGTCATGGTGGCAGCCGCCGCGCTCTATGCGCCGGAAAGTTTCGGCATCGGCAATGTGGGCGAAATCCACGGCCAGGCGCTGGTGGAAATGAGCCTCGGCGTCGCCATCGGCGCCATCACCTTCACGGGCTCGCTGATCGCCTTCGCGAAACTGGACGGCCGCATGTCCGGCAAGCCGATCATGCTGCCGATGCGCCATGCCATCAACCTCGCGATCTTCGTTGCGCTGGTCGTCCTCATCGCCATGCTGGTGATGACCGAGAGCCATGCGGTGTTCTGGCTGATCGTGGTGCTGTCGCTGGCGCTCGGCATCCTGATCATCATTCCGATCGGCGGCGCGGACATGCCGGTGGTCGTGTCCATGCTGAATTCCTATTCGGGCTGGGCAGCGGCCGGCATCGGCTTCACCCTTGGCAATATGGCGCTGATCATCACCGGTGCGCTGGTCGGTTCGTCGGGCGCAATCCTGTCCTACATCATGTGCAAGGGCATGAACCGCTCCTTCATATCGGTGATCCTGGGCGGCTTTGGCGGTGAGACTGCAGCGGGCGGAGCCGATGATGGCATCGACCGGACGGTCAAGCAGGGCTCGGCCGACGATGCGGCCTTCCTGATGATGAACGCTTCCAAGGTCATCATCGTACCGGGATACGGCATGGCGGTGGCGCAGGCGCAGCACGCGCTGCGCGAGATGGCGGACACGCTGAAGGCGCATGGCGTGGAAGTGAAATACGCCATCCACCCGGTCGCGGGCCGCATGCCGGGTCACATGAACGTGCTGCTGGCGGAAGCCAATGTGCCCTACGACGAGGTTTTCGAGCTGGAAGACATCAATTCCGAGTTTGCGCAGGCGGACGTTGCCTATGTCATCGGCGCCAATGACGTGACCAACCCGTCGGCGCGTGACGACAAGTCCTCGCCCATTTACGGCATGCCGATCCTGGACGTGGACAAGGCCAAGACCTGTCTCTTCGTCAAGCGGTCGCTCGGATCCGGCTATGCCGGCATCGACAACACGCTGTTCTACAAGGATGGCACGATGATGCTGCTGGGCGATGCCAAGAAGATGACGGAAGAAATCGTCAAGGCGATGGACGAATAGGCCGCGCGGATCGCGAACCTGTCGTGACAAGGCCCCCGGCGCTCTTTCCAGCACCGGGGGCCTTTTCTTTCCTGTCGCATGCACACATGCACTGCGGCTGCGCGCCTTATCGTGCCAGTTCGATCTCCAGTTCGGCGATTCCGGCGGCCACGTTCACGCCCTCCTGGACCTGGATGGAAACGGGCTGCAGGTTGATGGACTCATCGAAACCGCCCACGAGGACCGCGGCGCCTGCACCGCCGGCGGCAGACGCTTCCGCCGCGGCGCCGACATAGCTGCCGGCCAGGGCGCCCGGTTCGAGCGGGGTTGCGGAGGACGGGGCGAGAACGAGCCAGCGCAGCATGGCCGTTCCGGTCACACCGATATCGATGCCGTATTTGCTGATGGTGCCCGTATAGGACTCGTCGCGGCCATTTGCGGAATCGAAGTCGCAGACAAGGTCCTTGGTGGAACCGAAGATAAAGCCGGTGCCGCCGGCGACACGGCAATCGAGCGTGCCGACTTCCACGGTTTGCGCCGTGGCGGGCTGCGGCGTGGCGAAGGGAAGAAGTGCTGCCAGGGCAGCAGCGGTCAGCGGGGCGATAAGGCGCATGGTGTTTCTCCTCTTTCGATTCGCGTCGAAAGGACAAACACCGGGGAAGGGCACGGGGTTCCGGCCCGGTCCGGTCACGGCATGTTTCGCTGGAAGGGCGAAGGCGTCAGCTTCCGCGCGTACGCTGGAGCCCGGCACGGGCGGGGCCGTAGTTCGGATCGAGTGCGGCTGCACGGGCATAGGAGGCGCGGGCTTTCTTCATGTCGCCGCGCTTCTCGTAGACCAAGGCCTGATTGGCCCAGCTTTCCGCCTTCCTGTCATTGAGCTTGATGGCAAGATTGAAGTCGGCGAAGGCATTTTCGTCGTCGTTCAATGCCATGTAGGACAAGCCACGGCCGTTATAGGGTTCCGGGGCATCGCCAGACAGCGAGATGGCGGTGGAGAAATCCTCGATGGCAAAGGCGTGCTGACCGCGCGACTGGTAGATCAGGCCGCGATTGTGGTAGGCGCGCGGATCGGTCGTATCAAGCTGGATGGCGCGCTCGAAATCGCGGAAGGCGTCAAGATCGCGGCCCATCTTCCTGTACATGTTGCCGCGGCCGATATAGGCGACGTCATAATTCGCGTTGATCTGCAACGCGCGGGAATAATCGGCCTGGGCCTTGGCGAAATCGCCGGTCAGGCGGTGGATCAGTCCGCGATTGGCATAGGCCTGATAGAAATTCGGATTGAGCTGCAAGGCCGTGTCGAAATCGGCAAGCGCTTCCTGGTAACGCCCCGCCCGGCCATAGGCCGAACCGCGCACGTTGTAGGCCTCTGGATCGCGCGGACTGCGCTCGATCACCGCGGTCAGGGAAGCGATGTTCTCTTCCGAGCCCTGCGCCTTGTCGAAATTCGTCGTCTCGATGGGGGTCGTCGTATTGCAGGCCGTGAGGGCCGGCGTCACCAGCGCGAATGCCACAGCCGCGGCGAACCCGCGCGATCGAGAGGAAAACGAACCGTTGGTTGTGGAGCATCTGGTGAACACGATCAAACTACCCCCTCCGGCTTCCATCCGGCTGCGGCAACCTTGCCCCTGTGCGGCAATGTGGCCGGGTCAATAAAAAAGGTGGAGGCGAAAAACTCGCCGCCACCTGCGGTACGTCCGGAAATGGACAAAAAAACGGCGGGGATCAGCGGCCCGCGCGCCCGCCAAGCAGGCCTTCGCGCTGGGCACGCTTGCGCGCCAGCTTGCGGGCGCGGCGAACAGCCTCGGCCTTTTCGCGCGCACGCTTTTCCGACGGCTTCTCGTAGTGACCACGCATCTTCATTTCGCGGAAGATGCCTTCACGCTGCATTTTCTTCTTCAGGGCGCGGAGCGCCTGGTCAACGTTGTTGTCGCGTACGAGTACCTGCACGTGTCGATCCTGTCCTGGTCGGTTGTCTGGAAAGCAGGCCATTGTCCATACATTTCGTACAACTACTGCCTGCTCGTGGAGAGACTGCTCCCCGCGATTTGGACGGCTCCTTAGCAAAAGCAGGTATGTTTGTCGAGAGTGCTGAAGAAAAAAACGCTTGTTTGCGGCCCTGGCCGGGCATGCGTGCGGGCCGCAGGACGGGCAGGCGCGATGGAGCGGGCGCAACACGTCACCAGGGGTCGCAAACAGAGCATCGGCTTGCCGCGCCGGGCGGTAGTGGTACGCTCCGAATTGTCGTGACACGGAACAGGTGACGGGGCCGAGACATGCGCAAATATTCCGCTTTCGCCATCGCGCGCGAGGCGCTGCGCAGCCACAAGGGCTGGGAGAAGCAGTGGGATTCGCCGGAGCCTCGCGCTTCCTATGACGTGATCATCGTCGGCGCGGGCGGGCACGGCCTGGCGACCGCCTATTATCTGGCAAAGGAGCACGGCATCACCAATGTCGCCGTGCTGGACAAGGGCTGGCTCGGCGGCGGCAATACCGGCCGCAACACGACGATCATCCGGTCCAACTACCTCTACGACGAATCGGCCGGCCTTTACGACCACGCGGTGAAGCTGTGGGAGGGCCTGTCGCAGGATCTCAACTACAATGTCATGTATTCCGCGCGCGGCGTGATGATGCTGGCGCACAATGTGCATGACGAGCAGGTGTTCAAGCGCCACATTCACGCCAACCGGCTCAATGGCGTCGACAATGAATGGCTGACGCCGGCCGAGGCCAAGGCCTATTGTCCGCCGCTCAACATTTCCTCCTCGGCGCGCTATCCGGTGGTGGGGGCGGCGCTGCAGAGGCGCGGCGGGACCGCGCGCCACGACGCGGTGGCCTGGGGCTATGCGCGCGCGGCTGCGTCGCGGGGCGTGCACGTCATCCAGAATTGCGCGGTGACCGGCATCCGCCGTTCGGCCGACGGGGCGGTGGAGGGCGTCGAGACGACGCGCGGCTTCATCGGCGCGAAGAAGGTCGGTGTCGTCGCTGCGGGCAACACCACGCCGATCATGGGAATGGCCGGCCTGCGCATGCCGCTGGAGAGCTTTCCCCTGCAGGCGCTGGTGTCGGAGCCGGTCAAGCCGGTGTTCCCCTGCGTGGTCATGTCGAACACGGTTCACGCCTACATCTCCCAGTCCGACAAGGGCGAGCTGGTGATCGGCGCGGGCACGGACCAGTATACATCCTATTCGCAGACCGGCGGCCTGCACATCCTCAGCCACACGCTCGAAGCCATCTGCGAGATGTTCCCCATTTTCAGCCGCATGAAGATGCTGCGCTCGTGGGGCGGTATCGTGGACGTGACGCCGGACCGTTCGCCGATCCTGGCAAAGACGCCGGTGAAGGGGCTGTATGTGAATTGCGGCTGGGGCACGGGCGGTTTCAAGGCCACGCCGGGATCCGGACACGTCTTCGCGCACACGATCGCGCGCGACGAGCCGCACAAGATCAATGCCGGGTACACGCTGGAGCGGTTCCGCACCGGCCGGCTGATCGACGAGGCCGCGGCGGCGGCCGTGGCCCACTGAGCCGTGGGGGCTGTGCCTTCGAGATGATCCCGTTTCACCTGACGATACGCGATGAATTCGTGCCGATCGACAACCCGGCGGAACTGGTGCGGCGGATTGCCCCGCTGGCCGATATCGCCGAACGCCTGTGCGACCAGCCCCGCGGAACGCAATTGCCGCGCGGTGACCTGTAAGGGAAAGAGCCTGCCATGCTGCTGATCCGCTGTCCCTATTGCGAAGAGGAGCGCCCGGAACTGGAATTCCGCGGCGCCGGCGGGCGCTATCGCCCGCCCGCAGATATCGCCGAGATCTCGGATGAGGAATTCGAGGCCTTCTTCTTCCTGCGCGACAATCCGCGCGGGCTGACATTCCAGACGCTGGCGCCACATTCACGGCTGCGGCCGGTTCTTCAATGCCGCGCGCGCGCACGGTCTCCGACAAGTTCGTGACGACCTACAAGGCCGGTGAAGCCGAAACCCGATCTGGGAGACAAGGCATGAGCCAGAGTTTCCGTATCCCCGGCAAGGGCCGGCTGACGCCTTCGCGCGGCGTGCGTTTCTTCTTCGACGGCAGGGCGTTCGATGCGCTGGAAGGCGATACGGTGGCTTCCGCGCTGCTGGCCAATGGCGTTCACCTGGCCGGCCGCTCGTTCAAGTATCATCGGCCGCGCGGTATCCTGACCGCCGGTTCGGAGGAGCCGAATGCGCTCATCAGCGTCAGCGATACCGCCGCGACGCATACCCCCAACGTGCGCATGACCGTGCAGGAGGTCTATGACGGCCTCGTCACCAGGTCGCAAAACCGCTGGCCCTCGCTTTCGTTCGATGTGGGCGCGGTCAACAGCCTGGGCGCGCCGTTCTTCTCGGCCGGTTTCTACTACAAGACCTTCATGTGGCCGAAGGTGGCCTGGAAGAAGTTCTATGAGCCCTTCATCCGGCAGGCTGCGGGCCTCGGCATCTCGCCGAAGGAGCCGGATCCGGACCATTATGCGAACCGCTACGCCCATGGCGACCTGCTGGTCGTGGGCGGTGGCGCGGTGGGGCTGGCAGCCGCGCGGGCTGCCGCAAAGGCGGGCGCCTCGGTCATCCTGTGCGACGAGCAGGCCGAATGCGGTGGCGCCATGCGCCATGAGAGCGGTGCGCGCATCGACGGCAAGTCCGGCTGGGACTGGGCACAGGAGACGGTTGCGGCCCTGAAATCGATGGACAATGTGCGCGTGCTGACGCGGACGACGGCCTTCGGTTACCATACGCAAAATTTCATGGCGCTGGCCGAGCGGGTGACAGACCACATGGCCGATGGCAAGGGCCTGCCGCGCGAGCGGATGTGGCAGGTGCGCGCGGCACGGGTGGTGCTCGCCACGGGCGCCATCGAGCGCCAGCTCGTCTTCGGCGGCAACGACCTGCCAGGCGTGATGTTCGCCGGCGCGGCGCGGACCTATCTCAATCACCATGGCGTGGCACCCGGCCGCAAGGTGGGCGTGTTCACCGCCTGCGATTCGGCCTATGGCGCGGCATTCGATCTGGCGCGGGCCGGCGTGGCAATCCCTGTCATCGTGGACTGGCGCCACGATGTGCCGGAAGCGCTCATGCAGGAAGCGCAGGGTCTCGGCATCAAGGTTCTGGCCGGCCATCGCGTGGTTCAGGCGAAAGGCCGCCTGCGGGTCAACGGCATCGCCGTAGCCCATCGCGACGGCGGACAGGAGCGCAGTTTCGCGGTCGATGCGCTGGTCATCTCGGGTGGCTGGACACCGGCGGTGCATCTCTACTCGCAATCGCGCGGAAAGGTGGTGTGGGATCACGACACCCAGCGGTTCCTGCCCGGCGCCCCGGTGCAGGACTGTGTGACCGTGGGCGCCTGCAACGGCACCGACGATCTGGCCGCGGGCGTGGCCGAAGCGCTGGACGCCGGCAGGGCCGCCGCGACGGCGACAGGCCATGATGCCGACAGCGTGCCCGCAATCACGGTCGAAGCCAGCGAAAGTTATGCCGGCGGGCTGTCCGGCGATGCCGGCGAGATCAAGGGCAAGGCCTTCGTCGACTACCAGAACGACGTGACCGCCAAGGACATTCGCCAGGCGGTGCGCGAGGGCATGCATTCCATCGAGCATGTCAAGCGCTTCACCACCAATGGCATGGCCACCGACCAGGGCAAGACCTCCAACATGCACGGGCTTGCCATTGCCGCCGATTCGCTTGGCCGGCCCATCCCCGATGTTGGCCTGACGACCTTCCGCCAGCCGTTCACGCCGGTCACTTTCGGCACGATCGTCAACCACGGGCGCGGCGAGCTGTTCGACGTCACGCGGCGCACCCCGATCGACAGTTGGGCGCAGGAGCATGGCGCCGTCTTCGAGGATGTAGGCAACTGGAAGCGCGCGCGCTTCTTCCCGCAGGCGGGTGAGGACATGCATGCCGCCGTGGCCCGTGAATGCCGCACCGTGCGCGAGAGCGCCGGCCTGTTCGACGCATCGACGCTGGGCAAGATCGAGGTGGTGGGGCCGGATGCCGGGGCCTTCATGGACCTGATGTATACCAACCCGATGAGCAAGCTCGGCGTGGGCAAGCTGCGCTACGGCATCATGTGCCGCGAGGACGGCTTCGTCTATGACGACGGCGTTGTGGGCCGCGTGGCGGAAGACCGCTTCCATGTGACGACGACGACCGGCGGCGCACCGCGCGTCCTGCACCACATGGAAGATTACCTGCAGACGGAGTTTCCGCATCTGAAGGTCTGGCTGACCTCGGCAACCGAACAATGGGCGGTGATCGCGGTACAGGGGCCGAAGGCGCGCGAGATCGTCGCGCCGTTCGTCTCCGGCGCCGATATCTCGGCGGAGGCCTTCCCGCACATGTCCATGGCCGAATGCGAGGTCTGTGGCGTGCCGGCGCGCCTGTTCCGGGTCTCCTTCACCGGCGAGACGGGTTTCGAGATCAACGTGCCGGCGGCCTATGGCCGTTCGGTCTGGGAGATTCTGCAGGCGCGCGGCGCCGAATTCGGCGCCTGCACCTATGGCACCGAAACAATGCACGTGCTGCGCGCCGAGAAGGGCTATATCATCGTCGGTCAGGACACGGACGGAACGGTAACGCCTTTCGATGCCGGCTATGGCTGGGCCGTTTCAAAGAAGAAGACCGATTTCGTCGGCATTCGCGGGCTGAAGCGGCCGGACCTGGTGGCGGAAGGCCGCAAGCAGCTTGTCGGTCTTCTCACATCCGATCCCTCGGTCGTGCTGGAGGAAGGGGCGCAGATCGTCGCCGATCCGAACCAGCCGGTGCCGATGACCATGATCGGCCATGTCACATCGTCCTACTGGTCGGAAAGCTGCGGACGCTCCATCGCGCTGGCGCTGGTGGCGGGCGGGCGCGACCGCAAGGGCCAGACCCTGCATGTGCCCATGCCCGACCGGACCATCGCCGTCACCGTGACCGAGCCGGTGTTTTTCGATCCGAAGGGAGAGCGTCTCAATGGCTGAGCCCGCAACCACGAAAGCCGAACGTCGCGAGCCGATGGCCTCGGCCACCGTCGCCAATGCGGCGGTCACCATCAAGGCATCGCCCGTGATGACGCGCCTGGCCCTGCGGGCCGGGGAAGATGCTCTGGCAGGCCTGTCATCGGCGCTCGGGATCGACCTGCCGCGAAAGCCGAAACAGACGGCCACGAACGGCGCACGCGCCGCGCTGTGGATCGGGCCTGACGAATGGCTGGTGCTGGATGGCGACGGCGCGGACCTGATGGCAGCCGTCGGCGGCGCGGATGGCGTGTTCAGCGCCGTCGATGTGTCGCATCGCAATGTCGGGTTCGAGGTTTCCGGGACTGGTGCTGTCGATACACTGGCCAGCGCCTGTCCGCAGGATCTGCGTCCTTCCGCCTTCCCCGTCGGGGCGGCGAGCCGGACGATCCTGGCAAAGGCCGAGGTGGTGCTCTGGCGACGGGAGGATGACGCCTGGCATGTGGAATGCTGGCGCTCCTTTGCTCCCTATGTGTTCGGTCTCCTGAAGGAAGGGGCCGAGGACGCCGTTCTGGCCTGAGCGCGGGGAACCCCCGCGCCCTCCGTCGCGTTTCCCCCGGAGACAAGCGACAGGAGGCGTCTCATGAAACGCGATCTGATCAACATGCTGCCGGAAACCCGCTGGCCGGCACCGGACGGCTTCATGGCTGCGCTGTGCATGGCGGGCGGCAGCAAGACCGATCCTTCCGAGGACAAGAACCGGGAAGAATTGAACGAGGAGCTGGACGAAGGGCTCGAGGAAACCTTTCCCGCATCCGATCCGGTGTCTGTTTCGCAGACGACCACGACCGGGGAGCCCGGCGAGTTCCGCAAGAAAGGCGAAAAAAAGGCGGACAAATAATCAAGTCTGCATGAGGCAGCCTCAAGCAGTTGTCCGCGCTCACCTTTCATTAACCATAATTTCACCATGAAGGGGCTTTCTCTTCCCCTTGAGGAAGGAGGCCCCGATGAACCGGATTCAGACAGGTTACATTCCGCCCGATCCGCGATGGCCGATGCCGCAGTCGCTGCTGGACAAGCTTGCCGCCGCGCAGCCTAGCGAGCGGGGCCTGCCCGCAAGCCCGTGGTGCGAAGACGAGCGATTGCACGATCTGCCCCGCAACTGGCTTGCCTGGCGCAAATCCGCCTGATCACACCGCCGAGACGCCGCCATCGATGGTGAGCGTCTGGCCGGTCATGAAGCCGTTGGCCGGATCGCAGGCGAACAGAATGGCTTCCATCACCTCATCGATTTCTCCCAGACGCCGCATCGGCACGCCGCGCACGATATGCGCAATCCCCTCTTCCATGGTCTGCGACGTATCGCGCAGTCCGCCGAGCACCATGTCTGTGCGCGCAAAGGCCGGGCAAAGGGCGTTCACGCGGATGCCCTTGCGGGCATATTCGGCGGCTGCCGAGCGGGTGAGGCCGACGACGCCATGCTTTGCGGCGGAATAGATGGCCAGTTGCGGCGCGCCGGCCACGCCGGCCAGTGACGAGGTGTTCAGGATGGCGCAGCCGCGCCCGGTCGCCCTGGCGCGTTCCAGCATGGCGGGGATCTGGTGCTTCATGGCGTAGAAGACGCCCATCAGGTCGATATCGACAATCCGCTGCGCCAGGTCGCTGTCGATGGCGGGCAGGGGCGTGAAGCCCTGGGCGATGCCGGCATTGTTGAAGGCGATGTCCGGGCCGCCGAAGCGGTCCTGTGCCAGCGCCACGAGGCGCGCGCTGGTTTCCTCCCGCGCGATATCGCCGCCCTCATAGACATGGCGGGCCGGATCGAGTGCGGCGAAGGCGTCGCCGGGATCGGCTGCAAGGTCGGAGAGGACAAGATTGGCGCCCTCGTCGTGAAAACGCTCGGCGGCACGCTTGCCGAAGCCGCCCGTCGCGCCGGTCACGATGACCGTCAGTCCCTCGAAACGCGCCATGGTGTCATCCTTCCCTGTGAATGCCGGCCACGGCGAGGCGGGCCAGAAGCGGAACGGCCTGGCCGTAGAGGCGGGCCTTTTCGGGATTGGAGGCATTGCCGTCGAGCGAGCGCTTGTAGACGCCCTGCAGGATGGCGGCGAGGCGGAAGAAGGAAAAGGCGATGTAGAAATCCCAGTCGGCGATGCCGTCCAGCCCGCGCCGCTCGCAATAGCGCGCCACATATTCCGCCTCTGTCGGCAGGCCGATGGCATGGCGGTCCACGCCGCCCAGGCCCTTGAAACCGGAATCGTGGGGCAGGCGCCATTGCATGCACTGGTAGGCGAGATCGGCAAACGGGTGCCCGAGTGTCGACAGTTCCCAGTCCAGAAGCGCGATCACGTCGGTGCGGTCGCTGGCAAACATCATGTTGTCGAGCCGGTAATCGCCATGGACGAGGCTGACGCGCCCGTCATCGGGTGGCGCATTGGTTTCCAGCCAGGCGATCAGCGCGTCCATGTCGGGCAGGGTTTCGGTCTCCGAAGCGCGATACTGCTTGGTCCAGCGCGACAGTTGCCGCTCGAAATAGGAGCCGGGCTTGCCGAAATCGGCCAGCCCGACCGCCTCCACATCGACCGAATGCAGGGCCGCAAGCGTGCGGTTCATGGCATCGTAGATGCCGCTACGTTCTTCGTTGGAGGCAAGTTCGGCAAGCGCCGGATCCCAGAAGATGCGCCCGTCGAGGAATTCCATGACGTAGAACATGCGCCCGATCGGGCTTTCCTCGCCCTCGCCGGACAGGGCGAAGACGCGTGGCACCGGAACATCTGTCCTGGCGAGCGCCGCCATGACGCGGAATTCGCGGTCGACCTGGTGGGCCGACTTCAGCAATTGGCCGGGCGGCTTGGCGCGCAGCACGTAGCTGCCGCTTGCGGCGTCGATGCGGTAGGTGGGATTGGACTGGCCGGCGGAAAACTTGGTCACCGATTTCAGGCCTGCAAATCCCTCGACATGGGCTTCAAGCCAGGGGGCGAGGGCGGCGTCGTCAATGGCGTTGGGATCACTCATGCGTTGACCACTCCTTCCTCCATGATGGCGATGGTCTTCCACTCGGCCGTCAGCGCCGGCTTGACCACGCCCTCGATTTCCACCGTGACACCATAGGTCATCTCGACATAGCCGGACGGGCGGATCTTGAGATGATCGAGGGTGAAGCGGGCGCGGATGCGCTTGCCGGCGGGCACCGGATTGACGAAGCGAACCTTCTCGAAGCCGAAATTGACGCCCATCTTGCGGCCTTGCAGCCGCGCCAGCGCCTGGTAGGCGAAGACGGACAGCATGGACAGGGTCAGGAAACCGTGGGCAATGGTGCCGCCAAACGGCGTCTGGGCGGCGCGCTCGGGATCCACATGGATGAAATTGTGGTCCTTCGTGACATCGGCGAAGGCGTCGATCATGCCTTGGGTGATCTCGTGCCAGGGCGAGAGGCCGATCTCCTTGCCAACGGCGCCGCGCAGGTCGTCCAGCGTGGCCGGCGGCTTGCCGCTCTGGTCTGTCGGGTCGTTCATGCCGGTCTTCCTTCGCTCAGTCCTTGAAGAGGCTCATTCCGTGCTGGACGGATTGGCCCCCGTCAAGGGGAAGGATGCAGCCGGTGACATAGGCACCTGCCTTCGAACACAGGAAAAGCGTTGCGCCGGCAATATCCGACGGAGCGCCGATGCGGCCCAGCGGCACGCGCGCGCCGATGCGCCTGGCATTCTCGTCTCCGGCCGTGGCGAAGGCTGTCATCTTCGACTGGAAGGGGCCGGGCGCGAAGGCGTTGACCGTGATCCGCCGTTCGGCAAACTCGATCGCCAGCGTCCTGGTCAGGTGATGCACGGCGGCCTTCGACGCCGTGTAGGAATAGGCGCCGTCGGCTATGGGCTGGGTGCCCATCACCGAGCCCAGGTTGATGATGCGGGCGGGGTCTTCATCCGTCGCGGCCGCATCCAGCAGGCCGGTCAATTGCCGGGTCAGGTGGAACAGGCCGGTCACATTGACATCGAGCACGCGCGCCCAGGCCTTGTAGGGAAAGCTTTCATAGGGTTCGCCCCAGGAAAGGCCGGCATTGTTGACGAGGATGTCGAGCCGGCCGGTGCGGCTGGCTACTTCGGCGGCGAGCGCATCGACACCTTCCTCGGTGCCGACATCGCCGGCGAAGGCCTCCACCGAGCCCGGCAGGCCCATGGCATTGATTTCGTCCGCGGTGGCCTGGCAGGCCTCAGCCTTGCGCGAGGCGATCATCACGCGCGCGCCGCCCATGGCCAGTCCCGTGGCGCACATGCGCCCGATGCCGGTTGCCCCGCCGGTCACAAGTGCTATCTTGCCCTTGACGGAAAACAGTTCCTCCAGCCCGTTCATGACGGCGCTCCTCCCTCTCTTCACCTTTCTTGCGTGATCCCCTGTCGATCTTTCCTGAAGGATCACGTTGACAACATACTCGGTAGTATGTTCATAATTTGCCCAGCCGTAAAGAGCCTTTGGCAGAAGGACGGACGGTTGCAGCAGGGCCTGGGAGGAGCCGGTTGGACACAGTGCCGGACATTGTTGCGCTGAATGCGCATGAGCCACGCTTCGAGATCCTCGAAGCCGCCGCCGCCTGTTTCGAGGAGCGCGGCTTCGCCTCGACCTCCATCGATGACGTGGCGCGGCGGCTGGGGTCCACCAAGGGGCGCATCTACCACCATTTTTCCTCCAAGACCGACCTGTTCACCGCTGTCTACCGACACGGCATGGAGATGCTGCATGTGCATCTGCAACCGCTCGTGGCCCGTGACATGGACCCGTTGCAGAAGCTGAAGCTGCTGGCAACGGAACATGTGCGCATGATGCTGGCCACACGTGCCTTCCAGCGTGTCGTCTGGGAGGGCGTGGAACTGCATCTGCGCGGTGCGACGACGCCGGAGCAGCGCGAGGCCTTCGACGCGCTGATTGCCACGCGCGAGCGCTATTCCGCCTATTTCCGGCAAGCGGAGGAGGCGGCGAAAGCCGCCGGCCTGCTGGACTACGAGAACCTGTCGATCGCCAACCAGGTCATGTTCATGACGCTGAATTCACCGATCTTCTGGTACAAGCCGCGGCCCGGCGAAACGGACGAGGACCGCGCGGCGCTGGTGCGCCAGATCGTTACCTACGCGCTGAGGGGACTTGGCGCACGCAAGGAGCTGATAGCATGACCGACATGAACCTGGGCATGAGCGAGAAGGTGAAGCCGCTGCACGAAGCCGTGCGGCGCATGGTGCAGGAGGAGGTCCTGCCGCTGGAGGAGGAATATCTCGCCGAGGTGGCCAAGGGCAGCCGCTGGGACTTCACCGCGCGCCAGACGGAAATCCTGGAAAGCCTGAAGGCGAAGGCGCGGGAGCGCGGGCTGTGGAATTTCTGGCTGACCGATTCCGAGCGCGGCTACGGGCTGACCACGGTCGAATATGCCTATCTGGCCGAGGAAATGGGCAAGGCGCATCTGGGCGCGGAAGTGTTCAACTGCTCGGCGCCGGATACCGGCAACATGGAGGTGTTCGAGCGCTACGGCACGCAGGCGCAGAAGGATGAATGGCTGGCGCCGCTGCTGGAGGGAAAGATCCGCTCCGCCTTCCTGATGACCGAACCGGACGTGGCTTCTTCGGATGCGACCAATATCTCCATGTCCTGTGTGCGCGACGGCGATGAATACGTCATCAACGGTGAGAAGTGGTGGTCGTCGGGCGCCGGCGATCCGCGCTGCAAGATCTACATCACCATGGTCAAGACGGGCGGCGAGGACGATCCGAAGCACCGCCGGCACTCGATGGTGCTGGTGCCGGCCGGTACGCCGGGCGTCACCATCCTGCGCGCCATGGAGGTTTATGGCGAGGATGACGCGCCGCATGGCCACATGCATATCCGGTTCGAGAATGTGCGCGTGCCGGTCTCCAACATCGTCAAGGAAGAGGGCGCCGGCTTCGAGATCGCGCAGGGGCGGCTCGGGCCGGGCCGTATCCATCACTGCATGCGCGCCATCGGGCAGGCGGAGAAGGCGCTGGAGCTTATGTGCACGCGGGCGCTGCGCCGCGAGGCCTTCGGCAAGCCGATTGCCCATCTCGGCCAGAATTACGACATCATCGCCGAAGCGCGCATGGAGATCGAACAGGCGCGCCTTCTGTGCCTCAAGGCCGCCTGGATGATGGATCAGGGCGATCCGCGCGCCGCCGCGCCATGGATCAGCCAGATCAAGGTGGTGGCGCCCCGCATGGCGCTGAAGGTGACGGACGAGGCGGTGCAGATTTTCGGCGCGCAGGGCATCAGCCAGGATGCGCCGCTGGCCCGCATGTGGACGCATCTGCGCACATTGCGTTTCGCCGACGGCCCGGATGCGGTGCACCGGCGCCAGATCGCGCGCCAGGAATTGCGCAAATACACCCAGGAAAAGGTCTGATCCGCATGAAGGCAATCATCGCGAACGACTTCCAGCCCCTCGACAAGCTGGTTTATGGCGACTGGCCGGAACCGGAGGCGAAAAAGGGCGATATCGTCATCGAGGCAGAGGCCATCGGCGTCAATTTCCCCGACGGGCTTCTGGTGCAGGGGCTTTATCAGTTGCGCCCGCAGACGCCCTTCGTGCCGGGCATGGAAACCGCCGGCAAGGTGGTGGCGGTCGGCGAGGGGGTGACCGGTTTCGCGGTTGGCGACAGGGCCGCGGCGATGATGCCGTTCGGCGGCTATGCCGAACGCGTGGCCGTGCCCGCAATGAGCGCCATGAAGCTGCCGGAGGGCATGCCGGCCGATCATGCCTGCGCGTTGCTGGTCGGGTTTTCCACCTCGCACTATGCGCTGAAGCAGCGGGCGGACCTGAAAGCCGGCGAGACGCTGTGCGTGCTGGGCGCGGCCGGGCTCACCGGCCTTGCCGCCATCCAGATCGGCAAGGCGATGGGCGCGCGGGTGATCGCGGTGGCCTCCAGCGAGGAAAAGCGCGCCATCGCCAGGGAAAACGGTGCCGACGAGGTGCTGGGCTATGAAAACCTGAAGGATGAGCTGAAGCGCGTGACGGACGGCAATGGTGTGGATGTCGCCTTCGATCCCGTCGGCGGCGAGGCCTTCGACGTGCTTTCGCGCTCCATGGCCTGGGGCGGGCGGCTGCTGGTCATCGGTTTCGCATCGGGCACGATCCCGAAACTGCCCGTCAACCTGACGCTCGTGAAGGGCTATTCGCTGGTCGGCGTGTTCTGGGGCGATTTCACCCGGCGCGAGCCGGAGGTCTATGCCGCCAACATGCGCGAACTGATCGGCCTCTACATGGAGGGCAAGGTCCGGCCGGTGGTGGACGGAACCTACAGGCTGGCCGATGCGGCCTCGGTGCTGGAGCGCGTGCTCGGGCGCGGGGCCACCGGCAAGATCGTGCTGACACCGTGAGGCGGCCATGAGAAAGACAATGAAAGCGCTGCTCCAACGCGATGACGGCTTTGCCGAAAAGCCCTCGCCCATGCAACTGGAAGGCCTCGACCCCTATGTCGAACTGGCCGAAACGGACGTGCCAGAGCCCGGCGAGGGCCAGGTGCTGATCAAGGTGAAGCTGGCGTCGGTCAATCCGGCCGACGTGATGTTCATCAAGGGCATGTACGGCCAGCGGCGGGTGAAGGGAAAGCCGGCCGGCTTCGAGGGCGTCGGCGAGGTGGTGGCGTCGGGCGGAGGGGCGCATGCCGACAGCCTGAAGGGCAGGCGCGTGGCCTTCATCGCCACGCAGTCGGGAAGCTGGGCCGACTATGCACTGACCGATGCCGCCGTCTGCATTCCGCTGCGCGACGACATCCGCGATGCCGACGGCGCGGCGATGATCGTCAACCCGCTGACGGCCTATGCCATGTTCGGCATCGTGCGGGATGAGGGCGAAAAGGCCTTCATCATGAGCGCCGCGGCAAGCCAGCTTTGCAAGCTCATCGCCCGCATGGCGGCCGACGAGGGCTACCGGTCGATCGCGCTGGTGCGCCGCGACGACCAGGTCGACCTGCTGAAGAGCCATGGCGCGGCGCATGTGCTCAATGTCACCGCGCCGGATTTCGCCAAGCAACTGGCAGTGGTGCTGAAAGAGGAGAAGCCGCGCATCTTTCTCGACGCCGTCACCGGGCCGGTGGCCGGCCAGGTGTTCGCCGCCATGGGCCGCGGCGCGCGCTGGATCGTCTATGGCCGCCTGGAGGGGGCGGACACGGTGATCCCGGAGCCGGGCCAACTGATCTTCATGGACAAGCGGATCGAGGGATTCTGGCTGACGCAATGGAAGCGGCGGGCCTCGCCGGAGGAGAATGCGGCAGCGGCGCACTACGTCCAGTCCCGTTTTGCCTCCGGCGAATGGGCAACGGACGTGACGGCGGTCATCGCGCTGAGCGAAGCCCATGCGCGATTGGCCGGCGAATTGGCAAAACCGAACGGAAAGGTATTCCTTATGCCCGGATAGGCAGAGTGCGAAACAGCTTTGCCAAGGAGGGGCAAAGCTGCTTAACATGCTGAAAAAATATACGGTGAAAAACCGTAACGCGACAATGGGAGGAAACTGTCGTGGACGTAGCGCAGCTGCTGGTGAGCGGCCTTGCGAATGGCTGTATCTACGGCCTGATCGCACTGGGTTTCGTGCTCATCTACAAGGCAACCGAAGCCGTCAACTTCGCCCAGGGCGACATGATGATGCTCGGTGCCTTCGTCACCCTCTGGCTGACCAATTCGGACCAGCTCGGCCTGCCCTTCTGGATCGCTGTGCCGCTGGCCATCGCGATCATGGGCATTGTCGGATACGTCCTGGACCTCGTGGTCATCCGGCAGATGTTCGGGCAGAGCCAGGTGGCCGTGGTCATCCTGACCATCGCCATCGGCTTCGTGATGCGCTTCGTGGCCGGCACCCTGTGGGGCCACGAGCCGCAATCGCTCGAAACGCCGTTCGCGGGTATGGATGTATCCTTCGGCGGCGTGGTGCTTGGCGTCGATGAAGTGGCGGTGATCATCTCGACATTGCTGCTGACCGTCCTGTTCTACTTCTACTTCAACAATACCCGTCTCGGCGTGGCGATGCAGGCGTCCTCCCAGAACCAGCTTGCCGCCTATTACATGGGCATCCCCGTCAAGCGGGTGCAGTCACTGGTCTGGGCGCTGTCGGGCATGATGGCGACGGTGGCCGGCATACTCTATGCCTCCAAGGGATCCATCGACCCGTCCGCCGGCCTGCTGGGCATCAAGGCCTTCGCGGCGGCGGTCATCGGCGGCATGGGCTCGCTGCCGGGCGCGCTGATCGGCGGGCTTATCATCGGCGTGATGGAGCCGTTCGCGGCCTATTACATCGCCGCCGGCTACAGCCAGATCGCGCCATACCTGCTGCTTTTCCTCGTGCTGGTCTTCCGTCCCCACGGCATCCTGGCGCAAGTCCATCGCAAGAAGGTTTGAGGGCAGTCCATGCGGATACTCTTCAAGACGTCCTACGACCAGGACATCCGGCTTTTCAAGGACTGGCACCAGGCCCGCTGGTACCTGTTGCTGCTCCTCATCCTGCTGGTCATGCCCTATCTTGTCAGCACCTTCGTGCTGGGCGAGGTGACCAATGTGCTGATCTGGTCGCTGGCCGGCATGGGCCTGATGATCCTGGTGGGCCAGACGGGGCAGGCGTCGCTCGGCCATGCCGCCTTCCTGGCCATCGGCTGCTATGCCAACGCGATCCTGCAATCGCGTCTCGGCCTGCCGTTTCTCGTCACCTTTCCGCTGGCCGGCCTGATTGCCGGGCTGGCGGGCGTTCTGGTGGCCATTCCGACCACGAAGCTGCACGGCATCTACCTGGCCATCGCCACGCTGGCGATCTCGATCCTGATCGAGGATCTGATCGTCATTGCCGAGCCGCTGACCGGTGGCGTGGCCGGCATCCTGGTGCCGGACATTTCCATTTTCGGCTTCAACATCAACCGCTACGGCAATCCCTTCGCGTTCTACTGGGTGGCGCTGGCGGTGGCGCTGGTGGTGACGCTGTTCTACCGCAACATCCTGCGCTCGCCGACGGGCCGGGCCTTTGCCGCGGTGCGCGATTCGGAAATCTCGGCGCAGGCCATGGGCGTCAACGTGGCGCGGACCAAGGCCGTCGCCTTCGGCGTATCGACGGGCATAACCGGCCTGGCCGGCGCGCTGATGGGCCACTTCATCGGTTTCGTGAACCATGAGGCGTTTCTCATCCTGATTTCCATCCAGCTTCTGCTGATGGTGGTGATCGGCGGCCTGGGCACGATCCACGGTGCCTATTTCGGTGCCATCCTGGTGGTGTTCCTGCCGCAGGTGCTGGCCTTCCTGCGCGACTGGATCGGCCAGGTGACGGGCGTGGGATCGATCGTCATTCCCGGCATCGAGACCGCCGTGTTCGGACTGATCCTGATCCTGTTCATTCTCTACGAGCCGCGCGGCATCTACGGTTCGTGGATCAAGATCCGGACCTATTTCGAACTGTTCCCCTTCTACCGCCGCGACATGTTCCGCCGGCAGAAGAGCTACCTGAAGACGGAGCGCATGCGATGAGCCTTCTGGAAGTCCGCAACGTCACGCTCAAGTTCGGCGGGGTCATTGCCGTCAACAATGTTTCCTTCGAGGTGGAGGAGGGCGAGGTGTTCGCGCTGGTCGGGCCGAACGGCGCCGGCAAGTCGACCCTGTTCAACCTGATCTCGCGCTTCTACGACCCGGTGGAGGGCGAGATCGTCTTCGACGGCGAAAACCTTCTGAAACATCCGCCGCATGACATCGCCAAGCTTGGCATCGCACGCACCTTCCAGAACATCGAGCTGTTCGAGCAGGCGACCGTGTTGCAGAACCTGCTGGTCGGGCGCAACCGGTTCCGCAAGACGAACCTGTTCTCCGAGCTGCTGTTCCTGCCTTCGGTGCGCAAGGCGGAAATGGAAAACCGGCGCGCCGTCGAGGACGTGATCGATTTCCTCGACCTGCATGCCTATCGCGAGAAATACATTGCCGGTCTTCCCTACGGCGTGCGCAAGGTGGTGGAAATGGGCCGGGCGCTGGCCATCAAGCCGAAGCTGCTGCTGCTCGACGAACCGGCCTCCGGCCTGTCGGTCGAGGAGACGCAGGACGTCGCCTTCTGGGTGGAGGACCTCAAGAAGCAGATGGGCATCACCGTGCTGATGGTGGAGCATGACATGCATCTCGTCGCCTCGGTGTCCGACCGGGTGATGGCGCTGGCCGACGGCAAGACCCTGGCTCTGGGCACACCGGCCGAGGTGCAGAACCATCCGGCGGTGATCGAGGCCTATATCGGCGCAGAGGACACGGCGGAGGAAGCGGCATGAACGTGATGACCCAGTCCGCGGCGACGGACCAGGCGGCCAAACCGGTGCTGCGCATCGTCAACCTGGAGAGCTATTACGGGCCGATCATGGCGCTGCGCGGGGTTTCGCTGACCGTGCGCGAGGGCCAGATCGCCACGGTGCTCGGCGCCAATGGCGCGGGCAAGACGACGCTGATGAAGACGATTTCCGGCGTCATGGACCCTGAAAAGGGCCAGGTGCTCTATGGCGGCCACGACATTGCGGGCCGCGAACCCGACCAGGTGGTGCGCGAGGGCATCGTGCATGTGCCGGAAGGGCGCGAGGTGTTTCCGCTGCTCACCGTGGAGGAAAATCTCGACATGGGCGCCTTTACCCGCAGCGACAATCGCGGCGTGGCGGAGGACAAGGAGATGGTGTTTTCCTATTTCCCGATCCTCAAGGAACGCCGCCGCCAGGCAGCGGGCACGCTTTCGGGCGGCCAGCAGCAGATGCTGGCCATCGGGCGCGGACTGATGGCGCGGCCGAAGGTGATGCTGCTGGACGAGCCGAGCCTCGGCCTGTCGCCGCTGCTGGTCAAGGAGATCTTCGCCATCGTGCGGCGCCTGAACAAGGAGCAGGGCGTGACCATGCTGCTGGTGGAGCAGAATGCCAAGGTGGCGCTGGACGTGGCCGACTACGGCTACGTGATGGAACTGGGCCGCATCGTCATGGAAGGCGAGGCGAAGCGGCTCAAGGAATCCAAGGATGTGCAGGAATTCTATCTCGGCGTCCAGGAAGAGAGCCAGCGCGGCCAGAAGCGCTGGAAACAGAAGAAGACCTGGCGGTAGGATCAAGGGGAGGCGCAGATGACGGTTCACAAGAGCATACCGCCGCAGCAGGTCGTCAACGGCATGTCGATCAATGCGGATCTGTCGAAGGGTCCGTTCTTCATCGACGGATGCGACACGCTGCCAAAGCTGTTCCTTGAACGCTGCAAGGAACTGGGCGAGCGCACGGCGCATCGCGAGAAGGATTACGGCATCTGGCTGTCCTATTCCTGGAACGATTTCCGCGAGCATGCGCGGCTGATCGGGCTGGGGCTGCACCGGCTCGGCCTGAAGCCCGGCGAGGTGGTGTCGATCCTCTCGGAGGACAACAAGGAATGGGTCTATGTCGACATGGGCGTGCAGTGCATGCGCGGCATCTGTTCGGGCATCTACACGACCGATTCGGCGGCACAGCTCAAATATCTCGTCAACGATTCCGACAGCCGGTTCCTGTTCGTGGAGAATGACGAGCAACTCGACAAGTTCCTGGAAGTCAGGAAGGACATACCCGGACTGAGCAAGGTGATCGTGCTGGACCCGGAGGGCCTGCACGACTTTTCCGACGAGAAGGTCATCTTCCTCGACGAGCTTTACCGTCTGGGACGCGAGCAGCTGAAGGAAACGCCGGATCTGTTCGAGGCCGAGACCGCGAAGACCGATCCGGACGCAACGGCGATCCTTGTCTACACGTCGGGGACCACCGGCATGCCCAAGGGCGCCATGATCTCGCATTCCAACATCATGTGCTCGCTGTCCACGGGCAATGTGGCAGCGCCGATATATCCGACCGACGAGCAGGTCTGCTTCCTGCCGCTCTGCCATATTCTCGAACGCCTGTTCTCCGCCTTCGCGCCGATTGCCGGCAAGTCGACGGTGAACTTCGCAGAAAGCCCGGAGACGGTGTTCGACAATGTCCAGGAGGTCAGTCCGCATACATTCGTGGCCGTGCCGCGCGTCTGGGAGAAGATCTATTCCCGCGTCATGATCCTGATCGGCGATGCCACGCCGTTGCAGCAATGGGCGTTCAAGCAGGCCATCGCCACGGGAATGAAGAAGGCGGAAGCGGAACTGGAAGGCAGGCCGGTGCCGTCTGGCACCGCACTGGCGTTCCGGGTGTGGGATTTCCTCGTACTGAAGAACCTGCGCCGCATGCTGGGCATGGACCGGCTGCGCCGCGGCGGATCGGGTGCGGCGCCCATTTCGCCCGATCTCCTGAAGTGGTACCGCGCCGCCGGTGTTCCGATCCTGGAAGGCTACGGAATGACCGAAAGCTCCGGTGTCATCTCCATCAACACGTTTGAAAACAACAAGAACGGCACGGTGGGCCAGCCGCTGCCGGGCACTCAGGTGCGCATCGCGCCGGACGGCGAGATCCAGTACAAGGCCGGCAACGTGTTCAAGGGCTACTGGAACAAGCCGGACAAGACGGCCGAGACGATGACGGAGGACGGCTGGCTGCGGACGGGCGATATCGGGCGGCTGGACAACGAGAACTACCTGACGATCACCGGCCGGCTCAAGGACATCATCATCACGGCCGGCGGCAAGAACATCACGCCGGCGGAAATCGAGAACCGGCTGAAGTTCTCGCCCTACATCTCGGATGCCGTCATCATCGGCGACAAGCGCAAATATCTGACCTGCCTGATCATGATCGACCAGGAAAACGTGGAAAAATTCGCGCAGGCCAAGCGCGTGCCGTTCTCCGACTACCGTTCGCTGTGTGCGGCCCCGGAGGTGCGCGAACTGATCGGAGCGGTGGTGGAGGAGACGAACCGGGAGTTTGCCCGGGTCGAGCAGATCAAGGATTTCCGCCTGATCGACACGCTGCTGACGGCGGAAGACGAGGAATTGACGGCGACCATGAAGCTCAAGCGCGGCTTCGTGGAAAAGAAGCACAAGCCGCTGATCGATTCCATGTATGGAAAAGAGGGATAATTCAGTTCAACCGTAACGGAGGAAAACGGATGAAGACTGCAATCAGGAAGTCCATTCTCGCACTTGGCATTGCCGCCGGCATGACGTCGGCCGCGATGGCCCAGCAGGGCGTGACGGACACGGAAGTGCTGATCGGCTCCAATGGCGACCAGTCGGGTATCTTCGCGCCTTTCAATGTGCAGGCCATCAAGGCGGCACAGATGAAATTCGACGAGGTGAACGAGGCGGGCGGCATTCACGGCCGCAAGATCCGCATGATCGTCGAGGATCACCAGTACCAGGTGCCCAAGGCGGTGGCCAATTTCAACAAGCTGATCAATTCGGACGGCGTGTTCGCGATGATCCTGAATCTCGGCACGCCGCACAACATTGCCGGCTTCCCGCTGATGCAGGCCAAGAAGGTGGCGAACATCGCGCCGCTGACCTCGGCCCGGCAGATGCTCGAAGGCGACATCACCTACAAGTATGCCGGCTTCTCGTCCTATTACGACCAGATCAAGGCCGGGGTCGACTACCTGGTCAAGGAGAAGGGCGCGGAGGAAATCTGCGCGATGTACATCCCGTCGGATTTCGGCAAGGAGATCCAGGAAGGCGCGGTGGACAAGGCAGAGGAACTGGGCAAGACCTGGGCTGCGGAAACCACCCACAAGCCGGATGAAACCGACTTCGTGGGCGCGCTGACCAAGCTGAAGGACGCCGGCTGCGACATCGTCGCCACGGCACTGGGCGTGCGCCAGACCATCATCGCCGTGGCCACGGCCAAGAAGCTGGGCTGGAACGACGTGTCCTTCCTCGGCTCCTCGGCGGCCTATCACGAGGCCATCGCCTCGCAGCCGGGCGGGATCACGGACGGCTATTACGCCGCCGGCGGCTGGGCCGACTACAAGCCGCGCATGGACGATCCGGAAGTCAAGAAGTGGCATGACGACTTCGTTGCCAAGTACAACGAGGAGCCGGGCATGGCCGCGATCCTGGGCTATGGCGCTGCTGAAACGCTGGTCAAGGCGCTTGAGGCCGCGGGCCAGGATCTGACGCCGGAGAGCTTCCAGAAGGGCATGGAGTCGCTGGAGTTCCGCGACGTGATCGCCGATGCCGACATCAAGATGGGCCCCGGCGACCACCAGGGCGGCGACATCATCGTCATCTCCAAGGTCGAGGACGGTGTCTTCAAGGAACAGGCGCGCCAGTAAGGGTTCAAACCCGTCATCGTGACATGAAGAACGCCGCGGACCCATCGTCCGCGGCGTTTTCATGCGCAGCGCCGGGCCAGGGTGCCCGGATCCGTGGCCTCCTCAGACCGCTGCGGAATGGCGGGCTGCCCCCTTGTGCAGGTAGGCGTCGAAATGAGCGGCGATGACGCGCACGAAGGGGCGGCCGGTATCGGTGACGCGGTAGACGTTCTCCTCGCGGGAGAACAACCCGTCGCGGTCGGACGCGGCCAGATAGTCGGCCTCCTCGATGATGGTGCGCGCAGGCGCGCCGAAGGTGTCCAGCGCCCAATCGCGGCTGAAGGCGAAATCGCACATCAATTTCTCGATGACGGCCCGGCGCATGACATCCTCGCCGCTCAGGCGCACACCGCGCACGGTGGCAAAGCCGTCATTGGCGATGCGCCGCTGATAGTCTCCGGAGGCCGGGGAATTCTGGACATAGCCCTGCGGCAATTGCCCGATGGCCGAGGCGCCAAGGCCGATCAGGACCGGGGCGTCATCGGTGGTATAGCCCTGGAAATTCCGCTTCAGCGTGCCGCCTTGCAAGGCCTTGGCCATGCTGTCGGCCGGCTTGGCGAAATGGTCGAAGCCAATGGCCACATAGCCGGCCTCGCGCAACAGGCCGGCGGCATGATCCTGTTGGCGGAAGCGCTCGACAAGGCCCGGCAGGACCGTCTCGTCGATCATCGTCTGGTGCTTCTTCATCCAGGGCACATGCGCATAGCCGAACAGCGCAATGCGATCCGGGTCCATGTCGAGGCAGGCGCGCACCGTCTTCTCGATGCTTTCGACCGTCTGGTGCGGCAGGCCGTAGAGGATGTCGAGATTGACAGAGCCGGCACCGCGCCGGCGTACGCCATCCACCACCGAGCGGGTCTGCTCGACCGTCTGCTCCCGGTTGATTGCCTCCTGAACCACGGGATCAAAATCCTGGACGCCGAGGCTGGCGCGGGTCATGCCGATATCGGCACAGGCATCGAAGCGGTCCTCCGTCATGTCGTTGGGGTCCATCTCGACGGAGATTTCGGCATCCGCAGCAAAGGCAAAATGCGCGCGCAGCGTCTCGCCAAGCAGCCGGATGTCGGCGGCCTTCAGCATGGTGGGGGACCCCCCGCCGAAATGCATTGCGGTCACCGGTGCCTGGCGGGTGACGCAATCGCCGGCATGGGCGATTTCGGCGCGCAGCGAATCGAGATAGACCTCGACCGGATCGTAGCGCTGCACCTGTTTGGTGGTGCAGCCACAAAACCAGCACAATCTGTCGCAAAACGGGATGTGGGCATAAAGCGAAACCGGCGTCGCGGGTTCGATTGCCTCCAGCCAGGAGCGGTAGGCCGCCGCATCGATGTCGGGCGTGAAGTGCGGCGCGGTGGGGTAACTGGTGTACCGCGGCACCGGCTTTGCGTAGCGCTCGATCAGTTCGCTGTTCATCGTGCATCCATTCCACATCTTTTCAGATGTGTTCGATACTAGACGATGGACCTGCGAACGTTGATCCGTATCAAACTGGCTTGAACCGGCTGCAAGTGGTACAGCAAAGCTGTCGCGGCAGATTGTCGCGTTGATTGCTAATATGGTGCAATTGCGGTGTAGCTATTGCAAAGCAGCACTGGTAGGATTTGAACATGGACAAAAAAGTGCGCGAAGATGTTCATACAACCGGTGTGCCGGCCTTGTGCCAGGCGTGCGAAGCGCGCCATCGCGGCGTTTGCGGCGCCTTGAACACCGATCAGCTCGTCAGCCTTTCCAAGCATTCCGTGCGGCGCAAGGTGGTGCCTGGAACCGAGCTTGTCGGCGAGGAACAGGACGTCTCGCAATATGCCAACGTGATCGGCGGCGTGGTAAAGCTGACCAAGATGCTTTCGGACGGCCGCCAGCAGATCGTCGGGCTGCAATTCGCGCCGGATTTCCTTGGCCGTCCGTTCTCGCGCTCAAGCCGTTTTTCGGCGGAAGCGGCCACCGAAGTGGAGCTTTGCAGCTTCTCCAAGGGACTGATCGACCGGATGATAGACCAGTCGCCGGACCTCGAACACAAACTTCTGGAGCAAACGCTCAAGGAACTGGACGAGGCGCGCGACTGGATGCTGACGCTTGGCCGCAAGACGGCCGCGGAAAAGGTGGCCAGCTTCCTTCACCTCATCGCGATCAATGTCGATCCGGACGCGGCGACCCATGAAGGTCCGGTGACATTCGACCTGCCGCTGACGCGCGCCGATATCGCGGATTTCCTCGGCCTGACGATCGAGACGGTCAGCCGGCAATTGACCAAGCTGCGCAAGGACGGCGTCATCCACATCGAGAACAACCGGCATATCACCGTGCCCGATCTCGACCGGCTCGACGAACGCGCCAGCATGTAGGTCCCGCCAACGCGGCGCCGTGGCCCGTCAATGGGTCTGTCGGCCCGTATCCGTCGTCGTTTCCGTGCCGCGGGCGAGGCGCAGGACAATTTCCCGTTCGAAAGCGACATGGCGACGCACCGATTCGAAAAAGCCGCGCAGCATGTAGCCGACCGCGTCGAAATTCACGCCCCGGTCGCCGGCGCCCAGCAACAGCAGCGTGTCGGTGAGCTCCTCGGCATAGCATTCGTCCTCGGCATGTTCCGACTTCAGGCGCGCGATCGTCTCGTCAATGCCGTCGACGTGGGCAAGCCGGTCTGCCAGTGCAGGGAAGATGATCTTTTCCTCGAAACTGTGAACGCTGCGCAGCAGCGGCCAGATCTCGCGCGCGGCCAGCTTGCATTTCTGCTTGTCGACCTCGTCCGGCAGCGAATCGGCGATTTCCTCCAGCGTCTGGCAGAGCGAAAGCTTGTCGTCGTGGGCACGGGCGAACGCCTGTATGGCGTCGCCGCCGAAGCGCGACAAACCCTGCTGATCCCAAAGGCTGTCGGCCTTGGTCGTTGTGCCTGCCATGCGTTGAACCCATCCAAAAGGAAACTATGACGCATGGTTTATGCCAATGTCTCGAATTAGAAACCTTGATCAAGATCAATGCGGCTGTCACGCTTGCAGCGCATTGCTCAGCGCAAGATCGCGGAGGCGTGCTCCGGGATCGTTTAACCCGTACAGACTCGTGAGGGGGTCAAACTCATGACATTCGCGGCCGAAATCGTCGCGCTGGTGGTTGCCACGTTCCTGGCAATCCTTGGTGCGGCCTTCGCCCATGACAGCCTCTTCCAGGCACACATGGGCATTCTTGCTCTAACACTCGCCATCTTCACCGTCATCCTGATGCGGCGCACCTCCTTCGCCGGGGCGCCGAAGGAAGACACGTCCGGCTACATGGACGGTCCGGTGCGCTATGGCGCCATCGCCACCATGTTCTGGGGGGTGGTCGGCTTTCTCGTCGGCGTCGTCGTCGCCGCGCAGCTGACCTGGCCGGACCTGAACATCGAACCGTTCCTCAACTTCGGCCGCACCCGTCCGCTGCACACGTCCGCCGTGATCTTCGCCTTTGGTGGCAATGCCCTGATCGCGACATCGTTCTACGTGGTCCAGCGCACGACCCGGGCCCGCCTGTTCGGCGGAAATCTCGCGTGGTTCGTGTTCTGGGGCTACCAGTTGTTCATCGTCATGGCCGCAACCGGCTACCTGCTCGGCATCACGGAGGGGCGTGAATATGCGGAGCCGGAATGGTATGTCGACCTCTGGCTGACCGTGGTCTGGGTGGCCTATCTGCTTGTGTTCCTGGGGACGCTCTACAAGCGCAAGGAGCCGCATATCTACGTGGCCAACTGGTTCTACCTGTCCTTCATCGTGACCATCGCGATGCTGCACGTGGTGAACAATCTCAGCCTTCCGGTCTCGTTGCTGGGCACCAAGTCCTACTCGGCCTTCTCCGGCGTGCAGGATGCGCTGACGCAATGGTGGTACGGGCATAACGCGGTGGGCTTCTTCCTGACCGCGGGCTTCCTGGGCATGATGTACTACTTCATCCCGAAGCAGGCCGGCCGCCCGGTCTATTCCTACCGCCTGTCGATCATCCACTTCTGGGCGCTGATCTTCCTCTACATCTGGGCTGGTCCGCACCATCTGCACTACACGGCACTGCCGGACTGGGCGCAGACGCTGGGCATGGTGTTCTCCATCATGCTGTGGATGCCGTCCTGGGGCGGCATGATCAACGGCCTGATGACGCTTTCGGGCGCCTGGGACAAGATCCGCACCGACCCGATCATCCGCATGATGGTCATCGCGGTCGCCTTCTACGGCATGTCGACCTTCGAAGGTCCGATGATGTCGATCAAGGCGGTCAACTCGCTGTCCCACTACACCGACTGGACCATCGGCCACGTGCATTCCGGCGCGCTCGGCTGGGTGGGCATGATCTCGTTCGGCGCGATCTACTATCTGGTGCCCAAGCTGTGGTTCCGCGAGCGGCTGTACAGCCTGCGCCTGGTCACCTGGCACTTCTGGCTCGCCACGCTCGGCATCGTGATCTACGCCGCCGTGCTGTGGGTCGCCGGTATCCAGCAGGGCCTGATGTGGCGTGAATACGACGACCAGGGCTTCCTCGTGTACTCGTTCGCCGAGTCCGTGGCCGCCATGTACCCGTATTATGCACTGCGCACGCTGGGCGGGCTGCTCTACCTGATCGGCGCGATCATCATGGCCTACAACATCACCATGACCATTCTCGGCTATCAGCGCGAGGAGCAGGGTTTCGTCTCTGCGCCTGCCGCCGCGCCGGCCGAATAAGGAGGTCCATTCATCATGGCAAACGAAGAGAAAAAGGGCCTTCTTGCGAAGCATGACAAGGTGGAGCGCAATGCCTCGCTCCTTCTCGTCCTCAGCTTCCTCGTGGTCACCGTCGGCGGTCTGGTCGAGATCGCGCCGCTGTTCTGGCTGCAGAACACGATCGAGAAGGTGGAGGGGGTGCGTCCCTATTCGCCGCTCGAACTGGCCGGCCGTAACATCTATGTCCGGGAAGGGTGCTATGTCTGTCACAGCCAGATGATCCGCCCGTTCCGCGACGAGGTGGAGCGTTACGGTCACTACAGCCTGGCTGCGGAATCGATGTACGACCACCCGTTCCAGTGGGGTTCCAAGCGCACCGGGCCGGACCTGGCACGCGTCGGCAACCGCTATTCGAACGAGTGGCACGTGCAGCACCTCAACGAGCCGCGCTCGGTGGTGCCGGAGTCGATCATGCCGAGCTACAGCTTCCTCAAGACGACGGAACTGAATGTCGAGGGCATGGATATCGCCGCCCATCTGAAGGCCAACGCCATGGTCGGTGTGCCCTATGATGATGCGATGATCGAGAACGCGGAAGCCGACCTTCGGGACCAGGCCAATCCGGACGCCGACTGGTCGGGCCTGGAAGAGCGCTATCCCAAGGCCAAGCTGGGTGATTTCGACGGTGATCCGACGAAGCTGACGGAAATGGACGCGCTCGTCGCCTATCTCCAGATGCTGGGTACGCTCGTCGATTTCGAGAGCTACGACGCCGAAGCCAACTATCGCTAAGGGAGCCCACGGATATGGACCTCGATTACCAGACCATGCGCACTTTCGCCGACAGCTGGGGACTGCTCTTCATGTTCCTCGTCTTCACGGCCGTCGTTGCATACGTCTTCCTGCGGCCCGGCTCGAAGCGCCAGGCCGACGAGGCAGCCCGTATCCCGCTCCAAGAGGACTGAACCATGAGCGAGAAACATATTGACGAAGTCAGCGGCGTCGAAACCACCGGTCACGAGTGGGACGGCATCCGCGAACTGAACAACCCGCTGCCGCGGTGGTGGCTGTGGACCTTCTATGCCACCATCGTCTGGGCGATCGGCTACACGATCGCCTATCCGGCGTGGCCGGGCCTGACGGGCAACACGCAGGGTGTGCTCGGCTGGTCCAGCCGAGCCGCCGTGGCCACGGAAATGAGTGAAGCCGAGGCGGCCAAGGCCGGGATGGTCGAAAAGATCGCCAATACCGATCTGGCAGGCATTCTGGCGGACGACGAAATGCGCACCTTCGCCACGGCGGCCGGCGGTTCGACCTTCAAGGTCTACTGTTCGCAGTGCCACGGTTCGGGCGCCACCGGAGGTCCGGGCTATCCGAACCTGAACGATGACGACTGGATCTGGGGTGGCGACATCGAAGCCATCCACCAGACCATCGCCCATGGCGTTCGCTACGAGCAGGACGACGACACGCGCATTTCCGAGATGCCGGCCTTCGGCGAAATGCTCGACGGCGACCAGATCCGCCAGGTTGCGGCCTATGTGGCGAGCCTATCGGGCGAGGCCTCCGATCCGGCTGCTGCCGAGGAAGGTGCCACGGTGTTCGCCGACAATTGCGCGGCCTGCCATGGCGAAGACGGTCGCGGCATGGTCGAGGTCGGCGCCCCGAACCTGGCAGACGCGCTTTGGCTCTACGGCTCCAGCGAAGAAGCCATCGCATCCCAGGTCCGCAATCCCAAGCATGGTGTGATGCCGGCATGGGCGCCGCGGCTTGGCGACACGAAGGTCAAGGAACTGGCCGTCTACGTCCATTCGCTAGGCGGCGGCAGCTGATCCGGAGCGCCTGCGCCGACGCAGGTGCGATTACAGGCTCGAACGGCCCGGCTGCACCAAGCCGGGCCGTTTGCGTTTGTGAAGATGTGTGAAAACGTCGCGCCCGCGCATGGATGTTTGACCCATGTCAACGCAAGGCCCATCTTGCATGGGTAAACGTGAGGGCAAGATACACCATTAGCGTTGCGTTGCTGTTCCAGACGGCCGGTCCATCCTCCCAAGACGCCGGCCTGTCAGGACACAACCCGCGCGGCGGGAGCGGAGCAAGACCGGGCATGGATACGGCGACACCTGACATCAAGGACCACAAGGGCAAGGACACGGCGGCCGAGGCCATGGCTGCGGAGGCGCCGGACGTTCAGCCGCTTGATGCGACGCCGGTCAATTCGGCCAAGGTCCGCCAGCCGCTCTACGCGGCGCGCAAGAAGGTGTTCCCGAAGCGCGCCGAGGGCCAGTTCCGGCGCTTCAAGTGGCTGGTCATGGCCATCACGCTCGGCATCTACTACCTGACGCCCTGGCTGCGCTGGGACCGGGGGCCGTTCGCGCCCGATCAGGCCATCCTGATCGACATGGCCAACCGCCGCTTCTATTTCTTCTTCATCGAGATCTGGCCGCAGGAGTTCTTCTATGTGGCGGGCCTGCTCGTGATGGCGGGGATCGGCCTGTTCCTGGTCACTTCCGCGGTGGGGCGCGCCTGGTGCGGCTATACATGCCCGCAGACGGTCTGGGTGGACCTCTTCCTGGTGGTTGAGCGCGCGGTGGAAGGCGACCGCAATGCGCGCATGCGGCTGGAAAACGCGCCCTGGACATTCGACAAGATCTCCAAGCGGGTGATCAAGCACACCATCTGGCTGCTGATCGCCGTGGCGACCGGCGGTGCCTGGATCTTCTATTTCGCCGACGCGCCGACGCTGCTGGGCCAATTCGTGACCGGACAGGCCGCGCCCGTGGCCTATATCACGGTCGCCATCCTGACGGCGACGACCTACACGTTCGGCGGCATCATGCGCGAACAGGTCTGCACCTACATGTGCCCCTGGCCGCGCGTGCAGGCGGCCATGCTGGACGAACATTCGCTGACCGTGACCTATAACGGCTGGCGCGGCGAACCGCGTTCCAAGCATGCCAAGAAGATGGCGGCGCGCGGCGAGGTGGTCGGCGATTGCGTGGATTGCAATGCCTGTGTCGCCGTCTGCCCGATGGGCATCGACATTCGCGACGGCCTGCAACTGGAATGTATCACCTGCGCGCTGTGCATCGACGCCTGCGACCAGATCATGGACAAGCTTGGCAAGGAACGCGGGCTGATTTCCTACACCACGCTGAACACCTATGCGCACAACATGGCGCTGGCGACCGAGAATGGCGCCCATCCGGCCGATCCGCGCCGGGTCTATGGCAGCGACGGCAAGCTGGTGCCTGCTGTCCGCCACTTCCGCTGGCGGACCCTGGCGCGGCCGCGCACGCTGGTCTACCTTGCGGCCTGGTCGGCCATCGGCGTTGCGCTGCTGGTCTCGCTGGGCTCGCGCGACCGGCTTGAAGTGAACGTGCTGCACGATCGCAACCCGCAATTCGTCAAGCTGTCTGACGGGTCCATCCGCAACGGCTATTCGGTCAAGCTGCTGAACATGATCCCCGAGCCGCGCACGATCCTGCTGAAGATCGAGGGGCTGCCTGGCGCCATGCTGGACATCCCCGAACTGCCGCAGTTCTCCGGCGGCTACAGCTATGCCGTGCCGGTGGAGCCCGACAAGATCCGCAACCTGAAGGTCTTCGTTACCATGCCGAACGATTATTCGCTGGATGGCGACAGCACATTCCGCTTCATCGCCGAGGACAAGCAGTCCAACGAGCGCGATGTCTACAGCGCGAAATTCTTCAGCCCGGAGCAGTGACAATGGACGGCAAGATGGCAGAGCGGGAATTCACGGGGAAACACATGCTGGGCGTGCTGGTGCTGTTTTTCGGCACCATCATCTCGGTCAATCTCACACTGGCCTATTTCGCCAATTCCACATGGTCCGGGCTGGTGGTGAAAAATTCCTATGTTGCGAGCCAGCATTTCAACGAGAACCAGGGCGTTGCCCGCGCCCATGCCGCGCTCGGCTGGCATCCGTCCGTTTCCTATGACGGTGCGCAACTGCGCTTCACCCTGTTGGATGCAAAGGGTGCCCCCGTGGCCACGAATGGTGTCAAGGCCAAGCTGATGCGCCCGGCCCATGAGGGAATGGACCAGATTGTCGAACTCGTTTCCGCCGGCAATGGCCTTCATGTGGTGGATACCCGGCTGGCGGGCGGCCAGTGGGTTGTCGAGGTTCTGGCCGAGGCGGGGCTGGACACCCCTTACCGCCACGCCACGCGCATTCTCGTGAAAGGCGAGGGAGCCAAGTAGGATGAGCTGCTGCGCGCCAGGAACGGAAGGCGAAGCCTGCGAGGCGCAGTCCCTGCCGCTGGACGAGGAACTGCGCGAGGCTTCCCGCCCGGTTGGCGAGGGTCTGCGGCAGACGGATCTGTCGGTGCCGGGCGTCCATTGCGGTGCCTGCATCGTGGCCGTTGAAAATGCCTTGAACAAGGTCGAGGGCGTGACGTTCGCGCGCGTCAATCTCTCGACCCGGCGCGTCACGGTGCAATGGCGCGACGACGGCAGGACGGTTCCCGGCTTCTGTCAGACGCTGGCCTCCATCGGCTATCCTGCCCATATCTTCGACTTCGAGGCGGAGGGGCGCGACACGGAATTGTCGAAGCTGCTGCGTGCGGTCGCGGTGGCCGGGTTCGCCGCCAGCAACATCATGCTGCTGTCCGTCTCTGTCTGGTCCGGGGCCGAAGGCGCGACGCGCGATGTCTTCCACCTGATCTCCGCCATCATCGCCATTCCGGCGCTGGCCTATTCGGGGCGCATCTTCTTCTCGTCCGCGTGGAGCGTGCTGAAACACGGGCGCACCAACATGGACGTGCCGATCTCCATCGGCGTGCTGCTGGCTTACGGCATGAGCCTGTACGACACGCTGAACCATGGCCGGCATGCCTATTTCGACGCGGCGGTGATGCTGCTGTTCTTCCTGCTGATCGGGCGCACGCTCGACCACGTGATGCGCGAACGGGCGCGCACGGCGGTCAAGGGACTGGCGCGGATGGCGGCGCGCGGCGCCCTGCTGGAGGATGCGGCCGGCGAGCGTCGCTGGATCGCCACCGGCGAGATCGAGCCGGGCATGCGCATCCTGCTGGGCGCGGGCGACCGGGTGCCCGTGGACGGGCGGGTCGTATCCGGCCAATCGGACCTCGATTGTTCGCTCGTTTCGGGTGAAAGCGCGCCGCAGGCGGTGACACGGGACATGGATGTGCGCGCCGGGACGCTGAACCTGACCGGCGCGCTGACCATCGAGGCGACGGCACGGGCAGAGGATTCCTTCCTGGCCGAAATGGTGCGGCTCATGGAGGCCGCAGAGGGCGGCAAGGCGCGTTACCGCCGCATAGCGGACCGCGCCGCACAGCTTTATGCGCCCGTGGTGCATCTCACCGCCTTCCTGTCCTTCATCGGCTGGTTCTGGGCAACCGGCGACTGGCACCAGTCGCTGACCATCGCGATTGCGGTTCTCATCATCACCTGTCCCTGCGCACTCGGTCTGGCCGTGCCCATCGTGCAGGTCGTCGCCGCGCGGCGGCTGTTCGAGCGCGGCATCATGGTCAAGGACGGCAGCGCCATGGAGCGGCTTGCCGAGGCCGACGCCGTGCTGTTCGACAAGACCGGCACGCTGACCATGGGGCGGCCGCGCCTGACCGACGCGGCGGCCGTCGCGCCCCATCTTCTGGCCGCGGCCGCGGATCTGGCCAGCCACTCACGGCATCCGCTGGCGCAGGCGCTGGCCGCCTATCGTGACGGCGAAGGTGTCCCTTTCGATGCGGTGCGCGAAGTGCCGGGGCAGGGGCTTGAGGCGCAAGGCGCCGACGGGCTCTGGCGTCTGGGCCGGCGGGACTGGGCGGTATCGGGCGGGGCCGCGGACACGGCGGACGGACTGACCGCGACCACGCTTTCGCTCGATGGCGAGGAATTGGCCGTTTTCCGCTTCACCGACCAGTTGCGCCCGGATGCAGGCGCGGCGGTTCATGCCCTTTGCGGGGCGGGCCTGCCGGCGCGCATCATTTCCGGCGATCACCGCGATGCGGTGGCCGATGTCGCCGGCCGGCTCGGCATCGGCGATTTCCATGCCGCCATGCTGCCGGCACAGAAGGTGGAAGCGATCAGAAGCCTTTCGGACCAGGGCCGCAAGGTGCTGATGGTCGGTGACGGGCTCAACGACGCCCCGGCGCTCAATGCCGCGCATGTCTCGATGGCACCGGCGACTGCGGCGGATATCGGCCGCAACGCCGCCGATTTCGTGTTCCTGCGCGACTCGCTCGCCGCGGTTCCGGCCGCGCTCTCGGTCTCCCGCCAGGCAGGACGGCTGATCCGGCAGAATTTCGCCATCGCGATCGTCTACAACATCATTGCCGTGCCCCTGGCGATTACCGGCCATGTCACGCCGCTGCTGGCCGCGCTGGCCATGTCGGGGTCATCGATCCTCGTGATCTCCAACGCGATGCGGCTAATGGCCACGCGTCTGGTCGGTGTGGAGGAGCGCGAGCGGGTGGAGCAGGGCGAAGCCCGGCTGGAGCCCGGCGAATAGGAAAACGCGCATGAACGTTCTGGTCTATCTCATTCCCATCGCGCTTTTCCTGGGGGCGCTTGGCCTTGGCGCCTTCCTGTGGTCGTTGAAGAGCGGACAATATGACGACCTCGACGGTGCGGCGGAACGCATCCTCCATGACGATCCCTGGGACGGAGCCGAGGGTGACGATGACCCGCGCGAAGCGGGCTCCGGCTTCCGGTCCTAAGTTCAGGGCCAGCGCGTCCGGCGGCGACAGCGCGCGTGACCTGTGACAGGAAGAGGTCTTGCCTTTAATCAATCGTTTGATTAAATTGTGCGCGAAAGGACGGTGCCATGGTTCCTGTGAACGGCATTTCCCGAAGCGGGTCCGAGGAAACGCGCGAGGCCCTGATCCGGGCCGGGCTGACGCTTTTTGGCCGGGACGGCTTTGCCGCAGCGTCCACGCGCGCCATTGCCGCCATGGCGGGGGCGAATGTGGCATCCATCGCCTATCATTTCGGCGGCAAGGAAGGGTTGCGGCTGGCCTGTGCGGAGACTGTCGCGGCCCGGATATCGCGCGTGGCGGGGGCGGCGGAGCAATTCGATGCCGGTGGCGATCCTGAGCGCGCGCAGGCCTTTCTCGAAGGCGTGATCGACCGGTTCATCGCACAGATCATCGCTGGCCAGGACGGGCGGTCGCTGTCATCGTTCATCCTGCGCGAAATCGGCGAGCGCGGGCCGGTCTTCGATCTTCTCATGTCCCGCTTCATCGGCCCGGTTCACAAGGGGCTTTGCCGTGTCTTTGCCGTTGCCGCGGGAACGGACCCGGACAGTGCGGATACCCGCCTTGCCGTGTTCACGCTGGCAGGGCAACTGCTCTATTTCCGCATCGGCCAGCCGGTCGTGCTTGGCCGCATGGGCTGGGAGACAATGGGCGCGGACGAATGCGGCCAGCTTGCCAGAACCGTCAAGATCAACCTCGCCGCCATGATTGCGGCGAGAAAGGAGATGCCATCATGATGGACCTGCTTTGCGCAGTGCCGCTGGTCGCCGGCTGGCTTGCGGCGTGCTCGCCTTCGACAGCCATCGTGACCGGGTATGCCGAGGCGGAAAGCGTGCTGGTCGCGCCCATCGAAACCGCGCGGCTGGAGGTCCTGCATGTCCGGCGCGGCGACCGGGTGGCCAAAGGCACACTTCTGGCCGGCATGGAAAAGCGCGATTCACGGATTGCCGTGGCGCAGGCGCAAGCAGCGCTGGCGCAGGCGGAAAGCCAGCTCGCCAATATCAGCCAGGGAAAGCGGCCGGAGGAAATCGCGGTCATCGAGGCGTCCCTCAATTCCGCCGAAGCGCAGCGCGAAGAGGCCCAGAGGACAGTGGACCGCATGGCCGACCTGGAAAGGCGCGGTGTGGCGACGCAGGCCTCGCTCGATGACGCCAGGACGGGGCTTGCGGTGGCCGAGGCCAAGGTGCGCGAACTGAAGGCCAATCTGAAGGTGGCGCGCCTGCCGGCCCGTGCCGACGAGATCAAGGCGGCGCGCGCTGCGCGTGACCAGGCGATGGCGGCATTGGAGAATGCGCGATGGCGGTTGGAAAACCGCGAATTGCTGGCGCCGGAGGCCGGGCAGATCACCGATGTCATCCGCAATCCGGGCGAACTGGCCGGCCCGCAGGCGCCCATCCTTGCCCTGCTGCCGGAAGGGGGCGTGAAACTGAAACTCTACATACCGGAAGCCGGGTTTGCGGGTATCAGCCGCGGGACCGTGCTGCCTTTCAGTTGCGACGGATGTGCGAAAGGAATGACGGCAACGGTGTCCTATGTCTCCGACGAACCGGAATTCACGCCGCCGGTCATCTATTCCCTGGAAAACCGGCAGAAACTCGTCTTCCTCGTCGAGGCCCGGCCCGATGACGGCGCGCGCGATCTGAAGCCTGGCCAGATCGTGGATGTTCGCCTGCCCGGTTCCGGATCATGAGCGAACCGGCCATTTCCGTGCGCGGGCTGGTCAAGCGTTTCGGCGCAAAGACAGTGGTCGACCATGTGTCGATGGATGTGGCGCGCGGGGAGATCGCCGGCTTCCTCGGGCCGAACGGATCGGGCAAGACGACCACCATCCGGTGCATGTGCGGCCTGCTGACGGCGGATGAGGGCGAGGGCACGGTGCTGGGCCATGACATGCGCCGGGAAGCGCGCGCCATCAAGCTCAGGACCGGCTACATGACGCAGCGCTTTTCCTTCTACGAGGACTTGTCGATCGCCGAGAACCTGCGGTTCGTGGCCCGGCTCTACCAGTTGCCCAGGGGCGCGGTGGCCGAAACGCTGGAGGATCTGGGGCTGACCAGCCGGCGAAACCAGCTTGCCGGCACGCTGTCGGGCGGCTGGAAGCAGCGCCTTGCGCTGGCCGCCTGCCTGATGCACAAGCCGGACCTGCTGTTGCTGGACGAACCCACAGCCGGCGTTGACCCGAAGGCGCGGCGCGACTTCTGGGACGAGATCCATGCGCGCGCCGCCGCCGGCCTGACGGTGCTGGTCTCCACCCACTACATGGACGAAGCCGAGCGGTGTCACCGCATCCACTACATTTCCTATGGCAAGTTGCTGGCCAGCGGCACGGTGGCCGAAGTGGTCGCCGACGCGCAACTGACGACATGGGTGCTGAGTGGAGGCGATCTCGGCACGGCGATCGGCGCCCTGTCCGGCGCGCCCGGCGTCGACCAGATCGCGCCGTTCGGCACGACGATCCATGTGGTGGGCGCCGATGCGCCGGCGCTTGAGCGGTCCGTCCGAGCGGCGGCAGAAACGGCCGGTTCCAGCGCCAAACGTGGCGACACGAGTCTGGAAGACGTCTTTATCCGCTTCATGGCGCAGTCGCGGGACAACATGGCATGAACCGCTGGTTCTCCCTTGCCCGTCTCGGCGCGATGCTTGCCAAGGAATTCGTCCAGATGCGCCGCGACCGCGTCACCTTCGCCATGATGCTGGGCGTGCCGCTGATGCAACTCGTTCTGTTCGGCTATGCCATCAACAACGATCCCAAGGCGCTGCCGGCCGCGCTCGTCGCCTTCAGCCAGGACCGTTTTACCCGCGCCATGGTCACGGCGCTTGAAAATACGGGTTATTACCGCTTCGTCCTGCATGGCTCGGATGCGCACAAGGCCGAGGCCATGCTGGCTGCCGGCGACGTTTCCTTCGTCATCACCATCCCTTCGGATTTCGGCACGCGCGTGCTGAAGAACGATCATCCGCAATTGCTGATCGAGGCAGACGCGACGGACCCTTCCGTGGCTTCCGGCGCGATCTCGACACTGTCCACAGTCGCCGCCCAGGCGTTGCAACGCGAGCGCGGCGATGCGGGCCAGGACGGGGCGACCTTGCCGCAGCCGCCCGACATCGTCGTGCACCGGCGCTACAACCCGGAAGGCATCACGCAATACAACATCGTGCCCGGCCTGCTGGGCGTCATCCTGCAGATGACCATGGTGATGATGACGTCGATGGCGCTCACGCGGGAAAGCGAGCGCGGCACGATGGAAAACCTGCTGGCGATGCCGGCGACGCCGGCGGAGATCATGCTTGGCAAGGTGCTGCCCTATCTTGTGGTCGGTTCCGTGCAGGTGGCGGTGGTGCTTGGTGCGGCGAGGGTCCTTTTCGCCGTTCCGTTTTTCGGCTCGATGACGCTTCTGCTCACCGGGATCTTCATCTTCGTCATGGCGCTCGTCCTGCTCGGCTACACGATCTCGACGATTGCCAAGAGCCAGATGCAGGCGATGCAGCTCACCTTCTTCTTCTTCCTGCCTTCGCTGCTGCTGTCCGGCTTCATGTTTCCGTTCCGGGGCATGCCGTCATGGGCGCAATATCTGGGGGAAACCTTCCCGCTGACGCATTTCCTGCGCCTGATACGCGGCGTCATGCTGAAGGGGGCCGATCTTCCGGCAGTCGCCACCAGCCTGCTGGCGCTGTGCCTCTTTGTCATCCTCTATGCCATGCTGGCCTTGCTGCGTTTCCGGCGCACGCTCGACTAGGGCGGTTCGCTCCGGTCGAAAGCCGCTCCAATGCAGCCATTGCTCTTGCATTCGCTTTCCCAAACCGCGAAAAAGGCGCCGGCTTGTTCCGGAGGGAGAGAGAATATCCATGGCTGAGGCCTTCATCTGTGACTATGTCCGCACGCCCATTGGCCGCTTCGGCGGTGTCCTGTCATCGGTACGCGCCGACGATCTTGGCGCCATCGCGATCCGTGCGCTGACCGAGCGCAACACGAATGTCGACTGGAGCGCGGTGGACGACGTGATCTACGGATCGGCCAACCAGGCCGGCGAGGACAACCGGAACGTGGCGCGCATGGCGCTGCTGCTGGCCGGCCTGCCGGTGGACGTGACCGGCACCACGGTCAACCGCCTGTGCGGCTCCGGGATGGATGCGGTCATCATGGCGGCGCGGGCCATCAAGGCAGGCGAGGCGGACCTGATGATCGCAGGCGGCGTGGAGAGCATGAGCCGCGCGCCCTTCGTCATGCCCAAGGCCGATACGGCATTTTCGCGCAATGCAGAAATCTACGACACGACGATCGGCTGGCGCTTCGTCAATCCGCTGATGAAGAAGCAATACGGCATCGATTCCATGCCGGAGACGGCGGAAAACGTGGCCGAGGATTTCAATGTTTCGCGCGAGGACCAGGATGCCTTCGCCCTGCGCTCGCAGCAAAAGGCGGCGGCGGCGCAGGAAAACGGCCGGCTGGCCAGGGAAATCGTGCCGGTGACGATCCCTTCGCGCAAGGGCGAGCCCACGGTGGTCGACAAGGATGAGCATCCGCGCGCGACGACGCTTGAAAAGCTGGCCGCGCTGAAGGCGCCGTTCCGGGCAGGCGGTTCGGTGACCGCGGGCAATGCATCCGGCGTCAACGATGGTGCGGCGGCTCTCGTCGTCGCATCGGAAGCGGCGGCGAGGAAATACGGCCTGACGCCGATCGCGCGCATCCTCGGCGGAGCAACGGCGGGCGTGGCGCCGCGCATCATGGGTTTCGGCCCGGCGCCGGCGACAAAGAAGCTTTGCGCGCGACTCGGTCTCACGCCGCAGGATTTCGACGTGATCGAACTCAACGAAGCCTTTGCCTCCCAGGGGCTGGCGACGCTGCGCGATCTCGGCATTGCCGACGATGCGGACCATGTGAACCCGAATGGCGGCGCTATCGCGCTCGGCCACCCGCTGGGCATGTCGGGCGCGCGCATCACCGGCTCCGCCGCGCTGGAACTGCATCATCGCGGCGGCAAGCTCGGTCTGGCGACCATGTGCATCGGTGTCGGCCAGGGCATTGCCGTGGCGCTGGAAAAGGTCTGACCTCCGGGCGATTGCTCGATCCGGCATTTCCGGGCGGCGTGCTCAGGCGATCTCGTGGATCCTGACGCCGTCCGGGCAGACTTCGCGGGCGATATCGACGACGTGCCGGTGGTGGGTGAGGTAGATGGCCTGCCCGGTGCCCCCGATACGCTGCATGATGCGGCAGGCGGCGCGGGTGCGGTCCTCGTCGAAGGTCTCGAAAATGTCGTCGCAGAAGAACGGCAGGTGGATGCCCTGGCTCCCGAGCTGTTCATAGGCTGCCGCGCGCAGCGCGAGATAAAGCTGGAAACGCGTGCCCTTGGACAGATCCTCGACCCGCTTGGCGGTGCCCGCCGCGTCCGTGACCAGCAGGATCTCCGATGACCCTTCCGGCTGGGTCAGCAGTTTCCGGTAAGCGCCGTTGGTCAGCGTGGCGAAAACGGTCTCGGTGGCCGCCATCATCCCGCTGCGATGGGTGTCGCGATAGCGGCGTATCGCCGTCTCCGCGAGTTGCAGGCCGAGCGACAATTCCAGATAGTCCAGCGCCGTCTCCTCGATTGCCAGTTCCAGCGTCGTCCTGCGCTCGACGAGGCGGGCAATGTCGGCGTCGCCGGTAACTGCGGCCAGATCGCGCGCGGTTGAGACGCGGGCTTCCGTGGCTTTCGTGATGCGCAGGTCGATGGCTTCCAGGTCGCTTGCCAGATTGTCCGCCTGCGCCTGCAAGCCGGCCGCGGTGGCATCGGCCAGCGCAAGACGGGCAGCCGACAGGTCTGCGACGGAAAGGATGTCGAGAACCTGGCGTTGGCAGGCCGACAAGCGTTCGCGCCAGGTGCCGATTTCCCCGGCCAAGGCTACTGCCGTGCGCAATTCGGCCAAGGTTGCCACCGGTATGCCGGCGGGAAAGATCGCGGCCAGTTGACGGACCTCGCGGTCGATTTCATCCAGCCGCCGGCGGGCAGCCTGCAATGCCTGCCGCTTTTGCACCAACCGCGTCTCGCCATCCTTGCGGCGGTGTTCGGTCTGGACGGCATGCTCGGCACGATGGCGCAAGGCATCGAAGGTGGCCAGCGGATCGCCGCCGCCGGTTTCCGTTCCGCTTGCCGATGCAAGGGCGGCGGCCAGCGCATCCACCCGGCCGGAAAACTGGCGCTGGTCTTCCTCCATGCCAGATACCTGCCGTTCGGCGCTGGTCCGGCGGCTGTCATGTTCGCGCAGCCGGCTCAGGGGCTCCAGCGACCGTTCCAGCGTTTCGGGGCCTATCCGTCCGTCAAACAGCCTTTGCACACGCTCCGTCCAGGCCTGGCGTGCGGTGGCGGCCCGGGCTTCACGCCGGTCAAGCCGGTCCTTGCGTCCAGCCAGGTCGCGTTGAAGTTCCTGTACCCGCTCCATCGCCGCCTTCAGCGCATCCGCATGATCGCGTTCGGCCCTGGCGAGGCGGCGCGCCGCCGTCAGGCAAGCGTCGAATTCCGGTTCCGCCAGGTCGAGGAAGGGGCGCAATGCCTGCACCAGCGCGTCGGCCTTCTCCAGCACCGGGCGATGCCGGTCTTCCACCGCCTGGCGTTGCCGGGCGGCCAGGCCCGCGGCTGCCAGCCGGTCAATCCAGGGGAAAAAGGCGGAAGGCGAGGTTGCCGGATCCAGTCCGGCGGCGCTGGCGGCATCGGCAATGCGTGCCTCGATCGCGGCTTTCTGCGTTTCCAGCGCGTCGCGTTGCCGCTCGCCCTGCACGGCCCTTGCCGCTGCTTCCGAAAGGCCCTGTTCGGCCTGGCGCAAGGCTGCCAGTTCACGGGCGCGGGCAAGGCGGGTCCGCGCCATGTCATCGACCTGGCGCATTGCCGTCTCGAACATATCGGCGCTGTCGCCGGTCAGGGCCTTGCGATGGGCCGACCAGAGCGTGTCGCGCTGCTCCATCAAGCCCTTTGCTTCGAGGTCGGCAATCACCGTTCCGGCTGCCGTCAGCCGTTCGATTTGCGCGGTGTGGACGGCGGCGGTCTCCCGGTATCCGGCAATGCGGTCGTCTTGTTCCGCGATCTTCCTTTCGAGTGTGGAGAGGCGCCCGGCCAGATCACGGGCATCGTCGGCTGTCAGCGGGCAGGAGGGCAGGTTGTCGAACCGTCGTCCGGCAAGGCCCAGCGCGTCGAGGCCGTCGCGGGCCTGCCGGCGTGCTTCGTCGACGGCCGCGCGGGCGGCGGCATGGGCGGATGCCAGCGAATCCGCGTCGAAACGGTCGAGAATGGCGGAAATTCCGGATGCGGCGGGGGCGGCCCGCTTCTGCGCCTCGTGCGCCCGGACGGCCTCGCGCAAGCGCGTTTCCAGGGCCTCCACTTCCGCCGCCTCGCTGGTACGGTCACGCTCTGCGGCCTGCATGGCAGCGCGCGCGGCCTCCAGATCGGCCAGATCGGCCGTCGAGCAGATGAGGCTTTCGGGCGCCACGGCCTCGTCAACCCGAAGGTCGGCTGCCGCGCGCGCCATGTCCTGCAAGGCTTCGCGGACGGCCGCGCGCCGTTTGGGCAGGTCGATGCCGGCAGTGTTGTAGCGGCTGCGCAAGGTGTCGAGCTCATCGAGCGGTTTGGCGATGGCGAGGCCCTCGGGATCCGGTTCCAGCCCGGCAAGGGCTTGCTGCAACGCCACGATTTCGTCTTCGAGGCGTTCGGCGTCATTGGCTGCCCTGGTCTGTTCGTCCCTCAGCGCTTCGAGATCCTCGCTGCTGATATCGACGCGGGCGGGGTATTGCGCGTGGGGGGCGATCCGCTTTTCCAGGTCGTCGATCTCGTTGATGAGGGGCAGGGCGCGGCGGCGCGCATCGACGTCTGCCGCCTGGCGCCGGAGGTCCGCGCGCTCCTGACGGACTGCATCTTCCTCCTCAGCCGCCTGGTCGCGGGCCTGCCTGAGCCGGCGCCAGGCATTTGCGCTGATGTCGTTGTCGCGGATTTCGCGCTCGACCTCGGCAAGCTCCTTTTTCAGGGACGCCATGCGCGTGGTGCTGGCGCGCTTGCGATAAAGCTTGTCCGCCTCGTCGCGGGCCGCTTCCAGGACGGCATTGAGATCGGCCACGCCCGCGGCGGCGGAAAACAGCAGCCGTCCGATATCGCCGCGCGCGTTGGCGATATCCTCGCCGCCACGTTCGATGGTCTCGTCATCGAGGCAAAGCAGGTTGCGATAGTCATCCAGCGAAAGGCCGCCCAGATGGGCTGTCAGCGCAGTCTCGGGCAGCGCGGTTCCGGTCTCGTCAACCAGCGAAGCGGCGCGCGTGGGCAGGCGCGTGAAGGCGCGGGCGCCCTCCGCGGTTTCCAGAAGGGCAGAGACACGCAGGTTCTTGCGCTGATGCTGGAAATCATAGGGCTCACGGTTGGGAAAGCCGTAAAGCAGGCGCAGGAAGGCCTCCTTGGTGGTGGTTTTCCCGGCTTCGTTCGGCCCATGGATGATGTGGAAATCCGCACCCGTCCCGGCTTCGCCGAAATCAAACCTGCGCGCCGTGAAGTGGCCGAAGAAATCGAGATCGAGCCGCCGGATGCGCATCAGCCGGATGCCCCCTTCATGCGTGCGACCAGCCTTTGCGCACCTGCCGCCAACAAACGCTGGCCAAGGGCCACGGCTTCGTCCTCATGCGGAGCCAGCGCGGCGCGGCGGTGGGGTGGCAACTCCGCCAGAACGCCGGCCAACTCCTCCTGTACCGCTGCGGCGAATCCCGGTTCTTCGCGAATGGCATCCATCAGCCGCGCCAACTCATCCGTCGCGGCGGCGCCATGTCCGGCATCCTGCGGAGGCTGCAGGTCGAAGGCCAGTTTCTCCAGCCAGAGGCGTCCTGTCTCGCGTGCGACATTATCGGCGGTTTCGCGCCAGATGTCGCGGTCGCGCAGGAACTGCCAATGGGCGGGCGGCCTGCCCTTCAAGGTCAGGCGCACGATGCCTGCATCCGATTCCAGTTCGCCGGCAAGACCGGTCAAAGCCTTGCGCAGCATGGCCCGCAGGGCGTCGCCGCTGTCGGCCCCGGTGATGTCCAGATCCAGTGCGGTGAACTCCACGAGCGACGTTGCCACCTCGCTTGTGGTGATGATCCCGTCTTCAATGGTGAGCATGGTCGCCGTTTTCGCGCCCGCTTCGCCGATGTCGCGGCCTTGCGGAATGCCCGGCATGACGATCAGGGGCGATTCGGAATGAACCTGTCTCTTGTGAACATGGCCAAGCGCCCAATAGTCAAAACCCATGGCAGCCATGTCGGCGACCGAGCAGGGGGCATAGACGTCATGGCCGGGCGACCCGGCAAGCGAGGTGTGCAGCATGGCGATGTTGACGGCTCCGGCAACGGGCGGATGGAACTTCCCAAGAAGGCTTTCCGGGGCTTGCGCCCGCGCGAAGCTGACGCCGTGAATCCAGATTCCCCCGGCCAGCTCCACCTTGCCGCCGCGTCCGTCGAAAACGTGCACATTGTCCGGCAGCGCCAGTTCGCCGGTGATGGGATTTTCCGCATCATGGTTGCCCTTGATGTAGAAGGCGCGGATGCCGGCCTGGCGCAGGCGGTCGAACTGGCCTGTCAGGAAAGCCGCGGTGCGAGCGCTGCGTTCGGCGCCGTCAAAAAGGTCGCCTGCAATCAAGAGGGCAGCGACACCCTCGGCAATCGCCGTGTCGACGATGCGCGCGAAGGCATCGCGCGTGGCGGCGTGGACGATGGCGCGCAGGCTTTCATCGCGCAGCGCAAGCGACTTGAGCGGGGAGTCGAGGTGGATGTCGGCGGTGTGCAGTATTCTGATCACGCTTTCCCTGTCTGCTCGGTGTTGCCCATGCCCGGAGGAAGAACGATACCCGATTCGTTCAATTGACCCTTGGGCTGGCAGGAAGCAGGTTATCTTCCGTGATTTCAAGGCAGATGGACACAAGCACGCCGCCGCGGCTGACCGATGGAAGACCGGTTCGGGATTTGTGATCGGGCAAACTGACGGCTGATCGCCGCTTGCGATCCATATCATCATATGTGCATATGAGCGCCGTGTTGGCCGCGTCGCTGCAAGGAACGGATATCAAATGAAGCGGATCGCAATCATTCTCATGCGCGGCCTGGCCGTCCTTGTTCCGGTTGGCCTGGGCGTCCTGGCGATCATCGTCTCGGGCAGCCTGTTCGAGGCACCGGAGGCGAGCGAAAAGGCGGTCAGGGCGATGCCGGTGCGTGTGCTGACGCTGGAGCCGGTGGATGTGCTGCCGCGCGTCAAGGGGTATGGCAAGGTCACGCCGGCGCGTGCATGGCGCGCGGTCGCCCGGATCGATGGCGAGATCATCGAAACGGCGGAGAACCTGGCAAACGGAAGGCTGGCGGAAAAGGGAACGGTGCTGGCGCGCATCGACGACACCGACCTGCAACTGGCCATCGCCCAGACCGATGCGCAACTGGCGGCCCTGGACGTGAAGGATGAAACCCTGAATGCCAGCCTGGCGATCAGCAGGAGCGACCTGGAATTGTCGGAGGCCGAACTGGAGCGGCAGAAGGCGCTGCAGGACAGGGGCGTGGCGACGCAGGCGCGGCTGGAGCAGGCGCAGCGCGCGGTCGTGGCGGCGCGCGCGAAAATGACCGAGATTGAAAACCAGCTCGTCCTCAACGGCGCCGAACGCAAGGTGCTGAGGGCACAGCGCGCAATTTCCGAGCGCAATCTCGATTTCACGTCCATCACCGCGCCCTATGACATCATCATCGGGGAGGTGAATGCCGAACTCGGACAGGTTGTCACGCGCGGGGCGACGTTGTTCACGGCAGAGGGAACGGACGCTGCGGAAGTCAGCGCCCAGTTTGCCATCGGGCGGGCCGGACCGGTGGTCCGCGCGCTGGAGGACGGACAGGACATCACCGATCTCGGCGCCACGGTGCGCCTGCCCGTGCCGGGCCGTGTGGTGGAATGGCCGGCCAGCGTGGCGCGGATTGGCGAGACGGTGGATGCGCGCACCCAGAGCCCCAATATCGTCGTTCGCGTGGACCGGCCGCTCGATTTGGCCGAACCGGGCGTCCGGCCGCCCTTGCGCCGGAACATGTTCGTCGAGGTCGAACTGCATGCGCCGTTGCGCAAGACCATCGCGGTGCCGGCGGAGGCGGTGCAGGCGGGCAGCGCGCTCGTTGTCGGTGCCGGCAACCGCCTCGAAACACGGGCGGTCAGGGTGTCCCATGTCATGGACGGAATAGCCATTGTCGGCGAGGGGCTTGCCCCTGGCGACCGGCTGGTGGTCAGCGACCCGACCATCGCGATTCCCGGCATGGCGGTCCTGCCCGTCGAGGATGAAGCGCTCAAGGCGGACATTGCGGCTGCGGCCATCGGCAGGGAGCCGGGCGAATGATCAGCCTTCTCGCGCGCCATCCGACGGCAGCCAACATCCTGATGATCGCGCTGATCGGGCTTGGCGCGGTGGCCGCGCCGACGCTCAGGCGCGACACGTTTCCCGTGATTCCGCCTTCCGATGTCGAGGTGCGCATCGCCTATCCGGGCGCCGCGCCGGGCGAGGTGGAGCGCGGCATCTGCATGGTGATCGAGGACCCCGTGCGTGCCGTGGAGAACCTTGCCGAACTGCAGTGCCAGGCGCGCGACAATCTCGCCATCATGACGGCAGAGATCGTGGACGGCGCTGACATGGACCGCTTTGCCGCCGACATCAAGGCAGCGGTGGAGGGCGTGACCGGCATGCCCGAAAAGGCCGAGGACCCGGTGACGCGGATCGTCGAGCGGATTGCCAACGTGGCCTCGGTGGCCGTGACCGGGCCGGAGGATCCGGCCGTGCTGCATGCCTATGCCGACCGGCTCGCCGAGACGCTGAAGCGCAATCCCGGAATCACCCAGGCAGACGTGGCCGGTTTTTCCGACCGCGAGATCGCCATCGAGATGGATGCCGAGGCGCTGGAGCGCCACGGATTGACCATAGCCGATGTCGCCGCCGCCCTGGCGCGCCACAGTCTCGACATGCCGGCGGGCACGATCGAAGGGCCGCGGGGCGATGCGCTGGTGCGCTTTGCCGGCGAACGGCGCAGTCCGGGCGAGATCGCGACGATCCCCGTCACGGGTTCGGCGCTGGGGCGCGAAGTCCTGCTTGGCGAAATCGCGACGATCGCACGCCGCTTTTCCGATCCGGCCGTGGCCACGTGGTTCAATGGAAAGCGCGCCGCCATCATCAATGTCACCAAGACCGACAGCCAGGATGCGCTCAACGTCATGGATGCGCTGCAAGGCGAACTCGCAACGGCGCGCGCTGAGGCGCCGGCGGGCATTTCCCTCGACATCGCGCAGGACAGCACGACCAATATCGTCGAACGGTTGCGCATCATCGGCACGAATGGCGTGCAGGGCCTTGCCCTGGTGCTGGCCGTGATGTGGCTCTTCTTCGGCTTCCGCTTCTCTTTCTGGGTCGCGCTCGGCCTGCCGGTCTCTTTTCTCGGCACGGTGTTCGTGATGCAGCTCACCGGCCTGACGATCAACATGATCACCATGGTGGCGCTTCTGGTGGCGATCGGGTTGCTGATGGACGATTCCATCGTCATCTCGGAAAACATCGTGCGCCGCCGGCAAAAGGGCGAGGCGCCGCTGGCGGCGGCAGTGAATGGCGCCATGCAAGTCATGCCCGGCGTTCTCGCCTCCTTCCTGACGACGGTCATGATCGTTGGCCCGCTGGGCCTGCTCACTGGCCAGATCGGGGCAGTGCTCAAGTTCATGCCGATCGTGCTCGTCATCACGCTGGTGGTCAGCCTGCTGGAGGCCTTCCTGATCCTGCCGCATCACCTGAAACATGCGCTCGGCACGGATGCCGGGCAAAGCCGGGTGAGCCGGGCGGTGAACGGTGCCTTCGACCGCTTGCGCGACGGGGCCGTCGTGCCGCTGGCGCGTCTTGCCTTGCGGTTTCGCTACCTGACCCTTGGACTGGCGCTGTTCGCCTTGCTGTTTTCGGTGGCGCCGATCACGGGCGGCTTCCTGAAGTTCCAGAGTTTTCCGACGCTCGAAAGCGACACGGTGGAGGCGCGGCTGCTGCTGCCGCAAGGCATGCCGCTGGCCCTGACCGCCGAGCGGGTGGGGCGCGTGACCGATGCGCTGGAACAGATCAACCGCGAGGAAACGCCGAAGCAGCCGGACCGGCAGCCGCTTGTCGGCCATGTCACCGTTTCCTTCGGAAGCAATCCCGATGTTGCCGAGAGCGGGCCGCACCTGGCGACCGTGAGTGCTGCGCTGCTGCCGGCGGGGACGCGCACGACCACCGTGACCGCCGTTCTCGACCGGTGGAAGGAACTGACCGGTCCGTTGCCGGACATGGTGGCGCTGCGCTTCACCGATCGTGAGCGCGGGCCCGGCGGAAAGCCCATCGACATTCGCCTCAAGGGCGGCGACCTGGAGCAATTGCTGGCCACGGCGCAGGAATTGCGCGCCTTCTTCCGCGGCTTCGACGGTGTGCGGGACGTGACCTACGACCTGCGTCCGGGCAAGCGGGAATTTGTGGTGAGGCTGCGCCCGGCCAATGCCACGGCGCTCGGCGTCAGCGCGCAGAGCGTGGCAACCCAGTTGCGCGCGGCCTTTCGCGGCGATACCGGGCTGTCCTTTCCCGATGCGCTGGGGCAGGTGGATATCGTCGCCCGTCTGTCGCCTGCCGACCGGGGCAACGGAGACGACATCGGCCGGATCATGATCGCGGGACCGGATGGCGCGCTCATTCCGTTGTCGGCGGTTGCCGACATCACCGAAATACGCGGATTTGCCGGGATCACACGGATCGATGGAGAGCGTACGGTCTCCGTCACGGGCTCCATCAATCCGGCCGTGGCCAATGCCCGCGAACTGATCGCGGCCATGAAGAGCGACTATCTTCCGCGTCTGGCCGAGGAGAGGCCCGATGTGCGTGTGGTGGTCGCGGGCGAGGAAAAGGATACCGCGACGACCGGATCGTCGCTGCTGCGCAACATGATCGTCGGGCTGGTCGGGGTTTTCCTGATCCTGGCGTTCCAGTTCCGCAGCTTCATCCAGCCGCTGGCCGTCATTGCCGCCATTCCGCTGGGCTTCGTCGGTGTCGTCTGGGGCCATATGGCGCTGGGCATCCAGCTTTCCATGCCGAGCATGGTGGGCATGGCCACGCTTGCCGGCGTGGTGGTGAACAATTCCATTCTCCTGGTCGAGTTCATCAAGGGGCATGTGGAGCAGGGCGACGACATCCTGGCTGCCGGCGTCAATGCCGTACGCGACCGGTTCCGGGCGATCTTCCTGACATCGCTGACCACGGTGGTCGGCCTCGGCCCTTTGCTGCTGGAGCAATCGACGCAGGCGCAGTTCCTGAGGCCCATCGTCACGAGCCTGGCCTTCGGCCTGACCGGGGCGACGCTGCTGGCGCTGTTCGTTTCACCGGCGGTGTTCGCCATCCTGCACGACCTGCGCCTGGTGCGTGCCGTCAAGCCGGAGGAGGAGATGCCCGTGGCCGCCGTCTCTCGCCCGGCCTAGTCGTCGGCCCCGTTCTCTTCATGTGCGACACGATAGCCGATGCTGCGGGCGAGCACGGGCAGCGAAGAGACAAGGAAAGACGTCCGTTCCGGATCGTCGCACCACAGGCCCAGCACCGACGGTGCCTTGGCAAGAACCGGGCGGACGACGCCCGTGCGCATCACGATACTGGAGCAAGTGCGGCTGTCCCCGTCTTCCAGTCTTGCCGATAGCTGGGCGCCGAGTTCCGACAGCAGGATCGCCTTGCGACCGTCCTCGAATGCCGGTTCCCGTGCGGTTCCCAGCATCAGCAGGCCGAGGTCCTCGTCCATGTAGAAGCGATGGGCCAGGGAAAGGATGGCGTCGGGCTCGTCCGGTACGGCTTGTCCCGTGAGGACGAGATCGAAATCGAGCAATTGCCTGCCCATGGCGAGCATCTGCCCGATGGGCGAAGCGGAAATGCTTTCCGGTACTTCCGTCAAATCCCCTGTGCCGCCGGCCGTATCGAACCATTCCAGGTCGGCGGTTTCCAGGGACAGGGATTGCCGGCGGGCGCCGAGAATCGCGATGCGCCCGTGGCGCTTGCCTGTGAGCGCCCGGGAAGCCGCGTTGATATAGGCGTGGCCCCAGGACGCATCCGGCTCCATATAGGTGCCTTCGGCCCATTCGTTCCATGCATTGACGATGACGACCTGATGGTCGGGCGCGTTTCTTTCGAGCGTGTCCTCGGTGATCTCCTCGAACAGGCGCTGGAACCGTGCCGGGGTGGAGCCGTGAAAGATCGTCGCCCGCTGGCCCCGCCTGGCGGTGTTGTCCCATTGGGGCATGATCCCGCGGATCTGCGGGCAGGTTCCGTCGCGGCCGGGCTTTGCCGCCTCCTCGACATAGCTGTCATAGTCAAAGACATGGCCGGAAAAGCCCTTGGCATCGCTCATGACATCCGAGGTGACCTGCCGCAGTTTGGTCAGGTTGTGCGGCGGGAACTCGATTTCCAGATCGAAACCGTCGGCCGCCGCTGACGAGTAGCCGAAGGACACCACGGCGCCGATCACGATCTCGCCGATTCCGGCCTCGCGGCAATGGGCACGCCAGCGCGCAAGGGTGCGGCTGACCTCGGGAAGCAAACCGGGGCGGTAGACAACGAAGAGCGGCTTGCCGCCGATCCGGACATAGCGCGGATCCTGCATGTAGCGGGCGATGTCGGCAATCATCGCCAGATCGTCTTCCGACGAATGCTCCTGCTTCATGAGCACTTCGTTTTCCGCGCCATCCCACCGGCGTGTCCAGTTCTCGTTCGCCCAGCAGAGGAAGAAGGGAAAATCGATGTCAGGCCGTTCCAGCAGGTTGTCGACCGGCCGTTCCAGAAGCCTGTGGCCGGCGAACCAGTAGTAGTAGACAGCGAACCCCTCAAAGCCGAAGCGTCTGGCAAGCGCCGCCTGCTCGGCCATCACATCGGCGATGCGCAGGTCGTAATAGCCGAGGTCGGCGGGCACGCGCGGCTGCACATGCGCGGGAAAAAGCGGCATGGCCTTGCCGACATTGGTCCATTCGGTGAAGCCCTTGCCCCACCATGCGTCATTTTCCCGGATGGGGTGGAATTGCGGCAGGTACCAGGCGAAAGCCCTGACCCGGGGGGGCGCGGCAACGGGGCGTGCCTCTTCATACTCCCTCAACGGGGCACCGGGCTTCATCCAGCGATTGGCGCCGGTGTCCTCGTCGGCTGGCGGACCGCTGGCATCCGTCAGGCGCCTTTCGTGGATGCCGACCGAAACATAGTGGGCGAAAGGTTCCACGCCGGCCTGGACGCAGTCCGAATAGGTGGTCTGGTAGAAACGCGGATCAAAATCGCTGCGCGGGCGCAAGCCGTAGATGCGTCCGAAACGCAGGTAGTGATCGATGAAATCCACATCCGGGTCGGTCGCGTGGATCTGGCGGGCGTAGAAATCCGCGTCGAAAAGGCCGCTGGCTTCGATGGCGTGCCTCCACTCGGCCAGCAGATCCCTGCCGTCATCCGTGCTTGGCGCCGTGGCTTCGATCGTCTTGTTCTTGCGAAGGTAGTCGGCAAGCGGATTGACGCGGCCGGTGTCGAGATCCGGATTGGCCTTCACATAGGCGTTGATGTCAAACCATTCCGTCGGCCAGCGGCCTTCGCGCCCGCCCTTCAGGACGAAATGGTGCAGCGGCGGGCAATCCGTGTGGTCCAGATCGGTGTTCAGGCGCCTGTAGAGCGCGCTGTCGAACACCTGCCTCTTGCGGATCAGGGCGTAGTCGCCGGCCATCTGCTCCAGCGCCTGATGATTGAGCGTGCCGGAATGGAACAGCCGCGAGAGAAAGGCGCGCGCATCCGCGTCGAGCGCGGATTCGAGGTCGTGTTCGAGCTGGCGCGTGACAGCAGCCTGAATGCCGATGAAGCCCATGAGCGCGTTGGCATTGCGCGGCAAGTCGCGGTTTTCCTGGCGGAAACGCTGTGGATTGAACCAATGGTTCGGCCATCGGCCCTCGGATGCGCCCCTGGCCACGTAGTGCCCGAGGCCGCTTCCCCAGGCGCTGCGCGTGATGTCACGGTTCAGGTCGAGATAGAGGTCCTCGTCGAACAGCGCGGACCGGGCTATCAGCCGGTACTCCTCAATGGCGCGCTTGTAGTCGTCCTCGGAATAGATGCCGTTGGCCAGCATGTCGGCGGCGAAACGAAGCAAGGCCGGGTCGGCGGCATCATCGCCCGCCCCAAGCACTTCGGCGCGCCAGCGGTGATGGGCATCGACATAGGCGGCAAAGGGCGTTCGCCACGTCATGGGCCGGTTCCGGTTGGCATCCGTGAAGGCACCTGCGTTGAACCATGCATTGGGAAGATGGCCCTTGGCAGCGCCGACCGTCACATAGTGCAATACCGGGTCGGCCTTCAGGCCCAGCGGCTCCAGATAGGAGCGGGCATACCAGACGCGGTCAAAGGGTGTGTTGCCCGACAGCAGTTTCCACTCCGTCGCGATCTGCCTTGCATCCTCGCCGTCGCTCACCCTGAATGCCTTCAGCGCCGCGATGAATGCCGGCGTCCTGGCCAGTTCCTCGGGCGAAAGGTCTTGCTGTCCATCCGGCGCAGCGGAAACCTCGCCGGCAAGGCCCGCGATGAAATGGGCGAAGGCATTCCGGCCGGATGTCCGGCAATCGCGATTGCTTTGCAGGTAGGCTTCCGGATCAAACCACCGGGCCGGTTTCAAACCCGCCTGTTCACCGGCCAGCACGTAGTGGGCAATGGCGTGCAAATCCTCGTTGCCCGCTTCCCCGGTCTGTTCGGCGTAGTGGAGATGATCGAAATAACCGCTTTTGCGGATGATGTGAAAGTCTTTCCGTCTGCTTTCCCGAATTGCGTCCGTCAGGCCATCCTGACGGTCGGCCACGAGATCGAAACGGTTGTCGAACCATTTCTGCCGCCTGCGCTCGCGATAGTCTTCCAAGCCCTTGAAATTGCGGCGTTCAGATGGTGGTAGGGCCGCAAGTTCACCCACCAGTTCCATGAATTCCGCCGGCCCGACAGACCGGGTGGGCATTCGCCCCTCACGCCGGCCATGCATCAGGAAATGCGCAAGCGGATCGCGCCCGCTCATGCGCACGTCGGAATAGCTCCGCAAGTAATTATCCTTGTCGAAAATCCTTAATTTCTTTATTATGAAATAATTTCTAGCAATGGAAGGGTGGCGAGCGAGTGAAATAACATCAACAATCATCAATCTGTTTCCAAACGGACAGGCAGCAATTGAAATCGTCCGGCTCTTTGACTAGAACGATCCTATTCATGGTGCGTCCTGCTCTGTAAAGATCATTTTTCGAGCTTTGCCACGAAGGGATGTGAGGCGTCAATTCGGAGCGCCGGGCATTGGTGTGAATCGGAGGTTTTCGATACAGAAGGCAGGAGCGGCGGCGAACCAGCGACGCTGCCCGCGAGCGGGTTCATGCCATGCCGCGCCGGGTTCCTTCATCGAATCTACTCGAAGACTCACCATGTGGTGTAGATAACGTGATAAAGCGGGGCGTGAAAGCCGCCAGGGGCAAGTTTACTCCAATTCGCCGCCGTGCGAATCCGGTCTGCCAGTGCCCATCGTTCGCGAAATGGAGTCCTGCCGCGTTCGTGGCCTGGATGAAAGAGGTGGACGGTCCAGGTGCCGGCAAACCGGTCGAAGCCGTCCAGGCAGGGGACAAAACTCTGAAATTCTGAGGAAATCTGATAATGAAAGCGCAGTTCGAGTACAAGCAGGTCTATTGCTATATCGACGGAGAGACGGGCGGGGGGTACAAGCTGACCCCATTCAATGGAATGGATCTGCAGGGTTTCGGCGAGGCCGGCTGGGAGCTTGTGAGCGTTGTCCCGCTTCCGGCGGAAAACGAAGCAGGTGTGCGCGGCGGCATCCTGTTCTTCAAGCGGACCATCTAGGCCGGATGCCGGTTTTGCGCCGGCACGGCCGGAAACCATGACGCGGCACGTCGAGCGGTTCAGCGAAGAGCGGAAACACCGCGGGTGCCTTGCGTCCGGCAGGCAATCAGATGCGGCGGGGCCGGTTCGTGCCGGTCCCGTTGCATTTCCGGTTGCGGGGTCCTTGTGGAGAGGGCGGGAACACCTCTGTCAGGCATCGCCGAAACGCCGTGGCCCCATCTCGATTGCGGGGTCCGCAACCGGGCGACCTCAGCGGTGATCAGCGGCCGGGCGAGGCAAGCGAGGCAAGAGCCTCGCCGGTCGCCGCGAGATAGGCGAAGCCGTTGTCCATGTCAGGCTCCAGATAGGCGCCTTCAGCCCATTCATTCCAGGCGTTTATGAAGACGAACTGCCGGTCGGGCGGGTTCAGGCGTTGGCTTGCCCGCAAGGCGTGATCCAGCCACGATGCGTAAAGTTTCGGCGTGGCGCCGGCAAAGACCGTTCCCCGGCCCGGCCTGCGCGCCTCATTGTCCCAGCCGGGCATGACGCCGGGAAAATAGGCGCGCCCGTCGTCGCGCGCGGTGCGGGTGTCCAGCCGCTGCCTTTCCAGTTCCACCAGGTCGCCATAGCGGTAGATCGTGCCGCGAAAGTCCGGATTCAGGATGCATTGCTCGTGGTTGGCCGGGTCGAGCGCGGCGCCATGCGGGGGAAAGCGGCAAACTGCATCGAAGGCATGCGCTTCGTCTCCGGCCAGGGTAAAGGCATCCGTCGCCACCAGGTAAAGGCCGCCCAGGCCGGCTTCGACGGCCATGGCGCGCCACCGGAGCATCGTGGCAGAGAGGTTTGCCACCTGCGCAGGCCTGTAGACGATAAGGAGCGGGCGGCCATCCACGCGCAGATAGCGCGGATCGGCCAGGTAGCGCCGCATGCCCGCAAAAACCGCCTCCAGTGCTTCCGGGTCATTCGTCTGGCGAATCAGAACCGCCGTTTCCCTGCCGTCCCAGCGACGCGTCCAGTTCTCGTTCGCCCAGGACAGCACGAAATTCATGTCGAGCCGGCCGGAGGCGTTTGCGAGGAACAGGTCGAGTGGTTTTTCCAGCGCGCGCCGGTGGCCGAAGGCATAGTAGTGGAAGGCGAAGGCCGTCAGGCCATGGGCGCGGGCCATTTCCACCTGGCGCACCATGGTTTCCTCAAGGCGCAGGTCATAGTAGCCCAGCGTCGCAGGGCGGCGGGGCTGTTGGTGGCCGGCGAACTGGGGCACCGCCTTGGCGACATTGTGCCAGTCGGTGAAGCCTTCGCCCCAGAAGCGGTCATTGTCCGGGGTGGGATGATATTGCGGCAGATACCAGGCGATGAGGCGGGGGCCTTGCGTGCCTGGGGGCGGGGTTGCATCCTGTGGTGGAGAGGCCGGCGCGATGGCGGCAAGCCCGCGCCCGGCGCGTTCCACCATGGACCGGTACAGAGCGGTGTGCGGGCTGTTTGCGGCCGCTGATCCGCGCCGGAGGCCGAAAGCGAGGAGCCACCGCGCCAGCGCATCCGGAATTCCTTTACCCGCCAACCACCGACGCAGATCCACCGGCAGCTTCCGGTAGGCGGCTCGTGTCAGTTTGAACATGCGCGGCATGGGTTCCGTCCGGGCCTTCCCTGGTGCGAGAGGAGCGTTTGCCGCGTCCTACCCTGGTTTCCCGGCTTCGGTCTTCGCTTATTGCGGCCCCCAGAATGAATGGGAAAAATAATCAAGCCGGTACAAGTAGAAAATTCCAATTAGCCTTATGCGGCCTGTAGCACTCTATTATGCTATAATTATTCTTCTCCCTCCAGATTCTAAAATAATTCATATTTGACAGATCGACTTCGATGGCTATTGCTGGCCGACACCTATCAATCAGGTTTTTTGCGCCAGACAGAACATCCAGTTCCATTGATTCAACGTCAATCTTGACGAAATGGATATCACGGTCGGGAAAAACATTATCAAGGCTTTCAACAACCAAGACATCGCTATGTTGTTCATTTGTGTCAACCAAGCGGGCGCGACCGGGTCTGTCCGGGACGGGTAACGATATTTTCATTTCCTTTTTCTCAGCACCGCATCCAAGATGAGAAAATGATAAATCAACATTGGATAAATCGTTGTTGATGACGTTTTGCTTCAAGAGCAAGTTTGTTGAAGGGTTGGGCTCAAACGGAAAAATCTTTTCCGCTTTCGAGAATGCGCCATAAAATACCGTATGATTCCCGATGTTTGCGCCAACATCAAGGACAGTTGCTCTGGCCGGAATTAAGTTAATATGTTTTTCTAATTGAATATGCTCATAGAAACGACCGTTTGAAAGAGGTCTTTGTACAGCATCTTCAGCTGAATTTAGCGAAAATGAGAAATTATTATTTCTAAATGAGAATGCACTTTTCATCTTCTACGCACCTTGCCGATGACTCACCATTATATTTGTGGTGTTAACACAAAATTCTAATATAGCTCAATGTCGATTTGAGAAAGCGCTAAATAATAAATATATTTGGAATTTAGATAAGAAAAATATGAACCATATAAATCAGAATTGCAGTAGCGAAGCGCCTCTACTTCATTCATTGTTGTGCCCCTTTTCAAAATCTATCATCAATGTTTCAACGACATTGGCCAGTTTCTTGATATCTATATAGAAGCTCGCATCAGGATCATCAAGTCTCATTGGCTTCGATAGATCCGAAATGAATGGTACATACGTTCCCCCAACAAGGGCGGTTCCGTTCGAGAACGATTGGTTCCATGGCTTTGTTATGAATTCCAGAACCGTGGGCTTCTCCGTGCAAAAATTCAGATGCACAAGTCCAGCACCATGAGGCGAAGCTATAATCTTCGCGCTTCTGAAAACAGATGCCTGCTCCATGAACGACATTTCATTGAAGTCATAAACAGAAAAACCGTACTCCTTGAAAACGCTCTCCACCTCTTTCTCATTCAGGATGCAGCGTCGCCCTTTTGCGCTGCGGCTGAGATAGATAAATTCTGGATAAGTATTAATTTCCTTATGAAAATCAAAAACATCATTCCAGAATTGAACTGTTGAAGTACTGGGGTGACTGATTGAAGGTGCAATAGCCACATTTGACTTCACATGAACATAATCCTGAGGTGAAATGATCCTGGATTTGGATATACGTAAAAAATCCATCACCATATCAAGCGCATCCATCAATGCTGGAAATCTTGAAAAATTCACATTTGGAATGATGATTGGACAGTCAAGTTCCAGTTTCTTGTAAAGAGACAATGTAGGTAAGGAGTTTTGTATAAAGTGCCAAAAACCATTTCCGTAAGCACCTGGCATTACAAATACGCAATCTATTTCAGATTTTATTTCAGCCCTGTGCGCGTAGTCAAAATTTAACAGGTGTGGATTCTTTTGCCCCGTCAACAAGCGTTCGATATAGGTGCCATCCTCAGTGAAAGGTATGGCGTTCGGTCTTGAAGGATACCAAAAACAAGACGGAAAAATGCAATTCTTGATTACGAATACATCATTAGTATTCTTATCCCTAACGCCATCGCCATTCAGATGAGACCTGTAAGAGCGGTAATCATGGTATAGTATTCCGGAAGATAGCTGAGAATGTTCCTGGGAAAAATTCAGCAGGGCGCTTGGTGGATTCGAGGGCGAGTGCTGAAAAAATGTTACATTCTCATTCGTTCCCAATGCATCGGCAAGAGTTTCACGCTTAACAGGCTTGGCTTCGGAAATTCGTATTTTTTCAGAGCGCCATACAGGCAGTAAAGTGGAGAATATTTTTCCACGATCCAGTGAATCGTATCGTTCATCCCTTAAACTTGATTCCACATGAAATGCGATATCTATTTTCAGATCATCGGGCGTTTTCCGGATCAGAGTTCGAGCAAGGTCATAGTTTTCTGCTTCGTACTCTTCATCGATCAATTTCTTTAAATCAGTGATAGGCACTTTGGATATCTCGCAACGCTCGGCAAGGGTTCCGAGTATGGGCGCTCATGGGTTTGGGCACGAAAACGGATGGCCGCATTTCCGTGTATCCCCGATAGCGGATTCAGGCCCGAAAAGATAGTTATCCGGGAAGCAGGAGGAAATTTTCCACACCTTCGCCGTGGCTTTTATCCTTTGGGTTTTCCCGCAGGAGAACGCCATGGAAAGCACAGCCTGTCTCGATCTTCCCCTGATCCAGCCGTCCCAGGCGCAAAAGCATGTGACGCATAACGAGGCAATCGCGCTGCTCGATGCGCTGGTCATGCTCGCCGTTGCCAGCCGTTCGCTCGGCGAACCGGCTTTGCCCGCCGCCGAGGGCGACCGCTATATCGTGCCGCCTGGCGGCGCGGGTGCATTCGAGGGCCATGACGGGGAGGTCGCGGCCTTCGTCGCCGGGGCCTGGGTCTTTGCCGCGCCGCGCGCCGGTTGGCTGGCTTGGTGCATCGACGAAGCCCGCTTCCTCGCCCATGACGGCACCGGGTTCGCGCCACTTTCGACAGATGAAGTGCCCCGGCTTGGCATCAACACAGCGCCCGATGACACCAACCGGCTCGCGGTGCGCAGCGATGCAGCGTTGCTGACCTCCGATACCGGTTCCTGCCGCTTGTCCGTCAACAAGGAGACTTCGGGCGACACGGCGAGCCTGGTTTTTCAGACCGCCTATTCGGGCCGGGCGGAAATGGGGCTGGCGGGTAATGATGATTTCTCGATCAAGGTGGCCGCGGGCGGGGCTTGGCGAACAGCCATAGCCGCCGATGCCGACAATGCTTTTGTCGGAATCGGCACGCCTGCGCCGCGAAGCCCCCTGCACGTTTCGCATGCGGGGTTTGCCGGCGTCGTCGAGATGTGGATCGAGGACACGGTCAACGAGAATGTCGCGTTTCGCCTGCGCCATGCCGGCTGCCTGAACAACGGATTCGATTTCGGGATGGATTCGACCGAGGCCGTTGTCCTGAACCTGCGTGAGAATGCTGCCATGCGATTCCAGACCAACAATACCGAACGCATGCGCTTGAGCGCCGAAGGCGCCCTGGGCATCGGCGTTTCGCAGCCGACCTGCCTGCTGCACGTCGCTGGCCCCATGCGAATCGAACCATCGCCGGAAGCCGGACTGCCTGCGGCGTCCGGTGCGGGTGCCGGTGCCATGGCCTATGTGCCGGATCACGCCGGCGCGCCCGCGCTCGCCGTTTCGGACGGCGCGGCATGGCGTTTTGTTGCCTTGCCCGCGTGAAGTTCACAGCCTTGGCACAGGCGCCTTGCGCCTGGGCCTTACTTGTCGCGCAGCTTGCGGTAAAGCTCGCCGCGCTCGCGCAACAGCCGTGAGCGGTCACCCAGCAGGCGCTGCACGGCCTTGATCGAGGTGACCTTGCCAGCCAGGCGTTCCAGGCCGGCCGATTTCTGGCGGATGTCGAGCCACAAACCCACGGCGATGCGCACGATGTCTTCCTGGGTCAGTTCCACCGGCGACCAATCCTCGTCCGGTTCCGGCCAGGGCTCGTGAAAAAGGCGTCCGTCCTCGCGGCCCAGATAGGTCCGCGCAATCGTCTCGTTTTCCGCGGCCGTCTGCTCCAGGATCGTCAGCCGCTCCTGTGGAGACAGGATGGAACGTTTCGAGAAGGTGGTCGACTTGGTGATCGAGGAGAGGTGGGTCAGTGCCGAGACCAGCGCCTCATGCTCGTCCTTGCTCATCTCGATGGCATTGGCATAGCGCAGGAACTCGATCAGTTCCGCATGGATCGTTTCATTGGTGCGCTTTTCGCGCGGAAGTTCCTCGTAATCGGCTGGGTTGCGGCCCAGCACGGTGACGAAATCGTGGATCAGGCCCTGATCGAGCTGCTGCATTTCATAGGGGCGCACGACGATGTTCTCGCGTCCGGCCACGGCTGCCCAGCGGTCGAGCGATTCGACATAATGTCCCGCCTTGACGTTGAGAAGCTGTTTGAGGGTCGGCTTCTCGGTCTTGCGGAAGTTCCAGTGCTTGATCATCTGCTGGTGGAAAGCAGACAGGAAATGGTCCTGGCGCCGCAGGTAAGCGATGATGCGCAGCCTGAACTCGCCCTCCAGTGCATCGCGGAAGGCCTTCGCGGTCAGTCCGTTGAAGAACACTTCCGAGGAGATGAGGATATCGGGATAGCCGCAGGATGCGATCTCGGCATTCAAGCTCGCATAAACCTCCTCGCGCGACCGGGCAAAGGGCTCATCGCGCAGCGACCAGATCAGTTCATGATGGGCCGATCCGTCAAAGCCTGCCAGCGGCACGTAATATCCCGTTTCAAGGAAGCGCTTGCGGTTGTGGCCGATGAATTCCTGGATGGCGGTCGAACCGGTCTTGTAGTTTCCGATATGAACGGTGATCGTTTTCATTCTTCGCTTCCCCTGCCGGAGTCCTTGGCTTCTAGCATGCCTGCCAGGGCGCTCTGGAACCGGGCAGTGCCCGTGTCGCCCGCAGGGCTCGTCATCAGATCGATCAGAACGCCGTCCGCCATGTCTTCGATGATCCGCAGTCCGGCAGCCTTGCCGTCACGGGCAAGGGTTCGGCAATCCGGCGCTTGTGCGGAACCTGCTTTCCCGATGGCCCGCCGGTAATCCCCGCCTGCGGTGAAGGCGATGGCGGCACCGCGCTGTCCATCGTCCAGCAGGCAGAGCGCGCCTTCTTCCGCCAATCCTGAAGACAGGGACGCCCAGGGCAAGGCCGGCAGCATTGCGTAATCGACCACGATGACCGGACCGCTTTCCCGCGCGATCGCCTCACCATGGCGCTCCATCGCAGCAGGATCGCGGACCAGAACGGCCCGCGTGCCGCCACTGCGCAGGGCCTCGTCCAGTTCGGGGTCGTCGAGAAGCACCGTCGTGACGACGGTTTCGTGGCCGGTGAAGAGTTCCGCACAGGAAATGAAAGCCCGGACATCGTCGGCCCGCGTTGCAGGTGGGAGGCCGGTCACAACCAGTCGCGCGCGCGCATCGGGCAATGGATCGTCCTGGCATTCGGCCAGGAGGGCGTTCGCAGTGACAAGATCGACAGGGGCGAAGGCACTGACATCATAGCGCAATTCCGCCCACAGAAGGGAGAGGATCTCCGCCGTGTCGAAATAGCGGCTGCGCCCGGCGCCGGCGGCTGTCTCCAAGGGGTCTGCCGCTGGCCCGTCGGGGAAAAGGCCATCGGCGACCGCCTGACCGAAACGCGCGAAAAGGCGCTCGTTGCCCGGCCTGTAGCGTGCCTTCATGGCGGCGCGTTCCGGTTCGCCCAGCAATTGCCCGCCGGACGAGACGGCCGTCAGGCGATTGCGCGCGCGCTGGAAATGGTAGAGCAGGCGGCTGCGGTCATCGGCTTTCAAGCCGATGCCGTTGGACAGGCGGACGGCGCTGAACTCGGGTTCCATGATCGAGCGGTTGACTGCTCCGGCGTCGGTCGGGCGTTCAAGGCTGGCCAGTTCCGGTTTGCCGATCAGGTCGAAAAGGGCGGAAATGGAATCGATCCCGCCATGGCCTTGCGTGCCATAGGGACGGCAGACGATCCTGTCGCGGCCAAAGGCGTCCGCCCAGCGCCCGATCCACGCCTCGTAGTCCAGCGAGGAGTCGAGCAGGCGCATCGCGGACGTTTCGCCTATCGGCGTATCGACCCTGAATTCCGGCTGCTTGACGAACTGCTTGTACATCATCTCGTACCAGTCGTCCTGGCGTCGCAGAAACACGACGATGCGCACATCACGGCCCGCCAGGGCGCTTGCCAGTTCTTCGACCTGGGCCTTGATGAAGAAGGTTTCAGAACTGAGCAGAACGTCGCCTGCCGGACTTGCATCGATTTCCTCAAAAAGGGCCTGCAGGATCCCCGCCGGCGCCACCGTCGGTCCAAGCGCATTGAAGGCCCAGCCAAGACGATGATGCGCGACGCCTGCGCGGCCGGACCGGGGGTAAAGGATCCCCCGCTCCAGAAGCGTGGCCTCGTGTATGCTGCAATAGCTTTGCAAAGCAGTCGTGCCGGTCTTGTTGGCTCCGATATGTAGCCAGATCACCTTCTCCTGCACGTGTCCGCCGGTGCCTGTTTCTGTCACTTGTTTCGCTCTGTCTCTGCTATGACCCGCAAACCGGATTGCGCTGCAACAGCCATTTGCAAGCCGCGTGCTCCGATGCGCCTTGTGAATTCGTTTCCTGTCCAATGACCGTCAAGCGGTTGAACCATGAACATTTTGCATCCTAAGGTATATTAATAAAATTTTACACAACCTTCAATATCCAATCCCGATGCGAAGGGACGAAAAAATCGAACCATCCCGAATGCGAATCAGGCATCGGCATGGCGAACCTCATTCCACCTGCCGTTCGTAATGGGCTATCGCGTCTTCAATCGGGCCGAAGAACACCGAACGTCCGTGCTCCATGACCAGTCCCCTGGTGCAAACCGCCCGCAGCAGGTTTTCCGAATGGCTCGCCAGAACCGTGATGCTGGCATGGGCGACATAGTCGCTCATGCGTTGCTGAACGCGTTCGCGCATGCGCTTGTCGCCGGCGCCCAGCCATTCGTCGAGAATCAGGATGTCGTTGCGGAATGCGGTCGCTATCCCGAAGGCAAGCCGCGCGCGCATGCCCGCGGAATAGGTGTTCAGCGGCATGTCGAGAAACGGTCCCAGTTCGGCAAACGCTTCCACATCCCTCACGATGTCCGGGATATCGCGGCGCCGGCAACCGGCAATCATCGACTTGAGGCGGATGTTGTGGCGGCCGGTTGCTTCACCCCGGAATCCGAGCGTCGTGTTGAGGGCATTGCCCAGCAACCCGGCGAAACGCACGCGGCCAGTATCGGGTGGCAGAATTCCCGACAGGACCCGCAACAATGTCGTCTTGCCCGAGCCATTATGCCCGAGCAGGCCGAGGCTGTCGCCTGCATCCAGCCGGAAAGAGACACCATCGACAGCAAGAAGCCGGGTCGTTCGCCCGATACGCTGGAACCGTCCGCCCACGGCGACATCGCGCGCGCGCAGATGCGGCGGGGCGGGGAAGGCAATCGAGACATTGTCCGCCTCGAGAAAAACGGGGTCGGTCGTCACAGCCAACGCGGTACGCCCTTCTTCGTGACGGAGAAGACGATCAGGCCCAGCACAAGGACACCCAGGCTCGTTGCCAGGCATATGACCCAGGCCGTTGCAGGGAATTCGCCCTTCATCAGGGGAACCCGCAGGATATCGAGGTAATAGGTCACGGGATTCCAGCGGGCAACCATGCTGCGGGTGGTTCCCGGCGTTGCCACCCACAGGATCGGTGTCGCAAAGAACAGCATGCGCATGACGGTCCGCATCGCGTGGACGAGATCGCGGATTCGTGCGCCCAGGGGCGCCAGCATCAGGTTCAGTCCGAACGCGGTGACGTAGTAAAGTGCGATGGCTGGCGGCAGGGACCACAGGACACCCGGATGGACGCTGCCAAGAAAGATGACCAGCGGCAGGGCGGCCGCGGAGACAAGGAACAGTTCGGCAAGCGAGCGGAATACCGCGACATGCGCGTAGAGCGAGTAGGGCAGGTTGGTGCTCAGGATCCAGGTGCGATTTGCCAGAAACAGGTTCGCCGCCCCGGCAATCGACTGGCTGATGAAGCCGAAAAGCGCGAAACCGATCACCAGGTGCGAGAAATAGTCGTAGCCCGGCCGGTCAAAAATACTGCTGAAGACCAGCGTCTTGACGAGAATGAAGGCCGCGAAGGACAGAAGGATCCAGGCCAGGCCAAGATAGCTGCGCCGATAGCGGTCCTTCAGGTCTTCCCAGGCCAGAACCACGGCCATCGGCATGCGCCGGGTGCCTTCGAGGACGTCGTAGATCGCTGTCGAGAGCATCATGCCTTTGGGTATGTCATTCGGGTTTGGCCCCTCGTGCCTTTTTTTCCCCCGTTTATCAAGCATGGAGGCGGTCGTTTAGAGTGTGCGGAAATACGGCCGGACAAGGAAACCCACGATCTGCCGAGCCGGGTAACCATCTGTGCCGATCGTGCAGGACAGGTGCGCCTGTGCCGGCCTCATTCCTTGATCCGGATGGAGACGGAGAGCAGGTCTATGCCACGCCCCTTTCCCTCCGGGTCGGCCCAAATGCCAAGGTAATCGGAGTTGAAACCATCCTGCTGGGATGGCACGGCGTAGTCGAAGCTGTAAGTGCCTGTGCCGTTCCTGACAGCGAATTTCCGCCATCCGGAATTGCCGGCTGCCGCGGTGGAATAGGCCACGAAAAACTGCGGACTGGGTGACTTGGCGGCTGGCCGCGCCTCAAGTGTCACCGTGATGGTGTGACCCGACACCTGTTTCTCGATCGCCGGTTCCAGTTGGAGGTATGCGCCGCCGGTTCGCCCTGCCGATGTGGCCTTGGTGAGCGTGCTGGACATCCTCAGTGCTTCGCCGGATGGCTCGATGACGGAGCCACGGTTTGTCTTGAAGCGGGAAAGTGCGCTGCCAGAAAGGCTGAGAACTGCGTTGCCGGACCCGGCCGTGTTCGAACTCGCGACGGTGCGGGGGCTGTCGCCCGTACCGGCACCGGTTTGGGACGGCTGGAACACGTACCAGGCCGCGCCCGCCATGAGCATGGCGGCGAGTGCAAGGCCTGCGCCTGCAAGACCGGTGCGGCGGCGCGCGGGGACCGGCCCCGCGGGAGCGGCGTGTGTGGCAAGCGGCGGTGCGTCGGGTGCCGAAACGGCTTCCGCCGGATACAGGGGCGGCAGTCCGGCCGGGTCGGAAAAGTCCCTGGCAACCGGCGGATCGGCAAGACGGGCCTCGATCTGGTCCACGGCCAGCGCCAGTTGATCCAGAATCAGCCGGACCCTGGCATGGTCTTCGGTCAGGCCTTGCCGGGAGGCAAGTTCGATGATGCGAAAGCGGAAAGCCTCGTAGATTCGCGCGCGTTCCGGGGCCGAGCGCGCATTCCGTTTCGCGATCTGTTCGTCAAGAATCTTGCGGATATCCAATGTCTTTGAGTTCCGACGGCTCTCTGGTCCAGTGGGCATCAGGAATCGACCGCCATGCCGGGGGATACACACAATCGGTCCTTGGCTCTTTCTAACAGGTGCGGGACAAAGCGAAACCCCGTTTCTGACTTTCAGGGGCGGGCCGTCTCCTGCCATGTCCTGGCGGCAACCGGTGCGCTGGCGCGGCGGTGCCCTAGGCCGCCGTGCCGAGATGCACCAGGACCCGTTCCGCGATCAGCGCCGATACACGGGTATTTGATTCTTCCGTGACGCCAGCGATGTGCGGCGTCAGGACAAGATTGGACAGTCCGGCGAAGCGTTCCGCCGCCTCTGCGGTCAGCGGTTCGGTCTCGAACACATCCAGTGCGGCGCCGCCGATCCGGCCGTCTTCCAGGGCCGCGGCCAATGCGGCCTCGTCCACCACGCCGCCGCGCGCGGCATTGACCACGATCGCATCCTTGCGCATGCGCCGCAGCGCCGATTCGCCGATCAGGTGCCGCGTTTCGTTTGTAAGCGGTACATGCAGGCTGACGACATCGCTTCGCGCCAGAACCTCGTCCAGCGAAAGCAGCCGCGTGCCGCCGAGGCCGGGATCGCCAGCCTGCACGAAGGGGTCGAATGCCACGATCTCCATGCCGAGTGACCGGGCAAGGCGGGCCGTATCGCGGGCGATGGCGCCAAAGCCGATGAGGCCGAGCGTCTTTCCGGCCAGTTCGCGGCCGGCACAGGCCTGGCGGGGCCACTCACCGGCCAGCATGGCGGCATTGGAAAACCAGGCACGGCGCAGCAGCGTCATGGCCGCGGTGATCACATATTCCGCGACGCTCAGGTTGTTGGCGCCGGTTGCCGGGTAGACGGTGACGCCGCGGCTTTCGCAGGCGGCCATGTCGATATTGTCGAGCCCGACACCCAGCCGCCCGACGCAGGCAAGATCCGGTGCCGCCGCCAGCAGCGCCTCCGTCACCTGTGTCCGGTTGCGCACGATCAGGGACCGCACGCCGGCCATCCTGCCGGGGATCTCGGCCTGCCGGTCGGCAAGGCCCGGATCGTAGACCGTGTCGTGGCGCGCCCGCAGCGCTGCCACGGCTGCGTCGTCCATGAATTCCGTGATCAGGATCATGCTTCCGGTTCCTTGCTGAAAACGAATCGCGTGTGCTGGCGATAGGTTTCGCCGGGACGCAGTATGGCCTGCGGGAAGGCCGGATGATGGATCGCGTCGGGCCAGTCCTGCGGCTCCAGCGCCATGCCGGCATGGGCGCCCATGCGGCGCCCGTCCAGCCCGGGCACAGGCACGTCGAGCGGTGCCCCGTCATAGACCTGCAGGCCGGGCTCGGTCGTCCGGATGTCCATGGAGACGCCCGACGCGGGGGCGCGGAGCGTTGCGGCATGCGTGAGTTGCCGGCGCCGGCCGGCCAGGCAGAAATTGTGGTCAATCCGCTTTTGCGCGCAGACTTCGCGAAGGCGGCGTGGCTGCCGGAAATCGAAGGCATGGCCGCCCACCGGAGCGATCTCGCCGGTCGGGATCAGTTCGCCGTCGACCGGCAGGAAGTGGTCCGCCGTCACCTGCAGTTCGTGGTCGAGGATCGTGTCCGTGCCATCGAGGTTGAAATAGCTGTGATGGGCCAGGTTGCACAGCGTCGCGGCGTCGCTGCGCGCCTCCATTGCGATGTCGAGCATGCCGCCGCCGGGCAGGGACAGGATCTGCCGGATATGCATCTCGCCGGGATAGCCCATTTCGCCGTCGGCCAGGGTGATCGACAATGTGACACTGTCCGGTTGAACATCCTCCAGCGTCCAGAGCCGCTTTCCGATACTGGCGCTGCCGCCATGCAGGTGATGCTTGCCGAGGAAATTGCGGTCGAGCTGGTGGTCGCGGCCATCGAGCGTGAAGCGCCCGTCGCGGATGCGGTTGGCACAGCGCCCGGCGGTGGCGCCGAAGAAGCGCGAATGGGCGAGGTAGGCGTCCAGCGTCTCGAAGCCCAGCACCAGAGGCGGCCGGTGACCGGCGAGCCTGAGATCCTGCAGGACGGCACCATAGGTGAGGACGGTGGCGGTCAATCCACCGCCGGCAATGGTGGCCGCGTCCACCGTGGCGCCGCCGGGCAGGGTTCCGAAACGACGAAGGTCCGTCATGATTGAAAACTCTCCAGTTCGATGGCCTGGCCGGTGCGAACCGACTGTTCGGCTGCCGCGCCGACGAGAACCGACCATAGCCCGTCCTGCGCGGTGACCTCCGGCCGTCCATGCCCGGTCCGGACGAGATCGAGGAAGCGCTGGTGCTGATAGAAGGTCGACCCGTGATGGTCGCCGGCGCCCAGAATGGTCTCGTCGACATCGATCTCTTCAACCGTTTCCATCTTGCTTGCCCGGTCGGAAACAACGATGCGGGAGCGGCGCTCCCGGCCATCCGGCGCAAAGCGGGCAGGGCCGGGCACGCAGGCGTCAATGCGTGCCTTCGGCCCGGTCACCGACACCACTTCCTGCCACCGGGACCCTTCCGCGAACATGCACAGATCGAGCATCCCGCGCGCGCCGCTCTCGAAATCGACCACGACGAAGGCGTTGTCGATGATGTCGGGCACCTTGCCGCCATAGCGTTCGTCGCGGTGGTTCACGTCCATCGCTCCGGATGCATAGACCCGCACGGGATCGCTCTTCAGCACCAGCCGCATCAGGTCCCAGAAATGGCAGCATTTCTCGACCAGCGTTCCGCCGGTGCGGGTGGCGAAGCGGTTCCAGTCGCCCACCTTGACGAGGAAGGGGAAGCGGTGCTCCCGGATCGCCATCATCACCGGCCGGCCTGCCGTCCCCGCCTCGACCTCGGCCAGCAGCCGCTGCATCGGCGGCATGTAGCGGTATTCCATGGCGATCCAGAGCGGCGCGCTGCGGCCGGCCTCGCGGCGGACGATATCGCGGCAATCGGTGACGGTGGTACACATCGGCTTTTCGCAAAGCACCGGCTTGTTGGCCGGCAGCACGTCCAGCAGGGCTGCGTGATGGGCATCATTGGGCGAGCAGATGACATAGGCGTCGCAGATGTCGGCGGCGATGAGATCCCGGTAATCGGCGAAGACGCGGGCGGTGCCGCCCTGCGTGGCGAGCGAGGCCGCCCGCATTGCGGCATCCGGGTCGGCGATGCCGGTGACCGTGACACCGTCGAGAAGCGCCAGGTTGCGAAGGTGTTCCTGCCCCATCATGCCGGCGCCGATGAAACCGTAGCGAACCATCGTCAGATCTCCAGAACCGGGATGGACAGCGCCGCCGCGACGCTTGCGAGCGCAGCGCGATGGTCGCCGTATGCCAGTGCCATGTGATGTTCAAGACCCGACGCGAAGATTGCGTCGAGCGCTGCCTTCGCGCCGCTGTCGAAGCGCAGCGTGCCGGATGTGCCGGTGAAGGCCATCGGGCGGTCCAGCATTTCCGCGCCCGCGAGAATCATCTGGGTGCGCCCGAAGGCCTGCGAGACGCGCGCCAGCGTCACCCGGCCCGGCTTGAGCGCGAACTGGTAGAGAAGCGGCATCTTGCGGTTGGTGTGGATCGTCGCCCCGGCGCGCTCGCCCTCGGCCAGCATCGAGATCGGCGCCTGTCCGCAATGCCAGACGACCGCACTGTCATCGGCCGCGTCGACATCGACGAGATCGGTCAGGAAGACCGGGGCGCCGGCTGCCTCCTGAAGGATCATCTGCGTCAGCGCGCCATAGACATCCGCTTCGCAGGCGCAAGGCACGCGTTCCTCGCCCATCATCGAGACCGGCCCGCAGACAGCTCCGCCATATTCGGTGAAGGTTTCCGGCCAGCAACGGATGGCGAAAGCATCATAGCCGCCCTTGCCGCCGATCTGCGACAAGGCAGCCTTGAGCCGGAGCGACCGGTCCAGTTCCGCCTGGTCAACGGTATCGAGACTGTCCAGCTGCTCGTCCGCCAAGGCACGGACGGCCGAGACATCCGCATCCGGTACACCGCGCGCGGTTTCAAAAAGGCGCTCCAGGCCGATCTCGTCCACTGTCACGCCTGCCAGCGTGGCAAGCTTGCCGGGTGCGTAGGCGCAGGTGTCGAAACCCTCCGGATGCTGCCCGATGCGACCGATGCGCCGGCCACTGATGGCGGCTGCGATGGCGCGGCCCGGTTCCGCCGGCATGGCGGCAACCCGGCCTTCGAGATGCCCGGACAACCGTCCGCCGTCCAGCAGATCGTCAATGTCACCGCCGGGTACCGTTTCAGGGTCCGCATAGAGCCAGCCGAAGCCGCGCCCGTTCAGGCTGAGTGCGTGGCTGGCGAGATTCAACCCGCAGAACGCATTGAGGCGAAGCCGTCCGCCCAGCCGCGGTTCGGGCACGGCCCAGATGGCAAGCGGCACGTCCAGGTCGCCGGCGGCCTTCACGGCCGTCGAGGCGTCGGTGAACGTCACCTGCAGGATCAGCAAGCGGGTGATTCCGGACGAGCGCAGCTGGGCGATCGCGGCGTGCGCCTGCGCGGCATCGAACAACAGTTCGCGGGGCCCGGCGAAGGCGCGCCCCGTCGCATCGAGACGCGCCAGCATGGCGGCCAGTTTCCGGTTGGCGAAGTCGACGTCGAATGTCGAGCGGCCCAGCGGCAGGATACCGATTGTCACGGCTCAGGCTCCCATGGGTTGGTACTGGTGCCGGAACGAGGCGTCGTTCGGCATGAATTGCGCGCCGCCGGACCCGTAGCAGGGATGGCTGCGCCAGTCCTGCGCCGAGGCATCGGCAAGGGCGGAAATCTCCTTCATGTAGTCCACCGACCCGGTCTCCAGGTCGGCGGTGATCGCGTCCCAGTCGGGATAGTGGTTGAAGGCGTCGAGCCAGATGGCGCGTCCGGCCAGGAAACCCGACGCCCCGGCCTTGAAAGCATGGGCCAGGACGTTGCGGAACTCGGCCTTGCCCGCACCCGCCGACAGCATGACCCAGGGCCGACCCGCCAGCCGGCCCATCTCGTCGAACAGGGCCTGCACGCCGGCCGATCCGTCGGCCCCGGCCGCATTGACCGGGCTTTCCAGCTTGAACACGTCGATGCCGAAATCGGGATGCGCGAAAGCCTCGACGGAGGCGAGGACGTGATCGGCCTTCTTGGCTGCCATCTCGACATAGTCCGTCGTCTGGAAAGCGTCGGAGGCCAGCGGATAGACCAGCAACTCGAACAGGAAAGGGATGTCGAAGCGGGCGCAGTCCTCGCCGATCCGTTTGACATAGTCCTTCTGCGCCTGGCAGACATCCGGCGCGGCATCGGGCCGGTACCAGGCCAGGACCTTGACCGCGTCCGCGCCCATGCGCTTGATCTTGTCCACCGACCAGTCATCGATGCTGGCGGAAAGCCGGCCGCCGGGCGTCTCGCGGAACAGCGAATCCTCAAGCGTGACGATCAGCCCCTTGTCCGGCGACAGGCGGTCGATTCCCTGCGGTATCGCGTAGTGCGGATCGAGCAGCATGGCCGTGCTGTCGGCTTGCAGCTTCTCGACAAGAAGCTGCTTGAAGCGGGCAACCTCGCTCCAGGGCGCCTCGTCCACACCGAGACGGGCCGCTATGGGCTGCTTGATGGGCGGGCGCTGGTCCACGGCGGTCATCTTGAAGAGGCCATTGGCATCGGCCATGCGGCGCATGCCCCACAGCTTGCCCGGTATCAGTTGCATTGCTCGTTCTCCTTCAGGAAGTTCCCGGTTGCCGCCCGATCCGGGCAACCTTCTCGGCCGCCAAAGGCAAGGCACTTCAGCGTTGCCGTGGCATTTGCATGGATGATGGCCTGACGCTCCGGCGCGCCTTCGGCCAGAAGCAGGGCAAAGGCACCGTGCCAGATGTCGCCGGCGGCAAGGGTATCGACCGGCCTGATGGCGATGGCAGGCACGTGGGCGAGTGTGTCGCCGTCGAGGAAAAGCACGCCGCTTGCACCGTCGGTGACACAGACCCAGGCGCCGGTTTCGCCACGGGCCAGGCGCAGCGCATCGGCCGCGGCGGCTCCGGGCGCGAAGTCGGCCAGGCCCTGCATGGAAAAGGCGATGTGGCTTGCGCCGGTCAGATCGTCCGGTGTCACCGGGGCCTCGGCATCCACGATTCCGGGAATGCCGGCTGTCCTGGCCAGGGCGAGCACCTTGCGCGTCAGGGCAGGCCAGCGATTGTCGGCCAACACGGCCTCAGCGCCATGGGTTTGCGTCAGCCAGTCAGCGGTTTCCGGCAGGCCGCTGCCCCGGAAGTTCATGATCTGGCGTTCGCCGGCGGCATCGACATAGATGGAGGAGAAGGATGACATTCCGCCTGGCGCGCGGCGCACGAGGCGGGTGTCCACGCCTTCCGCCGCAAGGCCGGCCAGGATCAGGTCGCCGACCTGGTCGCCGCCGAGCCGGGCCGCCAGCAGGGCCTCGCCACCCTGGCGGACAACGGCCACCGCGGCATTGGCTGCACAGCCGCCGCCAGCCACCCGGGCATCCCGCGCCCGGTATTTCTCCGCCCTGGCCGGCATGCGGTCGACCTGGAAAATGAAGTCTGCAACGGCCATGCCGGCGACCAGGACACGGGCCATCAATCCACCTCCAGTCCGCTGGGAACGCGCGCGGGCTTGCCCAGCCGCCCCTTGACGGAGCCGGTGCCCGTCAAGGCTTCCAGGAAGGCAACAAGATCGGAAATTCCGGCCTCATCGAGTTGCACGGGGCGTATGTCGATGCGCGAAGCAAGCCGCTCGCGCTCGCGGCTGTCGGAAAAGGCAATGAAGTCGGCCGGGGCCAGCCATGGCACATCCGGCAGGATGGCTTGCGTCGGCTGCCATGTCCGGAATCCGTCCCGCGGATCGAGATGATGCGCGACGATACCCCGGAGCGTCCGGTAAGACCCATTGTGCCCGTAAGGCGCGGTCAGCGCCACGTTGCGCAGGGATGGCGTGCGGAACCGGTATGCATCCTCCAGCCGGTCGCTGATGCCCATGCGGCCGACATCGCGCACATAGGGGTCATGACGCCGCGTCCGGCCCGGTCCGAAATGCGGCAGCGCGAGCGCATGGAAATCCTGGTCCGTGAAGAGCTTGCCCGCATGGCATGCGGCGCAGCCGGCCTTTCCGTAGAACAGGCGGAGCCCGGCCAGTTGCCGGGCGTCGAGTGCCTCTTCGTCGCCGGCCAGCCATCGATCGAAGGGGCTGTCGTAGGACATCCACTCGAAGCCCTGGAAGGCTGCGAGCGCATTGGCGATGTGAACGATCGTCACGTCGGACGGGGTCGCGACGTCATCGAAGGCGTCGACGAAAAGCTGGCCGTATTCGGGAATGATCCGGACACGCTTGGCGAGGATCGGCCAGACATTGTCGATCCGGTCATAGGCCGCGCCGGCAACCTCGTTCTCCTTCGGATCGCCGGCCATCTCGAACTGCGAGGCAAGGGGAAACAGCGCCTGGGCGGCAAGCACGGAGTCCAGGCCGTCCGGCAACCATTCCTCAGCCGGCGTGTTGAACCCGTTGCCGTAGAGGCCGGACAGGCTGACCCGGCCGTCGTGAAACAGCACGGTCACCGACCGGGCGCCGAGATTCCACAGGCCGGGGGCATTGCGCGGGATGCGCTTGCGAATGCGGTTTTCGCCGGTGCCGGGCGACCGTTCCGGCCCGACGCCGGTGCCGCCTTCGCCGATGCCGAGCGACAGACCGTCACCGGTGCCAAGAGACGGGCTGTGGCAGGTGCCGCAGGAAATGTTGCGATTGCCCGACAGGACCGGGTCGTAGAAAAGAAGCTGGCCGAGCCTTGCCTTGCGCATGTCAAATCGGGGAAAATCCTCCGGGCCGAGCGGTGCCGGCAAGGGCAGGTTTTCCGCCGCCGCGACATGCAGCGGCACGATGACGGAGAGGGCTGCCAGCAGGGGAGGGATACCATGGGCAGGACGGTGATGGCTTTGGCCATGGCGATGTTGCTGGCCCCGGCGGCGGCGCGGGCCGATATCGAGGGCGCGCGCGACCTGATGGAGCAGAACCGCTTTGCCGAGGCGATGGAGGAACTGCAACCGGCGGCGCGCTCCGGCAATGCCGACGCGGAAGAGCTGATCGGCGTGATGTATGCCATGGGGCTTGGTGTCGAGCGCGACGACCGGCGTGCATTCGAGTGGTATCTGCGCGCTGCGATGAAGGGGCATGCCGGCGCCCAGTCCGGCATCGGGTGGTATTACGAGACCGGCCGCGGCCTTCCCGCGCCCGACCTCGTGCGGGCCTATACCTGGTATGTTCTTTCCGCCATCGGTGGCGACCCCGATGCTGCGATCTCGCAGGAGGAGGTTGTCAAGAAGATGACCGCGGATGAAATCGAGAAGGCGCATGTTCTGATCGACGATTATCGCAAGTGGCTTTATCCGTTCAGGTGAACCGGTCGGGCGAGCGCCCATGCCGCCAGCGGGCGCATGTTCATCTGGGCGCGAATTTCGGGCTTTCCCGGGACGATTGCTGCGGGCGTTCGGAAATGGAGGCCGCGTTTGCTGCCCAGTTCCCATGCCAAGGCCTGCATCAGGGTGCGGCATTCATCTTCCAGGCCATAGGCACGCAAGGCCGCGGCAAAGGAATAGTTGAAGCCGATCAGGATCTCGTCCCATTGCAAGCCTTCTTCGCCTTTGGGGGCATAAAGGGTGGAATCGTGGACCGGGGACGTCACGGCCACGACGCCGCGGCCCTGTCCGGCCCGCAGGAAATTCTCATCATAGACGGTGCGCAGCGCCTTGCGCGCCTTCACCGGATCGATGACATCGCCAAGGTCCAGCAAACGCGCTGTTGCAGGCCCGAACATCTGTTCGGCGAGAATGGCGTCGGCGAAACGGCCGGCGCTGTCGAGCCGGAAATGATTTCCGGTCCACAAGGCGGCTTCATAGGCCGTTGCCGCGCGCGCGCCCATTTCCTTCCAGCGGGTGGCGGAGGCCTCGTCGCCGGCCATCGTGGCAAGGCGGGCCGCAGCACCCAGCGCTGCAAGCCAGAGGCCGCCGCAATAGGCGCTGATCCCGGTCATGGGGATGTTGTCGAAGGTCTGGTCCGGCGTGCCGTCATTCTCGATCATGCCGTCGCCGTCGCGGTCGAAGGAGGCAAGCGCTTCCATGGCCTGCGTAACCGCCGGATGGAAAGCCATTGCAAGATCGCCGTCATGCCGGGCATCGCGCCATGCGCACAGCACGAACATGGCATTCAGATCCTTCCAGGCGCTGCTGTCCTGATAGGCATAGTCGTTGGCGCGCACGAAGGGATCGGCGTTCGGTGCTCCGAGGTCATGCGGCAACATGCCGGCCCGCTGCCGCGGGAAACGCGCGTTGGAGCGCAGGTGGAAGCGCTGCTGGCGGTCATCGAGCGGCACTTGCGCGGCATAGGCGCGCGTGACCAGCCGGGAAAGGGAGGGATAAAGGTCGGCTACGGCGGCGGCGGCATAGACCCACAGGTCGAGCGTGTCATAGAGCGGATAATCCGGGCATTCGATCAGGCCGAAATGTTCGCGGCCTTCGGCATCGGGCGCGGTCCAGACCGTCAATCCGTCGGCGATGAAGTAGAGCTCGTTGATGGCAAGTGCCGCGGCCGCGGGCGGCAGCCGGAGCCTTTCGCGGGCATCGTCGTGAAACCGGTCGACGGCATCGCTCCAGACCTGCGCCTTCTCAAGGGCATGCAAGGCGATTGCTTCGGCATTGGTGCCGCCGGCACCCCAGCGTCCGGTATGGTGGCGCAGGTGGCGGCGGCCCTGGCCGAAGCGAATGACAGGGAAATCCCAGGCGAGCGCGAAACCGATGGTGCGGCTTTCCCCCGGCTGAAGGGCGAAGCGCGCACAAAGCGCGGCGCATGGCGCGGCCGCCGGAAACTCGCTGAAACCGCCACCGCTCGTCCAGGGGACATCCGGCAGGTCGACACGGCCCTCCCGGGCAAACAGATCCCAGAGGGCCGCCCCCTCGCGGGCGGGGTCGAACGCAGCGCAGGCCGAGACCTCGATGCCGTCGGCGAGACCTACGGCCATTGCCATGGACCCCTGTCCCTCGTCGGGATCGCCGGCGGTGTCCTGTTCCATCACGATGGCCTGATGGCGGGCGGACCGGCTGACGCGGTTGCGCTGTCCGGCCACTCCGCCGGGGTTCCCGATGCCGTTGAACTCCCGGAACGCGCTGCAAAGATTGGAGAAGGAGAACATGATCGCGCCTTGCGCGGCGTCGCGGCCTTCGTTCTGGACATGGATCCGGAACAGGCCGGCGGGGAGATCGCTGTCGGCGGCCAGTTCCGGCACGACGGGGCTTGTCTGCTCCACCACGGCATGCAGTCCGGCCGAGCGGTAGCTGTGCCAGGCCTTCGGATAGAGTGCGGCATGTTCCCCGGACGGATCGGCCAGCCAGCCGGGCGGGGCGCTTTGCCTGAGCGCCCGGGCGCCATGCCCGGCATGCCAGAGAGCGAAACCGCATTCGGCCAGCTCGGCCGTGAAAAGCTGTCCTGCCTTGATGGTCCAGCGCGAAAAGCCGCCATGAATGGCGCGGCCGATCGTGCCCGCGCCAATGCCGCCAAGCGGCACGCCGGCGTCCGGCCCGGCATCGGCCTGTGTGGCGATCCTGCGCCGTTGCGGGCTGTCTGCCCTCCACGGCAACGTGACCTGCCAGGCGATGGAATTCGGCTTGCTGCCCATGGCGTTCGACAATCCTCGCGGCAATCGGCGTTGCCGGTCATCGTGAAACTGGCGTGCCGGGCGGGGCCAGCGGCCGCGCCCGGCTGCCGGGTTACCGGATGTCGGCGTCGCGGGCGGCGTTGATCTCCGCTTCGGCCGAGGCGACCGCCTCGTTCAGCGCGTTGAACACCTCTTCGCCGCCCTTCACGTTCGACTTGAACCATTCGTAGACCGGTTCCGCCGCCTTCTTGAACGCGGCCTTCTCCTCGGGGGTCGGCACGTAGAGATCGCCGCCGGCGGCCACGAAGTCCTCATAGGCCTTGATCGACTTGCGCTTGGGCGAGGCGAATGTCGCCTGCTGCAATTCGGCAAACCCGTCCACGACCACGCGGCGCAGGTCTTCCGGCATGGCCATGAACTTGTCGTTCGACATCCACCAGAGCGCGCCCATGTAGGCGTGCCCGTCGAGGGTGAGGTATTTCAGGCCGGCATCGGGAAATTTCATGCCCATGATGTCGGTAATTCCGTTCTTGGAACCTTCGACCACACCGGTCTGCAACGAAGTGAACAGTTCCGGCCACGGGATCGGCGTGGGCGAGGCGCCGAGCGCCTTGACCAGTTCCTGCGGCAGGTCGGCGACAACGGTGCGGATCTTCAGGCCGGCCAGATCCTCCGGCTTCGCGACCCGGCGCTTGGTATTGGCGAAATTGCGCCAGCCACCGGTGTTGCCGATGGTCATCAGGCGGATCTTGCCGCCGGAATCGGAAAGCGCCATCTCGCGCACCTTGCGCGTGAAATCGCCTGACAGGACATCCTCGGCAAACCGGTCATCGGCCATGAGGTAGGGAAGGTCGAGAACCTGCACATAGGGGAAGATGCCGGCCGCGCCGCCCGATGTGGAAATGTAGACGTCGATGGACCCGTCGGCGACGCCCTGCAGGCATTCGGCACCCTTGGAGCAGAGCTGCGTGCCGATGAACAATTCGACCGCGATCTTGCCATTTGACGCCGATTCCACATAGTTCTTGAAGACCACGAGGCCGTCATAGTCCTCGTCATTCTCGTTCGAATTGGCGGTTGCGCGAATGGTGTAGTCGGCGGCCGCGGCAGCCAGCGGGGCACCCGCCAGCATGGCTGCGGCCAGCAGCGATTTCATGGCAGTCCTGAGCATTGTCTCCTCCTTTGCGGTTTCCTCTGGAACTACTTGATGAAGCCGGCCATCGTCGGCACGGTCATGGAAATGGCCGGGAAATAGGTGATCAGGAAGATCACCAGCACTTCCACGGCAAGGAATGGCAGGATGGCGCGGGAGATGGTCTCCACCTTTTCCCCGGAGACCGAAGAGGCGACGAACAGCACCAGTCCCATGGGCGGCGTGGCCAGCCCGACGGTCAGGTTCACCGACATGATGATTGCGAAATGCACCGGGTGAACGCCGATCTCCACGAAAATGGGCGCCAGGATGGGACCCAGGATGATGATCGCCGGTCCGGCATCCAGGAACATGCCGACGATGAACAGAAGGATGTTGATCAGGAACAGCAGGATCAGCGGATCCTTGCTCATGTCGAGAATGGCGGATGCAAGATGTTCCGGGGCGTGGCTGAGGCTGACCACGGTCTTGAAGGCGACGGCGGCGCCCACCAGCAGCAGAACCGTCGAGGCGCCGAGCGCCGACTTGGTCAGGATGCCGGGCAGGTCCGAGAGCTTCATCGAGCGCAGCACGAAGAAGGAGACGGCCAGCGCATAGGCCACGGCGGCCGCGGAAGCCTCCGTCGGCGTGAAGACGCCGACAAGAATGCCGCCGAGAATGATGACCGGCGCCTGCAACGGCGCCACCGCCTTCTTGCAGACAATGCGGAAATCACGCGAGGCGCGGCGGCGCGCCCACAGCAGGATGCCATGGGCGACAAGCAGGAAGACGGCGAACAGGACCCAGCCGGCCACCGCGCCCGCGGACCCGACGCCGTGAACCGGGGCCAGCAGCAGGAAGAGACCGTGGATGAGGCCGGCGATGTTGATGCGCAGCAGGATGAAGGATACCCAGTCCTCCATCGTGGAGATCTCCTGGTTGCGCTTCACGATGCGTTCGGCCTTGGGCAGATCGTAGCGGTCGGCCATCAGCCGCACCACGACCATCAGTCCCACGCCGACCAGCAGGCCGGGAACGATGCCGGCCAGGAACAGGGCGGCCACGCTCTCGCCCATCACATAGGCATAGATGATCATGATGCCCGAGGGCGGGATGATGGGGCCGATGACGGAACTGGCGGCGGTGACGGCAGCCGCGAATTTCCGGGAATAGCCATTGCGCTCCATGGCCGGGATCAGCGTCGAGCCGAGCGCCGAGGTGTCGGCAACCGCGGAGCCGGACAGTCCGGCGAAAAGGATGGAAGACAGGATGTTCACATGGGCCAGGCCGCCGCGCAGATGGCCCATCAGCGCCTGCGAGAAATCCACCAGGCGGCCGGTGATGCCGCCCCTGTTCATCACCTCGCCGGCCAGCATGAAGAACGGCAGGGCCATCAGCGGGAAGCTGTCCATGCCGTTGTAGAGGTTGCGGTAGAGCAGGGCCAGGTCGCGCTCCTGGCCGTTGAGCCAGAGCAGCAGGCCCGGCGCGAACATCAGCGCGAAGAAGACCGGAAGGCCGATCATCAGCAGGACAAGGAAAAGGGGAAGGAACCAGACCAGCATCATTCGGACCCCGAGACCGCGAAGTGGAGGGATTCGGGCTCCGGCAGCGCCCTGTCCGGCTGCATGATGCCGATCACGTGGCGCAACAGCATTTCCAGGTTCACCGGGATCATCAGCGCCATGCAGACAAGAAGCGATCCGTACATGTAGCGGAGCTTTACGCGCACGGCTTCGAGCCCGATCATGTCCAGGGGCAGCTTGAGCGAGGAGGAATCGAAGTTGCCACCGAAACCCATCGTGTGGTCCCAGCCAAAACGGAACGCGACCACGATGACGCAGAGCGAGACCAGCAGGATTGCGGTCACCAGCAGGTGGGAGGCCGCGCCCTTGAGCGCGTAAGGTACCATTTCGATGGCCACGAAGCCGCCATGGCGATAGGCCAGCGGCGCGACCAGCCCTGTCATCCAGAGCATCAGGAAACGGGCCGCCTCGTCCGGCCATGGCAGCGCGTTGTTGAGGACGTAGCGGAAAAAGATCTGCGCGAGAATGACCGCGACCATCAGCGCGAGGCTGATCCAGGCCACCGTCCTGCCGACGCGCAGGACCCGGTCGTTGAACGCGACCAGCACCTTCAATGCGATGACCAAAGCGTTGACCATGTTCCTCCCCGAGCATGGCTTGCGCGTTTTAGTGCGCGTTATTTTCGTTATGCTCTCGCAAACGAAAATCGCTGTCAAGGGAGCGGATCAGGAATCGTCAGTCCGGACCGGCCTCGACCAGTTCCACCTCGTGTGCCTGGCAGAGCGCGCGCAGCGCTGGCGCGGCGAAGCGGTCGGTGACAAGGGTGTGCACCTTGCCGAGCTGGTCGATGCAGACGGGGGCGGAGCGGCCGAACTTGGAACTGTCCGCCGCCAGGATGACATGCTTGGCGCTCTGGATCATGGCCCGCGTGACGTGGACTTCCGCCAGATCGAAATCGAGCATCGCGCCGTTCTCATCAATCGCGGCGGCGCCGATCACCGCGATGTCGGCGCGGAACTGGCGAATGAAATCGACCGAGGACTCGCCCAGGACCGTTCCGTCGGAGCGGCGCAGGACACCGCCCGGCACAAGGACTTCAAGGCCCGGAAAACCCCTCAGGTCATTGGCGATATTCACATTGTCGATCAGCACCTTGATCCCGGCATGATGCTTCATCGCGGCGGCGACGGCCGCGGTCGTGGTGCCGCTGTTGATCATCACCATCGTGCGGTCGGGAATTCGTGCCGCGACCGCCGCGCCAATGGCTTCCTTCTGTGCCGCCGCCACGGTGCGCCGGATGTCGAAGCCGGTATATTCCACGCCCGCGGGCAGCGAGGCGCCGCCATGGAAACGCATGACCTCGCCGCTCTCGGCCAGGATCTGGAGGTCGCGACGGATGGTCTGCGGGGTGGTGGCGAAGGCTTCGGAAAGATCGTCCACGAACACCCGTCCGGCCTGGCGGATCTGGTTGAGGATGGCGATCTGGCGCGGATTGAGGGCCTGTGTCATGGCAGCGAAAACGGTCCGGATGGATTTTCGTTTTCATTTTAGCAAGCGAAATGAAAATGAAAAGCGCCCGGCGCGGCGCGCCACTTGGCCGCCGCCCTCGTTCGCCGAACGGGGGCACCGTCCGAACGGGGTGTCAGCGCAGCACGTGCACCGAGCAGGGGGCGTGGCGAACGATGCGCGCGGCCGTCGAGCCGAGCAGGAAATCGCGCAGGCCCGGCTTGTGCGAGGCAACCACGATGCAGTCGGCGCCCACCGTCCCGGCATATTCAGACAGGGATTGGCCCGCATGGCCGTCGATCACGACCGGCGTGACATCGGGATGATCGGCGAGCCGTTCCTGCAGGTCCGCCTCCATCTGCGCGCGGGCTTTCTGCATGTCTTCTTCCCTGATGTGAAAACGGACCGACCCCTGGAGCGGTTCGGCGACATGTACCGCCAGGATTTCGGCGCCGTCGCCACCGAGTGCCCTGGCGGTTCGCAAGGCCCGGTCGGCGATGCCATGCTCCAGCGAAAGTCCGACGATGATCTTCTTGTACATGGTCTTTTCCTTATCCTGCCGCGGTCTCCGGGACGGGGCCCAGGGAGCCGCGCATGCGCAGTTCCACACCGATTTCCACGCGCCGCCGCGCCCTCTCGCCGGCGATCAGCTGCAACAGCAGTTGCGCGGCCGCCGAACCCATGCGCCGGTGCGGCACATGGACGGTTGTCAGGGCGGGCGTGACGAAACTGGCGATGTCGATGTCGTCGAATCCGGTGATCGACACGTCGTCCGGAATCGCAAGCCCCATGGACTTCGCGCGCTTGATCGCGCCGACGGCGAGCACGTCATTGCCGCAGATGACGGCGGAAGGCCGTGGATGGCGCTGCATGAGCGCCTCGAAGGCGCGGCTGCCGTCCTCGAAGGAATAGGGGGCCTCGACCACCGGCATTGCATCCGCGTCGAGGCCCGCCTCGCCAAGCGCTTTCCGGACGCCCCGGAGGCGGTCGGCGGCACGATCGTTCATGGCGGTCACACCGGCGATCATCGCGATGTCGCGATGGCCCATCGCGAGAACCTCGCGGGTCATCCGCGCGGCGGCCTCGGCATTGTCGAAGCCGACGAAGGGATCGTCGCCGGAACCCAGGTTCCAGGCCAGCACATATGGCATCCCGCGCCGCTTCAGCAGGTCGTAGGTCGATGCCGGGCGGGCCGCGCCGATCAGCAGAAGTCCGTCGGCGCCGCGGCCTATCAGCGCCTGGACCTGCCTTGCTTCCTGTTCGGGATCATAGCCCGAGCTGGCCACGAGAAGGGTGACGCCAGAATTGCTCAGCGCCTCCTGGAAAGCCTGGATGCCCCGGGCGAAGATGGCGTTCTCCATGGTCGGGATCACCGCGCCAACCGTGTTGGTCCGCCGCGAGGCAAGCGCCCGACCACTGAAATCCGGCGTGTAGCCGAGTTCCTCGACGGCGCGAAGGACACGTTCGCGGGTGGCCTGAACCACAAGGGCCGGTTCGTTTAGGCAGCGTGAGACCGTTGCCGTCGAAACGCCGGCGGCGCGCGCAACATCGCTCAAGGTGGGTCTCGGGCTGTCTTTCATCTCACCGGGGCCGCTCATTCAGGAAAACGATCCTATTCGACGGAAATCTGAATGTAAACGCTTGCATTCGGAAATGTAAGCGCTTACAAAGGCCCGGTCACGAATGGTTTGGGAGGAAATCATGCGCCGGTACGACCGTTACGCCATGGCTGGCGCCGCCGGCCTGTTCGGTATCTTCCTCCTCAACGTCACGCTCGGGGCCGCGCGTATCGGCGCATTCCTCGGTGATATTGGCGAGATGCTGGTGCTCTTCGGCTTCTGCATCCTGTTCGTGATTGCCATCCTTGGCTTCGAGCGCCGGGCGCGCGAGGCGGGCAGGGACGTTTCCAAACAGGGAGGAGAAACCTGATGAGCGACAATTCGCGAGACACGCTGAAATCGGCCGAGCGCCGCAATTTCCTCAAGCTGAGCGGCATGGGGGCCTTTACCGCGGCCATGGTGGCCGGCGCTGCCGGTACGTTGTGGTCGGAAGAGGCTGCCGCGCAGACAGCGAAGGAAGAGCGGGAGAGGGAGGCTGCCGCAGCGCATACGATGACCATCGCCACGGCCTATGTGCTGGGCGCGTCGCGCAGCTATCCCATCATGCAGCTCGACCTCAAGGAGAACATCCAGAACGCCACCAACGGCAAGGTCTATGTCAAGCTGGCGCCAGGCGGGCAGCTGGGCGCCGGTGGCGCGCTGGTGCAGAAGGTGCAGGCGGGGACCATCCAGGGGGCGCAGCATTCGCTTTCGAACTTCGCGCCCTTCGCCAGTGCCGTCGACCTGATCAACCTGCCCTACCTGTGCGGCGCGAACCAGCGTTTCGTCAATCTCGTCAATTCCGATGCCTGGAAGACCGAGGTTCATCCGAAGGTCGAGGCCGCCGGCTTCAAGGCGCTGTTCTACGTGGTGATCGATCCGCGTGTCGTCGCCGTGCGCAAGGGCGGCAATGCGGTCATCACGCCGTCCGACCTGTCGGGCGTGAAGTTCCGCGTGCCCGGATCCCAGATGCTCCAGCAATATTACCGCATGGTCGGCGCCAACCCGACGCCGGTGGCCTGGGGCGAAACGCCATCCGCCATCAAGCAGGGCGTCGCCGATGCCCTCGATCCTTCCGTCGGGGCGCTTTACGTCTTCGGCTTCAAGGACATCCTCAGCCACGTCACCTTCTCGCAGGCGGTGCCGGACAGCCAGGTCTATTCGATCAACCTGGAGTGGTTCAACGGACTGCCGGCAGATGTGAAGGAAGGCATCGAGTTTGCCGGCGAGATCACCGCCCAGCAGAACCTTGCCAAGGTGCCGGCTGCACGGGCCTATGCCATGTCGGAGCTGGCCAAGGCCGGCGTCGAGTTCCATTCGCTCAATGACGACCAGCTTGCCGAGTGGAAGGACGCCGGCGGCTACCAGCGTTCCGAATGGGACCAGTTCAAGGTCGATCTGGCAGGCTCGATGGATACCTTTGCAAAGCTGGAAGAGGCGGCCGGCACCATGGGCCGCTATTACGTCCACGACGCGTAAGGCGCGTCGCTGCGCGGGCCGGCCTTTGCCGGCCCGCACTTCATCTGAAACACGCACCAACCGGTTGTTGCGGGCCGTGCAAGGCGCGGCCCGGACAGGGAGGGACAGGCCGTGCCTGGATTCATTGACGCGCTGAACCGGAATGCCGAGCGTTGGGCGCTCCTGGTTTTCTACACGATGCTGGTCGTGACCATGTTCATCGAGGTGATCCGCCGGGAGGTCTTCGCCTATTCGTCCATCTGGGGCGAGGAGATCGTGCGCTATTCCTTCATCTACCTCGCCTGGATCGGCGCGGCGGCTGCGGTGAAGGAGCGCGGGCACATCCGCATCGACGTCCTGATGCACTATGTCGGCCAGCGGACAAAGGCCGCGCTCTACATGTTCGGCGATCTCGTCATGCTCGCCGTCGCGCTGGTTGCGCTCTACTGGTCGTTCGAAACAGTCATGGTCTCGGCCCGCTTCGGCTCCGTCAGCCATGGCTTGCGCGTCTCCATGGTCTGGTTCCTGGCTGCCGTTCCGCTGGGCTTCACGCTGGTGACTTTCCGTCTCCTGCAGTCGCTGGCGCGCGACCTGCGCGACCTTCGTCACGGACGCCCCGTGTACGAAGGCGACAAGCTGTTCGATTGAGGGGAGGTCCATCATGCTCTGGAACCAGTTGCAGAACCAGGCCGTCGAACTCGGCTGGGATTTCTATGGTCCCGTTCTCATCTTCGTCGGCCTTGTCATGCTGGCGGTGCCGGTCTGGGCGGCGATCGGCGCGGCGGCCATCGCCATGCTGGTCTTCTCCAACGCCCTGCCGCTCAGTCTCGTCGGCGAAAGCCTGTTCGACGGTATCGACGCCTTTGCCCTGACCGCCGTGCCGCTGTTCATCCTGACCGGCGACGTGCTGGTGCGAACCGGCCTTTCGCGCAAGTTCCTCGACGTTGCGGAGGCGCTGACCTGCTGGACGAAGGGCGGGTTCGGGTCCGCCACGGTGCTGGTCTGCGGCATGTTCTCCGCCATTTCCGGCTCCGATGCCGCCGGTGCCGCCGCGGTCGGCCGGATGACCATCGACCGGCTGGTGGAATCGGGCTATCCGCGCCCCTATGCCTGCGCGCTGGTTGCCGCCGGCGCGTGCACGGGCATCCTCATTCCGCCCTCCATCGCCTACATCATCATCGGTCTGGTGCTGGGCATCTCGGCCTCCACGCTGTTCATGGCGGCGCTGATCCCGGGCATCGCCATCCTCGTGTCGATTCTCGTCACCAACATCGTCATGAACAGGCTCTACGCCTGGGAGGGTGGCGAACCGATGACGATGGGCGAATGGCTGGGGCAGCTGGGCGGCGCGCTCAAGTCCGGCTGGTATGCCTTCATCGTGCCGGGGATCATTTTCTACGGCATCTTCTCCGGGCGTCTCACGCCCACGGAGGCCGGTGCCACCGCCGTGATCGTGACCATGTTCCTGGGCTTCATCCTGGGAACACTGAAGCTGTCGGACTTCCCGTCCATGCTGGTCAGTTCCGCCAAGGTCAACGGCGTCATCCTGCCGATCATCGCCTTCTCGCTGCCGCTGGCCCAGGCGCTTGCCATCCTCGGCGTGCCGCAGGGCTTCGTCTATTCGATCACCTCGCTGACCGATGATCCGACGGTGCTGATCCTGCTGATGATCATGATCCTCATTGCCGCCGGCTGCGTCATGGAAACGACGCCCAACATCGTCATCCTGGCGCCGATCCTGAAGCCGCTCGCCGACAATATCGGGATGAACGAAATCCAGTTCTGCGTGATGATGATCACCGCGCTGGGGGTCGGGTTCATCACGCCGCCGCTCGGCCTCAATCTCTTCGTCGTTTCCGGCCTTACCGGCGAATCGATCCTCAAGATCGCCGGGCGGGCCATCCCCTTCGTCCTTTTCATGCTGATCGTCGTTCTCGTGATCGCCTATGTGCCGACGCTGTCGACGGCCATGCTGCCGGATGCCTACAAGTAGGAGTTGCCCTCATGTCCCGCAAATATCTCAAGAAAGCCGACCTGACGCCCGCCAGCGGCGCCAGCGACGTGCGCGAAACCGTCCAGTCCATGCTCGATGACATCGAGGCGCGCGGTGACGCGGCAGCCATGGAATATGCCGCCAAGCTCGACCGCTATGACGGTCCGGTGAAGCTTACGCGTGCCGATATCGATGCCGCAATCGCCAAGGTGCCCGAAAAGCTCAAGCGCGACATCCAGTTCGCCCATGACAATGTCCGGCGGTTCGCCGAGGCGCAGAAGGAAACGCTGAAGGAGTTCGAGATCGAGGTCGTGCCGGGCCTGATCGCCGGTCAGAAGAGCATCCCGGTGCGTGGCGCCGGCTGCTACATTCCCGGCGGGCGCTACAGCCACATCGCATCCGCCATCATGACCGTCACCACGGCCAAGGTGGCCGGTTGCGGCTCGATCGTCGCCTGCTCGCCGCCGCGTCCTGATGTCGGCATTGCCCCGGCCATCATCTATGCCGCCGACCTGTGCGGCGCCGACACGATCCTCGCCATGGGCGGCGTGCAGGGCGTGGCCGCCATGGCGTTCGGCCTGTTCGGCCTGCCGAAGGCCGATATCCTTGTCGGTCCCGGCAACCAGTTCGTTGCCGAGGCCAAGCGCATCCTGTTCGGCCGCGTCGGCATCGACATGTTCGCCGGCCCGACCGACAGCCTCATCCTGGCCGACGGCACGGCCGATCCGGAGGTGGTGGCCGCCGATCTCGTGGGCCAGGCGGAGCATGGCTACAATTCGCCGGTCTGGCTGGTAACCGACGACGAGGCGCTGGCGCGCAAGGTGATGGAGATCGTGCCGCAGATGATCGCCGACCTGCCGGAGGTCAACAGCAAGAATGCGCAAGCCGCCTGGCGCGACTATGCCGAGGTCATCGTGTGCGGCGACCGCGAGGAAATGGCGGCGACGGCCGACGATTACGCGCCGGAACACCTGACCGTTCAGGCCGCGGACCTCGACTGGTGGCTTGGCCGCCTGCAATGCTACGGCTCGCTCTTCCTTGGCGAGGAGACCACCGTGGCCTTCGGGGACAAGGCCTCGGGTCCCAACCATGTGCTGCCGACATCGAAAGCGGCCAACTATACCGGCGGCCTGTCGGTCCACAAATACATGAAGATCGTCACCTGGCAGCGGGCGACGCGCGAAGGCGCGCGCCCGGTGGCCGAGGCCACGGCGCGCATCTCGCGGCTGGAAGGCATGGAGGCCCACGCGCGCACGGCGGACATCCGGTTGCGCAAGTACTTCCCCGACGAAACCTTCGACCTGACGCCCGGGGAGTGAGCCATGGCTGCCGCGCATCCCGCTCGATTGTTTGACCTGACGGGCCGGGTGGCCTGCGTTACCGGGGCCAGTTCGGGCCTCGGGCGCCGGGCGGCAGATGTGCTGCTGGCGGCCGGCGCACGGGTTGTCGGCGTGGCGCGGCGCGAAGCCGTGCTCGCAGACTGGTTGTCCGGGGCCGGCGACGGCGCGGCCTATGTTGCGGGGGATCTTGCGGGTGCCGAGAGCGCGGCGCGGATCGCGGGTGAGGTCGCCAGGCGGTTCGGCGCGCCGGATATCCTCGTCAACGCGGCCGGAATCAACACGCGCCAGGCCGCCGACGATGTCACGCCGGAAGGCTGGGAGATGACGCTTGGCATCAACCTGACGGCGCCGTTCTTCCTTGCGCAGGCCTTTGCGCCTGCCATGAAGGAGAAGCGCTGGGGCCGCATCGTCAATTTCGCCTCGCTGCAAAGCTACCGCGCCTTTCCCGGCGGCATCGCCTATGGCGCGAGCAAGGGCGCCGTCGTGCAGATGACGCGCGCCATGGCCGAGGCCTGGTCCGGCTGCGGCATCACGGCCAACGCCATCGGCCCCGGCTTTTTCCGGACCGAGCTGACGGCGCCCGTGTTTGCCGATCCGGCGCGCGCGGCGCGCAATGCCGCGCAGACCTGCGTCGGCCGCAATGGCGAGCCGGAGGATATCGACGGCCCGGTGCTTTTCCTGTGCTCCGATGCCGGGGCCTATGTCACGGGTCAGACCCTCATGGTGGACGGAGGATTTACCGCCAAATGAAAGCGCTCGTCTATCTCGGCCCCAACGAACTTGCCATCCGCGACGTGCCGGAACCGCAGCCGGCGGAAGGCGAACTGCTCGTGCGGGTGGACAGCGTCGGTATCTGCGGCTCCGACATGCATGCCTATCTCGGCCACGACGAGCGCCGCCCCGCGCCGCTCATCCTCGGACACGAGGCCGCCGGAACCGTCGTCTCGGGTCCGCAGGATGGCCGCCGCGTGACCATCAATCCGCTGGTCACCTGCATGGCATGCCCGGCCTGCCTGTCGGGCCGGGAAAACCTGTGCGCCGCGCGGCAGATCATCTCCATGCCGCCGCGCGAAGGCGCCTTCGCGCAATATGTCGCCATGCCGGAGCGGAACCTGGTGACCGTGCCCGACGATGTATCCTTCGAAAAGGCGGCGCTGGCCGAACCCGTCGCCTGCGGCTGGCATGCGGTGAAGCTGGCGGGGCGAGCGCTTCATCCTCCGCTTGCGGATGTCCGCATGCTCATTCTCGGCGGAGGCGCCATCGGTGTCGGGGCGGCACTGTCCTTCCGGGCGATGGGTGGCAAGGAGATGATCCTGATCGAACCGAATGCTGCACGGCGTGCCTTCCTGTGCGAGCGCGTCGGGCTGGATGCGCGCGACCCGGCCCAGATCGGCGACGGGCGGCACTTCGATCTCGTCATCGATGCCGCCGGTTTCGCGGCCACCCGCGAGGTGGCGTCGCGCCGCGCCGTGCCGGGCGGCGTCATCGTCCATATCGGGCTTGGCGAGGCGGCTGGCGGCCTCGACATCCGCCGGATGACGCTTCAGGAAATCACCTTCATCGGCACCTACACCTACACGATGGCAGACTTTCGCGAGACCGCGCAGGCCATTTTCGACGGCCGCCTCGGGGCGCTGGACTGGGCTGTGCCGCATCCCCTCGATGCGGGTCCGGAGGCCTTCGCGGAGCTGCACCGCGGCGCGGTGACCGCGCCGAAGATCATTCTCAAACCCCAACTCTGAAAGGAAACCAGGATGGCTGAAATTCCCCATCTTCTCGTCCACGAACAGGCCGACAATGTCGGTGTGGTCGTCGTCGAAGGCCTCAAGGCCGGCACCGACATGCTCTGCTGCATCACCCATGACAATTCGACCTTCCGCCTGACCGCCAAGGCCGATGTGCCGATCGGCCACAAGATCGCGCTGAAGGACCTCAAGGCTGGCGACACGGCGATCAAGTATGGCGAGGACATCGGCAAGATCATCGCCGACATCGAGCAGGGCGGCCACGTCCACACCCACAATTGCAAGACCAAGCGCTGGTAAGGATCGCGATCATGGCTTCGAAATATTCCAATATCACAATCCAGGGCTATCGCCGCGAGAACGGCCGGGTCGGCGTGCGCAACCACGTGGTCATCCTGCCGCTGGACGACATTTCCAATGCCGCCTGCGAGGCGGTGGCCAACAACATCAAGGGCACGATGGCCATTCCCCATGCCTATGGCCGCCTCCAGTTCGGCGAGGATCTGGAATTGCATTTCCGCACGATCATCGGAACGGGCGCCAACCCGAATGTGGCGGCCTGTGTGGTGATCGGCATCGAACCGGGCTGGACGCAGCGCGTCGTCGACGGCATTGCCGCGACGGGCAAGCCGGTGGCCGGCTTCTCCATCGAGCAGAACGGCGACCTCAAGACGATCATGGATGCCTCGCGCAAGGCCAAGGAGTTCGTCCATTTCGCCTCCGAACTTCAGCGCGAGGAATGCTCCATTTCCGAGCTCTGGGTATCGACCAAGTGCGGCGAGAGCGACACCACCACGGGCCTGGGTTCCTGCCCGACGGTCGGCAACATGTACGACAAGCTGCTGCCGGAAGGCATCTACGGCTGCTTTGGCGAGACCTCGGAGATCACCGGTGCCGAACACATCTGCAAGGCCCGCGCGATCAATGAAGAGGTGGGCGAGCGCTGGTACAAGATGTGGAAGGCCTATCAGGACGAGGTCATCTTCGCCCACCAGACCGACGATCTGTCCGACAGCCAGCCGACCAAGGGCAATATCGAGGGCGGCCTGACCACCATCGAGGAAAAGGCGCTCGGCAATCTGGAGAAGATCGGCCGCACGTCAAAGTATATCGATATCCTGGGACCAGCCGAAGCGCCGCAATCGGGCAAGGGGCTGTATTTCATGGATTCCTCGTCCGCGGCCGCCGAATGCGTCACCCTGATGGCTGCTGGCGGCTACGTGATCCACACCTTCCCCACCGGGCAGGGCAACGTGATCGGCAACCCCATCGTGCCGGTCATCAAGATCACGGCCAATCCGCGCACGGTGCGCACGATGAGCGAGCATGTCGATGTCGACGTGTCGGGCATCCTGCGCCGCGAGATGACCATCGACGAGGCGGGCGACGAACTGATCGACATGATCCGCCGCACGGCCAATGGCCGCAACACCGCCGCAGAAGCGCTGGGTCACCGGGAATTCTCCATGACCAAGCTCTATCGCAGCGCCTGACCGGGCAGGCACGACTGTCCGCCCGGCCTCCTGCCGGGCGGCTCACCCGCGTGGAACATTCATGACCAGTTTTTCCCTGTCGGCCGCGCGCGCGCGCGTTTCGGACCTCTTTCCCGGCGTTCTACTCGCCTTGACCGTCGCCGGCGCGGCGAAGTTCCTGTCGGAACACTATGGCGCACCGGTCATGCTGTTCGCCCTGCTGATCGGCATGGCCTTCAATTTCCTGTCGCAGGACGGGCGCTGCAAACCGGGGATCGAGTTCGCGTCGCGCACATTGTTGCGCGCCGGCATCGTTCTGCTGGGCGCCCGGATCACCTTTGGCGACATCGCCTCCATCGGGGTGTCGGGTCTTGTCACCGTGGTCTCCCTGATCGCGCTGACCATAGCCAGCGGCTTCGTCTGTGCCCGGCTGTTCAGCCGCGGCTGGCGTTTCGCCCTGCTGACAGGCGGATCGGTGGCGATCTGCGGCGCTTCCGCGGCGCTGGCCATTGCCTCGGTCATTCCCCACAATGACAAGACCGAACGCAACCTGCTGTTCACCGTGGTGGCCGTGACCACGCTCTCGACGGTTGCCATGATCGTCTATCCGGTCCTTTTCTCCCTCATCGGCTTTACCGACATCCAGAGCGGCTTCCTGATCGGGGCCACCGTGCACGACGTGGCGCAGGTCGTCGGCGCGGGTTATTCCATCTCGACCGAAGCCGGCGACATGGCGACCATCGTCAAGCTGTTGCGCGTCGCCATGCTGCCGGTCGTGCTGCTGATCATCGCCCTCGCGCTCTCGTCGCGCGAGGGGGCCGGCGGCAAGATCCGCCTGCCGGCCTTCGTCATCGGCTTTGTGGCCGTCGCGGCGGCCAACAGTTTCCATGTGATTCCCCAAGGACTTGCCGGCGGGGCGGTGTCGCTGTCCTCCTGGCTGCTCGTCACCGCCATTGCCGCGCTCGGCGTCAAGACCAACATGAAGGCCATGCTGGATCTGGGGTGGCGGCATTCCGCCGTGGTGGTGGCAGAGACGCTGCTTCTGCTCACCATGGCGCTCACCGCACTGGAAAGCGGACTTCTGCCGGGTTAACGGATGGATGCAGCAGAGGAGCAGACAGGGATGAGCGACACGGAAATCCGGCTGGGCGTTGCCGAGGCCGAGGCCCTGATCGAGAGGGTGCTGCAGCAAAACGGCACGGCGGTGACAAACGCGGCCAGTGTGGCGAGGGCGCTTGTTGCCGCGGAAGTGGACGGACAGGCCGGCCACGGCTTTTCCCGTGTTGCCGCCTATGCCGCCCAGGCGAAATCGGGAAAGGTGGACGGTCGCGCAATCCCGCGCGTCGAAACGGGCGCGGCAGCGCTGCTCCGTGTCGATGCCGGAAACGGCTTTGCCTTTCCGGCCATCGATGCGGCCATCGACGCGCTGGCCGATCTTGCGCCCGGCACCGGCGTCGCGGCTGCCCTGATCCGGCGCTCGCATCATTGCGGACAACTGGGCGCCCATGTCGAACGTCTCGCCGATCGCGGCTTCCTGGCGCTGATGGTGGCCAACAGTCCGCCGGCCATGGCGCCATGGGGCGGGGCGACAGCGCTTTTCGGCACCAATCCGATTGCCTTCGCCGCGCCGCGCCGGGAGGGGCCGCCGCTGGTCATCGACCTGTCCCTGTCAAAAGTGGCGCGCGGCAAGGTGATGGCGGCGTCCAAGCTTGGCAAGCCCATTCCGGAAGGCTGGGCGCTCGACAGCGAGGGCATGGCGACAACCGATCCCGACGCGGCCCTCAAGGGGACCATGCTGCCCGCGGGCGACGCCAAGGGCGCCATGCTGGCGCTCATCGTGGAAATCCTGGCCGGCACCCTGACGGGGGCAAACCATTCCTTCGAAGCGTCCTCCTTCTTCGATGCAGAAGGGACGCCGCCGGGTGTCGGGCAGACGCTGATCGCCTTCGATCCGGGCGGCGGGGATTTTGCCGGGCGGCTGGAAATCCTGCTCGCGGCGATGACGGCCCAGGAGGGTGTGCGCCTGCCGGGGGCGAACCGGGCGGCGCGGCGGGAGACCGCAGCACGCGACGGCATCCTCGTACCGGCGAAACTCCACGCCGAAATCACGGCCCTGGCCGCGCAGTCCTGAAAACAAGGCATTTCGCCGGAAACCAGCCCGGCGATCATCCTTGCCTTGCGCGTGATCTGCCCCTCTTGTCAGGCAAGGCCCAGCATCTGCCGGGTCTCCGCCGGGCTTGCCACATCGCGCCCTGCATCGCGGGCACAGGCGGCGAGCGCTTCGATCAATTGCCCGTTGGAGCCGGTCTTGCTGCCGTCGGGCAGGTAGAACGTGTCCTCAACGCCGGTGCGCAGCATGCCGCCGAGTTCGGCTGCACGGCGGTGGACCGGCCAGATTTCCGCGCGCCCGATCAGCGTGGCCTGCCAGAAGCTTCCCGGAAGAAGGTAGGCCTGGAGCCATTCAAGGAGGGTGGCATCCACCGGCATGCCGGAGGCGACGCCCATCACGAGATTGTATTGCGCCCTGGCCGCCATGCCATTGGCCACATACATGGCAACAGAACGGACGATGCCGGTATCGAAGCACTCGAATTCGGGGATGGTGCCGGTTTCGGCCATCGCGTCGATATGGTCCTTCACCTTGGCCGGCATGTTCTCGAACAGGATCGGCGGCCATGCCCAGTCGCCATTGGCCTTGAGCTTCAGGTAGTTCAGCGAACCGGCATTGCAGGCGGCGATTTCCGGCGCGAGCGCACGCACGATGGCCAGCGGCGCGGAATAGTCGGCGTCCACGGTGCCGGTGGTGGTGTTGATCAGGATGCCGGGACAGGCTGCGCGTATGGCCTCGACGATCGTGCGCGCCGTTTCGATATCCCATGACGGCAGGTGTCCCTTGCCTTGCTCCTGCCGGCGGAAGTGGATGTGGATGATCGAGGCACCGGCATCATGGGCTTCCCGCGCGGAGGCGGCGCATTGCTCCGGCGTCACCGGCACGGGATGATGGCGCGGATCGGTAAGCACGCCGTTCAGCGCGCAGGTGATGATGGCCTTGTCCATTTGTCCCTCACTGCCTGTGGCGGCTGCCGGGCGCCGGCGGCGTTTCCGGCGGGCCGGCAAAGCACTGGGCGTGGCGCATCCAGGTTTCGGCCACTGGCCCGTCGACCTTGAGGGCGGTGTCGGCCAGAGCGCGGGTCTGCGTCACGACGGCGGCGAAATCGACGGCCGGTCCCGCTATGCGTCCGGCGGAGACATCGCCAAACGACCAGACATCGCCCGAGGGGGCGGTCAGTTCGAGACCGGGCATCGTGTCCGGCACGGGCAGGCCATGAACCTGATGCGACCAGCCAAAGGTGTTGATGCCGAGCACGACGATGTTGCGGATGCGGTCGGTTTCGATGCGTTGCCTGCCGAGCGCGTCGAAGACCTCGAAACCGTGCGCCCAGGTTTCCATCTGGCGGGCGGTGATGGATGAGCGCGCCGACATGGAGGGGCCGACCCAGGCAAGCCGGGTTTTCGGGTCCATCTGCGCCCAGCGCGCGGCCATGGCACGCGCATGCCCGATCCATGCCTCCCGGAGTGCCAGGCCACGCAAGGCGATGTCCGCATTCTCGACGGGGCGCAATCCGCCACCGGACTGAAGTGCATTCGTCACCCTGGCCGCCAGCGACGCGAAGGCATCGGGATCGGTGGCGGAGAGATCCGCGGCGCGGTTCCAGAAATGCAGATGAACAAGTACGTCATTGATGGTCCAGCCCTTGAACTGGGTGGGCCTGGCGTATTCTTCCGGTTCCAGACCATCGAGCGCGGTATCGAGCGCCTCGCTCTCGGCCAGGAAATCGGCTGCTTGCGAAAGGCTCATCCGGCATCCTCCGTTATCGTTGCAATCAGCGTGCCCGCCGCCACCTGATCGCCGGCGCCGACCGGCAGTGCGCCTATTTCGCCGGCAATGGCGGCGCGCAACTGGTGCTGCATCTTCATGGCTTCCAGCACGGCGACGATCTGGCCTGCCTCCACGCGGTCTCCGGCGGCGACGGCGAGCGACACGACCAGGCCCGGCATGGGCGCCACGATGCGCCCCGATCCGGCTTCTCCGGCGGATGTTTCCCAGGGCCGATGGCGGACGAGCGACAGGGCCTGCGTTCCCATTTGCAAATGCATGCCGCCGCTTCCGTCGGGTACTGCCGCAATGGACAGGCCGCGACCATCGACGGTCAGGGCGCGCCAGCCGCTGCCCGGCGCATCGAGCCGGACCTCGTGGCGCCAATCCGGGCCGGACACCGTCCAGCCCGTGGCTCCCGACGCCAGTGCATGGAGTTCGTGAACGCGTCCGCCTTCGGCGAGATCCAGCGGCACGGGCAGGCCGCCATCGGAGGCGAAGCCGCAAAGGCTGTCATCGGTCATGGGCGAGGCCGCCAGGGCATCCTGCATCGCCTGCTGAAGAATGAGAGCGGCGCCGGCGGCCAGCTCGCGGCTGTCCGGGGCGGGCATGGAAAAGCCGTCCGGCCAGGTTTGCGCGACAAAGGCCGTCGTGGCCTGGCCGGCGGCGAAGGCCGGCGCGTGCAGAATGGCATCGAGGAAGGCGGCGTTCGTGGTCAGGCCGAGCACGGCTGTGCGCTGAAGGGCTGCGGAAAGGCGCCTGCGGGCGATGTCGCGGGTCTCGCCCCAGGCAATGAGCTTGGCCAGCATGGGATCGTAGAAGGGGCTTATCTCCTGCCCGGGCGCGATGCCTGCATCGATGCGGATGCCGGGGCCTTCGGCCGGCGACCACAGGGCGACCTTGCCGGTAACCGGCAGAAAGTCCCTCGCCGCGTCCTCGGCGTAAAGGCGCACCTCGATGGCATGTCCGTTCAGGTGGACCTCGTCCTGCGTGACCGGCAGGGGCTCGCCCATGGCAATACGGATTTGCCATGCAACCAGATCGAACCCGGTCACCATCTCGGTGACGGGATGTTCGACCTGAAGCCTTGTGTTCATCTCCAGGAAATGGAACCGCCCCTCGCCGTCGAGCAGGAATTCGACCGTGCCGGCGCCGCGATAGCCAACGGCAGAGGCGGCAGCCACGGCAGCCGCGCCCATCCGCGCGCGCAGGTCGGGCGTCATGACCGGGCAGGGGGCCTCTTCCACCACCTTCTGGTGACGGCGCTGGACCGAGCAGTCCCGTTCGCCCAGGTGAATGCAGTTTCCGTGGGCATCGGCAAAGACCTGGATCTCGACGTGACGCGGCCGCTCAACCGCCTTTTCAAGGATAAGCCTGTCCGACCCGAAAGCGGAAAGCGCCTCGGCGCGTGCCTGTGCAAGGGCATCGGGCAAGCCGGCTGCGTGATCGACAAGGCGCATGCCGCGCCCGCCTCCGCCGGCCGATGCCTTGACCATGACCGGAAAGCCGATTGCCGCGGCCTCTTCCGCCAGCCGGCCGTCCGACTGTTCCGCGCCCTGGTAACCGCGGATGCACGGCACGCCGGCGGCGATCATGGCGTGCCTGGCGCCTGCCTTGTCGCCCATGATGGCGACGGCATCAGCGGGCGGCCCGACGAAGACCAGCCCTTGCGCCGCCACGGCGCGTGCGAAGGCCGCATTCTCCGACAGGAAACCGTAGCCGGGATGAATGGCCGCGGCGCCGGACAGCCGCGCGGCATCGAAGATCGCTTGCGCCTTCAGATAGCTGTCGCCAGCCGGCGCCGGGCCGATGCGCACGGCGTCGTCGGCAAGGGCCACATGCGGGGCATCGGCGTCGGCATCCGAAAACACCGAAATGGTGCGCAGGCCGAGGGCGCGGGCCGTGCGGATCACCCGGCAGGCGATCTCGCCGCGGTTGGCCACAAGCAGGGAATCGAAAGGGGTCAACATGGCTTTTCCGTCCAGTCCGGCGGGCGTTTCGCCGCGAAACTGGCCAGCCCCTCGCGACCGTCACCGGAACAGGCGGCGTCGGCGAAAATGCGCGCCGCGGCCTGCACGGCCCCGGCCTGGTCCAGATCCGCGAGGGCGGCGAGCAGACGCTTGGTCGCGGCCACGGAACCGGGCGCGGCCTTGCGCACGGTGGCGCGCAATCTTGCGATTTCCTCCGCGAAGCCGTCCTCCGGCACGATGCGGTCGACAAGGCCGACGGCCATGGCGGTCTCGACCGGCATCTGCTCGCCGGTCAGCATCAGCCGCCGTGCCGCCGCCGCGCCGGCGCGGCGAATGACGAAGGGTGCAATCTGCGCGGCGACAAGCCCGACACGCACTTCCGAAAGCGCAAGCCGGGCGCCGGGCGTCGCCATCACCATGTCGGCGGTGCAGGCGAGGCCGAGACCGCCGCCCATGGCCGCGCCCTCGATGACCGCGACAACGAATTGCGGCAGGCCCGCCATGGCCTGATACATGCGTGCGCCCTCGCGGCTGAGTGCCTCGATGTCGTCGCGCCCGGCCTGCCGCAAGCTGTTCAGCGCAGCGAGGTCGGCGCCGGCGCAGAACATGGCGCCGCGTCCGCGCAGCGTCACGCCCCGGATATCGCGGCGGGGCTGCAAGGCCTGTGCCAGCGCCGCCAGATCGGCCGCGCGGGCGGGCGAGAGCGGGTTGCGCCGCTCCGGTTCGTTGAACCAGACCGTCAGCCAGCCGCCGTCCTGTTCCAGGTCGAGGGTCGGTGTCCGGGGAAAGGTGCTCATATCCGCGCCACCCCGAAACTGTTCGGGCGCAGCCGCCTTGCGCGTGCCTCCATGCAGGTGTCGAGGCAGAAGGCGATGACCTTGCGGCTGTCGCGCGGATCGATCACGCCATGGTCGAGAATGCGCCCGGACGTATAGAAGGGCGAGGACTGGCGATCGAACAATGCGCGGATGGCCGCTTCCTGACGTTCGAGCTGCGCCTCGTCCGGCTCCACGCCGCGGCGGGCCGCCCCGGCACGCGCCACCACGCTCATTGTCCGTGCGGCCTGTTCGCCGCCCATGACGCCCGAGCGGGACGTGGGCCAGGCAAACAGGAAATCTGGCTCGAAGGCAATGCCGCACATGCCGTAATTGCCAGCCCCGAAGCTGGCACCGGCATAGAGCGTGATCTTCGGCACGCTGGCATTGGCCACCGCCTGGATCATCTTGGAGCCGTGCTTGATCATGCCGGCCCGCTCATAGTCCGTGCCGACCATGTAGCCGGTGGTGTTGTTCAGGAAAACGAGTGCCATACCGGCCTGGTCGCAGGCCTGGATGAAATGGGTCGCCTTGGCAGCGCCGTCAGGGTCGATCGGTCCGTTGTTGGCAAGGATGCCCGCGGGATGCCCGTGAATGGCGGCCTGCAGGCACAGGGTCGCCGGGCCAAAGCCGGGCTTGAACGCCTCCACTTGCGATCCGTCCACCAGCCGGCTGACGAGTTCGTGGGCGTCATAGGGCTCGCGCGGGTCCGCGGGCACGATATCGGCAAGGGTAGCGGGTTCGAGGAGCGGAGCGGCGAACCGGCGTTGCCGGGTCTCCATGTCGCGGTTCCAGTCGAGCCGGGCCATCAACTTCCGCGCCATGGCGATGGCATGGGCGTCATTCTCGGCCAGATATTCGACGAGACCGGAAACGGTGGCGTGCATCCCCGCGCCGCCGAGGTCGGCATCGCGCGCCCTTTCACCGGTGGCGGCATAGACAAGGGCGGCACCGGCCAGTGCTGCCATGCCGTTTTTCTTCACGGCGATCACGTAGTCCGACATGCCGGGCATGTAGGCACCGCCGGCTGTCGAGGGGCCGTGCAGGACGGCGATCGTGGGCAGGCCGGCGGCCGAGAGCCGCGCCAGGTTCCGGAACACCGCGCCGCCATGGGCCCAATCCTCCACCTTGTAATTCATCAGGTTCGCGCCGGCGCTTTCCACCAGATGAAGAAAGGGAAGTTTCTGGCGAAGGGCAATGTCCTGCATGGAAAGTGCGGCCTGCAGCGCCATCGGGCTCAATGCGCCGGCATTGATGCCGCTGTCATCGACGACGACCATGCAACGCACGCCCGACACGAAGCCGATGCCGCCGATGAAGGTGCTGCCGGGGATGGACGCGTCCGCGTCGCCGGTGTCGGCCAGATAGCCTGCCAGGCTGTGCAGCCTGAGAAACGGCATGCCCGGATCGAGCAGGCGGGCAAGGCGCTCGCGCGGGGTCAGTTGGCCACGCTCACGGAACCGGTCGCGCCGTTGCTCCGACTTCGCCGCCGCCCGCGCCTCCAGCGCACGAAGAGCGGCGACAGCCTGCTCCATGGCCGCGCGGTTGGCCGTGTGTTCGTCCGTGGCCATTGCTCTCCTCTCTGGCTTTGTGAACGATACGTATGGTCGGAAATAATACAAGCGCGTTCTTTGAATGTGCCGGTGCGGATGAAAAATGACGAAATATCAGTCAGATGAAGTGAATCCGCATCGATCTGAAAACCGACCGCATGTCCGGTGGATTCTCCCGAGGAGAGGGCGACGGAAAGAAACGCACCGCGCCCGGCAAGGCGCAGCCAGGAGGACAGGGTTCGGGAGACACGCGAGACCCTGTTTTCCGCCGTGCTCGATTGCCTGGACCAGAAGGGCTATGCCGACACTACCTTTGCGGCCTTTCAGGAAAGGTCCGGCCTGTCGCGTGGCGCGATCATGTATCCTGTCGCCACGCGCCAGGAGATGATCGTCGGGACGGCGAAGCATTTGCTGGAGGCGGGTTGGCGTAGCGCTCGCCCTTTATCACGTGCATGACTGGCTGCACGTCCACGAATTGCGAGAACGGCGTGGACATGTGCGGATAGCCCAGTTCCCGGCGCGCCCGTCCGGCCTCTTCCAGAACCTCCGGCAAACGGTCTTCGAGACCTCGGTCCTTCGCGGGGTCGGGTTGTGCTGCGGGTGCCGATGGCGTGGTTTGACTGGCTACCGCGGGCGCAGGAACGGGCCTGGTGCCGGCACCGGGCAGTGCTTGCGTCGAACTGGCGTCTTTTCGCTCGACCGACAGGCGGAGATCGCCCATCGTCAGTTCAAGGGCGATGCTGTCCGAAATGTCGATCAGTTCCGGCAGGCCCACAACGTCCCCGATAGGTCAGTTCGCTCATTCCGGCTTCCCTTTCTTTTCCATCCTGAAGGCCGGATCCTCCAGCACCGTTTCAATCGGACGTCGTTGGCGCCCCAGCGCATCCCCATGGCAGACGCGGGGTTTCCCGGGACTTGGACGTGCCAACCTGGCGGGATCCGGCGCATGGGCGCAGCGCCGTTTGTGCCATTCACACTGACGGCTTCTAAATGCCGGTTTGCCACTTGAAGACCGGGACAGGGTAATAGGGGCTGGCGGAATACAACTGCAACGAACCGGAATTGCAATCGAGTTTTTCATGTGGCGATCCCGTCATAGGGGTTATTTCGTATTCCAGCTTCCTCAAACGCTTTGAGCAGGGCCGCCAGGTATGCAATCGAATCGCCAGTCGCATCCTCAAGGTCGGATGCCGCGGTCCGAGACACCGAGAGACGCCCGTCCGCATCACGGATGATCCAGCCCTTCTCCTGAAGCAGGGTGACCTTGCGGCGCACCGTTTCGCGGGCAATGCCGGAATAGTCAGCGACTGACTGGATGTTGATCGGCTGCTGAAGATGCTCGCGCTCTCCCGGGTGTGTCATCTTTTGATAATTGAGCAGTTCTGGCGACCAGTTCTCGGGCCTTGTCCGGTCGCCGATGACGGCCAGGACGAGCAAAAGGTCGAGATCGCCGTCAAAGCGTGCGCGCAACTGCGTCAGCAGGCGAATGAAGGCCGCAAGGTGAACTGGCCAAACCGTGCCGAAATGCTTTCTCACGAACGCTTCAGGCTTTTCGTCATCAAGTGCCGCTCGCCTGGTTGGTTGCTTTTTCATGTGGTCCGCCCATTTTGGGTGTCGATCAACTTGAGCATCTTCAGAAGCTCAATAATATCGTCAAACAGTTGGAAGTCTAAGGGCGAGGGATGGCAGTGAAGAAAACCCGCAGACCGGCTGCGCTTCCATTCCGGGCAGGGGGACGGCTCGGATCATCTGCAATCCGCGGCAAGCGTCTGGCCATTCATGGAGCACTGGCATTGGTCTTTCAGACCGCCCTTGCAGCCGTGGCGCAGGCGCAGGTAGCGGATCCGATGCTGCTTTACGATGAAAACGGGACCACCGTGCGCGGACATCTGCAGTTCGGTCTGAACGCTGTGTCGGAACGAAACTTGTTCTGGGATCTGTCGAACACGTTCGCTCCGGCGTCCGGCTTCGATCCCGACGCGGATTGGCTTGAAAGCTATCTCAAGGCCGGGCTGAGCTTCGAGAGCATGCTGGATGGCGGGTTGGCGCTGTATGGAAAGGCCTCAGCCGTGGTATCCCATACGCTTGGGACGGACGCCTATGACTTCCGCAATACCGGTCGCGTGACGCTGGAGGAGGCCTATCTCGGGCTGCGGATGCGGGGGGACGGGCAGGCCGGTTTCGATGTTTCGGTTGGCCCGCGTGAACTGAAACTGGGCACGGGCATGCTGATCGCCAATGGCGGTTCGAGCGGCTTTGAGCGCGGCGCGTTGAAAATGGGGCCGCGCAAGGCCTGGGAAATGGCTGCGATCGGGCGGATCTTCAGCGACGGGCTGACCGGCACCGCGTTCTACATCGACCCGAACGAGCGGCCCGCCAATGACGGCAGGAACGAACTGGCCGGCCTGGACCTGCGCTTCGATGCGGAGGAGGGCGGCTTCCTCGGGGTCACCTATCTCAACGTCCTGAACTCCCTTTCACCCTACATACAGGCTGCATCCGGCGGCACCGGGGCGCCGACCGTCCTGCCGGGCGCGCGCGAAGGGACCAATGCACTGAATTTCTATGCCAGGACGAGCCCGTTTTCCGGTCCGCTGAGGAACTGGACGTTCGCGGCCGATTTTGCCTACGAGTGGAACACTCGGATAGACCTCGATGCATGGGCAGGCCGGGTGCAGGTCGGCTACGCGTTCCCGGATCTGCCATGGTCGCCAAGCCTCACCTATTCCTACCAGGCGTTCTCCGGCGACGATCCCAATACCGCGGCGCTGGAACGGTTCGACCCGCTCTATTATGAAGGTTCACCCAGCGCCTGGGCGACCGGTTCAAAGTCGTCGATGGTCTTCATCAATTCCAATGTCCAGGCGCATGGACTGGCGTTGCGCATGCAGCCGACGCCCCGGGATACGGTCACCCTGCGCTATTCCCATATCCGGGCCATGCGGCTCAACAGTCCGATCCAGTTCGGCCAGGCAACGCGGGTGCAGACGACAGGCGGGACGGCGAATGTCATCGCCGGAGTTACCCATCCGCACCTGTCCGACGATCTGTTTCTTGAATACAGCCGCATCATCAATCGCAACACATTCCTGACGGCGGGCGTCAGCGCCGCCTTTCCGGGGAAGGGCATCCGGAATGTGGTTGGAGGCCGGGTTCCGGCCTGGACGGGAGGGTTCCTGAATGTCGTCGTCAACTTCTAGGCTTGCCACCGCCTGCGTGTCGCTCTGCCTTGCCTTCGCCATGCCACCGGCTGCCGCCGCGCAAACCGCGCCGCTTTCCGCGCAGGAGTCGGATCCGCTGGTCATGGGATGGATGCAAGGGTTTCCGCCGCCGGCGGACAAGCTGATCACGCAACCCGATTCCAACTATTTCAGCTTTCCAAAGCTGCGGTGGTCGGTCTGTCACCTTCGCGAGTTCCTGCCAACCGAAGAAATCAGCCGTGGCCTTGGTGCGCCGGTTCCGCTTGATTACCTGCCACCGGCGGCCTTCAGCGACATGGCGCGCCGGATCGATGCGCTGACCTTCATGCCGCTCAATGACGAGAAGCCGATGACTTTCGAGGAATCGCTCTATGCCAACTACACCGACGGGATGCTGATCATCCACAAGGGCGAGGTGGTCTACGAGCGTTACTTTGGCTGCCTGGAGGAAGACGGCAAGCATGCGATCATGTCGATGACGAAGTCGATCACCGGGTTGCTGGCGCAGATCCTGGTCAGCGAGGGCGTGCTGGACGATACGCGGCTGGTGCGTGACATCATTCCCGAGATCGGCACCAGCGCCTTTGCGAACGCGACCATCCGCCAGGTGATGGACATGACGACCGGGGTCAAATACTCGGAGGATTATTCAGACCCGAACGCCGATATCTGGCTCTATTCGCGCGCCGCCAGCCCGCTTCCGAAGCCGGAAGATTACAAAGGCCCGGACGGTTACTGGGAATACCTGCAGCAGGTCGAGCCGGAGGGCGAACACGGCGACGCGTTCCACTACAAGACGATCAATTCCGACATGCTGGGATGGATCATCAGCCGCGTGACCGGCAAGGCGGTGACCGACCTTGCCTCCGAGCGGCTGTGGCGGCCCATGGGCGCCGAGCAGGATGCCTACCAGACGGTGGACGGCAAGGGCGTTCCGTTTGCAGGCGGTGGCGTCACGGCCGGCCTTCGGGACCTTGGACGGCTCGGATTGCTGATGCTGAACGAGGGTGAGATCAACGGCAAGCGTCTCTTCCCGGCGGAGGTGGCGCGGACAATTGCCGCGGGCGGCGACCAGTCCCTTTTCGCCGGATTCCCTACCATCCCGAATGGCAGCTACACGAGCCAGTGGTGGGTCTTTCACAACAGCCACGGCGCCTATGCCGCACGCGGGGTTCACGGCCAGACTATCTACGTCGATCCCGAAGCGGACATGGTGCTGGTCCGATTGGCTTCCTATCCGCGGGCGCAGAACGGGTTCATCGATCCGACTTCGCTGCCGGCCTATCAGGCGGTCGCCGAATTCCTCATGAAGCGCGATTGAAAGGGGCTTCCTGTCCCACACCGTCATCGATGGCGGCATGATCTAGAGTATCCGTATTGATCAAGCTGGATTTGGCGCCCATTTCCTATCCTGTTTTATGAGTGTGTTTGCCAGCTCGATGAGCTTTCGCATGATAGCCGTTAAAGCGACTTTTGCTGGCTTTCCGGCTTTGCGCATCGCATTGTATTTCTGTTTCATGTCTGGATTGAAGCGGGTAGCGACGAGTGCGGGCATGTAGAGCGCGTCACGCAGGAATTTACGGCCACCCTGAATGAAGGCCTTGCCTCGCCATTGGCCCGATTGTCGGGTCATCGGGGCGAGCCCGGCAAGGCTGGCGGCTTGTTTGCGGTCCATCGCGCCGATTTCCGGGCACTCGATGAGGATGGTGGCTGCAACAACGGACCCCGGGAATGGCCGGGAATGGATTGCAGGATGTCGAGGGAGCGGGCCTGATCCCGCGACAGCCTGCTGGCGATCTCGGCGTCGATGGCTTTGAGCTGCCTGTCGAGCAAAGCCAGCTGCACTTTCGCCTGACGTCTGAGCAGGGAGAGCGTCTGGGTGGCAAGCCGGTTCTTCAGCCGCGTGCGCGCTTTGATCATGGCGGTGCGCGCGACCTGCAACTGTTTGAGATCATGGTGATCTTCGCTGGCAGGGCTGTCCGGTTGCAGATCCAGCGCCTCGCCCATCAAAGCCAGTACATGCGCGTCAACCGCATCGGTCTTGGCACGGGTTCCGCGGGCCTGGGCAAAGCGGCGGGCCTGTAACGGATTGACCTTCACCAAGGGCAGATCGCCAGAGCAGCGTTTCTCAAGCAGGCCATGATAAGCCCCCGTTGCCTCGTAGATCACCAGATCGGGCTGACTTGAACCGACCCAGCGCTTGAACGCAGTCAATCCCGCCGCCGAGTTCTCGAACCGGGCTGTCTGACCGGTCGCCGGACGGCAAACGTCAAGATGGGCTTTTGAGATGTCGATACCGATGCTATCTTTCATGGTCTTCGCGTGTCCTATGCTTGTCATGCAGGGCCAGAAGCCGCTGCGTATCCGTTCAGGCCTCATGCGAAGACGGTGGCCGATCACACTCTAGAACGGTCCATCGACGTCACTGTCCATGACCAAGCCGTTCGCGATCCAACCACCGCCACTGCCTGCCGTTTGAGCCGGCGGCAGTGGCTCCACCTTCGCAGAGAAGGCGGAAGAATCATAAGACAAGCACGTCCGTCGTCGGTTGAATCGCTGACGGGGTGACATGACGCTACGGTTCTGATTCAAACGCTCCAACCATGGAGGGTGATTTGGATGGGCCGTTCATTGAGCCACGATTTGCGTGATCGCGTTCTGAAAGCTTCGAAGGGCGGGCTCTCGGCCCGTAGATGTGCGGAACGATTTGGCGTCGCTGCTTCGACGGCAATCCGTTGGATTGACCGCGCCGCAAAAGGCGAGACGAAACCGCGCAAACCAGCAAGACGCGCCTCGCGTCTGGACGCACACGAAGCCTTCATCGGCGCCATGATCGAGGAACGCAAGGACATCACGCTTGACGAAATGGTGGTGTGCCTCGCCGATGAGTGCGCCGTGAAAATCGGACGATCGGCGCCTGGCTGCGCTCGCGCGGTTGGACATTCAAAAAAAGACCGGACATGCATTGGAGCAGGAACGTCCGGGTCTGCTGAGGCAGCGCCAGGAATGGTTCGATGATCAGCTTGATCTCGATCCGGAAAAGTTGGTGTTTATTGACGAGACCGGGCTCAACACGAAGATGGCGCGCATTCGCGGCCGTTCCCTGAAAGGCGAGCGCTGCCGGGCAGGTATCCCTCACGGCCATTGGAAAACGACGACATTCACCGGCGCTTTGCGTCTGACCGGCATGACAGTGCCCATGGTGCTCGACGGCGCCATGAACGGCACAGCATTCCTCGCCTATGTCAGCCAAGTTCTGGCGCCAACGCTCTCGCCCGGCGATGTCGTCATCATGGACAATCTGCCAGCGCACAAAGCCAGCGGCATCCGGGAGGCTATAGAGATAACTGGGGCAACGCTGCGATACCTGCCGCCATATTCGCCGGACTTCAACCCAATCGAGAACGCATTCTCAAAACTCAAGGCGCTGCTGCGGGCCAGAGCCGAACGGACAATCGACACCCTGTGGACCGCCGTCGGCCTGTGTCTTGTCGCGCCGGAGCGCATTTGAATCACCGCTCCATACAATCTTGCCGGTCTCGATGACGAAATGTCGGTCGGCGAGGGGAAGAAGCGAGGCGATGTTGTTTTCGATGACAAGCAAGGACAGCCCTTCGGCTTTCAGGTCGCTAGTGATCTGCTTGCGGATGATGGGCGCCAGACCTTCCGTCGCCTCGTCGAGCACGATCATCTCTTAGTTGCGTCATCAGTGCCCCTGCACATGGCAAGCATCTGCTGCTTGCCGCCAGACAAAAGCTGGCCCTCGCTTCAAAGCCGTTCCTTCCGGCGAGGGAAGTAGCGAAGATCCGGTCGGCCGTCCACGGTCTGGAGGACTGGATGGCGGAGCGCATCGAGGGGAGCAGGTTGTTTTTTACCGTCAGTCCTTGGAAGATCTGTAGGCCTTGGGGCACCTGTCCGAGACCGAGGCCTGCGATCCTATCAATGCGCAGGCGGCTCAACGCCTGTCCGCAGAACAAAAGCCGAGGGGTTATGACACTGGCTTCAGCTGTTTCTCACCTTGAGGTTCAGGGAATCGCCGAGCGCCACCTCAACCTGCGACAGGTTTTTGCGCGCCATCAGTTCTTCGGCGAGATAGACCACCGGATGGAGGCGCGGCCGGTCGATGATCGGCTTGCGGTTGGCGCGGTAATCCTGATAGGCGGCGGGGTGCAGGAACAGGAATGTCAGCAGATCCTCGTCTGACTCGAACGGTCCGTGCTCTGCCCGTATCTTTGGAATTAGCGGTTCATCCAGCCCTTCCAGCGGGTCGATCTCCGGCAGGCCGTTGGCCAACCGGTCACGCACGTCCTGGTCCATCTCGGCGATGGTCTGGCCGAACCCGCCGCGCGCGTATATGCGCAGTGCATCGGGCGGGTTGGCGTAGCGCTCGCCCTGGATCACGTTCATGACTGCCTGCACGCCCACGAATTGCGAGAATGGCGTCGACATGTGCGGATAGCCCAGTTCCCGGCGCACCCGGCCGGCCTCTTCCAGAACCTCCGGCAAACGGTCTTCCAGGCCTCGGTCCTTCAGTTGCTGAACCAGGTTGGAAATCATTCCTCCCGGGATCTGGTGGCCGACATAGCTCTGGTAGAAGGCGGGATCGAAAGGCTTTTCCTCGCTTGGCTTGCGGCCCTCCTGGTAGGTCACCCAGTAGAACCAGTCGTCGATCTCGGCCAGAGCGGCATCATCGACATCCACCTCGAAGCCCTCTTCGCGGGCCATTTCGACAATGTCGCCAGCCCATGGCAGGGCCGATCCCCAGGCCAGCGGCCGTGCCGCTGTCCAGATCACGTTGGCGCCTGCGCGGATCGCTTCACGGCAGGCGCCTCGTCCCAGGCCGCCGGTGGTGTGGCAATGGAAATGCAGGTCCATGTCACCAATCGCGCCGCGCACCGCTGCGACCGACGATTTCGCCCGCTCCGGCGTCATCACGCCCGGAGAATCCGAAAGGATCAGTCCATCAACCTCGCGCTCCGCGATTTCGCGCGACTTCGCGGCCAGATACGCATCCGTGTGGGCCGGGCTTTCGTTCCAGCCAAGCAACACCTTCACGTCGAATCCCAGCCGCCGGCCCTCGCCGAGAAAATAGTCCATGTTGCGCAGGTCGTTCAGCCCGTCGAACAGCTTGAAACTGTCGACGCCGTTTCGCATCAGTGTTTGCAGGAAGAGCGTCTGGACGTCGTAGGGTTGCGCTTTCCACCCCCAGAGATTGCGCGCCCTTACGAGCACGTCAAACCGCGTATCGGGCATCCGCCGTTTAAGCAGCCGCATCCTTTCCCACGGGTCCTCATGAAGGAACATCGCCGCAGTCTCAAAGCTCACGCCGGCTGCGACGCAGACGGTATCGAATCCCGCCCGTCCAATCGTATCAGCGATTGGCAGCATGCTTTCAGTGCGCATCCGCGTCGCCCAGAGCGATTGCTGGGCATTACGCAGGGTTTCATCGAGCAGCTTGATTTTCCGGGTCATGGCCTGGCCTCGATCAGCATCAGGATATCGTCCTTGGCCACCGTGTCCTGGTTGGCGACGGCGATCGCCACCACCTTGCCGTCGCAGGGCGCGGTGACCGCGGTAAACAGCTTCATCACTTCGACAATGCCGACCTGATCGCCCTCCTTCACTTCCTGGCCCTCTGTCACGAATGGCGGCTGACCGGGAGCCGGCGCAGCATAGAACATCCCGCCCATCGGCGCACTGACCGGGATCGCATCGGGGTGTTCGGATGCAGCATCCGAACGCGCAACGGGAGCTGCCGGCCCGGTTTCTCGTGCTACTGCCGACACGGAAACGGGCTTCGCGCCGATACCGGGTCGCGCTTGCGTGGATCTGCCTCCTTCTCGCTCTACCGACAGGCGAAGGTCTCCCATCGTCAGTTCAAGCGCGACGCTGTCCGAAATGTCGATCAGTTCAAGCAGTCGCACAACGTCCCGATAGGTCAGTTCGCTCATTCCCGTTTCCCTTCCATTTCCGCCCTGAAAGCCGGATCCTCGAGCACCGTTTCCACCCAGCGCGTGCTCACTTGCCCTGTGTGGAACTCGGGGCGGTCGATCAGCGCGCGCAGGAAATTCAGCGTGGTATCCACGCCGCTCTGCCGGAACCCGTCCAGCGCAGCACGCATGCGTGCCAGTGCATCGCCGCGATCGGCTCCGACAACGATCAGTTTCGCCAGCATGGAGTCGTAGAAAGGTGGCACCACGTATCCCGGTTCGCAGTGGGTATCGACGCGGATTCCGTCGCCCTTGGGAGGTTGCCAGGTCACGATTTCGCCGGGGGAGGGGCGGAAGCCCTGCGCCACGTCTTCGGCGTTCACACGGCATTCGATGGCATGCCCGGTCAGGTGGATGTCGTCCTGCTTCAGGTCCAGGGGCGCGCCGTCGGCGATGCGCAACTGCTGTTGAACCAGGTCGACACCGGTCAACATCTCGGTCACCGGGTGTTCAACCTGGATGCGCGTGTTGACCTCCAGGAAGAAGAAGTCGTCGGTGTCCTGATCGTAGATGAACTCGACCGTTCCGGCACCTTCGTAGCCGACAGACGAGGCAAGATCGACAGCAGCCTGCCGCATGCGGTGGATCACGGCAGTCGGCACATGCGTCGCCGGGCCTTCCTCGACGATCTTCTGGTGCCTCCGCTGCAAGGTGCAATCGCGCTCGCCGAGGTGCACGACATTGCCGTGCCGGTCGCCCAGCACCTGAACTTCAATGTGCCGCGCCTGGCCGACGAAACGCTCCGCGTAAAGCGTATCGTCGCCGAAAGCCGCTCGTGCCTCGGCCCTCGCGGTTTCAAAGGCGCTTGCGAGCCGGCTCCTGTCGCGGACCACTTGCATTCCACGCCCGCCGCCACCGGCTGAAGCCTTCAGCAGGAGAGGCAGACCAAGCTCCTCCGCCGCAACTTGCAGGTCGGCATGGGTTTCCAACCGGTCCCGCCCCGGCACCACCGGAACACCTGCCGATAGGGCAATGCGGCGAGCGCTGATCTTGTCACCAAGATCGCGGATGGTCTGGCCGCGTGGCCCGACAAAGGTAATCCCTTGCTCCACACAGAGATCAGCCAGATCGGCGTTCTCCGCCAGAAAGCCATAGCCGGGGTGCAGCGCGTCACAGCCGGTGCCCAGCGCAGCAGTCACGACGGCATCGACATCCAGATAGCTTTTGCTCGACGGTGCCGGGCCTATGCAAATCGCCCGTGTCGCCATTCTTGCGGGGATCGCGTCGCGGTCCGCCTCGGATACGCCAATCACGGTCTCGAGCCCGGCTTCCCGGCAAGCGCGGATGACCCGCACTGCGATCTCGCCCCGGTTTGCGACAAAGACACGCTTCATCGCTCTACCTCGTATCCACGCGGAGCTCGGCCAGCCGGCCGCCATACTCGACGAAGGCGCCATCGGCCACTGGCAGAGCTGAGACCACCCCGGCTATTGCGGTGTGGACAACGGTTTCGGCCCGGACCGACTTGATCCGTCCCAGTTCGTCACCCTGATTCATGCTGTCGCCTTCGGATTTGGAAGCCCGAAAGATGCCAACGCCCGGTGACGCAACGGTTTCTATAACACCCCGCGCAGGCATTCGGGCGCCCAGCCGCAGCCGCGTCGAGCCGAATGCCAGTTCCAGCTCGACGCAACCGCTCTCCTGGAAGACTTCGATCAGGCGCCGGACATCCGGGTCGGACAGACCCGCACTCATACCTTGATAATCCCGTTTTCGGCTATGACGTGAGTGTCGTCCACGACCATGGTGACCCGGTCGCAAATCGCCTCGTAGCGCAGGCAGCTCACCACCTCGCCCCGGTCGGCTCCATGGCCAATACCCAGGTGCATGGCGCCATAGCGCTTTTTCTCGCTGCGCATGTTTCCGGTGTGAGGCGGGCATTTCCGGTTGGTGCCGATCGAGATCTCGCCACCCATCACCCAGGAATTCTCGTCGCCATATGTCTTGAGATAATCACGGATCTGGTCGGCCTCGTGGCCACCAGAGATGTGAGTGACCCGGCCGTTTTCGATCTCGACCCGCACCGGATCGCGCCAGTGCCCCGCCGGGTGCTGGCCGGTCTGCTCCCACACCACCAGGCCGTTGGCCGTGCCGCCGGCTGGCTCGACATGGAATTCGCCGAACGGCCAGGTGCCGGGGCTCAGACCGAAGCGTCCGGTGGCCGCATCGCGTTCGAAAGGGATCGCTCCCCAGCGCCGTGTCAGTGCGCCGGGCGGGTAACCGGTGATATCCGCGCGAAGGTCGGTGCCTGCCGCAGTCGTGACATGGATCGTCTTGCCCGCGTCGCAGATTTCGCCCATGCGGCGTTGGAGTTCGCACATCTCTTCAACGTCGTCGGCGTTGCACGAACCGCCGCCGTCGATCAGAATCTCCTGGTTGATCTCTTCCCACAGCCAGACCGGCGTCTTTCCCTTGGCACCGCCTTCCGAACGGATCTGGCGCAGGCCTGGCGTGCCACTGTTGAGGGCGGTGGTCGTCAGCGCGATCACGACGTCGGCCTCTTTCGCAGCACCTATGGCCATCGGTGATGGATCGGCACAGTGATAGGCCCGCTTGGGGTAGAGGCACAGGCAGGCCTCGGCACCGCGCGCATGCAAAGAACCCATCATGGCTTGCCAGATCAGCGGATCCATCTGGTCGTCAGTAAGAATGGCGAAACGGTCGCCCTCCCGCACATTGCGAAAGGGATACTCAAAGGATTTCATCATCGAAACCAGACGGGTGGCTGGTGTGCCGTAGCGCGAAATCGCTTCCATTCTTTTTATCTCCTTCGTGGTGCTGCGTTACACAGCCATGTCAGGCGTCAAACCAAGCCCCGGCGTCTCAGGCAGCTTGCGCCGACCGTTCACGATGGGGCTCAAATCCGCGCTGTCACGGGCAAAGTGCTGGCTGAGGGAAAAGCCGCAATCAGGAATTGGACGCGGCAATAGCGCCGCCAGATGATGGCCGCCCATTGTCCCGATGGCGGATTCGATCGGGCCGGTCATGACGGCAAGCTTGCCTGCCGCGGCTGCGCATCGGATCATGTCGAGTTGCCTGTCGGGTCCGCCGGATCGCGGCATCTTGAAGATGAACACGTCGACCGCGTCGAGCTCCAGCAACCTCTCCATGTGACTGCGGCTCTCGACCGGATTGTCCCAGGCAAGTGGTATGGCTGGTCCGGACCGGTGCAGAGTAGCCATGTCCTCGAAAGTCGCGGAATGGGTGTCCAGCGGATCTTCGACATAGTCGATGCCGAAGGTCGCGAAGGCCTCCATATTGCGCAGTGCCGCATCTATGCTCTTCCAGGCGTCGTTCGGATCCAGCCGGAAGCGGAAGTCGGGGAAAGCGTCGCGCAGCGCCCTGACCCGTTCAAGGTCGCGCGCCACGTCGGCAAAGCATTTGATCTTGAAAGTGGTCATGCCTTGATCGGCATAGGCCTGCCCTTGGGCGATCACGTCTCCGGGCGCGTCCTTATTGATCAGCCCGTTGATTGGAACCTCGTCTGCCGGTGTTTCGCCAGGACCAGCCAGGTAGTGCGCCAGCGGTTGTCCGGCCTGCATTGCCCGCGCCGACAACCATGCACTTGCGATGCCGTTTCGCTCGCGATTATGGAGGTTCAAACGGTCGACCTGTTCCAGAAGATCATCGCTTCCCAGGTTCAGGCCTGCGAACTTGTCAGCGAGTTCATTGGCGAGCAGCCGCCAGTCCCGTGTCACATGCGGGCCATAGGCGACCTCACCCCAGCCCCCCGCACCGTCAAGCGATACCTGGATCAGGATGCCGCTCCGGCTGTCGTGGTCGCCTTTGGCCCAACGATAACGGGTCTTCAGGGGCAGCGTGTAAGGCATTGTCTTGATAAAATTCACAGGCTTCCCTCCAGCAGAACACAGGTTTCGGCCGAAAGGTGAAGCGTCACCGCCGTGCCTTCGGGCCTGATCCGGGCCGAGGGACGATGGACGGGAACCACCATGTCCCCGACCTCGACGTCATATTCCACGGACTTGCCGGAAAATGTCGCGCGGCGGATGGTGCCGTTGACGCAATTCTCGTCCGGTATCGTGGTTCCCTCTTCGAACATGCCGATATGTTCGGGGCGGATCATCAGGATGCTTCCCTTGCGCGCTCCTGCTCCGCGGATGCGCAGCGGCCCCAGCGCCGTCTGCGCCAGCGCTTCCTCACCGTTCATCTGCACATCGCGCGCCTCGAGGAAGAGCGCATTGCCTAGAAAGCGCGCGGTCTCTACGCGATGAGGGCACAGGTAGAGCTGTTGTGGTGTTCCCAGTTCGAGGATGACGCCACCTTCCATGAAGGCGATCCTGTCGGACATCGACAGTGCTTCTTCCTGGTCGTGAGTGACATAGATCGTGGTCTGACCCAGCCGCTCCTGGAGATCGCGCAGTTCGGCGCGCATCAGGTCGCGCAGCTTGGCGTCCAGGTTGCTCAACGGTTCGTCCAGCAAGAGCAGCGCAGCATTCTTGATCAGAGCCCGGGCGAGTGCCACGCGTTGCTGCTGTCCGCCTGAAAGCATCGTTGCGGGTCGTTCAGCGAAGCCGCCCAGGCCGACCAGTTCCAGCGATTCTGTCACCTTCTTGCCGATCTCTGCCCGCGGCCGGCCGGCGGCTTCAAGCGGAAAGGCAACATTTTGCGCCACGCTCATGTGTGGCCAGATCGCGTAGGACTGGAACACCATCGAGGTGTCACGGGCATGCACCGGCATCAGCGTTCGCGTTGCCGAATTGAACACGTCCTTGCTGTTGATCGCGATCCGCCCCGATGTTGGGGTTTCCAGACCGGCGATAGAACGCAGCGTTGTCGTCTTTCCGCACCCGCTGGGTCCGAGCAGTGTGAAGAATTCGCCTGCGGCCACGCTGAAAGACTGGTCCTTGACTGCCACATAGAGGCTGTCGCCGCTCCCGTATTCAACGCGTAGCTTTTCGATTTCCAGCATCTGCACCGTGCTATTCTCCCACTCCGCTGAACCGGCCCTTGCGCACAAGCACCTGCCACAAACCCACGACGAGGATCATTGCAGCGACCAGCCACACGCCGACCGCCGCGGCCTTGGTCGGCTCGCCGCCGGTCCAGTAGCCCCAGAGCAGCACCGGCACCGTCTTGTTATCCAGGCCTTGCAACAGCAGCGCGCTGGTCAGTTCGCGCATACAATGCGCCAGAACCCAGATCCAAACCGCCAGGATTGCAGGCAGAGTCAAAGGCATGATGATGCGTCGCATCACCCGACCCCAGCGCGCGCCGCTGACCATAGCCGCCTCTTCCAGCTCCGAATGCAGCTGGATCATCACCCCGTTGGTGGCCCGGCTGCCGAAGGACAGGTAATTCGTCGTGTAGGCGATCACGATGATCCAGATCGTTCCGTAGATCGGCAGGAAGCTGAAGCTGAGATAGACATAAAGCAGCGCTACCCCGATCATCGTGCCGGGAATGGCGATAGGCAGGAAGGCAAGGAAGTCGATGGTCTTGCGCCCGACCGCCTTCGAGCGCACGACCACCCAGCTCACAAGCACCGACAGGATTGCCACCAGGGTCGCTGCCACCAGGGCAATAATGATCGTGTTCTCTGCCGCCTCGAGCGCGCGCCGATTGTGGAAGAACGCATAATGGTTGGCCAGCGTCATCTGCGGGATCATCTTGGCCGACACTTTTGACTGATAGGGCATCATCGATGTCCAGATCAGGATCGAGATTGGTGCCACCGTGACGAGGAAGAAATAGAGGCTGACGAAGCCGAAGGCCGGCCAGCGCCAGCGCTTCAAGCGAAATGGCCGGATACGATAGCCCTTGCCGGTGACGGTGACATAGCTGCTCGCCCGTCGGGTTGCCCTCTGATAAGCCCAGGCCAGAGCCAGCAGCGTGACCAGGAAGAACATCGCCATCGCGCTGATAAGCCCGTATTCGGCCATCCCGCTTGGCGCATCGTTGGCGAGGTAGACCACCTGGCTCGAGAGAACGAAGATGCCGACCGGCATGCCGATCGTGCCTGGCACGTCGAAGACGAGGAAGCCGACCATCAGGAGAAAGCCCGCGGCGGCCAGGATTGATGGCAGCAACAGCGGAATCAGAACCCTACGCAACATGAACGGCAGCCGTGCGCCGCTAACCGCAGCAGCTTCCTCCAGGTTCGGGTCCATGTTGCGAAAAGCTGGCGACAGGATCAGGAAGGTCGATGGCACCAGTGACAAAGACTCCACGAAGATCATGCCGGTCAGCGAGTAGATGTTGAAGGGTGCTTCGCCGAGGCCGAATATGCCCTGCAGCACGTCGTTGAAGAACCCGGTGCGCGGGCTCAACAGCATCACCCAGCCGATCGCCAGCAGCATGGGTGGCGTTGCCATCGGCAGAATGATCATTACGCGCACCAGTCCGCGCGCCGGCAGGTCGGTTCGCTCGACAAGCCAGGCCATGATGATGCCGATCGACAGCGCGCCGAGCATCGAGCCCACGGCAAACTGGAAGGTCGTCCAGGCCAGCTTGTAGAATTCGGAATTGGCATAGGTCTTGATATAATTGCTGAATGTCCAGCCGGGATCGAAGGGCAGCCCGCTGGCTTTCAGGCTGCTGATCAGCAGGATCACCAGAGGCACGACGACCAGATAGCCAAGCAACGCGCCCAGGAGCAGCGTGGGCATCCATCTTCCAGCTGCGGACGATATTCTCATGTCGTGGGAGTCCTCTTGCGGGAAAGGGATGCTGGAGCCGGGCAGGAGGCTGGGTGCGCGCGACCGGCGCGCACCCGAAATGCAGAATGGGCTCTGAGGTTCTTACGCTCAGCGCGCGTCGCCGACCTCGGCCAGGATCTTGTTGAAGCGGTCGCCAATCGCCGAATATTCAGCTGTTTCTTCCGCTGGCCACTCACTGGTGTCGACCTTGCTCACCAGTTCATGTGTCTTGGTGCCAGGCAAGATCGCGCTACCGCGATTGGTTGCCTCTTCATAAGCCTTTGCGCCTTCCGGCGAGACCAGCCATGCAAGCAGAACCTTCGCTCCGGCCTGGTTCGGTGCATCTTTGGAGATCGACGTGAAGATCGTGTGCATCGGTGTCGGGTCGAGTGCCTTTACACCGAGTGGTGCGCCTGCCTTCAGCGGCGGCTGTGCCGTGTGATAGAAGCCGAGCGCGAGCGCGACTTCACCGGCTGCGACCTGCTGAGCCAAAGGGAAGGTCGATTTGAACAGCAGCGGCTTCAATGCCACGAACTTGTTCAGCAGTTCCTCGGCCCGATCTTCCCCCATTTTCTTTGCCAGTTGCGCGAAGGCCGCAGCCCGCACCCACGACCCCATCTTGCCCGTCCACTTCGGGTCCGCCATGTCGTCCCAGGAATTCGGAACGTCGGCGTCATCGACCAGGGTCTTGTTCCAGATCACCGCATAGACCGATGCGGCGGTGGCAACGGTGAAGTCGGTGGGCGTGAGGTCTTTCGGAATGCCCAGCGTGGTGTAGTCCATGTTCAGAAGGATGCCCCGCTCATTGAGCGACCAGGTATGTGCTGCGCCGCCGGTGAGCAGATCGGCGGTATGGCCGCGCGCTTCCACCTCCTGAATGGCCCTGGCACCGAGCTGGTTGCCACCAGTCAGGCGCACGTGGCGCACCTCGATATCCGGATATGTCGCGTTGAAGGCGTCAACGATCTTGTCGGCCTGTTCCTCGGGCGAACTTTCATACCAGATCACCGCCGGTCCATTGGCAGCTTCCCTGGCCAGGTCCTCCATCATGTCGGCCCAACTTGTATGCGGCCATGCCAGCAGCATGGCTCCTGCCAGGCCGCGCAAAAATGTCTTTCGCGAAATCATCATCGTGTCCTCCCTGATGTCGGGCCCTTGCAAGCCCCTGACTTCCGGCCGCCTGTTGCGGATCGCCCCCGCAGCTCCCGACCGACTTGCAACCGGAATCCATCATCCGGCCCTTGCCGGGCAAAATGCCCGCAATTACGCAATCAACCTGGAACGGCGCCCCTCGAACCCAGCGCTACTCCGGCGAATTGCGCTCATGATTTTTCGATAATGCATGCAAAATTCGAGTTGGCAAGCCGAAAAGTCGAAGCGAAACGATCATTCACAGCCTCGATCCGATCTGCTATCAAAATATGCATGCAAAACAGTCCGCTTCGATTTCCGCACTGAATGGAGACCCAGCCCGCATGCCAAGAACGCTTCTTGAGGAAGTCACACAGAACCTGCGCGAGAAGGTTCTTTCGGGAACCTACGAACCCGGGCTTAAGTTGCGCGAGGTTGCCTTGGCGGAGGACCTGAACGCGTCGCGCACGGTCATCCGGCTTGCCCTCGGAGCGATCGCACAGGAAGGCCTTGTCGAGGGGCAGCCCAATCGCGGCTTCAGCGTTCGCGCGTTCACCATCGACGAGGTGGCGGACGCCATTGAGGTTCGCGGCAATCTTGAAGGCATGGGCGCACGCCTTGCTGCCGAGCGTGGCCTGAGTGATGCGCATGCTGCCATCCTGCGTGATATCCTTGCCCGGATGGACGCGCTGATGCTCAATGGTTTCTCGGCCCTTGCCAGCCGCACCGAATGGATCGAACTCAATTCCGACCTGCATGACACGATCATCGCGGCCTCCGGCAGTTCCACCCTCAAGCCCCTGATCGAACACTTGTCTCGGATCCCGCTGGTGTCATCTCGTGCACTGGTCTTCGACACCATCGATACGGACCGGTCGATCCGCCAGATCCGTGCTTCGCATGATGATCATCATGCTGTGGTGGAGGCTATCCTTTCGCGACAGGGCACCCGGGCCGAGTGTATCATGCGCGAACACGCTTTGCGCAGTTGCCGAAACAAGCGTGGAAGCTTTGAGGCGATGCAAACGTCCCATCTGCAACCGGAAATCCCGGGCATTGCACTTGTTCGAGTCCCGTCGGCGAAATACAACGCCAGCCGTCAGGTAACCAAAGCAAGGGGTTCGTCGCGGTTTTCTGTATAGACCCGGCTCCAGTGCGATAGCGAAGTTATGCGCAGGCTACCGACAGGTGGTTCCAAACCGTCGGTGGCGCCCCAACGTATCCCCTTGGCAGACGCGGGTTTCCCGGGACTTCGACGTGCCGACGTCGCGGGATCCGGCGCATGGGCGCAGCGCCCTGGTTCCTGGGCGCCGACACCGAGTCAACCTTTCCCGGGTGCGGGATGAAGCCCCTCATGAGGGCGCGCCGTGGTCAACTTGCATTAAATGGTTTGCCCATTCACACTAATGGCATCTGGCTGTCGATTTGCCACTTCAAGACAACGAAAAGGTGAGAGGTGCGCCAGTGGAACACGTCTACAAGGAAAAGACGCTGCAATTGGCAGCAATCGGCTGGTTGAGTGAGCACAAGGGCTACGCTGAACTCGCTGGCGATGTGGAAGCCACCGGTGACCGGATGGACAGCATCGGCCTGCTTGAGGGCGTTGTCATTGCGGTCGAGGTCAAGCCGGCAGTCTACGGTGGCATGACCAGATTCAGAGATGATCGAAGTGGCTCACTCGAAGCAAAGATTGCCGCGACGATCGGTGGTCTCATTCGGGGTGTCCAAGACCGCCAGCTTGAGATCATCCGCAAGCACTGGCTTCCGTCCGAACCACCCGAAATCGCAATTCTCGCGGGTCACTATACGGATTCAGGACTGGCGGAATTGAAAGCCATGCTGGAGGAACGTGGGACAGGCTGGTGCTTCAACTCTCGCATCTGGCGGTGGGATGGTTTGCAGGTCGAGACACTGTTTCGCTTCGACAGAGCGCGCGTCCCGGGAGACTGGCAGCAGGTATCCGTACCCGCAATGGTCGGCATGCAAAGACGGCGGCCTGCGCCATCAATGGACGAATTCAGGCAGATCGCCGAGCAGGCCGGCTATGGTGACACGTTCGAGGCCTTCCTGCACCATGCCCGCGAAGGAAATTACCGTGTCAGCCGACTCATTTCGTGCGTCAACATCAGGGGACCTGCGAAGTCGGGCCTGGTCATTTCGGTATTTCTGGACGGGATCTACGGCGACAAGGGCATCAACGCCGGTGTCGATGCAGCCCGAATCGAGCGGGCTAAGGGAGAGGATATGCCGGGGGAATGGGCGCCCCGCATGGGCTATATGAACACCAATCGCTATTTCAGATCACCCGAGGATGTTGCCCATCTCTTTGCCAGGATTCGTCCCGCCTGATGACGGCGAGCATAATCAGTTGGATCAAGCCAGCGCCGCGAGCCGCTCCGCTGTCTCGGGCATCCGCTTCAGGCTTGCGTTGATCCGGGCGCGCCAGCGGACGCCACGCGACAAGGCATCCTCATAGGCTTCGGCAAGCTCGTCCGGGCGGTCATCGGCGAGAACTGCCACAAGGAAGGCGGCCTGGGCGCGGTCCTTGCGGGACTTCAGCTGGTCGGGCCCGCCCTGGCGCCGATCGGCCACGATCAGCTTGTGGATTGCAAATCGCTCTGGCCGGGGCACCTGCACCAGAACACCTGACCGATAGAGGGCAATGGCGGGAATGGGGTCCTTGAGCAGGAAGTTAAGGTAGTTAAGGGCCTGGGCACTCACGCCGAGGGCGGGCAGCGGCTTGACGGTTTCTTCGCCGAAGGCCGGCGTCAGGAACTCGACCATGGCCCCGGTGTGGCTCTGGCGCCACCTCCAGACCTGACGGTCGTTCACACCCGGAACCGGATCGAACTTCAACTGCTTGAGGATGTCTCCGGGTGCGTCCTCCACCTTGTCCTCCAAGGCGACCGAGAGCCGTTCGAAGCTGGCGACGTCGATGTCACCGGTTTGGGCCAGCTCTTCATAGTCCATGCGCACCCCGAGCTCGCCCTGGTAAAGCCCGTAGGCGGTTGTTCCCACGATGGTGCCGCCGAGCCGGAACATGCCGGTCCGGGAAAAGGCGAGAAGCAGGGAGCCGGTCTCGCGATCAGTCGCGATAAACGCCTCTGCGCGCAGGATCCTGGTAAGCCTGGTCATGGCCTTGCGGCGTGCCTGCGATTCGCTTTTCAGCGCTTGTGCGCGCTCCAGGCGATCCCGCAGGTCCGGTTTGTCCTCGCCGAGATAGCGGCTCTTCATCTCGGAGCCGATTCGAAAGCGCTCATAGAGGTAGGTTCGCCCGTTGCGCCGGCGTTCCTCGACAGAGCCGACCAGCTCGGATGCCTGCTCGTCGAAATGCAGGCGAAGCAAGTCCTGGTAAGCCACCATGGCAGGGCGGCTGTGTGAGACGATCTTCATGTCACCTGCTCACCTTGAATGTGTGCATCAAAATATTGTTTGCTGCACATTGAATCAAGTGTGCAGCAGGAGAAATTATGATGCACACAACGGACGCCAACAAGCGAAGCCGTCCGGTGGTCGAAGTGGTGGCACGGCCATCGGTTGACGCTCGTGCGGTCTAAGCCTTTTTCAGCACCCGCCGCAGCAACTGCACGCATTTCAGCGTGGGAGCAGGATCACGTCCATCGGATATCAACCGCAAGAACGCGATCCACGCCTTCCCGTTTCGCTCAATCGCGAATTCGTCATTTCCCGAAGATCCCCCTGATCGCCGCTTCCAGGGAAAGAAGACCTGCAAGACCAACAGCATGGCGTGAACACGGCAAACCGTGTCTGTGACGACCAAGTTCCGTGGCCCTTGGGGACCACGTATCTTGGGTCTAAGTCTTTGAAAAGGATGGTGGGCGTGACAGGGATTGAACCTGTGACCCCTACGATGTCAACGTAGTGCTCTCCCGCTGAGCTACACGCCCATCCGTGGAGCGGCATAGACCACAAAGGGGGTGTGTCCGTCAATAGGGTTGCAGCGCAAAAAACGATGCGCCGGCAAGGCAATAAAAAACCCGCGCAAGGCGCGGGCCGGGCATGCTTGTGCGGATGCCGGATGCAGCCGTTTCAGGCTGCTTCCAGCATCTTGGACACCTCGGCGACAAGGTCGCGCAGGTGAAACGGCTTGGACAGGATGCGCGCATCCTTCGGCGCCTTGGAATCGGGATTGAGCGCCACGGCGGCAAAACCGGTGATGAACATGACCTTCAGGTCGGGGTCGATCTCGGTGGCGCGCCGGGCCAGTTCGATCCCGTCCATTTCCGGCATCACGATGTCGGTCAGGAGCAGGTTGAACGGTTCCTCGCGCAGGCGCTCGAATGCCGAAGCGCCGTTGTCGAAATCGCAGACATCATAGCCGGCCTTTTCCAGTGCCTTCACCAGAAAGCGGCGCATGTCGTTGTCGTCTTCAGCCAATAGGATGCGCGTCATGGTTCCGTGTCCGTTGGCGCAAGGCCGCCCTTGCGCATATTAACCATCGCTCTTCTATGCCGTGTCGAGGGTAAACATCAAGTGAATGAAATCCGCTTCGCTTTCGCCCGCGCTGCGGACCGGCGGCGTGCCTCCAAGGCTGGACAGGGGGCGTGTGTGCTGCCATTGTCCGGATCCCATCGGACGGAGACGGCATGAAGGACAATTCGAGCAGCGTGGCGGATGACTTCCGGACGATTGCGCCCTTTCATGTCACCATGCCCGCGCGCCAGGGCGTGCCGTTCGTGTTCAATTCGCCGCATAGCGGCCGCCACTATCCCAGGCGCTTTCTCGACATGGTGCGCCTCGACGCGCAGGCCATCCGCCGGTCGGAAGACTGCCATGTCGACGTGCTGTTCCACCATGTCGCGGCCCAGGGCGCACCGCTTCTTTCGGCCAATTTCCCGCGCGCCTATCTCGACGTAAACCGCGAGGCCTTCGAACTCGATCCGAAAATGTTCAGCGACAGGCTGCCGCCTTTCGCCAACATGCGCTCGGTGCGCGTTGCCGGGGGGCTCGGCACCATTCCGCGCATCGTGTCGGAAGGGGTGCATATCTATGACGGCAAGCTGCGCACGGCGGAAGCGCTGCTGCGCGTCGAGCATTACTACAAGCCCTACCATGCACGGCTCCGCCGGCTGCTTCTGACCACCCATGCGCTGTTCGGCTTCGGGATTCTCGTCGATTGCCATTCGATGCCCGCCTCGGTGCGGGTACCCGACAATGGCGCCGGCGCGGATTTCATCATCGGTGACCGGTTCGGCACGTCCGCCAGCCCGGCGCTGAGCGACCATGCCATCGCCCTGCTCAAGGGCATGGGCTATCGCGTGGCCTATAACAAGCCCTATGCCGGCGGCTTCATCACAGAGCATTACGGACGGCCGCAGCGCGGCCTGCACGCGCTGCAGGTGGAGATCAATCGCGGCCTTTACCTCAACGAGGCCAGCTACGAGCCGGCGGCAGGCTTCGATGCGCTGCGCGCCGACCTCGAACGCTTCACCGCCGCGCTTGCCGCCTTGCCGATGGACATGCTGGCGCCGGTGGTGCTGGCCGCGGAGTGATGTGGCGGAAAGGCGAAAAAAAGACCGCGACGCAAGGCGACGCGGCCGAAGTCTAGGGAGGAAACGCCCAAGGAGGGCATGGACAGTCAAACACTGTCCGAATACAGGTTATGTTGCACCGCAAAAAAGTCAACCCGCTTTAACATTCTTTTCACTTGGCCATTGGTGCAAGTATCGGAAGCCTCGGGCTGCCGGATTGCACCATGACCACAAGGACGGAACCGATGCCCGGATTTGCCGATTTCTTCCGCCAAGCCGCCGCCGCCGCCGCGCGCGAGGGGCTGCCCCGGTTTCGCACCGGGCTCACCGTCGACAACAAGCTGGATGCGGGTTTCGACCCGGTGACGGAAGCCGACCGCGCCATCGAGCGGGCGCTGCGCGCGCTGATCCACGCGGCCTTTCCGGGTGACGGTATCCTGGGAGAAGAGGACGGGGCGGAGGGACTTGACCGGGACAATGTCTGGGTCATCGATCCCATCGACGGCACGCGTGCCTTCATCTCCGGCCTGCCGGTCTGGGGCACGCTGATGGGGCTGACGGAAAACGGCGATGCGGTGGCCGGCATGATGGCGCAGCCATTTACCGGCGAACTGTTCTTTGGCGATGAAACCGGCGCCCATTACGAAGGGCCGGGCGGTGCGCGCAGGCTTTCGACCCGCAAGACCGGATCACTGGCCGAGGCCTCGCTCTTCACTACCTCTCCCGCGCTTTACGAAGGCGCCAAGCGGGCGTGCTACGATGCGCTCGAACGCGCGGTTCGCCTGCCGCGCTACGGCACGGATTGCTATGCCTTCGCCATGGTGGCGGCGGGGCATGCGGACATGGCCTGCGAGTGCGGGCTGAAGCCCTATGACATTGTCGGCCTCATCCCGATCATCGAGCAGGCCGGTGGCATCGTCACGCGCTGGGATGGCGGTCCGGCGGAAACCGGCGGCGACATCCTCGCCTCGGGTAATCCGGATTTGCACGCGCAGGCGCTGGCGTTGCTGAACGGCTGAGCGCGGGCGCATGTCGCAGCCTTGCACCAGCCCCTTTTCAGCCGGTTGGTCCGCTGCCGAAAAAGGCCAGCGTGGCCGCCATGAAGGGCGCGCGATAGGCATCGGCTTCCTGCATGATTTCGTGGCGGGCGCCATCGATGGTGATGCATGAACCCGAGCGCATGCGCCGGCCATATTCCTCCACCGCTGAAAGCGGCACGATCTGGTCGGCTCCTGCCGCCACAAGCAAAGCGGGAATACGCAATCCGGCAATGAATTCCGGACTGCTTGCCTGTTCGATGGCTCGCACGGCCGCATTGACCCAGCCTGCCGTCGGTCCGCCGAGCGCCAGTTCCCGGTGCGCATGGTAGAGTGCGCCATTGCGCATGTAGCGGTCGTAGTCGCTGGTCAGCTTGTTGCCCATGAAGGGCGCGATCTCGCGCGGGCGCTTGCCGCCGGCCATGTACATGGTGCCGAGGCCGGCCATTGTCAGCAGGCGTGCCAGGACGGCGATATGGCGCTGGGCGAGGGGGGGGTGGCTGAGTTCGAGCAGCGGGGAGGCCAGAACCATGCGGCGGATGCGGTTGACCATCCTGTCGCTGGCCAGCAATGCGATGAGGGCACCGGTCGAATGGGCGAGAATGTGAAACGGCGCCCTGCAATCGGGCAGGACGACATCGGCGAAGACCTGTTCGAGATCGGTCAGATAGGCGCCGAAATCATCGACATGGCCCTTGAAAGGGTCGCGCAGCAGACGGCTCGAACCGCCCTGGCCGCGCCAGTCGAAAGTGGCGCATTCGTAGCCGGCGGCGGAAAGCTCCGCGATCGTTTCGTAATATTTCTCGATGCACTCGTTGCGGCCATGCAGGATGATGACCGTGCCGCGCAGCGGCTTGCCGGTGGCGGCAAAGCGCGCATAGCGCAGACGTATGCCATCCTGCGTCTCGACGTGGCCGGCCACCGCACCGGCCGGCTGCGGGTTGTCCGGCATGTCGATCAGCAGAGGCTCATCCTGTCGGGTGGCGACATCCATGCATGAGACCGTTCTTTTGCTCCGTCAGCGGCCCGGAATAGTGAGGCGCGGCTGTAAAAGCAAAGAAAATATCGATGAAAGGACAATATCGCGGGCAAATGGGTGGCAGGTCATGCCCCGGCCAAGGGCATGAAGGGGTAACAAGCGGACCCGGGAGGAAGGGACGATACACCCGGGTCCGCTCCGCCATCGGGCCTCGTGAAGCCGTCCGAGCGTTGCAGGCACCATGCCTGCGCTTGCCTGAACGCAGACGGAAGGGGGTGTTCATCTGGCGTTCACAACGCGCGCCGCGGCGCGGTCGGGGCGGCCCTTGAAACCGGTGACGCGGATTCCCAAATGCAGTTTGCAGCCGCCGGGACCGGGGCTGCTGGAGCGCAGCGGAACGCCATAACGGGTTTCAAGTGCGCCACCAAACGCAAACCACGTCGCTTCCCATGGAGGACATACCATGCGTCACGTTGATTTTTCCCCGCTTTACCGCTCGACCGTCGGTTTCGACCGTCTCTTCACCATGCTCGACAGCCTGGCCCAGCCGGACAATGGCCAGACCTATCCGCCCTACAACATCGAGCGCACCGGCGACAACGCCTACCGCATCACCATGGCGGTGGCGGGTTTCTCCGAGGCCGACCTCTCCATCGAGGCCAAGCGCAATGCGCTGACGGTTACGGGCGAAAAGAGCGAAGAGGAGAAGGGCGAGGGCCGTGAATACCTGCATCGCGGCATTGCCGCGCGGTCCTTCGAGCGCCGTTTCCAGCTTGCCGACCATGTCGAGGTCACCGGCGCGGAACTGGTGAACGGTCTTCTGCATATCGATCTCAAGCGCGAAATTCCCGAAGAGATGAAGCCGCGCAAGATCGCCATTGCCGGCGGTTCGGCCAGGGATGCCAAGCAGATCGAGGCCAAGGCAGAGTAAGGCCGGGCTTTTCCTTCAGGTTCACGGGCGGCGCTTCCGGGCGCCGCCTTTTCATGTCCGCCTTCAGGCGAGGCGCTGCGTCATCGTAGTCCGGGCTGCCGCCGTGTTGCGGGCAAGCAAGGCATCGAGCGACAACAGGCCGGCGTCCTTGAAGACGAGCCAGACCAGCGGCACGATCCAGAGCAAGCGCTGGTCGGCGATGACGGCATCGGGAAACCGGTCGAACATTGCGCCGGTGGCTTCCGCGCCGATGTTGTGAAACATGATGTCGACATAGCTCTGGACGGCGATGAAGCCGATCATGCCAAGCGCGGCCAGCCGCGTGGCCAGCCCCAGCACGATCAGCAGGGGCAGGGCGAATTCGGCATAGGTGCCGAAGACAACGATGATCTTCCAGGGAAAGACGGCAACATTGGCCGTGTCATAGCCTGCGGCCTCGATGACCGGCGGCAGCATCTGGTAGTAGGCGCCATCGGCAATGGTGAAGAAGCCGGCAAATCCTGCGCCGACCTTGGTGAGGGCAGAGTTCCGGTAGTAGCCGAACAGCACGGAGGCAAAGGCCAGACGGGCGGCAAGGCCCATCAGCCAGCGGTCGCCGATTGCTTCCAGCCGCCCGAATATGGCGCCATGCAGCCCGGCGGCGCGTTGAATGATCGCGTTCATGTCAGGTTTCCTCTCCATTGTGCCGGGCCACTGCGAGGCCGGAAAATGCGCCGGCGGCAAGCAGCAGGCCAAGGCTTTCCCCCAGTTCCGGCCCGTCCGGCTGCGCCTCTTGTGCGGCGGCGTGGGCTTCTTCCAGAGTCCCGCCCGCGATGAGGGCGAGCGCAAGGGCCGCGGTCGCGTCGTCGATTGTTCTGATCTCGACGGCAAGTCGCGGCCGCGTCACCAGCACCGCCTGCGCACCATCGGGAGATGCCGTGGAACCTGCTCGCCCGGCTTCCATCAGGTGCGCAATGGCGAAGGGCGCGGCGATCACACGGGCAGCGGGATGGGCGGTGAAGTGCGTTTGCGCAAGGGCATCCGGCGGGACGGATGACAGGGCGGCGGCATCCAGCGGTCCGGCGTCGGCGGCATGCCAGGCATCCAGCCAGGCCCGCTCCAGCCGCGCGACATGAGCAAGCCAAGGCATCTGCTGGCGTGCCGGCGCGAAGCCGTCGAGAAAGCCGGCGAAGTCACGCCCCAGGTCCGCCAGGATGGGGGATCGCGGCGGGTTTGTCTCCAGGTAAAGGCGGGCGACATGGGTGAAGCGGTCCATGCCTGCAAGGCCCGCGACAGCGGGGAAGATGTGAGCCATGGCGGTGGTCAGCGAGTGGGCGACATTGTTGCGATAGACGGCGAAGCGGCGCACGGCCTTGCCGCCGCCGCGCTTGGTGACACCGGCGGGCATGGGCGCCAGCGGATCGGCGAGCGCAGCGGCAAAGGCGGCGCGATTCCAGGCGGCGTCAGCGGGCGGCATGGCGCTTGCCCATCAGGAATGTCATTGCGGTCTCGTCCAGGATGACCTGGGCGGCCTCGGCCTCGGCTTTCAGAACGGGCCATTCGGGAACATCGGCATCCCATTCCACCAGCGTCGGCAAGGGTCCTGTCTGGCCGATAATGGTGCGGTAGAGGGACCAGACCGGATCGGAGACAGGCCGGTCGTGGCTGTCGATCAGCAGCGGGTCGCCGTCGTCATCACTCTGGGTGTCGTGGCCGGCCAGATGAATTTCGCCGACATGATCGAGCGGAAAGCGGCCCAGATAGGCCATGGGCGAGAAGCCGTGATTGGTGGCGGAAACGAAGACATTGTTGATGTCGAGCAGGAGCCCGCATCCGGTGCGCCGCACCACTTCGGCAAGAAAATCCGTCTCCTCCCAGTCCGATTCGGCGAACAGGACATAGGTGGACGGGTTCTCCAGCAGGATCGTGCGGCCGATGGCCTCCTGCATGCGGCCGACATGCGCGCAGACGCGGGCCAGCGTGGCATGGGTATAGGGCAGGGGCAGAAGATCGTTGAAGAACACGCCGTCATGGGTGGACCAGGCCAGGTGTTCGGACACGAGCGCCGGCTGATAGCGGTCGACCAGGGCGGCTAAACGGGCAAGATGGTCCTCGTCGAGCGGGTTCTCGCCGCCGATCGACATGCAGACACCATGCAGCGAGACCGGATGACGCTCGCGGATGGCGGCAAGGGCGGCGTGGGGCATGCCGCCCGCGCCCATGTAGTTTTCGGCGTGGACCTCGAAGAACAGGCCGGCAGGCGTGTCTTCCAGGATGGCATCCAGGTGTTGCGGCTTGAAGGAGGCACCGGCCAGGCCGGCAATGGCGTGATCCGGAAACGAAGGCCGCGGGGCCATGGAGAGCGGGAATGCGGTCATGGTTGGCCTCCTGTTTCCGGATCGGCGCCTGTCAGGGATCAGGACTGCGGCAGGTCGCGTTCGAGCGCTTCGAGCGAGCCCATTCGGCCATCGGGCAGCATCGTCTTTTCGCCGGACTTGGCCAGCACCGGCGCCGCGCTCTCGCAGGTGCCTTCCTCGACGAGTGTCCAGGCATTGCCCTGGTAATCGACCTTGGAGGTGCCGGCGCAGGTGGTGCCGGGGCCGGCGGCGCAATCATTCTGGCCGGCAAGCGAAACGCCGAAGCACTTCACATTGGCGGCGTGGGCGGCGCCCGTGGTGCCCACAAGGGCCGCGCCGGAAATGGCAGTGGCGACGGCGCCGGCAAAGAAGGCGGCGTTGAGCTTGGATTTCGACATGGATAACTCCTCTGGCAATGATCTCAGGCCGGCGTCCTGCCGACACGCAAACCATCACCGAAAGGCCGGTCACTTGGAAATAAAGCGGGCGTTATCCCCTGTCACTTGGGCGTGAGCCGGGCGTCAGCCACAGCTCACGGTTTTGTCAGGCCGAAGGCGCCATTGTCAGCCGCCGATCAGGCGCCCGAAAGCCTCGACCTCGTCTGCCGTGGTGGCGAAAGAGGTGACGAGACGCGTCAATGTCTCGCCCTCACCGATGGAATCCTCGAAGCCGTGTGGCGGGTTCCACGGATAGAAGACGGCACCGGCGGCCTGAAGGCGCTCCATCTTCTCCTTGTCCACGATGGCGAAAACTTCGTTGGCCTGCGGCTGCCAGGCAAGCCGCATCTGCCCCGAGGCATCGATGGCGCTGGCCAGCCGGGCCGCCATGGCATTGGCGTGGGACGCGGTTTCCAGCCACAGCCCGTTTTCCAGATAGGCCTCGAACTGGGCGGCGATGAAGCGCGTCTTGGAAAAGAGCTGGGCGGCGCGCTTGCGGATGAACGGCAGGTCGCGCGCCGCTTGCGGATCGAAGAAGACCAGCGCCTCGGCACACCAGCAACCGTTCTTGGTGCCACCCAAGGAAAGCGCGTCCACGCCGGCCTTCCATGTCATCTCGGCCGGTGTGCAATCCAGCGCGACGAGCGCATTGGCGAAGCGGGCGCCATCCATGTGCAGCGGCAGGCCGTGCGCCTTCGCCACCTTCGAGACAGCCGCGATGTCGTCGAGGGAATAGAGCGTTCCGGCTTCTGTCGCCTGGGTGATCGACACGGCCATCGGCTGGCCGGCATGGACGAAGTCGGGCGGGAAGCGCTTGAGTTCGCGCGCCAGCAGGCCGGGGTCGATGCGACCGGCCGGCCCGTCGACGGGATGCAGGCGCGCGCCGCCGGTGAAATATTCCGGCGCACCGCATTCGTCCTCGATCATGTGCGCCTCGCGATGGCAGAAGGCGACGCCGCCGGGCCGGTTCAGCGCGGCCAGCGCCAGGGAATTGGCCGCTGTTCCCGTGCCGACGAAATAGACGGCCACGTCGCGCTCGAACAGATCGTTGAACCGGGCCTCGATCGCCTTGTCGAGGTCGCTGGCGCCATAGGCGCGGGCGAAACCGGCCGCGTGACGCTCGAGATTGGCGGAAATGGCGGGATGGCAGCCTGACCAGTTGTCGGATCCGAAATGCATGGGGCGGTATGACCTTCGCTTTCACTCGTTCAATGCGGGCGCGACATTGGCGCGCATTGGTGCGGGCCGCAAGGGGCGCGATGCGCCCGCCTGACCGGTCTGGAACAGGGATTTCCAGCAGATTCGCAACATCGTTTCGCGCAGAGGGTCTCCCGCGTAATCATGTTGCGCATCGCCCGGCCATTTTTGTTGTTTCAGTCTTGTTTCCAAAAGCGCTTTATGGCATACGCTCTCGATAGGACAGCAATGCTGTCTTATTTCCGCGTGGAAGCGCCGGAACGGGTTTTCCTGCCCGGTTCGGTTTTCTGCGCGGGCAATGCGCTGTATAGAGCGTTTGGTCCGCGCCAGCCGGCATGGCGGGATGCGGACCGGGGCAGGCTGCCAGCGGGGCGCTGGCGCCGGATGCTCCTTGTTTTTCAGCCCCGCCGGCTTTTCGGAAGATATGCCGAGACCAACCAGCCGGGACGGTTTCCCAGAACGGGGCGTCCCATGTGTCAGTGACCGCTCCTGACAGACGCCGGGAGCACCTTGGAGGAAAATGGCGATGACGGACAAGACGCCTTCTGCAACGACCGGGTTCGACGCGGCCGCTCAGACGAAAGCCGCCACCGCCAAAACGCGTTCCGGCCTGCCGGCGGCGCGCGGTCTCTACGATCCGCGCAACGAGCATGATGCATGCGGCGTGGGCTTCGTGGCGCACATGAAGGGCGTGAAGTCGCACCAGACGGTGCGCGACGGCCTGCAGATGCTGGTCAACCTGACGCATCGCGGCGCGGTGGGCGCGGACCCGCTGATGGGCGACGGCGCGGGCATGCTGGTGCAGGTGCCAGACCGCTTCTTCCGCGAGGAAATGGCCGCGCAGGGCGTGACCCTGCCCGAGGCCGGCCATTATGGCGTGGCGCATCTGTTCATGCCGCAGGAAGCGGATCTCCGGGTTCATTGCGAGGGCGTCATCGCCGATGTGTGCAAGGCCGAGGGGCTGGAGCTGATCGGTTTGCGCGACGTGCCAGTGGACAATGCCCGGCTTTCGAAGGCGCCCGACGTGGCCGCCGCCGAGCCCTTTCACCGGCAGGCCTTTTTCGGCCGCCCGGCCGGACTTGACGACGAGGAATACGAGCGCAAGCTCTACATCGTGCGCAAGGTCATCTCCGGGCGCGTGCATGCGGAGACGGAAGGCCGCGACAACGGCTTCTACATCGTGTCGATGTCGTCGCGCACCATCGTCTACAAGGGCATGTTCGAGGCCTGGCAGGTTCCGACCTATTACAAGGATCTGACCGACGAGCGCTTCGAAAGCGCATTGGCGCTGGTGCACCAGCGCTTTTCCACCAATACGTTCCCGTCCTGGAAGCTGTCGCATCCCTATCGCATGGTCGCGCATAACGGCGAGATCAACACCGTGCGCGGCAACGTCAACTGGATGGCGGCGCGGCAGGCCTCGGTCGATTCGGAGCTTTTCGGCAATGACATCGAGAAGCTGTGGCCGATCTCCTACGAGGGGCAGTCGGACACGGCGTGCTTCGACAATGCGCTGGAATTCCTCTACCAGGGCGGCTATTCGCTGCCGCATGCCATGATGCTGCTGATCCCGGAAGCCTGGGCCGGCAACAAGCAGATGGATGCCAAGCGCAAGGCCTTCTACGAGTATCATGCCGCGCTGATGGAGCCATGGGACGGCCCGGCCGCCGTGGCGTTCACCGACGGCCGCCAGATCGGCGCGACGCTGGACCGCAACGGCCTGCGCCCGGCGCGCTATATCGTGACCGACGATGACCGCGTCATCATGGCGTCGGAGGCCGGCGTGCTGACCGTGCCGGAAGAAAAGGTCGTCAGGAAGTGGCGCCTGCAGCCAGGCCGCATGCTGCTGATCGACATGGAAAAGGGCCGCATCGTTTCCGACGAGGAGATCAAGGCCGAGATCGCCGGCATGAACCCCTACCGGGAATGGCTGAACAATACCCAGCTCATCCTGGAAGACCTGAAGCCGGTGGAGCCGCGCGCCCTGCGCAAGGACGTGTCGCTGCTGGATCGCCAGCAGGCCTTCGGTTACAGCCAGGAGGACACCAAGATCCTGATGGCGCCGATGGCGACGACCGGCCAGGAAGCCATCGGCTCGATGGGGACCGATACGCCGATCTCGGCGATGTCGGACAAGTCCAAGCTGCTCTACACCTATTTCAAGCAGAACTTCGCGCAGGTCACCAACCCGCCGATCGATCCGATCCGCGAGGAACTGGTGATGAGCCTGGTTTCCTTCATCGGCCCGCGCCCGAACATCCTCGACCACGAGGGCGCATCGCGGCGCAAGCGGCTGGAGGTGCGCCAGCCGATCCTGACCAATGGCGACCTGGAGAAGATCCGCTCCATCGGACATACCGAGGACCGTTTCGACACCAAGACGCTGGACATGACCTATGCTGCCATCGAAGGGTCGGACGGCATGGCTGCGGCGGTGCAGCGCCTTTGCGAGCGCGCGGAAGCGGCGGTCCATGGCGGCTACAACATCATCATCCTTTCCGACCGGCAGATCGGGCCGGACCGCATCGCCATTCCGGCGCTGCTTTCCACGGCGGCGGTGCATCATCACCTGATCCGCAAGGGGCTGCGCACCTCGGTCGGCCTCGTGGTCGAATCGGGTGAGCCGCGCGAAGTGCATCATTTCTGCTGCCTTGCCGGCTATGGCGCCGAGGCGATCAACCCCTATCTGGCTTTCGACACGCTGCTCGACATGCATGCGCGCGGGGAATTCCCGCCGGAGGTCGACCCGCAGGAAGTGGTGACGCGCTATATCAAGTCCATCGGCAAGGGCATCCTCAAGGTCATGTCCAAGATGGGCATCTCGACCTACCAGTCCTATTGCGGCGCCCAGATTTTCGATGCCGTGGGCCTGTCGTCCGGTTTCGTGGAGAAGTATTTCACCGGCACGGCCACGACCATCGAGGGCGTGGGCATGGACGAGGTTGCGCGCGAGACGGTGATGCGCCACACGGATGCCTTCTCCGACGATCCGGTGCTGCGCAGCGCGCTGGATGTGGGCGGCGAGTACATGTATCGGATGCGCGGCGAAGCGCATATGTGGACACCCGACAACATCGCCACGCTGCAACATGCGGTGCGCAAGAGTTCGTTCGAGACCTACAGGGATTTCGCCGCGCAGGTGAATTCGCAGACGGCGCGGGCCAAGGCCATTCGCGGCCTGTTCCACATTCGCACGGCGGAGGAAAGCGGCCGCAAGCCCGTCTCCATCGACGAGGTCGAGCCGGCCGCCGAGATCGTCAAGCGCTTCTCCACCGGCGCGATGAGCTTCGGTTCCATCAGCCGCGAGGCGCACACGACGCTGGCCGTGGCCATGAACCGCATCGGCGGCAAGTCCAACACGGGCGAGGGCGGCGAGGAACCGGATCGCTTCACCCCGCTGCCGGACGGGACGCCGAATCCCGAGCGCTCGGCCATCAAGCAGGTGGCCTCCGGCCGGTTCGGCGTGACGACCGAATATCTCGTCAATTCCGACATGATGCAGATCAAGGTGGCCCAGGGCGCCAAGCCCGGCGAGGGCGGACAGCTTCCCGGCCACAAGGTGGATGCGACGATTGCCAAGACGCGCCATTCGACGCCTGGGGTGGGCCTCATCTCGCCGCCGCCGCACCATGACATCTATTCCATCGAGGATCTGGCACAGCTCATCTATGACCTGAAGAACGTCAACCCGTCGGGCGACGTTTCCGTCAAGCTCGTCTCGGAAGTGGGCGTGGGCACGGTGGCCGCGGGCGTGGCCAAGGCGCGCGCCGACCACATCACCATTTCCGGCTATGACGGCGGCACCGGCGCCTCGCCGCTGACCTCGCTCAAGCATGCCGGGTCGCCGTGGGAGATGGGCCTGGCCGAAACGCACCAGACGCTGGTGCTGAACGGCCTTCGCTCGCGCGTTGCGCTGCAGGTCGACGGCGGCTTGCGCACGGGCCGTGACGTGGTGATCGGCGCGCTGCTGGGCGCCGACGAGTTCGGCTTCTCCACCGCGCCGCTGATCGCGGCGGGCTGCGTGATGATGCGCAAGTGCCATCTCAACACCTGTCCGGTGGGCGTGGCGACGCAGGATCCGGTGCTGCGCAAGCGCTTCAAGGGCGCGCCGGAGCATGTGATCAACTATTTCTTCTACATCGCCGAGGAAATCCGGGCGCTGCTGGCCGAAATGGGCTTCACCAAACTCGATGACATCATCGGTCATTCGGACCTGCTCTCCAAGGAGGCCATGATCGACCACTGGAAGGCGAAGGGGCTGGATTTCAGCCGCGTCTTCTTCAAGCCGGAAGCCCCGGCAGAGGCGATCCGCTGGACCGAGCGGCAGAAGCACCCGATCGACGACATCCTCGACCGCAAGCTGATCGCGGAAGCCGCGCCCGCGCTGGAAAGCAAGCAGCCGGTGATCATCGAGACGGAGATCAGGAACACGGATCGTTCGGCCGGTGCGATGCTGTCGGGTGCCGTGGCCAAGCGCTATGGGCACAAGGGGCTCAAGGACGACACGATCCGCGTGACGCTGCATGGCACGGCCGGCCAGTCCTTCGGTGCGTTCCTGACGCGCGGGGTGACGTTCGAACTGGTCGGTGACGGCAATGACTATGTCGGCAAGGGCCTGTCCGGCGGGCGCATCATCATCCGGCCACCGGAGAACGCGCGCATCGTGCCGGAGGAATCCATCATCGCCGGCAATACCGTGCTTTACGGCGCCATCGAGGGCGAATGCTTCTTCCGCGGCGTGGCGGGCGAACGCTTCGCGGTGCGCAATTCCGGCGCCGTCGCGGTTGTCGAGGGCGTGGGCGACCATGGCTGCGAATACATGACCGGCGGCGTGGTCGTCGTGCTGGGCCAGACAGGCCGCAATTTCGCGGCTGGCATGTCCGGCGGCGTGGCCTATGTGCTGGACGAGGCGGGAGACTTCGCCGAGCGCTGCAACATGGCCATGGTCGAACTGGAGCCGGTGCCCGAGGAAGACGACCTGCTGGAGAAGCTGCACCACCATGGCGGCGATCTGGCGCACAAGGGCCGCGTCGACGTGATGGAAAACATGACCAGCCATGACGAGGAGCGTCTCTATGCGCTGATCGCGGCCCATCACCATCACACCGGCTCGACCCGGGCGGCCGAAATCCTCAACGAGTGGCCGGTCTACCGTCCCAAGTTCCGCAAGGTGATGCCGGTCGAATATCGCCGGGCCCTGCAGGACATGGAACGCATGAAGATGGGCGTGGCTGCGGAGTGACCGGCATGATCACAACGACAACCAATTCGATCGAAGGGCGCCAGATCGTCGAATATCGTGGCATCGTCACGGGCGAGGCGATCCTCGGCACCAACATCTTCCGCGATTTCTTCGCCGGCATCCGCGACATCGTGGGTGGCCGCTCCGGCTCCTACGAGCGGGTGCTGCGCGATGCGCGCGAAACCGCGATCCGCGAACTGGAAGACGAGGCCGAGCGTATCGGCGCCAATGCGGTGATCGGTATCGACATCGACTACGAAAACATTTCCACCGGTTCGAGCGGCTCCATGCTGATGGTTTCGGCATCGGGCACGGCCGTGGTGATCCGGTGAAGAGGATTTAAGCAATGGGCAAGGTAACGGGTTTTCTCGAAATCGACCGTCAGGTGCACAAGTACCAGCCGGCCTCCGACCGCATTCGCCATTTCCGCGAGTTCACGCTGCCGATGTCGGACGAGGCGGTTCAGAAGCAGGCCGCGCGCTGCATGGACTGCGGCATTCCCTATTGTCATGGCCCCACGGGCTGCCCGATCCACAACCAGATCCCCGACTGGAACGACCTCGTCTACAATGGCGACTGGGACACGGCGATCCGCAACCTGCATTCCACCAACAACTTTCCGGAATTCACCGGCCGCATCTGCCCCGCACCCTGCGAGGAAGCCTGCACGCTGAACCTGGAAGACATTCCGGTGGCCATCAAGACGGTGGAGCAGGCACTGGCCGACAAGGCCTATGAGCGCGGCTACATTAAGCCGCAGCCCGCCGCCGCCAAGACCGGCAAACGCGTTGCCATCATCGGTTCGGGGCCTGCCGGAATGGCCGCGGCGCAGCAGCTTGGACGGGCCGGCCACGAGGTCCATGTCTACGAGCGCGAGAGCAAGCCCGGCGGCCTGCTGCGCTTCGGCATTCCCGATTTCAAGATGGAGAAACACTTCATCGACCGGCGCGTTGCGCAGATGGAAGGCGAGGGCGTGACCTTCTTCTGCAATGTCAATGTCGGCACCGACAAGAGCGTGGACGAACTGTTGTCCGACTATGACGCGGTGCTGTATTGCGGCGGCTCCGAGACGCCGCGCGCAGCCGGTATTCCCGGCGCCGAGTTCGAGGGCGTGCATGACGCCATGCCGTTCCTCGTGCAGGCCAACAAGCGCATGGGCGGCGAAGACATCCAGTCGACGGCCTGGCCGTCCGAGCCGGTTGTCGCCGGTGGCAAGCATGTCGTGGTGGTGGGCGGCGGCGATACGGCGTCCGACTGCGTGGGCACCTCCTTCCGCCAGGGCGCGGTGCGCGTCACCCAGCTCGACATCCGTCCCCAGCCGCCGGCAGTGGAAGACAAGCTGACGGTGTGGCCCTACTGGGCGACCAAGATGCGCACATCGTCCAGCCAGGCGGAGGGCGCCGAGCGTGAATTCCAGGTCGCGACGCTCGAATTCGTCGCCGACGAGGACGGGCGCCTTTCCGGCGTGAAATGCTGCAAGGTGGACGAGAAGCGCAACCCGATTGCCGGAACCGAGTTCATCATCAAGGCGGATCTGGCCTTCATCGCCATCGGCTTTGCCGGCCCGATTGCCGGCGGCCTGATGGACGAGATGGCAGGCCGGATGACGGTCAATACCGACCGGCGCGGATCGACCAACGTGGCCGCCGACGAGTTGACCTACAGGACGACGGTGGACAAGCTCTATGCAGCCGGCGACGTGCGCCGCGGCCAGTCGCTGGTGGTCTGGGCCATCCGCGAGGGCCGTCAGGCCGCGCATGCCATCGACAAGGATCTGATGGGCGAGACGCTGCTGCCGCGCTGATCGCCCATGCAGTAAAGAACTGGCAGAAGCGGCGCAAACCGGCGCCGCTTTTGTTTTTTTACATGCGAATATTGAGATGGATCAAGGCGCATGCCGGCCGGTGGCGCAAACCTCCGCCCATATCGAGCCGGCTCGTTTGGCAGCCGGTTTCATGGAGGTGGGTCATGCTGAAAATACTCGGTGCCATTTACATTCTCGCCGCTCCGACCATCATGGGCGTCCTGATCGTCGCGCTTCTGACGATGAACATGTTTGAAAGCCAGAAGATCATCATGGCGGCGATTGCGGGCGCGGTGATCGCGATGCCCGTGTCCTGGTTTGTCTCCCGGCAAATCCTGGCGTTGACGAAAGGCGCCTGAACGCCTGTCCAGCCTGCCTTCAGCGCAATGCGCCGCCACCTTCCAACCGGACCGGTTGGGTTGCGTTGACCGGCCGGCGGAAATCGTCTGCACGGCCGGGTTCGGGCGGCGGCGCCACGCCTTCCACGGTCAGGCGTTGCACCGGTGAGGGATCGGAGGGCAAGGCCACGGCAGGTTCGGGGACACGGCCCAGAAGCTCGTCGCCGCCATCCAGGTCCGGATCGGCCAGGGAGATCGGGGCCGTCCGGTCGATCTTCATCTGTAGCGGGACCGGATCGAGCGAGAGCGTGGGCAGCATTTCCGGCGTCAGCGTGCCGATATTCGGGTCGGCGGCGCGGCCAAGCAGCTTTTTCAGCGGCTTTTCCGCATAGAACGCGACCTTTCGCCGTCCTGCCCTCGTCAGGTTGATGCCGTCCGAACCGCGCAGACGCACGACCTGTCCGTTGATGTCGGGCCCGGTGGTGATGAAATTGCCGTTCTCATCCACGAAGCCGTTCCAGATGTCGACGAACTCGCCGCCATTGGCTGTCGCGGCGGACTTGTAGAAATCGTTGAAGGCCAGCATGTCGGCGGTCATCGAGGACAGCCTGAAGGACGGCATGCCGACCCAGAGATACGGAACGGAGGCGTTCTTCAATTCCGTCGCGAACGCCTTGATGCGCGCGTTGTATTCCTTGTCCCATTCCTCCGAACGGACGGCGAGGCGGCCTGCATCGGTGCGGATCTGCTGGCGATCGTTCGAGCCGATCATCACCACCACGATTGCCGGCTCTTCCTCTTCGAGAATGGTGCCGATCTGGCCGGGCCAGTCGTAATAGTCATCGCGTACAAAGCCCGATGAGCCGTTGGACCGGTCGACAACGAACACGCCGGGCAGGTCCGCAAAGGCTGCCTGGAGACCGTCGGCCAGTCCGCCGGCAAGAAAATCGCCGACGACAAGCACCTTGCGGGCGTTTTCCAGCTTGTCGACCCGTTCGGTTTCCTGCGGCGCGGGCGCGGCCTGGCGGGGCGCGGCGCGCTGGCGGATGGTCCGCTTGCGCGACGGGGCGGGCTTGACGGCACGCCGGGGCTCCGGGCGAAAAAGCTTGCGAAAGAAGCTTCGCACCCCCGGCAGGCCATTCTCCCGGTTGCTCGCAGGCGCTGCCTGCGCCATCTCCGCCGTGCCGACCACGGCCAGGCACAGGCAGACAAGCGCGGCGAGCGCCTTCATTGCAAGCCTGTTGCCCAGCCGGCCCATGGCATCTCCTATTGCCTTCGCAACACGTTCAGCACTTCCTTGCTGGGATAGCCGTTCTGCGTCAAGCCCGCACGGGCCTGGAAGGTCTTGATGGCCGCCTGCGAACCGCTGCCGATCTTGCCGTCAATCGGGCCATCATATAGCCCCTTGCGGGCAAGATGCGTCTGCAGTTCCTGTTTCTCGGCAAAGCTCAACGGCGTGAAGGGGCGGTCCCAGTCGCGGTCCGGCTTGCCATAGCCTGCAATCTCGTCGGCCAGCAGGCTGACGGCCAGCGCATAGGTATCCGCGTTGTTGTAGCGCTTGAGCACGAAGAAATTCTTCAGCATCAGGAAAGCCGGACCGTTGCGCCCGTCCAGCGCCTTCAGTTCCGCGCGGTCGGAGGGGCGGGGAAAGGCCTTCCCGCCTGTCCGCGTCACGCCGATCTTCTGCCACTGGGCAAGGCTCATGGTGCCTGCCGGGAACTTTCGTCCGGGCGGCAATTGCACCTCGTAGCCCCAGGTCTTGCCGGGCTGCCAGCCATTGCGGGCCAGCAGGTTGGCGGCGGTGGCAAGCGCATCGGGAACCGAATTCCAGATGTCGCGGCGGCCGTTGCCGTCCATGTCGACGGCATAGGCCTGATAGCTGGTGGGAATGAACTGCGTATGCCCCATGGCGCCGGCCCAGGATCCGGTCAGATGGCTTTCGTCAATGTCGCCGGACTGGAGGATCTTCAAGGCCGCGATGAGCTGGGTGCGGGCGAACTTGGCGCGGCGCCGGTCGCCATAGGCCAGCGTTGCCAGCGAGCGGGGCACGTTGCGCATCACCCGGTCATTCGTCAGGATGCGCCCGTAATTGGATTCGATGCTCCAGATCGCCAGAAGGATGTGGCGATCAACGCCGAAACGCCGCTCGATCCTGTCCAGCCAGGAGCCGTATTCGCGCGCCATCTGACGGCCCATGGCGACGGATTCGTCATGGACGCGATTGTCGAAATACTGCCAGAGCGGCGCCTTGAACTCCGGCTGGTAGCGCGCCTTTTCCAGCACTTCCGGGTCCGGTTCGCTGACGCCGCGAAAGGCGCGGTCATAGGTGGACGACGAGACGCCATTCTTCATGGCGACGGACTTGAAGCCGGCGATCCAGCGCTGGAAACCGGCATCCGCCTGGGCAGGGGCGGACGACAGGCAGGCGGCCACAAGCATGGCGGCACCTGTGTACCTTGCGAGTTTTCCGGCAAAGCGGAACGTCATGACAGTCTCCCTCGTTAGGATGCCGGCCATTCTGTTCACAGACGGGTTAGGATTTGGTTTACCATAACATGGTTCGCCATGGGATTCGCTCCGTTGACCTGTGAGGAAGCAGCGATTGTGAGCATTTGCTAAACCCGAACCGTGGCAAGACTGCGCCAGAACGACCGCCAAAGAACAGGATTTTCAGGACCATGAAGAAGCTTCGCAAGGCCGTCTTTCCCGTGGCAGGATTCGGCACGCGCTTTCTGCCGGCCACCAAGGCCATCCCCAAGGAAATGCTGACCGTGGTCGACAGGCCGGTCATCCAGTATGTGGTGGACGAGGCGCTGAAAGCGGGAATCGAGCACCTGATCTTCGTGACCGGGCGCAACAAGGGCGTGATCGAGGACTATTTCGATATCCAGTACGAGCTGTACACGACGCTGGAAACGCGCGGCAAGGCGGAGGCGCTCGACCAGCTCAAGGCGATGCAGCCGGCGCCCGGCACGACAAGCTTCACCCGCCAGCAGGAACCGCTCGGGCTTGGCCATGCGGTGTGGTGCGCCCGCGATCTCGTCGGCAACGAGCCCTTCGCGCTGCTGCTGCCGGACATGATCCTGCAAGCGCAGACCAATTGCATGAGCGAGATGGCGTCGCTGTATGAAAAGACCGGCGGCAATGTCATTTCCCTGCAGGAATGCAAGCCGGAAGATGCCTACAAATATGGTATCGTGGGACGCGGCAAGGACGTTCACAACGGTTACGAACTGACCGAGATGGTGGAGAAGCCGGCGCCGGGCACTGCGCCCTCCAACCTCTTCATCAATGGCCGCTACATCCTGCAGCCGGAGATCTTCGATATCCTGGAAACCCAGGAACGCGGTGCCGGCAATGAAATCCAGCTCACCGACGCCATGCTGAAGCTGAAGGACTTGCAAGCCTTCTATGGCTACACGTTCACCGGGCGCACCTTCGATTGCGGCAATCCGGAAGGGTTCATCGAGGCCAATCTCGCCATGGCTCATGCGCGTGCCGACATGAAGGACCATGTCGAGGCGGTGGCGCGGGCGATCACCGGCTGAGGCCGGTTTCAGCGCTGGAGCTTCAGACCGAGAAAGGCGGAATTCGTTGCATAGTCACGGCCGGGCAGCGTGCTTGTCAGCCGTTCATGGCGCAGGCGCGTGGTCAGGCCGGCATTGCGGTTCAGCCACCAGGTGAATCCCAGTTGTCCGGCCAGCGTGATGTCGCGGCCGCTCGATCCGGCATAGTCACGCATCGAAGCGGTGAACTGCGCATTTCCCGTCAGGTTTGCGCGGATCTGGCGCTCCAGGGCGATGGTTCCCGATTGCAGCAGCGAACCGGACGCGCCAGCGGTGGTGGTTCCCTCGACGGTCGTCTCACCGGTCAGCGAAACGCGCGTGCCGCGTTCGGGCGACCAGTTCAGGTTGGCCAGCACGGACAGGCCGTCGATGTCGGCCAGCCGGGAATCGTCGAGCGTTTCGCGGACATAGCCGATCGCGATATCGCCGTTCAGCTTCTCTCCCAGATCCACGGACAGCCCGCCACGAACCGCGTAGCGGTCGGCGGAGCGCTGGTAGCCGGATGAATCCACGCGATTGTCATGGATGCGCCGGCCATATTCCGCCTCGATGAATGGCGTCAGTGCCGGTGAGACGGCATAACCGACGCGCAGGCGGCCGTTGATCAGGGTGAAGTTGCGGTCAGACTGGTCGAGCGTGCCGCCGCCGGTGAGGTCCGCGTCGCCATAAGCATCGCGCCCGACCTCTCCGGCAAGCGCGTAACGCAGTCGGCCGGCCGTTTTCTCAAGGCCAAGGCTGGCATCCAGACGGTGCAGGAGCGGGCGGGTCGCGCCGGCCGGAATGGAGACGGGGCTTTCGGCGGCTTCGCGGCGCAGTTCGTAGCCCGCAGCGGCCTTCACGGCGTGGTCGGCACCGAAATCCAGCCGGAGGCTGCCGTCCAGGCCAAGGTTCGGCTCGCTTTCGCCCGGACCGCTCACCGCCTGACGCCAGGAAGCGAAACCGTTGAGCCGCGCCTCGTGCCGCGACCAATTGGAGACGGCATCCAGACGCAGCGTCGTATCGGAGAAGATGCCGGTCTCCTTCGCCGGGGAACTGAGCGCGTTGTCGGTCACGGTCATTCCGGTTTCCAGCGTGGGCGTGACCGTGAACGTGCCGACACGCAGGCCGAGCGGTGCGTAGGGGTCGGCTTCGCGCGCCGGCTCGATCCCGTCCACGGAGCCGGTACGCCTGTTGTCCGGCGGCAGCCGGGTATTGCGTTCCTCATCGCGTGCGGGGTCGGTGCGCGTGCGCAAGGAACCGCCGAGCAGATCCTGTGCCTGGGCGCCGGCCGCATCCTCACCGGTCTGCCGGAGGCGAGATGCGTCTTCCGACGATCCGGTGTCATCCGGGGCGCGCGGTATGCGCGGCAGGCGCGGCTCTTCGGGCGAGAGGCGGGCGGTGCCGAACAGGCCCGCTCCATCGGCACTGTCGCCTGTCTCTTCGGCTTGCGGGATATAGGGCCTGGGGTCGGGCACGACGGCCGGACGGGGCGAAGCCTTCTTCCGTTTGCCGGTCAGGGCAGTGGGGCGGTCGGCCAGCGACTGGCCCTGCAACAGGGAACGGGCCGTATCGGCCTCGTCCACTTCGCCGCGAAGGCCCTGGACCGATTGCGCCATGGCCGGCGCGCTGCCTGGCACGGCCAGCGCGCTGGCGGCCAGCAGCATGGCAGCGAGAGGCAGGGGCGCCATCCGCCATTGTGTCAAGAACCGGTTCAAACGCGATGTCCGCTTTCTCACGGCGCAGGCGGGATGCCCGCATTCCTTGCACAAACCTAAAGGCGCATGGTTAACGCTTTCTTGCCGCAGCCGGCCTGCCGCACCGGAAAGGTTGGACACAGGCGCGTGAAATGGGTACAGGCTCACGGCATGAACAGGTTGAAAATCACTTCCGGAATCGACCGGGCGGGTCTTGTTTCCTCGGCACTGAGAACACTGGCGACCGAGCGGGCGGGGCTCGATGCGCTTGTCGGCGCCATGGAAAACGGCCTTGGCGAAGCCTTTGCCGATGCCGCCGGCATCCTGGCCGCTGCCCGGGGGCGGGTGATCGTGACCGGCGTCGGCAAGAGCGGGCATATCGGCTCGAAGCTGGCGGCGACCTTCGCCTCCACCGGTACGCCGGCCTATTTCGTGCATCCGGCGGAGGCCAATCACGGCGATCTCGGCATGATCGCCTCCGACGATGCCATCATCGCGATTTCATGGTCGGGCGAGACCGCCGAACTCAAGGGGATCGTCGCCTATTCGCGCCGCTTTTCCATTCCGCTGATCGCATTGACGGCCGGCACGGATTCGGCGCTGGGGCGCGAAGCCGACGTGGTTCTCGCCCTGCCCAGGACGCAGGAGGCCTGCCCGCACGGACTGGCGCCAACCACATCCACCATGCTGCAACTGGCCATGGGCGATGCGCTCGCCATTGCGCTTCTGGAGGCGCGGGGCTTCACGCCGGATCATTTCCGCACCTTTCATCCGGGTGGGCAGCTTGGCGCCAGCCTCGTACGCATCTGCGATGTGATGCACAAGGATGAACGCGTGCCGCTGATCGGCGAGGGCGCGGGCATGCGCGATGCCATTCTCGAAATGAGCCGCAAGGGCTTCGGCTGTGTGGGCATTGTCGGCTGTGACGGCGCGCTGACAGGCATCATCACCGATGGCGACATCCGCAGGCATATCGACGCCGATCTCCTGTCGATGACGGTGGACCAGGTGATGACACGCTCGCCGCGCGTGATCGCGCCGGATGAACTGGCGGCGGTGGCGCTGTCGCGGATCAATACCTCGGCCATCACGGCCCTGATGGTCGTGGAAGCCGGCCGGCCCGTCGGCATCGTCCATCTGCACGACCTGTTGCGCATCGGCGCGGCCTGAGCCGTTTCCCGATATCGTCAGCTTTCCGGCTCGACGCGCAATGTCCCTGCATCCTCCGCGGTGACGCGCACGCGCGTTCCGGCATCCATGTCGGCGCCGGTCACCCGCCAGAGCGTATCGCCGATGCGCACCCGCCCGCGGCCATTGCGGATCGGCTCTTCCAGCGTGGCCACACGGCCCACCAGTTGCGCCTGGCGGCGGTTCAGCAACGGCTCGTCGGTCTCGTCGCCGCTGGCGTCCATGATGCGCTTGCCTATCCAGGCGGACAGCAGGGAGAGGGCGAGAAAGACCAGCGTCTGGACCTGCCATGACCAGAATCCGGTTTCCCAGAGCAGCAGCGAGGCGACGCCGGTGACGATGGCGGCCAGGCCGATCCAGATGAGGAAAACACCGGGCACGAGAATTTCGGCGCCGAGCAGGATGATGCCGAGCACCATCCAGTTCCAGGGGCCCAGTTCATTGACGATCTGCTGGATCATGGATCAGGCTCCTGCCACGCTCAGCCGCCGGTACGCGGCATGCGGAAGCCCGAGCGCGGCGGCACAGGCGGCGGCGCTTCACCCGTGCCGGAACCTTCGCCAAACACCTCGCGGGCAATGGCGCCGATGCCGCCCAGGGAACCGATGAGCGAGGAGGCCTCCATCGGCATCAGCACGATCTTGGAATTGCTGGCCGTACCGATCGTGGCCATGGCCTCGGTATATTTCTGGGCGACGAAGTAGTTGATGGCCTGGACGTCGCCGGCGGCGATGGCCTCGGACACCATCTGGGTGGCGCGCGCCTCTGCCTGGGCCTGGCGTTCGCGCGCCTCGGCATCGAGGAAGGCGGCTTCCTTGCGGCCCTGCGCCTGCAGCACCTGCGACTGCTTGGCGCCCTCGGCTTCGAGGATCTGGGCGCGCTTGTCGCGCTCGGCCTTCATCTGGCGGGCCATGGCGTCGACAATGTCCTGCGGCGGGTTGATGTCCTTGATCTCGACGCGGGTGATCTTGATGCCCCAGGGATTGGCGGCGTCATCGACAATGCGCAGCAGGCGGTCGTTGATGGTGTCGCGGTTGGAGAGCAGTTCGTCGAGATCCATCGAACCCATGACGTTGCGGATATTGGTCATGGTGAGGTTCAGGAGCGCGTTTTCCAGCCCGGAAACCTGATAGGCGGCCTGCGGGGCGTTCAGCACCTGGTAGAACGAAACGCCGTCCACCGCGACGATGGCATTGTCGCGGGTGATGACTTCCTGCGTGGGAATGTCGAGCACCTGTTCCATCATGTTCATCTTCGCGCCGATGCGGTCGATGAAGGGAACGATGATGTTGAGGCCGGGTTGCAGCGTCTTCGTGTAGCGCCCGAAACGCTCGACGGTGTAGTTGAAGCCCTGCGGCACGGTCTTGATCCCGGCGAACAGGACCATGATGACCACGACAACAAGCACCAGAATGGCGATATCAAGACCTGAAAACAGCATTGCAGGCTTCCTTTCCCTGTTTGCGCGGCCATGCGTGCCGCCCCCCACAGACATGATATGGGGACGGGCGACCCCCGGTGCAAAGCGTTAGCACATCATCCCTGACTTGCAATTCCGGTTACCATGGAAAGCATGGCACATGGGAGGAAAAAGGCCGCCCCCGCGCCATGCGGACGGGCGGCCCCTTTTTTCGGGAAGCGGGCATGCCGGGCCGGTTCAGATCCAGCCGGAGAGTTCCCGGCGCACCAGGGCCTCGATGACGGCCATGCCCTCTTCGGAATCGTTGAGGCAGGGAATGTGGGTGAAATTCTCGCCGCCGGCCTCGTGGAAGATCTCGCCTGCCTCGCCGGCGATTTCCTCCAGCGTCTCCAAACAGTCCGAGACGAAGCCGGGATTGAAGACGGCGATCGACTTCACGCCCTCTTTCGCCAGTTTCTCCACGGTCTTGTCGGTATAGGGCTGAAGCCATTCCTCCGGTCCGAAGCGTGACTGGAAGCAGGTCATCAGGCGGCCCTTTTCCCAGCCCAGGCGCTTTTCGAGCAGGCGCGAGGTCTTGTGGCAATGGCAGTGATAGGGATCGCCCTTCCTGAAATAGCTTTGCGGAATGCCGTGATAGGAGGCGATGACCTTTTCAGGCTCGAAATCGAGCGTCGCAAGATGCGTCTCGATCGAACGCGCCAGCGCCTCAATATAGACCGGCTCGTCGTGGTAGGGCGGCACGGTGCGGATGGCCGGCTGCCAGCGCAGGCCCTGCATAACCTCGAAGAACCTGTCGTTCACGGTTGCCGTGGTGGTGGCGGAATATTGCGGGTAGAGCGGGAACATGACGATGCGCTCGCAGCCATCGGCGATCATGCGCTTCGTCACCTCCTCGATGGAGGGATTGCCATAGCGCATGGCCCAGTCGACCTGGACATGGGTATGGGCGGCAAGGGCGGCGGCGAGTTTCTCGCCCTGTGCGCGGGTGAAGGTGCGCAGCGGGCTCTCGTTCTTTTCCTTGTTCCAGATTTCCGCGTAGGCCGCGCCGGATTTCTTCGGGCGCGTGTTCAGGACAATGCCGTAGAGAATGGGATACCAGAGCGCGCGCGGCCACTCGATCACGCGCTTGTCGGACAGGAATTCCTTCAGATAGCGCCGCATCGGCGCATAATCCGTGCCATCGGGCGTGCCGAGATTGACGAGCAGCACACCGACCTTGCCGATCTTCACGGGGGGATGATCCGCGGGAAGCGGCCCGACCGCCTTCGAGTCCTCAAGGCTGATGCGTGTCGCAAGCGTCATGGCAATACTCCTGACCGTGTCCCCGCCGGCATGTCCGCACGAACAGCCGGCCTTTTCCTGTGCCCGTCTCATATAGGCAAAGGCCCGCCCTGTGGATCAGGACGGGCCGGATTTTTTCTCATGCTGCGGCGGCAAGCCGCAGCGGCCGCGCTATCGGGCGGCCGGGATGACGAGTTCCTGGCCGATCACCAGGCCATTGGCGTCGGAATCCGGGTTGGCTTCGGCGATTTTCTGCCACATGCGGGCATCGCCATAATACTTGCGGGCCAGATCCCAGAAATTGTCGCGGGCGACGATCACGTGGATCGTCCGGTCCCCGGCCATCGAGCCGTCCTTCTTCTCCATTGTGGCCGCCTTTTCCCCGGCGGCTGCCGGGGCGTCGACCTTCGGGCCGCTGGCCGGCATCTGCATGGTGAAGCCGGGCCGCTCGGGCACCTTCAGATCGCTTTCGGCCGGCTTTTCGGCCATGGTTTCCGCGGGCTTCTCCTCCGCCGCAGCCTCGGCGGGCTTCTCCTCCGCCGCAGCCTCGGCGGGCTTTTCCCCGGCGGCTGCCGGGGCGTCGACCTTCGGGCCGCTGGCCGGCATCTGCATGGTGAAACCGGGCCGCTCGGGCACCTTCAGGTCGGTTTCGGCCGGCTTTTCGGCCATGGTTTCCGCCGGCTTCTCGTCCGCCGCAGCCTCGGCGGGCTTTTCTTCGGCAGCCGGCGCGGCGGCCTCTGCCTTCATGATTCGGCCGTCATCATTGAGCGGCTGGTAGGGTGCCTTTGCCGACAGATAGGTCGCGACCACTTCCTCGAGGCCCGGACCGTAATCATAGGCATTCATGCCGTTGGTGGCGAAGACCTTGTAACCGTCGCCGCCGGCGCGCATGAAATTGTTGGTGGCAACGCCATAGGTCCTGTCGGGATCGATGGCCTGCCAGTTGCCGTCCTCGTTCACCTCGACGGAACGGATGCGGCTGCCCGGCTCGCCGGCCGGATCCCAGGTGAAGCGCAGGCCGGCGACCTGCGGGAAGCGGCCGGCGCCTTCCTCGACCTGGCTGACGCCGTTTTCAAGCGCGGCAACGATGTCCGCCCCCTTGAGCTGGAAAGTGGCCAGCGTGTTCTGGAAGGGCAGCACGGTCAGCACTTCGCCCATGGTGACCTCGCCGGCGTCGATGGAGGCGCGCAGGCCGCCACCGTTCTGGATGGCAACCTGGATGCCCTGGTCGCTGACGCGGTCGAGCATGGCATCGGCGACGAGATTGCCCATGGCGCATTCCCCGGCGCGGCAGACCTCGCGGCTGCCCTCGATCGGGCCTTCGGTGCTGGCCACGACCTTGGCCTTCAGTTCCTCGATCGGTGCGGCAAGCTCCTTGATCCGGGCCGCGGCAGCCTCATCGGGCGTCACCGAGGCATCGAGCAACATGGGCGCGCCGTCGGCCGCCGTGACGACGCCATTGTCGTCGAAGGTGACGGTGAGCTTGCCCAGATATTTCGAATAGGCCTTGGCCTGAACGACCGGCACGCGGTAGCCGTCCGGGTTTTCGACCCAGGTCGGATAGGGGCCCGCGGCGCTGTCGTCGCCATTGGCGAGATAGGTGTGGGAATGGCCGCCGACGACCACATCGACACCAGGGATCTTCGCGATGGCGGCAAGGTCGCGCGGATAGCCGACATGGGTAAGCGCGATGATCTTGTCGACGCCCTGTTCCTGCAGCGCCTTGACCGCATCGGTGATGGCGGCAACATCCTGGGCGATGAGAATGTCTTCGCCGGGCGAGGACAATTCATCGGTGTCGTTGGCGACCGCGCCGACGATGCCGTATTTCATGCCGCCCTTCTCGATGACCACGGACGGCTGCACCTTGCCGGCCAGCGCGGACTTGTAGCTTGGCAGGACATTGGCGGAGATGACCGGAAAGGAAACCTTCTCCATGAAGGTGGCAAGACCGGGTTCGCCATCGTCGAATTCGTGGTTGCCGATGGTCATGACATCCGTGCCCATCATGGCCAGGAATTCGGCCTCGGCTTCGCCCTTGTAGGTGGAATAGAACAGCGAGCCCTGGAAATTGTCGCCGGCATTCAGGAACAGGGTGGTGTCCTCGCCCATGGCCTGGCGCGCCTCACGCGCGGCGGTGACAAGGCGCGCGGCGCCGCCGAAGCACTTGCCCTCCGTCTCGTCGTCGGCCGAACAGGTCGAGTCATACTTGTTGATGGATTCGATACGGCTGTGCCAGTCGTTGATATGCAGGATGTTCAAGGTGGATTCTGCGAAAGCCTGGGCGGCCGTGAGCGCCAGCAAGGACGCGGACAAGGCTGCAGTGGCGGCGATACGGTTCATGACGATCTCCCTGTGAGACAACGAATGGCGTCCTGCCTGGCCGTCTTGCATGACAGTTTCCCGCAGGCATTCTCCAGCTTCATGTTTCCACCGCCGGTGCGTCAGCGCAAGGGCAAAACCGGCGCCCGTTCAACGAAGAAGGGATGAGGCTTCAGCAAATTCCATGCAGCTTGTCAGCCGGCGTAGTCGCGTTCGTCGGCGATGATCTTGCCATCGTTGGGCAGCGTGCCGGCCTCGGCCACCTCCACCTTGCCGGACAGCTTGGTGGCCTCGCGCAGGGTGGCCGCGATGGCGGCGGCATCGGCATCGCCACGTTCCTCGACCAGCAGGGTCATGGCATCGGAGGCACCGTCGCGGGTGACCACAAGCCGGGCCTTCAGGATCTCGGGATGCCGGCGCATGACCTGCGCGACCTGCTTGGGATCGACGAACATGCCCTTGATCTTGGTGCGCTGGTCGGCGCGGCCCATCCAGCCCCGGATGCGCCTGTTGGTGCGCCCGCAGGGCGACTGGCCGGGCAGGATGGCCGACAGGTCGCCCGTGCCGAGACGGACCAGCGGATAGGCTTCGTTGAAGGTGGTGACGACCACTTCGCCAACCTCGCCATCGGCGACCGGATCGCCGGTGCCCGGGCGCACGATCTCCACGATCATGTCCTCGTTGATCAGCATTCCGGGGAGGGGGGTGCCTTCGGCATCGGCCGTCTCGTAGGCGATGACGCCGCATTCGGCGGTGGCGTAGCATTGCAGCACCGATACGCCGCGCGATGCGTAATCCTCGCGCAGCGACGGAAACAGCGCGCCGCCGGAAACGAGTGCGCGGCGGATGGACGACAGATCCTTGCCGGTCTCTGCGGCCTTGTCCAGCATGATCTTGAGGAAATCGGGCGTGCCGGAATAGGCCGAGGGCCTGAGCGCGGCGGCGGCCTCGACCTGCATTTCGGTATTGCCGACACCGGCGGGAAAGACCACGCAGCCATAGGCGCGCGCGCCTTCATCCAGAATGAAACCGCCCGGCGTCATGTGATAGGCGAAGGCATTGTGGATGATGTCGCCCGGACGAATGCCGGCGGCATGAAAGGCGCGGGCGGATTTCCATGGGTCGGGACCGATGCCCTGCGGCTCGAACAGGGGGCCGGGGGACATGAAGACCCGGTTGCCCTTGAGCGCTTCCGGGTTCGCGAAACCGCCGAAAGGCGGTTCGGCCTGTTGCATTTCCAGCAATTCGCCCTTGCGCAGAACAGGCAGGCGCGCCAGCGCCTCGCGGGAATTGACCGCGGCGGGGTCGACGCCATCGAGCCAGCGCGAAAGGGCAGGAACCGCCGCCATGGCGCGCGCCAGGAAATCCGGCAGCGTTGCGAACAATGCACCTTCGCGCTCGGCCGGGTCGCGCGTTTCAAGGCCGTCGAAAAATCCGGTCATTCCTGTCCCTCTCCTCACCACAACCCGCGTTATCGCAAAAGCCTGATCCAGCGCGCAAGATCCACCAGCGAAATTAACGCCCCGGCGACATAAGTCAGCGCCGCGGCACGCAGGACGGTGCGGGCGGCCGGCATGTCGCTTTCATGCAGGTAGCGCCCGTCGGTGAGAATGGGCAGAGCCTTGCCGAAACTGGCGTCGAACTCGACCGGCAGGGTGATGACGTTGAACAGCACGCGCACACCCATCAGCGCGATGCCAAGGCCCACCAGTGCGAGCATGACCGCGGGGACGCGGGCGGCGACGCCGAGCAGCGGCGCGGCGATGAACACGATGCCGGCGAGCCGGTCGGTCCAGATGGCAAGGCGGGCAAGGCGCTGGCGGCGGTTCAGCCAGCGGTCGCGGGCAGCGTGCTGCAAGGCATGGCCCACTTCGTGGGCGGCGACAGCCACGGCGGCGATGGACTTGCCGCCATGGTGCTGCGGGGAAAGGCGGACCGTGCGTGTCTCGGGGTCGTAGTGATCGCCCTGCTGGGTCAGTTCAACGCGCACACGGTCGAGCCCGAAGTGGCGGACCAGATGGGCGGCCAGTTCGCCGCCGGTTCCGGGCAGATCCGGACGGTCGGCGCCATGGCGCGAAAGCGCCCATTTCACCCAGGCCTGCGGCAGGGACACGAGCGCCAGAACGGCGATGACCGCCAATGCGTAGAGCATGCATGCCCCGCGGTGTCCGTATCCGCTGTCAGCCGGTGACGCGGCGCACCAGCGTGAATTGCTGGCCGCTCTCGGCGGTGCAGTTGAGCTGCGAGCCGGAAACGAGGGCGCAGTTCACGCGCGTCGTGGTCTGGCGGATCAGCGAATTGACGGTGATCGCAACGGACCGGTCTCCGGTGTAGCTGTAGCTGCCGGTCGCAAGCTGGTTGCCGGTATCGGCCGCAACCGTCTCGAAGGCGCCGGCGTTGAAATTGGAGAAGGCGACGCCGTCGCTGGACACCCACTGGCCCTCGACGCCGGTGGGCTGAAGCCTTGCCGTGGGGCCGGGGCCGGTCTGACAACCGGCAATAACGGTCGTGGCCGCCAGAACGGCCAGAACTGAATACGTGCGCATGACCGGAAAACCCTCTCTTCTTGTCCGCATCCTAAGGTTTTCTCACCTGCCAATGGCGGCGAAAGCAAGGCGAATACAATATAATTCATTGATCTTGCAACAAATGCAAGGCGGTTGCAGTGCTTCGGGCGGAATGCCGCACGTTGAACTTCCGGCACGGCGGCATGGCCGCGCCTGGTTCACGCGGGTTCGCCGGCGAACTGGAAAATGGCCCCGCCAGGTTGCGTCGGCGGGGCACCGGGACGTGGCGGCAGGCCCGTTCAGTGCACCAGGATGTTGCGGAACTGCCAGGGATCGCTTTCGTCGATATCCTCGGGAAACAGACCGGGGCGGCCGTCCAGCGGCGTCCAGTCCGTGTAGTAGCCCTTGACCGGTCCCAGATAGGGCATCTGGATTTCAAGGCAGCGCTTGTAGTCCATCTCGTCGGTCTCGACGATGCCTGCTTCCGGGTTTTCCAGCGCCCAGACCATGCCTGCAAGGACGGCGGATGAGACCTGGAGGCCGGTAGCGTTCTGGTAGGGGGCGAGTTCGCGGGTCTCCTCGACGGAAAGCTGCGAGCCGAACCAGTAGGCATTCTTCGCATGGCCGTAGAGGAGGACGCCCAGCTCGTCGATGCCGTCGACGATTTCCTTTTCGTCGAGAACATGCAGGGTTTGCTGCGCCTTGCCGCCATTGCCGAACATCTCGTGCAGCGAGAGCACGGCGTCATTGGCCGGATGGTAGGCATAGTGGCAGGTGGGGCGGTAGCTGACCTTGCCATTTTTCTTGACAGTGAAGAAATCAGCGATGGAAATGGCTTCGTTGTGGGTGACGAGAAAGCCGTATTGCGCACCCGGCGTGGGGCACCAGGTGCGTACGCGGGTGTTGGCGCCGGGCTGTTCCAGGTAAATGGCGGCCTTGCAGCCCTTCTCGTGCTTGCGGGCGTTCTTCGGCTTCCATTCCTCATGCGTTCCCCAGCCCAGTTCGGCGGGTTGCAGGCCTTCGGAAATGAAGCCTTCCACCGACCAGGTGTTCCAGAAGACGCCCATCGGCTTGGGTTCCCTGGTGCGCTGCGTGTCGCGTTCGGCGATGTGGATGCCCTTGACGCGGGCCTTTTTCATCAGCTTCGCCCAGCCTTCACGGTCACCGGCTGACGGTTCCTCGAAGTCCATGCCGGTATCACGGGCGATGTCCACCAGCGCCTTCTTGACGAACCAGGACACCATGCCGGGATTGGCGCCGCAGCATGACACGGCGGTCGTGCCACCGGGATTCTTGCGTTTTTCCCGCCGCACCGTTTCGCGCAGCGCATAGTTCGTGCGCTCCTCGTTGCCGGCCTCGGTGTCGAAATAGAAGCCGAGCCAGGGCTCGACGACCGTGTCGATGTAAAGCGCACCGAGCTTGCGGCAGTATTTCATCAGATCGAGCGAGGACGTGTCCACCGACAGGTTGACGCAGAAGCCCTGGCCGCCGCCATTGGTCAGCAGCGGCTTGAGCAATTCCTTGTAATTGTCGCGGGTGACATGGGCCTGGATGAACTTGACGCCGTGGCGGTCGAGCAGCGCCTTGCCTTCGTCCGACGGGTCGATGACCACCATGCGCGACTTATCGAACTTGAAGTGGCGCTCGATGAGCGGCAGGGTGCCGCGTCCGATGGAGCCAAATCCGATCATCACCACCGGTCCCGTGATCTCGCCGTGAACCGGCCAGGTCTGTTCAGTCATCGCCTTACTCCGATCTTGTCGTCATGCACCTGCATATCTTGTTTCATGGCGCTCAAAGCATGTTTGACTGTCATAATAAAGGCCCAACCGCAGCGAGGGTTAAATCATGATGCCGCAACCCTGGCCAGAAGCCGGCAAATGGATTGCGCGCGCCCGTCCATGGCCTTGTAGGCGAGTTCCTCCGGTTTCATCGCCTCGATGTGCCTGGCGAGCGCCGCGGCTTTTTCCCGGCCCCCGGGGCTGGCAGCCAGTGCGGCCAGAGGGGTCAGCGTGATCAGGATGGTGAACAGGATGTCGCCGCTTTGCGGCAGCCGGGTGAGCGTCTGGCGTTCCTCGCGAAGGTGCAGTCCGTCAGCGCCCAAGGCCGCCGGATCGCCGGCCCGCTCGCCTTCATGCGGCTGCGGATGGTGCAGCCGGTTGTCGCCATAGATCGACCAGTTGCCGCGCAGCACCGGCGCGCCGGGCGCCAGATTGTCGAAGATGCGGTTGACGAGCATGGCATTGCGGGTGCCCGCGGGATAGCCGGGCACCGGGGCGTGGATCGCTTCCATCGGCCGGCCGAACTTTTCCGCCAGCCGCCATGACGAGGGGAAGCAGAGCGATGCAGCCGCCAGGCGCCAACCGTCCGCGCCCTTGCGCATCAGCACCAGATCCTCGGCGCAGAGCATGGCGGCGCGCGCCAGCGGCGGGGCGGCCGGATCGGGTCCGGGTGCATCGCGCGCCGTCAGCCGGACGGGTTCTCCGGCAAAGTGCCGCCGATGATGGGCGGCCTGCCAGTCAGCCACACGTTGCAGCGTTTCGCGCTGGGCCTCCTGCGTCTCCGGTTCGGCCATGAAGACCCTGTCCGGCATGGCGGCCATGAGCCGCGCCTTTTCGGCAAGATAGGCCGGCAGGCGCTCGTCGGCCACCAGCCAGGGCCGGTCCCCCAACGGCGACAGGCCGATGGCGAAGGGTGGCGCAGGAGGTGTGCCGCCGGTCACGCGTCGGCCGCCTCCAGTTCGTCAATCAGGCCTTCGATGACCGAAAGCCCCTTCTGCCAGAAGCCCGGATCGGAGGCATCCAGCCCGAAGGGCGCGAGCAGTTCCGAGTGGTGTCTGGTGCCGCCGGCGCGCAGCATGTCGAAATACTTCTGCTGAAAGCCGCTGTCGGCGTTCTGGTAGACGGCATAGAGCGAATTCACCAGACAGTCGCCGAAGGCATAGGCATAGACGTAGAAGGGCGAGTGGATGAAATGGGGCACGTAGGACCAGAAGGTCTCGTAGCCCTCGTGCAGCACGACCGAAGGCCCGAGGCTTTCGGCCTGCACTTCCGTCCAGAAGCGGCCGATCTCCTCGCTCGTCAATTCCCCCTGACGGCGTGCGGCATGGACCTTGCGCTCGAACTCGTAGAAGGCGATCTGGCGCACCACGGTGCCGATCATGTCCTCGACCTTCTGGGCCAGCATGGCCTTGCGCTCCCGTTTCTCGGTTGTGGCGTCGAGGAGCGAGCGGAAGGTCAGCATTTCCCCGAAGACGGAGGCCGTCTCGGCCAGCGTCAGCGGTGTGGAGGCCATCAGGGCGCCCTGTTCGCCGGCCAGGACCTGGTGGACGCCGTGGCCGAGCTCGTGGGCCAGCGTCATCACGTCGCGCGGCCTGCCCTGGTAGTTCAGCAGGACATAGGGGTGTACGGAGGGCACCGTCGGGTGGGCGAAGGCGCCGGGCGACTTGCCGGGCCGGGCCGGCGCGTCGATCCAGTTGCGGTCGAAGAAGCGGCCGGCGATTTCGGCCATTTCCGGGGCAAACCCGCCATAGGCGTTCAGCACGGTCTGGCGGGCGTCGTCCCAGGGGATCACGGCCCTGGGCGTTTCGGGCAGCGGTGCCAGCCGATCCCAGTGGTTCAGCTTTTCCATGCCCAGCCATTTCGCCTTCATGGCGTAGTAGCGATGCGAGATGCGCGGATAGGCCTCGCGCACGGCGCTTGCCAGGGCGTCCACCACTTCGCGCTCCACCCGGTTGGCCAGGTGGCGGCTATCGGCGATGTCCTCGAAGCCGCGCCAGCGGTCGGAGATTTCCTTGTCCTTGGCCAGCGTGTTGGTGATGAGCGTGAAGGTGCGGGCATGGGCACCAAGCGTCTGCGCGATCGCCTCGGCTGCCTTGCGGCGAACCTCCGGATCGGCGTCCTGCATGCGGTTGAGCGTGGGCTCGATGGGCAGGTCCTCGCCATCAATGGTAAAGCGAAGGGTGGTGATGGTTTCGTCGAAAAGACGGTTCCATGCGCCATGGCCGGTGAGCGACTTCTCATGGAAAAGCTGCTCGACCCGGTCTTCCAACTGGTAGGGCCTGTCCTTGCGCAGGTCGAGAATCCAGGGGCGGTAGCGGGCGAAGGCCGTGTCCGCTGCAAGGGCGGCCTCGATGCGCCCGTCCGGGATACGGTTGAGTTCGAGCGCGAAGAAGAGCAGGTGCGTGGATGCGTCGGTGATCTTCTGCGACAGGTCGCCATAGAATTTCGCCCGCTTCGGGTCGGACGTGTCGCCGGTATAGACGAGGCCGGCATAGGACATGATGCGGCCCAACAGCTCTTCCAGCGCCTCGTAACCGGTGATGGCGGCGCCAAGACCTTCGTCGCCGGTCTTGCCTGCCGCCTCTTCCAGCCGGCCCTTCCAGCGTGCCTCGAAGGCCTGCGCCTGCGTTGCGGCGCGCGCCAGGTCGGCTTCGAGCGCCGGGCTGTCCATGGAAGGATAAAGGTCGGTCAGGTCCCATTCCGGCAGGTGGCCAAGTGCCGCCTGCTTGTCTGCGGCAGAAGCGGCGTTTGCGGGGGCCGCGGGCTGATGGTGCTGGGTCTTCATCGTGTCTTCTGTCCTGTCGGCTGAATTCGATTCAAATGCCAGGGAAACGGTAAGCGATCGCTTCACGCTGTTTCTTGGGCTGATGTTTAGGGCGCTGTGCCAAGTTGATCCAAGAGAAATATGATTGATACGGGCAAACGCAATGACGCATACCATCCTTGCAGTCGATGACGATCCGGTCCAGCGCCGTCTTGCCGAAGCGGCGCTCAGCCGTGCCGGGCATACCGTGCTGCAGGCCGAAAACGGGGAAAGCGCCCTCGATCTGCTGTCGTCGCCGCGCGGAAAAGAGGTGTCCGGCGTGCTGCTCGACCTGGTGATGCCGGGCATGAACGGCCTTGCCGTGCTCAAGGAAATGCGCGCGCGCGGCCAGGAGCAGCCGGTGATCGTGCAGACGGCGCAGGGCAGCATCGACACCGTGATCGCGGCGATGCGGGCCGGCGCGTTCGATTTCGTCGTCAAGCCGGCGGCGCCCGACAGGCTGGCGGCCGCCTTCGCCGGGGCGCTGAAGGTCAATGCGCTGGCTGGCAAGGCGCGCAAGACGGCCAGACCCGGCCCTGTCTCGATCACCTTCAAGGACATCGTGACACGTTCGCCATCCATGGACCGGGTGCTGACACTGGCGCGCAAGGCTGCCGGCTCGACGATACCGATCATGATCGAAGGCGAGTCCGGAACAGGCAAGGAATTGCTGGCGCGCGCCATCCAGGGCGCAAGCGTGCGCGGCACGCAGCCCTTCGTGACGGTGAATTGCGGCGCGATCCCGGAAAATCTGGTCGAGAGCATCCTGTTCGGCCATGAGAAAGGCGCGTTCACCGGCGCGACCGAGAAGCACCAGGGCAAGTTCGTCGAGGCCAATGGCGGCACGCTGTTCCTCGATGAAATCGGCGACCTGCCCCTGGAGGCGCAGGTCAAGCTTCTGCGTGCGGTGCAGGAAGGCGAGGTGGACGCGGTCGGGGCGGCCCGGTCGCAGAAGGTGGACATCCGGCTGATCTCGGCGACACATCGCGACCTGATGCAGGCGGTGCGTGACGGGCAGTTCCGCGAGGATCTCTATTACCGGCTCAACGTCTTCCCGATCCGCATGCCGCCGCTGCGCGAGCGGCGCGAGGACATTCCCTTCCTCGTCTCGCACTTCATCAAGCGTCATGCCCGTGCCGACGGCGAGGCCGCGGTGCTTGGCATATCGGCAGAGGCGCTGCATCTCCTGACCGCCTATGACTGGCCCGGCAATATCCGGCAGCTGGAAAACGCGGTCTTTCGCGCGGTCGTGCTGGCGGAGCGGGAAGAACTGGGACCCGACGAGTTTCCGCAGATCCGGACCCAGGTGGAAGGCATAGCCGGGCAGGGAAGCGGTTTTCCGGCGCCGGAACGGCCGGCCGCGCAGGCGGTGCCCGCAAGCTTCCTGCCGCGCGTTCCCGAGCCGCCTGTCTTCATCGACGACCCGGTACAGGCGCCCGGTGAGGATGCAACGCTCGTGCGCGCGCTCGACGCCAGGGGGCATGTGCGGGCGCTGGCGGATATCGAACTGGACATGATCCGGCTGGCCATCACCCATTACGAAGGGCAGATGAGCGAGGTGGCGCGGCGCCTCGGCATCGGCCGTTCGACGCTTTACCGCAAGCTGAAGGAATACGGCATCGAGCCGGAGGCAGAGCGGGCGCCGCGCATCGCATCCTGATTCTGATCCGGATCAATGCGGCGGAATTGAAGATGTGCCATCGTGTCCGCTGAGCAGATCAGTGCTTTGTTAACCATGGCAAACAGAATTGTGGATCGTGTTGCGTTTTTGCCATGGTTAGACCGCATTTGGCTATAATAAGCGCTGGTTAACCATTCTGGACGATCATCCACGGCCTGTGCGGCTGGATGGTCCGGGGACGCAGACAGGTCTTCAAGGCGGTTGATTTGGCATATTCGACTCGGGGACATTTTTCGGCAAACGCGGCGCGTTTCCTGCGCCTGTTTCTTGCAAGCCTGCTGGTGGGCGCCGGCCTTCTGGGCGCGGTGAGCGCGCAGGCAAGGGCCGAGACGCGTGCGCTGAAACTCTACTACATCCATACCGGCGAGAAGGCGGAGATCGTTTTCAAGAAAAACGGCCGCTATGTGAAATCGGGTCTGGACAAGCTGAACCGGTTTCTGCGCGACTGGCGCAAGAACGAGCCGACCAAGATGGATCCGCGGCTTTTCGACCTTGTCTGGCAAGCCTACCGCCAGGTTGGCGGACGCGATTACATCCATGTCGTCTCGGCCTACAGGTCTCCGGCCACCAACAAGATGCTGCGGCGCACGCGCGGCGGGCAGGCCAAAAAGAGCCAGCACATGTATGGCCGCGCGATGGACTTCTTCATTCCCGGAGTGAAACTGTCGAAGCTGCGCGCGGTGGCCATGAAGCTCCAGGGCGGCGGCGTGGGCTATTATCCGCGTTCGGGCTCGCCCTTCGTGCATCTGGATGTCGCCGGTGTCCGTGCCTGGCCGCGCATGAGCCGCAAGGAACTCGTGCGGCTTTTCCCCGATGGCAAGACGCTGCACCTGCCGCCGGACGGCAAGCCTCTGAAAGGCTACCAGCAGGCACTTGCCGAGTACAAGCGCCGCAAGGGCCGGCCCGTCGTGATCGACGACAAGCCGTCCGGTGGCGGTTCGGGCGATGGCAAGAGCCTGCTGGCATCGCTGTTTGGCGGGGGAGACGAGGATGAGGGCGCCGGCGATGCGGTGACCGTAGCGGCCAAGCCGCGCACCGTGCCGAAGGTGGCCGTGCAGGCGCCGCCGCCTGCCGAACGCGCCGCGCCGCAAGCGCCGGAACAGCCCGAAGTGACGCCTGAGACAATCCTGGCATCCCTGCCACGGACCGCCGTGCCGGTGCCCGCGTTTGCGCCGCGCGCCGTCGCGGTCGGAGAACCGGTCGCCGTTGCGGTCAATCGCGCCGAGGATGACGCGCAGGCCGAACTGGCCATGGATGTCCCCATTCCGAGCCGGCGTCCGGATGTCCGTCGCGACAATGCCGCGCCGCAGGCGGACGTCATTGCCGAGGCACTTGCGGCTTCCAGCGATGACGAGGGAACGGTTGTCGCGGCCGTGGCGCCGACGCAGCGTCCGCGCAATGACAGCGAGGCCATTTTGGCGGCGCTCGCCAATGACACGCGCCCTGACGTGCCGGCTGCTGCCGCGACCCTGGCCGGTGTGCCGCTTCCCGCGGCGCGGCCGGAAAAGAAGCCCGCTTTCGACGTGGCGGCGCTGCCTGCGCCGCGCCCGATGCTGCGCCAGACACCGGCGGTGGAAGGCAAGGGCGGGCGCCTCCTGGGCGGCGCGACGCCGCGCGTGGAGGCCGGCAAGGCGAAATCACCGCAGGAGCGGCTCGCGGCCGTTCTGGGCGGCGTGAAGACCACCGAAAAGGCAGGGCGCCCGACGGCGGCCATGGCCCGGCCCGATCCCAGGCCGGTCGTCCGCCCGGTGGAACCGGATTCGGCACGGTGGGCGCTCAGCGCAGCCGCCTCGGTTCAGCCGGCGGCCAAGCCGCGGGTGAGCCAATCGCTGCGCGCCAAGCCGCAGGAGGTGATCGCCACCGGTTTCGTCCAGGACGATGCGCAGCGCAACCACCGGCAGTTCACTGGCAAGGCTGTCACCTTCCTCAGCGTGGTCCGTTTCCGCGATACCAATTGATCTCTTTTGAAAGGCCGGCACGGCCTTTCGAATGAGCGGGACGAAGGCGTATCAGGCCGACAGGGCGAGTTCCGCCGCCTTGCGTGCCAGATCGGTGATCGAGTCCCAGTCTTCCTTCTCAACCAGATCGTCTGGCGCGACCCAGGAGCCGCCAACGCAGACGACATTGGACAATGCCAGGTACTGGCCCGCATTGGCCGGCGAAACGCCGCCGGTCGGGCAGAAACGTATACCTGCCAGCGGAGAGGCCAGCGCTTTCAGGTAGGCGATGCCGCCGGACTGTTCCGCGGGAAAGAACTTCAGCACCGAATAGCCTTCCTCGCGCATGGACATGATCTCCGACGGCGTGGCCGCGCCGGGCAGGAAGGGCACGTCGGAACTGCGGGCCGCGTCCAGCAATTCGATCGTCGCGCCAGGGCTGACGATGAAGCGTGCTCCGGCGGCGGCCGTCTTGTCGAACTGGCTGGCCGAAAGAATGGTGCCGGCGCCGACGATGGCTTCGGGCACTTCGTCGATGACGAGGCGGATGGCATCGAGCGCTTCGGGCGTGCGCAGCGTGATCTCGATGGCTGGCAGGCCTCCGGCCGCCAATGCCCGCGCCAGGGGAGCCGCCTTCGAGAGGTCGGAGATGCGGATGACGGGGATCACCGGCTGCGCCTCCAGGATGGAAAGCAGAAGGCCGGTTTTTTTCTGATGCGGCATGGTGGCGACTCCGTATGAACCTTCAATCGATTTAACAGCGCCGGTGCCCGCTGTCCATTACCCGCCGGGCGAACCGGTGATGCGGGCCAGCGTGGCGCGAAACCACGCCCAGAGCGTTCTCCAGGGGCTGATCCCGTCCATGGCCATGCGGGTGCGCGGGCCGGCTATTCCGTCGGTTGCAAGGCCATGATCCTGCTGGAACGAAGCGACGGCGGCGCGGGTGCGCGGGCCATACGCGCCGTCAATGGCGAGCGGATAGCCGAGCGCGGACAGGCGGCGCTGCAACGCGGCGACACCGGGTCCATGCATGCCTTTGCGCAGAATGTCGGCCGGCGCTGGCGGCGCAGGCCGGGCCCCATCCGTCAATTCCATGGCGGCATAGGCGGCGAAGGCGCGGGCCAGGCGCGTGTGATAACCGTTGCTGGCATAGGCAGGGCCATTGTATTGCCGCGCGAAGGCCTGCCAGTCCCGTTGCGCCAGTGCATCGGCAAGGCCGGCCTTGACGATGAAGGCCAGCATCAGGCGCACCTGACCTTCCGCGCCTGCGCGCGCCTCGTCCACGAGCGCATCGACGCTGCCATAGCCCAGCCAGGACCAGTTGGCGCCCATGACCTGGCCCGCACCCCAGGAACAGCTTTCGCGGGCTGCATCGCGATCAATTGCCTCGGCGCGGGAAAGCAGGCGGTAGCGCGCGGCCTGCGAGGCGGGGTTCGCCACCATGCCGGCATGCGGATGGGCCAACCCCAGCGCACGGGCGCGGGCGCGCCTGGCGCCGGACAGCCGGCGGTCGAAATAGTGCCCCTCGAAACGGATCAGCGGTTCGTCGCGGCCCTCGATCCGGGTGAAGATACGGCCGCCGCTTTCCACGTCGACAACGGCAAGGATCGCCGCCGGTTCGAAGCCCCGTTCGCGTGCCAGCCGGGCCAGCGGTTCGATGAGGTTGCTTGCGATCATGGCGCTCTCCGATCTGTGTGTTGCGCCAGTATCGGTTGACCTCCCGTGCGCGTGGACAAAAGCGCCGGGGCGCCGGGTTCTGCTTGCCAAGGCCGGGCTTGCGGGGCTAATCGGCAGACATGACAGATCTCGATGAATCCATGCCGGTCAAGGTGGCCGCGCTTTACCGTTTCTGCCGCCTGCCGGATTTCCGCGACCTGCGCCAGCCGATCCTGGATTTTTGCCGGAACCATGGCATCAAGGGCACGCTGCTGCTGGCGCATGAAGGCATCAACGGCACGGTGGCCGGCAGCGACGCGGCCATTGACGGGCTTGTCGGCTGGCTCATGGAGCGGCCGGAATTTCAAGGCATGGAACTGAAATATTCCCGCGCGGAGACGATGCCCTTCCACCGCATGAAGGTGCGGCTGAAAAAGGAGATCGTCACCATGGGCGTGGCCGATGTCGACCCGCTGAACGGCACGGGCGCCTATGTCGATCCTGCCGGCTGGAACGCGCTGATTTCCGACCCGGACACGGTGATCATCGACACGCGCAACGACTATGAGGTGGCGCTGGGCACGTTCCGGGGCGCCATCGACCCGAAGACGGAGACGTTTCGCGAATTTCCCGACTGGGTGGCGCGGAATCACAACCTGCTAGCCGGCCGCAAGGTGGCGATGTTCTGTACCGGGGGCATCCGCTGCGAGAAGGCCACGGCCTATGTGCGTTCGCTCGGCTTCGACGAGGTCTATCACCTGAAGGGCGGCATCCTGCAATATCTGGAGGACATGCCGGAAGAGCAGAGCCTGTGGGACGGCGAATGTTTCGTCTTCGACGAGCGCGTCTCTGTCGGCCACGGGCTGGAAATCGGCGATGCCACGCTGTGCCGGGCCTGCCGCCATCCCCTCACGGCAGAGGACCGCGCGTCGCCCGGTTTCGAGGAAGGCGTGTCCTGCCCGCATTGCATCGGCACGCGCAGCGACGAGGACCGGCGGCGCTATGCCCAGCGGCAGCGTCAGGTGGAGCTGGCCGAACGCCGAGGCAAGCGGCATATCGGCTCGTGACCGCCAAGTAATCATGCAGAATATGAGCGCGCTGTCATTGTAACGCCATCGGTTGCTGCCTACCTCTGGGCAAGAATTTCTGCCCCTGTCCAGAGGAGACCGCGCATGTTCGACCCCAAGAAGCTGCTTGGCGATTTGCTCAGCACCAACATTCCCGGCACGCAATCGACGATTGGCGAGAAGGCCGGGCAGGCGCAGCAGATGGCGAAGGACAATCCGCTCGCCGCCGGAGCGCTGGTCGCGGTGCTTCTGGGCACGGGTCCTGGCCGGGCCGTTGCCGGCTCGGCGCTGAAGCTTGGCGGCCTGGCGGCCGTGGCCGGTCTCGCCTATACCGCCTACAAGAACTACCAGAACGGCAACAAGCCCGGCACCGAACCGCAGACGCAGGAACAGGCGGTGCTGCCGCCGCCGCTCGACAACAGCTTTCATCCGGGCAATGCGCCGCAGGGCGAGGACGAATTCGCGCTTGCGCTCGTGCGTGCCATGATCGCGGCGGCGCGCGCTGACGGCCATATTGACGAGAACGAACGCCAGCGCATCCTCGAGCGGGCGAAGATGGCCGGGATGGATGACGAGGTTGCCCAATTCATGGAGGCGGAACTGTCGCAGCCGGTCGATCTCGACAATCTCGTGAAGGCGGCGACGACCGATGCGCAGAAGGTGGAACTCTACACTGCCTCGCGGCTGGCCATCGAGCCGAAGACGCGCGCCGAACGCGGCTATCTCGACATGCTCGCCGGGCGCCTCGGCCTGCCGGATGCCCTGGTCGAGCATGTGGAGGCCACGGTGGCCGCACAGGCCTGACCCCGGGGTTCGGGAACACGACAAGGCGGCAGCAGGCGGGCTGCCGCCTTGTCCATGTCCGCTTGACCGGACCACGCTTTGCCTGTTCATGGAGACATGACGGCCAGAACGCCCAACGGAGTAACGGAGAGCGGATATCAGCTTGCGCGGCGCTACCGCATGCGCGCGCGCATGGTGCTGGCCGGCGCGGTGTTCGCGGCCGTCTTGCTCGGCCTCGCCCTCCAGGAACTGGCCGGGCGCAGCGCGCTGGCGGAGGTGCGTGCCTCGGCCGACGAAGCGCTGGCATTGCAGGCGGCCACGGTGACCGGCATCCTGGAGAAATACCGGCTGCTGCCGCCGCTGCTGTCGCGCCGGGAGGACATTGCCGGCCTGTTCGACAGGCCCTGGGCGCCGGCCAACCGGGACGAGGCGGGGCGCAAGGCAATCGAGATCGCGGGATTCTCGGGTGCCAAGGACGTGGTTTTCGCCGACCGGGAAGGACGGATTTTCGCGTCGGCGCGCGGCATTTACGATCGCAGTTCGGTGCAGGAAACGACGCTGTTCGAGGCGGCGGGACAGGGCCGGCTGGGGCGTGAGACCCGCTCGCTGGATGCCGACGAGCGCGCCTATGTCTTCGCCTCGGCGGTGCGGCGGGACGATGCCGTTGCCGGCGTGATCGCGGTCTATGTGCGCTTCGATCAGATCGAGGCGACATGGTCGCTGTCGGCCATGCCCATCCTGGTTACCGGTTCGGAAGGGCGGATTTTCCTGGGCAACCGGCCGGACTGGCAGCTTCAGCCCTTGCACGAGGGGGAGGGGGCGTTGCTGCGACCGGCCGGCGGCACGTCGGCAGACCTTTTCCGCACACCCGACGGCGCATTGGTGGTGCAGGCCGTTCGCCACCTGCCCTTGCTCGACTGGCAGCTTAACGTGCTGGCAGACCATGCGCCGGTTCGCGAGGCGCGCTGGCTTGCAGGGGTGATCGGCCTGCTTCTGGCGGCGCTTCTGGGCATTACCGGCTGGTTCACGGTGAAGCGCGCCGAGGCCATGCACATGCGCCTGCGCCGCGACCGGGCCAGCGCGCTGCGACTGGAGCGGCTGGTGCGCGACCGCACCCGGGCATTGTCCCAGACGAACGCCTCGCTGGCACGCGAGGTGGAGGAGCGGGCGCGCGCGGAAGCGCAATTGCGCCAGACGCAAAAGGAACTCGTGCAATCGGCCAAGCTGGCGGCGCTTGGACAGATGTCGGCGACGCTTAGCCACGAATACAATCAGCCGCTGGCGGCCATCCGCACCTATGCCGACAATGCGCGGCAATTCCTGGAGCGCGGCCGCGAGGAGCCGGCGCGCGAGGCAATTTCGCGGATTGCCGGGCTGACCGAGCGCATGTCGGAACTGTCCCGAACGCTGCTGGGCTTTGCCCGCAAGCCCGGAACAGAAATCACCGATGTGCGGCTTTCGGCGGTGGTGGATGAGGCCCTGCTGCTTGCCGGGCCGCGCGCCAAGAAGGCGGGCATCGTCATCCGGCGCAGCGGAATCGATCCGGGCCTCAAGGTGCGTGGCGGGCGCGTGCGCCTGACGCAGGTCGTGGTCAACCTCGTCAACAATGCGATCGATGCGCTGACGGGCATTGGCGCCAAGGGGCCGACCGCGGACCCTGCGATCGCGATCTCGGCTGCCGAGGCGAGTGGCGCGGTGCGGCTCGTCATCGAGGACAACGGACCGGGTCTGCCGCCGGCCGAGCATGACGCGGTGTTCGAGCCGTTCTATTCCACGAAAGGGGTTGGCGAGGGCATCGGCATCGGCCTTTCCATCGTCTACACGATCGTCAAGGATCTGGGCGGACGCATCGAGACCGGCGAGCGCGCGGGCGGCGGCGCCCGTTTCACCGTGGTCCTTCAGGCCGCGCAGGGCGGTGATGAGGCGATGGCGCAGCCAAGGGAAGAGGCAGGGGCCTGAAGGCATGGACGAACCGGAAATCCTCCTTGTGGATGACGATGACGACCTGCGCCCGGCGCTGGTGCAGGGGCTGGAACTGGACGGGTTCCGGGTGCGCCCGCTGGCGCGGGCAGACAAGGCGCTGGAACACGTCACGCGGTCGTTTCACGGCGTCATCGTGTCGGATATCCGCATGCCCGGCATGGACGGCATGGGCCTGATGCGCCGCGTGATGGAGATCGATCCGGCGCTTCCGGTCATCCTGATCACAGGACATGGCGACGTGGCGCTGGCCGTGGCGGCCATGCGGGAGGGCGCCTATGACTTCATCGAGAAACCGTTTCCGGTGCAGCGGCTGACCTCGGTGGTGCAGCGCGGCGTGGAAAAGCGGCGCCTGGTGCTGGAAAACCGCGTCCTGCGCGAAACACTGGATTCCTCGACGGATCTGGAAGCGCGGCTCGTGGGGCGCAATGGCGCGATCCGCCGCCTGCGCGAGGAGATCATGGCCGTCGCGGGCACCGATGCGGACGTGCTGGTGCTGGGCGACACGGGCTCGGGCAAGGAGGTGGTGGCGCGCGCCCTGCATGACTTCAGCCCGCGCGCGCGGGGCAATTTCGTGGCCATCAATTGTGGCGCGCTGCCAGCCGAGATCATCGAAAGCGAGCTTTTCGGCCACGAGGCGGGCGCTTTCACCGGGGCGCAGAAACAGCGCATCGGCAAACTCGAACATGCCAATGGCGGCACGGTCTTTCTCGACGAGATCGAGTCCATGCCGCTCGACCTTCAGGTCAAACTGCTGCGCGCCATCGAACAGCGTGCGGTGGAACGGCTGGGTTCCAACACATCGATCCCGCTGGATGTGCGCTTCGTCGCGGCCTCGAAGGCCGATCTGGAAGCGGAGGGACGGGCCGGGCGGTTCCGCACCGATCTCTACTACCGTCTCAACGTCATCACCTTGCGCATTCCCGCGCTCAAGGATCGCAAGGATGACATCCCGCTGCTGTTCGTCCACCTGGCGCGGGAGGCCCGGGCCCGCTACCGGCGCGACATGCCTGATTTCACCCCGGCGCTGGAAGCCGACCTGATCGGCCATGACTGGCCCGGCAACGTGCGTGAACTGCGCAACGTGGCCGACCGTTTCGTGCTCGGCCTGTGGCGCGGCTTCGAGGGGACCGGGCATGGCGCGGATACGGGAAGCGGCGCGCTGGCCGACCGGGTGGCCGCCTTCGAGAAGGCGGTGATCGAAGCCGAGCTGAACCGCAATGGCGGGCGGATGAAGGAGACCTACGAAACGCTCGGCCTGTCGCGCAAGGGGCTCTACGACAAGATCCGGCGCCATGGCATCGGGACGGGCGAGACCGGGGGCGATGGGTAGGAAGATACCCGTCCGGCGCCAGGCTTCGGGTATTTCCGGTGACATGCGGCAGGGTCCGGTATCCGGTTTCGCCTCCGGCCGGGCGCATTAACATCCTTTAATATTTGGTAAATCCCGTATTCCTGTGCATGCGGGTGCCGGTTGGCACACCGCTTGCTGACACATTGGCGGATGCGGGTCGCGTGACCCCGCCGCCGGGAGGACATCACCGATATTCATGCCGTCAACGGATGGCTGCGGCCGTCTTCCCGGACCATGATTGCAAACGCGGACATGCCTGTCCGCCATGAGGAGGATATCCGACATGAAGAAGCTTCTCGGCGCCGTTTCGGCTCTCGCACTTACCTTTGCCGCCGGCCAGGCCATGGCCGACGAGACCGGTTGCGACAGCGGCGAAATGGTCATCAAGTTCTCTCACGTCGTTGCTGCCAGCGGCCACCCCAAGGGCGATGCCGCCACGATGCTGGCCGAGCGCGTCAACAAGGACATGGAAGGCAAGGCCTGCATGGAGGTCTTCGCCAACTCCACGCTGTTCGACGATGACAAGGTGATGGAAGCCCTGCTGCTGGGCGATGTGCAGCTTGCCGCGCCCTCGCTCTCCAAGTTCGAGGCCTATACGCTGAAGTACCGCCTGTTCGACCTGCCTTTCATGTTCGCCAACCTGGACGCCGTGTCCTCCTTCGCCAATTCGGCCGAAGGCAAGGGGCTGCTGAAGGTCATGGAGGAAAGCCAGGGCTATACCGGTCTGGGCTACTGGCTGTCGGGCATGAAGTATTTCTCGGCCAAGAAGCCGCTGCTGGTGCCCGAGGACGCGAACGGCCTGAAGTTCCGCGTGCAGACGTCCGACGTCGCCGTGGCGATGATCGAGGCCATGGGCGCCTCGGCACAGAAGCTGGCCTTCAAGGAAGTCTATGGCGCCTTGCAGACCGGTGTCGTGGACGGTCAGGAAAACTCCTGGTGCAACATCTACACCCAGAAGTTCTTCGAGGTGCAGGACGGCGTTTCCGAGACCAACCACCAGACGCTGGCCTATCTGCTGGTCACGTCCACGGAATGGCTGAACGGGCTGGATGACGATGTGCGCGAGCAGTTCGTATCGATCGTCGACGACGTCACGAATGCCGCCAACAAGGCCGTGGGCGAGAAGGAAGCCACCTGCCGCCAGAACATTCTGGATGCGGGCGGCACGATCCGCGAGCTGACGCCGGAGCAGCGCACCCAGTGGGTTTCGACCATGAAACCGGTCTGGGACAAGTTCGAGGGCGATATCGGCAAGGACCTGATCGAGGCCGCGGCCTCGCATTCGGGCTCGTAAGCGCGACGCCATGACATGATGCCGTTCCGGGCGACAGTCCGGAACGGCCAGTGATGGCCGGCCGCCAGGGCAATGCGGCGGCCGGTTCATCGCGGGGGATATGCGGGGAGATCTGCAATGGCACTACTCTGGCCCATCCTGGCGCTTCTGGCGCTGGTCGTCATTCTTTTCGCCGCCGAAAGGCGGTGGCCGGACGGCGTGAGCCGCATGGAGGAGAACATCATCGCCCTCCTGCTGGCAACCATCACGCTGGTGTCCTTCGTTCAGGTCATCGCGCGTTACGGTTTCAACACGGGCTGGAGCGGCGCACTGGAATTCACGCGCATCCTGTTTGCCTGGCTGATCCTGTTCGGCATGAGCTATGGCGTGAAGCAGGGAATGCATCTTGGCGTGGATGCGTTCATCCGCCTGCTGCCTGGCAACGCGTTCCGGATCGTGGCCCTCTTCGGCGCCCTTTGCACCGCGGCCTATGCGCTGATCCTGCTGCATTACGGCTGGCTGTCCTGGCTGGGCGCGGACGTCAACACGAACTGGCGGCAGACGGGCGCGATCGGATACTGGAAGTTCATGTTCGACAGGGGAACGGGGCTCGACGACCTGCGATGGCCGGAATTCATCCAGGCGGCCTTCGGGACGCAGGAGCGCGTGCAGCGCTGGATCGCCTACCTGATGCTGCCCATCGGCCTGTCGCTTTTGGCTTTCCGCTCGATCCAGGGCTTCGTGCAGATCTGGCGTGGCGAACGCGAATTGCTGATTGCGGGGCACGAGGCCGAAGAGCTGGTGGCTGAAAACAAGGGCATCCTGAAGGACTGACGCATCATGGAAACCATCATTCTCTTCGTGCTCGTCCTGGGCCTCCTGTTTCTCGGCGTGCCGGTGGCCGTTTCGCTCGGCCTGTCGTCCATCCTCATCATCGCGCTGTTTTCAGAGGATTCGATGTCCTCGGTGGCGCTGCAACTCTTCACGGCGTCGCAGAACTATACCCTGCTGGCCATTCCCTTCTTCATCCTTGCCTCGGCCTTCATGTCGACGGGCGGGGTCGCCAAGCGGATCATCCGCTTCGCCATTGCCACGGTGGGGCATTTCCGCGGCGGCCTGGCCATGGCCTCGGTCCTGGCCTGCATGCTTTTCGCCGCGCTTTCCGGGTCTTCACCGGCCACGGTGGTGGCCATCGGCACCATCGCCATCGCCGGCATGAGGCAGGTGGGCTACACGAAGGAATTCGCCGCCGGCATCATTGCCAATGCCGGAACGCTGGGCATTCTCATTCCGCCTTCCATCGTCATGGTGGTTTATTCGGCCGCGACCGACGTTTCGGTCGGGCGCATGTTCCTGGCCGGCGTGGTGCCGGGCCTGATCGCCGGGCTGATGCTGATGATCGCCATCTACATCATGGCGCGCCGCAAGGGCCTGCCGGCGGAGCCCTGGCGGGGGATCGACGAGATCCTTCAGGGCGGCAAGGAGGCCGGTTTCGGCCTGTTCCTGATCGTCATCATCATCGGCGGCATCTATGGCGGCGTGTTCACGCCGACGGAAGCGGCCGCGGTGGCGGCAGTCTACTCCTTCTTCATCGCCATTTTCGTCTATCGCGACATGGGGCCGCTGAAGGACGTGCCCTGGATCCGGGAAACGGACAGCCGGCGCGCCGTCACCGGTTTCAAGTCCTCCGTCTATGCCGTGTCCTTCCTCTTCGTCTGGATGATCCTGTCCTTCTTTGCCACGGCTGATTCGGAGACGGTGACGCCGGGCGACCGCCTGTTGTGGGGCTCGATCATCGCGCTGGTCATCATGGTGGCCTATGCGGTGTGGCGCGGCGGAACGGCCAATCCGGCCGCGATCCTGGCCATGCTCGGCTCGGGCCTTTCCATCTGGGCGCGCAACCTGGCGCAGATCGGCAGCCGGTTCTTCGGCGGCATGCTGCATGACGACACGCGCAAGGTGATGGTGGATGCGGCAAAGACCACGCTGATGCTGATGTTCATCATCGTCAATGCGCTGCTGTTTGCCCATGTGCTGACATCGGAGCGCATTCCCGACGCAATCACCGACCTGATGGTGGGATATGGCTTCAACTGGTTCACCTTCCTGATCGCGGTGAATCTGCTGCTGCTGCTCGGCGGGCAGTTCATGGAGCCGTCGGGCCTGCTGCTGATCGTGGCGCCGGTGGTCTTTCCCATCGCCATGGAACTTGGGGTCGATCCGGTGCATCTGGGCATCATCATGGTGGTGAACATGGAAATCGGCATGATCACGCCGCCGATCGGCCTGAACCTGTTCGTCACGTCCGGCATTACGGGCATGAGCCTGATCCAGGTCGTGCGCGCGGCGCTGCCTTTCGTGGCCGTGCTGTTCGCCTTCCTGATCCTGGTGACCTATGTGCCCGTGATCTCGACCTGGCTGCCCTATGCGCTGATGGGGCCGGAAATCGTGACGCGCTGACCGGCGGGGGCCGGCGTCGCGGACGCGGCCGGGGCAGCGATGCCCCGGCCGTTTTCGTCCAGAGCTGTTCGCTCCGCCCGAAAATTCGTTCTAACGCTTGGACAATTCGGGCATGGCGCGCCCGATAATGGCCATGATGGCCATGTCGCGGGCCGGCGGGGGCAGGTCGGAAATCTGCGGCAGGCGGTTGGAAGCGAGAATGTCGGCCAGTCCGTGAACAACCGCCCAGGCGGCAGCCATGTCGATGCCGACAGCCGGGTTCTCGTCCGGCCCCGCACCGTGCAGGATGCGCAACTGATCGACCATCACCGCATAGGACAGGTCAACCGCTTCCTTGAGCTCGGGATTTTCGAGATCGGGGCGGTCAGAGGAAAACATCAGCCGGAAGACCGGCGGGTTCTCCAGTGCGAAGACGACATAGCCAAGACCTGAGGCCATCAACTGGTTCCAGGCGGCGGGCTTGGCATCGGCCATGAAGACCTTCTGGCGCTCGACGAGCTTGCGGAAGCCGAGTGCCGCCAGTGCGGTCAGCAGCCCGTTGACATCCTTGAAGTGGTGCGCCGGTGCGGCGTGGCTCACGCCGGCGCGCTTTGCGACACCGCGCATGGAAAAACGTTCTACGCCCTTGGCGGCAAGTTCCTGCTCGGCGGCTTCCAGAAGCGCGCTGCGCAAATCCCCATGATGGTATGCCTGCCGGGCCGGTCCGCCTGAATCGGTGTCCGTCATCGAATTCATGTTTTCTGGCAAGGCCGATGCCTGCGACACTTGACCACCCCCGGTACCGCTATCGTTAGCACAAGATCCACGGCCAAGCAAAGTTTCGTCTTGACATCGTAAAGATGACGTGTAGAACGATCTTGACAATGTCAAGACCGGGGGCGGTGGTACGGTTTCCATCGCGAAGCCGATACCTTCACTTGACGTCACTGGCGGGCTGGCCGGTTTCCCCGGCTGGCCCGCTTTGTCTTGTAACCTGCTTGATTCCCGCCCGCCTTGATCCGAATCAACTTGCCTTCGCGCAAGTGACAAGCAGCCTAGCGCAAGTCATAAACCGGCTATATTTCAATGGCTTCACAAGTATTAACCATTTGTTCATTTTCGTGTATCATTTTAATGCATAGACGAACCGGCTCTCCTCCTCCCAAGCACGGTTCCGCCTCGGGGCGATCCTTCACCGGATCGCCCTGTTTTTGATTCCGCTCATTTTCTGTAATCTCGGCCATGGAACCGGTCCCGGTTCCAAAGCGTTCGCATGTTCACCGCAATGAAGAGGGAACTCGCTTGGCCGCAATCCTCAGCGACTACCAGGCCTGGATCGCCCTGGCGCTCCTTCTGCTCATGTTCGCGCTCTTCATGAGCGAGATCTATCCCCCGGAAGTTACGGCGGCCGGCTTTGCCAGCCTGTTCATCCTGCTCGGATTTGTCGCGCCGGGCGACGCGATGGATGTCTTTTCCAATCCCGCGCCGATCACCATCGGCGCGATGTTCATCCTTTCGGGTGCGCTGGTGCGGACAGGCGTGCTCGACGCGCTGGCCGGACTGGTGGTCGAGAGGGCCACCACGAGTCCGCGCACGGCCCTTGCCGGATTCGTTCTCGTCACGCTCGTGGCCTCGGCCTTCGTCAACAACACGCCGATCGTGCTGGTGCTCATTCCGGTCGTCATCCGGCTGGCCCATGCGCTGGGCCTGGCGCCAACGCGCCTGCTCATCCCGTTGTCCTATGCCGGCGTGCTCGGGGGCGCCTGCACGCTGATCGGCACGTCCACCAACCTGCTGGTGGATGGCGTGGCGCGCGAGCGCGGGCTGGAGCCGTTCACGCTGTTCGAGATCACGCCCGTGGGCATCGTGGCGGCGCTGTGCGGGCTTTCGGTCATGTTGCTGCTTGGCCGCAGCCTGCTGCCCGATCGCGGCGCGGCGAGCGAGGACATGCTCCTGGGCGAGACAGAGTACCTGTCGGAGGCGCGCATCGTGGGCGACAACCTGGATGGTCGCAGGCTGGGCGACATCGGCCTTTTCAAGGCGCCGGGCGTCATCATTTCCGGCATCCAGCGCGGATCGGAAACCGTGCGCAGGGATCTCGACGATTTCGAGGTGCAGAAAGGGGACCGGCTGATCCTGCGCGCACCGACATCGGAACTGCTGACACTGGCCAGCCACGATTCGCTCAAGGTGGGCTTGCGCGGCACGGCGCGCCTGACGGCGGAGGAAGGCAGCAATGTCATCGTCGAGGCTGTGGTCACGCCGCGCAAGTGGACGAGCGGGCGGGCGCTCGCCTCGATGTCGCTGGGCCGCCGGTTCGGGCTGCAGGTGCTCGGTGCGCACCGGCACAACCACATTCCGGGACCGGAACTGGGCGTCGTGACGCTGCGTCCGGCCGACAAGCTGATTCTGTCGGGGCCACCCGGCGCCTTCGAGGAACTGGACCGCGAAACCAATATCGTGTCGATTTCGCGCGCCTCCGGCCGGGCCTTTCGCCGCGCCAAGGCGCCCATCGCGCTTGCCGCGCTGGCCGGAGTCGTCGTCCTGGCGGCATTGGGCGTGCTGCCGATCGGCATCCTGGCGCTGACGGCGGTCAGCGCGATCCTGGTTCTGCGCTGCATCGACGCCGACGAGGCCTGGAATTCGCTCGACGGGTCCATCCTGGTACTGATCTTCGCCATGCTGATCATCGGGCGGGGGCTGCAGGACAGCGGTGCGGTGGAACTGGTGGTTGCCAGCCTGTCGCCGTTCCTGACGCTTCTGCCCGGTTTCCTGGCGCTGCTGGCGGTCTACCTGCTGGCCTCGCTGCTGACCGAACTCGTCACCAACAATGCCGTGGCCGTGGTCCTGACGCCCGTCGTGATCGGGCTTGCCGAACCGCTTGGGATCGACGCGCGCGCGCTCGTCGTGGCGGTCATGTTCGGGGCCAGTGCTTCGTTTGCCACGCCCATCGGCTACCAGACCAACACGCTCGTCTATGGCGCTGCCGACTACCGCTTCACCGATTTCCTGAAGATCGGCGTGCCGATGAACATTCTCGTCGGCATTGCGGCGAGCGCGGCGATCTGGGTCTTCTTCGTCTGATCAGGCGGGTGCCGTTTCGTTCAGGAAGGTTTCCATACGCTCGATGGCGCGCAGGATGTTTTCCTCGGAATTGGCGTAGGACAGGCGGATGTAGCCTTCGCCGAGCACGCCGAAATCCGGCCCGCCGATCAGCGCGACGCCGGCTTCCTCCAGCAGGGCGGAAGCCAGTTTCTTGGCCTTCCAGCCGGTCTGGCTGATATTGGGGAAGGCGTAAAAGGCGCCCTTGGGGGTGGCGCAGGAAATGCCGGGCAGGGTGTTCATGCCCTCGGTGACGATCTTGCGGCGGTTGTCGAAGGCGCGCATCATCTTTTCCACATCGTCCTGCGGACCGTCGATGGCGGCAATGCCCGCGAACTGGCTGGGCGCGTTGACGCAGGACCAGCAATTGACCGCCAGCTTGCGCACCATCGGATAGAGCGTCTCCGGCCAGATCGACCAGCCCATGCGCCAGCCTGTCATGGCCCAGGTCTTGGACCAGCCATTGAGCACGATGAGGCGGTCGCGGATTTCCGGGAATTGCAGCAGCGAGGTGTGTTCCTCGCCGTCATAGGTCATGACGTCGTAGATCTCGTCGGAAAGGATCGCCACTTCGGGGTGGTTCTCAAGGCCCTTGACCAGTTTGGCGATCTCGGCGCGCGGTGTGACGCCGCCGGTGGGATTGGCCGGGGAATTGAGAATCAGAAGCCGGGTTTGCGGTGTGATCAGCGCCAGAACCTCGTCGGCGGAGAACGCGAAGGCCTTTTCCTCGCGTACCGGGATGGGAACCGGCGTGGCACCGGTGAACTCGATCATGGAGCGGTAGATGGGGAAGCCCGGATCGGGATATAGGATTTGCGCGCCCGGCTCGCCGAACATCATGATGGCGGCGAACATGGTGGGCTTGCCGCCCGGCATGATCATGACGCTGTCAGGCGAGACTTCGATGCCCGTGGTGGTCAGCGTCCGGCGGACGACCGCCTCGCGCGTCTGAAGAAGGCCGGTGGCAGGCGTGTAGCCATGATGGCCATCGCGCAGTGCCTTGATCGCGGCCTCGACGATATGCTGCGGCGTCTGGAAATCCGGCTGGCCGATGCCGAGATTGATGATGTCCTTGCCCTGTGCGGAAAGCTCGGTGGCTCGGGCCAGCACGGCAAAGGCGTTTTCCTCGCCGATGCGGTCGAAGGCGGCAATCGTTTTCATGTCGGTGCGTTTCCCCGGAATGCGTTTTGCCGTATTGGAGGTCGCCTGCATGTCTTGTCAACCGGAAGAAAGGCCGCGCGATGAACGATCTGAGCCAGTGGACGCAGCGACCGCGGCCCGAACGGCGCGCACTCGAAGGGCGCCTTGTGCGTCTGGAGCCGCTTTCGGCCGCGCGCCATGGCGATGATCTTTTCGTGGCGGCGACCGAGGGCGATGCGCAGGCGCGGTTCACCTGGCTTGGAACGGAAATGCCGAAGAGCCGCGCCGATTTCCGGATCTGGCTGGACTGGGCGGAGCATCATCCCGATTCGGTTTACGCGGCAGTGATCGACAAGGCGAGCGGCAGGGCCGTGGGCCGTCAGAGCCTGATGCGGATCGACACGGCCAATGGCGTCATCGAGACCGGCGACATCCACTGGGGACCGGCCATGCAGCGTTCGGCCCTTTCCACCGAAGCCTTCTTCCTGCATGCGGCCCATGTGTTCGACGACCTGGGATACCGCCGCTTCGAGTGGAAACTGAACGACCTGAACGTGCCGTCGCACCGCGCGGCGCAGCGGTTCGGCTTCACCTTCGAAGGCGTCTTCCGCCAGCACATGGTGGTCAAGGGCCGGAATCGCGACACCGCGTGGTATGCGATGCTCGACCGCGACTGGCCCGCCATCCGTGCGGCATTCCAGCGCTGGCTTTCGCCCGGCAATTTCGATAGTGAGGGCCGGCAGAAGGCGCGGCTGGAAGAGTTGCGCGCCATGACGGAAGGCAAGGGAAAGGCCGGGGCATGAAGGAAAGCTGGAAACCGGCCGTCGCCGCGCTCGTCATCCTTTTGGGATTCGGACTGGTCGCCAATTTCATGCCGAACATCATGCTGTGGATCGGCCAGCGGTCGCCGGTGGTGGCGGGCATTTTCGCCATTCTCTTCGTGCTGGCATTCTTCGGCGTGTTCTGGCTGCGCGCCCGCGCCCAGCGCAAGCGCGACGGCGAGGGCTGATCAAGCCGACAGCGACGCAGTGAGAAGCAGAAGGCCCAGCAGCAGGACCAGAAGCGCGCCGCCGATTTCCACGCCATGATGAATGACGGCGCCAAGACGGCCGCCGCCTGACAGGCGCACCGCGGCGTTTTTCGCGGTCACGGCCAGCGTTGCCAGTGCCGAGACCGTGATGGCCGTGCCGATGGCCATGGCGAAGGCCGAGGCGATGCCTGCCCACCACAGACCGTTCAGGAAGGCGAAGGTCAGTACGATAAGCGCGCCGGAACAGGGGCGCAGGCCGACGGCGAGCACGGCGGCGCGGGCTTCCGTCAGGCCGAACCGCCCCGCGGAAAGCAGTTTCGGGTCCGGCATGTGGGCGTGGCCGCAGGAGGAGCAGACCTCGCCGGGTGCATGGTCGTGGTGGCCATGGTGAGCATGACGGTGGCCATGTTGATGGTTGTGATGGTGATCGTGGTCGCAGGCCGGCCCGTGGTCGTGATGATGGTGATGACCAGGCCCGGCGGCGGCAAGGGCGGGTGCCGGGGCCGGGATCAGGCCGCGCAGCTTGCGCAACAGGAGCCATGCGCCGAAGCCGGCGACCAGCGCATAGCTCGCCACTTCCATCGACCAGACCGCGTCGGTCTGGCGGATGCCGGTGCCGCGCAGGAACAGGAAGACGATGCCGATGACAATGATGGCGGTGACCGCTTGAGCCATGGCCGAGAGGAAGGACAGCGCAACACCGCGCTTCAGCGCCACCTCATTGGCCAGCATGTAGGACGAGATGACCGCCTTGCCGTGGCCCGGACCGGCAGCATGAAAGACGCCGTATGCGAAGGAAAGGCCGACCAGAAGCCATGCGGCGGACGGGTCGGAGCGCATGGTGCGCAGCGCGCCGGTGAGCGCGCGGTAGAAATCCTGCTGCTGGGTGTTGATCCAGTGCATGAGCGTGGGGAACAGGCCGCTTGGCGGCAGCGCCTGCTCGGCCGTCCCGATGCCGAGCGAACTCTGTGCATGGGCGGAAGCGATGGCAGCCCCCGACAAGGCGGCGGCGATGCAGGCGGTGCGGATCGCCTTCATTCGCCCTGCCCGCAGGTCAATTGCAGGCGGGTGGCGAATATGCCGGTCAACTGCGTCATGTCGGTGGTCTCGTAGAACGCTTCGGTGAGGTTTTCGCTGTTCTGCGCCAGGATTTCGTCCGGGTCCGGACGAATCACTTCGCGTGTGCAGGCGCCGGGCAGGCCCTCGCTCACCATGTCGCTGTCTTCCATGAAGTCGATGGCGGTGTAGAATGTCGGGTCATAGACCGCGAACGTGAGCGTGCCGGACAGCGGCAGGGGCTGTTTCATCCTGGATTCAAAGAGGATGACCAGACGGCCATCCTGATAATCGGCGATCACCGTCTCCGGCGCCTGTGTCGCAATGTCCTTGCCGTCCACCTGCACGACCTGGAAATAATCATAATCGGCAATGGATTCGCGAACCGTCGTGCCGATTTCGGCCAGTTCGGCTTCATCCAGACGGTTGTCGGCATTCTTGTCGAATTCGATGACCACGGTGGCGGAGAAGATGTCGTCAAACCGCCAGACGTGCTGCAGGGCGGTCACCTGATCGCCTGCAAGGGCGAGGTCGAGGCGGGCTTCCGCCCAGACATGCGGATGGGCACGGGCCGGCGCGGCCGCGATCAGGAATGCCGGCAGCATGGCCAGAAAGGTTGCGGCACGGGTTTGCCTCAAGGCCGGATCTCCGCTCAGTGGAATCGCACGTTCACCTGACAGCCTGACTGGCTGACGAAGGCGGCGAAAATCCGGCAGACTGTTCCATCGCCGGCGTGCCGTTTCAAGGCGCCATTCGCCGCAGCTTCATTCCTCCTGCGCCTTGCGCTTGAACCAGGCGGCCAGGTAGTCGACGAAGACGCGCACCTTGGCCGGAAGATAGCGGCGATGCGGATAGACGGCGAACATGCCGCTGTCCTTGTGAATCCAGTCCTCCAGCAGCGGCACGAGGCGGCCAGCCTTGATATCCTCGCTGACGACGAAATCCGGGATGATGGCAAAGCCCAGATCGGCAAGGCAGGCGGCGCGGGCGACGGCGGGGCTGTTGACCTCGAGCGGTCCTGCCACCGGCACGGTAATCGTGTCGCCGCCCGGCGCCTGGAACGGCCAATTGGTCAGCCAGCGCCCGTTCGTATCGGAGATGCACGGCATCCTGGAAAGGTCATGCGGTGTCTTCGGCTTGCCGTATTTCGCGATGACGGCGGGCGTGGCACAGAGCTTGACGGAGAAATCGGACACCTTGCGGGCAATGAGTGAAGAGTTTTCCAGCCGCGAAATGCGGATCGCCAGGTCGAACCCCTCCTCGACAAGGTCAACGAAGCGATCGTCGAGATGGATGTCCAGCTTGATGTCAGGATGATCGGAGACAAAGTCGATCAGTACCTGGCCGATGGCCGCATCGGCAAAGGAACGCGGAGCGGTCAGGCGGATGCGGCCGCGCACGTCGCCGCTCGATTCGCGGATCGATTCCTGCAAACCGTCGATGTCGCGGACGATCTCGGTGGCGCGCTTGAAATAGGCATGGCCCGATTCAGTGAGCGAAAACTGCCGCGTCGTGCGGTTGAGCAGCAGCACGCCCAGTTCGTCCTCCAGTTCGCGAACATATTTCGACAACAGCGCCTTGGATCGGCCGATCTTGCGGGCGGCGGCGGAAAAGCCTTCCGCTTCAACGACATCGATAAAGGCGCGCATGCGGGTGAGGGTGTCCATCGTTCAGACTCCGTGATCGGTCCTGAAGAGATTGTTCATCGATCCGGAAAATTCAAGCGCGATGCGATTTTTCATTGAAGCGGGGGGCGAATTTCACTATATCCCGGATGCCCAAAGTCGCACGTGCCTGTGGGTGTCCGCCGGTCCTCCGAAAGGTGGAGGACACGGTAAGGTACCCGGAGCTAACCCCTCCGGTCGTCCGTCCGGCCAACTGGACAGGCGAGGACATCTTGAAGCAACGACGGTGCGGGCCTTTCTGGTGTCTGCCGGCTGTCCACAGGCCGGGGTTACTGAAGAGGCACACCTTCATTGCCGGATGTGCGGACGGGTTCTCCCTCCAATCAATGGCAGACAAAGCGGATGGTCGCTCCCTCAAGGGGCGGTTTGTCCTTCGCCGCATGACGGCATTCCTTGGTTCCGGGGTCTCCACCGGCTGGTTCCAATGGCGTGACCGCATGCCCTTTGTCCAATGCCCGAGGCTGCCAGCAGACGGCGCCGGGGCAGCTTCGAATGAAGCGGCTTTCCAGCCGCACTGGAGAAACCCGATGGCCACGCAGCGCATCCTCGATTTCCTTGCCACCCGCCGTCCCTCCGGCCCGTGCCTCGTCGTCGATCTCGACGTCGTGCGCGACAATTTCGCCGCCTTTCGCAAGGCGCTGCCCGACAGCCGCATCTTCTATGCCGTGAAGGCCAACCCGGCGCCCGAAATCCTGCGTCTGCTGGCTTCCGAAGGCTCATCCTTCGATTGCGCCTCGGTGGCGGAGATCGAGATGGCACTGGATGCCGGCGCGACACCGGACCGCATTTCCTATGGCAACACGATCAAGAAGGAACGCGATGTGGCGCGCGCCTTCGAACTGGGCATCCGCCTTTTCGCGGTCGACTGCGCCGAGGAAGTGGAAAAGGTGGCCCGCGCCGCGCCGGGCGCGCGCGTGTTCTGCCGCGTGCTGACCGATGGCGAGGGCGCGGAATGGCCGCTGTCGCGCAAGTTCGGTTGCGTGCCGCAGATGGCGGTCGACGTGCTGGTCTATGCCCATCAGCTCGGGCTGGAATCCCATGGCGTGTCCTTCCATGTCGGCTCGCAGCAGTGCGACCTGACCGCCTGGGACCGGGCGCTTGCCGATGCGCACCGCGTCTTCGCCTCGCTGGCCAAGCAGGGCATCCACCTGAAGATGGTCAACATGGGTGGCGGCTTCCCGACCCGCTACCTGAAGGACGTGCCGGCCGCGCAGGCCTATGGCCAGGCGATCTTCGGCGCGCTGCGCAGGCATTTCGGCAACCAGTTGCCCGAGACCATCATCGAGCCGGGCCGCGGCATGGTCGGCAATGCCGGTGTCATCAAGGCCGAGGTGGTGCTGGTCTCGAAGAAGGCCGACAATGACAATGTGCGCTGGGTCTATCTCGACATCGGCAAGTTCGGCGGGCTGGCCGAGACGATGGACGAGGCGATCCGCTATCCCATCGTCACGCCGCGCGACGGCGATGCGATGGAGCCGTGCGTGCTGGCGGGACCGACCTGCGATTCCGCCGACGTGCTCTACGAGAAGACCCCGTATCCGCTGCCGGTCACGCTGACGATTGGTGACGAGGTGCTGATCGAAGGCACGGGTGCCTATACCACCACCTATTCGGCGGTGGCCTTCAACGGCTTCGAGCCGCTGCGATCCTACGTGATCTGAACGGGCGATCCCGTTCAGGCCTGCCCTGTCCCGGCGGCATTCCGCCGGGGCGCGGGCGCTTGCATCCCTGTTGTCCGGATCAGGCCCTGGAGCTGCCGTCATGACCGACCTTGCCACGCCTTCGCCCGTTGCGCCCCTCTTCACCATCCATGCCGAGACCGCCGCTGACATGGCCGCGCGCGATGCGCTGCTGGACAGTGCCATGGGGCCGCGCTGGCGGCGCAAGTCGTCTGAGAAACTGCGCCGCGGGCGCCTGCCGGCCGAGGGACTGGCCTTCGTCGCGCGCGATGGCGCGGGACGAGTCATCGGCACCGTGCGGCTGTGGAACGTTCGGGCCGGCCATGCACAGGCCTTGCTGCTCGGGCCGCTGGCCGTCGATCCGTCGCTGAACAGCGCCGGTATCGGCTCGGCACTGATGCGCCATGCCATCGAACGGGCCGCAGGGCTCGGCCATGGCGCGGTCCTGCTTGTCGGCGATGCGGCGTATTATTCGCGCTTCGGCTTTTCCGCCGACAGGACCAACGCGCTGGCCATGCCCGGACCTTATGAGCCGCATCGTCTGCTGGCACTGGAACTCAAGGCCGGCGCGCTTGACGGGGCGGCGGGCGTCCTGCGTTCCGGCGGGCGCCGCGCCGAGCCGCACCGCCAAAGGCCGGGGCGCAGCCTGGCGGCCTGATCGCGCAGCAAACGCGCTTCCGGAACAAGAAAGCCCGGACCATGCTGGCGGCACGGTCCGGGCCTTTTCTTCTCCGGTGCGGGGCGTGCCGGTTTGTTGCCCGGCTTATCCGGTCACAGCAGCGATGAAAGCTGCATGGCAACGGACATGTCGCCTTCCACCGTGATCTTGCCCTGCATGAAGGCCGCGGTCGGGTCGAGTTCACCGGCAAGCATGTCCTCGAAATCGGATTTCGACATCTTGATGGTGCAATCGGCATCGCCGTCGGTGGTCGTGACCGTGTTGCCGTCGATGAGGATGACGCCATCGGCGCCGCAATCGAACTTCACCGAGCTCGACAAGGTGGTATCGGCGGCCTTTTCGCGCATCTGGGCGGCAATTTCTTCCATCGTCATGATCGGTGATCCTTCCCGTTCTGGTGATTTGGACAAATCTGGTTTAATCTAGCCCGCGATTGACGTTTACGTCAACGTGATTTTTCCGTCCGAACCCGAATGCGGGCGGCCGGTCGAGGGAGGAAAACCATGCTTTTCACGCCGGAACATGACGCCTTGCGCCACACCGTTTCCCGTTTCGTGGAGACGGAGATCAACCCGCATGTCGACGCCTGGGAGGAGGCGGAGGAATTTCCCTCGCACATGCTTTTCAGGAAGCTCGGCGATCTCGGGCTGCTCGGCATAAAATACGATCCGGCGCATGGCGGCCTGGGGCTGGATTTCTCCTATTCCATGGTCATGGCGGAAGAATTGGGCCTCATCGCCTGTGGCGGGGTTCCCATGGCCATCGGTGTCCAGACCGACATGGCCACGCCGGCTCTCAACCGCTTTGCCACCGAAGACCTCAAGAAAGCCTGGCTGGCGCCGACAATCGCGGGCGACATGGTGGCCTGCCTCGGCGTGTCGGAGCCGGGCGGCGGGTCGGACGTTTCCGCTGTGAAGACATCGGCACGGCGCGATGGCGGCGATTTCGTGATCAACGGGACCAAGATGTGGATAACCAACGGCATGAAAGCCGACTGGTGCTGCCTGCTGGCCAACACCTCGGATGGCCCGGTGCATCGCAACAAGTCGCTGATCGTGGTGCCAATGGACGCCAAGGGCATCAGCCGGCAGAAGATCCACAAGATCGGCATGAATTCCTCCGATACCGCGCAGCTCTTCTTCGACGAGGTGCGCGTGCCGGCATCGAATCTGATCGGCCAGGAGGGCATGGGCTTCACATACCAGATGCTGCAATTCCAGGAGGAGCGGCTGTGGGCGGCGGCCAACACCATCAAGGCGCTGGACCGGCTGATCGACCTGACCATCGACTATACCCGCGAACGCACGGTGTTCGGCAAGCCGGTGCTCGACAACCAGGTCGTCCATTTCCGGCTGGGCGAACTGCGCACGGAGGTGGAGGCGCTCAGGGCGCTGACATGGTCGGCGGTGGAGCAATATGTTGCCGGAAAGGACGTCACGCGGCTGGCGTCCATGGCCAAGCTGAAATGCGGCCGGCTGATGCGCGAAGTGGCCGATTCCTGCCTGCAATACTGGGGCGGCATGGGTTATACGCGTGACAATCCGGTTTCCCGCGCCTTCCGCGACGGCCGTCTTGCCTCCATCGGTGGTGGAGCCGATGAGGTGATGCTGGGAATCATCGCCAAACTCGAAGGCACGGCGCCGGGCACATCCAATCGCCAGAAAAACGCGGAATCGGCAAAAGATTAGAATCTTAGCAAGCAAGAAAACGCTTTTTTCGGACGGATATGGTTTCTCGGAAAGGCCGGTGGCAACACCCGTTTGTCCAAGGTCGGGTCCGACCCTTGCCGGCATGTCCAGAGCGATTTTCCCTGAGCGGCTGCCGGTCCTGTGTGCAGCCATCCGTTCAACCGGGCCGAGCACTGCGCCGGCCGGCTCGCTGCCGGCATGCCGTCAATGACAGAATTCCCAGGTTCCCGATCCTCCATGCGTTTCTTTCGAAATCACTTCATCGCCCGCCTCTTCCTGACCACCTTTGTCTGTGTGCATCTTCCGCTGATTTTCGCGGTGATCCACGGTGCCGTGCAGGCGCGCGCCGTCGATTACGCGGCGCTTGGCGGGCTGACGCTTGCCACAGTGGCGGGAACGGCGGTGGCGATCCTGCTCCTGCACCGCGAATTGCGCCCGGTCGTGGCCGTCGCTCACGCGCTGGAGGCCTTTGCGGAGCGGCGTGAACACCTGCCCATCGCGCATCAGTCGGCCGATGAGGTCGGCCGGCTTGCCGATGCGGCGCGCTGGTCCATCGGCAAGGTTGACAGCCTGCTGGCAGATGTGGAGCGGCAGGCCAGCACCGACGCCCTGACCGGTCTGGCCAACCGGCGCGCATTCCTTGCTGCCGTTGCGGCGGAAAAGCCAGCGGTGCTCGCCATTCTCGACATCGACCGCTTCAAGTCGATCAACGACACCTTTGGCCATGAGACCGGCGACCGCGTGCTGCGCGACGTCGCGGGAACGCTGCGCAACAGCCTGCGATCGGCTGACCTCTTGGCGCGATGGGGCGGCGAGGAATTCGTCGTGCTGCTGCGCCGGTCCTGCGCGGCGGAAGCCATCGAGGCCATGAACCGGGCGCGCAAGGCGGTGGAAGCCAAACCGATCCTCGAAGGGCATGCGGTGACCTTCTCCGCCGGTGTCGTGCAGATGAGCGGCGATTTCGACCGCGATCTCGCACTTGCCGACCGCACACTCTACGATGCCAAGGAAGCGGGGCGGAACCGCGTGGTCTTTGCCGCCGCAACGCGTGGTCCGGCCGAAACGCCAGGTCTTGCACCGTCGGCCGCCGACCTCGCCGGCATGCAGAACCGCTCCATCAAACAGAACGCCTGATGACAGCCAGGCCGTGGCCGGTCCGGTGCCTCCTTGCCGGACCGGCCCCAAAACCATTGACGAAGGCGCGGATCCGGCATAAGAGGCTGGCAACGATACGGGCGCTGTTCGCCCCTGCCGGCTTGCATCGCTCCCGGCCATTTCCGAAAGCCTTCAATTGATGACACTACCCGATACCATCGCCGCGCCGTTGCGCGCAGCGCTTGAGGCCCGCGGTTATTCCGCGCTTACCCCCGTGCAGGGCGCGATGCTGGAAGAGCGCGCGCTGGGTGCCGACCTGCTCGTCTCGGCGCAGACGGGGTCCGGCAAGACCGTGGCTTTCGGGCTGGCGCTGGCACCGCTGCTGCTGGCCGATGGCGAACGCATGGGCGAGGATACACTGCCGCAGGCGCTGGCCATCGCGCCGACGCGCGAACTGGCCATGCAGGTGCGCCGCGAACTGGAATGGCTTTACGCCGATACCGGCGCGCGCTTTGCCTCCTGCATCGGTGGCATGGACTACCGGCGCGAATTCCGCGCGCTGGGCGAAGGGGCGCATATCGTCGTCGGTACACCCGGCCGCTTGCGCGACCACATCACCCGAGGCTCGCTCGACCTGTCGCATCTCAAGGCCGCCGTTCTGGACGAGGCCGACGAGATGCTGGATCTGGGCTTCAAGGACGATCTGGAATTCATTCTCGAATCCGCGCCCACCGACCGGCGTACGCTTCTCTTTTCCGCCACGGTGGCACCGCCCATCGAGAGGCTGGCGCGGACCTATCAGCGCGACGCTGTGCGCATCGCCCTGGCGTCCAAGGAAGACCGTCATGCCGATATCGACTACCGCGTCATGCCGGTGCGGCCGGACGAGCGCGACCATGCGGTCGTCAACACGCTGCTGTGGTTCGATTCCAAGAACACGATCATTTTCTGCCAGACCCGCGAAGCGGTGCGCCATCTGGCCTCGCGGCTGACCAATCGCGGCTTTTCCGTCGTGGCCCTGTCGGGAGAGCTGACACAGGCCGAGCGCAGCAATGCGCTGCAATCCATGCGCGACGGCCGGGCGCGGGTCTGCGTGGCGACGGATGTCGCCGCGCGTGGCATCGACCTGCCCAATCTCGATCTCGTCATCCATGCCGACCTGCCGGGCAACCCGGAAACGCTGCTGCATCGCTCCGGCCGGACGGGCCGGGCGGGCCGCAAGGGCGTTTCGGTTGTCGTCGCGCCGCATCACCGCCGCCGCAGCGCCGAACGCGTGCTCAAGGCGGCGCGCGTGAATGCGCAGTTCATGGCCGTGCCCGAAGCCGATGCCGTGGATGCGTTGCAGGTGGAACGCATGATGGGCGACGCCGCGCTTTCGGCACCCATCGACCAGGACGAGGCGGTGCTGGTGGACCGTCTGCTTGAAAGCAATGACGCAAGGCAGATCGCGGCCGCATGGATCCGGGCGCAGCGTGCGGCGATGCCGACGCCGGAAGAAGTCAACGCGGTGCCGGACCTGCCGCCGCGCAAGGAGGTGGGCGAGCGTCCGAGCACGCGTTTCACCGACGGGCGCTGGTTCTCGCTGTCCATCGGGCGCAAGCAGGCGGCAGAGCCGCGCTGGATCCTGCCGATCATCTGCAAGGCTGGCGGCGTGACGCGCGCGGCTGTCGGTTCCATCCGCATTCTTGACCATGAAACGCGGTTCGAGATCGAAACGGGCGCGGCAGACGCCTTCGCCGCAGCCGTGGCCAGGGCCGGGGTGCTGGACAAGGGTGCCCGTATCGTGCCCGCCGATGGCGAGGGGCCGGATGCGGAGCCGCGCCGGCCGCATCGCAAGGGCGGCAAGCCGCAGGACCGCAAGGGCGGATATCCGAAGGCCGGGGCGAAGGATTGGCAGGATGGCAAGCGCCCCGGCAAGCGGGAACGCCAGGCCCTGCGCGCGACCCACGAGGGGGAAGGCGGCGAGGGCCGTGACAAAGGCCGCCACCGCAAGCGCCCGTTTGACGGCGAAGGCGGGGCCGGACAGGGCGGACCCGGCGAACGGCCGTTCAGGGCCAAGCGGGCGCGCGAGGATTTCGGCGACAAGCCGGCCCGGAGCGGCCCGGGCAAGGGCGATTTCCGGCCGAAGGGTGGCAAGCCGGCCAAGCATGGCGGCGCCGCAAAGCCGGGCGGAAAGGGCAAGCCGGGCAAGGGCGCGGCGTGGCGCAAGGACTGAGCCGGATTTCCGCTTGTCTTATGATTCTTCCGCCTTCTCTGCGAAGGTGGAGCCACTGCCGCCGGCTCAAACGGCAGGCAGTGGCGGTGGTTGGATCGCGAACGGCTTGGTCATGGACAGTGACGTCGATGGACCGTTCTAGAGTGTGATCGGCCACCGTCTTCGCATGAGGCCTGAACGGATACGCAGCGGCTTCTGGCCCTGCATGACAAGCATAGGACACGCGAAGACCATGAAAGATAGCATCGGTATCGACATCTCAAAAGCCCATCTTGACGTTTGCCGTCCGGCGACCGGTCAGACAGCCCGGTTCGAGAACTCGGCGGCGGGATTGACTGCGTTCAAGCGCTGGGTCGGTTCAAGTCAGCCCGATCTGGTGATCTACGAGGCAACGGGGGCTTATCATGGCCTGCTTGAGAAACGCTGCTCTGGCGATCTGCCCTTGGTGAAGGTCAATCCGTTACAGGCCCGCCGCTTTGCCCAGGCCCGCGGAACCCGTGCCAAGACCGATGCGGTTGACGCGCATGTACTGGCTTTGATGGGCGAGGCGCTGGATCTGCAACCGGACAGCCCTGCCAGCGAAGATCACCATGATCTCAAACAGTTGCAGGTCGCGCGCACCGCCATGATCAAAGCGCGCACGCGGCTGAAGAACCGGCTTGCCACCCAGACGCTCTCCCTGCTCAGACGTCAGGCGAAAGTGCAGCTGGCTTTGCTCGACAGGCAGCTCAAAGCCATCGACGCCGAGATCGCCAGCAGGCTGTCGCGGGATCAGGCCCGCTCCCTCGACATCCTGCAATCCATTCCCGGCCTCGGGTCCGTTGTTGCAGCCACCATCCTCATCGAGTGCCCGGAAATCGGCGCGATGGACCGCAAACAAGCCGCCAGCCTTGCCGGGCTCGCCCCGATGACCCGACAATCGGGCCAATGGCGAGGCAAGGCCTTCATTCAGGGTGGCCGTAAATTCCTGCGTGACGCGCTCTACATGCCCGCACTCGTCGCTACCCGCTTCAATCCAGACATGAAACAGAAATACAATGCGATGCGCAAAGCCGGAAAGCCAGCAAAAGTCGCTTTAACGGCTATCATGCGAAAGCTCATCGAGCTGGCAAACACACTCATAAAACAGGATAGGAAATGGGCGCCAAATCCAGCTTGATCAATACGGATACTCTAGAGTTGCAGCGTCGAGGAAATGCGCCGCGACAATTCGTCAGGGCGCGCCAGGATGATGGCGCCGCGGGTCCGTTCAAGCAGCCCTTCCTTGGCCAGCTTTGACATTTCGCGCGAGACCGCCTCGCGGCTGGCACCGATGCGTTCGGCAAGGTCGGCATGAATGACGGGCGGCGAGATGATGCGCTGTTCGTCATTGCCGGTGCGCTTGCGTGAAAGCCGCAACAGCGTGTTGTAGAGCCGGTGGCGGGTGTCGAGGAAAGACAATTCCGCGATGCGGCGGGTGAGGTCGCGCGTGCGCTCCGACAGTGTGACAAGCAGGTGGCGGCAAAGGCGCGGCGATTCCTCCAGCATCTGCCGGAAGACCGGTTCCGGGATGCGGAAGACATCGGTCTGCACAAGCGCCGTCAGGCTGGCCGAGCGCGGTTTGCCATCCAGCGCCGCCAGTTCGCCGAAAAGCTGGCCGGGCCCCAATTCACCCAGAATGATCTCCTTGCCGACAGCGACCCGCAGGATGGCCCGCACCTGGCCCGTGGCGATCAGATAGACATCGGCGCTCGCATCGTCAAAATCCACCACGGTTTCCTGCGGCTGGAAGCGGATCGGCACCCAGACGGATTTCAGTTTCGCGATCCAGCCGTCATCGAGGCATTCGAGTATGGGCGCGCGCGGCATCCGCGGTTGATCGTTCATTTCTTCTCCGTGCCGCCCGTCCCGCCCGCCTGATCCATCGGCCAGGGCTTTCCGCGAGAGCGCTCCCCACGCCATTCGCTGAACCGCTCCAATGCTCTATCCCGTTGTTTTCATGCAATTCCGGGCGCGTTGGCATTCACTTTCGCCGGAATTGCCGAGGACCGCAAGTGCCTGTGATCGCGGTCACAGGCGCCAGGGCCGGTTTTTGATAGTCTCTTCGTGGCGATCAACAGTCGCCGCGTTTCAGGGAAAGCCGGTTGCCTCAATGCCCCAGGGCAACCGGTTTTTCCGAAACGGTTCACATTCCGGCCTCGCCGGGCGCCGGCTTGCCCTGCCATTGCCGGAAATGGTGCCCCGCAGCATTTTACAAGTCCTGTCAGCATTTTACGGCACGGAAACGACGTGCTACTGTTCCTGATCAGTGTTTTTGGGAGGAAACACTTGGATCTTGCCAACAAGAATGCCTTGGCTCCGCCAGAGGGGGAGGATGGAGCCGCGGCAAGCATCGATATCCGGGACCTGATGTCATTCCGGCTTGCACGGCTGGCGGCGGCCAGCGACAAGTCCGGTCAGCAATGGTCGCTTTCGCAATACGGCCTGCGCCTCAACGAGTGGCGTGTGCTTGGCCTTGCGGCGGCCATGAATCCGGCACCCTTTTCGGACATCGCCCGGGCGCTGTCCATGGACAAGGGACAATTGTCGCGCATCGTCAAGGCGTTGACCGAACGCGGGCTGATGCGCTCAGCACCGGACAGAAGGGACCAGCGGGCGCTCAGCCTGTGGGTTACCCCCGCCGGACGCGATCTCTACCGCCGCATGGTGGCCAGCGCCAAGCGCCGGAACGAAAAAACCATGGCCTGCCTGACGGCAAGCGAGCAGGAAGAGTTGTTGCGCCTGCTTGCCAAGGTTGCCGACGAGATCGACCAGAGCCTGGTCTTTGCCGGCAAACACTGAGCGCCGGACTTGCTCAATCGGGGGTGTTCGCGCTGCCGCGCACGGCCCAGTGAAGCGGGAACATCGGGTCGAACAGCGTGACCGGGCCGGCTCCGGTCTCGATTCTGGCCGGGAAAGCGACCGGGTTTTCCCTGCGCTCCAGGGTGATGGTCCGGGCATTGACGGGCAGGCGGTAGAAGGCCGGGCCGTTCAACGACGCAAAGGCCTCCAGCCGGTCCAGCGCGTTTTCCTCCTCGAAGACATGGGCAAGGCAGGAAAGCGTGTTGGTAGCCGAGAAGATGCCGGCGCAGCCGCAGGCGCATTCCTTGAGCGGGTCGACATGAGGCGCGGAGTCGGTGCCAAGGAAATAGCGGTTGTCGCCGCTCGTCGCGGCCTTGCGCAGGGCCAGGCGATGCGTCTCGCGTTTTGCGACCGGCAGGCAATAGTAGTGCGGGCGGATGCCGCCGGCCAGAATGGCATTGCGGTTGATGATCAGGTGATGGGTGGTGATCGTGGCAGCCAGGTTGCCGGACCTATCGGCGGCCACATAGTCGGCGCCGTCCTGCGTGGTGATGTGTTCCATGACCACGCGCAGGCCCGGAATGCGGCGGCGCAGCGGGTCCAGCACGCGGTCAATGAACACCGCCTCGCGGTCGAAAATGTCGATATCGGCGTTGGTGACCTCGCCATGAACGCAAAGCGGCATGCCGGTTTCGGCCATGCGCTCCAGCACCGGATAGACCTTTTCGATGTTGCGCACGCCCGACTGGGAATTGGTGGTCGCACCGGCGGGATAGAGCTTGACCGCGGTGACGAGGCCGCTTTCATGGGCCGAGGCGACATCGTCGGGATCCGTGCCTTCGGTGAGGTAGAGCGTCATCAACGGCGTAAAGTCGTGATCCGCGGGCAGGGCTGCCATGATGCGCTCGCGATAAGCGCGGGCATCGGCGGAGGTCACCACCGGCGGCACGAGGTTCGGCATGACGATGGCGCGGGCGAAATCGGCCGATGTGTGCGGCAGCACGCCTTCCAGCATGGCGCCGTCGCGCAGGTGCAGGTGCCAGTCGTCGGGTCGGGCGATGGTGATGGTTTGCATGGGCGTGCCTCGTCGCGGGAGTTGCCCGAGGCTGTACACAGAGGCGGGCGCCGCATCAAGCGCCCGGCAGGCGCAGGGCAAATGAAAACGGCGCACCCATGCCGGCGCGCCGTTCTCGAGTTCGAAATCGAAAACCGGATCAGCCCCGGGTGATCGGCACCAGCTTGATCTCAACCCGGCGGTTCAGCGCGCGGCCTTCCGGCGTGGCATTGGAGGCGACGGGCTGGCTTTCGCCGAGGCCGGCAATATAGAAGCGGCGGCCATCCACGCCCTGCGCGCTCAGGTAGCTGGCCACCGAACTGGCACGGCGCTGCGACAGGGAAAGGTTGTACTGGTCGTCGCCGGTGGAATCGGTGTGGCCATAGACATCGACAAGGGTCTGGTTGAACTTCTGCAGCACCAGGGCGACCGAGTTCAGCGTCTGGTAGAAGGCAGGCTGGACCTGGTCCTGATCGGTGGCGAAAGTGATGTTGGAGGGCATGTTCAGGATGATGTCATTGCCCACGCGCGTCACCGACACGCCGGTTCCCTGCAATTGCGCGCGCAGTTCCGCTTCCTGCCGGTCCATGTAGTTGCCGATGCCCGCGCCGGCGAGCGCACCGATGCCCGCGCCGATGAGCACGGCATTGCGCTGGGCCACCCGCGAGCCACCCACGGCCGCGCCGGCGAGCGCGCCGACGCCGGCGCCAAGGGCCGTGCCGATGGCCGTGTTGGAGGCCTTCTGCTGGCCGGTATAGGGGTCGGTCGTGCAGCCGGCAGCAAGCCCGGCGACAGCCATGACGGCAATGATCTTTTTCATCTGGGAAGCCCTCTCATGTCATTTGTGCCGGCATCCTGTGCCGGCGTGTCCCACGGGACCATGCCCGTATTCGCCGCTTTTGTCGAATTTCGGGCAGACGCGCCGGATCCCGTGCCGGCGAAGGAAAATGTCTGCCTGCATGGGAAAGGGCCGTCCCCGGCAGGAACGGCCCTGAGCATGTTTTCGCGGTCCGGCCGCGCCTCAGCCGAAAACGCCCACCTTGCGGCCGGTCAGCGTATCGGTGATCTCTTCCAGGATGGCAGGATCGTCGATGGTCGCCGGCATGTTCCACTGCTCGCCATCGGCGATCTTCTGCATCGTGCCGCGCAGGATCTTGCCCGAGCGGGTCTTGGGCAGGCGATCGACGGTCAGCGCGGTCTTGAAGGCCGCCACCGGGCCGATCTTCTCGCGCACCAGCCTGACCACCTCGGCTTCGATCTCCTCCTTCGGGCGGTTGACGCCGGCCTTGAGGATGATGAAGCCGACCGGCATCTGGCCCTTGAGCTTGTCGGCGATGCCGATCACCGCGCATTCGGCGACATCCGGGTGGGAGGCGATCACTTCTTCCATGCCGCCGGTGGACAGGCGGTGGCCGGCGACATTGATGATGTCATCGGTGCGCGCCATGATGAAGAGATAGCCATCCTCATCCTTGATGCCCGCGTCGGCGGTCTTGTAGTAGCCGGGAAACTCCGTGAGATAGGCGTCCCTGAAACGCTGCTCGGCGTTCCACAGGGTCGGCAGGCAGCCGGGCGGCAGCGGAAGCTTGACCACGATATTGCCCAGCGTGCCGTCGGGCAGCGGGTGGCCGGCATCGTCGATCACCTGGATGTCATAGCCCGGCAGTGCCACGGTGGGCGAGCCGAGCTTGACGGGCAGGGCGCCAAGGCCGACCGGGTTGCCGGCCATGCACCAGCCGGTTTCGGTCTGCCACCAATGGTCGATCACGGGCACGCCGAGCTGGTCCTGCGCCCAGACGATGGTGTCCGGGTCGGCGCGCTCGCCTGCCAGATAGAGAACACGCAGCGACGAGATGTCGTATTTCTTCAGGTATTCGCCGTTCGGATCTTCCTTCTTGATGGCGCGGAAGGCGGTCGGCGCGGTGAAGAAGGAGGCGACCTTGTGGTCGGCGATGACCCGCCAGAACGTGCCGGGATCGGGCGTGCCCACCGGCTTTCCCTCGAAAAGGATGGTGGTGCAGCCTTTGATGAGCGGACCGTAGACGATGTAGGAATGGCCGACGACCCAGCCGACATCCGATGCCGCCCAGAAGGTCTCGCCAGCATCGACGTTGTAAAGCGCCTTCATCGACCAGTTGAGCGCCACCATGTGGCCGCCATTGTCGCGGACCACGCCCTTGGGCTGGCCGGTCGTGCCGGAGGTGTAGAGGATGTAGAGCGGATCGGTGGCGGCAACGGAAACACAATCGACTTGCGTTCCGGCCGACTTGTGGGCCTCGACGGCGGCGCGGTAGTCGGTATCGCGGCCCTCGGTCAGGTCGCAGGGCTGCTGCTCGCGCTGCACGATGATGCAGCTTTCCGGCTTGTTGGCGGAGAGTTCGATGGCCTTGTCGAGCAGCGGCTTGTAGGCGATGACCCGGCCCGGCTCGATGCCGCAGGACGCGGAAATGATGGCCTTGGGCGCGCAATCGTCGATGCGCGTCTTCAACTCGTTGGCGGCAAAGCCGCCGAAGACCACGGAATGGATGGCGCCGAGGCGCGCAACGGCCAGCATGGCGAAGGCGGCTTCGGGCACCATGGGCATGTAGATGAGAACGCGGTCGCCCTTGGCCACGCCCTTGTCGCGCAGCACGGCCGCCAGGGCCTCCACCTCCGCCTTGAGTTCGGCATAGGTGAACTTCTTCAGGGCTCCGGTGATCGGGCTGTCATAGATGAGCGCAACCTGATCGGCGCGCCCGCCCGCGACATGGCGGTCAACCGCATTATGGCAGGTGTTGCACTCGGCGCCGGGAAACCAGCGGCCATAGGCGCCGGATTCGGCATCGAAGACCTTGTCCCACGTCTTGAACCAGTCGATTTCGCCGGCCGCGCTGGCCCAGAAGCCCTCCGGGTCCTTTTTCCAGCCCTCGTAGACGTCGTGATATCGGCTATGCGTCATGGCCTCTCCTCCAGATGACAGCGGGACCGGCGAACCCGGCCCGTGAAACTTCAACGGTTGCGGCGCAGGCCGGCCACCTGCCCCAGCACGGCTTGCGCCGCGTCGATGACATTCGTTCCGGGGCCGAAGATCTCGGCCACGCCGGCCTCGCGCAGGAAGTCGTAATCCTGTTCGGGGATCACCCCGCCGCAGACCACGATGATGTCGTCTGCGCCGCCTTCCTTCAACTTGGCAATGAGTTGCGGAACCAAAGTCTTATGTCCGGCTGCCAGCGACGAGACACCGACCACGTCGACCTTGCCGGCAATGGCCTTGGAAGCCACTTCCTCGGGCGTTTCGAACATGTCGGTCATGGCTACGTCGAAGCCCATGTCGGCAAAGGCGGTGGCGATGACCTTGGCGCCGCGGTCGTGGCCGTCCTGGCCCATCTTGGCAACGAGAACATTGGGCGCCTTGCCAAGTTCGCTTTTCAGCGCGCCGATGCGCTCCTTCAGCGCGGCCATCTCCGGATCGTCCTTGTAGGCCTCGCCATAGATGCCGGAGATGACGCGCGTCGTCGCGTGGTGGCGGGTGAAGGCGCGCTCCATGGCGTCGGAAATCTCGCCCAGCGAGGCGCGCTGGCGCGCGGCCTCGACGGCGGCTTCCAGGAGATTGCCCTCGCCGGAGCGGGCGACCTGTTCAAGCCTTTCCAGCGCCGCCTTGCAGGCATCGGCATTGCGGGTGGCGCGCACGCGCCCCAGGCGGGCAACCTGCGCGGTGCGTACCTTCGCGTTGTCGATGTCGAGAATGTCGATCGGCGTCTCGTCTTCGAGGCGGAACTTGTTGACGCCGACGATCACGTCCTCGCCCCGGTCGATGCGGGCCTGGCGGCGTGCGGCGGCTTCCTCGATGCGCATCTTGGGCAGGCCGGCTTCCACGGCTTTCGTCATGCCGCCCATGGATTCCACCTCCTCGATCAGCGCCCAGGCCTGGTCGGCCAGATCCTTCGTCAGCGCCTCGACATAGTAGGAGCCGCCGAGCGGATCGACGACCTTGGTCACGCCTGTCTCGTGCTGGAGGATGAGCTGGGTGTTGCGGGCGATGCGGGCCGAGAATTCCGTCGGCAAGGCGATGGCCTCGTCGAAGGAATTGGTGTGCAGCGACTGGGTGCCGCCGAGCACGGCGCTCATGGCCTCGAAGGCGGTGCGCACGACATTGTTGTAGGGATCCTGCTCGGTCAGCGACACGCCGGAGGTCTGACAATGGGTGCGCAGCATCTTCGAGCGCTCGGACTTCGCGCCGAAATCCGTCATGATCTTCGCCCACATCTGGCGCGCGGCGCGCAGCTTTGCGGCCTCCATGAAGAAGTTCATGCCGATGCAGAAGAAGAACGAAAGACGACCGGCGAAGGCGTCCACGTCCAGCCCGCGTGCCATGGCGGCGCGCACATATTCCATGCCGTCGGCCAGCGTGTAGGCCAGTTCCTGGGCCAGCGTCGCGCCGGCCTCCTGCATGTGATAGCCGGAAATCGAGATCGAGTTGAACTTCGGCATCTCGCTGGCGGTATAGCCGATGATGTCCGCGATGATCCGCATGGAAGGTTCCGGCGGATAGATGTAGGTGTTGCGGACCATGAACTCCTTGAGAATGTCGTTCTGAATGGTGCCGGACAGGGCCTTGCGGTCCACGCCCTGCTCCTCGCCGGCGACGATGAACATGGCGAGCACCGGAATGACCGCGCCATTCATGGTCATGGACACGCTCATCCGGTCCAGCGGAATGCCGTCGAAGAGGATCTTCATGTCCTCCACCGTGTCGATGGCGACACCGGCCTTGCCGACATCGCCGACCACACGGGGATGATCGGAATCATAGCCGCGATGGGTGGCCAGATCGAAGGCGACGGACAGGCCCTTCTGACCGGCGGCGAGGTTCTTGCGGTAGAAGGCGTTGCTTTCCTCCGCCGTGGAGAAGCCGGCATATTGGCGGATCGTCCAGGGCTGGCCGGCATACATGGTGGAGCGCACGCCGCGGGTGAAGGGTGCGAAGCCGGGCAGTTCGACGGCCGCGCCCTGCGGCAGGTCGTCCGCCGTGTAGAGCGGCCTGACAGTGATGCCTTCCGGCGTTTCCCAGTTCAGCGCCGAAGGATCCGTGCCCTTCAGATCCTTCGTGGCGAGGTCGATCCAGTCGCGGGTGGTCTTGCTCACTTCTCGAACTCCATGATGATCTCGTCCACGGCGAGGCTGTCGCCCGGCTTGACGGGAATTGTTTTCACCACGGCCTTCTTCTCGGCACGCAGCACGTTTTCCATCTTCATGGCTTCCACGATGGCCAGTGTCTGGCCCTCCTGCACTTCCTGGCCTTCCTCCACGGCGATGGAGACGATGAGTCCCGGCATCGGGCAGAGCAGCAGGTTGGAGGTGTCGGGCGCGGCCTTTTCCGGCATCAGCCTGTTCAGTTCGGCGGCGCGCGGATTGAGCACCAGCACCCTGGCATCGAGACCGCGCTGGCGCAGGCGGAACCCACCCGGCGTGCGCTCGACCTTTACCGCGTGGCGTTGGCCGGCGATGGCAAGATCGGCCAGCCGGTCGCCGGGGCGCCAGCGGGTGCTGACGGTGACCGCCTTGCTGCCTTCCACCGTGACGGTGAAGACATCGCCATCCTGCGTGATGGAGAGCGGATAGTCGGTGCGCGCCACCACGGCGACGCGGCGGGTACGCGCGTCCTCGTTGGACTGGTTGAAGCGGGCGCCGGAAATGCCGGCGCGGCGCTCGTCGGCAATGCGCTGGAGCACGGCGGCGACAACGGCGAAGCGCTCCGCGGTGGCCGGATCGGGCGCGGCGTTCTCGAAGCCGTCGGGATATTCCTCGGCGATGAAGGCGGTGGACAGCCGCGCCTCGCGCCAGCGCGGATGCTGCATCAGGGCCGCGCAGAAGGGCAGGTTGTGGCCGATGCCCTCCACCTCGAAGCGGTCCAGCGCATCGGCCATGGCATCGACGGCCTTTTCGCGCGTCGGTGCCCAGGTGCACAGCTTGGCGATCATCGGGTCGTAGAACATGGAGATCTCGGAGCCCTCGGTGACGCCGGTATCGTTGCGCACGATGTGGTCGCCGTGGCGGCCTTCTTCCGGCGGACGGTAGCGCGTCAGCCGGCCGATGGAGGGCAGGAAGTTGCGATAGGGATCCTCGGCGTAAAGGCGGCTCTCGATGGCCCAGCCGTTGATGGAAATATCCGCCTGCTTCAGGTCCAGCTTCTCGCCGGCGGCGATGCGGATCATCTGCTCCACCAGATCGACGCCAGTGATGAGTTCGGTAACGGGGTGCTCGACCTGGAGGCGGGTGTTCATCTCCAGGAAGTAGAAGTTGCGGTCCTTGTCGACGATGAATTCCACCGTGCCGGCGGACTGGTAGTCCACGGCCTCTGCCAGCGCCACGGACTGCTCGCCCATGGCCTTTCGGGTGGTTTCGTCGAGGAAGGGCGAGGGGGCTTCCTCGACGACCTTCTGGTTGCGCCGCTGCACGGAGCATTCGCGCTCGTTCAGATAGATGCAGTTGCCATGGGCATCGGCCAGCACCTGGATCTCGATATGGCGCGGCTCGACCACGAATTTCTCGATGAAGATGCGGTCGTCGCCGAAGGAGGAGGCGGCTTCCGACTTGGAGCGGTCGAAGCCTTCACGGGCCTCGGCGTCGTTCCAGGCAATGCGCATGCCCTTGCCGCCACCGCCGGCGGATGCCTTGATCATCACCGGATAGCCGATCTCGGAGGCGATCTTCACGGCGTGGTCGGCATCGTCGATCAGGCCCATGTAGCCGGGCACGGTGCTGACGCCGGCTTCGGCCGCGATCTTCTTGGAGGTGATCTTGTCGCCCATGGCCTCGATGGCCTTCACCTTCGGGCCGATGAAGACGATGCCTTCGCGTTCAAGCGCTTCGCAGAAGGAGGCGCGTTCCGACAGGAAGCCGTAACCCGGATGCACGGCCTCGGCGCCCGTCTGCTTGCAGGCGGCGATGATCCGGTCAGCCAGCAGGTAGGACTGGGCAGCCGGCGGGGGGCCGATATGGACGGCCTCGTCGGCCATCTTGACGTGCTCGGCGTCGCGGTCGGCGTCGGAATAGACGGCCACGGTGGCGATACCCATCTTCTTGGCCGACTTGATCACGCGGCAGGCGATCTCGCCGCGATTGGCGATCAGGATTTTCTTGAACATCAGTTTCTCTCCCCTCGCGGGCTGCGGATCAGCGCGCCCGGAATTGTCATGTCGGTGCAGGCCGGATTCATCACACCTCCAGCACGTCGGCGAAGGCTTCGGGCATGGTGCGGCGCGCCACGTCCTCGTTGATCCTGAGCATGGCCTCGTAGGATTGCGGATCGAACGGTGTCTCCGCCGGGACGACCTCGCGCCCGAACAGCCAGTTGATGCGCCCGGCGTCGAGATTGCCGCGCTCGAAAGGCTCCGCGCCGAAGTGGTGCCAGAGTGCGTGCAGGAAGGCGGTGTCGGCGAGCTTCTCCACCTCGGCGCGGTCCCGGTTGCGGGCGCGCTCGAAAATCTTCGCAACGCCCTTCGGGTTGGCCCGGCGGATGGTGAATTGCAGCCCCGTTCCCGGCAGGCCGGAGGGAAAGCCGCGATGCTTGGTCATGTCAGGCAGTCTGGGCATCGGTGGATCTCCTCGCCGGCCTGTCGGCTCACAGCGGAATGTTGTCGTGCTTCTTCATCGGCTGCTCGACGGTCTTGGTCTTGAGCATCTCGAAGGCGCGCAACACCCGGCGGCGGGTCGAATGGGGCATGATGACCTCGTCGATAAAGCCGCGTTCGGCCGCCACGAAGGGATTGGCGAAGCGGTCTTCATATTCCTTCGTGCGCGCGGCGATCTTGTCCGGGTCGCCCAGTTCGGAGCGGTAGAGGATCTCGGTGGCACCCTTGGCGCCCATCACGGCGATCTGCGCGGTCGGCCAGGCATAATTGACATCGGCGCGGATGTGCTTGGAACTCATCACGTCATAGGCGCCGCCATAGGCCTTGCGGGTGATGACGGTGACTTTCGGCACGGTCGCCTCGGCGTAGGCGAAGAGCAGCTTGGCGCCATGCTTGATGATGCCGCCATATTCCTGGCTGACGCCCGGCAGGAAGCCCGGCACGTCGACCAGCGTGAGGATGGGAATGTTGAAGGCGTCGCAGAAACGCACGAAACGCCCGGCCTTCTTGGAACTGTCGATGTCGAGGCAGCCGGCCAGCACCATGGGCTGGTTGGCGACGACGCCGATGGTGGAGCCGTTCAGCCGGATGAAGCCGCACAGGATGTTCTTCGCGTGGTCCTTCTGGATCTCGAAGAAGTCGCCCTCGTCGGCGATCCTGGCGATCACCTCGTGCATGTCATAGGGCTTGTTCGGATTGTCCGGGATGATGGTGTCGAGCGCCATTTCGACACGGTCCGGGCTGTCGGATGTCGGCAGGACCGGCGGCTTCTCGCGCGAGGAGAGCGGCAGGAAATCGACCATGCGGCGGACTTCCAGCAGCGCCTCCACGTCATTCTCGAAGGAGCCGTCGGCAACGGACGACTTGCGGGTGTGTGTCGAAGCGCCGCCCAGTTCCTCGGCGGTGACGATCTCGTTGGTCACGGTCTTCACCACGTCCGGTCCGGTGACAAACATGTAGGACGTGTCCTTCACCATGTAGATGAAGTCGGTCATGGCGGGCGAATAGACCGCGCCGCCGGCGCAGGGGCCCATGATGACCGAGATCTGCGGCACGACGCCGGATGCCTGCACATTGCGCCAGAACACCTCGGCATAGCCGCCCAGCGAGGCGACGCCTTCCTGGATGCGGGCGCCGCCCGAATCGTTCAGCCCGATCACGGGGCAGCCGTTCTGGACGGCCAGATCCATGATCTTGCAGATCTTCTCGGCATGGGTTTCCGACAGCGAGCCGCCGAAGACGGTGAAATCCTGGGAGAAGACATAGACCGGGCGGCCGTTGACCGTGCCCCAGCCGGTGACCACGCCGTCGCCCGAGATTTTCGAATCGGCCATGCCGAAATCGGTGCAGCGGTGGGTCTTGTACATGTCGTATTCCTCGAACGACCCTTCATCGAGAAGGATGTCGAGGCGTTCGCGCGCGGTCAGCTTGCCCTTGGCGTGCTGGGCGTCGATGCGCTTCTGGCCGCCACCGAGGCGGGCCTGTTCGCGGTGCTTTTCGAGTTGATCGAGAATGTCCTGCATCACGCGATTCCCTTGTTCTTGAGCCAGGTCCAGGCGGCCGGAAAGGCGGCGGCGGCAAGCGCGGCCTTGAGGATGTCACCATAAACGAAGGGCCAGAGGCCGAAGGCGAGGACGGGCTTGTCCCAGCCGATGATGGTGCCGAGCCAGGCAAGACCCGGCAGGTAGATGAGCGCTCCGGCCACAAGCGCCGCGGCGAAGGCTGCCAGCGGGGTGCGGTCCCAACCGCGTGCCGCGAGATGCCCGGCCACGAAGGCGGCAAGGAGATAGCCGGCGAGGTATCCGCCCGTCGGGCCGGCCATGTAGGCGAGGCCGATGCCCTTTTCCGGCGTGCCGGCGAAGACGGGCAGGCCCGCGGCGCCCTGGGCAAGGTAGAGTGCGACGGCGGCAAGGCCGAGACGGGGCCCGAGCGCCAGGCCAAGGCCGATCACGACGAAGGTCTGCATGGTCATGGGCACAGGCCAGAACGGAACCTGGACCTTTGCGGACAGGGTGAGCAGCAGCGAGCCGGCCAGTGCGGCAAGCGCGGCGCGGGCAAGGCCTGTCTCATGGCCCCGGTGAAGGGCGGAAAACAGCGTCATGGCGATGAAAACTCCTCCGGATGGTCTGCTCCGGTTGCATACGCCATTGGAGGGGGTTCCGGCAGGGTTGAAAAAGTGACAAAGTGAAACGAGTAAAATTGTGATTTGCAGAAAGCGAAGTTGCGAACAATGCGCGCCCGAAAACTGTTTGCCGGCCGGAAAATCCGCGACATCCGAATCCGCCAGGGGTTGACCCAGGCCGCCTTCGCCGGTCAACTCGGCATTTCCACCAGCTATCTAAACCAGATCGAGAACAACCAGCGCCACCTGACGGCGGCCGTGCTGCTGGCGCTGGCCGAAAATTTCGCGGTGGATATCGCCTCGCTGTCCGAAAACGACGGCGACAGGATCCTGGCGGACATGGCCGAGGCGCTGGCCGATCCGCTGTTTTCCGGCCAGCAGCCGACGGCCGCCGACCTGCAACTGGTTGTCCAGAACGCGCCGGGGCTGGCGCGGGCATTTCTCTCCATGCACCAGGCCTTGCGCCGGGCGGGCGAGCAATTGGCGGAACTGGATGACACGCTGGAGCGGGCCGGCGCGATGAGCGAGCCGACGCCCTATGACGAGGTGCGCGACTTCTTCCACTATATCGACAATTATGTTCACGAACTCGACCTTGCGGCGGAAGCGCTGGCCGAGGGCATGAGCGGGCAGACGCGCAACCGGGTGCGGCTGATGGCCGATCACATCGAGCGGCGCCACCGGGTGCGCGTGATGATGTCGGCCGATCCGGCCGGCGGGCCGGCTCCGCTCAGGCGGTTCGATCCGGCCGCGCGGGTGCTGACGCTGAACGGGCGGGCGGATCCTGCCACCAACGCCTTCCAGATCGCTCACCAGATCGGCCTGCTGGAGCACGATGCGATCTTGCGCCAGATCATCGAGCGCGCCGACTTCCGCTCGGCGGATGCGCGGGCGATCTGCCGGATCGGGCTGGCCAACTACTTTGCCGGTGCGGCCATGCTGCCCTATGGCCAGTTCGCTTCCGCCGCGCGGGAATTGCGCCACGATCTCGACCTGCTGGCCGACCGGTTCGGCGCCTCCATCGAGCAGGTCGGCCACCGGCTATCCACCTTGCAGCGGCCCGGCGCCAAGGGCGTGCCCTTCTTCTTCGCCCGCGTCGACCAGGCCGGTACGATCACCAAGCGCCATTCGGCAACGAAACTGCAATTCGCGCGCTTCGGTTCGGCCTGCCCGCTGTGGAACGTGCATCGTGCCTTCGAGACGCCGGGGCGGATCATCCGGCAACTGGCCGAAACGCCCGATGGCGCGCGCTATCTGTGCCTTGCCGTGGCGGTGTCGAAGCGGGCCGGCGGGTTTCGCGATCCTGTGCAGCGCCACGCATTGGCGCTGGGCTGCGAGATCAGCCATGCCGGTGAACTGGTCTATGCCGACGATCTCGACACGGCGCGCGACGAGGCGTTCGAGCCGATCGGCATTTCCTGCCGCATCTGCGAGCGGCGAAATTGCCACCAGCGCGCGGTGCCGCCGCTCAAGCGCAAGCTGTCGGTCGATCCGAACCTGCGCAACACGATACCCTATGCGTTCGAATAGCCCGTGCATGGGTGCGCTGCAAACTTGGCTGCTGACATTGGCCGCAGCTTGATGTAGCATTCCGCCTTAAATCGATTTAATTTCAGTGATGTCCATGATCGAGAACCCGAACCTGCTGCCCAAACCCGAGCCGCGTCCGGTCACGCCGGAGGCGCTGGCAAACGAAATCATCGACAAGCTGACCTATGGCACGGGCAAGGATGCCAAGGCCGCCACGCGCCATGACTGGCTGACCGCGACGATCCTCGTCATCCGCGACCGGATCATCGACCACTGGATGGCCTCGACGCGGCGGGCCTATGGCGACAATGCCAAGCGGGTCTACTACCTGTCGCTGGAATTCCTGATCGGCCGGCTGATGCGCGATGCGGTGACGAACCTGGAACTGCAGGGCGCGATGCGCCAGGCGCTGGCCCGTCTCGGTGCCGATTTCGACATTCTTGCCGAACTGGAACCGGATGCGGCGCTCGGCAATGGCGGACTTGGCCGCCTGGCGGCCTGTTTCATGGAATCCATGGCGAGCGTCGACATCCCCGCCTATGGCTACGGCATCCGTTATCAGAACGGCCTGTTCCGGCAGGAAATCTCCGACGGCTGGCAGGTGGAACTGCCCGAGACCTGGCTGGAGCATGGCAACCCCTGGGAATTCGAGCGGCGCGAAAGCTCCTACGAGGTGGGCTTCGGCGGCGCGGTGGAGCCGGTTGGCCAGCGCACCGACGGAGAGATGGCCTATCGCTGGGCGCCGGCGGAACGCGTCATCGCGACGGCCTATGACACGCCCGTGGTGGGCTGGCGGGCCCGGCGTGTCAACACGCTGCGGCTCTGGGCGGCCAAGCCGATCGACCCGATCCGGCTGGCCAAGTTCAATGCGGGCGATCATATCGGCGCGCTCGAGGAGAGCAACAAGGCCGAGGCGCTGACGCGCGTTCTCTATCCCGCCGACAGCCATATCGCGGGGCAGGAATTGCGCCTGCGCCAGGAATTCTTCTTCTCGTCGGCTTCCCTTCAGGACATCCTGCGCCGCCATGTCCAGCAGCATGGATCGCTGCGCAACCTTGGCGATTTTGTCGCCATCCAGCTCAATGACACGCATCCGGCCATCGCCGTGGCGGAACTGATGCGGCTCTTGATCGACGAACACGAATGGACGCTGGCGGACGCCTGGGACATGGCGCGCGCGGTCTTCTCCTATACCAATCACACGCTGCTGCCGGAGGCGCTTGAAAGCTGGCCGGTGCCGTTGATGGAGCGGATGCTGCCGCGCCACATGCAACTGGTCTATGCCGTCAACGCCATCGAACTGCGCCGCGCGCGCAAGCTGGGCATCGATGGCGAGACGATCTCGCGGCTTTCCATGATCGACGAGAATGGCGAGCGTCGGGTGCGCATGGGCACGCTGGCCTTCATGGGATCGCACTCGATCAATGGCGTGTCGGCGCTGCATACCGATCTGATGAAGGAAACGGTGTTCGCCGACCTGCACCGGCTCTATCCCGACCGGATCAACAACAAGACCAACGGCATCACGCCGCGCCGCTGGCTGATGCAGTGCAATCCGGGCCTTTACAATCTGGCGCGCGAGGCGCTGGGCGACGCCATCATGGACGATGCCGAAACGCTCAAGGGCCTGGAAGCGCTGGCCGGCGATGCCGCCTTCCGTGAGCGTTTCGCCGCGATCAAGCGTGACAACAAGGCGCGGCTGGCGCGCCTGGTGCGTGACAGGACAGGCACGCGCATCGACCCCTCGGCCCTGTTCGACGTGCAGATCAAGCGCATTCACGAATACAAGCGCCAACTTCTCAACATCATCGAGGCGGTGGCGCTGTGGGACCAGATGCGCTCGCACCCGGAGCGCGACTGGGTGCCGCGCGTCAAGCTTTTCGGCGGCAAGGCGGCGCCGAGTTATCACAACGCCAAGACGATCATCAAGCTGGCCCATGACGTGGCGCGGGTCATCAATCACGATCCGTCCATCGACGGGTTGCTGAAGGTGGTCTTTGTCCCGAACTACAACGTCTCCACTGCCGAGGTGATGGTGCCGGCGGCCGACCTGTCGGAGCAGATTTCAACGGCCGGCATGGAGGCTTCAGGCACCGGCAACATGAAGCTTTCGCTCAATGGCGCGCTGACCATCGGCACACTGGACGGCGCCAATGTCGAAATCCGCGATCATGTGGGCGCGGACAACATCTTCATCTTCGGCCTGAAAGCGGACGACGTGGCGCGGCGCCAGGGCGAGGGGCGCGATCCGCAGGCCAATATCGCCGCCTCGCCGGAACTGGGCCAGGCGCTGGCGGCCATCGAGGGCGGGCTGTTTTCGCCCGACGACCCGGAGCGCTACCGCGATCTGGTCGCGGGCCTGCGCAGCCATGACTGGTTCATGGTGACCGATGATTTCGATGACTATTGCCGAGCACAGCGCGAGGTGGATAGGCTATGGATGTCGCCGGACGACTGGACCGCCATGGCGATCCTGAACACGGCGCGGGTCGGGTGGTTTTCCTCCGACCGGACGATCCGGCAATATGCCGGCGACATCTGGAACGTGCCGGCGGCATGAGGATTGACGTGAAAGGCGAGGGCGGGGGGATGAAAAGCGGATGACCGCAAGGCGCGAGACGGCCGGCAAGGACAAGCAGTTGCCCCCCCTGACCGAGCGGGAGATTCGCGCCATTGCCGATGCCTCGCATCCCGATCCCTTCGCCGTGCTGGGCTTGCACGAAAGCGCTGCCGGCTTCCTTGCCCGGACATTTGTTCCCGGCGCCGAAGCAGTAACCGCCCTGACGCTGGGCGGGACGGAGGCCGGTGTGCTGGCGAGCCTGGGAAACGGCCTTTTCGAGGGGCGCGTCGATCTCGCGTCACGCCAGCCCTTGCGCTATCGCGCGCAGGCCAACGGGCAGGACTGGGTTTTCGCCGATCCCTATACGTTCGGCCCGGTCCTCGGTCCTATGGACGATTTCTATCATGCGCAAGGCTCGCATCTGCGCCTGTTCGACAAGCTGGGCGCCCATGTCATCGACCACGAGGGCGCGCGCGGGGTGCATTTCGCCGTCTGGGCGCCGAATGCGCGGCGCGTCTCGCTGGTCGGGCATTTCAACCATTGGGACGGACGCCGCCATGTGATGCGGCACCGGCGCGATTCCGGCATCTGGGAAATCTTCGTCGCAGACCTGGGACGTGACGAGCCCTACAAGTTCGAGATTGTGGCCGCCGATGGCCGGCTGCTGCCGCTCAAGGCCGATCCCTTCGCCTTCCGCTCCGAACTGCGGCCAGCCACGGCCTCCATCACCGCTGACCCGCCGGGCCATGAATGGGGCGATGCCGCGCACAGGGCGCATTGGGCAAAGACAGACGCGCGGCGGGTGCCGATCTCGATCTATGAGGTTCATGCGGGATCCTGGCAGCGGCGCATGGACGGCTCGTTCCTGTCCTGGGACGAACTGGCCGACCGGCTGATCCCCTATTGCGTGGAAATGGGCTTCACGCATATCGAGTTTCTCCCCATCTCGGAACATCCCTACGACCCGTCCTGGGGTTATCAGGCCACCGGCCTTTATGCGCCTACGGCCCGGTTCGGCGCGCCGGAGGGCTTCGCCCGCTTCGTCGACGGTGCGCACCGGGCGGGCATCGGCATCCTGATCGACTGGGTGCCGGCGCATTTCCCCACCGATGCGCACGGCCTGGCCCGTTTCGACGGCACCGCGCTTTACGAACACGAGGATCCGCGCAAGGGGTTCCACCCGGACTGGAACACGGCGATCTACAATTTCGGACGCACCGAGGTTGCGGCCTTCCTGACCAACAACGCCCTGTTCTGGGCCGAGCGCTACCATGTCGACGGGTTCCGCGTCGATGCGGTCGCCTCGATGCTCTATCTCGACTACTCGCGCAAGGAAGGGGAGTGGATTCCCAACGAGAAGGGCGGGCGGGAAAACCTGGAAGCAGTGGACTTCCTCAAGGACATGAACCGCGCCGTCTATGGCGCGCATCCCGGCATCATGACGATCGCCGAGGAATCGACCTCCTGGCCGAAAGTCTCCCATCCGGTGCATGAGGGGGGGCTGGGCTTCGGCTTCAAGTGGAACATGGGCTTCATGCACGACACGCTGACCTATCTCCAGCGCGATCCGGTGCACCGCAAATATCACCACAACGACCTTACTTTCGGTCTGCTCTATGCCTTTTCGGAGAATTTCGTGCTGCCGCTCAGCCATGACGAGGTGGTGCATGGCAAGGGCTCGCTGCTGGGCAAGATGGCGGGCGACGACTGGCAGAAATTCGCGACGCTGCGCGCCTATTACGGCTTCATGTGGGGCTATCCGGGCAAGAAACTGCTGTTCATGGGGCAGGAGTTCGCCCAGCGCAACGAATGGTCGGAGGCACGCGGCCTCGACTGGGATCTGGTCGATCATCACGCCCATGACGGGGTGCGCCAGCTCGTGCGCGACCTGAACATGGCCTACCGGACCTTTCCGGCCCTGCATGCGCGCGATTGCGAGCCGGAGGGTTTCGAATGGCTCAGGGCCGATGACGCGGAAAACTCGGTCTATGCCTGGCAAAGAAAGGCACCGGGGGAAAAGCCTGTCGTCGTGGTGTCAAACTTCACGCCGCAAATGCTGACCGGCTACGAACTTCCCATGCCGGCAGATGGCACGTGGCGGGAAGTGGTGAACACGGACGCGGCCGCCTATGGCGGATCCGGTGTGGGAAATCTCGGCGCCGTGGAGGTGGCGGGCGGGCTTGCGCGGCTGACATTGCCGCCGCTCGCCACGCTGATGCTGGTGCAGAGCGAGGGGGAGGGCTGAGAAGGCCCGGAGGAGGAAAACATGGTGGTTGAACGCAATGCGCCGCTGGCCAGAAACGCCATGGCCTATGTGCTGGCCGGAGGGCGGGGCAGCCGGCTGCACGAACTGACCGACCGGCGCGCCAAGCCTGCGGTCTATTTCGGCGGCAAGACGCGGATCATCGATTTCGCCCTGTCCAACGCCATCAATTCCGGCATCCGGCGCATTGGCGTGGCCACGCAATACAAGGCGCATTCGCTGATCCGCCATCTCCAGCGCGGCTGGAACTTCCTGCGGCCGGAGCGCAATGAAAGCTTCGACATCCTGCCGGCCAGCCAGCGCGTTTCCGAGCACCAGTGGTATGAAGGCACGGCGGACGCGGTGTACCAGAATGTCGACATCATCGAGGATTACGGCGTTGAATACATGGTCATCCTGGCGGGCGACCACATCTACAAGATGGACTACGAGATCATGCTGCAACAGCATGTCAGCCAGAATGCCGACGTCACCATCGGCTGCCTGGAAGTGCCGCGCATGGAGGCGAGCGGCTTCGGCGTCATGCATGTGGACGAGAACAGCCGGATCGTCGATTTCGTGGAAAAGCCGGCCGATCCACCTGCCATTCCCGGCAACCCGGACATGTCGCTGGCCTCGATGGGCATTTACGTGTTCTCGACGCGCTTCCTGATCGAGGAATTGAAGCGCGATGCCGCCGACCCCAATTCCAGCCGGGACTTCGGCAAGGACATCATCCCGCATATCGTGAAGAACGGAAAGGCGGTGGCGCATCGCTTCGGCCAGTCCTGTGTGCGCGCATCGTCCGAGAACGAGGCCTATTGGCGCGATGTCGGCACGATCGATGCCTATTGGCAGGCCAATATCGACCTCAACGACATCCTGCCGGAACTGGACCTTTTCGACCGCTCCTGGCCGATCTGGACCTATGCGGAAATTCGCCCGCCGGCCAAGTTCGTGCACAACGAGGAAGGCCGCGTGGGCCAGGCGATTTCCTCGCTGGTCTCCGGCGACTGCATCATTTCCGGTTCGTCGATCCATCGCAGCCTGCTGTTCACCGGTACGCTGGCGCGCTCCTATTCCAGCCTGCAAGAGGCGGTGGTGCTGCCCGAATGCGTGATCGGCCGGCATGCCCGGCTGTCCAGGGTGGTCATCGACCGGGGGGTGAAGATCCCGTCGGGGCTGGTGGTGGGCGAGGATCCGGACCTTGACGCCAGCCGGTTCCGGCGCACGGCGAACGGCGTCTGTCTCATCACCCAATCCATGCTGGACAAGGCGGGTCTCGTCTACGAATGAACATCCTTTCCGTTGCGTCCGAGATCTTCCCGCTGGTCAAGACCGGCGGCCTTGCCGATGTGGCGGGCGCCCTGCCGCCGGCGCTGGCCGCCCATGGGGTGAGCGTGCGAACCATCGTGCCGGCCTACCCCGCGGTCAAGGCGCGGCTGGGCAGGAAGAAGCCCCGGAAGGTGGCCACCTTCGATCACCTGTTCGGCGGTCCGGCCCATCTCCTGGCCGCCAGCCATGGCGGGCTCGATCTGCTGCTGCTCGATGCACCGCATCTGTTCGATCGCGAAGGCGGGCCCTACAGCGATCTCGCAGGCCGCGACTTTGGCGACAACTGGCGGCGTTTCGCCGCATTTTCGCAAGCCGCGGCGGCCGTGGCGCAAGGCGCCATTGCCGGCTACCGGCCCGATGCGGTGCATGTGCATGACTGGCAGGCCGCGATGGTTCCGGCCTATCTCAGGCATTCCGGCAAGCCGTTTGCGCCGACCGTCATCACGGTCCACAACCTTGCCTTCCAGGGCCAGTTCGCGCCCTCTGTCTTCGGCGAACTCGGGCTGCCGGAACAGGCTTGGTCGCTGGACGGCGTCGAATATTACGGCAGCGTCGGCTTCCTGAAGGCAGGCCTGCAGGCCGCCGACGCCATCACCACGGTCAGCCCGACCTATGCGCAGGAAATCCGCACCGCGGACTTCGGCATGGGGCTGGAAGGACTGATCAACGGGCGGTCCGATGTGCTGCACGGCATCGTCAATGGTATCGACACCGGCATATGGAACCCGGAGACAGACGAGGCGCTGGCAAAAACCTTCTCGGCGCGCAGCCTGAAGGGACGGCAGGCCAACCGCCGTGCCATCGAACACCGTTTCGGGCTGGACGAAGACAATGCGCCGCTGTTCTGCGTGATTTCCCGCCTGACCTGGCAGAAGGGGATGGACGTGCTGGCAGGGGGGCTGGACGGGCTTGTCTCCATGGGCGCCAAGCTTGCGGTGCTGGGCTCCGGCGACAAGGGGCTGGAAGGGCTGATGCTGGCCGCTGCCGCACGGCACAAGGGCCGTATCGGCACCATGATCGGCTATGACGAGCCGCTGTCGCACCTGATGCAGGCGGGCGCCGACGCCATTCTCGTGCCGTCGCGCTTCGAGCCCTGCGGCCTGACCCAGCTTTGCGGGTTGCGCTATGGCTGCATTCCGGTCGTCACGCGCACGGGGGGGCTGGCCGACACGGTGATCGACGCCAACCACGCCGGGCTCACGGCAGGCGTTGCCACCGGCATCCAGTTCGCGCCGCTCTCCCATGACGCACTGATGGCCGCGCTGGCGCGCACGGTGGCGCTCTACCACGCGCCGAAGGCATGGGGCACCATGCAGAAGCGGGCGATGGCGGCGGATGTCTCCTGGAATGCCAGCGCTCTGCGCTATGCCGATCTCTTCTCCTCGCTGGTCCACAAGGGAGCCGCTGTATCGTGACCGTCACCGTCGCCACCACGCCACATGCCGATCAACGTCCCGGCACGTCCGGCCTGCGCAAGAAAGTGCCGGTCTTCGCGCAGCCAAACTATGCCGAGAATTTCATTCAGTCCGTGTTCGACAGCCTGGACGGCTTTGCCGGCAAGACGCTGGTGATCGGCGGTGACGGGCGCTACTACAACGACGTCGTCATCCAGACCGCCATCCGCATGGCTGCGGCCAACGGGTTCGGGCGCGTACTCGTGGGGCAGGGCGGGTTGTTGTCGACGCCAGCGGCCTCGCATGTCATCCGCAAGAACGGTGTGTTCGGCGGGCTTGTGCTCTCGGCCAGCCACAATCCGGGCGGGCCGACGGAGGATTTCGGCATCAAGTACAATATCGCCAATGGCGGTCCTGCGCCGGAGCGCATCACGGATGCGGTGTTCGCGCGCTCGAAGGTCATCGATCGTTACCTGACGGTGGAGACGCCCGACATCGACCTTTCCGCGATCGGCGTCCATCGCGTCGCCGGCATGGCCGTGCAGGTGGTCGACCCGGTGGCCGATTACGCGGACCTGATGGAGAGCCTGTTCGATTTCGATGCGATCCGCGGCCTGTTCGCCTCGGGTTTCCGCGTGGTGATGGATTCCATGAGCGCCATCACCGGCCCCTATGCGCGCGAGATCCTGGAAAACAGGCTCGGCGCGCCGGCGGGAACGGTTCTCAACGCAACGCCGCTGCCCGATTTCGGCGGCCATCATCCCGACCCCAACCTCGTCCACGCCCGCCACCTGTATGACATGGTCATGGGCGCGGACGGGCCGGATTTCGCCGCTGCTTCGGATGGCGATGGCGACCGCAACCTGATCCTCGGCAAGGGCATCTTCGTCACGCCATCGGATTCGCTGGCCCTGCTGGCGGCCAATGCCCATCTGGCACCCGGCTATGCGAAAGGAATTGCGGGCATCGCGCGCTCCATGCCCACCTCGGCGGCCGCCGACCGGGTGGCCGAAAAACTCGGCATCGAGATGCATGAGACGCCGACGGGGTGGAAATTCTTCGGTAACCTGCTGGATGCGGGCCAGGTGACGATCTGCGGCGAGGAAAGCGCGGGCACGGGCTCGGACCATGTGCGCGAGAAGGACGGTCTGTGGGCCATCCTGCTCTGGCTCAACATCCTGGCGGTGCGGCGCGAACCGGTGAAGCGGATCGTGGAAGGCCACTGGGCCGAATACGGGCGCAATTTCTATACCCGCCACGATTACGAAGGCGTCGAGACCGACAAGGCGCAGGCGCTGATGGGCGATCTCGAAAGCCGGCTTGGCGGGCTTGCCGGACAGGTCTTCGAGGGCATGACGGTCGAGGGCGCGGATTCCTTTTCCTATACCGATCCCGTCGATGGTTCCGTGGCGAACGGACAGGGCTTGCGGATCTTCTTCGAAGGCGGTTCGCGCATCGTCTTCCGGCTGTCCGGCACGGGAACGTCGGGGGCGACGATCCGGGTCTATATCGAGCGCTACGAGCCGGACGCCTCGCGGCATGGGCAGGAGACGCAAGCGGCGCTGGCGCCGCTCATCGCCGCGGCCGACGCCATTGCCGGCATTGCACGCCATACCGGCCGCACCGCGCCTGATGTCATCACATGAGGGGCAGCCGGCTGACCGGCACCGGCGCGCATTTCGCCGTGCCGGCACCGGATGCGCAAACGGTCTGGTTGTGCCTGTTCGATAGCGGGGGCCGCGAGAGCCAGCGCTTGCCCATGGTGCAGGGCGAAGACGGCTGGTGGCGGATCGAAGTGCCAGGTCTTGGCGCCGGCCAGGCCTATGGCTTTCGCGCCGACGGCCCGTGGCAACCGGAAGCCGGGCACTGGTTCGACCCGGATCGCCTGCTCGTCGATCCTTGGGCAACCCGCATCGACCGGGCCTATCGCCACGACGCGCGGCTTCTGGGGCGAGGGCGCGGCGCCGGCGGCGACACGGCGCACCTGATGCCAAAGGCAGTTCTGGAAAAGACCGCAAGTATACTCCCGCCGCAGCCTGTCACCTTCACGCCGGGCGGCTTGATCTACGAAGTCAATGTGCGCGGGTTTTCCATGCTGCACCCCGATGTGCCGGAGGCCGAAAGGGGGACGCTGGCGGCGCTCGCCCATCCATCGGTGATCGCGCACATGAAATCCATTGGCGTTTGCGCGGTGGAACTGATGCCGGTGACCGCGTGGATCGACGAGCGCCACCTGCCGCCGCTCGGCCTTGCGAATGCCTGGGGTTATAACCCGGTGACCTTCATGGCGCTCGATCCGCGCCTTGCGCCGGGCGGAATCGCCGACCTGCGGGCCGTGACGGATGCACTGCGGGCGCATGGCATCGGTGTCATTCTCGATCTGGTGTTCAACCACACCGGCGAGAGCGACGAGGAAGGCACCGTGCTCAGCCTGCGCGGGTTGATGGGCGCGCGCGCTTTCCGGCGCGACGATGAAGGGCGGCTCATCAATGATACAGGTACGGGCAATACGGTGGCCTGCGACAATCCGGTCATCGTGGACCTGGTCCTCGATTCGCTTCGCCATTTCGCGCTGGCCGGCGGCGTGGACGGGTTCCGCTTCGACCTCGCGCCGGTGCTGGGACGCACGGGCCAAGGCTTTTCAGCGGATGCGCCCTTGCTCCGCGCCATGCTGACGGATCCCGTCATCGGATCGCGCGTCCTGATCGCCGAGCCGTGGGACATCGGGCCGGGGGGCTACCAGCTTGGCCGCTTTCCCGCGCCGTTTCTTGAATGGAACGACCGTTACCGCGACGACATGCGGCGCTTCTGGCGCGGGGACGGCCACGCGCTTGGCGGATTCGCAACCCGCCTTTCCGGGTCGCAGGACATATTCGGCGGGAAGGCCACGCGCAGTGTCAGCTTCCTGGCGGCCCATGACGGCTTCACGCTGGCCGATCTCGTTGCGCACGAACACAAGCACAACGACGCCAATGGCGAGGGCAATCGCGACGGCCACGATCACAATATCTCCTGGAACAATGGCGCAGAGGGGCGGACCGATGACCCTGCCATCCAGGCGGCACGGCGGCGCGACCTGAAGGCCTTGCTTGCGACGCTGTATCTGACACGCGGGACGATCATGCTGACGGCTGGCGACGAGTTCGGCCGCAGCCAGGGCGGCAACAACAATGCCTATGCGCAGGACAACGGCCTTGCGTGGATCGACTGGACCACCCTCGATGACGGCCTCCTGGGACATGTGCAGGCGCTGGCGCGTTTGCGATCGCGTTTCCCGCGCGCCTTTGCGCCGCCCTACCTGACGGGCGCGAAACATGCGCATGGCATTGCTGACGTGGAATGGCTGCGCCCGGACGGGAACGCCATGACACCGGGAGATTGGGAGGCAGAGGGGGCCGGACGGCTGACGATGATCCTTTCGGCCGGACAGGACGGCCGGCGGCGTATCGCTGCCTGCTTCAACAGGACACATGCCGGATTTGAATTTCAGCTTCCGGTTGAGTGTGGCGATGCATCGAAACGCTGGTTCTCGCTCCCGGTCCCGCAGCGCAGCGTGTCTATTCTTGCTTGTGAACCGGGAGAGGGAGCCTGGGATTTGGTAGCAGGGGGCGGGATTGAACCGCCGACCTCCGGGTTATGAATCCGGCGCTCTCACCAGCTGAGCTACCCTGCCCCGTCGACCGTGCCGCGTGCTTGTTCCGCAGCCGGGATGGCGCGGATATAAGGTCGCCGATGCCGGACTGTCAAGCGCGGTTTTTCTTTTGACGGCCATGTTTTTTCGCGCGATGAGAGCATGCCTGTCCGGCGAGCGGACGGGCGGGGTTGAGTTCGCCGCAAGGCACCGATATGACAACGCATCTCCGGCGTTGCCTTGATACGCCGGTGCAGTCCAGAAGAGCGACAGACGGAAGTTTCCACGAATGGCGCCGCGCATAGCAGTTCTCGGGTGCGGATATTGGGGCAGCAATCACATCCGTACCCTCAAAGGGCTCGGAGCGCTGCATGCCGTGTCGGATGCCAATCCGGCGCGCGCGGAAGGTTTTGCGGCCGAGAATGATGTGGAAGCCATTGCGCCGGACGACCTGTTTGCACGCGAGGACATCGACGCCGTGGTCATGGCGCTGCCGCCGCAATTCCATGCGGAGATGGCGATTCGGGCGGTGGAAGCCGGCAAGGACGTGCTGGTGGAAAAGCCGATTGCGCTTTCCGTGCCCGATGCCGAGCGCGCCGTGGCGGCGGCAAGGGCGCATGGCCGTGTTTTCATGGTCGGCCACGTGCTGCGATTCCATCCCGCCTTCGAGCTTCTCAAGTCGCTGATCGACGAGGGCGACCTTGGCGAGGTGAAATATATTCACTCGCACCGGCTGGGGCTGGGCAAGTTCCACACGGAAAACGATGCGCTTTGGGATCTGGCGCCGCATGACCTGTCGATGATTCTTGCCGTGACAGGCGCCGCGCCGCTGGAAATACGCGGCGAAGGCGCGGCCGTGCTCGATCACCTGTCCGATTTCGCCCATGTCCACATGCGTTTTCCGGGTGGCATTCGCAGCCATCTCTTTTCGTCGCGCCTCAACCCCTATCGCGAGCGGCGGCTCACCGTGGTGGGCACACGTGCCATGGCCGTGTTCGACGATGTGGAAACCTGGGATCGCAAGCTGGCGATCTACCGCCACGCCGTGTGGCAGGATTCAGGCCAGTGGGCCTTCACCACCAATGAACCGTCCTATCAGCCGGTCGCCGAAGGCATGCCGCTGACGCGCGAATTGCAGAACTTCATCCATTGCATCGAAACGCGCGAAGAACCGCGCACCGGCGGCGATGAAGCCATTCTCGTGCTGAAGATCCTGACGCAGGCGACTGTCAGCCACGATTGACGCCCCGGCGGGCGCCGGAGCGGCTCAGACGGCTTCAAGCTGGCGTAGCATGGCCTCGGCGGTCTTCTCGCGCTCGGAACGGGCAATGAAGCCGCCGCCCCAGACACGGGCCTCATTGCCGGGATCGGAATAGAGGACGCAAGCCTGACCGGGTGCCACGCCGAGTTCGCCATCCAGCAGTTCCACCGTGGCGGTTCCATCCTCCAGCCGGAGCAGGGCCGGGGCGGGCGGGCGCGTGGACCGCACCTTGGCGAAGAGTTCCATGCCCTCGGCCGGCAGATCCGCCAGCGGGCCGTCGCCCAGCCAGTTCATGTCGCGCAGCCACAGCTTGCGCGTCTCCAGCGCTTCGCGCGGGCCGACGACCACGCGCGCGCGGGCCGGGTCGATATGCACGACATAAAGCGGTTCGCCGGCCGCGATGCCGATACCGCGGCGCTGGCCGATGGTGAAGCGCAGGATGCCCTCGTGGCGGCCGAGCACCCGGCCGTCAATATGGACGATCTCGCCGGGCGTGGAGGCTTCCGGCTTCAGCTTCGCGATGATGTCGGTGTATTTTCCCTGCGGTACGAAGCAGATGTCCTGGCTGTCCTGCTTGCCGGCGACCTCAAGCCCCATGCTTTCGGCAAGTTCGCGCACCTGCGGCTTGGAGAGGCCGCCCAGAGGAAAGCGCAGATAGTCCACCTGTTCCTGCGTGGTGGCGAAGAGAAACCAGCTCTGGTCACGCTCGACGTCGACAGGACGGTAGAGCGCGCGGTGCCTGCCATTGGCCCGCGAGCGGATGTAGTGGCCGGTCGCCATCGCCTCCGCGCCCAGATCGCGCGCCGTTGCCAGCAGGTCCTCGAACTTGACCGTCTGGTTGCAGGCGATGCAGGGCACCGGCGTCTCGCCGGCCATGTAGCTCTCGGCGAACGGATTGATGACGGCTTCCTGGAAGCGCTTCTCGTAGTCCAGCACGTAATGGGGAATGCCCAGACGCTCGCAGACACGGCGGGCGTCTTCGATATCCTGGCCGGCGCAACAAGAGCCGGGCCGGTGCGTGGCGGCACCGTGATCGTAAAGCTGAAGCGTGACGCCGACGACGTCATAGCCTTCGCGGGCAAGGAGGCCGGCGACCACGGAGGAATCCACGCCTCCGGACATGGCGACCACGACGCGGGTGTCCTGCGGGCGGCCGGGAAGATCAAGACTGTTCATGGCATTTCCGCCGGTTTCAAGGGCCGGTTTCAATTTCTCCCGCCTTATATAGGTCAAGTGGAGCAAAAGCGCGAGGGGGCGATTGATGATGGCATGATCGACGTCGCAGTGCCCTGATTCGCGCAGCCGGCGGGCGTTGGTTAACGGATCGTTACCCGGTGTTTAGGCGTTTCTTAAAAGTTGGGGCGGTAGTGTGCAGGGGTAAGGTCCTTGAGTTTGTGTAGAGAGTACAATGACCGATCTGGCGAGACCACGCGTGAAGTATGTCATCGGCCCGGACGGGAGTCCCCTGACGATCGCCGATTTGCCACCGACCAATACACGTCGGTGGGTGATCCGCCGCAAGGCAGAAGTTGTCGCGGCCGTGCGCGGCGGTCTTCTCAGTCTGGAGGAAGCCTGCAGCCGCTACCGGCTGACAGTGGAGGAATTCCTCTCCTGGCAGGCCTCCATCGACGATCACGGCCTCGCCGGTCTGCGCACCACACGAATCCAGCAATACCGGCACTGACGCGGCGCAGGTGAACTTGCGGGCCGGCCCGGCAGCGAGGCCGGCCTTTCGCATTTGCGCCGCCCTACCGGTCCGCCAGTCGCGCCGCCGTTGCCGTCAGGATGACGGATGAGGCGAAGAACCAGAGGCCCGGCTTGGTGATCGCCGTGGCCAGGCCGGACGACTTGGCCGCGAAGACCACGATGGCCACCAGCACCACATCAAGCATCGACCAGCGCGACAGGCTGTGCAGCCAGGCGGGCGCGCGCGATCCCGGCCCCTTGGCCGCGGCTATATGGAGCAGAACCAGCTTGGCCGAGGGTGCGACGATGGAAAAGGCGGCGATGAGCGCGGCCAGTGCGCCATCGCCCTGCTGCCAGAGGCCGGCAACCATCTGTACCAGCGAAGGCTCGTCGGAGAAGACAAGCAGCCGCTCGATCTCGACCAGCGGCAAGGTGACGCCAAGCGCGAAGCTGGCGGTGGCGGAAAAGAGGCAGATAGCGAGAATGGTGCGCATGCAAGCGCTTTAGCCGAGCTTTGGCGGCAAGGGAATGCTGCGTGGCAAAGAGCCGCCGCTTTTCAGGTGCGCCGTGATGCGGAGAACGCGCCCGTGACCCGGTCATTGAAAATGGCCGCGGCATGCCGCGGCCACCGCAATTGATTCGCCCGATGGCAGATCAGCCGATCATTGCGCGCCGGCCTGTCGCGGCTTCGCGCGGGCGGACGTCCCGGTTCTCGAGCATCTCCGCCTTACCCAATTCAGCCTCGGCTTCCGCCAAGGCGGCTTCGGCCGCGTCGCGCTGGGTTTTCAGGTCGCCTTGCGATGCCAGGAGATTTTCGCGGCGCTGGCGAGCCGCCTTGGCGAATGTGGGATAGGCGAAATGGCTCTGGTCGGTAATGCCCGCCTTCTTCTCCTCATGGCCGATCTGGACTTCAAGCTCGGCCGCCTTGCGGTCAAATTCCGCAATCATCATGTCGAGTTGCGCCAATTGGCGCCGTTTTTCATTCACCTGAAAAAGCTTCAGCCGAACCAGGTTATCGCGTGATTTCATGACTCGATACTCCAAACAAAACCACCCGGCCCCCTCACTCAAGCCGGCATTGACGCACCCGCAGGCGAAAGGACCGTTCCGGCGCGGCCAACAGGCTTACCAGATCATGTCCCGGTAACCTTTCGTTTACGGGCGTCGTTAATCATAGGAGCCGGAACTTAAGGCGCGGTAAAAAAAATCCGTGGCCTTGGTTAAGACCGGCAAGATGAGTCATCTGAATCGCTTGGCAGTGAATGTTAACGTTTTCGAATGGCTCAAGATTTCGGGAAAGCATTTATATCATAATGGGTTATGGGATGAGGTTGATGTTGGAGTGGGGCGCTTGCAAATCCGATTCGGATTTTGTTAACCATTTCATGCCAGCCTCCGGATCAGGCAAGGACTGTTCCGCCCGTCCATGGCGCCATTGCCTGAATCGGGTGCGGAAAAGGGGATCGAAATGCGCGTTCTGCTGATTGAAGACGACAGCGCCACCGCTCAGAGCATCGAACTGATGCTCAAATCGGAAAGCTTCAACGTCTATACGACGGATCTCGGGGAAGAGGGGGTCGACCTCGGGAAACTCTATGACTACGACATCATCCTGCTGGATCTCAACCTGCCCGACATGTCGGGATACGAGGTCCTGCGGACGCTTCGCCTGTCCAAGGTGAAAACGCCGATCCTCATCCTGTCAGGGATGGCAGGCATCGAGGACAAGGTCCGCGGCCTCGGATTTGGCGCGGACGACTACATGACAAAGCCGTTCCACAAGGACGAGCTCGTGGCGCGCATCCACGCCATCGTGCGCCGCTCCAAGGGGCACGCCCAGTCGGTCATCACCACCGGCGACCTGGTGGTCAACCTGGACGCCAAGACAGTGGAAGTGGGCGGCCAGCGGGTGCATCTGACGGGCAAGGAATACCAGATGCTCGAGCTGCTCAGCCTGCGCAAGGGCACCACGCTGACCAAGGAGATGTTCCTCAATCATCTCTATGGCGGCATGGACGAGCCGGAACTCAAGATCATCGACGTCTTCATCTGCAAGCTGCGCAAGAAGCTGGACGCGGCATCCGGCGGGCAGAACTACATCGAGACGGTCTGGGGCCGCGGCTATGTGCTGCGCGAGCCCGACGACATTCGCGAAAGCGCCTGAGCAAGCGCTTCAGGCGAACGGGTCCCCTATCGGCCCGCCTTTTCCCGGACAGGGAGGGGCGGGCTTTCCGTTTGACCTGGTGCGCAGCGGGCAGGCCGGCGGCGCGTTGGCGCAGGCGGGCTCGTGGCCGGGCGTGAAATGGAGAAAGCGGCGGCTGTCCTCAGGCCGCGCGGGTCGCCGCTCGCGCCTGCATTGCCCTTTCCACCTGTTCGTTGAAGCGGGCGGTCAGGGATTCCCGGTCAAACGGCTTGAGCAGATAACCGGCGGCGCCGGCGCGCTTGGCGCGCATGATCGGAACGATGTCCAGTTCGTGCACGAGCACAAGGACGATGGGCATGCGCTCGGGCTCTATCCAGCTCTTCAGCGTGGTGACGAATTCGGTCGGTGTGTAATCGGGAAGCGTACCGTCAAGAATGATGAATTCCGGCAGTTCCGAACGGCAGACAGCAAGACCCATGGCGCCGCTCTCCGCTTCCAGAATCCGAAGCGTTTCGGTCGACAGGATTCGCTTTGCGACCTTCCGGATGACTGCGGAATCATCGACGATCAGGCAACGCTTCATGGTTTCGCCTCACTTGGGCTTGCTTGTCATTTCCTTCTTCCCTGCCGTCCATGAGGCTAGAGCAGATAAGTAAACAAGCGCCAAATGAAGCGTGCCGAATGCGCTCAAGCGGACGGAAAGATCAGGAAGCGGTGAGCACCACATCCTCGCCCGTGGCGCGAATGTCGATCGTCATGCCCGATTCGCGCGCCAGCAGGAGCGTGTAGTAGGCCTGCACGGAGTGGGCGTCGATCGGTTCGGACGGTGTGTTGCCGCCGTGCAGTTCGAGGAATTTCGGAGGAACGCGAATCATCTTGCCGGTCGATGTGAGCGTGAACTTCGGATTGGCATCGGTATCGTCCAGCCGCACCGTGATCTTGCCGCCGCGCGGAATCGTGGAATTGGCGACAAGGATGAGATTGAGAAGCAGTTTCACCTTGTTCTTGGGCAGAAGGGCGCGGACGCCGATCCATTCCAGTTCGGGCTTTTCATTGGCGATGAAGGCCTTGGCCACCGCTTCGGCATCCCCGGTATCGATCTGCATGCCAGCCGAACCGGCCGCGCCGAAGGCGATCCGGGCGAACTGGAGGCGGGCGGAGGCATTGCGCGCGGAAGCGCGAATCAGCGCCATGGCGTCGTCGTCGGCTCCGCCTTCATCGAGCAGTTCAAGACCGTTGTTGATCGCGCCCACCGGCGAAATGATGTCGTGGCAAACCCGGCTGCAGAGAAGTGCGCCCAGATCGGTCGCTGAAAGCGTGAAAATGTCGGCCATGCCCTTACCCCTTCCAAATCCTTGCACCGCGCCGCCACGCCTGGTGCGAATCAATGCGATCCCGCTGCGACAAAGCGATACACAGCGTGTCCGCCGCGGGCAAGGAAAGAGGCGGGAAAGGCCGCCATCGCCATGGTTGGGCCATCTTTGCCGGTCAGGGTTGAACTTGCTGGTATTAATCATGCAAAAAGGTTTGCGGCGCTAGTCTTTCGCGCTGCGGGAGCGAGCCACCGGCCACGAAGAGCCGGGGTTCATCCGACAGGACGGGTCATGCAGAATGCGCTCCGTACGGAGACGCACACGATGTTGAATTTCATGAAGAAGCCGTTTGCCGTTCGTTTTGCGGCCGCGATCATGGTGGCGATGACGGTACTGGCGGCGATGCCGGCGCGCGCGGCGGATACCTATGGCGCGCAGGAAATCATTGATGCGGGACACCGGTTCTTCGGCTCCACGACCGGGGGGCTGGCGACGCTGGTCGAACAGATTTTTGCCCAGCATGGCTTGCCGAACGGCTATGTGCTCGGCGAGGAAGGCTCCGGCGCCATCGTCGGCGGCCTGACCTATGGGGAAGGCACGCTTTTCACAAAGAACGCGGGCGATCACCGGGTGTTCTGGCAAGGTCCGTCGATCGGCTGGGATTTCGGCGGGCAGGGATCGCGCACGATGATGCTGGTCTACAACCTCGAACAGGTCGATCAGCTCTACCGCCGTTTCCTCGGCGTCTCCGGGTCGGCCTACGTCGTTGCCGGCGCCGGGTTCCACGTGCTCAAGAACAACAACCAGCTCCTGGTGCCGATCAAGACAGGCCTGGGTGCGCGGCTGGGCCTGAATGTCGGCTATCTAAAGCTGACGCGGGAACCGACCTGGAACCCGTTCTGACGGAACGCAGGCCCCGGGCTTAACCCTGTGCCAAGGCATGAGGCATTCCCGCCGATTTGCTGTGGATTTGCCGTGCCGCTTCATGGCATTCTGGAACAGGGTTTCGCGGTGGCGTGCTTGCGCCGCCACTGTCTGCGTCAGGTAGGTTTCCAGTGATCGAGTCGGCTCTTTTCTTCATTCTCGGATTCCTGTGCGCCGCCTTTCTGGCGCTGATGGTGGCCCCGGCCATCTGGCGGCGGGCGGTTGTCCTGACGCGCCGCAAGATCGAGGCCTCCGTTCCGCTCACGCTCAACGAGATCGAGGCCGACAAGGACCGGATGCGCGCGGAATTCGCCATGTCGACGCGGCGTCTGGAAATGAGCGTCAAATCGCTGAAGGACAAGGCGGCCCACCATTTGGCGGATATCGGGCGCTACCGCGATGAAATCCGGCGGCTGGGCGATGAACTGGAGGAGCGCACCACGACCGTCGGCGAACTGGAGGCGAAGAGCGCCTCGTTGCGCGCGGAGTTGAAGGAGCGTCAACAGCAGCTTGAGGAGACGGAGGCCGAACTGAGCGATGTCGAGGCGCGGCTGGAAGCCAAGGCGCTGGAATATGAACGCATGCGCGAACATGCCGAGGAGCTCTCGGTCACCTCTTCGGAGCGGCAGGTCGAGCTGATCGCCCGCGAATCGGAGGTCGAGCGGCTGTCCGGCGATATCGAAGGCCTGCGGGCCCAGCGGCGGGAAAGCGAGGCCGTGGCCCGCGAACGCGAACACGAGGCCAGGGCGGCGCAGCGGGAACTGGCGGAGACCGCCAAGCGGCTCGAACTGGCCGAGCGCAAGAACGAGCGGCTGATGTCGAGCCTTGCGGACCTGGAGGAAAAGCTGGACCGGCGGGAAAAGGATCTCGCGCGGCTGCGGGCGGACATGGCGGACGGACGCAAGCGGATCGACAGCGCGACGCGCGAGGCGGAGGAGGCCGAAGCCGAACGGGCGGACCTGGCCGGCGATCTGGCCGGCATGAGCCTGCAGATGACGAACCTGCTGCAGAACGGCACCGCCGAGAACGTGGAGAAGGCGGTCGGGCTCCTCGGTGAGGATCGCGACCGCTTGAGCCGCCAGCTTGCACAGGCAAACGCCATCAATGAAAAGCTCAACGAGCAGATCACGGGCTTCCAGCGTGCCAAGAGCGACGACTGGCAGGAGCAGAAGCGCCAGAATGCGATCCTGCGTGAGCAGATCAATGACCTGACGGCGGATGTGGTGCGCCTGACAGCCGAAATGGAAGGGCCGGACTCGCCGATCCATGCCGCTCTTTCGCGCAGCAGCCGGCTGGAAGAGGCCGGTGAGGAGATTGCCGCGGCGGGACAGGTCGTCAGCCTTGCCGACCGGGTGCGCGCCTTGCAGAAATCGGCGGCGGCGAAGGCCGAATAGCCGCTGCACCTGCTTTCATCGTACCTGGCTCCGCCGGTTCCGGTCAGCCGGATTCAGGCGAGTAGAAATGGTTCAGCGCGATTGCGCCGGCTGTTGCAACATTCAGGCTGTCGAAATCGCTGCGGATCGGAATGCGCACGGTTTCCAGTCCGGCCATGAGGCCCGTGGGAAGTCCTTCCCCCTCCGTCCCCAGAAGAAGGGCGGTGCGCTGGCCGGTCTTGACCTCTTGCAGCCGGGTGATTCCGGATGGCGAAAGCGCCAGCACACGGTATCCGGCGCCCTGAAGAAGGCCCACCATATCACCGGCCGTTCCCGCGCGGGCGAAGGGCACTTTCAGCGCCGCGCCGACGGAGACGCGGATTGCCTTGCGATAGAGCGGGTCGCAGCATTCACGGTCGGCAAGCACCGAATCGGCACCGAAGGCGGCGGCATTGCGAAAAATGGCGCCCATGTTGTCGTGATTTGAAATGCCGGCCAGGGCGAGGACCAGCGACCGGTCATCGGGTGGCGGGAGGATGTGCGCGGGCCGGTCGGCGTCCCGCCTTTCGCCCAGCGCCAGGATACCGCGATGAACCGGAAAGCCGGCAATCGCATCCATGACAGCGCGCGGGGCAACATAAACCGGCATGGCCGGGTCGGCCAGCGCCAGGGTCGCGGCCATGCCCGGCAGGCGGTTTTCCAGGATCAGTGCAGAGCGGGCCCGGAACCGGCGTGCCGCAAAAAGCACGTTCAGCACCACCTTGCCCTCCGCGATGAACAGGCCTTCGCGGCCCGCCAGATCGCGTTCGCGGATGTCGCGATAAGCCGCGATCCGCGGATCGTCGGGCGTGGTGATGCGGATCGGCGTCATTGGGTCCGTTTCGGCTTCCAGCGGGCCAGAAGCGCCGAATTCGTGACCACGGAGACGGAAGAAAAGGCCATGGCCGCGCCGGCGAAGACCGGAGACAGGATGCCGAAGGCGGCCAGCGGAATGCCGATCACGTTGTAAATGAAAGCCCAGACGAGGTTTTGTGTGATCGTCCGTTTTGTCCTGGCGGCGATGTCGAGCGCGGCGGGCACCAGCGTCAGGTCGGGGCGCATCAGCGTGATGGCGGCGGCCTCGCGGGCAACATCGGTGCCCGACGACAAGGCAATGCCAAGCGTGGCGGCGGCAAGCGCCGGCCCGTCATTGAGGCCGTCGCCGACAAAGGCCGCACCGCCATGGCGGTTGGCGCTCATGGTGCGCACGGCTTCGACCTTTTCTTCCGGGGCGAGACCGGCGCGGACATCGCCGATGCCGATTTCCCCGGCGACGCGGTGTGCGGCAGCCTCGTTGTCGCCGGTCAGCATGACGGCTTCCAGACCGCTGGCACGCAGCATGGCCACGGCCTCGGCGGCCTCCTTGCGCGGCAGATCGGAAAAGGCGATCGCGCCGGCGAGCTGCCCGTCGACAGCGACTGCCGCGGCCGTGCCTGCGGCGGCAAAGGTCTCAAGCAGGGCATTGACCTCAACGGCGGCAATGCCCTCGGCTTCCATGAGGCGGACATTGCCAATGGACACCTTGCGGCCATCCACCACGCCTTTCAGGCCCTGGCCTGGAATGGCTGCGACATCACAGGCGGGCCGCAGCGTGAGATTGGCCGCTTTCGCCTTCTCGACAAGGGCTTCGGCCAGCGGATGTTCGCTGGCGGCTTCCAGCGAGGCGGCGAGGGTGAGCAGTTCCGCCACGTTGATGCCTGTTTGCGCCGGGTTCACCGGTTCAAGCGCTGATACACGCGGCTTGCCGAGGGTCAGCGTGCCGGTCTTGTCAAAGGCGATGGCGCCGATCCGGCCGGCGGTTTCCAGCGTCTCGATATCGCGGATGAGAATCCCGGCTTTTGCCGCCGCGCCGGTGCCTGCCGCCAATGCCGTTGGCGTTGCCAGGCCGAGCGCGCAGGGGCAGGCGATGACGAGGACCGACACGGCGGCGACAAGTCCGGCCTCCGCGTCGCCGGCAACAAGCCACCAGCCGAGAAAGGTGATGGTAGCCACGCCGAGGATGACAGGCACGAAGATGGCCGATATCCGGTCGACAAGGCGCTGGATGGGCGCATTGCCCTGCTGCGCTTCCTCCACAAGCCGTGTCATGCGGGCCAGGCGGGTATCTGCGCCCACGGCTGTCACCTCGACCTCCAGCACGCCGGAACCATTCACCGTGCCGGTAATGACGCTGTCGCCGGGCCGACGCTCCACCGGCAGGCTTTCACCGGTGACAAGCGATTCGTCGATGGCCGTTTCGCCGGTCACGATGGTGCCGTCGCAGGGGACCTGCCGCCCGGGACAAACCAGCACGCGGTCGCCGGGACGAAGATCCTCGGCGGGTATGGTTTCGGGACCATCCGCGCCGATGCGTTCCGCGCTGCGCGGTTGCAGCCGGCCAAGCGCGGAAAGGGCTGAGGATGCCCCCTGGCGCGCCCGCGCCTCCAGGTATTTTCCCAGCATGACCAGCGTGAGGACGACCGCAGCCGCCTCGAAGTAGAGGTGCCCGTGCCCGTGCCCGATGGCGACCTGCCAGAGCGACCAGACAAAGGCGACCGACGTGCCGATCGACACCAGAACCGCCATGTTGGCGCCGCCGCCGCGCACGGCCGCAAAGGCCTCGCGGTAAAAACGCGTGCCGGACACCGCCATGACGCCGGCGGCCAGCGCTGCCTGGAGCCAGGGCGCGATGAAGGCCTCTCCGATACCGAGCATGGCGGGCGCGGTGCCGATGACCAGCGGAAGCGAAAGCGCGGCAGAGACAAGCGTGCGCAGCAGCGTTTGCCGCTCCTCGGCGCGGCGGCGGGCGGCCAGCGCCTCGTCGGCTTCGCGCTGGCGGGCGGCATCGGAAACACGCAGTTGCGCACCGAAGCCCGCCTTGCGGATGGCGGCGGCCAGTGCCGCGGGCTCATCGCCGGCATAGTCGATGATGGCGCGTTCGAGGGCGAGATTGACCTGCGCCCTTTCGACACCGGGCACACGCGACAACACCTTTTCGATGCGCGCTGCGCATGCCGCGCAGGTCATGCCCGTGACATCGAACTCGGCGTGATCAGGCTGGCGTGTCATGGGGATCAGGCGTCCTGCGCCAGGCTGGCATCGAATCCTGCGTCCTCCACCGCGCCGACAAGCGCTTCAGGCGCCGCCCCTTCGTGGGCAATCCGTGCCTGCCCCGTTTCCAGGTTCACGTCTACCGACCGGACGAGCGGAACGGATGACAGCGCGTTCGTGACGGACTTGACGCAGCCGCCGCAATGCATGCCTTCGATGGTGAGATTTGTTTCCATTGCCGGGTCTCCTGTAGATGTCAGGAGACCCATATGGCGCTTCCAGTGGCTGGAAGGTCAAGGCCGGTCATGTGCGTTTGACCGGCCTTTTTCTTGTTGTCGTTCAGTGAGCCACGTGCAGAGCCGCGGTTCGACCACGGGAATCGTGTCCCCGTTCATCTTCCAGCAGACCGAGGAGACGAGGCGCGAGGCGGCACGCAAGACGGTAGTAGATCGTCTGGCCGTCGCGACGCGTGGCCACGAGGCCCTGTGCCCTGAGCTTGGCAAGATGCTGCGAGAGCGCGGACTGGCTCAGGTTTACCCGCTCGGCCAGAGCACCGACAGAAAATTCGGTGCCATCGAGCAGGCAAACGATTTCAATTCGCTTCGCATTCGCAAGAACGGTGAGATAGGCCGCAGTTTCCTCGGCCTTGTTCATAACTGTTTTTAGTGACATTGCCCCGGTACCACCCTTTCCTAGAAAGGCATATTGATGTTTGGAACCCCGGGGGCAAGGGTTCCGGCTCGCACACGAAAATTAGACAACACGAACGAAGCCGTTTTCGCAAGAGAAAAAACAGAAATTCGTTTCGCAGACTGCAACATTCTTTCCAAGTTATTGAATTTACATCTTTCCGTGCAATTCAGAAAAAATGCAATCCTTGTGCATGTTTGTGGTGGAGGGCCGAATCAGGGCTTCGCCGCGGCCCGTTCAACCAATGCCGCGACCTGATCCGGTTGCGTCGCCGGGGCGATGAAATCGAGGCGCGCAGCGAGAGGCCCGAGCACGATGTCAATGCCGGCGGGGTCCACGCCTGCGGCCTTGACCGGGTGGCCGTCCAGCCGGGCTGAGCGGGCCGCCTGCGTGAGGGCGTGAAGGCCTTGCCCGTTCAGCCATTCGAGCAGACCGGCTTGCGCCGCGGCGAAACGGGCCGAGGCTTCGCGGTCGCAAAGCAGGTCTCTGGCTGTCAGCCGCCAGGCGCGTCCGAACCCGCCGTTCAGGCTGGCTGTCCGTGGCGCCAGCGCGTAAAAGGAGAAGTCCCCGAAATCGACATAGAGGGCTGCCTTCGGGTTGGCGGCGAGATAGCGTATGCGCGCTTCATCGGCAGCCGCGCCCGGGCTGTCCAGTTTGCGGGCATGGCAGGCCATCGTCATGCGGGGATGGGCCAGCGGATCGCCCTTGCCGGGTTCGCCGATGAGCAGGGAACAGCGCGGGTCGGCGGCAAGACCGGCAGTATGCCCGGCCAGGGAAGAGACCAGGATGAGCGGCGTGCCGTCGACCATGGTCGCCAGCCCCACGCGGCTGACATGCGGGCCGCCCGTATCGGGATCGACCACGCCAAGGGCGCCATGGCGCGCGGCTCTCATCAGGCGCCGGGCCAGGGCGCGCGCCTCGTCATCGGCCGGCCGGACCGGATCGCTGCGCTTTTCCGTCATCTGTCCATTCCTGCCCGCAGGGCGTTTGCCGGGCCGTGCGGGCAGAACCTTGCCAGTGCATCCCGTTTCCGGGAAGCGGTTGTCAGCGCGGCGCCATGCGAATAGCGCCGTCGAGGCGGATCGTTTCGCCGTTCAGCATCTGGTTGCCGACGATATGCACGGCCAGCGCCGCGTATTCGGCCGGATCGCCAAGGCGTGGCGGGAAGGGAACCTGCTGGCCGAGCGAGGCCTGCGCATCTTCCGGCAGGCCGGCCATCATGGGTGTCTTGAACAGGCCGGGCGCGATGGTCATCACGCGAATCCCCGATCGGGCAAGGTCGCGGGCAATGGGCAGGGTCATGCCGACAACGCCGCCCTTCGACGCGGAATAGGAGACCTGTCCGATCTGGCCATCGAAGGCGGCCACGGATGCGGTGTTGATGATGACGCCGCGCTCTCCGCCGTCCAGCGGTTCCATGTCCTGGCATTTCTCCGCCATCAGGCGGATCATGTTGAAGGAGCCGACCAGGTTCACGTTCACGGTGCGCTGGAAGACCTCCAGATTGAGGGCACCTTCCTTGCCGACCGTCTTGCCGACGGTTCCGATGCCGGCACAATTGACCAGGATGCGCGGCCAGTCGCCGAGCTTCTCCCTGATTTCAGCCATGGCGGCGACGCCGCTCTCGGCGCTGGAGACATCGCAGCGGATGGCCGCACCGCCAATGTCGGCGGCAACAGCCTCCGCGCCCTTCATGTTGACGTCGAGGCAGGCGACCTTCGCCCCGTTTGCGGCCAGCGCGCGGGCGGTCGCTTCGCCCAGTCCCGAGCCTCCGCCGGTCACCGCGGCCACAAGTCCGTTGATCTGCATTGTGTTTCCTCCAAAGGCGAGCAGAGATCGTTATAAGGTGTAACAATCGGGATTGTAGGACGGACGCGCCTGCCGTTGCAATGGCAAAGCCAAAGGGCAGGGGCATGGCGCCACGGTTTGCGTGCCCGGAACATGCAGGCGGGCGGCACAGGCCGCCCGCCGCGTGTCATGCTGCGCGTCCGCTCAATGGGCGAACTTGCGGATCTCGCCCGATTTCAGGCGCGACAGGTAGCTGTCCAGTTCACGCTTGACGATCGGCATCAGCAGGTAGAGCGCAATCACGTTGACCACGGCCATGGCGAAAATGGCTGCATCGGAGAAGTCGATGACGGGGCCGAGATTGGCGGAGGCGCCGATGACGACAAAGATGCAGAAGATCACCTTGAAGGCCAGTTCCTTGGACCGCCCCTCGCCAAACAGGTAGGTCCAGGCCTTCAGTCCGTAATAGGACCAGGAGATCATGGTGGAGAAGGCAAACAGGATCACCGCCAGGGCCAGAACGTAGCTGAACCAGCCGAAGGCCGAGGAGAAGGCCGCGGATGTCAGGGCCACGCCGGTGTTGCCGTCGATGGTCTGGATGGCCGAGCCGCTCTCGTTGAGCATGTAGAGGCCGGTTTCCGCGTCGGCGACCAGTTGCCCGGTGATGATGATGACGAGCGCCGTCATGGTGCAGATGACCACGGTGTCGATGAAGGGTTCGAGCAGGGAGACGAAGCCCTCGGTGATCGGCTCCTTGGTGCGCACCGCCGAATGGGCGATGGCCGCGGATCCGACGCCGGCTTCGTTGGAGAAGGCGGCGCGCTTGAAGCCCTGGATGAGGGCGCCGACCATGCCGCCCGCCACGCCGAGACCCGTGAAGGCGCCTTCGAAGATCTGTCCGAAGGCCCAGCCGATCCTGTCGGCATTCATCAGGATGATGATCACGGCTGCGGCGACATACATGATGCCCATGAAGGGAACCACCTTCTCGGTGACGCGGGCGATGGACTGGAGGCCGCCGACGATCACGGCGAAGACGATGCCGGCGAAGATGACACCGGTGATCCAGCCGGGGTAGTCGCCGATGACATTGGACAATTGTGCATGGGCCTGGTTGGCCTGGAACATGTTGCCGCCACCCAGCGCGCCGAGGATGCAGAAGATGGAGAACAGGACGGCGAGTGCCTTGCCGCCCGGCAGGCCCCGCTCTGCAAAGCCTTTCGTCATGTAGTACATCGGTCCGCCGGAGACGGTGCCGTTCGGATACTCGTTGCGGTATTTGACGCCCAGCGTGCACTCGGTGAACTTCGAGGCCATGCCCATGAGGCCGGCAAGGATCATCCAGAATGTGGCGCCCGGTCCGCCAATGCCGATGGCAACGGCCACGCCGGCGATATTGCCGAGGCCGACCGTGCCCGAAAGGGCTGTGGCGAGCGCCTGGAAGTGCGAGACCTCACCGGCGTCGTTCGGATCGGAATAGTCGCCCTTCACCAGCGCGATGGAGTGGGGAAAGGCGCGGAACTGGATCAGCCCGAAATAGATGGTGAAGACCGTGGCGGCGATGACCAGCCAGGCGACGATCCACGGGAATGACGTGCCCGGCAGGGGGCTGAAGATAAAGCTCACGAACCAGCCGGTGGCGCTCGAAAAGACCGCATTGACGGTCTCGTCGACAGACTGTGCGTGAGCCGGAATTGTGGACATGGACAAGGTGATGGCGGCCGCGGCCGCCGCAGGAGAAAAGCGTTTCATGATCTGGTATCCGCGTCGTGTCAGGGAACGATGGTGCAGGGCACCGGCGCGCTTTGGGCGAGACTGCCTGCCACGGACCCGAAGATCCGCGAGGAAAGCTCGCTGTTGCCGCTGCGGCCGATGAAGATCTGGCTCGCCTCGCGGTCGCGGATGATGGCCGTCAGCGTGTCGGCGACGTGTCCGTAGCGGATGACGCCTTCGGTTTCGATGCCGAGGCCGCGTACCTCGGCGATGACCGGATCGAGGATCGCCTCCTGCGCCCTGGCCAGTTCCTCCTTGCGGCGCATGTGCCGCTCTTCCAGTTCGGTGGGCGTGAGGAACGAGTAGGGGGACCATTCGAGCACATGCGCGACGATGATCCTGGCGCCCTGTGCCCTGGCCTTGCCTATGGCAAAATCGAGTGCGCGCCGCGCTGGCGCGCTGCCGTCATAGCCGACGACGAAACGTTCAGACATGCTGACCTCCCTGGTTGAAAATCCGGCTCCTCCAAGCCGTGGAAGAATTGTGCCGAATGTTGAGGGTGAAAGGTTCCCTTATTTTCTTGCGTATCGGGAAATTTTCGGAAAAATGACTCTTGTAAAAGTAATAATCGGGAAAATTTTTCATGGATGAGTTTGATCAGAAGATACTTTCTTGCTTGCAGGATGACGGGCAGATGTCGATGGCGCGGCTCTCCGAAGCCGTCGGCCTGTCCTTGTCGGCCTGTCACCGGCGGGTGCGCGCGATGGAGGCGAAGGGCATCATTGCCTATTACGCGGCGCGGCTGGACCGACGGAAAGTGGGGCTGGAAATCCAGGTGTTCATAGAGGTCAAGCTGGTGAGCCAGCGCAAGGCCGACATCCACGCTTTCGAGGAGGCGATCAAGCGGATGCCGGAAATCCTGGAATGCCACCTGATATCGGGCGAGTCCGATTACCTGGTGCGCGTGGCGGCGCGCAACACGTCGGAATACGAGTCGCTCTATCGCAACCGGCTGTCGGAAATCCCGTCGGTTTCCCAGATGAAGACCCATCTGAGCCTGTCGACCGTCAAGGAGTTCCGCGGCTTCTATCTGGGACGGTGAGGCGCGGCCGGCGCGCCGTTCTGGCTGGCACTGTCCGATCGCTGGTAGCGGGCGATGGCGGAGACGATGGCCTCGGCGTCGACCTCGCCGATGATCTTGCCGCGTTCGACGACGCCGAACGTGCCGCGACGGTGGGCTGCCAGGTCGATCAGGTCGCGCAGCCCGGTATCGGCGGTCACCGTTCCGGCCGCCGACTGGCCGGACCGGCTGACGCCGGGACGCATGACGTCGCGGGCGCGCAGCACCGAGACCGGGTTCATGTGGGCGACGAAGTCCGAAACGTAGTCATTGGCCGGCTGCAACAGGATTTCCTGCGGTGTGCCGCACTGGATGATGCGCCCGCCCTCCATGATGGCGATGCGGCTGCCGATCTTCATGGCCTCGTCGAGATCATGGCTGACGAAGACGATGGTCTTTCTCAGCCGGCCCTGAAGGTCGAGCAGTTCGTCCTGAAGGCGGTTACGGATCAGCGGATCGAGCGCGGAGAAGGGCTCGTCCATCAGCAGGATGGGCGCGCCGGTGGCGAAGGCGCGGGCCAGGCCCACGCGCTGCTGCATGCCGCCCGACAATTCCTCGACGCGGCGGTCGGCCCATGCGGACAGGCCGACGAGTTCGAGCTGTTCGCGCACCATGGCCTCGCGCTCTGCCTTTGCCAGTCCGGACAGTTCAAGGCCAAGTCCGACATTGGCAGCCACGCTGCGCCAGGGCAAAAGGCCGAATTGCTGGAACACCATGGAAACGTGGCTGGAGCGGATCTCGCGCAGGCTCCTTTCGCCTGCCGCGCGCACCTGTCTCGGCTCGCCGCCGCACCAGATCGTCACCTCGCCGCGGGTGATGGGGTTGAGCCGGTTGATGGCGCGCAGCAGCGTTGACTTTCCCGAACCGGAAAGACCCATGAGGACGAGGATTTCGCCCTCGGCAATGTCGAGGGAACAGTCATGCACGCCGAGCACCTGGCCGGTGCGTTGCTGAATGTCGGCCCGGCTCATGCCCTGATCGGCCAGGCTCAGGGCCTGATCGGGCTTGTCCCCGAACATGATGCAGACGTTTTCGATGCGGATGGCTGGATGATCGCTCATTTCTCTCGCCCGGCGCGGAACATGCGGTCGAGCAGGATGGCGACCACGACAATGACGAAACCGGCCTCGAAGCCGAGCGCGGTGTTCACGGTGTTGAGGGCGCGCACCACGGGCACACCGAGACCGTCGGCGCCGACCAGGGCGGCGATGACGACCATGGACAGCGACAGCATGATCGTCTGGGTGAGACCTGCCATGATCTGGGGCGCCGCCCAGGGCAGTTCGATCTTCCAGAGAAGCTGCCGGCGCGAGGCGCCGAAGGCGAGGCCTGCCTCCAGAAGTTGCGGTGGCGTGGACGACACGCCCAGATGGGTGAGGCGGATCGGCGCGGGCAGGACGAATATGGCTGTCGCGATGAGGCCCGGCACCATGCCTATGCCGAAAAAGACGATGGCGGGAATGAGATAGACGAAGGTCGGCAGGGTCTGCATCAGGTCCAGCAGCGGGCGCAGCGCGGCGTAGAGCCGTGGCCGGTGGGCGGCGGCAATACCGATCGGAACACCCAGTCCCATGCACAGGATGCACGACGAGATCACGAGCGTGAGCGTTTCGAGGGTCTCGTCCCAGTAGCCCTGGTTGATGATGAAGAGAAAACCCGCCGCCGTCAGCGCGGCCACGGAAAAGGAGCGGCGCAGGGCATAGGCAAGCGCGGCGAAAAGCAGCGTGACAACGAGCGGATGTGGCCAGGACATGACGCCCAGCAGCGCGTCGATCAGGAACTCCATGATCTGCGCGAACCCGTCGAAGAACCAGCCGAGGTGATCGGTCATCCAGTCGACGACCGTGCGGGCGGTGCGGCCGACCGGAATCTTGTTGTCGGTCAGGAATTCCATGCGACCCCTTGCCCCGGGACAGAAGAAACGGGCCCGGCGCCGGCCGGGCCCCGTGAGCGATTACAGGCCGAGCGCATCCTTCACAGCGGCTTCGGCATCGCCGCCGTCCTTCGTGGTGACGCCGTCCAGCCAGCCCATGACCGTATCCGGGTTGGCCTTCATCCAGCTCGTTGCCGCAGCGGCCGGATCCTTGCCCTCGTCGAGGATGGCGCCCATGATCTGGTTCTCCATCGCAAGCGAGAACTTCAGGTTCTTGAGCAACTGGCCGACATTGGGGCATTCATCGACATAGCCGGCGCGGGTATTGGTATAGACCGTGGCGCCACCGAGATCGGGGCCGAAGAAATCGTCGCCGCCGGTCAGGTATGTCATCTCGTAATTGGCGTTCATCGGATGGGGTTCCCAGCCGAGGAAGACGATGGGCTCATCGCGCTTGGTCGCGCGGCCGACCTGGGCCAGCATGCCCTGTTCGGAAGATTCCACCACTTCGAAGCCCGACAGGCCGAAGGCGTCCTTTTCGATCATGTCGAGGATGAGCCTGTTGCCGTCATTGCCCGGCTCGATGCCGTAGATCTTGCCGTCGAGCGCGTCCTTGTTCTTGGCGATGTCGGCGAAATCCTTGATGCCGAGGCCGGCGCCGGCCTTGTTGGTGGCGAGCGTGTATTTCGCCCCTTCAAGGTTTTCGCGCACCGTGTCGACGCTGCCTTCCTCGCGATAGGCCTTGATGTCGCCTTCCATGGTGGGCATCCAGTTGCCAAGGAAAACGTCGATGTCCTTGTTCTTCATGGATGCGTAGGTGACCGGCACGGACAGGACCTTGATATCCGGTTCGTAGCCCAGCGCCCTGAGCACTTCCGTTGTGGCGGCGGTGGTCGCCGTGATGTCCGTCCAGCCGACATCGGAGAAGCGCACGGTGGCGCAGCTTTCCGGCTCGGCGGCAAGGGCAGGGGCTGTGGCGGCGCTGGCAGCAAAAAGTGCCGCGGCGAGGATCATTCGCATGAAGGCTCTCCCATTTCCTGTTCATTGATGACGCGCACTATTACAGAAGCGCGCGCGCCCGGTTAAGTTTTTTCCAAGACCGCCACATTCGTGCGCGATTTGCAAGGCTTTGTTGAACCGCTGTTCAACGAAGCGCCAGGGAAGGACACATGACATGCCCAAGGTCGGCATGGAGCCCATCCGCCGAAAGAGCCTCATCGAGGCAGCCATCGCAGCCATTCACGACAAGGGCTCGCTCGACGTCACCATCAGCCAGATCGCGCGTCATGCCGGGGTCAGCCAGGGGCTGGCGCATCACTATTTCGGTTCCAAGGAAGCGCTGCTGCTGGCGGCCATGCGGCATCTGCTCTCCGACTACGGAGCGGCAGTGCGCCAGGCGCTGGCGGTGGCGGCAAGCCCGCGGGAGCGGATCTCGGCCATCATCGCGGCGTCGCTGGCGCCGGAGCAGTTCCGGGCCGAAACCGTGTCGGCCTGGCTGGTCTTCTATGTCCACGCGCAGGGATCGGAGCCCGCGCGGCGGCTCCTGTCGGCCTATCACCGGCGGCTTCGCTCCAACCTCATGGCGGCCCTGCGCCCTATCGCTGGCAAGCGGGCGGGCGAGATCGCCGAAGGTGTCTCCGCGATGATCGACGGGCTGTATATCCGCGCCGCGCTCGGTGCCGTGCCGAAAGGTGCTGGCACCGCCCAGGCAATGGTGGAAGCCTATGTGGACGGAATGATCGGAAGCCCATAGAAGCAGGCGCCATGGCCAAACTCTATTTTCACTATTCGGCGATGAATGCCGGCAAGTCGACGCTGCTGCTGCAGGCTGCGCACAATTACCAGGAGCGCGGCATGGAGGTGATGCTGTTCACTGCCAGGCTGGACGACAGGGCCGGTATCGGACGGATCGCATCGCGCATCGGGCTTGCCAAGGATGCCGGGCAGTTCTTCGCGGGCGAGGATCTTTTCGAGCGGGTGCGCCAGCGGCTGGAGGACCACGGCGCGCTGCATTGCGTCTTCGTGGACGAGGCGCAGTTCCTCGACCGGGAGCAGGTCTGGCAACTTGCCCGGGTGGCCGACCAGCTGGACGTGCCGGTGATGGCCTACGGGTTGCGGACGGACTTCCGCGGGGAGCTGTTTCCCGGCTCGCGCGAATTGCTCGCCATCGCAGACGACTTGCGGGAAGTGCGCACGATCTGCCGGTGCGGGCGAAAGGCTTCGATGGTGGTCCGCCTGGGGCCTGACGGAAAGATCGTGCGAGAAGGCGCGCAGGTGGTCATCGGCGGGGAGGAGCGCTACGTTTCGCTGTGCCGCCGCCATTGGGAAGAGGAAATGGGGCGCTGGCAGGCCGAGGACATGATCGGCTTCGCCGGGCGCTAGGCACGCGGTCATCAAGCAGTTTCTTCAATTCTTGCGGGAAAAAACCGCCGATACTGCCAAAATGTCTCATGTCATTGCGGGCCGATTTGTGTATGGTTCCCGCCGAAGGACGACCATTCAATCCCGCAAGGAGGACATCATGAAGTTTCGTACCGCGCTCGGCCTTTCCGTTGTCGCCGCCATGACCGCGCTGGCTGTCCCGGCCCATGCCGAAGGTGACGCCAAGGCCGGCAAGAAGGTGTTCAACAAGTGCCGCGCCTGCCATGACGTCAAGGGCAAGAACAAGGTCGGCCCGCATCTCGATGGCGTTATCGGGCGGACTGCCGGAACGGTGGAAGGCTTCAAGTATTCCGACAGCATGAAGGCGAAGGGCGAGGAAGGTCTCGTCTGGAACGAGGAGACCATCGCGGCCTACATGAAGGACCCGAAGGACTACGTGCCGAACAACAAGATGGCGTTTGCCGGCCTCAAGAAGGACGAAGACATCGCCAACCTGATCGCCTACCTCGAAGACCCGAACTGATCCGGTTCATGTGCATGTGACGACGATCACGGGCGGGGCGTTCAGCCCCGCCTTTTCTTTTGCGTTCACATTGCGGCAGTCTTTCAATCGCAAGGGGCCGTACCTATAGTCAGTTCAATCGCGGCATCTGCCAGGCTTGAGGGGATAGAGAATGGCCCAGCTTCAGAATTTCGATGCGGAGATCGAGCGCACCCGGCAGCAGGTCGAAAGCATGCGCTCCAAGATCGAGCAATCCGGCGTCATCCTGGAAAAATTCGCAACCGCGGATGCCAGGATCGGCGAGGCGGATTTCGATATCGAGAACGCGCGGATCAAGGACGTGATCCAGCAGCAGAAGACGATGGAAGCCAATATCGCCGATCTCATCATCGGGCTGGAGGACGCGACCAATATATTCGGCTCCGAATTCGAGAGCATGAAGAACTATACCGGCTGGGAAAAGTTCATCGGCATCTTCTCCAAGCAGAACATGCAGCGCATGCGCACCGAGCGCGTGCGCAACATGTCGCTGGCCGGAAACCTGCAGGAACTTCTCTCCAAGTCGGATACGATCGTCGGCATCCTCAAGAACCAGAAGCAGGTGCTCGACAGCCGATACGATACGTCCGAAGCCAGCCTGAAAAAGGTCCTGGACCGGCGCGGGGATGCAATGGCGCGGCTGGAGGAAACCCAGAAGCGGATCATGGAACTCAACCCCATGCTGCTTGACGTGGAAAACCGCATTGCGGCCTCGACCGACCAGAAGACCCGCACGGAACTGGAGAGCGAGCGCTCGCGGCTGGCAACCGAATACAACGAGGCGCAGGCGAAGGAGCAGGAGCTGCTGGCCGAGAGCCAGACGCTGGAGCGCTACACCTCGATGTTCCAGACCTTCGTCGATTCGCTCAACAACCAGAAGGCCGCGCAGCAGACGCTGATCAACAAGCTGACCATCGATACCGAACAGCGCATCGTGCTCTACAAGGCGCTGGAGGATTCGCTGAAGACGGCGGCGCAGCAGGACGTCGCGCACAAGATCAACACGCTGGGCAGCCAGGTCGACAATACCGCGGAGGAGACCATGGCCGGCATCGGCGCGGCGGCGCAGAAGCACATCGGCGACCTGCTGGAAATGCATGAGAAGAACATGGTCGTGACCGCCGACATCCAGCGCCGCAAGAAACTGGCCGACGAGGATTTTGCGCGGCGCTTCGAAGAGGTGATGCGCAAGCACAATGCCGCCGACTACGTGAAACAGGGCTGAGCCGGCGAGGATTGCCCAGGCCATGGCCGATCTCGCAGACACGCCCGCCGAACGCTATTTCACCGCCATCCACGCGGCACTGGGGGGACTGGACACGTTCCTGCGCGACGATGCCTCGCCGCTTTACCGGCATGGCATCGTGGCGGAAGTGCTGGTGGAATACCTGGCCCGTCTGGAAGCGTCCTTTTCCTGCTGGCGCAACCGGCTGGGTTTTGCCGACCGGTTCCGGATCAGCCGGGCGGAAAGCGGCTATCCGGTGTTCCAGAACGTTCTGGAACTGGAAAACGACAAGGCGAAGGCGGCCGAGCGCCTGGCCGCCATCCCCCAAGGCGATGAATTGCGCGCCGAGATGGCGGATTTCATCCTGCGCCACAAGGCCATGCCGACGGCCTTGCAGCAGGCCATGGCGGAGCGTCTTTACCTGGAAAGCCTGAAGGACGGGCAGGTGTTTTCGCCGCTGGTGCTGCCGCGCACGGTTCGCGTCTCTGTCAACCCGAAGGCGATGCGGCCCTACTACCTCGTCCACTGGGGGGCGTTCGACGGCACGGCAAACCTGCCGCTGGTCTACATGGCGGCGGTGGAGGACAGTTCGGACGCCATGGTGCGCGATCTGGTAGACCGCAAGGGCAAGCTGCGCAAGGATGTTCCCGTTCCGCTGCCGGTCGAGGGCCTGCTCAACCCGGAACTGGCCCATGCCTTCGACGATTTCTGCGCGCGCAATTCTGCCTATTCGCTGTCTCCGGCAACCATTGCGACCAATCTGGACAAGGATTTCCCCGCGCTGCATCCCAAGCAATTGCGGCGTATCGTGCTGGGACCGTTCTATTCGGCCGGGATCACGGAAAACAATTCCATCGTTTCCGACGTGCTTTCGAAAGTGTTCAGGCCGGGAAAATGCCTGGCTCTTTGACATGGACCGTGCGGGAGGTACAGTCCAAGGCGGAAGTGCCCGGCGCGCGCGGCCTGGTCGTCCACACCGGCGCGGCAGGAATTCCTGATCGACACGGATGACCTGGAGGCGGCGCACCGGCGTCTCGGCCTATGAAAAGCATGCCCTGCTGCCGCACGAGGGCCTACCAGGCGCTCTATGCGGCAGGCGAGGCGCACACGATCTTCGGCGGCTATACCGTGCCTGCATCGCCGGCGGGCGGGTGGTGAGCGATGTTTGAACGCGCGGCCTTGCGCGGAATGCAGGGACACTGCCCATGGATACCGGCCTGACCACGATCCACGAGGACGATGTCGCCAGGCATCTGGCCACGGCGCAGAGCTTCGTCACCCGCATGGTGGTGATGGAGGATGGCGACGGGCGTTCGCCGCGGCGCTGGCGGAGCACAGGCCCGGCGCTTCGTTTCCTACATCGACAGGGGCGGCGCGACGCGCACCCGCGAGGATGAACTGACACCACGATCCAGGCCATCGGCAAGGGCGGGCAACTTTCTGTCCATTCCCGCCGCTACGCTGCTCTTCGGGCGCGGCGGGAGCTCGCCATCGCGCTGGCGTTAGCGTGTTTTCGCGCAGGGATCCGCGCTGGAAAGCCTGCGGAGGCACAAAACCGGCGGGCGCCTCTCGAAGGGGCCGATGCGACCGAGTTCCGGCACCGCCGCGAACGCGCAGGCCTATGTCGCGGCCTTCCGCCTTCGCCTCATACCTGCGGCGCAACTCATCGAAAGCACGGACTGAACCGGCCAATGACGTGGAAGAACCGGATTTCCTGTTCGACTTGGCGCAGGACGCGCTGAAAGCCATGGTTTCGGGCCTCGACCAGGCGATCGCGGGGCGGCTGACGACGCCGTGATGACGGCGCGGGCAAGGGCTTTGCCGCGTGGCGCTGGAGGGCTGATCGCGCACCAAGGAGCCGATTCACCGGCCTTGGCCGCGTTCGAGGACGTGCATCTGCGCATCGAGGCCGCGACGATTTCGCTCAAGCAGCGGCTTCGATGTGCTGCCGGGCACAGCGCAAGCCACTGGTGATGACGTTCAAGAAGCCGAACGAGATCATCGGCAACCACATCGCCAAGTACCAGGCGATGCGGCTGGCCAAGGTGCTGATGGCCTATGATTTCGACCGGCAGATGAACCTTCACATGGTTTTCGGCGGCTTCTGTTCCATTCATCAGCGACGGCGCTGCCGGAGCACCACAGGCAAGACGATCCTGATCCAGACGGCAGCCATGGAGCTCATCAACGACTACGCCCAGGTGGCCGGTTGCCGTTCCATTACGAGAATTTCGGCGTCGACCAGTTTCCTCCTACCAGGGCCGATCCGGCCAGAACTACAGGCCTTCATCGACAACGTGCTCAATCCGCGCTGCATCAGCTTCAGACATTGGACGATATCGACCAGGTCGCGGCGCGCCGTTCAGACGACCGGGCGCAAGCGGGCAGCACGAGATCACCAGGGTGCTCAGCGGGCGCCTTTTGCGCCGGAGCATCGACGGTTGACGCATGGAAACTGCTCGTTGCTGTTTCCAACTATCCGGAAAACGTGGACGATGCGCTGCGCCAGCGCGCCGGCGCCCACGCTGGCTGGTGGATGGACCGCAGACGCTGGAGGATTATGTCGACATCTTCGTGCTCTGGCGGGCAAGAACCACGCGATCCCGCTCGGCGAGCACGACCTGTTTGCCCACCAGCAGGATCACGCGAAGCCGTCGCGGTGGCCTATGAGGAGCATGCAACGCCGAAGAAGGGCCTGCGCAAGGTGCATGACCGCTTCTCAATGACCATGGCGCGCCGAAGACCATGGCCGATATCGGCGCCTACCTGCACATGATCAAGCAGGCGGAGCCGCGCTTCACCGGCCGTGCGATCAAGAACATCACCGATGCCATCAAGATGCGGGCCATGGATATCGACCTGCCGGACGACTGGTTCGAGGCGCCGGAAACCTTCTGCACAAGTCCTACGACGAGAAGAAGGCGATGATCGAGGGTACGCGGGCCCTTCGACCTTGGCCATGGTGATGCAGGAGATCAACGCTATGCCGACAGCGAGTTCCGCTATTCCGACCGGGCCGACGAAGGCGGCGGTGTCACCAGCTCGTGCGCGACCAGAGCTGCGCGAGCGGGCGCGCTGCGCGAGATCGAGGACATGAAGGCACGTGGGGTGTGGGCCGGATCATGAAACGCCTGGTCGATTCCGGGCAGTCTACAGGCGGCTGCTGCCGATCGGCGACCGCACCTGATCGCGCGCGCAACAAGGCGCTCAAGGCCTTCGGTCTTGCCCAGACCAAGCTGACCTCGTTCGACATCGACCGAACCGGCTTTTCGCCGCAGGTGGCCGAAGAACTGGGCGATTTCGACTATCTCGACCCCAATGGCATCAACCGGCGCTTCATCATCCTGACGCCGGCGCAGCGTGACCTGCCGGTGGATTTCATACGCGCTTTTCCAACACCTCGCAGCTCATGTTCGAGTTCATGCAGTCCAATGCCCGCGCCATCAATGCGCTGACGATCAAGGATGTGATCTTCGGCGAGATCGAGGATTCGGTGTCCTTCGTCGATGACGTGGAAGACCTGCTTTCGATCAACCAGGTACAGTTCCGCGTCCTGTCGGCGGAAGACGTTGTCGGCAAGGCGGCGCAATTGCGCGAACTGGTCGACCGGCTGAAGACCGAACCGGATGCCTGGCGTGACAATACCATGCTGCAAGAGATGGTGGACCTGGCGAAGGTCACCGGCGACATCCGCGAGAACGCGTTGGTGCCGGACAAGGTCGTGTTCCGCCACAATGCCTTCTGGACCAGTCACTTCGGCGGGCTCTACGTTTTCATCGACGAGCGCATGACGACGGTGATCGCCCATCCGGACGCGCCGGGTTTCCGCCGTTCGCGACCCTGGCAGGTGTCCTACCTGTCGCTTGACGACCACAGGCGGATTTTTCCGGTTCCTGGCGGAGACCGGGCAGCTCGGGATCTGCCGCGGAGCCGCCGTGGCTGGAGGGATCGAACTACCTGGAGCATCGCGCGCAGATGAAGGTGCGCCAGCTCGCCACCAGCTCGAGCCGGAAAAGAACCTGACGCGGTCCGATCAGGTCTGGGTGCAGGCGTGGATGCACCGCTATGCCGATCTCATCAACCTGAAGACTATCCCTTCCTGATGGCGGCCAAACGCGCCGTCACGCAAACCAGGCGGCTGGATATCGGGCGGGTGGAGCCGGACAAGCGCTTCCTGGTCGTGCGCGCCAAACCGGACCATCCGGATGCCTGGCTGACCAACCGGCTGATCTCGGATTTCGTGCGTTTCGATTTCGTCTCGCGCACGTCTTCAACAAGCAGGGCTTCTATGACGACTATTCAGGTTTTCGGACATGGCGCGAAGCCGTTGTTGAGACGCTGGCTATATCTGAAAGACAAGGCGGGCTTCCGGCTCAACCTCTACGGGCTCAAGGATTGAGGGGAGCGGCCATGATCGACCCGATCATCACTTTTCACGATGGTCTTCCAGTGGATCGGACGCGGCATCAGCATCGTCATCAGCTGGCTGCTCTGGCCGCTTCCTGTGGCTCGGGCGCTGGTGGCTGCGCAAGGGCTGGATCGTCAAGACCCGTCGTCAGCATTGTGGTTGCCGCTCGTGCGCCTTCTACGCCTATTTCATGGTGCAGACACAGGTCTGGACCAATTTCGATCCAGACCGCGTGGCCGCCTATGATTTCGCCGAACGCAAGACATTGCCGGGCGATCCGTCGCAGGGCAGACCAATGCCTGCGGTGTCTCCTCCATCGTGGAAGTGACTGGCGGATTCAATACCGACTTCAATGTCAGCAGACGCCTGGATACCCTCCATGCTGGCTCAGTAAGGCTCTGTTCGGCATGGACTGGAAATATACCCGTTCTTTGACCAACAAGGCGGCGCTTCAGCTTGGCATCAACGAGATCTGCGGCGCATCGTTCGAACTGGTCGACCGTATGACCGCGTGCGCGGCACATCCCAGATCGACCAGAGCTGCGGACGCCCGCCAGAACCTCTTCAAGGAAGACATATTTTGTCCACGACGCAGGCGCCCTATTTCATCGCTCCCACGCCACGGCCTACCGGACCGCCGGTGCCAGGCAATCGCGTGCCTTCAACCAAGGCTGGCAAGCTGCGATGCCACGTTCGACCCGCGCGCCGACAGCACGCTGCGCTTCCTCGACACGATGACCAATGCCATCGGCTCGACCTCGGACATCCTGCGCGACCAGATCGAACTGTCGATGCCCAGCTGGTTCTGGTACGCCGGTACCGATGACCGCTTCTGGTTCGCCTATGGCCAGCTCTATGCGCTCAACATCGCTGGCCGGCGCGCAGAGCGATTTTCCAGGCCATCGTCAACGAACGGCCTGAGCCGGACCTGAGCGGAGGCGGACCAACAATTGCGCCGCGCTCGACATGCGGCCATGGATCATTTCCAGCGGCACCGAGATCGGCCTTCATCATGCCCTCACCTGGCCACGATGGGCTTCTACCTGCTGCGCGTGCGCGCCAACATGACGAATGCGTGCATTCTCGATCGCTGATCCTCCGCTGCGCCGCAGCCGTGTCGCGAACGGCGTAGGGAGTGGCTGAAACAGGCAAGCGGGACCGTGCCTTTGCATGGCTTGTTTGCGGCCTGTTCAATTCCTCAAGCCCTTCGGGAGGAACTGGCATGGCGAATTCAAGTCGAACATCGAAATCGCGCGCGCAGCGTCAAGAAGCCGATCCAGGAGATCGGCGCCAGGCCTAACCCATTCCGGGCGAGCATCTGCTGCCCTACGGCCATGACAAGGCGAAAATCTCCGCCGATTTCATCACGCGCCTCGCTCGGCGAGCGCGAACGGCAAGCTCATTCTCTCGTGACCGCCATCAACCCGACGCCGGCCGGCGAGGGCAGGGCCGCGACCTGTCGGTCTCGGCGACGGTCTCAACCGGATCGGCAAGAAGGCCGCGATCTGCATTCGCGAAGCCTCGCTCGGCCCCTGTTTTGGCGTGAAGGGCGGCGCGGCTGGCGGCGGTTATGCGCAGGTCGTGCCGATGGAGGACATGAACCTCCACTTCACCGGCGATTTCCACGCCGATCACGGCGGCGCACAGCCTGCTCTCGGCGATGATCGACAACCACATCTGCACCTGGGGCAACAAGCTGGAGATCGACACCCGGCGCGTCGCCTGGCGGCGCGTGATGGACATGAACGACCGGGCGCTGCGCCAGATCGTCAGCCCGCTGGGCGGTGTCGCGCGGCTATCCGCGCGAGACCGGCTCGACATCACGGTCGCTTCGGAAGTGATGGCCATCCTGTGCCTCGCCTCCGACCTTGCCGACCTGGAGCGCCCGGCCCGGGCGTATCATCGTTGCCCTGCGCGCGACGGACGGCCATCCGCGCCCGCGACCTGAAGGCCGATGGTGCGATGGCGGTGCTGCTGAAGGACGCCATGCAGCCCAATCTCGTGCAGACGCTGGAAAACAATCCGGCCTTCGTGCATGGCAGGCCTTGCCAATATCGCGCATGGCTGCAACTCGCTGGTGGCAACGAAGACCGCGCTGAAGCTGGCCGACTACGTGGTCACGGAAGCCGGTTTCGGGGCGGATCTGGGCGCGGAGAAGTTCTTCGACATCAAGTGCCGCAAGGGCGGGTTGAAGCCGGCTGCTGCCGTGATCGTGGCGACGATCCGCGCCATCAAGATGAACGGCGGCGTGAAGAAGGACGATCTGGGTGCCGAGAACGTGGCGGCGGTGCAGAAGGGCTGCGCCAATCTCGGCCGACATGTGGAAAACGTGAAGCAGTTCGGCGTGCCTGCGGTCGTGGCGATCAGCATTTCGCCGGTGATACGGATTACGGAAATCAGGCGGTGAAGGCCTATGTCGCATCGATGGGGGCCGAAACTGCATCCTGTGCCGCCATTGGGCGGAAGGCTCTGCCGGCATCGAGGAACTGGCGCACAAGGTGGTGGACCTGGCCGAATCCGGCCTGTCGCAATTCGCGCCCCTCTACAGCGACGAGATGGGTCTGTTCGACAAGATCGACACGGTGATGCGGCGCATCCATCGCAGTTTCAGAAGCCATCGCGGACAAGGCGATCCGCGAACAGTTGAAGCGCTGGGAAGCCGACGGTTACGGCAATCTGCCGGTCTGCATGGCCAAGACGCAATATTCCTTCTCCACCGATCCCAACCTGCGGGGCGCGCCGACCGACCATGTCGTGCCGGTGCGCGAAGTGCGGCTTTCGGCCGGGGCCGGGTTCGTCGTGGCCATCTGCGGCGAGATCATGACAATGCCGGGCCTGCCCAAGGTGCCTTCGGCAGAGCATATCCGCTTCAATGACGAAGGCTTCATCGAAGGCCTGTTCTGATACGCCGCCGTCCGTTCGGGCGCGTTCGTCGCGCCCGCTGCGCCTTCCTTGTTGGGCGCGTTCGTCGAGCCCGCCGCGCCTGCCGCGGCGGGCCTTTCCTTTCCCGCAGCAGGGCTATCGGCGCGGCTGCACCTTGCCTTGGGGCCCTTGCGGTCCCATCCTCCTTGATCAGGAATACCTGAAGCAAGGGAGAGGGAAGGCGCATGATCATGACCCGCTGGCAGTGGATTCTGCGCCAGATGAGCCGCCGTCTCTTCCTTCGCGCCGGCGTCATTTCGGCGCTTTCCGTTGCCAGCGCCGTGCTGGCCATCCTGCTCAAGGATTATATTCCGGAAAACCTCGTCCTGACGCTTGGCGCGGATGCTGTTGGCAGCATCCTGACCATCATCGCTTCCTCGATGCTGGCGGTGACGACCTTTTCGCTCTCCACCGTGGTGCAGGCATTTGCCACCGCCGCCACCACAGCGACGCCACGGGCCACGGCCCTGCTGCAGGACGACACGGCGGTGCAGAACATGCTGTCCACTTTCGTCGGCGCCTTCATCTTCAGCCTTGCAGGGCTGATCCTGCTGAAAACGGGCATTTACGGCGAATCGGGCCGCGTGGTGCTGTTCCTGGTCACCATTCTCGTCGTTGTGCTGCTGGTGATGACGCTGTTGCGCTGGATCGACTTCCTGCTTTCCTTCGGGCGGCTCGACGAGGTGATCCGGCGGGTGGAAAAGGCAGCGAACGATGCCATGTCCATGCGCCGGGAGCGGCCCTATCTCGGCGGTATCGGTCTTGCCGATCCGCAGACCGGCATTCCGGGCGACGCCTGGCCGGTGGAGACCGACCGCATCGCCCATGTGCTTCATATCGACATGGAGGCCCTGCAGGAAACGGCGGGCAAGGAACGGCGTGTCTACCTGCTGGTGCTGCCGGGCAGCTATGTCCATACCGGCCAGCCGCTGGCCCGTGTCTCGGGCCCGCCGGACGAGCGGATCGACAAGGCCGTGCGCAATGCCATCACCATGGGCCATGACCGCTCCTTCTCGCAGGACCCGCGACTCGGCCTCATCGCCATGGGCGAGATCGCGTCCCGGGCCTTGTCGCCGGGCATCAACGATCCCGGTACGGCAATCCAGATCATCGGGCGGGTGGTCAACATCCTGTCCATCTGGGGACGCAACAACCACGGCAAGGACGTGCTGTTCAACCGCGTGCATGTGCCGCCCATCCGGCTGGACGAACTGTTCGACGACTTCTTCCTGCCGGTCGGACGCGATGGCGCCAGTATCGCGGAAGTGCAGATCCACATCTTCCGCGCGCTGGAGGCCTTGTTCGCCATCGGCCGGAAGCACAGCGACCCGCGCTATGTGGAAGCGGTGCGCCGCCATGCGAAAATCGCCCTGGACCGGTGCGAACGGGCAATGGAAGGCCATTATCAACTTGCCGCTGTGCAGGAACGGGCAAAACACCTGGAGCGGCTGATGGCGGTGTAGCAGGCAGGTTTGGGCAGCGGCGATCCGGCCGGGCACGTGACTGCAACCATGTGGCGAGATGACTCCGCACAACCCCTTTACAAACACAATCCATGGTATATAAAACAACAAGACGCAACCAAACAGCGTCACCCTTCACAGGTTCCGGGTTTCCCCTGCTTACCCCGGTCCTCCTGTGGCCCGCTCATGGCGGGACTGGAAGCCCGGACCATCCGCCCGGTCCGGGCTTCCTTTTTCCATAGGCAGACAATTCTTCGGGAAGGCCGTGGCGCAGGCGGGCGGCAATCCTCGTCAGCGGTGCCGCCTGCCGGTCAGGGTGCTATGCGTCGGCGGCAATGGCGTCGAGCAGAGGTTGCAGGCCCGGCCCGTAGCGCCGCCAGCGACCCAGCGAGGTGGTGTAGACCGGCTGGCGTACCTGTTCGCGCGACAGCGTGGAGACCCTGCGTTCCGTTTTCCAAAATTCCAGACAAGCATTGTCCCATTCGAGGCCGCAATGGGCGACGATGGCACGGGCGCCCGGTTCCGGTTCGGTGACCAGCGTCTCGTAGTCGACATGCAGGATGCGGTCGCCAAGGACATGGGTGAAATGATCCATGATGGCGGCATAGCCTCGCCAATATGCACCGAGCGTGGCGAGATCGCGGGTGTAGCCATGGTGCATCGACAGGCCGGACAGGAAGCAGGAGGTGCAGGTGTCAGCGGCGTCACGGCGGCAGTGGATGATGGCTGCCTGGGGAAACAGGATGGCGATGAGGCCGAGTTCCAGGAAATTCTGCGGCATCTTGTCGGTGACGCGGGCCGCCTTGCCGTCCATCGCCTGCAAGTGCCCCAGATAGCGCGTGGCCATGGCTTCGGCCGTCGGGGCATCGAGGTGGCGCAGCACGTCCATCTGGGCCTCGAAGGTGCCGGCCTGCGGCACGATGTCATTGATCAGCAGGCCCATATCCGGCAACTCGCCGGCGCCGAAGGCCAGCGGATGGCTGGCGATGACCTGTTCGACGAGACTGGTGCCCGAACGTGGCATGCCGACGATGAAAACCGGCCTCTGGCTCTGCGATCCCAGCCTGGCCTTCGCTGCAATGAACGATGGCGTGAAAAAGGCCTTGCGTGCCGCAACCTGCGCCTGGAAATTCGCCAGATCGAAGGGCGGGATCCGGGCGCGGGCCTCCACCATCGCGGCCAGTGCGGCTTCATGGCGCCCGGCCTGGTCCAGGGCGCGCGACAGGGCAGCGCCCGCGCGAAAGCGCGTCTGCGGATCGAGACCGGGCTTTGCGGCCAGCCTTTCCAGCGCCGCGATTTCAGGCTCGGAACCGGTGAAGCGGTGAACATGGCCGAAGGCGACCAGCAGCGCGGGATCGTCCGGCGCCTTCCGGCGGGCCTTTGCAAGCAGGTCCAGCGCCTCGTCGCGACGGCCATTGTCGGCCAGTAGATTGGCATATTGGGCGATGAAGGGCGTGAAGCCGGGCTGAAGGCGCACGGCCTTGGCCAGGTGTTGCAAGGCCTTGTCGCCCAGCCCCAGGATCACCAGCGTCTCGGCCAGCTTGGCATGGGCGCGGGCGTCGGAAGGCGCCTTGCGCAACGCCTTTTCCAGAAAGCCGCGGGCCTCCTCATGCAGGCGGGCATTGAAGTGCAGCAGGCCCATCAGGAACAGGGCCTCGGCATTGGACGGTGTTTCGTCCAGCACCTGGCGGGCGATGCGCTCCGCCTCGAAGGCGCGGCCCGTCAGGTTAAGCTGATGGGCGCGGCGCAGCATGTCCTGCTGGCGCAGGGCCTTCATCGCCTTGGGATTGTTCGGGGCAGTGCGTGGCGGGCGCATGGGCGGCTCCTGAGCGGGATCGCCTCTTCCTAGAGCTTCGCCACGGGATGCTCAAGTTCCCTCAAACGCGGGCGTTGCATCCATGCGAAAAACAATCTAATGACATTTCCCATGAACACGGGCATCGCTCTTTGCAAAGGTTGGTGGCGCGGCTGCTGAGGCGGCCCGCACGCGCATGCGTGTGTCATAGGAACAACGGCCGCGACGGAACCCTCCGGGCGGCCTTTTTCATATGCGCGAGGTCTCCCGGATCTCCGTCCGGCGGGACAACGGAGTGAGACGAGAATGACCCCCACCAAATTGCCCGGCGGCTCTGAGGCCTTCATCACCGAAGGCGGCATCACGATCACCCGCACGCGCCATTCCACGCCCTATGAAGGCGCCATCGAGGCCTATGTCGAGGCTCTCGACAGCCGGCGCGGGGCGTTGTTTTCCTCCAACTACGAATACCCGGGCCGCTACACGCGCTGGGACACGGCCATCATCGATCCGCCGCTGGTGGTCTCGGCGCGCGGGCGGGCCATGGAAATCGAGGCGCTCAACCGCCGCGGCGAAGCGATGCTGCCGGCCATCGTGGCTTGCCTGTCCGGGCTCGACGACGTTGCCATGGGGCCCGTGACGCAGCGCCTGGCGACCCTTCAGGTGGCGGAGCCGGACCGGGTGTTCACCGAGGAAGAGCGGTCGCGTGTGCCTTCGGTCTTTACCGTGCTGCGGGCCATCGTGGCGCTGTTCAAGAGCCACGACGATCCCAATCTGGGGCTCTACGGCGCGTTCGGTTACGATCTGTGCTTCCAGTTCGATCCGGTGGCGTTCAAGCTGGAGCGGCCGGACAGCCAGCGCGATCTCGTGCTTTACCTGCCCGACGAAATCCTCGTGGTCGACCACTACTCGGCGGAAGCGTGGAAAGACCGCTATGAGTTCACGGGCGCGGGGTTCGACACGGCCGGCATCGCGCGCGATTCGCAGGCCGAGCCGTTCCAGCGCAGCGACACGGTGCCGCCGCGTGCGGACCACGAACCCGGCGAATATTCGCGCCTTGTGGAGAAAGCCAAGGAGAGCTTCAAGCGCGGCGACCTGTTCGAGGTGGTGCCCGGCCAGATGTTCTATGAACGCTGCGAGAGCCAGCCTTCGGAAATCGCCCGCCGCCTGAAGGCCATCAACCCGTCGCCCTATTCCTTCTTCATCAATCTGGGCCAGCGCGAATACCTGATCGGCGCTTCGCCCGAGATGTTCGTGCGGGTCAGCGGCCGGCGCATCGAAACCTGCCCGATCTCGGGCACGATCCGGCGCGGCGAGGACGCCATTGCCGACAGTGAGCAGATCCTCAAGCTGCTCAATTCCAAGAAGGACGAGGCAGAACTGACGATGTGCTCCGACGTGGACCGCAACGACAAGAGCCGGGTGTGCGAGCCCGGTTCCGTGCGGGTCATCGGGCGGCGGCAGATCGAGATGTATTCGCGGCTCATCCACACGGTCGACCATATCGAGGGCCGGCTGCGCGAGGACATGGATGCCTTCGACGGGTTCCTGTCGCATGCATGGGCGGTGACGGTGACCGGCGCGCCGAAGCTGTGGGCCATGCGCTTCATCGAGAACCATGAGAAGAGCCCCCGCGCCTGGTATGGCGGCGCGGTGGGCATGGTCCATTTCAATGGCGATCTCAATACCGGACTGACATTGCGCACGATCCGCATTCTCGACGGGGTGGCGCAGGTGCGCGCCGGCGCCACGCTGCTCTACGATTCGGTGCCCGAAGAGGAAGAGGCGGAGACCGAGCTGAAGGCTTCCGCCATGCTGGCGGCAATCCGCGAGGCGGGCACCGGCAATGCGGCTGCCGAACAACGCCAGACGGCGCGGGTGGGCGAGGGTGTGAAGATCCTGCTCGTCGACCACGAGGACAGTTTCGTCCACACGCTGGCCAATTACTTCCGCCAGACCGGCGCGAGCGTGACGACGGTGCGCTCGCCTGTCGCCGAGGCGGTGTTCGAGCGGGTCAATCCCGATCTCGTCGTGCTGTCGCCCGGACCCGGCTCGCCGTCTGATTTCGACTGCAAGGCGACGATCGACAAGGCACGCGCGCGAAACCTGCCCATGTTTGGCGTTTGTCTCGGCCTGCAAGCGCTGGCGGAAGCCTATGGCGGGGAACTCCGGCAGTTGCATGTGCCGATGCACGGCAAGCCGTCGCGCATCCGCGTCTCCACGCAGGGTGTGATCTTTTCGGGCCTGCCGCGCGAGGTCACGGTCGGACGCTACCATTCGATCTTTGCCGATCCGGTGCGTTTGCCGCGCGAATTTGCCGTGACGGCGGAAACCGATGACGGTATCGTGATGGCGATCGAACATGAACGGGAGCCGGTGGCGGCAGTCCAGTTCCATCCTGAATCGATCATGACGCTTGGCGGCGATGCCGGCATGCGGATGATCGAGAATGTGGTGGCCCATCTGCCGCGCCGCGCGAAGGAGAGGGCAGCATGAGAGGTGTGATCGCAACTTTCGCCGCGCTCGTGATCCTGGCGCCGGGCACGATTGCCGCCATGGCGCAGGAAGCGGATGTGGAGCACGGCAAGGCGCTTGTGGAAACCAATTGCGCGCAATGCCATGGCGTGGGTGCGTCGGATGCCAGCAAACATCCGGCCGCGCCGCCATTTCGCGAATTGTCGGAACGCTATCCGGTCGACGCGCTGGAAGAGGCCTTTGCCGAGGGTATCGTGACCGGCCATGAGGACATGCCCGAATTCGAGGCCACGCCGCAGCAGATCACAGACATCATCGCCTACCTGTCGTCGATCCAGCCGGAATAGGCAGGGCGGGCGGACCTGCGCTACGGGCTTCAATCCAGCCGGCCCATGAGCCGGTCGATGGGTGCCAGATCGTCAGTCATCACCGGCACGCCGGTTCGTTCGATGAGCGCCTCGACGACGCGGGCCGAAAGCCGGCCAAATTGCATGGAGTCGGGCGGGGCGCCCGTGACGCGCGCCGCCGGTGTTTCGCTCTTGCCAGCCAGCAGGATGAATGTGACGCGGGCGCCCGGTTCCGGACGGGTGGCTTCGGCCCAGACCTCGACCACCGGAAAGACCGATTTCAACGTGCGCGCCATGGCGGCGAGTGCGCGCATGCGGTCGAGATGATCCACGACATTCATCACGTAGATGCCATCTTCCGACAGCCGCTCGCGGACGAGCGCAAAGAATTCGCGCGTCACCAGATGTGCGGGCACCGCGATGTCGGTGAACGCGTCGCCGACAATCACGTCGAATGTGCGGTTGGCGGCGTTCAGCGCCAGACGCGCATCCATGTCCAGCACGCGGGCGGTGGCGGGATCGAACCAGAAATGCTCGGTGGCGATGCGTGTGACTTCCGGATCGATTTCCGCGATCGTCATGTCAGCGGAAATGCCGCTGGCGGCCCAGGCACGGGGAATGGTGAAGGAACCGCCGCCAATGAAGAAGGCCGAGAAGGGCTTGCCCTCGAAACGGGCACGCGGCAGCGCATCCAGCAGCGCGGCATGGGGCGTGACCATGCGCGCCGGGGTATCGCGGACGGAGACGCCATGGGCGAGGTGATCCAGCACCATCAGCCGGGTCGGCTCGCCGGTGTCGGCGGACACGTCCTCGACGCGAATGCAGAAATAGCGGCTTTCGCTGAGGCATGGGTCCGGCAGGGCGAGCGAGCCGGTTGTGGGGAGCACGCAGATGACGAGCACGAGGGCGGTCATCGCGCCGCTGTGCGCCGCCATGCGGCCTGCGTGCAGAAACAGGATCGCAGCCAGGACGGAATAGAGACAGGCAATGATGGCCAGTGTCGCTGTCGTGCCCAGCCATGAAATGAAGATGAAGCCCGCGGCCAGGGTTCCGCCAATCGCGCCGAAGGCGCCGGCAGCGAACATGGCGCCCAATGCCCGGCCGGAGCGAGCCGGCGCTGCTTTCACCGCGACCTGTGTGAGGACAGGGGCCGGAATTCCGGCGAAGAAGGAGGGCAGGAAGAAAGCCAGCATGGTCAGCACGATGATGGCGGCCAGCGGATTGTCCAGCGCCGCAATTGCCGGCGCAGCCAGCCAACGCAACAGGAAGACGGCAATGCCGCTGGTAAGCGCTGCCCCTGCCAACGCCCATGCCGTTGCCGCCAGGGCGCTGCGCATTCGCCATCCGGCGAATATGCCGCCGACCCAGTGGCCGACGGAGAAACCGGCGAGGACGACGGCGATGATCGACGTCCATGTATAGAGGGACATGCCGAGCCAGGGCGCCAGCATGCGGCCGGCAACGATCTCCACCACGAGGCTTGCCGCCGAAACGACCGCCTGCACAAGGACGAGGAGCCAGACGGGCGGAAGCGAGGCCATGGCCTCATCGTTGTGGTCGGTCATTCCTTCGTCATCCGGACAGGGTTGATCGGCCGATGTTAGTGGTTCATGTGAGGGTCCCGCAAGTTGATTCCACACTGCGCCACAGCTTCCGGAACGGAGTTCGACCATGGCTACCCCATCTTCCAAAGTCCGCTTCCTGGCCGGGATGTCGATTGCGGTCGCGCTCGGCGTCATGGGGCTGAAATTCCTGGCCTGGTGGCTGACCGGCTCGGTCGCGCTTTATTCCGACGCGCTGGAAAGCATCGTCAACGTCATCGCCGCCGCGGCGGCGTTCATGGCGGTGCGCTATGCCGCCAAGCCGGCCGATAGCGGCCATCCCTACGGCCATCACAAGGCGGAATATTTCTCTGCCGTGCTGGAGGGCATCCTGATCGCGGTCGCCGCGCTTCTGATCGTGCATGAGGCGGTGAACGCCCTTCTGGACGGGGTTTACAAGATCGACGCGCCCGGGCCGGGGCTTGCGATCAACTTGCTTGCCGCCATCATCAACGGGGTGTTCGCCACCATTCTCATCCGCGCCGGTCGCGAGAACCGGTCGCCGGCGCTTGTGGCCGATGGCAAGCATGTCATGGCGGATGTCGTCACTTCCGCCGGGGTTCTGGCGGGTCTTGTGCTGGCGCTGGCGACAGGCCTTTACCTGCTGGACCCGATACTGGCCATCCTGGTGGCCCTCAACATCCTGCGCGAGGGCTGGCATGTCATTTCCGAATCCGTCGACGGCCTGATGGACCGGGCGGTGGAGGGTGAGGAGGCCGAGCGCATCGAGACGGTGATCCGAGCCAATGCGAAAGGCGCCATCGAGGTGCATGACATCCGCACGCGCGCGGCGGGTCCGGCGACATTCATCGAATTCCATCTGATCGTCGATTCCGGGATGACGGTGGAGGAAAGCCACGCCATCTGCGACCGCATCGAAACGGGCCTGCGCGCGGCGGTTCCCGGTGCGCGCATCTCCATTCATGTCGAGCCGGATCACAAGGCCAAGGACGAGGGATTGCGGCTGACCTGAGCGCCTTCGCCGGGGCGAACGGAGTCAGGTGTCGCGGTCATCGATCAGCGGGTCGGGCTTGGCCAGACCCTTGAGGCTCTTCATGTCGGTCAGGCTGACCTTCGAGCCGTCCACCTGCACCCCATAGGGCTTGAGCGTATTGAAGGCGCGCGACAGGTTTTCCGGCGTCATGCCCAGATGCGACGCCAGCGTGCGCTTGTCGTAGGCAAGCTCGAATGCCCCGGATGCGCCCTGCTCGCGGTCGAAGCGGATCAGCCTGTTGGCAAGGCGTTCCACCGACGAGCGCAGCTTCAGATCCTTCTGGTCCTTCACGACCTCGCGGAAGCAGGATGCCAGCTCGCTCACTATGGCGCGGGCAAACTTTTCATCGGCTTCGAATGCGGCACGGACATTGGAGGCCGGGATGAGCAGGAGCCGGGATTTCTGGACCGTACGGGCCGACATCAGGTTCACGGCGTCCTTGAGAACGGCGGCCAGGATGAAGGCGCCGACCGGCCAGACCATGCCCATTGTCGTCTCGCGCTGCCCGGTGCGGGCGTACATTTCTACGCAGCCCTCGGTCAGGACATAGAGAAAATCGGCCGGATCGCCTTCGCGGATCAGGTCGAGCTGTGCAGGGAAGGTCTGGAGATAAGCCGCCTGCATGAGGGATTCGAAGGCCAGATCCGACATGCTCTCAAACAGGCGAAGCGACCTGATCTCGGGAATGTCGGAACTTCGCACTCGGGGCCTCCTTGATCATTATCAAGACATTCATTGATTAGCGGCAGGTTTGCATGGCGGGAATTTCGAGGTCAATCCTGACATGTTGCCTGGCAAGGCGCGACCGCTGCTGCGCGGCACCTTGTTTCGCTGTCACTTCACCCGGCAGTTGACCTAGGTCAACCCCAAGATCCCACCAGATCGACCATTCCCTAATGCAACGCAAGGGGGAGCCGCAATCCGGCGGCATCCGTTTCAAACGCAAGGCGGGGAAATCCTATGGAACTCCAGAACAAGGCCACCAGCCTTTGGGGAAATTTCTTCAAGGTGACGATGGTGCAGATCCGCACGTTCCACATGACGTGGTTCGCGTTCTTCCTGTGCTTCTTTGCCTGGTTCGGCATCGCGCCGCTGATGAAGGTCGTGCGCGACGAACTGGCGCTTACCAAGGAACAGGTCGGCTGGACGATCATCGCATCGGTGGCCGCAACCATTTTCGCGCGGCTGCTGATCGGCTGGCTGTGCGACCGGATCGGCCCGCGCCTGACCTATACGGGCCTGCTGATGCTGGGCGCGCTGCCGGTCATGGGCATCGGCCTGGCGGACGACTTCCAGACCTTTCTCATCTTCCGGCTGATGATCGGGGCGATCGGCGCTTCCTTTGTCATCACGCAATACCATACCTCGGTCATGTTCGCGCCCAACGTGGTCGGGCAGGCCAATGCCACCTCGGCGGGCTGGGGCAATCTGGGGGGCGGCGTCACGCAGTTCGTCATGCCGCTGATCTTCTCGGTCTTCGTGGTCGGCTTCGGGTTTTCCGAGGCGCTCGGCTGGCGCATGTCGATGATGGTCGTCGGCGCGGCCATCTTCGTGACCGGCATCGCCTATTACTTCTGGACGCAGGATGCGCCGGACGGCAACTTCTCCGATCTGCGCGCCCGTGGCCTGATGCCGGAGAAGAAGACCGTCAACGGCAACTATCTCAAGGCGCTGGGCGACAGCCGGGTGTGGATGCTCTTCGTCATCTACGGCGCCTGTTTCGGCATCGAGCTGACCGTCAACAACACCGCCGCTCTCTACTTTGCCGACTATTTCGACCTGGGCCTGGTGGAAGCCGGCCTGATGGCGGCCTCCTTCGGCCTGATGAACATTTTCGCGCGCACGCTCGGCGGCATTTTCGGCGACAACTACGGTGCGCTCTGGGGCCTTCGCGGCCGCGCCTTCTGGCTCTTCGTCTGCCTGTTCTGCGAAGGCCTGGCGCTGATGCTGTTCTCCCGCATGAACGTGCTCTATCTGGCGCTGCCTTCGCTAATCATCTTCTCGCTCTTCACCCAGATGGCCGAAGGCGCCACCTATTCCGTCGTTCCCTTCATCAACAAGAAGGCGCTCGGCGCGGTTGCCGGTGTCGTGGGCGCCGGCGGCAATGCCGGCGCGGTGACAGCGGGCTTCCTCTTCAAGGGCGCGATCGAGTGGCCGGATGCCTTCCTCATCATGGGGATGGTCGTCACCGCCGCTTCCTTCCTGGCCTTCTTCGTGCGCTTCAGCCCGGAACAGGAGGCCGAGGAAAAGGCCAACTTCGTTGCGGCCAATATCGAGACGCTGCGGGCCCGTGCCGACAAGGCCATGAAGGAGTTCGAGACGGGCCTCGCGATCATCGAGCAGCACAAGACGAAAAAGGCCGAACCGGCCGAATGACACCGATCCGGCAGGCCCGTGCGTGGCCTGCCCCCATCCCTACTCACCCTTCTGCCATCAAGGGAGGTTCCCATGGCAAACTCAGCTTCCGCCGCAGCCCGCGGCCCCGTCCTGCACGACTGGCGTCCTGAAGACACCGGGTTCTGGGACACTTCCGGCCGTGCCATTGCAACCCGCAACCTGTGGATCTCGATCCCGGCGCTTCTGCTGGCCTTTTCTGTCTGGATGGTGTGGTCCGTGGTCGTCGCCCGCATGCCGGCCATCGGCTTCGATTTCTCGGTCGACCAGCGCTTCTGGCTGGCCGCGCTGCCGGGCCTGTCCGGCGCCACGCTGCGCATCTTCTATTCCTTCATGATCCCGATCTTCGGCGGGCGGCGCTGGACGGCCATTTCCACCGCTTCGCTGCTGCTGCCGGCGCTGGGCATCGGCTTCGCCATCCAGAACCCGGACACGTCCTACACCACCTTCCTGGTGCTGGCCCTGCTGTGCGGCTTTGGCGGCGGCAATTTCGCCTCCTCCATGGCCAATATCGCCTATTTCTACCCCAAGAAGACCAAGGGCAATGCGCTGGCGCTCAATGCGGGCCTGGGCAATCTCGGCGTGTCGGTGATGCAGTTCACCGTGCCGCTGGTGATCACCATGGGCGTTTTCGGCTCCATCGGCGGCGAAGCGCAGGTGCTGGAAGACGGCTCGAAGCTGTGGCTGCAGAACGCCGGCTTCATCTGGGTGCCCTTCATCGCCGTTGCCGCCATCGCGTCCTGGTTCGGCATGAACGACATTGCCGATGCCAAGGCCTCGCTCGGTGACCAGCTTTCGATCCTCAAACGCTTCCACAACTGGGTCATGTGCATCCTCTACACCGGCACGTTCGGCTCGTTCATCGGCTATTCGGCGGGCTTTCCGCTGCTGATGAAGACGCAGTTTCCGGAGGTCAACGCGCTGTCCTACGCCTTCCTCGGACCGCTCGTCGGCGCCCTGTCGCGCGCGGCAACCGGCTGGATTTCCGACAAGTTCGGCGGCGGCCGCGTCACCTTCTGGGTCTTCCTCGGCATGATCATCGCCGTTTGGGGCGTCATCCAGTTCCTGCCGGCTGACGGCCAGGGCGGAAACTTCTGGGGCTTCTTCGCCTGCTTCATGGCGCTGTTCTTCCTGACGGGCGTCGGCAATGCCTCGACCTTCCAGATGATCCCCTCGATCATGCGCAAGGAAATCCCGCGCATCCTGGGTGCCGACAATGCCAACACGCTGAAGGTCGCCGAGCGCGAGAGCGCGGCCATCATCGCCTTCACCTCGGCCATCGCGGCCTATGGCGCCTTCTTCATTCCCAAGGCCTACGGCACCTCGATCGCCATGACGGGCGCGCCCAACGGCGCATTGTGGGGCTTCCTCTGGTTCTACGTGGTGTGCCTGGCGATCACCTGGTTCTTCTATTCCCGCAAGGGCGCCTCGGTGCCCTGCTGAAACCCCGTGAAAGGTTTCCCGACATGTCACATATCCTCGACCGCCTGAATTTCCTGGCGAAAAAGAACACCGGCACATTCGCCGGCGGCCATGGCGTCACCACGAGCGAGAACCGCGACTGGGAAGACGCCTACCGCAAGCGCTGGCAGCACGACAAGATCGTCCGCTCCACCCACGGGGTCAACTGCACCGGCTCCTGCTCCTGGAAGATCTATGTCAAGGGCGGGATCGTCACCTGGGAGACGCAACAGACGGACTATCCGCGCACGCGGCCCGACCTGCCGAACCACGAGCCGCGCGGTTGCGCGCGCGGGGCCAGCTATTCCTGGTACATGTATTCGGCCAACCGCGTGAAACATCCGCTGATCCGTTCACGGCTCCTGAAGCTGTGGCGCAAGGAGCGGGCGGTGAAGACGCCGGTCGGCGCCTGGGAGGCCATCCAGACGGACCCCGCCAAGCGGGCGGCCTATACGTCCATCCGCGGCCATGGCGGCTTCGTGCGCGCTTCCTGGGACGAGGTCAACGAGATCATCGCCGCCGCCAATGCCTGGACGGCGAAGACCTATGGCCCTGACCGGGTGATCGGGTTCTCGCCGATCCCGGCCATGTCGATGGTCTCCTATGCGGCCGGTTCGCGCTACCTGTCGCTGCTGGGCGGCACCTGCATGTCCTTCTACGACTGGTATTGCGACCTGCCGCCGGCCTCGCCGATGACCTGGGGCGAGCAGACCGACGTGCCGGAATCGGCCGACTGGTACAATGCCGGCTTCCTCATCCTGTGGGGGTCGAACGTGCCGCAGACGCGCACGCCGGATGCCCATTTCTACACCGAGGCGCGCTACAAGGGCGCCAAGTCGGTCGTCGTTTCGCCGGACTATTCGGAAGCGGCGAAGTTCTCCGACATCTGGCTGCATCCCAAGCAGGGCACGGACGCCGCGCTGGCCATGGCGCTCGGCCATGTGGTGCTGCGCGAATTCCACCTTGACCGCCAGGCAGAGTATTTCGAGGATTACTGCCGGCGTTACACCGACATGCCGATGCTGGTGAAGCTCACCAGGAAGAACGGGCATTTCGTGCCCGACCGGCTGCTGCGCGCGTCGGACTTCAAGGGCGGGCTTGGCGAGACCAACAATCCGGAATGGAAGACCGTCGCCATTGACGGCAAGACCAAGAAGCCGGTCGTGCCGGCCGGATCGGTCGGCTTCCGCTGGGGCGAGCAGGGCAAGTGGAACCTGGAGACCAAGGACGGCAAGGGCCGCGATGTCGAACTCGACATGAGCTTCGTGCTCGACAGCGACCATGACGACGTCGCCAGCGTGGCCTTCCCCTATTTCGGCAATCGCGAGCACGATCATTTCCAGGGTACGGACCACCAGAGCGTGCTGTTGCGCTCGGTGCCGGCCAAAAAGCTGAAGCTGGCCGAAGGCGACACGATGGTCGCCACCGTGTTCGACCTGTTCGTGGCCAATTACGGGCTGGATCGCGGCTTCAACGATGCCACCTGCGCCACGTCCTATGACGATGACGTGCCCTACACGCCGGCCTGGGCGGAGGCGATCACGGGCGTGCCGCGCGACCACATCATCACGGTCGCGCGCGAATTCGCGCTCAATGCCGAGAAGACCAGAGGCCGCTCCATGGTCATCCTGGGTGCTGGCCTGAACCACTGGTACCACATGGACATGAACTACCGGGGGATCATCAATCTCCTGGTCATGTGCGGGTGCGTCGGCCAGTCGGGCGGTGGCTGGAGCCACTATGTCGGCCAGGAAAAGCTGCGTCCGCAAACCGGCTGGCTGCCGCTGGCCTTCGGGCTGGACTGGGGCCGCCCGCCGCGCCAGATGAACTCCACTTCCTTTTTCTATGCCCATACCGACCAGTGGCGCTACGAAACGCTGACGGTGGACGAGATCCTGTCGCCGACGGCGCCGGAAGGGCCGTGGGACGGCACGCTGATCGACTACAACATCCGCGCCGAGCGAATGGGCTGGCTGCCGTCCGCGCCGCAGCTCAAGACCAACCCGCTGGCGGTCGCGAAAGCGGCGGCGGACGCCGGGCTGGAGGCCAAGGACTATGTCGCCGCGCAGCTCAAGGCGGGCGACCTGGAAATGTCCTGCGAGGATCCGGACGATCCGGCCAACTGGCCGCGCAACATGTTTGTCTGGCGTTCCAACCTGCTGGGCTCGTCGGGCAAGGGGCACGAGTATTTCCTCAAGCACCTTCTCGGCACGCAAAACGGGCTGATGGGCAAGGATCTCGGTGAGGAAGGCCGCCAGCGCGCCCGCGAGGCGAAGTGGCACGACGAGGCGCCGGAAGGAAAGCTGGATCTGCTGGTCACGCTCGATTTCCGCATGTCGACCACCTGCGTCTATTCCGACATCGTCCTGCCCACGGCCACCTGGTACGAGAAGAACGATCTCAATACCTCCGACATGCATCCCTTCATCCATCCGCTGTCCAGCGCGGCCGACCCGGCCTGGGAAGCACGCAGCGACTGGGACATCTTCAAGGGCATCGCGCGCAAGTTCTCCGAGGTCGCGCCCGAGATCCTGGGTGTGGAAAAGGACGTGGTCCTCGTTCCCATCCAGCACGACACGCCCGGCGAAATGGCGCAGGCCTTCGACGTGAAGGACTGGAAGAAGGACGAGGTGGCGCCGCTGCCGGGCAAGACGATGCCGGCGGTTGCCGTCGTGGAGCGGGATTATCCCAATCTCTACAAGCGGTTCACTGCGCTTGGTCCGCTCATGGACAAGCTCGGCAATGGCGGCAAGGGCATTTCCTGGAACACCGAACACGAGGTCGAGGCGCTGGGCAAGCTGAACGGCGTTGTCACAGAGGAAGGGCCGACGAAGGGCCGTCCGCGCATCGAGAGCGACATCGACGCGACTGAAGTGATCCTGATGCTGGCGCCGGAGACCAATGGCGAAGTGGCGGTGAAGGCCTGGGAAGCGCTGTCGAAGAATACCGGCCGCGACCACTCCCACCTTGCGATGCCGAAGGAAGACGAGAAGATCCGCTTCCGCGACATCGTCGCCCAGCCGCGCAAGATCATCTCCTCGCCGACCTGGTCGGGGCTTGAATCGGAGAAGGTCTGCTACAATGCCGGCTATACCAATGTTCACGAGCTGATCCCGTGGCGCACGATCACCGGACGCCAGCAACTCTACCAGGATCACCTGTGGATGCGGGCTTTCGGCGAGGCGTTCTGCGTCTACCGGCCTCCCATCGACACCAAGACCATCAACCCGGTGATCGAGGCGAAGTCGGCTGGCAGGAAATCCGTGGTGCTGAACTTCATCACGCCGCACCAGAAATGGGGCATCCACTCCACCTATTCCGACAACCTCATGATGCTCACGCTCAACCGTGGCGGCCCGGTGGTCTGGATTTCGGAGGATGATGCCAAAACCGCCGGACTCGTCGACAATGACTGGGTCGAGGTCTTCAATTCCAACGGGGCCATCGTGGCGCGCGCCGTCGTCTCCCAGCGCATGAAGCAGGGAACGATCTACATGTACCACGCCCAGGAAAAGATCGTGAACACGCCGGGATCGCAGCTCACGCAGCAGCGCGGCGGCATTCACAACTCCGTCACAAGGGCGATCACCAAGCCCACCCACATGATCGGCGGCTACGTCCAGCAGTCCTACGGCTTCAACTACTACGGAACCGTCGGTTCCAACCGCGACGAGTTCGTCGTGGTGCACAAGCTGGAAAAGGTCGACTGGATGGAAGAGCCGCTTGGCGAAACCGTTACACCCAAGGAGGCGGCAGAATGAAAATCCGCGCTCAAATCGGCATGGTGCTGAACCTCGACAAGTGCATCGGGTGCCACACCTGTTCCGTGACATGCAAGAACGTCTGGACCAACCGCGAGGGCGTCGAATACGCCTGGTTCAACAATGTCGAGACTAAGCCCGGCATCGGCTATCCGAAGGACTGGGAAAACCAGAAGCGCTGGAACGGCGGCTGGCGGCGCAAGGCCAACGGCAAGATCGAGCCGAAGGGGGGCGCCAAGTGGCGCATCCTGGCCAAGCTCTTCGCCAATCCGGACCTGCCCGAGATCGACGACTATTACGAGCCGTTCGACTTCGACTACGACCACCTGCAGACGGCCCGCGAAAGCAAGGCCTTTCCGACGGCGCGTCCGCGCTCGCAGATTTCCGGCGAGCGGATGGAAAAGATCGAATGGGGGCCGAACTGGGAGGAGATCCTTGGCGGCGAATTCTCCAAGCGGTCGCAGGACACCAACTTCGAGGGCATCGAGAAGCAGATCTACGGCGAGTTCGAAAACACGTTCATGATGTATCTGCCGCGCCTGTGCGAGCACTGCCTGAACCCGGCCTGTGTCGCCTCCTGCCCGTCCGGCGCCATCTACAAGCGCGAGGATGATGGCATCGTCCTGATCGACCAGGACAAATGCCGCGGCTGGCGCATGTGCGTGTCCGGCTGCCCCTACAAGAAAATCTACTACAACTGGTCTTCGGGCAAATCGGAGAAGTGCGTGTTCTGCTACCCGCGCATCGAGGCCGGCCATCCGACGGTCTGCTCGGAAACCTGCGTCGGGCGCATCCGCTATCTGGGCGTCGTGCTTTATGACGCCGACCGCATCGAGGAGGCTGCCTCGGCGGCCGACGAAAAGGAACTCTATGAGGAGCAGCTGAAGATCTTCCTGGATCCCAACGATCCGGCGGTCATCGAACAGGCGCGCAAGGACGGCATTCCCGAAGCATGGCTGGAGGCCGCGCGCCATTCGCCGGTCTGGAAGATGGCCATGGAATGGAAGGTCGCCTTCCCGCTGCATCCGGAATACCGGACCCTTCCCATGGTCTGGTACATTCCGCCGCTTTCACCCCTCACGTCTGCGGCGGAAGCCGGAAAGATCGGACTGGACGGCGACATGCCGGACGTCCGGTCTCTCCGGATCCCGGTTCGTTACCTCGCCAACCTGCTGACGGGCGGCAAGGAAGCACCGGTGGTCTCGGCGCTTGAGCGCATGCTGGCCATGCGTGCCTACATGCGCGCCAAGTCCATCGACGGTGTCACCGACGAGGCAATCGCGCAGAAGGTGGGCATGAGCGGCACCATGATCGAGGAAATGTACAAGATCATGGCGATCGCCAACTACGAGGACCGTTTCGTCATTCCGACCTCGCATCGCGAGATCTCCGAGGATGCCTATGACGTGCGCGGCTCTTGTGGCTTCACTTTCGGCAACGGCTGTTCCGGCGGCGGCGAGAGCGACCTGTTCGGCGCCAAGCGAACCCGTACGGTGCAGACACCGGTCAACAGGCAGACGGAGGGCGTGTGATGAACGCAACGCTGAAGGTTCTCTCGATCCTGCTCGCCTATCCGGACGAGACGATGCACGAGGCCCTGCCGGAAATCCGGCAGGCCATTGCCGGCCTGGAAGCGATCAGCCAGACCCAGAAGATGCTTCTGGAAATGCTGGCCGGAGACATCGCCGCGCTCGACCTGTTCGAGGCCCAGGAGCGCTATGTCTACCTGTTCGACCGGACGCGCACGCTGTCGCTGCATCTTTTCGAGCATGTGCATGGCGAAAGCCGTGACCGCGGGCAGGCCATGGTCGACCTGATGGCCATGTACGAGGCGGACGGGCTGGAGATCGGCGCCAGGGAACTGCCGGATTACCTGCCGCTGTTCCTGGAATACCTGTCGATCAAGCCGCATGCGGAGGCCGCCGACCTGCTGGGGCAGGTGGCGCATATCGTCGCCGCGCTGCGCGAGCGGCTGAAGAAACGCGGCTCGGTCTATGCCAACGCCTTTGCCGTGCTGGAGGAAATGGCGTCGGGAAAGCCTGACGCCGGCCTGGTCAGCGAACTCATGGAGACGCCGGACGACGATCCGGCCGACCTCGAGGCGCTCGACCGGGTCTGGGAAGAGGAGGCGGTAACATTCGGCGGCAATGCCGGGGAAAACGCCTGCGGACCCGACCGCCTGCAGCGCCAGATGCGCGCCCACACCCGCAAGCCGGACGCCGCGCCGGCCAACCCTTTCTGAGCGGAGGCCAGGATGTCCGGCTTTTTCAACACGCTTCTCTTCGGGATCTATCCCTATGTCGCGCTCGTCGTGCTGATCCTCGGCTCGATCCTGCGCTATGACCGTGACCAGTATAGCTGGCGGTCCGGCTCGTCGCAGCTTCTGCGCCGCAAGCAGCTTGTCTGGGGCTCGGTGCTGTTCCATGTCGGCGTGATCGTCATCTTCTTCGGCCATCTCATCGGCCTGCTGACGCCCATCGCCATCTTCGATGCGCTCGGCATCAGCCACGGCGCCAAGCAGGTGCTGGCCATCGTGGCGGGCGGCATTGCCGGTGTCATGGCGATCATCGGCGCGAGCCTGCTCGTTCACCGGCGCCTTTTCGATCCGCGCGTGCGGGCCAATTCCAGCACCAGCGACACGCTGATCATCATCCTGCTCTGGGTGCAGCTTGCGCTCGGCCTGGCGACCATCCCGATTTCCATGCAGCATCTGGATGGCGAGGAAATGGTCCGCTTCATGGCCTGGGCACAGGGCATCTTCACCTTCCAGGGCGATGCGGCGTCACATGTCGCGCATGCGTCGATCATCTTCAAGGCGCATCTCGTGCTGGGGCTGACGATCCTGCTGCTGTTTCCCTTCACCCGTCTCGTTCACATGCTGTCGGTGCCGGTGCGCTATTTCTGGCGGCCCGGCTACCAGGTGGTGCGTGAGCGCAACCGCCGCGCCGCGCCAGTGCGGCTTCCGGCCGGGGAGTAAGCACCATGGCAACCGTCTATCGCAATCCCAGCCTTGCCGGCGGCGCGCCTGTCGGCCCGGCTCCGGACGGACAGGGCTACACCACCTACAAGGAGCCCGACACGTCTGTCCCGCCCAAGCCGCTGCCGGTGATGAAGGCGATCTCCGTCGACGGCGTGGCAATTCCCGAGGAGGCCATCCTGCACGAGGCCCAGAATCATCCCGCCGACAATCCGGGCGAGGCGCTGCGCGCAGCCGCTCATGCGCTGGTCGTGCGCCAGCTCCTGCTCAACGAAGCGCGGCGGCTGGACATGCTCTGTGATCTTAGGACCGGGAATGGCCAGACCGAGACATTCGAGGACGCAGCCATACGCGCGCTGACCGAACGCGAGGTCGCCGTGCCGGCGGCGAACGACGGCGAGTGCCGCCGCTTCTACGAGATCAACCGGGAACGCTTCACCAGCGCGCCGCTTTACGAGGCCCGGCACATCCTCGTTGCCGCGCCGGAAAGCGATCCGGAACGGCGCGAGGCGGCACGGCTTGAAGCGCAGGCCCTCTGTAACGCGTTGCAGACGGAGCCGCGGGGATTCTCCGAGGCGGCCAAGGCGGTTTCCGCCTGTTCATCGGCCGCCCAGGGGGGCAATCTCGGCCAGCTCTCGCCCGGTTCCACCGTGCCGGAATTCGAGGCGGCGCTGGCGCAGATGATGCCGGGCGAAATCACCCGCGCGCCGGTCGCCACGCGCTTCGGCTTCCATGTCATCGCCCTCGACCGGGCGGTAGAGGCCCGGCAGCTTCCCTTCGAAGCCGTGAAGGTTCGCATCGCGGACTGGCTGGAGGCACAGGCCTTTGCCCGCGCCGTCGCGCAATATGTCTCGATCCTGGCCGGCCGGGCGAAGATCACGGGCATCGACATGGATGGCGCCACATCTCCGCTGGTCCAGTAAGGGCGTGGGGCGCGTGCCATGATCACAGACCTGCTCGACCACAACCGGCAATGGGCGGAAGGCCGCAAGCGTGACGATCCGGGCTATTTCGACCGGCTGTCGAAACTCCAGAAGCCGGATTATCTCTGGATCGGCTGTTCCGACAGCCGCGTTCCGGCCAATGTCATCACCGGGCTGGAGCCGGGCGAGGTGTTCGTTCACCGCAATGTGGCCAATCTCGTCCATCGCGGCGACCTGAACCTGCTTTCCGTGCTGGAATTCGCGGTGGAGAGCCTGGAGGTCAGGCACATCATCGTGTGCGGTCACTATGGCTGCGGGGGCGTGCGCGCCGCCATGGACGGCCGGCGGCACGGAATCATCGACCATTGGCTGCAGCCGATACGGGACGTGGCGGACCTGCATGGCCTGGAGGGCGGCGAGGGCGAAGACGCCGAAGCCCGGCTCAACCGGCTGTGCGAGCTGTCGATCCAGGCGCAGGTGGAAAGCCTGGCGCGCACGCCGATCATCCAGTCGGCCTGGGCGCGCGGGCGCAAGCTGGCCATTCACGGCTGGGTCTACGGGCTCAATGACGGACTTCTGCGCGACCTGTCCTGCGGCCGTGCCAAGGCCGGTGCGGGCGCCCGGTGCGCGGATGGCGGTTGCAAGGGCGATCATGCCCGGCAGGCGTGAAAGGAACAGGACGGTGAAGACCAACCGGCAAAGCCCGGCGAAACTGACTGACACATTCGGCCGCGCCATTACCTATCTGCGGCTGTCGGTGACGGATCGCTGCGACCTGCGCTGCACCTATTGCATGTCGGAGCACATGACCTTTCTGCCGCGCAAGGACGTTCTCAGCCTGGAAGAGACCTACCGGGTGGCGGAATGCTTCATGCGGCTGGGTATCCGCAAGCTGCGCCTGACGGGCGGCGAGCCGCTGGTGCGCAAGAACATCATGACGCTGTTTGCGCAGTTGAAGCCGCATCTGGATGCAGGCGACCTGGATGAAGTGACGCTGACCACGAATGGCACGCTGCTGGCCCGCCATGCCGCGGGCCTGAAGGAAACCGGCGTGCGGCGCGTCAATGTCTCGCTGGACACGCTGGACCCGGAAGGCTACCGGGCGGTGACCCGCTGGGGCGACGTGAACAAGGTGCTGGCGGGCATCGACGCGGCGCTGGCCGAAGGCCTGTCGGTCAAGCTGAATGCCGTTGTCCAGAAAGGTCGCTTCGAACGCGACGCCATGGACCTCATCGCCCATGCCCACGGCCGGGGCATGGATCTGACCTTCATCGAGGCGATGCCGCTGGGCGGGGCACTCGAAAGCTATGGCGAAAACCACCTTCCGCTCGGCGAGGCCGAAGCCTGGCTGAAGGCGCGCTACACGCTCGATCCGGTGGCGAAAAAGACCGGCGGGCCTGCGCGCTACATGCGGGTTCGCGAAACCGGCGGGCTGATCGGCTTCATCGCGCCGCTTTCCTGCAATTTCTGCGCCGCCTGCAATCGCATGCGGGTGAGCTGCACCGGCCAGCTTTTCCCCTGCATGGGCGATGACGGGGCAGTGGATCTGCGCACGGCGCTGCGCTCCGGCGAAGGGCCGGAGCGGCTGGAACAGGCCATTCTGGGCGCTGTTGCCGCCAAGCCCTGGGGCCATGATTTCGGCTATGACGGCACGGTTTCCGGCGGGCTCTCGCGGCCCATGTCCCATCTAGGAGGATGAACCCATGCGCATTGTCGCGCTCGTGATTTCCGACCGCGCCAGCCGCGGCGAATACGAAGACAAGGGCGGTCCGGCCATCGAGGCCTGGCTGAAGTCGGCCATCGTTTCGCCCTTCGATTTCGCGATCCGGATCATCCCGGATGGGCGCGACTCCGTCGCCTCGGCGCTGCTGGCGCTGTGTTCCACCGACCGGGCCGACCTGGTGCTGACGACCGGGGGCACCGGCCCATCACCGCGCGACGAAACGCCGGAAGCCATGGCGGATGTCATCGAAAAGGAATTGCCGGGCTTTGGCGAACTGATGCGCAAGAAGAGCCTGGAAGAGGTGCCGACGGCCATCCTGTCGCGCCAGACGGCAGGCGTGCGCGGCACGACGCTGATCGTCAACCTGCCGGGCAAGCCCGCCTCCATCCGCACCTGCCTTGATGCCGTGTTTCCCGCCATACCCTATTGCCTCGACCTGATCGGCGCGGGGCGCATCGAGACGGACCGGGCCGTCGTGGAGGCGTTCAGGCCCGGACAATGACCTGGCACGGTCCGGCCCTGGCAGGGCCGGTTCGCTGCCTTTCCTGCCTTGCAATGAAAGGACTGACCGAATGGATATGCCTAGCCGAGCCGTCGCGCCCCGAGACCATCGCCCGTTCGCGGGCCTGGCGCATGCGGTGGCTGGCCGGATGCTCGACTCGCTGCTGATGCGCACCGTGCGCCGGCTGGCCGTCAAGCACCGGTCGATCTTCGACCGCCTCGGACCGCATGTCCGCTCCAGTTTCATCATCGATCCGGTGGAAATGCCCTTTGCCCTGCACCTGACACCCGACCCGCAGGCGCCGCAATTCAGGACGGTCGCGCGCGACAGCCTGCCCGCCCATGATGCGCTGATCCGGGGCCGCTTCCGCACCCTGTTCGACCTGATCGACGCCGGCGCGGATGGCGATGCGTCCTTCTTCTCGCGCGACCTGGAGATCCTCGGCAATACCGATGCGGTGGTGACGCTGCGCAATGCGCTGGACGACGTGGAGGGCTCGATCGCCGCCGATACGGCCGACCTGTTCGGCCCGCCGGGGCGCATGGCGCTGGCCTTCCTGCGGCGCAGCCATGGCGCGGCGGCAACGGGGAGGGCGCTTTGATGATCCGTCCGGAACTCATCTGTCCTGCCGGAACACCGGCAGCCCTGCGAAGCGCTGTCGATGCCGGCGCGGATGCCGTCTATTGCGGATTCCGCAATGCCACCAATGCGCGCAACTTCCCCGGCCTGAATTTCACGAAAGAGGAACTGGGCGCCTCCATCGCCTATGCGCATGAGCGTGGCGCCAGGGTGCTGCTGACGCTCAACACCTATCCGCCTGCCGGCAAGGTCGACTTGTGGCGCGAGGCCGCCGACACGGCGGTGGCGCTGGGCATCGATGCGCTGATCGTGGCCGACATGGGCGTGGCGCGGTATGTGGCCGAACGCCATCCCGGCGTGCGGCTGCATCTCTCGGTGCAGGCAGCGGCTTCGAGTCCGGAAGCAATCGGCTACTACTGCCAGCATTTCGGCGTGAAGCGCGTGGTGCTGCCGCGCATCCTCACCGTTGCCGAGATCAAGCCCATCGCCGCGGCCATCCCCTGCGAGATCGAGACCTTCATCTTCGGCAATCACGGGCTGATGGTGGAGGGGCGGTGCAGCCTGACGAACTACGTGACCGGGCAATCGACCAACCTGGACGGAGTCTGCTCGCCGGCCAGCGAGGTCGACTACCGCAAGGAGCCAGGCGGGGCGGTTTCGAGTTGCCTGTCGGGCAGCGTGATCGACCGCTTCGGGGCCGAGGAGATGGCCGGTTATCCCACCATCTGCAAGGGACGCTACACCGCGCCGCACCGGGCGCAGGGCTATTACGCGTTCGAGGAGCCGGTCAGCCTCAACCTGGCGCGCATGCTGCCCGATCTCATCCATGCCGGCGTCCACGCCTTCAAGATCGAGGGGCGGCAGCGCTCCAAGAGCTATGTACGCAGCGTCGTTTCGGCCTTCCGCAGGGCCATCGACGATGTGATGGCGGGGCGGCCGGCCGATATCGCCGATCTCGTGGCCCTGACCGAGGGCCAGAAGCAGACCCAGGGCGCATTCGAAACCAAGAAGTGGAGGTGAGGCCATGGCAGCCGAACTGACGATCGGACCCATTGCCTATCACTGGCCGGCGGACAGGAAGCGCGACTTCTATGCCCGAATCGCCGACGAGGCGCCCGTGGGCACCGTCTATCTGGGCGAGGTGATCTGCTCCAAGCGCGCGCCCTTCTTCGAAACCGAGATGCCTGACGTGATCGACCGGCTTCAGCGCGGCGGCAAGCGTGTCGTGTTGTCGACGCTGGCCGAGGTGATCCTGCCGCGCGAGCGCCAGGCGACCGTGCAGCTTTGCGCGCAGGAGGATTTCGAGGTCGAGATCAACAATGTCAGCGGGCTGGCGGCACGCGGGCAGCAGGCACACCGGATCGGCCCGTTCCTGAACGCCACCAACGAGGCCACCATCGGCTGGATGGCCGGGCAGGGGGCGACGCATGTCTGCCTGCCGCATGAATTGCCGCGCCCTTCGCTGGAAGCGGCGGCACATGCGCCGCACGCGCTTGGCATCGCGACGGAATTGCAGGTGTTCGGGCGCGCGCCGCTCGCCGTCTCGGCGCGTTGCTACCACGCCCGCGCCCATGGAAGGCACAAGGACAATTGCCAGTTCGTCTGCGAGGACGATGCCGACGGCATGCCGCTGGTGACGGCGGCGGGCGAGGCCTTCCTGCGGATCAACGGCATCCAGACGCAATCGGAAAGCTACATGTGCCTGGCGGCCGAACTGCCGGACATCATGGCCATGGGCATTTCGGCGCTGCGGCTCATGCCACAGAACGTGGACATGGTGGCCGTCGCCTCGGTTTTCCGCGATCTTGCCGACGGAAAGCGGGACACGGGCGATGCGATGGAGCGCCTGCATGGCCTGTGCGGCGATGTGCGGTTTTCCAACGGGTTTTTCCACAAGGTGCCGGGCCGGCATTATGTGCCGGTGCATGCCGGCGGCGCGGCGTTGCAGTGAGCGGGGCGGAGCGCCCCGGCGCACCCGTGCGCGATGATCTTGCCAACCGGCTGACGGCGGTGCTTTCCGGCGTGGACCTGGATTGCGCCTGCCGCGAGCGGCTCATCGAGGCGCTGTCCTCGTTCAACGCCATGGAGCGCATGCGCCAGCGCCGCGCCCGCCTCAACGATGCCCGCAACCAGGTGGCGGGCATCCTTTCCCTGCTCGACCTGCTTGGCGAGCTGGACAGCGTCGGCTTCCAGGAAAGCGACCGCTCGGTGTTCGAAGAAATCGCGCATCTGTTCGACGACGTGGCGCAAGCCGCCCGGCGCGGGGCCGCCGACATGCGCGACCTTGCCGCCGGGGAGGGAGGCGACGATCAGGGTTCAGGCTGATCCGGATTCCATCTGCGCCAACTGACCAAGAATGTCGCGGTAGGTATCGACACCCTGGGCACCGGTGACAAGGTGGCGGCCGAGGAAGATGATCGAGGGCACGCCCGATATGCCGCGTGAGCGCCAGAACGCCATGGCGGCTTGCAATTCCCCGGTAAACGCGCCCGAGTCCAGCATGGTGCGGCACTCGGCGCCGTCGAGGCCGACGGATTGCGCAACCTCCACCAGTACCTCACGGTCCGAAACGTTGCGATTGTCCGTGAAGTTTGCCTTGAGAAGCGCCAGCTTAGTTTCGTGCTGGCGGCCGGACAGTTCGGCCCAGCCGATCAGGCGGTGGGCGTCGAACGTGTTCCACGTCCGGGTGTCGTCGGTGAAGTCGAAGGTGAAGCCGACCTCGGCGCCAAGCGCGGTGATCTTTTCACGCGCGGCCCTGGATTGCGAAGGCGTCGTTCCGTATTTCTCAGCCAGGTGATCGCGCAGGTTTTCGCCCCCGGAACCGACATGCGGGTTGAGCTGGAACGGGTGCCAGTGGACGTCAAGGGTCATGCCGGTCTGTCTGGCGGCTTCGGCAAGCTGGTAGTAACCGACCGCGCACCACGGGCACACCACATCGGAAACGATATCCACACGCATGGAACAGGTCCTCCCCAGGGTCATGTCTATCCTTACCAGATAGGGCATCGCGCGTTCCGGAAACACCCGCAAGCCATCATGTCTTGACCGGATCGCGATCAATCCCTTATATCAGTGCCATGAACTCGAAACAGGCCCAGCACTCCGCTCACGTCCGCGCCTCCGGCGCCACGGGCCTGCCCGGCCTTCTGCTTCTTAGCGGCGTCCGCCAGGTTCGCTGAGGAGCGCCTGGCGGCCGATTTGCCGCCAAGGCTCCGCTCCTCGCCGTTTACATCCTGAAAAAAATCGCCCAAAACACGCGCCTGCAAGGCCCTGAGGCCAGTTCTGGCGCCGGAAAGAGAAGCTGACAATGAACGATATGACTCCCCCGTCGAGCAAGACCGGCATGTCCGATGCCGCGGTCAAGTACCAGCCCTATCCGCAGGTCAACCTCACTGACCGCACATGGCCCTCCAAGCGGATCGAGAAGGCGCCGATCTGGTGTTCGGTCGATCTTCGTGACGGCAACCAGGCGCTGATCGACCCGATGGGCCATGACCGCAAGGCGCGCATGTTCCAGTTGCTCATCGACATGGGTTTCAAGGAAATCGAGATCGGCTTCCCGTCGGCCTCGCAGACGGATTTCGACTTCGCGCGCTGGTGCGTCGAGGAAGGAAACGTGCCGGACGACGTGTCGTTGCAGGTGCTTGTGCAGTGCCGGCCGGAACTGATCACGCGCACGTTCGAGGCGCTGGAAGGCGCCAGGCGTCCGATCATCCATTTCTACAATTCCACCTCGGAATTGCAGCGCCGGGTGGTCTTCGCCAAGGACGTGGCCGGCATCAAGCAGATCGCCGTCGATGCGGCCAGGATGATCACCGACATGGCGGCCAAGGCGGGCGGCGGCTACCGGTTTCAGTATTCGCCGGAAAGCTTCACCGGAACCGAACTGGAGGTGGCGCTGGAAATCTGCAACGCGGTCACCGAGATCGTGCAGCCGACAGCCGACAACAAGTTGATCATCAACCTGCCGGCAACGGTCGAGATGGCCACGCCCAACATCTATGCCGACCAGATCGAGTGGATGAGCCGCAATCTCGACAACCGGGAAAACATCATCCTGTCGCTGCATCCGCACAACGACCGCGGCACCGGCATCGCCGCCACCGAACTGGGCCTGATGGCCGGCGCCGACCGGGTCGAAGGCACGCTGTTCGGCAATGGCGAGCGCACCGGTAATGTCGATATCGTGACGCTGGCGCTCAACATGTACACGCAGGGCGTGGATCCGGAACTGGATTGCCGCGACATCAACCGCATCAAGGATGTCTACGAATATTCCAACCAGTTGCGCATTCCCGAGCGCCACCCCTACGTGGGCGAGCTGGTCTACACCGCCTTTTCCGGCTCGCACCAGGACGCCATCAACAAGGGCATGAAGGCCATCAAGCAGGCCAACAAGCCGCAATGGGAAGTGCCGTACCTGCCGATCGACCCGCAGGACGTGGGCCGCAGCTACGAGGCGATCATCCGGATCAATTCGCAGTCGGGCAAGGGCGGGATCGCCTATATCCTGCAGGCCGATTACGGGTTCAACCTGCCGCGCAACCTGCAGGTCGAGTTCCGCGAGGACATCCAGGACATCACCGACCGGGAAGGCCGGGAACTGCCGTCCAAGCGCATCCACGAGCGGTTCATCGAGCGTTATGTCGAGCAGCCGGGCGCGCGCCTCAAGTTCGTCGATCACCACACCTTCCCCGACCCGGCGGCAAAGGGTGAGCGTATCCTGGAGGCGACGATCCTGGACGACGGCAAGGAAGTGACCATTTCCGGCCGGGGCACCGGGCCGATCGACGGGTTCGTCGATGCGCTGTCCAAGCATCTCGGCGTGGCCATGTCGGTGGTGGACTATTCGGAGCATTCGCTGCATTCCGGCTCGAACGCGTCGGCCGTCTGCTACATGGAAATGGAGCATCCGGGCGGCAAGCTGTTCGGTGTCGGCATCAACACCAACATCGTCACGGCATCGCTGAACGCCATCGTCTCGGCGGCCAACCGCATCCTTTCCGGGTATTGAGGACCGAACACGTGCCTGGCCCGCCGGTCCGTGCCGGCGGGCCTTTTCCTGGGAGGGAACAAGAGAAATGAGCGAGAACCTGTTTTGCGTGCGGCGCGGCGAAGGCGGGGAGCCGCTCGTGCTGTTGCATGGCTTTGGCGGATCGCATCATGTCTGGGAGCCGGTTGCAGCGGCGCTGGCGGCCAGGCGGCTCGTCCTGACGCCGGATTTGCCGGGGCATGGCCTTTCGCTCACCTATCCGGGCGCCGGTCCGGTGAAAGTCGCGGTGCAGGCGGTGCTCGACCACATGGACGGGCAGGGGATCTCCCGTTTTCATCTCGCCGGCCATTCGATGGGCGGTGCAATCGCGGCGCTGATCGCCATGGCCGCGCCGGACAGGGTCGCCTCGCTGACGCTTCTTGCACCCGGCGGGTTCGGGCCGGAAATCAACATCCGCCTCCTGATCCGCTATGCGCAGGCCGTGAGCCGCGAGGACCTGCTGCCCTGTCTTGAGGAGATGGTCGGCTATCGCAACCCGGTCAACGGGGGAGCGCTCGACAAACTGGCCGAATTGCGCGCGCGCGACGGCCAACGGGCCATGCTGACGGATATTGCCGCGCGCATGACCCGCGACGGTATCCAGGGTGCCATCCCGCGCGACGCGCTGGCAGCCCTGCCGATGCCGGTCAAGGTGATCTGGGGCACCGAAGACCGCGTCTTGCCATCAAGCCAGACCCGGGATCTGCCGCCGCTCTTCGCCCTGCACCTGTTCGCTGGCACCGGCCACATGCTGATCGACGAGCAAACCGACGCCGTCATCCGGCTGATTTCGGAGAATGCGCGCTGACGGCCCGGGCCATGGCGGCGGGGTGACTGGTGGCGGCCGGAATTCACAGGCTTGGGGATAGCGGCGGCGGCCCTTCTTCTTTTTGCCGTGCTTTTGCGTCAAGCTCCTGTTAACCATCGGGCCTGGTCAAAGCGCAGGTTGCATCATGGCAGAAAAACAGACAGGCAAGATGCCGGCAACGGAAACGGGCAGCAGCATGCGCAAGCTGTCCGACGTGATCCGCATCGTGAAGAACGATCACGCCGATCGCGATGACGTGGTGGTGGAACTGCGCGAGACGCAGGCCATGCGGCTGGAATTGCTGGTTCAGGAATTGCAGCCCCTGCTCGACGACATCCCCGCGGAGGATGACCAGTTCGACCTGGCGCTGTCTTCCGGGTTGCAACCGCGTTTCTGGATCGATGCCACGGCGCATGTCACGATGGGCCGTGACAAGCGGACCTACCGTTTCATGAAGGATACGAGGCTTGGCCGCGTCGTGCTTTCCGAAAGCGGGGACGTCACCGTCGTCGCCGATCACGTGGCCCGCTATATCGGCGAACGTATTGTCGAGAAGCAGCGCATGATGGAAGGCGACGTGACGCCGGTGAGGCATGGCGCGCCGGCCGAGACGAGTGAGCCCGAAAAAGGCGCCCGGGGAAGCGGCTTCCTGGAAGGCTTGATGATTTTCCTGCTCGGTGCGCTCGCCGGCGGTGGCATGCTGATCGCGCTCCTATGGGACCGGCTCGCCGCGCTGGGGTTCGACTTCTGGAACTGATGGGGCGCGAGCGAGCCGTTATTCGTCCAGGTTCCGGTGTTCGACGTCCTTGAAACCGAGCGTTTGGCCTGTCAGCGCACGCCGGCGCATGGTGGTTGTCCAGGCGCCGGGGCCGCCATCGATCTCGAACAGGGAATAGCCCGCGGCCGGCTTGTGGCCGTTCAGGCCCTGGCCGCCGGCCGGCACGCCGGCCACCGGAATGACGCGGCCATCGCCGCGAATGTGGCCCAGTGTCGGCAGGTGGGTATGACCGTGCAGCACCAGTTCCGCGCCGTGCTCGAGAACCGTCTTCTGGAAACGGCGAATGCCGTAGAGCCGCTTGTAGGGCGACGCGGCACCGCGCAGCGGCGGGTGATGGATCATGATGACCCGGTACAAGCCGCGTTCGCCGGCCTCCTCGAGGATCGGGGCCAGCTTTCGCGCCTGCTTGCCGCTGAATTCGCCGCTGGCCAGAAACGGTGCCGTGGCGACGGCGGAAGATACGCCGATCAGCGCCACCGGGCCGCGAACCCTCAGATAGGGAAAGGATTTCCGGGTGACGGGGGCGTTGACGCCGTCGCCGGTCATCCACGGACTCCAGGCATGGCAGGCCTTTTCCAGCGCGCCGGGGACATAGGCATCATGGTTGCCGGGAACCACGGACGCCTGGCCGGCAGGGGCAAAGGCTTGCAGCCAGAGGCGAGCGGCCTCGATCTCGGCATCCAGCGCCAGATTGACGAGATCGCCGGTCAGGGCAATGTGGTCGGGCTCTTGGGCGAGCATGTCGTCGCACAATCGCGACAATACATCGTCCCCGAGATTGCGGCTGCGGTTGCGATGCCAGTTGACATAGCCGGTAATGCGCTTGGACACGAGTTCGCGATAGCGGACCGGCGGAAGGGGGCCCAGATGGACATCGGAGAGATGAGCGAGACGGAACATGGTTCTTTTCTTAGGCGAAAGCCGGTTGCCTTTCCAGCCGCCGGGCGCAAAGCATGATGCCTGAAGGCGCAGGCAAGACGCGCTGGCGCATCCGGCTGTTTCACCTCTTCTTCCTGCTGGCCAGGCCGATGACGCTGGGTGTGCGCGCCATCGTGCATGACGGTGCGCGCGGATCGGTCTTCCTCGTGCGCCATACCTATGTGCCAGGCTGGCAATTGCCCGGCGGCGGCGTGGAGCCGGGCGAATCCGCCGATCAGGCGCTGGCGCGTGAACTGGCGGAGGAAGGCAATATCCGGCTCACAGGCCCCGCGCGTCTGGTCTCGTTCCACTTCAACCGGCTTGCCAGCCGGCGCGATCATGTGGCGCTCTACCTGGTCGACACCTTTGAACAGGTCGGGCCGCGCGGGCGCGACCATGAGATCGCGGAAACCGGCTTCTTCGCCCTCGACAATCTTCCGGAGGAAACCACGCGCGCCACCCGGGCGCGTCTGGAGGAGGTTTTCGGCAGCGCCGTCAGATCGCCATTCTGGTAGGTGCGGACTGGCCGAAGCGGCCACGGTCATGGGGGGCGTCATAGGCGAGCGCCGGCCCCTTGGGAACGATGCCGCCCGGGTTCAGCGTTTCGTGCGACCGGTAGTAGTGGTTCTTGATGTGGTGAAGATCGACCGTTTCGGCCACGCCCGGCACCTGGTAGAGGTCGCGCAGGTAGTTCGACAGGTTCGGGTAGTCGGCGATCCGGCGCAGATTGCACTTGAAATGGCCAACATAGACCGGGTCGAACCGGACCAGCGTGGTGAACAGGCGCCAGTCCGCCTCGGTCAGCCGGTTGCCGACGAGATAGCGGCCTTGACCCAGGCGCTCTTCCAGATCGTCCAGCGTTGAAAAGAGCGCGTCAAACGCTTCCTCATAGGCGTCTTCGGACGTGGCGAAGCCGGCCTTGTAAACGCCATTGTTGACATTGTCGTAGACGGTGGCGTTGATGGCGTCGATGTCCTCGCGCAGGCTTTCCGGATAGAAATCCAGCGATGCGTCGCCCCATTCGTCGAAGGCGGAATTCAGCATCCGGATGATCTCCGCCGATTCATTGGAAACGATGCGCTCGCGTTTGCGGTCCCAGAGCACGGGGACGGTGACGCGGCCGGAATAGTCAGGCCGGTTTTTCGTGTAGATCTGATGCAGGAAGTCATGGCCATACAGCGTGTCCCCGGTCGCGCCTTGCCCGGTCGCGAATTCCCAGCCGTTCTCCGCCATCAGCCAATGGACGACGTCGACCGAGATGACATGCTCCAGCTTCTTCAGCCTGCGCATGATCAGCGTGCGGTGGGCCCAGGGGCAGGCCAGCGAAACGTAAAGATGATACCGGCCCGGCTCGGCCCTGAACCCGCCTTCGCCGGACGGGCCCGGCTCTCCATCCGGCGTGACCCAGTTGCGAAGCTGCGATTCCTGGCGCTCGAAACGCCCGCCGGTGGACTTCGTGTCATACCATTTGTCCTGCCATTGGCCGTCGACAAGCAAACCCATTGTTTCGTCCTTTCCTGCTTTCCCTCGTCAATTGGCGCGGCACAGGCCGGTTGGGAAGCCCCGAAGGCCTGAACAGTCTGTTGGCGGGCCGGCAAACTGCGCTGGACAATGCGCCCGGGATCGGCTAGCGGACAGTCAAGAGACGCGCCGAGGGGAAATTCCGTGTCCCATTGCATCATCCGACGACGAGCCCGCGCCTGAACTTCAGGCTGCCTAACCCGCATGCGCGAAATCCTGCCATGCGACCGCTCGACGACCGGATGACCTTCATGACCACGCTTGATCTTGCCTATCTGCCGGAAGACCCGTCTCACGACGATGCCATCGAAGCCATCAATGCCGAAGCTTTCGGACCGGGGCGTTTCGCCCGCGCCGCACAGGCCATCCGCGATGGCGGCGCCCATGACAGGGCGCTTTCCTTTGTCGCCTGCCATGGCGGCGAGATCATCGCGTCGGTGCGCATGACGCCCATCCGCGCGGGCGGGGGCCGCGGCCACCTGCTCGGCCCGCTGGCCGTCAAGCCGGCGTGGAAGAGCAAGGGCGTGGGCCGGAGGCTGGTGGCGCTTGCGCTGGAGGCGGCGAAGGCCGCGGGATCGGGTGTCGTCGTCCTGGTCGGCGACGAACCCTATTACGGGCCGCTTGGCTTTCGCCAATTGCCATTCGGCCAGGTGGTCATGCCGCGCCCGGTCGACCCGGCGCGCCTTCTGGCTTGCGAACTCACTGCGGGCGCAGCGGCAGCGCTGCACGGAACGATCGAGCATGCCGCCCTTGGCGCGGCCTCGTGCCGATGATTCCGGCCGACGCAGCCTGTCGGAGGGTCAATCCTGCTTCGGGCCGATCTTGTCCTGCGTCTGCGTGTCGAAATCAGTCGCGTCGTGCCGTTCGTGAAGCTGTTCCTCCGGCTTGCCGAAGGCGCGGTTGACCATGCGCCCGCGCCTGACCGCCGGGCGCTCCCAGATCTCCTTTTGCCAGCGGATCACGTTTTCGTAGGTATGCGCCTCGATGAAGGTGGCGGAATCGTCATAGATCAGCCCTGCGACGAGATTGCCGTACCAGGGCCAGATCGCCATGTCGGCGATGGAATAGTCGTCGCCGGCCATGTAGCGGTTTTCCGCCAGGTGCCTGTCGAGCACATCGAGCTGGCGTTTCACCTCCATGGTGAACCGGTCGATGGCATATTCGATCTTGAAGGGGGCATAGGCATAGAAATGGCCGAAACCGCCGCCCAGATAGGGCGCCGATCCCATCTGCCAGAACAGCCAGTTCAGGGCCTCTGTTCGCGCCGCGTGGCTCGCCGGCAGAAATGCACCGAACTTCTCGGCCAGATAAAGCAGGATCGACCCGGACTCGAAAACGCGAACAGGCTTGTCGCCTGAACGGTCGACGAGGGCCGGGATCTTGGAGTTCGGGTTGACGGACACGAATCCGCTTGAGAACTGGTCGCCTTCGTTGATGCGGATAAGCCAGGCGTCATATTCGGCGCCGGCATGGCCGGCGGCGAGCAGTTCTTCCAGCATGACGGTGACCTTCACGCCATTCGGCGTGGCCAGCGAATAAAGCTGCAACGGGTGTTTGCCGACCGGCAGGTCCTTGTCGTGCGTCGGCCCCGCGACCGGGCGGTTGATATTGGCGAATCGGCCGCCATTCTCGCTGTTCCAGGTCCATACCTTTGGCGGAGTGTAGCCTTCCGGCTGGTTCATCGTCCTCTCCCGGGTCCATGCTTGTCGTGCGCAGACAAGATAGTCCCGGAATCCAGGAAGGGAAGATGGGCGCGGATTTGCGCTGCAAGTGTCGGATATCCTTTTGTTTCCCCTCCAGACCTGGGCGCGCCGGCCGTTCGCCGGCAGAACGGGAGAGGCAGGAATCCTTATTTGCAAAAAAGTTATGCGCGCATTTGTATTCCGGAAGACAAGAACATGGTTAAAAACAAAAAAGGCAGGAGGGACAGGTGGAGATGGCGCAAGCGCATGGTTCGCTTTCGGTTCGCGCAAAACCCGGCTCGGGGCCGCTCGGCAATCCGAGGGCGAAAACACACGGTCCTGTGTGAAATATCCTCTATTAGTAAAATACGTTGAAAAATCGGAGTTCCGTTTCAACGCGGCCTCAAACCATTCGGCATATGCCGGCAACGTGGCGGGTCACCAGCGCGTGACAGCATAAGGCATCCGCCACAGGCCGGCGTCGTCCGGAATGTTCCAAAACAGCCTTTCAGGGCAACCGAGACAAAGCATTGCAGGCGCGGGCATTGCCGTTCGGGCCGTTGGCGCGACTGCACCAGATCCAGGGATGAATGATGAAGACCATAGCCGCGGCGCTCATGCTGCTCCTCTCCACCACCGGCCTTGCCCTTGCCTCGGACGATACGATCATCCTGACCGTCACCGGAACGGCATCCGGTGAACCGGTGGAATTCGACCGTGGCGAATTGCGCGCCCTTGAACAGCGCAGCGCGACCATGGAAACGCCTTGGACGGAAGGCCAGGTGACCTTTGAGGGTCCCCTTCTTGCGGCAGTCCTGAAAGCGGCCGGGGCCGAAGGCAAGACCGTGGTCCTGAAAGCGCTGAACGACTATTCGGCGGAAATTCCGATGGAGGATGCAACCGAAATGCCCTCCATGCTGGCGATGGCGATGAACGGCAAGGACATGACCGTCCGCGAGAAGGGGCCTCTCTTCCTGATCTATCCGTTCGACACGAACCCGGAACTCTACAACGAGAAATATTTTTCCCGCTCTGTCTGGCAGATTCATGAGATCGAGGTGCGGAAGTGAATTCTTCCCTTGAAAGAAGCAAATGGCTTGTCAAGCATAGCGGTACGGCGAGCCGCTATCTTCTCGCGATCACCATCGGCCTGATGGTGACGCTGGCTGGCCTTTTCTTTCACATATCCACGCTTCAGGACGAGATGCAGGCCAGCATCCGCGAGGATGCGCTCTGGGCGGTCTATCAGGTGGACCGCGAAACCATGCGCCTGCGCGAAAGCTTCAATGCGGGGCTGGCCGCCGACGGGACCCGGCCGGCAAGCGATGACAGCCTGAGCCTGCGCTATGACATCCTCTATTCGCGCCTGACCGTTCTGCTGAAGTCCGACTATGGAGACTATTTCGAGGACAATCCGGTCATCCAGGACATGCGCCGGCGTGCCGGAAACCTCATTCTTGGACTGGAGCCGACGGTGAAAGCCATTGCTGGTGGCGAGCCGCTGGATGCGGAGGCCACCACGCGGACGCGGGCGAAACTGCAGGAACTCCAGAAGGCGACCGGGACCCTGCTCATGCGCACCAATGCCGCGGTGTCGGCCTCGCGCGCCGATTCGCGCGCGGAAATGCTGCGTCTGCAGCAATTCGCAGGCGTCCTGGCCTTCGCCCTTCTCGTCGTCGTCGGGCTCTTGATCGTCAACCTCATCCGGCAATTGCGGCTGGTCCGCAGCGCCGGCGAGCATATCGAATCCATTGCAGAGGAAATGCAGCAGGCCTATCGCGCGGCCGAAGCCGGCAACCAGGCCAAGTCGGAATTCATGGCCACGATGGGCCACGAGATCCGCACGCCGCTCAACGCCATTCTCGGCATGGCGGAACTGCTGCACGATGCCGGACTGAGCAAGGAGCAGGCAAATTCGGTGCAGGTCATCCGTACGTCGGGTGAGGCCCTCCTGGAAAGCATCAATGAAATCCTTGACTTCGCCAAGATGGAGCATGGCAAGCTGGAATTCGAGCTGATCGCCTTCCGGCTGGAGGACATCGTCAACGATGTTCCCAAGATCATGGATGGGCGCGCCCGCGAACAGAACGACACCCTGACCATCGATTTCGAGGACGGCATCGCGCGCAAGGGCTATGTCAGCGATCCCTACAAGCTGCGCCGCGTTTTGCTCAACCTGGTCAGCAATGCCGTCAAGTTCACGCGTGACGGCAAGATCCTGATCCGGATCCGCGATGTGCATGGCGGCGAGACGAGCCGGTTGCGCTTCGAGGTGACCGATACCGGCATCGGCATCGACGAGGAGGCGCGCGTGAAGCTCTTCCAGCCGTTCCATCAGGTCGACGGCACGATCGGGCGCCGCTATGGCGGGACCGGGCTCGGCCTGGCGATCTGCAAGGGCATCGTGGAAGGGCTCGGCGGCGAAATCGGCCTCGAAAGCGAATTGGGCAAGGGCTCGACCTTCTGGTTCGAGGTGCCCGTGGGGGTTGCGGACAAGAACGAACTGGCGACCGAGACGGCGGCAACCGAAAAGGAACTGCCGAAGCTTGCCATCCTTCTTGTCGAGGACAACAAGGTCAATCAGGCGGTTGCCTGCCGCTTCCTGGAGAAACTGGGCCAGCAGGTGGATGTCGCCGACGATGGCGAAGCCGGCGTGCGCATGGCCAACGAGCGCCACTACGACATCATCCTGATGGACATGCAGATGCCCGGCATGGACGGTGTCACGGCCACCGAGGAAATCCGCCGGGCCTCGCGGTTCAATGCGCAGACCTGGATCGTGGCGATGACGGCGAATGCCTCGGACCGCGACCGTGAACGCTGTTTCAGGGCCGGCATGAACGCCTTTGCGGCAAAACCCGTTTCCTTCGGCAGGTTCCGGTCGATCCTGTCGGATGCCCCCACCAGTCAGGAGAAAGGCACAGCCATGCACGCCACTTACCGGGCCGATGACGATTCCAGCGGTGCAGGCCTGTCCAAGGTCGATCTCGCCGAAGTCGATGAGGGTATCGTGGAGGAACTCGTCGATGCCATCGGCGAGGACGGCTATGGCGATCTCGTCGGCGACTTCATCGAGGACTGCTCCAACATCCTGGACGACCTGAACGAGGCCATGGGAACCGGCGATCCCGACCGGGCCGACCGCGCCCTGCATACGCTGAAGGGCGCAGCCTCCACGCTCGGCTTCACCGGTCTTGCAAAATATGCGCAGGCCCGGCGCGAAAGCGAACTCGACAATTCAACCGTCTACCAGATCGCCGCGCGCGTCGACGCGCTCAAGATCGCCAACCGGCTGCAGAAGTGAGACTTGCCATGAAAACCCGTATCCTGATCGTCGACGACAGCCTGACAACGCTTGGTCTCATGAAAAAGCTCGTCGCCAAGATCGAGAATTGCGAGGCCGTCATCTATGACGATGCCGTTGCCTTCACCGACAATATCGACATCGAGGATTTCGACATCGCGGTGATCGACTACCTGATGCCCGGCATCAATGGCATCGAATTGACCGAGCGACTGCTTTCCCATCACCGCCATGCCCACAAGCCGGTGGTGATGATCACCGCAGACCGGGATTCCCCTGTTCGCATGGAGGCGATCAACACCGGCGTCATCGATTTTCTCAACAAGCCGATCGAGCCGATCGAGTTCCGCGCGCGGATCAAGAACCTTGTCCGCCTGCGTCTTGCCCAGCGCAAGCTGGAGGACAGGGCGGGCTGGCTGCGCGAAGAGGTGAACCAGGCGACCGGCATGATCCGCCAGCGCGAAGAGGAAATCATCCACCGGCTTTCCATGGCCGCCGGCTACAAGGATGACGAGACATCGGCGCATATGGTGCGCATGGCGCGCATTGCCGAGCGGCTTGCCCGCCAGCTTGGCCATCACCCCGATTTCTGCCGCGACATCCGCCTTGCCGCGGTGATGCACGATATCGGCAAGGTCGGCATCCGCGAAACCGTGATCGACAAGCCGGGCCCGCTGTCTGATGACGAGCGGGCGCACATGCAGACGCACACGACCATCGGATCGCAGATCCTGGCGGGATCCTCGTCGCGCCTGCTGAACCTGGCAGAGGAAATCGCCCACGCCCATCATGAACGGTGGGACGGAAACGGCTATCCGCGCAGGCTGGCGGGCAAGGCCATTCCGGAATCCGCGCGCATTGCCGCGGTCGCCGACGTGTTCGACGCGTTGACGGCCAAGCGCATGTACAAGGAAGCCTGGTCGATCGAGAAGACCGTGCGCTATATCCGCAGCGAAGGCGGCAAGCGGTTCGACCCGGATTGCGTCGCGGCGATGGAAGCCTGCCTGCCTGATCTGGAACTGATCATCAGCGAGATGCCGGACGGGGCAGTCGTCCTGCCGATGCGCAATCGACGGGTTGCCTGACAAGCGCAGGCGCCGGACGGTGTGATTTGCCGGCCGGCGCCCGCGGTGAAGGGCCGCGTTCCGGCTGCGCCGGACACCCGGCCTATTTTCCTTCCCGCCACCACATGGTGCCCAGCGCGAAGAGCAGCAGGGCGAGGCCGAGAAAGCCGGCAAAAAGCGGAGTGCGGTTGAGCGAGCGCAACACGCTTTCGCCCGATGAACGCAGTCCCAGCCAATCGCGCCCGGAAGCAGGTGCGCCGGCACGAACCGGGACAATTCCCGGCAGGCGGCCATCGGCAATCCGGTGCAAAGCGCCGCCGCTGGCCCTGGCAAGCGGCTGCAGTTTCGTTGTCGTGGAAACGGTTTCGGCGAATTCCGGCGCGTTGACCGGCCCGACATGGGCCAGTGCCACCAGATCGTCATTGGCCACCTGGTAAAGGCCGATCTCGTTGCCTTCCAGTTCCCCGGAGAAGATTCCGGGCGATTGCGCGGTCAGCGGCACTTCGGTCGTCTTGCCCGAAGGCAGGATGACCGTTGCCGAACCGGCTTCGTCGGCCATGGTCTGACGGCGGATGTTCAGCATCATTCCGCGCCCGTTTGCGGTCAGGCGCTCTTCCTCCAGTTCCGGCTCGCGCATCAGCCAGTGGGCGATCCTGCGGTACAGGGCGACGTGCGGGCCGCCGCCCTCGAAGCCGCGCGCCCAGAGCCAGCCCTGATCGGAGAGCAATTGCGCGACACGGCCCTCGCCATAGCGGTTGAGGATGAGCAGCGGCCGTTCGCCGACGCCGCGCATGACCACCTCGCCCTGCGGCTGGTCGACCGCCACCTGGCGGAACCAGCGGCTCCATTGCGGCGGCTCGCTGGCCGCGCCATCGAGGCCGCGCGTCACGGGGTGGCGTTCGCCGGTTTCCGTCAGGCGCGGGTGGAAGGCCTGGTCGATCACCTGGCCTGTCGGCATGGCGGGCAGGGCCGGCAGAAGAGGGGTGCGGGCAATGGATTGCTCGCCTGCATATTCCGGCCCCGCAGCCACGAGCAGCGCGCCGCCGTTCTGCACATATTGGGCGATGTAGTCATAGTAGAGGACCGGGAGAACGTCGCGGTGCTGATAGCGGTCGAGGATGATCAGATCGAAATCGTCGATCTTCTCGACGAAGAGCTCGCGCGTGGGAAAGGCGATCAGCGACAATTCGTTGATTGGCGTTCCGTCCTGCTTTTCGGGCGGACGCAGGATGGTGAAATGGACCAGATCGACCGAGGCATCGGACTTCAGGAGATTGCGCCAGGTCCGTTCGCCGGCATGCGGTTCGCCTGACACGAGGAGCACGCGCAGGTTTTCGCGGATGCCATCGACGACGGCGACGGCCCGGTTATTGGCCGGGGTCACTTCGTCGCCGGCGCGCGGAATGGAGAGTTCGACGATGTTGCGGCCGCCGTTCGGCACGATGATTTCCAGCGGCATGGCGGCGCCTGGCACGGCCTCTTCTGTCGTCACCAGATCGCCGTTGATGCGCACCTCGACCGATACGGTGCCGCCTCCATCGCCCGTATCGGTGACCTCATAGGTCATTTCCAGCGGCTTTCCGGCAATTCCGAAACGCGGCGCTTCGACAAAGCGGACGCGCCGGTCGAATTCGTCCGCCTCGCCAGTGATCAGGCCGTGCACGGGGGCGTTGAAGCCGAGCGCCTGAAGGTCTCCAGGCACGTCGTGGACCTGCCCGTCGGTGATGAGAATGCCGCCGGCCACGCGCGAGGGCGGCACATCGGAAAGCAGGCCCGACAGCGCGCCGAAAAGCCGTGTTTCGACACGCTCGTCGGCGCGGTCGCCGCGCCCGGCCTCGGCGATCCGCAGTTCGAATTCCGGAAAGCGGGCAAGGCGGGCCTTCAGCGCTTCCAGCGCGGCGCTGGCTTGCGCATTGCGCTCGCCGATGTCCTGGCTCTGGCTGCGGTCGACGATGATGCCGACAACGCTTTTCACCGGGTCGCGCTCCTCTTCCAGCAGGACAGGGTTGGCCAGTGCCAGCAGCAGGGCGGTCATGGCGGTGGCGCGAACCCAGGCGCCGCGCTGGCCGAGCGCAATTCCCGCGAATGCCAGCAGTGCCAGAACCGCGGCCGCAGCCACCAGCCAGGGCCATGCCAGTAGCGGTTCGAAGGAGACGGAGACCTGGTTCATGGGCGCTGCCTCACTGTCCGAGCCGTTCGAGCAGGGCCGGGATGTGAACCTGGTCGGCCTTGTAGTTGCCGGTCAGCATGTACATCATGATGTTCACCCCGGCGCGATAGGCATAGCTGCGCTGCAGCGGGTTGTTGGGCACGGTCGGCAGCAGGAAATCGCCATTGGAGTCAACGGCCCAGGCGCCGGCAAGGTCGTTGCCGGTGATCAGGATCGGCGAAACGCCGTCGCCGGTGCGGACCGGCCTGTCCTCGTCGCTGTCCGCGTTCAGCGATGCCTCGACCCAGAGCGGCGAAGCGGAATAGCGGCCAGGAAAACCGGCCAGGATGTAGAACGACTTGGTCAGCACGTGATCGGGCGGCACGGGTTCGAGCGCCGGAACGTTCATGGATGACAGGATTTCACGCAGCCGCTGGGTGGCTGGCGACGTGGCACTGCCGCCGAAGCCGGCCGAATAGGCATCGCGCGTGTCGAAAAGAACTGTGCCGCCCTGCTGCATGTATGCATCGATGCGGGCCAGGGCGCCGGGCGGCGGCACCGGTACATTCGCATCCACCGGCCAGTATATGATCGGATAGAAGGCCAGTTCATCCGTCGCGATATCCACGCCGACCGGGTCTCCCGGTTCGAGCGCGGTCTTGCGGATCAGGAATTCGGACAGGCCGCGCAGGCCGGCACGCGAGACCGCGTCAATGCTGCCATTCCCGGTGATCACGTAGGCAAGGCGCGTCTGCTCGATGGCGGCGATCGCTTCGGCGTCGCCGGGCCGCTGGTCGTTTGCCTCCTGCGCGCGGGCATCCATTGCCGTTGGCGGCATGGCCAGCGTGCCGGCCAGGGCGAGCAGGAGTGCAGCCGTTGCCGTGCGGCGCGGGCGTCGGGTCATCAGGCCGGAAAGCCAGAAGACAATGAGGGTATCGACGGCCAGAAGAGCTGCGGCAGCGGCGAGCAACGGTCCTTTCAGCGAGGCCGATTCGTCGGCGCCATAGCCGATGGCGGTCACCGCCGCACCGAATTGCGGACGTGCGATGGGCGTCAGCACGGCATCCTCCGGCAACAGGTTGCGCGCAACGACCCCATCCTCTGTGCCATAAAGGCCGGGGGGATGTTCCAGCGTGACCGGCGGGAGGCCGGCGGAGAGATCCAGTGGCCGGGCATCCGGGGGCGGGGGCACAAGCGCACCGCTGGCCGCGATCATGCGCCAGGGCGCCAGTGTGGCGGCCACCTGGCCGGCGGATGCGACCGCCAACGCGCCCTGGTTTCGCGAGAATTGCACGATGCGGCGCAGCATCTCCACGAAGGTGCCTGAAATGGGCAGGTTGGACCACGTCGCTTCGGGCGTGACGTGGAAGAGCACGATCGTGCCGTCACCGCGCGGGCCGCCCGTGACCAGCGGCGTGCCGTCGCCGAGCGCTGCCCATGTCCGCTCGACGATGCCGGGCTCCGGTTCGGCCAGCACCTGCCGCGAGACCGTGACCTCGCGCGGCGGCGTCAGGCCGGCAAACCCGCCCGTGGCCGGGAATTCGGCGACAGGCTGCGGCTCCGTCCATGACAGCGAGCCGCCAAGCGCCCGCTCGCCCGAGCGCAACCGCACAGGCAGGAGATCGTCTGCTTCCGGCGTGCCGGCCAGGCGCGGGCCGGCAAAGCGGACCAGCGTTCCGCCGCCTTCCACCCAGTCGGCGAGCGCCATGCGGGCAGCATCCGGAATGACGCCGATATCCGACATGACGATGACCGCCGGTTTCTGGTCGAGGATTTCGGGTATTGCCTGATTGAGGTCGTTGGTCTGCGGCTCGACGAGATCGGCAAACGGCGCCAGCGCCCGGCGGATATAGTAGAGCGGCGACAGGAGCGGCTGGGCCTGATCGGCCTCCGAGGCGGAAATCAGGGCTACACGGCGGCGCCGGGAATTGTCATCGAGCACGCGCGTGGCCGCCGCCTGACCGGCACCCTCCACCACGATGGCGGCGTAGTCGTTGCGCAATTCGAAGGGCGCCTCGAAAACCGCCTGCGCCTGTGTGTCGCCGGGGCGGAAGGCGGCCTGTGCCTCGCCGATGCGCCGGCCCTTGTCGTCAAGGGCGTAGAGCGTGGCCAGCGCCGGACCGGAATCGCCAGAGGGGCGGATCACGGTGGCAGTGAGCGCGGCGGCATCGTTCCGGGTGCGCGAGATGCCGGTCAGCGCCCCGGAACGGCTATCCGCCCAGATCACCGTCTCGGGGGCCAGACCCTGCAATTGCGCGAACGCCGCGCTGTCGCCTTCCGATCCAAGCCCGTCCGTCAACAGGGCCAGGGTGACACCGGTCTGGTCGTCCAGGGTTTCGGCAATGCGTGCGAAGGCGGTTACACGGTCCACCGGCACGGGCCGCGGTTGCGCGGCGGCGAGACGATCGCGCGCGGTGGCGGCATCGAACGGGCCGATGCCGGTATTTGCCTTCTCGGCGGTCAGCGCCAGGATGACCGGAATTCCGGCTTCGCCGGCGTCTCCCACAAGGGTTTCGGCGGTTTGCCGGCGGCGCTCCCAGTCAGGTGCGGCAGCCCAGCCATTGTCAACGACGAGGACAAGCGGCGCATTGCCTGAAACGACCGCATCGCGCGGGTTGAAGACCGGGCCGGCCAGCGCGAAAATCACGAGGGCGGCCATGATCAGGCGCAGAAGAGTGAGCCACCACGGGCTTTTCTGCGGCGTTTCCTCGGTCTTGAGAACCCGCGCCAGAATGCGCAAGGGCGGAAACACCTCCTCGCGCGGATGCGGCGGGGTGAGGCGCAAGAGCCACCAGATGACCGGCAGGGCTGCGAGGCCGAACAGGACGGCAGGGGAGGTGAAAACCAGCGGCAAGCCTGCAATCATCGGCCGGCTCCCGCCAGTGCCTGCGGTTCGCTCATGGCCATGTGGACGGACACCAGCGCTTGCGAGGCGAGCTGGTCGGTGTGGTTGACGGTATAGCTCCAGCCCAGGCGCCTGGCCCATGCTGCCAGATCGTTCCGCCTTGCCAGATACAGGGCGGCATAGTCCTGACGGAATGCCTCGGCGCGGCCGGCGCGCAGCTTCTCGCCGGTCTCCGGATCGCGGAATTCGGTGCGCCCCGCATAGGGAAACTGTTCTTCGGCCGGATCGCAGACCTCGATCAGGTGCGCGCGCACGCCCCGGCTTGCCAGAGGTTCCAGCGCTGCGCGCATGTCCTCCAGGGGGTCCAGGAAATCGGAGACGATGACGATGTCGGAGAAGTGGCGGATCATGGTGAAATCGGGCCGGGCCGGCAGGTCAGGCGCGTGAAGAAGCCTTTCAGCCAGGCGCTCGGCGGCATTTCGTGCCGAAATCGGATCGGTCAGGCCCGGCCAGCCGATCCGCTCGCCGGACCGGGCCAGCAATTCGGCCAGCGCAAGCGCCAGCACCAGCGCGCGGCTTTCCTTCGAGACCGGCGCCAGCGACGATTTGAACAGCATTGAGGACGAGGGGTCGGCCCAGAGCCAGACGGTATGAGCGGCTTCCCACTCGTTGTCGCGTACATAGGTGTGGTCGTCGCGGGCGGAGCGGCGCCAGTCGATCCGCGACATGGCCTCGCCCTCGACATAGGGCCGGTATTGCCAGAAATTCTCGCCGATGCCGCGCTTGCGGCGGCCGTGCCAGCCGGAAATGACCGTGGAGACGATGCGGCGCGCCTCGACCAGCAGATCCGGCACGAGCGAGGCGCGCAGGCGGGCGCGGGCCAGCGCATCGCGCGCGGCAACAGGCTCGGTTATCGCGCCAAGCGGCGCCATCAGCCGATCTCTTCGGCGAGGCGGGCAATCACCGACCGGACATTCATGCCCTCGGCGCGCGCGGCGAAGGTGAGTGCCATGCGGTGCTGCAAGACCGGCTCGGCCAAGGCGGCGACATCGTCAACCGAAGGCGCGAGCCTGCCATCATAGAGCGCACGGGCGCGGGCGCACAGGGTGAGTGCCTGGCTGGCGCGCGGACCCGGACCCCAGGCGACGTGGCGGTCGGTCTCGGCATTGCCATTGCCCGGACGGGCTGAGCGCACCAGTTTCAGGATGGCCTCGACCACGCTTTCGGGAACGGGCATTCGGCGCACAAGCTGCTGGATCGCGACCAGCCGTTCGGCGGTCATGACGTGGCGGGCCTTCGCATCGCCGGTGCCCGTGGTCTCCAGAAGGATGCGGCGCTCGGCCTCCAGTTCCGGGTAAAGGATGTCGATCTGCATCAGGAACCGGTCAAGCTGGGCCTCGGGCAGCGGATATGTCCCCTCCTGCTCCAGCGGGTTCTGGGTGGCAAGCACGTGGAAGGGGGAGGGCAGGTCGTGCCGGTGGCCGGCCACGGTGACGTGGTATTCCTGCATGGATTGCAGCAGTGCCGACTGCGTGCGCGGCGAGGCGCGGTTGATCTCGTCGGCCATGAGAAGCTGGGCGAAGACCGGGCCGGGGATGAAGCGGAAAGAACGGCGGCGGTTCTCGTCCTCCTCCATCACTTCCGAACCGAGGATGTCGGACGGCATCAGGTCGGGCGTGAACTGGATGCGCCGGGCATCGAGGCCGAGGACCGCGCCCAAGGTGTCGACAAGCTTGGTCTTTGCGAGACCCGGGACGCCGACAAGCAGCGCATGGCCGCCAGCCAGAAGCGCCACGATGGCGCGCTCGACCACGCTTTCCTGGCCGAAAATGACCTCGCCCACCGCTTCGCGCGCCCTGGCGATGTCAGCCAGCGCGGCCTCTGCCTCGGCGATCATCTCCGCTTCGTTCAGCGGCTTGTCTGAGGTCATGAGGCTCATGGGCGACTTCCTTTTTCCGACCGAATCCACGACGCTTGCCAGCAAGCGTGAATGCACCTTCGCTCAAATTAAACCAGCCTACAGGGCTGACAAGCGCAATAACGGTGACTATTTCGTGACCATGACAAACAAAACCGATCCCGCAGAAATCCCGTCAACCGGACTTGCCGCGATCCGGGAGAGTGCCGGCCTGGAGGCGCTGATCAGCCGTGCCGTCGGGCAGGAACGCGGACTTCCGCCCGTGGAGCGCTGGAATCCGGAGCATTGCGGCGACCTCGACATGGAAATCCGCCGTGACGGTACCTGGTTCTACATGGGCACGCCGATCGGCCGGCCGGCGCTGGTGCGGCTGTTTTCAACCGTCCTGCGCAAGGACGAGGACGGCGAGACCTATCTGGTCACGCCTGTGGAAAAGGTGCGAATCCGCATCGAGGATGCCCCCTTCGTGGCCGTGGAAGCCGTGGCGAGCGGCGATGGCGAGGATCAGGTGGTGACGTTTCGCACGAATGTCGGCGACCTCGTCGAGGCCGGGCCGGAGCATCCGATGCGCTTTGTCGACGAGGACGGCACGGGCGGCTTGAAACCCTATGTGCATGTGCGCGGCCGGCTGGAAGCGCTGGTTTCGCGCGCGGTGATGTATGATCTCGTCGCCATGGGCGAGCCGGTGGATGTGGACGGGACAGAGATGTTCGCGCTGCGCTCCAATGGCAAGGTCTTCCCGATGATGACGATGGCGCGGCTGGAGGCGCTGTCGCAATGAGCCTCAGCGAAACGGCACCCGGCTTCTCCGTGGCGGATTTGCGCGCGCGCCTTGCCCATGAGGACGGGCCTTTCGGTACCGACGATCATGGCGACCATCATCTCAATCCGGCGCTGCGCCACCTCATCGTCAAGCCTCAATTGCGCGATGCCGCGGTTCTGGTGCCGGTTGTGGAGCGGGCCGGCGGGCCGTCGGTGATCCTGACCCAGCGCACCGAAAACTTGCGCAGCCATTCCGGCCAGGTGGCCTTTCCCGGCGGGCGGATCGACCCGGACGACGCCACGCCGGAGGCGGCGGCGCTGCGCGAAACGCATGAGGAAATCGGCATCGCGCCCGATCAGGTGGAGGTGTTCGGCCGCATGCCGGACTATCTGACCGGCAGCGGTTATCGCATCGCGCCGATCTTCGGCCTCGTCGCGCCGGATGCCATCGCCATTCCCAATCCGGACGAAGTGGCGGCGGTGTTCGAGGTGCCGCTGGCCTTTCTGATGAACCCGGACAACCATGTGCGCGCCAGCCGTGTCTGGGAAGGGCGGGAGCGCTTCTTCTGGACGATGCCGCATGGCGAGCGCTACATCTGGGGCGTCACCGCCGGAATCATCCGGACAATATACGAAAGGCTCTATACGTGAGCGACACGGTTTCGCTGGCAGGCAAGGCGGCATGGCTGGAAGAGCCGGGACTGCAATCGCTCATGGCTGCCCTTTGCGCGGACGGGGAGGAAGCGCGGATTGCCGGAGGCGCGGTGCGCAACACGCTTCTGGGCGAGCCGGTGAGCGATATCGACATCGCCACCACGACGCTGCCCGACGAAACGATCGCGCGGGCGCAGGCCGCCGGATTCAAGGCTGTACCGACCGGCTACGAGCACGGCACGATCACCGTCATCGCCAATGGCATCCCGCATGAAGTGACGACGTTGCGCAGCGATGTGGAGACCCACGGCCGCCACGCCACGGTGCATTTCGGCCGTGACTGGAAGGCCGACGCCGAGCGGCGCGACTTCACCATCAACGCGCTCTACGCAAACGCCGATGGCACGGTCATCGATCATGTGGGCGGCCTGGCCGACCTGGAAACGCGCACGCTGCGTTTCATCGGCGACGCGGAAACGCGCATCCGGGAGGATTACCTGCGGATCCTGCGTTTCTTCCGCTTCTTTGCCTGGTACGGGCATGGCCGGCCGGACGCCGACGGGCTGAAGGCCTGTGCGCGGCTGAAAGGCGGCATGGACCGGCTGTCGGCCGAACGGGTCTGGGCCGAACTGAAAAAGCTGCTGGGAGCGCCGGATCCCTCGCGCGCGTTGCTGTGGATGCGCCAGACCGGTGTGCTGACTGCCATCCTGCCGGAAAGCGAGAAGTGGGGTATCGACGGCATTCACGGCCTGCTGGAGGCGGAGCGCGGTTCCGCTTTGGCGAAGGATGTCATGCTGCGGCTGGAAGCCATGCTGCCGCCGGACAGCGCGCGCATGGAGACGCTGGCCGACCGGCTTCGGCTGTCGGGCGAGGAGCGCAAGCGGCTGCGTGACTGGGCGTTTGCCGAGACGCCGCCGGAACAGGTGTCGCAGGAAGGGCTTGCCAAGCTGCTCTATCGCGGGCCGGAACAGGGTGTGCGCGACAGGATCGCGCTCGCCCTGGCCAGTGCCAGCGCGCCCGCAACGGTTTCCGGCGAGCAGATGCGCGCGCATGCGCTGCGGCTTGACCAATGGAAACAGGCGCTCACCTTCGATCGGCCGGTGCTGCCGGTGCGCGGCAAGGATCTGGGCGAGGCGGGTGTGAATGCCGGACCGGCCATGGGCCGCATCCTGTCAGCGCTCGAAGACGCGTGGGTATCGTCGGGATTCCGGCTTACCAGAAACGACCTGCTCGCCATGGCGCGTCAGCACGCCGGCCTTCCACGGCCGTGAAGATGGCCGGCCCGGCGTGCGGCCGGGCCGGAAAAGATGTGCGCGTCAGGCGGCTTCGCCGCTGCGCGTGATCTTGGAGCGGATCGCGTCCAGCATGCTTTCGCGGATGATCGTCTCGCCATGGGTGGTGCGCAGATGCTCCACCGCCCGGCGCATCACCTCCGCCTCATCCTCGTGGCGGGTATGCCAGTCACAGCCCGGAACGAGCGATCCACAATGGAATTCCTTCATGGTTTTTCCTCCTCTGCTGCTTACCAGACCGCTTCAGTATAGGGGCAATTGAGGCGTTTGTTGTGACAGCGGTCAATGAAACGCCCTTCCATGCCACGTAGGGCGTTCACGGCCACTTCACCACCGGGGGCATGGAAGAAAGAATGGAATCGATATTTCCGCCCGTCTTCAGGCCAAAGATCGTGCCGCGATCGTAGAGCAGGTTGAACTCGACATAGCGGCCGCGGCGAACAAGCTGTTCCTCCCGGTCGGCGCCGGTCCAGGCGGAGGCAAAATTCCGCCGCACGAGATCGGCATAAATATCGAGGAAGGTGCTGCCGACATCACGGGTAAAGGCGAAATCCGCCTCCCATCCGCCGTTTTCTTCCGGTGAATGCAGCCAGTCATAGAAGATGCCGCCAATGCCGCGCGGTTCGTTGCGGTGCGGCAGGAAGAAATACTCGTCGCACCAGGCCTTGTAGCGGCCATGATCAGCCACACCGCCATGCCTTTCGCAGGCCGACTTCATCGCATCGTGAAAAGCCCGGGCATCCGGGTCGTCCTGGCTGCGGCGGCGGTCGAGCACCGGTGTCAGGTCCGCGCCCCCGCCAAACCACTGCCGGGTTGTCACGACCATGCGGGTGTTCATGTGGACGGCCGGAACGTTCGGATTGACGGGATGGCAGATGAGCGAAATGCCCGATGCCCAGAAGCGCGGATCCTCGTTGGCGCCGGGGATCTGGTTGCGGAACTCGGGCGAGAACTCTCCGTGGACCGTGGAAGTATGGACGCCGACCTTTTCGAACAGGCGGCCATGCATCATCGACATGACGCCACCGCCACCCTTGCCGCCGTCGCGCTGCCATGGCTTGCGTTCGAAGCGGCCGGGTTCGCCGCCACCGTGCGGCTCAGGCACTTCGTCCTCAAGCACTTCGAAAGCGGCGCAAATCCGGTCGCGCAATTCCTCGAACCAGGCTTTGGCCTGCGCCTTCTTCTCCTCGATGCCGTCCGGCAGGCCGGCGGGAATGTCGGGGCGTTCCATCATGGCTCCTCAATCTGCAATTGCCGCGCCTGCCACAAAAGACTCGCCAAGCGCGCCATCCGTCCCTAGAATTTCTCACGCATAGAGGCTCCGGGAGTGTTTGTCATGCGTGTTCCCACGCGCCCGCCACTGGATGGCCTGAAGCGGCGGCTTGACGAGAGCCGTGCCAACAAGAGCCGCATGCCGCGCGACGGGTTCGTGCGTGAGACTTTCCGCCTGCCGCGTCCGCAGGCACGGCAGAAGGCGCGGGAATTCCTCGACCGCTATCCGCGTCAGGCCTACTGGACCGAGATCGAAAGCTGGAGCGAGTGGCCGGGGGATGTGATCGAATTCACGATGCGGCGGCTGAAAAGCGCGGATTGATGACGGTCAACGCAGTTGCCGGATGGCCTCGCCGGCGGCCATGGCCGCGGAAACGGCGAGATTGAGGCTGCGCCGGCCTTCGGTCATGGGGATGAGCAGGCGTGCGTCGGCGACATCGTGAACATGGTCCGGCACGCCGGCGCTTTCACGGCCGAACAGCAGGATATCGCCGGGCCGGAAGGCGAACTCCGCATAGGGTGTCGCGCCACGGGTCGTGAAGAGAGCCAGACGGCGGCCCTCGGCCTTGCGCCATGCCTCGAAGGCGGTCCAGTCGTCGTGCCGGGTCACGGCGGCCAGTTCCACATAATCCATGCCCGAACGCTTCAGCGCGCGGTCGGAAAAGTCGAAGCCGGCGGGCGCGACGATATCGACGCCAAGGCCGAGGCAGGCGGCGGTGCGGATGATGGTGCCGGTATTTCCGGGAATGTCCGGCTGGTACAGGGCGATGCGCAGATCCTGGCTCATGGGGCGATGACCTAGCTTGTCAGCAGAGGCTTGCCAAGCGACATGACAGCGCCACCTTGCAGGCCTATAAGTGCCGGCTCGCCCTGCGGCGCGGCCGCAGCCACATGACCAACAGGAAGGCCGCGCGCATGGTCGCCGCTTTGTTCAGATGGTTTGAGGGACGGATCGACCCGTTCCCCGAACAGCTGCCGGAACAGCCGCCGGCCACGCTGTGGCCGTTCGTCTGGCATTTTTCGCGCCCGATCTGGCGCTGGCTGGTGCTGATCGCCTTCTTCTCATCGCTGATCGCAGTCTTTGAGGTCACGCTGTTCGCCTTTCTCGGCGACGTGGTCGACTGGCTGGCGGCGGCCGATCGCGCCACGTTCCTGGAGACCGAGTTCTGGCAACTGGTCTGGATGGGGGCCGTCATCCTGCTCATCCTGCCGGTCCTGACGCTGATCGATTCGCTGATCCTGCATCAGTCGGTGATCGGCAATTTTCCGATGATCATCCGCTGGCTTGGCCATCGCTACCTGCTGCGCCAGTCGATGTCCTTCTACCAGGACGAATTCGCCGGCCGCGTGGCGACGAAGCTGTTGCAGGCGGCGCTCGGTGTGCGCGACACGCTGATGAAGGCGGTCAATGTCTTCGTCTATGTCGGGGTCTATGTATTCGGCACGCTGGCGCTGATCGCCAGTTTCGACGTGGCGCTGATGGTGCCGTTTCTTCTCTGGCTTGCCGGCTACGCGCTGACATTGCGCCACTACCTGCCGCTCATGCGCGACATTTCCGAGACGCAAGCCGATGCGCGTTCGGCCATGACCGGGCGCATCGTCGACAGCTACACCAATATCATGACGGTCAAGCTGTTCTCCCATGCCCGCGCCGAGGAAGCCTATGCGCGCCAGTCGATGCGCGATTTCCTGACGACCGTGCATCCGCAGATGCGCCTTGTCACCAAGCTCGAAGTGATCCTGGCGCTGCTCAACAACGGGCTGCTCTTCGCCGTCGGGGCCGTGGGCATCTGGCTCTGGCTCGGCGCCGGCGTCTCGGCGGGCGCGGTGGCCATCGGTCTCGGCCTCGTGCTGCGCCTCAATGGCATGAGCCACTGGATCATGTGGGAACTGTCGGGCCTGTTCGAGAATATCGGCATGGCCATCGATGGCATGCAGACCCTGTCGCGCCCGCATTCGGTGACCGACAGGCCCGGCGCGCGGGCGCTTGCCGTGCCGCAAGGGCATGTGCGCTTCGAGGATGTCACGTTTCACTATGGCAAGGGGACAGGCGTCATCGAAAGGCTGAATCTCGAGGTGAAGCCGGGCGAAAAGATCGGCGTGGTGGGGCGGTCCGGTGCAGGGAAATCGACACTGGTCAACCTGCTGCTGCGGTTCCACGATGTGGAGGGCGGGCGCATCCTGATCGACGGCGAAGCGATTGCCGGCGTGACGCAGGAAAGCCTGCGCGCGGCCATCGGCATGGTGACGCAGGACACGTCCCTTCTGCACCGCTCCGTTCGCGATAACATACTCTATGGCCGGCCGGACGCGCCTGAGTCCGCGATGGAGGAGGCGGCGCGGCGCGCCGAGGCCCATGACTTCATCTGCGAACTGGCGGACGCCAAGGGCCGCACCGGCTATGATGCTCATGTGGGCGAGCGCGGCGTGAAACTCTCCGGCGGCCAGCGCCAGCGCATCGCCATTGCCCGTGTCATGCTGAAGGATGCGCCGATCCTGATCCTCGACGAAGCCACTTCGGCGCTGGATTCGGAGGCGGAAGCCGCCATTCAGGACAATCTCTACCGGCTGATGGAGGGCAAGACGGTGATTGCCATCGCGCACCGGCTGTCGACCATCGCGGCCATGGACCGGCTTGTGGTGATGGACAAGGGCGCCATCGTGGAAACCGGCACGCATGACGAACTGGTGGCCGCGGGCGGGCTCTATGCGCAATTGTGGGCGCGCCAGTCCGGCGGATTCCTCATCGAGGAGGAGGGCACGGAAACGGAAGCTGCGGAATGAGCTCACAACGCAATCCGGTTTCCCGCTTGCTGCACCGGGCAGAGCGGATCATCAACCCGTTCGGCGACACGGAGCGGGAGGTGCTGCCGCGCAGGGCGCTGGACTTCATCCGGCATTTCGCCATGCAGGCCAAGGGGCCGTTCCTTGCCGCCTTCGTCGTCGGCGGGCTGACCGGCCTGGTGGAAGCCAGCCTCTACTGGGCGCTCGGCTGGCTGATCGACATTCTCGACGGTGCCGAGCCCTCAAGCCTGTTGCAGGACAACTGGCCGCAACTGCTCGGGCTTCTGGCGCTCGTGCTGTTCGGCCGCACGCTGGTGCTGATCGCCGGCACGATCGTCGAACAGGTGGTCATCGCGCCGGGCTTTTACACGCGCGTGCGCTGGCAGGCCTTCCGCCGGGTTATCGAGCAGCCCTACGGCTTCTACCAGAACGATTTCGCGGGCCGGATCGCCACGAAGGTGATGCAGGCAGGACAGTCGGTCAGCGATTTCATGACCGGCATTCTCCAGACCTTCTGGAACTTCGTCGTCTTCATCGTGCTCACCTTCACCATCCTGACCACACTCGATCCGGTGATGGGACTGGCGGTGGCGGTGTGGCTGGCAGGCTATGTGCTGATCGGCTGGAAACTGATGCCGAAGGTTCGCGCGCGCTCCAAGAAGGTCGCCGACATGCGCTCGGTTTCCAACGGGCGCATGGTGGATGCCTTCACCAACATCATGGCGGTCAAGCTGTTCGACAGCGGGCGGCGCGAGCATGCCTATGTGCGCGAAGCGATGGAAGACCAGTTGGCCGCCTCGCGGGCGCAGGTGCGCGCCATCACGGCCGTGCGCGCGTCCGTGGTGAGCCTGAGCGGTCTGATGATGGGCGTGACCGGCTGGCTGGCCGTGTCCGGCTGGATGGAGGGTGCGCTGACCACAGGCGCGGTGGCGACCGCTGTCGGCCTGACATTCCGGCTGGCCCACATGTCCGGCTGGCTGATGTTCGCCATGAACGGGCTGGTGCGCGACTATGCGACGGTGCAGGATTCCGCCGCCACGATCTCCGTGGCCCCGGCCATTACAGACCGTGCCGAGGCCCAGGCGATGACCCGCGCCAAGGGGCATGTGCGTTTCGAGGATGTCACCTTTCACTATGGCAAGGGCGAGGGCGTGATCGACGGCTTGAACCTTGAGATCCGGCCGGGCGAGAAGGTGGCGCTGGTGGGGCCCTCGGGCGCGGGCAAGACGACGATCATGCATCTTCTCCTGCGCCTTTTCGACGTCGAGGGCGGACGGATCACGCTGGATGGCACGGACGTGCGCGATCTCACGCAAGCCTCGCTGCGCGCGCAGTTCGGCGTGGTTGCACAGGAGCCGATGCTCATGCACCGCTCGATCAGCGACAATATCGCCTATGGCCGGCCCGGCGCGACGCCCGAACAGATCGAGGCGGCGGCAAGGCGGGCGGCCGCGCATGACTTCATCCAGACCGTCAGCGACATGAAGGGCCGCAAGGGCTATGACGCGCATGTGGGCGAGCGCGGCGTGAAACTCTCCGGCGGCCAGCGCCAGCGCATCGCCATTGCCCGGATGATGCTGAAGGACGCGCCGGTGCTGATCCTCGATGAGGCCACCTCGGCGCTGGATTCGGAAATCGAGGCGGCGATCCAGGACAAGCTGGCCGACTTGATGGAGGGCAAGACGGTGATTGCCATCGCGCACCGGCTTTCCACCATCGCCGCCATGGACAGGCTGATCGTGGTGGACAAGGGCCGGATCGTCGAGACCGGAACGCATGACGAACTGGTCGACGCCGGCGGGCTCTATGCAAGGCTGTGGATGCGCCAGTCGGGCGGCTTCCTTGCCGATGGTGCGCGGCGAAGCGAGGCGGCGGAATAGGGAACGGAGCACGGGACATGACTTTCCAACCGCTGGACGCCGGCAGCGCGCGCGGCCATTTCGTCTATTCCATCCTGCAGGAAATCTGCGCCGAACGCGGCTATGTTCTCCATGGCGACCGGCGTTATGGCTATTCCGGTGCCATCGCGTATCCGGGCGGACACCGCGCCTTCTTCATGGGCACGGCCTTCGACATCAACGGCCAGGGCGCCAGCCAGCTTGCCCGCGACAAGGCTTACAGCGCGCAATTGCTGGCAGGAGAGGGCATTTCCACGCCCGAAGGCGTCCTTCTTTTCAGTCCGCGCTACCGGGCCGAACTGGCTCTGAAGAGCAAGGCGATGGCCTCCGGTCTCGCCTTCGCCGAGCCGGCGCTCGCCTTTGCCTCCCGCCATGGCTTTCCGCTGTTCCTGAAGCCGAACGAGGGGACGGCGGGCAAGGGGGTGATGAAGGTGACATCGGTGGAGCGCCTGTTCGAGGGCATCCGTGACATTTTCGAGGGCGCCGACAAGGCGTTGCTGCAAGTGCCCGCGACGGGGCGCGACTACCGGCTGGTGGTGCTCGACGGCTGTGTCATGGCGGCCTATGAGCGCGCGCCTTTCACGGTGACGGGGGACGGAATTTCATCGGTGGCTGATCTCGTTGGCCATGCGCTGGAAACCTTCAGGCAGGCGAACCGGCCGGCAGGCCTGGCACCCGACGATCCGCGTATCGCCGCTGAACTGGCTGCTCAGGGGCTGGAGCCGGCATCCGTGCCGGCGGCGGGTCAGCGCGTCGTGCTGATGCCCAATGCCAACCTTTCCACGGGAGGGCAGTCCGCGGATGTTTCCGGGCTTGTCCATCGCGATTTCCTGGAACTTGCGGCACGGGCCGCGCGCGCCTGTGGCCTGGCTTTTGCCGGTGTGGATATCATGGCGGCGGATATTTGCGCTCCCGCCAATGCGTATAGCGTCATCGAAGTGAACTCCGCGCCGGGCCTGCGCAACTATGCCGCCCTGTCGCCCGTCGCGCGGCAGAGGGTGAAGGCGATCTATGGCGCGCTGGTGGAAAAGATGAAGGAAACTGCCTAGATTTCAGCCATGGCAGTCAGACCGCCTTCGAAATCCGATCCCATGAGGGACGATCCGCTCGCTGCGGCCTTTCACTATGAGGCCGCCGCCGACATGGCGGTTTCCCTTGGAATGGCAGGCCGGAAAGCCGAGGCGGCGCTCGCGGCGCTGCGCCATGCCAAGAGAAACGACCCTGCGCGCCCGGACCGGCTGAAGGACGCGGCGCGGGCCGTGCATGCCTATTTCATCCAGCGGGAACTCATCGGCCTGCGCCGCCACGACATCATAATCCGTGAAATGGATATTCCCAAGGAGGTGCTCGTCCGGCTCGGGGCGTCCTGAAGGCCCCGCTTGTCAAGCTTCTCGTGAAAAGCCGCGACAAATGGCCGTTCTACCTTTCTCCAGTCTGGACAAGGGCTGGCATCCTCAATAGAAGCTTTCGCCAAATGCAGGGGGATTCCGTCTGGCCGCTCCGTCATTCCCGGCTCGGGCATGATGAGCCGAAACGGGGGCAGCCGGCATCGATCAGGCACAAGGAGCCAGACCTATGAGCGCAAATGAAGTTTCCGAGCACAATCGCCGGGATTTTCTTTACATCGCGACCGGCATGGCCGGCGTCGTCGGCACGGCATTTGCCGTGTGGCCATTCATTGACCAGATGCGTCCGGATGCCTCGACGCTGGCGCTGGCCTCCATCGAGGTCGACGTCTCGGCGCTTGAGCCGGGCATGTCGCTGACGGCGAAGTGGCGCGGCAAACCGATCTTCATCCGCAACCGTACGGAACAGGAGATCGAGGAAGCCACTGCGACGCCGCTGGCCGATCTCAAGGATCCGGTCGCGCGCAATGCGAACCTGGCCGGTGACGCAGAGGCAACCGACGTTGCGCGCTCTGCCGGGGAAGGCAAGGAAAACTGGATCGTCATGATCGGCTCATGCACCCATCTGGGTTGCGTGCCGCTTGGCCAGGCGGGTGATTTCGGTGGCTGGTTCTGCCCGTGCCACGGCTCGCATTACGATACGGCCGGCCGCATTCGCAAAGGCCCGGCACCGGAAAACCTGCATATCCCCGAGTATGCATTCATTTCCGATACGACGATCCGCATCGGGTAAGGGACAGGGACACAAGACCAATGAGCGGACATTCCAGCTACACACCGAAAACCGGTATCGAGAAGTGGATCGATGCGCGCATGCCGCTGCCGCGGCTCGCCTATGATTCCTTCGTCGCCTTCCCGGTTCCGCGCAATCTCAATTATGCCTACACATTTGGCGGAATTCTGGCGATCATGCTGGTCGTGCAGATTTTGACCGGTGTGGTGCTGGCCATGCACTACGCAGCCGACACTTCGCTTGCCTTCTCGTCGGTCGAGAAGATCATGCGTGACGTCAATTCGGGCTGGCTGCTGCGCTACATGCACGCCAATGGCGCGTCCTTCTTCTTCGTGGCTGTCTATATCCACATCTATCGCGGGCTCTATTACGGCTCCTACAAGGCGCCGCGCGAACTGCTGTGGATCCTCGGCGTCCTGATCTTCTTCCTGATGATGGCCACTGCCTTCATGGGCTATGTTCTGCCCTGGGGCCAGATGTCCTTCTGGGGCGCAACGGTCATCACCGGCTTCTTCACCGCCTTCCCGGTCATCGGCGAGCCGATCCAGCAGTTCCTTCTCGGCGGCTTCGCGGTGGACAACCCGACGCTCAACCGCTTCTTCTCGCTGCACTACCTGCTGCCCTTCATGCTGGTGGGCGTGGTGATCCTGCATGTCTGGGCGCTGCATGTCACCGGCCAGACCAATCCGACGGGTATCGAGGTGAAGCACAAGACCGACACGGTCCCGTTCACGCCCTACGCGACGATCAAGGACGCGTTCGCGATGGTCGCCTTCCTGGCGGTCTTTGCCTATTTCGTGTTCTACATGCCGAACTTCCTCGGCCATCCGGACAACTACATCGTTGCCGATCCGCTGAAGACACCGGCACACATCGTGCCGGAGTGGTACTTCCTGCCGTTCTACGCCATCCTTCGCGCGATCACGTTCAACATCGGACCGATCGATTCCAAGCTTGGCGGCGTGCTGGCCATGTTCGGCTCGATCGCGGTGCTTTTCGTCCTGCCGTGGCTGGATACGTCCAAGGTTCGCTCGGCCGTCTACCGCCCCTGGTACAAGCTGTTCTTCTGGCTTTTTGTCATCGACACGGTCTTCCTCGGCTGGCTCGGGTCGCGCCCGGCTGAAGGCACCTATGTGACCATGGCGCAGGTCGCCACGCTCTACTACTTCGCCTTCTTCCTGGTCATCCTGCCGGTGCTCGGCCTGATCGAGACGCCGAAGCGGTTGCCGAATTCCATCACCGAGGCCGTGCTGCAAAAGAACAAGGGTGGGGCGCATGCCCAGCCTGCCGGCGCGACCGCGGCCCCGGAAACCAAGGGCTGAGACGCAAGGCTTGAAAAGGACTGAATGATGAAAACGATCCTCAAGGGTTTCGCGGCTCTCGGACTGGGCCTTGCACTGGCCACCGGTGCCCTCGGTGCAGAAGGCGGCGGTCACTCCGCTGCCGAACCGACCCATTTTCCGATCAAGAAACCGGAATACATGGACTGGTCCTTTGCCGGGCCGTTCGGACACTACGACAAGGGGCAGCTTCAGCGTGGCCTGAAGATCTACAAGGAAGTCTGCGCCGCCTGTCACTCGCTCAAGCGGGTCGCTTTCCGCGATCTCGAGGAACTGGGCTATTCGGAAGAGCAGGTGAAGTCCTTCGCCGCTGAATACGAGGTCGAGGACGGCCCGAACGGCGATGGCGAGATGTTCACCCGTGCGGCGATACCTTCGGACTACTTCCCGTCGCCGTTCCCCAATGTCGAGGCAGCCGCGGCAGCGAACAACGGTGCCGCTCCGCCGGACTTTTCGCTGCTCGCCAAGGCGCGGGCGGTGGAGCGCGGTTTCCCGAATTTCGTCTTCGACGTGTTCACCATGTATCAGGAGCAGGGGCCCGATTACATTCATGCGCTGCTTACCGGCTACAACGAAGAGCCGCCGGAAGGCATGGAAATCGCGGAAGGCACCTACTACAATCCATACTTCATCGCCGGCAAGTCGCTGGCAATGGCGCAGCCCATCGATGACGGCTATGTGACTTACGATGACGGTTCGCCGGAAACGCTGGACCAGTATTCCAAGGATATCGCGGCCTTCATGATGTGGGCCGCAGAGCCCAAGCTGGAAGACCGCAAGAAGACCGGCTTCCGCGTCATGATCTTCCTGCTGGTGTTCGGTGGTCTGCTCTACCTGACCAAGCGCAAGGTATGGTCGAAGATCGATCATTGATGCGTTCGCCTTGGCGAATGACCTCGGGGAGGGCGCCTGTTTCGGCGCCCTTTTCTTTTCACGGCAGTCAGGCCAAAAAAGGCAGGTGCCGTCATCGAGTCGGCTGTTTGGTCCGAGATCAAGGGTCCACCATGAACCGTTCGCTATCAGATACGCTCCGCGCTTCCATCCGCGCCATCCATGACTATCCCAAGCCCGGCATCGTGTTTCGCGACATCACGACACTGCTTGGCGATGCGCGCGCTTTCCGGCGGTCGGTCGATGAACTGGTTCATCCATGGGCGGGCTCGAAGATCGACCATGTTGCCGGGATCGAGGCGCGCGGCTTCATCCTGGGCGGTGCCATGGCGCACCAGTTGTCGTCCGGGTTCGTTCCCATCCGCAAGAAGGGGAAGCTGCCGCACGAGACGGTATCGATCGCCTACAGTCTGGAATATGGCGTCGATGAAATGGAGATGCACAAGGATGCTGTTCTGCCGGGCCAGAAGGTCATCCTTGTGGACGATCTGATCGCCACGGGCGGAACGGCCGAGGGCGCGGTGAAACTGTTGCAGCAGATGGGGGCAGAGGTGGTTTCAGCCTGTTTCGTCATCGACCTGCCGGAACTTGGCGGACGCAGGAAAATCGAAAACCTGGGCGTCACGGTCCGGACGCTGATCGAGTTCGAGGGCATTGAGAACCGGTCGTCCGCCGGCACATGGCGCGCCGGCGGTTGGCGGTGTGCCGGTCGTCAGGCCTTTCCGTCCCGCACCATCTGCGCGCTGTCGAACTCCATCACCTTTTTTCCTTCACCGTTATGGGCCTCGCAGTGCTTGGCGGCGAGGAACCAGCCGGGACGCTTGTCGAGCGGTCGCAGGTTCAGGAAGGCGCGGGTGAAGGAAACGGTGTCGCCGGCAAAGACCGGGGCCGTCCAGCGCACGTTCTTCAGGCCGAGTGCGGGTCCGAATTCGACCGGCGTCTCACCGCGGGCGCGGAGGGTCTGCGTCAGGACCTGGTCGGTCGCCACGTTCCGGCTCATCCAGATCGCCGCCGTATGCCAGCCGGAGGCGCACAGGCGTCCGAAGTGGGTCTTTGCGGCTTCCGCCTCGCTCAGGTGAAAGCGCTGGGGATCGTATCGGCTTGCGAAATCGATGATCTCGTCTGCCGTGAAGGTATGCGACCCGAGTTGCTGCACGCTGCCCAGCGCCAGTTTTTCCTCAAGCGTCATCATTCTTCCTTTTCCGGTTCGCGCAGACCCATGATGCCGGCATTTTCCATCTCGCAAACCAGTTCGCCGCGCTGATTGTAGAACTCGCTCTTGACCTGGACGAAGCCCAGCGCCGGCCTGGACGCGGAACGGCGTTTTGACAGGATGATGGACCTGCCGCTCAGGACGTCCCCGGCCATCACGGGACGTTTCCAGTTCAGGTAGTCCACGCCTGGCGCGCCTTGCGACGTGGACTTCAGGATGAAGCCGTCGCACATGAGGCGCATGGCGATGGAGACCGTGTGCCAGCCTGAAGCGGACAAGCCACCAAGCACTCCGGCTGCCGCCGCTTCCTCGTCCAGATGCATGGGCTGAGGATCGTAGCGGCTGGCGAATTCGCGGATCTCTTCGATGGATACGGGATAGGTTCCGAGCTGGAGTTCCATGCCGGGATGGAAGTCCTCATAGGCAAGCAGCGTGTCAGTCATCAATGCGTTCCGATATGCAATGGACGCGCACAATAGCGGTGCGATAGCATCGCGCAAGTCCTTCATGCCAGCGTGAACCGGAACCATGGACGCAGCAGACAGCCTTCTTGATCCATCCGTGCGATCGCGCCTCGCGCGCCTTCCCGTGACCCGCCTGGTGCCGGGCACTGTCCTGTTCCGGCCGGGCGCCGAGGCAGGCGGTTTCGTTCTCGTGCATGAAGGGCGTGTCGGCGTCTATCTCACCGGCCGGACAGGACGGGACATCCTTCTCTACACGGTCGAACGTGGCCAGACCTGCATACAGACCACGCTCGGCCTGCTTGGCGGCGAGGCCTATACGGGCGAGGGGATCGCGGAAACGCAGGTGGCCATCAGCGTGTTGCCCCGTGGCGATTTTCTCGCACTGATGGATCAATCAGCGGATTTCAGGACATTCGTCTTCCGCTCGTTCGCGAGCCGGTTGAATGATGTGACACGGCTTCTTGAGCAGGTTGCCTTCGTGAAGGTGGAGCAGCGGCTGGCGCGTCTGCTGCTGGAGCGGGCCGATGCGCAAGGGCTGGTTCGCCTCACCCACCAAGCGCTTGCAACTGCGATCGGGTCTGCACGCGAGGTCGTGTCGCGGCGGTTGGAAGCGTTGCGCATGCGCGGCCTCGTGGAGCTTGATCGCGGCGCGATCCGGCTATCCGATGTCCCTGCCCTCCAGGCACTTGCCGGGCAGGAGTGATCCCCTGCGGCGCAGTTCGGTGACCTTGTCACAGAAATTGCAGACGAGAAGGGGCATCATGCTTTGGCAGTCTTGCTGTCCGGACGAACCGGATCGGCTGATGAAGGCACTATAAGGGAGTTTCTCATGTTCAAGACCAATATGGGTACGGCGGATCGTGCGATCCGCGCCATTGCCGGCGTCGTTCTCCTTGCCCTTTACTTCATGGGCACGGCGACAGGTGTGTGGCAGTGGGTCGCGCTCATCGTCGGCATTGTCCTTCTCGCAACGGCTGTGCTGGGCTGGTGTCCGCCCTACAGCCTGCTCGGGATCAACACCTGCGGCGTCAAGAAGGCCTGACCCAGGGCAGAATACCGCGCTACCGGTTCGCCGGCATCGCCATCGCTGTCACATGATCGAGACTCGCCCTGGCGCGTTCCCGGTTCCTTGTCACATCGGGACCGGGCATGCGGATGGGTTGGTCACGCCAGGGCCTTGCTCGCCCGTCGCGACGTGCCGGTTGCCCTGGCCGGGCCTCTGGCAGCCTTTGGCGCGGCCGGGATGGTGCCGACCACGGGAGCGGCCTGCAGACGCACGGCTACCGCTGCCTTGTGCCAATGGATCTGCGCCTGGCATTCCGCGCAGCCTTCGCCGATCCACATGAAAAAAGACCGGTCACGAATTTCCGCATCCGCTGTATCGGTTATTCAGTTCTCCTGTCGCGGCAATCCGCGAAACTGACCGGGCCGGACATGCAGGCGGTTCCGCAAGCCGAGGCACTGCCTGCATCAAGCCGTGATGTGCTACACGTCCCAACTGCGAGAAGTGACCGCCCGGCAGGAAGGTTCGGACCGGAGAGAGTGGTGGCGGGGCGGGTGCCGGCGCGTTAAGAAGGGCCAGGCACAGGCAAGGAAGGCGCCACGCATGGGCGGATTGTTGCAGGTCATTTCCGCTGCCGACATGGCAGCGCTCAGCGCCTTCATCGGTGCGTGGCTGGCCTTCGAACTCGTGGTTGATCATACACGGCTGAAATACCGCTGCCTGTCCGGCCTGATGGCCCATCGCAGGCGGGAATGGATGCTTGTAATGGCCGGCCGCGACATGCGCATGGTGGATACCGCGATCCTGGGCGGGCTGCAGCAGGGCGCGGCCTATTTTGGCACGGTGGCCATGCTGGCGATCGGTGGCTGCTTTGCCGCCATGGGCGCGACGGAACAGGCGCTGCGCCTGTTTCAGGATCTGCCACTGGTCGGCGCGATCAGCCGATCGCTGTTCGAGCTCAAGCTGGTCGGCCTGACGCTGATCTATGTCTATGCCTTCTTCAAATTCGGCTGGTCCTACCGGCTGTTCAACTATTGCTCCATTCTCGTGGGCGGGGTGCAGCAACCGGGCGAAGCCGACAGCGAAACGCGGCGCAAGCAGGCGCTGAGGGCCGGCGAGATGAACATTCTTGCCAGCCGCCACTTCACCGCCGGCCAGCGCGGGCTTTTCATGGCGCTCGCCTATCTGGGCTGGTTTGCCGGACCGTCAGCCCTGCTGGCATCGACGTCGTTCGTCATTGCGGTCCTGGCGCGCCGGCAGTTCTTCTCCAATGCGCGGCGCGCACTGCTTGAGCAGGGCTGATCTCAGCGCCGCTCAGGTGTTGAAGCGGAAGTGCATGATGTCGCCGTCCTGGACGACATATTCCTTGCCTTCGTCACGGGCCTTGCCCGCCTCCTTGGCCGCCTGTTCGCCGCCAAGGCTCACGAAATCCGGATAGGCGATGGTGTTGGCCCGGATGAAGCCCCGCTCGAAATCGGTATGGATGACACCGGCCGCTGCCGGTGCCTTCGCGCCGCGCTCCACGGTCCAGGCGCGGGCCTCCTTCGGACCCACCGTAAAGTAGGTGATGAGGTGCAGCAGGTCATAGCCGGCGCGGATCAGGCGGTCGAGGCCAGGTTCTTCCAGCCCCATCGCATCGAGATATTCGCGAGCCTCCTCGTCGGGAAGCTGCGCGACTTCCGCCTCGATCGCCGCGGATATGACCACGACGGAAGCGCCCTGGGCGGCTGCCATGGCCTCCACCGCCTTCGTATGAGCGTTGCCGGTGGCCGCTTCCTCCTCCGACACGTTGCAGACATAGAGGACAGGATGCGAGGTGAGCAGGTTGAGCCCCTCCAGCACTTTCATCTCCTCGGCGTCGAGTTCAGTGCGCAACAGGCGAACGGGCTTGCCGTCCTGAAGCAGGGTCAGTGCCTTTTCCATGACTGGCAGGACGGCGAGCGATTCCTTGTCCCGGGCCTGGGCACGCTTGCGGATGTTGACGATCCGTCGCTCCAGGCTCTCCAGGTCGGACAGCATCAGTTCCGTTTCGACCGTCTCGGCATCGGCGACCGGGTCGATCCGGCCTTCCACATGGGTGATATCGTCATCCTCGAAGCAACGCAGCACGTGGACGATGGCGTCCACCTCGCGGATATTGGCCAGGAACTGGTTGCCGAGGCCTTCCCCTTTCGATGCACCGCGCACAAGGCCGGCAATGTCGACGAAGGCGATGCGGGTGGGAATGATTTCCTTCGAGCCGGCGATTTTCGCGATCTCGTAGAGCCGGGGGTCCGGGACCGCCACTTCGCCCGTGTTCGGTTCGATGGTGCAGAAGGGATAATTCGCCGCCTGCGCCGCTGCCGTCTTGGTCAGCGCGTTGAAAAGGGTGGACTTGCCCACATTGGGAAGCCCGACAATGCCGCATTTGAAGCCCATGGGGAGTGCCTGCCGGATCGTGTCTGAATTTTCGCAAGGCTATGCGGGACGAGCAGCCAAAGGTCAAGGGCAGGGGATGTCTGCGGCCATGGCCGCCGCCCGAAAGCACGGAAAGACCTGTCCGATCCGTAACCGAAGACGGTCAGGACCCTCGATGCCGGGCCAGGTGCCTGCCTTCAATCCCGGCCGAGCAGTTTCCTGAGCATATCCGCCATCGGGCCGCTTTCCGGTATCTTGACCTGCGGTTTTGATGACCGGGCCTGGCGGATGTGGCTCTGGCCCTTTGCCTGCTTCTTCTGCGAAGGGGCGCTGGGCGCGGCGGTGTCGGCGCCCTTGCCGCCATCGGCTTTCGGAGGCCGTGTCAGCACCGCCACGCGATTCATGAAGCCGGCATCGTCTCCCTTGGCGAGCAGGGGCGCGGCATCTGCAATGGCGTCCAGCAAAGGTTCAAGCCATTCATTGTCCGCCTTGGCGAAATCGCCGAGCACCCAGTTGTGTACCAGGTTCTTGTCGCCCGGATGGCCGATGCCGATGCGAACCCGCCGGTAGTCCTTGCCGCAATGGGCATCCATGGACTTGATGCCGTTATGGCCGCCGGTTCCGCCACCGGTCTTCACACGGACCTTGCCCGGCGCCAGATCAAGTTCATCGTAGAGGACCGTGACGTCAGCCGGGGCAAGCTTGTAGAAGCGCATGGCCTCGCCGACAGCCTGACCCGACAGGTTCATGAAGGTCTGCGGCTTGATCAGCAGCACCTTTTCGCCACCGAGCATGCCTTCGCAAATCTCGGCCTTGAACTTCCGGGTCCATGGGGAAAATGAATGGCGGCGGGCAATCGCGTCCGCCGCCATGAAGCCGGCATTGTGCCGGTTGTTCGCGTATTTCGCACCCGGATTGCCGAGACCAGCGAGTATGAGCATGGTCCGGCCTCCCGGGCTGGACCGGATCGGTCAGGATCCGGTTTATTCCTCTTCGCCGTTTCCGGCTTCTTCGGCTGCGGCCTCTTCGGCCTCCTCACCTTCCTCGGACCTGAGGGCGGCAGGCGCGGCGATGGTGGCGATGGTGAAGTCGCGATCGGTGATGGTCGGGGTCACGCCCTTGGGCAGCTTGACCGCCGAAATGTGAACCGAATCGCCGATATCCAGGCCGGTAAGGTCGATCTCGAGCGCATCCGGAATGGCGTTGGCCGGGCATTCCACCTCGACTTCGTGGCGCACGACATTGAGCACGCCGCCGCGCTTGATGCCGGGAGCCGCTTCATCATTGAGGAAGTGAACCGGGACTTCCACGGTGACCATCGTGTTGCGCGAAACGCGCAGGAAATCGACATGCGTGGTGAAGCCGCGCACCGGATCCATCTGGTAATCCTTCGGGAGTACCTGGATCTTCTCGCCATCGACGTTGATCGTGGCGATGGTGGTCATGAAACCGCCAGCGTGAATCTTCAGATGCACTTCCTTGTAGGGAAGGGCGATGGAAACGGGGGCTTTCTTGTCGCCGTAGATGACGGCGGGAATCTGGCCGTTGCGCCGCAATGCCCGGGAGGACCCCTTACCTGCCCGATCGCGCTTGACGGCCGTGAGCTCATAGGTTTCGTGGCTCATGGCTGGTCCTTTTCGTGTTTTCTGGAGCGCCTTGCCCGCGATGAACCGCCGCCAAGACGTGCCGCGTTCGCCGCGACGGGCCCGTCTTCCGGCATTTGCGGAAGTGAACTGGCCAGCCGTGGGCGGAAACCGCGACGTCCGCGTTGCCTCCAAGGGTGTCTGCGCGGACCGGGCGCCTATAGCCGAACGTACCGGTAAAAGCAAGCCTTCGCCTTTTTCAGGAACATCGCCGGAGAAAAGCCGTTGGGCCAGCGAATGCGTGTGACGCGTCCGGTAATCGCGATTGCGCGTCTTCCCGAGAACTCACAGCAATGAAAGGTGTTCACAATGATGAAGATGCTTTGTTCCGCTGCCGCCATTGCGCTGCTCTATGCCGCTCCGGCCGCCGCCCAGTCCGATCCGGATTATGCGCCGAAACTCGACACGGCCAATGCCAAGGTCGAGGGCAACCGCGTGACGGGCGTCGGTGTCGAGATCAACCGGACAGGTTACGTGGTCGTGCATGACGATGGCGCCGGGGCGCCGCCAGCATCGCTTGGCCATATCAAGGTCGATCCGGGTGAAACCGAAGCGCTTTCCATCGACCTGACCGGCGAAGTGGGGCCGAACCCGACGGTCATGCTGCACTATGAGACCAATGACAACCTGACCTACGATTTCGGGCCCGGGTCCACGGATGTGGATACGCCCGTGATGATCGGCGACAGCCCGGTGGTTGCGCCCATCAACGGCATGTAACGGCGAGCCTTGTCCTCCCGAGGCTTGAGAGGGCGGTCCGGCCGGGCCGCCCTTTTCCGTTACCTCATGCAAGGTCCAGCCGGAAGCGGATGAAGCGTGTCCCGGCATGCATCGTCTCGCCGTCGGCGCGCGCGCCGAGCCTCTCCATTGCGCGCAGGCTGCGCCGCGACGGCGCCAGCAGGAAGGTCACAACGGTCATGTCCGGGCGGCTGCGCGCGAAGGCCAGGGCTTCCCGGGTGATACGGCGGCCAAGGCCATAGAAGTCCGGTTTCAGCACGAGACCGTAGTCCCAGACCCCGCCTTCCCTCTCGAAGCCACCCCAACCGGCATAGGTATCGTTGACATGGATGGCCCAGTGGCCGAGCCCATCCTCCATCCAGCGCCGGCGTTTCGATTCCATGAACCGGCGGTTTGCCTGCGGGGTCCATTCGCCTGAAAGAAGCGGCAAATGACGACGTATGCGCGGATCGCGCATGTGGGCAAATATCTCGGCGGGATCGGCGTCCGGCAGCGGAACAAAACGGATTGACGGCGCGGCTTGCCGGGTCACGGCGCCGCGTCAGTCGAAGAGCGAGGAGACCGACTGTTCGGACGCGGTGCGCGAGATGGCCTCGCCCATCAGGTCGGCGATCGAGATGACGCGAATGTTGGGTGCCGCCTCCACGGCAGCCGTCGGCTGGATGGAATCGGTGATCACCAGTTCCTTCAGCTTCGAGGAGGTGATGCGATTGACCGCGCCGCCGGAGAGAACGCCGTGGGTAATGTAGGCGGTGACCGAAGAGGCGCCCTTGTTGAGCAGGGCATCGGCGGCATTGCACAGCGTGCCGCCGGAATCGATGATGTCGTCGATCAGGATGCAATCCTTGCCGGAGACGTCACCGATGACGTTCATCACTTCGGATTCGCCGGGGCGCTCGCGGCGCTTGTCGACAATGGCCAGAAGCGCATCGAGCCGTTTGCCCAGCGCGCGGGCGCGTACCACGCCACCGACATCGGGCGAGACCACCATCAGGTTGGAAATGTCGTAATGGGCCTTCACGTCGCGCGCCAGCACCGGAACGGCGTAGAGGTTGTCTGTCGGAATGTCGAAGAAACCCTGGATCTGCCCGGCGTGGAGGTCGAGCGTCAGCACGCGGTTGGCGCCGGCCTCGGTGATCAGGTTGGCAACGAGCTTGGCGGAAATCGGCGTGCGGGCCGCCGGCTTGCGGTCCTGGCGGGCGTAACCGAAATAGGGGATCACGGCGGTGATGCGGCGTGCGGAGGAACGGCGCAGCGCGTCGATCATGATGAGGAGTTCCATCAGGTGATCGTTTGCCGGGTAGGATGTCGACTGCAGGACGAAGACGTCCTCGCCGCGGACGTTTTCGTTGATCTCGACGAAGATTTCCTGGTCCGCAAACCGGCGAACGGAGGCCTTGCCAAGCGGAATGTTGAGATAACGTGCCACAGCTTCGGCAAGTACGCGGTTTGAATTGCCGGCGAACAATTTCATGGCTGGCCCCTGGGACGATCGGCGATGTCCGGCCTTTTAGCCACGTTGCGCTGCAATGCAAGGCTTGAGCGGGGAATTCGCGCCTGGAACCACAAAAAACGTTAACAAGGCTCGCCCCTGGCTCGCCGATGACGGGGCCGCCGGCGCCGTTGCCGCGGGACCGTCATGCCGGATGGGCGGCCAGCCAGGCAGTGAGCTCGCTCATCATCCGGTCGCCTATGCGTTCCATCGTTTCCACCGGAACCGAGCGCCAGGGGTCTTCCGGATCGGCGGCATCAGGGGCAACCTCCTGGCCCTGGATCCGGTGAAGCCGGTCGCCTGCGCTGTCGAGGATATCCCAGACGAAGATCACGGTTGTCTGACCGGCATCGGCAAGGGCGGAGAAATATCCCTTGACCAGATGGGTCTGGGCGGGGTCGTCCGCGGGCACGATCACCATGCCGGCTTCCCTTGCCCGCACGGAAATGCGCCGCGACATGGGCGTGACCGCCTCGACCGTGGAGCCGACGATGGGAGCGAAGCGAACACGGGCATTGCCGAGACCCGGTTCCCCGGGGGTCAGGGGACCGGTGCGCGGCGGCGTGAGCGAAGGCGTGCCCGCCGCGGACTGGTTTTCCGGGGCCAGCGTATCCTGGGCCGTGCAGCCGGCCAGCAACAGGGCTGAGACACACGCGACTGCTATCCGGCGCGTCATCCCCATGTCTGGCCTCTCCCGATTCCCTTGTTCATACCCGTTGTTGTTGCATCAGCCCTAGCGAACGATCAAGTCCGGCGTGTGGCGCGACAGGCATTCGGGCGCGCCCGCAGTGGTCAGATAGGTGCGGCCGAGACACATGGCGGTGCCGGTTTCGGAATCCATGATGATCATGTGGGCAAAGAGGGTCTGGTCCGGCGCGACCGGTTCGGGATTGCCGGTGTAGAACATCTGGCGCTCCATCCAGGACGGCGTGTAGCGGGCGCCCAGGGAGTATCCGCAGGCGTTGAGCCGGTGCTTGGTCAGCCCATGCGCCTCCATGGCGCGGGCGTGGGCATCGAAAACGTCGCCGAATGTGTTTCCTGGAACCATGGCGTTTTCCACGGCGGCAAGGGCGGCCTGCGCCGCCTCGAACAGTTCGCGGTGGCGTTTCGACACCTTGCCGGTGAGAACGGTCTCCATCATCGCGGCGTGATAGCGATTGTAGACGCCAGCCCATTCGAGAGTGAGCTGGTCATTGGCGGCGAGTTTGCGGCGGCCGGACTTGTAGCGGCAAAGAAGCGCGTCCTCGCCGGAGCCGATGATGAATTCGTTGGCCGGGTAGTCGCCACCACCCTCGAACACGGCGCCCTGCATGGCAGCCAGGATCTTGCCTTCATCGGCACCGCGCCCGATCAGCTTGAGCCCCGCATCGAGGGCGTCGTCGGCCAGTGCGGCGGCCTTGCGCACCTTCTCGATCTCGGCCGGGCTCTTGATGAGGCGAAGCCCCGAGACAAGGCCGGAGGCATCGACAATGCTGCCGAAGGTCTGCAACTGTTCATCGAGTTGCCTTCCGCTGTGCGCCGTCAGGCCGTGCGTATCAAATTCCACGCCGATGCGACAGCCGAGCAGATCGAGGTCATTGAGCAGGTCGCGCAGATTGACGGCGGGGTTCGCGCCTGCGCGGTCGGTCCAGATGACGATGTTCTCGATATTGGAGGTATGGCGTGCCTGGCGCAGGTCCGCGGAACGGGTGAGCAACACCATCTCGCCATCCGCCTTGACCACCAGGCACTGGAAGAAGCAGAAGCCGAACGTGTCATAGCCGGTCAGCCAGTACATGCTCTCCTGCGCAAACAGCAGGACGGCATCCAGCTTCTGGTCGGCCATGGCAACGGCCAGCCTGTCGCGGCGGGAGGCGAATTCCGCTTCATCGAAATGCAATGCCATTATGATTTTTCCTCCAGAACGATGGCCGACATCTGGCGGCCGTAATCGGCTTCCCCACGATGGGTCTTGCGGCGATAGGAATAGAAATCCGTTTCGCCTGCATAGGTGCAGTGGCCGGTCATGGATGCGTTCACGCCGGCACGCAAGAGCCGGTCGACCGTAAAGCCCTGAAGATCGAACATGGCGTGGCCGTCGCGCGGCGATGCCGTGAACCAGCGCGCAGTGTCCGGATCGCTTGCCGTGAAGCGATCGACAAATTCGGGACCGACCTCATAGGCGTGCCGGCTGATCGACGGCCCGAGAACCGCGACGATCGCTTCGCGGCATGCGCCGAGCCGTTCCATGGCGGCGACGGTGTTTTCCAGGACGCCGCCCAGCGCGCCCTTCCAGCCGGCATGCGCCGCGCCGATGACGCCGGCCTTCGGGTCGGCGAGGAGGACGGGGCCGCAATCGGCCGTGACGACGGCAATTGCAAGGCCCGGCGTTGCGGTCACGATGCCGTCTGCCCGCGGCCGCTCGGAGGTGAAGGGGGCGTCGACCGTGACGACATCTGGCGAATGGACCTGATGGGGGGAGACAAGGCTGGCCGCATCGACCCCCAAATGGGCTGCGACGCGGCTTCGGTTCTCGTGAACGGCTGCGGGATCGTCGGCGGAACCGATGCCGACATTGAGCCCGGCATAGATGCCGCGCGACACGCCGCCAGAGCGTGTGAAGAAGCCATGGCGGATGCCGCGATTCGCAGCCTCCCGCAGGGGCGCGGCAGTCACCGGCGCCGTTTTCGCTGCCATCGTCATCATTGTCCTGCATGCCGCTTCGTCTGGCCGGATGTTGGGGCAGGGAACCGGCCGGTGTCAATGCGGGCAAGACCCTGCCGCGGTGAACGTGTCCATATCCCCTTTTCCGCTGTTGCAAGGCTCCCTATCTTGCAGTCATGACAATCGCTTTTGACAACAGTTATGCGCGCCTGCCGGATCGTTTCTTTGCCCGGCTTGATCCCGAGCCGGTCGGCGCCCCGCAACTGCTGGCCCTGAACCGGGTGCTGGCCGGTGAACTCGGCCTCGATCCGGACCTGCTGTCATCGCCCGACGGTGTCGCCATGCTGGCGGGAAACAGCGTGCCGGAAGGCGCAGCGCCCATCGCGCAGGCCTATGCCGGCCACCAGTTCGGCGGTTTCGTGCCGCAACTGGGCGACGGGCGTGCCATCCTCCTCGGCGAGGTGATCGGGCGTGACGGAAAGCGCCGCGACATCCAGCTCAAGGGCTCCGGGCGCACGCCGTTCTCGCGCGGCGGCGACGGCCGTGCCTGGCTGGGGCCGGTCCTTCGCGAATATATCGTGTCCGAGGCGATGCAAGCGCTGAACATACCCACGACACGGGCATTGGCCGCGGTGACAACGGGTGAACCGGTCATCCGGGAAACGGTGTTGCCGGGCGCGGTGCTCACGCGCGTGGCTTCCAGCCATGTCCGTGTCGGCACGTTCCAGTATTTCGCCGTGCGTCAGGATGGCGAGGCGCTGCGCCTGCTGGTCGACCATGCACTGGAGCGGCACTATCCGCACCTGCTGGAGGCGGACAACCGCCCGCTGGCCCTGCTGGAAGCCGTATGCGCCGCGCAGGCGCGGCTTGTCGCGCAATGGATGCGGGTCGGCTTCATTCATGGCGTGATGAACACCGACAACATGCTGGTCTGCGGTGAGACGATTGACTACGGACCCTGTGCCTTCATGGACGCCTATCATCCGCGCACTGTCTATTCGTCCATCGACCGGCAAGGGCGGTACGCCTTCATCAACCAGCCGGGAATTGCCCAGTGGAACCTGGCCCAACTGGCCTCGGCGCTGTTGCCGCTGATCGCACCGGAATCGGAACGCGCGGTGGAGCGGGCGCAAGCCGTGATCGACGGCTTTGCCGACAGGTTCAACGCGGCCATGGCGGATGTGCTTCATCTCAAACTGGGGCTGGAGCGGCGCGAAGAGGGCGATGACGCGCTTGCGCAGGATCTGTTGACCGCCATGGCAGAGAACCAGGCCGATCACACGAACCTTTTCCGTGCCCTTTCCAGCCTGCCTGGCGCCGGTGGAAAAGAGACGGACGAACCAGCCCGCTCGCTTTTCGTCGACCCGACGGCCTTCGATGCCTGGGCGGTGCGATGGCGCTCGCGGCTGGCGCGCGAGACACGTGACGAACCGGCGCGCCAGTCCGAAATGAAGCGCGCCAATCCGGCCTTCATTCCCCGCAATCATCGTATCGAAGCGGTCATCTCGGCTGCATTGGAAGGCGATCTCAAACCGTTTCACGCGCTCAACGCAGTTCTGGTGCGCCCCTATGAGGAGCAGCCGGACCGGTCCGCCTATGCCAATCCGCCAAAGCAGCACGAGGTGGTTCAGGCGACGTTCTGCGGAACCTGACGCATCTCCGCTGATGGGGGAGGCGCGCCGGTGCCGGCTTCTTTCGCCATCGCGCCTTCCAGACGGGATCCCGCCCGCGCAGCAAATGCGCATGATCCCCGTTCCCATTGACGGCCATCAACGCGTCCTCGCATGGGGCGTGTAGCGTTTTCCTTCCTGACAACGGGAGGAACTGTCATGCGGACCTTGCTTTTCTCGATTCTCGGGCTGGGCCTTTTTGCGGGGGCAGCCCAAGCGGCTGAAACGACATTCGGTATCACCGACACCGAATACCGGCTCTCCTGTGCTTCATGTCATGGCACCGAAGGGAAGGGCGACGGACCCATGGCGCAATACATGAAAATCGCGCCCTCGGACCTCACCCAGATTTCCAAGAACAATGGCGGCGACTTTCCCTTCATCCGGGTGATGGAGGTGATCGACGGGCGTGGCGAAGTTGCCGGTCACGGCACCCGGGACATGCCGGTATGGGGAGCGCGGTTCACTGCCGCATCCGGAGCCGACGGTCTCCAGCGGGATCTGGCCGTGCGGGTCCGCATTCTGGAACTGATGTTCTTCGTTCTGTCGATCCAGCAGAAATAGCGTTCTGCCGGCTGGAGATCACGCGGGCAGCTTGACGATGGCGCGAAGTCCGCCAAGCGGGCTGTCTTCCAGCATGATGTCGCCGCCATGACTGCGGGCGATGTCGCGCGCGATGGACAGGCCCAGTCCGGTGCCGCTGGAATCCTGGTTGCGTGCCTCGTCAAGCCGGAAGAAGGGTTTGAAGACGTCCTCGCGCCGGTCTGCCGGGATGCCGGGGCCGTCATCGTCCACCATGATGGTCAGCGTGCGGGCCGCGTGAACCGCCATGACCTCCACCTTTCCGGCGTGGCGGAAGGCGTTGGCCGTCAGGTTCGACACCAGCCGCGTGAAGGCCGTCGGCTTTACCGTGATGAGGGGCGTGCCCCTGATCTCCGTGGTCAGCTTGCGCTTGCGCAGCCGGGCTTCCTCTTCCAGCTTGGCGAAGAAGGGAGCCAGATCGAATTCGCCGGAATCCTCTGCCGTATCGCCACGGGCAAAGGCCATGTAGCCTTCCAGCATGGAGCGCATGTCTTCCACATCCTGCTCCATGGCGCTGACATCCATCTTGCGGGACGCGATTGCCAGTTGCAGCTTGAACCGGGTGAGAATGGTGCGAAGATCGTGGCTGACACCGTTCAGCATGGCGGTGCGCTGCTCGATCTGGCGCTCGATGCGCTCACGCATGAGGATGAAGGCGAGCCCGGCGCGGCGCACTTCCTCCGCTCCGCGTGGCTGGAAGTTGGCCGGCATGGGCCGCCCCTTGCCAAAGCCCTCGGCGGCCTCTGCCAGTTGCTGGATCGGACGGATCTGGTTGCGCAGGAACAGGATGGCGATAAACAGCAGGACGAGCGACGTGCCGACCATCCACAACAGGAAGATATGGGTGTTGGAGGCATAGGCCTGGCTGCGGCGGGCGAAGACACGCAGAACCTGGTCCTCCAACTGGATGCGGATTTCCACGACATTGGAATTGCCGACCGTGTCGATCCAGAACGGCCGGTTGATGCGGCGCGTGATCTCCTCGGACAGGATGGTGTCGAGGATGGAAAAGAAGGGCTTCGGCCCCGGCGCCGGCAACGGGTCCGGCGGCAGCAGGTCTGCCTTCAATTGCAGCCGTTCCTGGGCGATCCGGATGGCCTCGGCATGGCCTTCCTCCGGCCAGGTCTCGATCATGTCGATGATGGCGGCGATGTCGCGGGTGACGGCCTGGGAAAGGCGTTGGGTCACGGTCTGCCAGTGACGTTCCATGAAGACGAAAGCAATGACCGACTGCAGCAGGATCATCGGCGCGATGACGATGATGAGGGAACGTGCGTAGAGGCGCTTGGGCATGCGTCGGGAAACCTGGCGCCAGAAATGGCGCCAGCGCTCGCGCACTGCTGCAAGCCCGGGATGGCGCCGCGCTGCCGTCCTGCCCTTGCCTGCCGTCTCCTCGCTCATGGCGTTTTCGGGATTGGCCCGTTCCCTGTTGCTGCTGCCCGGATCACCGAATAGCACACAAAGGCGACATGCAGGCAGTCCCGCAGTGCATCAATCCACCGACAGGCGGTAGCCGAGGCCGCGCACCGTCTGCAACCAGACCGGATTTGCCGGGTCCTTCTCGATCTTGCGGCGCAGGCGGTTGATCTGGACGTCCACCGTCCGTTCCCCCACATCGGCGCCGGTGCCGGTCAGTTCGTGGCGGGCGATGGTCTCGCCCGGGCGCTCGGCGAAGAGGCAGAGGATTTCCTGTTCGCGATCGGTCAGGCGGATGGCCTCGCCGCCCTTCTTCAACTCGCGCCTGGCAATGGAGAAGGCATAGGGGCCGAAGACGATCATCTCGGGCTTGAGCTGGGGAGGCGGGGCGCCGCGGCGCAGGATATTGTTGATGCGCAGCACGAGTTCGCGCGGCTCGAAGGGTTTGGCCAGATAGTCGTCGGCACCGGCTTCGAGCCCGTTGATCCGGTTTCCCGTTTCCGAAAGCGCGGTGAGCATGAGGATGGGAACATCCTTTGTCTGGCGCAGCGAACGGGTCAGGTCAACGCCGCTTTCTCCGGGCATCATCACGTCGACGACGAGCAGGTCGAAGTCGAGCCCCTCCAGCTTGCGGCGAGCTTGCGCGGCGGTTGCCGCCGTGGTGACGCGCATGCCCTCGGCCGAAAGGAACTGCTCCAGCAGGGAGCGGATGCGGGTGTCGTCGTCGACCACGAGCAGGTGCGGTGCGTCATCGGCCAACGGCCCGGTCAAGCTGTCGTCTGGTCGGCTCATCGGCATTCTCCCTGGCCATCCGGCATGAGAGGCCGGCGGGTTCATCGCGCCTTGGGAAGGCGGTCGTATTGCGGACGCAGTTCCTTCTCCACCATTGCGCGCAGAAACTCCTCCACGGCGGCGCGGTTGTCCGGTCCTGCCTCTTCCAGTGCCTTGGAGATGCGGCGGGACTGTGGCCGCGCCAGCGCCAAGGCAAGGGCGCGGCCCTTGGCCGTGGGGTAGATCTCGCGCTGGCGGCGGTCCTTCGGCCCCTGCTCCTGGACCACATGGCCCGTCTCGATGAGCTGCTTGAGGACACGGGCCAGGCTTTGCTTGGTGATCTTGAGGACGTCCAGCAATTCGGCGACGGTAAGTCCGGGCATGCGATTGACGAAGTGGACGACGCGGTGGTGCGCGCGGCCGAAGCCCTGGCGTGCGAGGATCGCGTCCGGGTCGGAGGTGAAGTCGCGATAGGCGAAGAAGAGGAGTTCGATCAGGTCGAAGTCGATCCCTTCGCGCGCGCCGCCAAGCGGTGTGCGCACCGGATCCTGCAGGTCGTCGCCAGCCGAAGCCGGCCCTGTTGCGGAAATTATGTCAGTCATGTTGACTTAAATTACGCCCGATGATAATTTTTGGCAAGGTTTTCGCCACACCGTGCACGAAAAGGCAAACCGGACGGGTTTTCCAGGAATATTCTTCCTTCATTTCCCGGCGCTCCGATGGCCCCGCCCGGCGTTTGCGACTTCGTCACCACGTAATCCGGGAGGGTACAAACGATGGCTTCGGTTCCGTTCGATCAGCTTGAAGGACACATCTGGATGAACGGCGAATTCGTTCGCTGGGCAGATGCGAAGATCCACGTGCTGACCCATGGCCTGCATTATGCCAGCGCCGTTTTCGAAGGCGAGCGCGCCTATGGCGGCGAGATTTTCAAGCTGACCGAGCATACCGAGCGGCTGCACGAATCCGGCCGCATCCTCGGCTTCACCATCCCGTGGACGGTGGAAGAGATCGACGAGGCCTGCCGGCAATTGCTCGCCATGCAGGGTTTCCAGGATGCCTATGTCCGGCCGATCGCGTGGCGCGGATCGGAGATGATGGGCGTATCGGCACAGTCGAACAGGATCAATCTGGCCATCGCCATCTGGCAATGGCCGAGCTATTTCAATCCGGAGCAGCGGCTCAAGGGCATTCGCCTGGATCTGGCCGAGTATCGACGGCCCGATCCGCGCACGGCGCCATCCAGGTCGAAGGCTGCCGGCCTTTACATGATCTGCACGCTTTCCAAGCATGCCGCGGAAGCCAAGGGCTATGCCGATGCGCTGATGCTGGACTGGCGCGGACAGGTGGCCGAAGCGACCGGTGCCAATGTCTTCTTCGTCAAGGATGGCGTGATTCACACGCCGACACCCGACTGTTTCCTCGACGGCATCACCCGGCGCACGGTCATCGGGCTTGCCAGGGCGCGCGGCTACGAGGTTGTCGAGCGCGTGATCATGCCCGAGGAAATGGAAGGTTTCGAGCAGTGCTTCCTGACCGGCACCGCGGCGGAAGTTACGCCTGTATCGGAGGTCGGCCCCTACCGTTTCGAGGTCGGCGAGATCACGCGGACGCTCGTTGACGACTACATGGCTGAAGTGCAGCCCAAGGCGATGGCGGCCGAGTAAACCGCGCATATCCTGCTCCAAGACCAATACGGACGGCCGCCCTGGCCGTCCGTTTTCATTTGTGCTGCGCCAGGTGTTTCCACCACAGGGCAAAATGCATTAAGCCTTTCGCGACTTACCAGGAGGCTTTTCCATGGGCGAACTGAACGCCGGCATCATTCCCGTCACCGGGTTCCAGCAGAACTGCACCATCCTGTTCGACAGCGAGACCAGGGAGGGTGTCGTGGTCGATCCGGGGGGCGATGTGGACCGGATCGTCCAGACGATCCGGGAGAATGGCCTTGAAATCAAGGCGATCTGGCTGACGCACGGCCATATCGACCATGCCGGCGGGGCGATGGACCTGAAGGACACACTCGGCGTCGAGATTGTCGGCTCGCATCGCGATGACCTGCCGCTGCTCCAGGGGCTTGAGCAGCAGGCGCGGATGTTCGGCATGGATGGTGCGGTGCGCAATGTCACCCCGGACCGCTGGCTTGAGGATGGCGACACGGTGTCCTTCGGCGAACACGTGTTCCAGGTGCTGCACTGTCCTGGGCATGCCCCTGGACATGTGGTCTTCTACAACGAGAAGGCCCGCTTCGCCCATGTCGGTGACGTTCTTTTCCGCGGTTCGATCGGCCGGACGGATCTGCCGGGCGGAAATCACGAACAACTGATTCGCTCGATCAAGGAGAAGCTGTTCCCGCTGGGCGATGATGTGGGCTTCCTGTGCGGCCATGGACCTGGCGGACGTCTGGGCGATGAGCGGCGGACCAATCCCTTCCTCGTCTGACAAGAACGAGCCCCGGCGAAATGGCCGGGGCGTGAGGCGGGGAGGCGGTCTTCGCTTGCCGGATTACCGGGCGACGCAGAAATGACGCTTGCCGTCATAGCCCATGAAGGTTCCTGAATCGGGGTCGAAAGAGCGGTAGCGATTTTCGCAATGGCGGTACCATTCGCGGCTCCAGGGTTCTGCCGCACCGCTGCTCTGCGGCGCATAGACGACATCGGGATTGCGGGCCGGAGCAGGCGGGAAGTAATCGGGATTGGAAGCCCGGCGACCGTCGCCATAATATGGTCCGTCTTGAGGCACGGCGTGGCGGCGTGAATAGCTGTCTGCCAGCATCGCACCGATCGCAAGCCCGGCTATGCCGGCCACGATCGCGGCGTCGCGGTTCTTGTGGCTGCGGCGAACGACCCGGTCCGGGCGATGGCGATCATGACGGCCGGCACCGCCGTGATGGCGTTCGTGCCGCTCGATGCCGCGCTTCCAGTCGCGGGCTTCGGCAGTGAGCGGTGCAAGGCTGGACGCGGTGACGGCGACGGCGAGCAGGGCATTGCGGGCAAAGCTGATCATCGGTGTTTCTCCATGAGGCCAAGAGCGGCTTGTTGGAGACCATACTTGCCAAGTCTGCCTGAACGCAGGCTGAACGCGTTGTTCAAACAAAAAACGCGGCGCCTGAACGCCGCGTCCGGTCTCGTCCGAAGCTGTTTAAGGGGGCGCCTTACTCAGCGACGAGATTGACCGCCTTGGGGCCTTTGCCGCGCTTGTCGGGCTCGACGTCGAAGGAAACCTTCTGACCTTCACCCAGCGACTGCATGCCGGAGGCCTGCACGGCGGAAATGTGAACGAATACGTCCTTCGCGCCGTCGTCAGGCGTGATGAACCCGTATCCCTTCTCGGTGTTGAAGAATTTGACCGTGCCGGTCTGGCTCATGACTTGGTCCTTTCCGAAGTCCTGGTAGTTGAACCGCCGTTCCGGCGGCCCCGCCCACACGGGCGGAAGTGCGTCAGAGTCTTACAGTGTCGGGGAAGGATTGGTCTCAAGCCACTGCCATTCTCCGGACCGAAAGTTGCCCGAACGGCGCAAACTATCGCACGGTTTTATGACAGCGGCAAGACAAAACTGGCGTATTTCTGTACAGTTCTTGTCCGGGTAAAGAATTGCACAGAATTTCATCATTCATTCCAGAAGTCCGGCGTCAGGATGAGAATTCCACCAATGATTTCGAGACGGCCAAGGATCATTTCCAGTGACAGGAGCCATTTGACCGGATCGGGCAGCGTCGCGAAATTGCCGGCCGGCCCGATGACGGGGCCAATGCCGGGACCGACATTGGCCAATGCTGTCACGGATGCGGAAAGCGCGGTTTCAAAGTCCAGCCCGAATGCCGCATAGACCAGCCCGAAAAGGGCGGCCGTGGCCGCGTAGAGGATCGAGAAGATCAGAAGGCTGTCGACCGCGGATGGCCGGACGATCTCGCCCTCGAAATAGGCCGGCGAAATACGATTGGGCCGCACGGCCATGCGAAGGCGCGAGCGAATGAAGCTGAGCAGAATGATGATGCGGAAGATCTTGAAGCCGCCGGCCGTTGAGCCGTTGCAGCCACCGATGAAAGTAATGAGAAAGAAGAATGACAGCGCAAAACTGCCCCAGAGCAGATAATCCTGGGTGGCGTAGCCGGTTGTCGAGATGACTGAAACCACGTTGAAGAGCGCATGCGTGAACTGTGCAAAATCGCCCTGGCCGGTATCGGCGCGCGTCACGGCGAAAATGATCAATGTGAGTATCATGGCAATGGCGAAAAACCAGGTCACCTGCTGCAGTTCCAGCTTGCGCCGGTTTTCAACCAGATTGATGAGAAAGAGGAAGGGCAGGCTGGAAAGGGCCATGAAGGTGATTGCGATCCAGTAGATCGCGAGGCTGTCGAAGCCGCCGAGAGAGGCGTCGGTCGTGGAGTAACCGCCCGTCGACACGGTCGTGAAGGCGTGGTTGACAGCCTCGAACGGGGTCATGCCGGCGACGAAATAGAGTGATGCGGAGGCGACCGTCATCGCGCCGTAGAGGCCGAGAATGCGCCGGACGAAGTGTTCCACCCGGCCATAGGGCTTCACATGCTTTTCCGATGATTCGATGGAGAACAGCTGCTGGCCGCCGATGCGCATGGCCGGCAGCAGCCAGATGCCGATGACAACGATGCCGAGGCCGCCGATCCACTGCATCAGCGAACGCCAGAGCAGGATACCCGGCGGCAATGCGTCGAGACCGCTGAGTACCGTCGATCCGGTCGTCGTGAGGCCCGAGGCGGCTTCGAAAAATGCGTCTGTGTAGGAAATGCCGAGGCCCGATGCCCATAGCGGAATGGCGCAGGCGGCCGAGAAGGTGAACCAGGCCAGATTGACGAGCAGAAAGGTCTCCTTCGGCTTCAGTTCGGTTCCCGGCCCCGAGAGGGCCGCTTCCACCATTGCGCCCGCGCCACCGACGCAAAGGCCGGAAATCGCGAAGACCTTCCAATCGGGATTCCCGGCAGCAAGGTCAGCGAGGGCAGGAATGAGCATCGCAGCGGCGATGATGACCAGATATCTGCCAATCGGCAGGACAACGGCCCGGAAATCCATGACATTCAATTCCGATTGAGGGCGTTCCCAATAGCACGGCGTTCAGTCAGCGACAAGAATGTCAGCGTTCTGTCATCCTCTGACGGCGTATGGCTGGCGCCGGATTTGTCGTCTATGACGAGTATGCGCTGCATTCGAATGGAAAGGCCCACATGAGAAGACCAGTTCTGAACGCGCGGGTAATGGCATTTCTCCTTGCCATCCATGTCACCGTCCTTCTCAACCTGTCTGCCCACCATGTTGCCGTGGATGTCTTCCAGGCGCATCCCGGCGACGTCTGGAGGCTGATGGCAGGCCTTTTCCTCGTCCATTCGGCGCTGTTTGTCTCCCTGACCTTTCCCTGGCTGTTCAAGCCGGTTGCAGCCGTCCTGGTGACCGGAGCGGCCGTGGCGTCCTATTTCATGGATGCCTTCGGGACGATCATCGACAAGGACATGATCGTCAATGCGGCGACCACGACTCATACCGAAGCCAAGCACCTGATCTCGCCGGATTTCATCCTTCACACATTGCTGTATGGAATCGTGCCGGTTGCATTGCTGTTCTGGGTGCGGCGAAAGAAGACCCGATTCTGGCGTGACGTTGCGATCAACGTCCCGCTGATCGCTGTCATGCTTGTCATGGCGGGCGGGCTCATCTTCTCGGATTACGCGGCGTTTTCGTCCGCCTTTCGCGAGCGCAAGGATCTCGTGTTTTCCCTGAACCCCATCGGCCCAAGCTATGCCATCGTCAAATATGTGAAACATACGCTGGGCAAGCGCGATATCGTCGTTCAGCCGGTCGGACTCGATGCCAGGCCCGGACACTATCTCGCCAATGCTGACAAGCCGGTGTTTCTCGTTCTCGTCGTTGGCGAGACCCTGCGCGCACAGGACTTCGGACTCGATGGCTATGAACGCCAGACGACGCCGAAACTGGCAAAGCTCGATGTGCTGAACTTTCCCGACACGGTGACCTGCGGCACGGCAACGGCCGTCTCGATGCCGTGCATGTTTTCCATGTTTCCAAGGAGCGCGTTTTCCGACCTGCGCGGACTGGACCATGAAAACATGCTGGACGTGTTGCGCCATGCGGGTTTCGATGTGGAGTGGTGGGACAACAATACGGGTGACAAGGATATCGCTGCGCGGGTGCCGAGCCAGTTGCTTACCCATTCGAAAGACCCTGCGTTCTGCGACGATGACGAATGCAATGACGGCATCTTTCTCGCCCGCCTGAAGAACCGCATGGCGGCGGCGAAACGCAACACGGTGATTGTCCTGCACCAGATCGGCAGCCACGGGCCGGCCTATTACAAGCGTTATCCGGCCGAGTTCGAGGCATTCAAGCCGGCATGCCGCTCGGCGCAGTTCTCCGACTGTACGGCGGAGGAAATCCGCAACGCCTATGACAACAGCGTCCTCTATACCGACCACATCCTGGCAGAGATCATCCGGATGGAAGAGGCGCAGTCGGAACGCCTGCTGACCGGACTGGTTTTTGCCTCCGACCATGGCGAGTCACTGGGCGAGAACGGACTTTACCTGCATGGCGCGCCCTATTTCATTGCGCCGGATACGCAGACACGTGTGCCTTTCCTGGCCTGGTTCTCGCAGCCGTTCCGGCGCGACCTCGGGCTCGATGCGGCGTGCCTGGACGCGAAGGCCGGGGTTCCGGCCAGCCATGACAATTTCTTTCATTCCGTCCTTGGCGCGGTCGACGTCGATACGAATGTCCGGGACCCGAAACTCGACCTGTTCGGAACGTGCCGGGCAAAGGCACAACCGGTTCATTCGGCCGCACGGGCGGACGATGCCGACATGCAGGTCCGCTAGATGTGAGCTTTCCGGAGGGCGTCCATTCGGACCGGACAGCGAGACCGGAATTGCTCCAGGGCGATCAGAACAGTGCGCCGCCGTCGGGAACCGGCTTGTCGATGGCGGCAAGCACGACATCCCCGTCAGCATCTGGAAAGCCGAGGGTGAGCACTTCGGACATGAACTTGCCGATCTGGCGTGGCGGGAAATTGACCACGGCCATGACCTGCTTGCCGACAAGCTCTTCCGGTGCGTAGTGCCGGGTGATCTGGGCGGAACTCTTCCTGATGCCGATCTCCTGGCCGAAATCGATCCGTAGCTTGATCGCGGGCTTGCGCGCTTCGGGAAAAGGCTCCGCCTCGACGATCGTGCCCGCGCGCACATCCACTTTTTCGAAATCGGCCCAGGTAATTTCCGGCTTGCGCTCTGCCATGGCTTCAGGCGGTTCCACAGGTTTCGAAATTGACGGTCTGCATCGCTTCCTCGGCCGTCTGCCCGGCCCAGATGACATACTGGAAGCACTGGAAGTACGCTTCGCAGGATTCCAACGCAGACGTCAGCATGGCCTGGACCTGAAGCGCCGTCGGCTCCAGACCGCCGGGAAGGATCAGCGTATGACGGAACATGATGGCGCCCTCGCGCTGCCACAGGTCGAAATGGCCGAAGAGCAGTTGTTCATTGATCAGCGAGAGCAGGCGCATGATCTCGTATGCCCGCTTCTCCGGCACCTTCAGGTCAAACGCGCAGGCGACGTGCAGGGCCTCGAAATCCTCCATCCATGAGAAGGAGACATGATAGTCGGTCCAGCTGCCGGCGACCGAGACCGACAGTTCATCATCGGCGAAACGTTCAAAAGCCCAGTCGTGATGCAGGGCGACCTGTTCGATGACATCCACCGGATGGGCGGTTCGTGCATCGTCCATGTCCATGTCGATCAGGCTCATTGCTTTCCTCTCCGGCAAGGCGGCAGGGATCCTGCCACCCGGGTTGGCTGGTGCGAACGCATACGCTTGAATCACGCGCCCCGCTGGCTTTACGGCCGGGATGGCCGTTGCCTTTCCGCCATGATCGGCGGTTCCGAATCATGTCGTAGATTCAGTGTATTGAAAGGGAATCCCGTGACCAGCCCTTTTCGCCGGTTGAGCAGGAAGAGATGTGGATGGCCGTTGAATCGCATTGTCTGCCGTGCGGGCCAAGCGATTCCGCGCAAAGGCTTTTTCCTCGCGCCGGCCTGCATGACGCAGGTCGAAAAAAATTATGGAAAACCTTATCGGCCGGCCTTGCCGGCTTCCAGTTCGGCCAGGCGTGCTTCCAACTTGTCGAGGCGTTCGGACAAGGATCGGTTTTCCGCGCGCGCCTTGACCGCCATGTCGCGCATCGCCTCGAAATCCTCGCGCGAGACAAGGTCCATGGACGCCACCAGACGTTCGGCCTGGGCGCGCATCGCCGTCTCCATCTCGCGGCGCACGCCCTGCGCGGCGCCGGCAGCATCGGTCATCAGCTTGGCGAATTCGTCAAGGATGCGGTTCGGTCCGGCGCCTGTGGTCATGGGACAGTCCTTTCTTGTCTCACAGGCATGACCTAAGGCGGGCGGGCGGCGATTGCAAGCATCCAGTGCAGAGCGCGCGCGCCTTGACCTGCGGCAGGTGCCATTGCAAACGTGGCGCATTCCCGCTGCCGCTTCCGGAGACTGGCGCCCGTGCCCGACGTCCTTACCCTGCCGCTCAGCCTGCTGACCTATCCGCAAATCGATCCGGTGATCTTTTCCATCGGCCCGCTGGCCGTGCGCTGGTACGGCCTCGGCTATGTCGTGGGCATCCTGTTCGGCTGGTGGTATTCGCGCCGGCTGGTGATGACGCCGCGCCTTTGGGCCCATGGCAAGGCGCCGATGACACCGGTGGATATCGACGATCTCGTCGTCTGGGCGGCCATCGGCATCGTGGCGGGCGGGCGGATCGGCTATATCCTGTTCTACGACCTCGCCCGCTATCTCGCCAATCCGCTCGACATGCTGGCCGTGTGGGAAGGCGGCATGTCGTTTCATGGCGGGCTGATCGGCACGGTGCTGGCGATGATCCTGTTCGCGCGCCGCCGCGGCATCGCCACCTGGAGCCTGTTCGACGTGGTGGCGGCGGGCGTGCCGCCGGCCATCGGGCTGGTGCGCGTGGCCAACTTCATCAACGCCGAACTGTGGGGCCGGCCGACGGACGCACCGGTGGCGATGATCTTCCCCACCGACCCGCTTCAGGTGCCGCGCCATCCCAGCCAGCTTTACGAGGCGGCGCTGGAAGGCCTTGTCCTGTTCATTCTACTGGCGATCCTGGTGTGGGGGGCAAGAATGCTGCGCCGGCCGCGCTTCATTGCCGGTGCCTTCGTCGCCGGCTACGGGCTGGCGCGCATCGTGGTGGAATTCTTTCGCGAGCCGGACGCGCAGCTCGGTTTCCTGCTCGGCACCGGCTGGCTGACCATGGGCATGGTGCTTTCCACCCCGATGGTGCTGGCCGGCCTCTGGGCCATGGCAACGGCGCGCAAGCCGGGCGCTCCCGCGTGAGCGCGCTGAAGGACAGGCTGCTGGCGCGCATCGCGCTGACCGGGCCGATGAGCGTGGCAGACTATTTCGCCGCCTGCCTGTTCGATCCGGCGCATGGCTACTATACCACGCGCGATCCCTTCGGTGTTGAGGGCGATTTCACCACCGCGCCGGAAATCAGCCAGATGTTCGGCGAATTGCTGGCCGTGTGGGCCTATCGCGCCTGGCAGGGGGCGGGCAGCCCGTCGCCCTTCGTCTTCGCCGAGATCGGGCCGGGACGCGGCACGATGATGGCCGACATGCTGCGCGTGCTGGCCCGCCTTGATGGCGGGGCGATGCTGCGCGCGGCGCAAGTGCATCTGGTCGAGGCGAGCCCCCGCCTTGCCGCCGTGCAGCGCGCGCGGCTGGCAGGCGCTCCGGCCCGGCCCGCCTGGGTGGACCGGGTGGAGGCGTTGCCGGACCTGCCGCTCGTCATGCTGGGCAACGAATTGTTCGATGCCGTGCCCATCCGCCAATATGTCAAGGCCGGCGGCGCGTGGCGCGAGCGCATGGTGGGCGCGGTGGACGGCGATCTCGCCTTCCTGGCGGGCGCCCTGCCGGCCGATCCGGCGCTGCTGCCGCCCGATGCGGCCCGCGCCCCGGAGGGTGCCATCGCGGAGGTGGCGCCGCAGCGCGCCGCGCTGATGGCGGCGATTGCCGCGCGCATCGCGGCCCATGGCGGGGCCGGCCTGTTCCCCGATTACGGCTACGCGCAGCCGGCCTGCGGCAATACGTTGCAGGCGGTGAAGGGCCATCGCCCGGACCCGGTGCTGGCAAACCCCGGCGCGGCGGACCTGACCGCGCATGTGGATTTCGCGGCGCTGGCGCGGGCGGCCGCCCCGGCGGGGCTGGCGGCGCGGCTTTGCGCGCAGGGCGACTTCCTGCTGGCGCTCGGCCTGCTGGAGCGCGCGGGGGCGCTGGGTGCGGGCAAGTCGGCGGCGGAGCAGGCGCGCATCCACGACGCGGTGGAGCGGCTGGCCGGGCCGGAGCAGATGGGCCGCCTGTTCAAGGTGCTGGCCGTCGGCCCGGCGCAAACGCTGTGGATGCCGCAAGTGCAGGGCGCAAATATTTCCCGGCAGGATTGATTTAACGCAAGGCGGGTTTTTCGCGCGGTTCCAATCTATACTGAAACCGGCACAAGCGCCGGAGATGATGGAGAGGAAACCATGAAGACGTTCATCCTTGCCGCAGGACTTGCCGCCGCCGCGGCGGCCATGCCCACTGCCGCCTTCGCCCAGAGTTGCTATGATCTGTGGTATGAGCGCAACCTGATCTATGCCGAAAACGGCTATTGCTTCAAGACGCGCCTGGCACGGCGAACGTTCCGCAATTATGACTGCTGGACCGACAATCCGCGCCTGTCGCGCTGGGAGCAGCGCCGGGTGGCGCAGATCCAGCGCCAGGAGCGCCGCCGCGGCTGCCGCGTCAACCGTTAGCCCCCCGGCGTCCTCCCTCCTGATGCCGCAAGGCGGATGGAGGGAGGGCGTTGCACCTTGGCGTGCGGGCCGGCGCCCGTCCGGTTTCGCGGCGCACAGGTGAAACCAGCCGCCACCGGCGTCACGCCCGCTTTCGCGTCTGGCCGTTGAAGGGAAAAGAGCGCTCGCCCGCATGAAGGGCGAGGCAGGAACGACAGGCGGTCGCCGTTTCGCGTGTCTGTGGCTTGGAATTGTCGCAATTGAGGACGCGAAACCGGTATCCACTTTCGCTGGACTTGCTTTTGTTCATGCGATCCTCCGGCCCTGGGCTCCGGGCGTTCGTCCCTGGCAAGGCCAAATCGTTGGCCTTGCGCCAGACGGTCCTCACCCACCTGTCGCATGTCTTGCCGCCGCCGCTCCGCCTTCCGTCCTTCCAGGCCCCGAAAAGGCCCGTGAACGGGGGCTTCGTGCCCATCTGCCGGGCCGGAGGAGACCGGCGCCGACGGGCCGCCCGCATGAGCATTTCCAGCGAAAGCGGGAACCGGTTTCGCGCGGGACAATGCGGCCAAAACCCCGTGCGTTGGCCAAAGGCCCATTGCAAGCCACGCGGAGGACGCAACCGCACGCCTCCGCCGCCAACTGCCCTTCCGCGTTTCCCGGTTCATGACCCGCGTCCCGGTGAAGGCAGTGGACAAAGGGTAGCCGAGGGGCGAGGGGGTGTGGATAGAGGGGGTGACTGGAATGTCCGCTTTGCGCCCTCAAGTCGGTCGGTGACCAACTACGAATTTGGTCTTGAAACCAGTCATTTTCTGCAACTCAAACAATTGCCTTGAAAGAGCGTGAGCGATTGTTTGCGGTCCGAGAAAGAAATAGATCATCAATTTATCGACAAAGGAGAAATGCTTTATTGAGTTCTAACATGTGCTCACCAGATATGAGCCAAAAAATGCAGGTCGAATCCTCCGCGCGGTCATACGCTGACGTGACCGGCCATAACAATTGCATTTGACTTATGTTCCATGTATGTTCTTAGTCAATCGGGAGGATCAACCACAATGCCAACTCAGTCATGAGAGCCCTACGCTTACCGGTGTGCAGGTTCTGCGGTCGTACTTGGCTTCCTCAGGAGGGAATTATAGCCGCAAAAAGCTTTTGTTCCGCATGTAGTAGCGACCGACGAAAACTCGCTATCGAAGTCCTTGGTGCGAAACCGCCCGTAAGGACAACGGATATGGGGCCATATATGTTGCCGCCGAAACAGCGAGTATTTTAAAGCCGAAAGAAAGCCTCAAGTGCTTTCATCGCAACCTGTGATCCAACTAGACCATTTGAACCACCGAGATGGCGCGTCCGTCCCGTACCGATTGGTTCACTCCAAGCTCGCCAGTCGTGACGACGGCGAGAATTGCGATTCCATTCGACTCTAACGATGCGTCCGCCTTTTGGCCTTCGCCAACGGACCTGCGAGCGACCGACCGAACATTCCCAATCAGGTTCAGTGGGCAAGCCAGCGAATGCCGCCTGCACCTGCGCCACATTCTGGCAGCGGAGTTCCGTGTCGTCGTGCATCATGGCTCGAATTGTTCGACGCCAGCGTTGCGGAATATGGGGGAGCCACTTGAGTTTGTCGCGAAAACCACCATCTGCGATCACCGCTCGCGGGAGTTCAGATTCCGAGTACCATTCATGCCCGTGTAGCAAGCGATACAGAGTCATGCCGAGTGCCCAGATGTCTGACTTCGGACTCGTGATTCCGTGCTTCCAATACTCGAATGCCAAATGATCGGAATATCCGGCACCCATTGCGTATCCGTGCAACAACTCATCTGTAACAAGACCGAAATCGCCGAGGCGCGCAACGCCGTTCTCGTCTATAAGAATATTTCCCGGCTTGATATCGCGATGGATCATCCCGCGGGCGTGTAAATTGCCTAGCCCAAGCAACACTTCCGTACCCACTTTCCGCACATCTGAAAGGCTAAATGGGCCTGCTTCGTATCGGGATTGCAGCGAGCCGCCAGCGCATAGCTTCATGCAGTAGCGGATGCTTTTCCCGTCCGGACTTTCGCCTAAGTGATAAACTGGCACGATGTTTGGGTGTTCCGCGGCAGCTAGGTGCTGTGCCTCTCGTAGAAACTCGGCTTTCGCGGCATCCCATTCTGCATCGCTTTGATCATACTTTTGAGAAATGATTTTCACAGCAACGTCGCCATGAACTTGATCAACCGCGGCATGGACATCACCGAAGTGACCGTTTCCACTGTGATGACCTATCTTAAGATTTGCGACGTGATTATTCATTGCGACCGCTTTCGGCCAAGAGCATGATTGCAGCCTCTCGGCTGCCCGTCCTAAGGTCTTTACCGGTGAAGTGGGTCGTCCAGAAGTCGTCGTCTTTTGTGTATTCGTCGACTTTCCTATCACCGAAATTCCTGCTGAGCGCAGCCTTCGAAAACTCCTTGACACTGCAAATTGACGCCGCTGAACCCATAATGACGCCTCTCAGTTCCGCGCTTCGAAGATGGCCAATCTTGGTGCCGCCGAGCGACACCGCGCTACCCTTGACCAACACCTTTGAAACGGTACTAGCGCGAAGATAGTCACGACACTGTTGGCCGATTACGTTGTAGGCGGAAGCTCGATTACCGCCTTGCAGTTTCCATGTTTCGTCATTTTGAAGAATGAGTTGACCCTCATCATGTACTTCGGCGTCAACCACAATGGCCTTGTCACCCGTTACGACAATTCCAACCCATCTTTCAGGCATTTGCTTATGCTTTCATTATCGTTTTTCCGATTCTGGTTTTACCCAATAAATCGCCACAGTGAAAGGTTGTGTTCCTTATCAAAAATGGGCGAATCCACAGGTAGATTCTCTGGAACTGGAGCGAATTGAAGGAAAATAGAACGGTGCAGCGATATGGCGATCCAGCACAACACGGTCGTTTTGTGGTCGTACTGACCAAGTGTTCAACGTGACCTGATGTCAGTTTTAGCTGTTTAACACCTGAATGCGGTCAGGGAGAAGCTGGCCCCTTTCACGTGTTTGCTCATAGCCCCCCCCCTCACTCCACCAATGCCCGGATCAGCCCTTCCACAGTGCCGCCGCGGCCCATCTCGTCGCGGTCGAAGGCGCGGGAGCGGGCCTGGTGGCGGGCATAGGCCGCCTTCACCTTTTGCAGGATGAGCGGGCGGATTTTCGTGCAGCCGGGGTCGTTCTCCGTGCGCGTGCCCACCGTGTCGCTGACGATGGCGCGCACGAGATCGTGGATCATGGCGGCGTGGACGGCCTCATGCGCCCTTATGCCGGTGATGAACGCCTGCCAGCGGCGTGCGAGCGCGCCTGTCAGCGGGGTTGCGGGTTTCGGCACTGTGGTGGTGATGGTGAGGAAGGGCAGGGCGCCGCGCAGCGTGCAGGCGCTGCCCTGCCGGCGGTAGTCGCGGCGCCATTTCAGATCGAAACTCGTATGCGCGATGGCGCTGGCGCCGGGGCCGAGGCGCGGGCCGTTCTCGCCGATGGAGCGGTAGAGCGCCAGCCCGGTTTCGCCGGTCACCGGATAGGTGGCGACGCGCTCGGTCGCGGTCCATTCGCCGGCCCGGACCGGAAGGGCCATGAGCAGCAGGGCGAGGGCGGCCGCCTTCACCGTCCGGGCCGGCCGGTCTTGCCGGGGCGGCGCTTGCGGCGCTTTTCCTCGCCCGCATCCTCGTAGGAGCCGGCGCCGATCCGCTCGCGCTTCACCGGCTTGACGCTCTGGACCGGCTCTTCCGTGCGGCCCACGGTCATCTCGTCCAGCGTCGGCTTGCGGAACAGGCCGGCGTCCTTCTCCGGCGTGCGCTTTCCGGTCGCGGCGCGCTTGCGGCTCTCGCGGGTGTTCTCGATGCCGGTGTCGCGGGCCATCGGATCGTCCATCATTTCCAGTTCGGTGGCCTTCAGCCGCTTGATCTCGTCGCGCAGGCGGGCGGCGGCCTCGAAGTCCAGGTCGGCGGCGGCGTCGCGCATCTGCTTTTCCAGCGCCTCGATATGGGCCTGCAGGTTGTTGCCCATGAGCGCGCCTTCGCTTTTCGCGTGGCCGCCCGGCCCGGAAATGGAGGCGCGCACGTGGTCGGCCTCATAGACGCTGTCGAGAATGTCGGCGATGTGCGACTTGACGCTTTCCGGCGTGATGCCGTGCTCGGCGTTCCAGGCAAGCTGCTTCTCGCGGCGGCGGCTGGTCTCGTCCATGGCGCGCTGCATGGAGCCGGTCACCTTGTCGGCATAGAGAATGACCTTGCCGTCGACATTGCGCGCGGCGCGGCCGATGGTCTGGATCAGCGAGGTCTCGGAGCGCAGGAAGCCCTCCTTGTCGGCATCGAGAATGGCCACGAAGCCGCATTCGGGAATGTCGAGGCCCTCGCGCAGCAGGTTGATGCCGACCAGCACGTCGAAGGCGCCGAGGCGCAGGTCGCGGATGATCTCGATGCGCTCCAGCGTGTCGATGTCGGAATGCATGTAGCGCACGCGCACGCCCTGCTCGTGCAGGTATTCGGTCAGGTCCTCGGCCATGCGCTTGGTCAGCACCGTGCACAGGGTGCGATAGCCGGCAGCGGCGGTGGCGCGGATCTCGCCCAGCACGTCATCCACCTGGCTGCGGGCGGAGCGCACCTCCACCGGCGGGTCGATCAGGCCGGTCGGGCGGATCACCTGCTCGGCGAAGACGCCGCCGGCCTCCTCCATCTCCCAGCCGCCGGGGGTGGCCGATACCGCCACCGTGGCCGGGCGCATGGCGTCCCATTCCTCGAAGCGCAGCGGGCGGTTGTCCATGCAGGAGGGCAGGCGGAAGCCGTATTCGGCCAGCGTCGCCTTGCGGCGGAAGTCGCCCCGGTACATGCCGCCGATCTGCGGCACGGTGACGTGGCTCTCGTCGATGAACAGGATGGCGTTGTCGGGAATGTATTCGAACAGCGTGGGCGGCGGCTCGCCCGGCGCGCGGCCGGTGAGGTAGCGCGAATAGTTCTCGATGCCCTGGCAGGAGCCGGTCGCCTCCAGCATCTCGATGTCAAAACGCGTGCGCTGCTCCAGCCGCTGGGCCTCCAGCAGCCGGCCCGCCTTTTCAAGCTCTTGCAGCCGCCACTTGAGTTCCTCCTTGATGGACTTCACGGCCTGGTTGAGCGTCGGCTTCGGCGTCACGTAATGCGAGTTGGCGTAGATCTTCACCGTCTTCAGGTCGCCGGTCTTGTGGCCGGTCAGCGGGTCGAACTCGGTGATGGAATCGATCTCGTCGCCGAACAGCGAGATGCGCCAGGCCTGGTCCTCCAGGTGGGCGGGGAAGATCTCGATCGTGTCGCCGCGCACGCGAAAGGAGCCGCGCACGAAATTGATGTCCTGGCGCTTGTATTGCTGGGCGACGAGGTCGGCGAGCAGTTCGCGCTGGTCGATGCGGTCGCCGACCGACATCTGGAAGGCCATGGCGGTGTAGGTTTCCACCGAGCCGATACCGTAGATGCAGGAGACCGAGGCGACGATGATGACGTCGTCGCGCTCCAGCAGTGCGCGCGTGGCGGCATGGCGCATGCGGTCGATCTGCTCGTTGATCGAGGATTCCTTCTCGATATAGGTGTCGGAGCGCGGCACATAGGCTTCCGGCTGGTAGTAGTCGTAATAGGAAACGAAATACTCCACCGCATTGTCGGGAAAGAACTTCCTGAACTCGCCATAGAGCTGGGCGGCCAGCGTCTTGTTGGGCGCCAGAATGACCGCCGGGCGCTGCGTCTCCTCGATCACCTTGGCCATGGTGAAGGTCTTGCCGGAGCCGGTGACGCCCAGCAGGACTTGCGTCCGTTCATTCTCGTTGGCCCCCTCGACAAGATCGGCGATGGCCGTCGGCTGGTCGCCGGAGGGCGCGAAGTCCGTGACCATGCGCAGCGGAATACCGCCCTCGGATTTCTCCGGGCGGGCGGGGCGGTGCGGCACCCAGGCCTTCTCGCGCAGGTTGGGATCGCCCGTCTCGATCAGACGCGACAGCGCCTCCACCGTGGCGGTGACGCCGGCGGCAGACAAGCCCTTCGCCTCCTCAAGGCTGACGTCGAGGCCGGAAACTGGGTTGAGGCCGGCCGCGGCGCGCGCCTTCGGGTCGCTGGTGCCGCCGATCAGCGTGCCGCCGCCGGTGCGCTTCTCCGTCGTCTTGCGCCCTTTGGGCGCGGCGTCTGCAGGGGCCTTGGCGCCAGCCTTGACGCGATGGGTTCCGGCTTTTGAGCGGATCTCGCGCATCTCTTCCTTGCGGGCCTGCTTGGCCTCGCGGAGTGCTGCTTCCTCGGCCTGCTTTTCGATCAGGCTTATTTCAGTGGCGGAAATCTTGCGCGGCGCTTCGCCTTGCTCCGCTTCACGTGCGATTTCCGCTGCCCAATCCGCGATATCGCCGGTCAGCGGCGCACCCTCGAAGGGCGCCTGCGGGGCTTCACCAAACCCGGAGGGCTTGCCTGTTTTTTTCGATGATCTTGCCATGGCGGCAATATGGGCAGAGTTCCGCCGAAAGGGAAGGGGCAGGAGGGGATGTCAACGCCGGAGCAAAAATGCGCCAGTTGGCCGGAGCAAAAATGCGCCAGATGACGTCATGCGAAGGGGCCCGATCGGGCCCCTTCGCATGACGGCGCGCCGTTTCGTCGGGATCAGTCCGTTGCGGAATCGCGGTTTGGCTCGGCAGCCTTGCGGGATTGTGCGAGGCGATAGCTTTCGCCGTTCATTTCCAGGATATGGACATGGTGGGTGAGCCGGTCGAGGAGCGCGCCGGTCAGTCGCTCGGAGCCGAAGACGCTGGTCCATTCATCGAAGGGCAGGTTCGACGTGACGATGGTCGAACCGCGTTCGTAGCGCTGTGAGAAGACCTCGAACAGCAGTTCGGCTCCGGTCGGCGACAGCGGCACGTAGCCGAGTTCGTCGATGATCAGCAGTCGAACCTTGGCCAGTTGCTTCTGCAGCCGCAGCAGTCGCTTGTCGTCACGCGCCTCGAGCAGTTCGTGCACCAGGGCCGATGCGGTGATGAAGCCGACAGGCAGCCCCTTCTGGCAGGCGGCCAGACCGAGGGCGAGAGCGATATGGGTCTTGCCGGTGCCGCTGTTGCCGACGGCGATGACATTCTCGTTGCGGGTGACGTAGTCGCAGCGCGCCAGTTCCATCACCAGCATCTTGTTCAGCGATGCGATGGCATTGAAGTCGAAGCTATCGATGCTCTTGACGGCGGGGAAGCGGGCCGCCTTGATCCGCCGCTCCACCATGCGCCGTTCGCGATCGATCAGCTCGAGTTCGGCAAGCCGCAGGAGATAACGCGAATGATCGACGCCTTCGGCGGCGCACTGCCGGGCGAGCTTGTCGTATTCGCGCAGGAAGGTCGGCAGCTTCAGCGCCTTCAGGTGATGGGACAGCAGCAGTTGCGGCGTATCGTTCATGACCCGGCTCCGGCCAGAAGGCTCATGTAGCTCCGCGCCGACGTCACCTCGACGCGGGCTTTCGGCAAATAGGGATAGACCGTCATGTCGAGGCGTGGTGGCCGGCGTTCGATCCGGCACAGGACGAGATGCTTGACCGCGTCGAACCCGATCGTGCCGCGTTCCAGCGCACATCGGATCCCGGCATGGACATCGTCGACGGAGAATGTCTCCATCAGGCGCAGCACCTGGACGAACTCGCGCTTGCCCTTTTTACCCAGGCGCGCTTCCAGAAGCCGGCGCAGCGTGGTGAAGGCTTCCGGCAGGTCCCAACCGGCCAGCGGAGCCGCCTGGTCGAGGGCATTGGTCTTCTGCTCGATCAGCGCCAGGTAGTGCAGCGGGTCGAAGATGAAGTCCTCCGTCTCCCAGGAACGGCGATGGCGGGCGATGATCTCGGCGCCGCAGGCAATCACCACCTCGTGGACGTAGCCGCGCACGAGAACCTCGCGATGGCCGTAGGTGGTTGGGACGGAATAGTCGTTGCCGCGATAGCGAACCAGCGACAGCGAACTGACCCGGGCGGTGCGCATGTCGCAGGCGTCGTAGGCAACGGCCGGAAGAGGCTGGAAGTGGGCGCGGTCGCGTTCGAGGCGTTCCCCGATCGTCTCGCCATGACCGCGCAGCCTGTCGCTCATGCGCCGGCGGCACCGGGCTTCCAGCCAGGCATTGAGATCGTCGAAGCTGGCGAACCGCGGCAGCGGCACCATGAAGTTGCGACGGCAATAGCCGACCAGCCCCTCGACCTTGCCTTTGTCGTTGCCCTTGCCAGGACGTCCGAAGCGATCCTCGAACAGATAGTGGGAGATCAGTTCCGAGAAGATGCGTGTCCGCTTGCGGGTGCCGTCGCCAAGAATGCGGGCGACCGCGATCCTGGTGTTGTCATAAAGGATCGAAACAGGCACCCCGCCGAAGAATGCAAAGGCCGAGACGTGACCGTCACAGAAGGCCTCGCTGGTCTCTGCCGGGTAGGCCTTCACGAAACAGCCGTCGGAATGCGGCAGGTCCATCGCCAGGAAATGAATCTTGCGCTCGACGCCGCCGATCACGCCAAGCACTTCGCCGAAATCGACCTGGGCGTGGCCCGGCGGATGGGCCAGCGGCACGAACATCTCGCGCTGGCGCTGTCGGGCGGCATGGACATAGTCCTTCACGATCGTGATGCCGCCAACATAGCCGCGCTCGTCACGCAGACGCTCGAAGATCCGCTTCGAGGTGTGGCGCTGCTTCTTCGACCGGTCGCTGTCTTCCGCCAGGATCCGGTCGATAATCTCGACAAACGGGTCGAGCTTCGGACGGCGAACAGGCTTACTGCGCCGATACCCCGGCGGAACCGAGAACTGCAGCATCTTCTCCACCGTCCGGCGATCGATCCCGAAAACACGGGCCGCCTCGCGCCGGCTCATGCCCTCGACGAAAACCGCCCGCCTGACACGTCCATAAAGTTCCACGCCCTTCATCCCCGCCCTCTGCCAAAGGCGAGAAGGCTACCACTGGCGGAGTTTTACTCCGGCCAACAGCCGGATCATCCGGCCGCTTCCGTGGGCGATTTTTGCACCGGCGTTCTCAGCCTCGGTGTCGCATAGATTTCGTCGCGGGCATGGTATTGGCGATCGACAATACGACTTGTGGGTCGATGTGTTTACAGCACGTGATCGCTTGCGTTAGGGGTCGGTCGTTTCAGGTTTGATATGTGTTTTTAGGGGTAGATTTTGAGGTGTTCGATGGGTGTGTGCGGTTTTGGTCGCGTGATTGCAACAGGTGGCCTTTTCAGCATGCTGGCTTTTGCTTTGCCCGCGCATGCGCAAACCGTGCTGGAGCGTGTTCTCGATCAGGTGGATGGTGTCAGCAATGTTGCGCCGGTCAATGGTGTTTATGCGAACATCGCCGAGAACATGTCTGAGGTCATTTACGACTCGATTACCGTACAAGAGACGATCGCACTCGAAGGCGCGGATCCGGGCGCGATATTCGGGTATGTATTATCCAGCAATGGTGGGGATATGTATCCCATAAAGAAAAGCGATTTGGGCACGATCATACCGTCTTCTCGAACTGGTTTTTCTCAGGATTTAATCGTTAGTCGCAGCGGTGTTCTGGAACTTGTAGACGTGCCAAATCCGACCGAAGGGTTCTTCGTTTTTAATCCCGCCTTTGTCGGTGGTTTTAAGTATCTTGTTCAGTCTTTGGATCCGGTGGCGATCCTGTCCGGCGATGAACTTGTCTACAGTGATGGAAAAAATTCATACCTGGTTCGTCCCGCTGATGCCGAGAGTACGGCATTGCTCCAAGTGTTCAGGGACGTGACGACGACGTCGCTCATTGATCATTCCGTCTCCAAGATTGACGGCAGTATCACCAACGTCGTCAGTGGCATGACCGTTGCGGCTGAGGACAAAGCCGCTGGCGCTACGGGCAGTATCGCGTACCATTTGCCTGCCATCGATTTCGGCGACATGGCAACCACAGCATTGGGTGCAGTGAATACAGGGGATATCACGCTGGGTATCGAATCGGCTGTCGATGATGCCCGCACGGCATCGTCACAAGCGGTGGAAAGCGCCCTGGTTGCGGTCGGTGGCAACGCCGACACCGGGACGTTGATGTTGAATGTGGCGCACAATGCCGGCGCTGTTCAAGGCGATGTCAACAATGCGCTGACCGGCCTGAACGGGACCGTCGCGAACATCAGCACCACTGCGCTGGGTGCTGTGAATACCGGTACCATCGTCAACGGCGTCCATGCCTCCGTGGCAGGCATCACAGGCATTGGCGGTTCCTGAAGGAACGCGCGTTCAGCGTGGAACATGCGCTGCGGCCATGAGGGAGGGCATCTGCCCAGACTAGGTCCGGCTCGGGCGGGATCGCTCAAAGGCAGACGCGTATGAAAGCGTCATTCTTCCGTGGGCAGGAATTCCTGGCCAGCAGGACGTCATCCGTTTTCTGACTGGCTTGTTGTCCCCGCCAGGGCCGCTTGCAAATGTGCCGGGGTGACCGCGGAGGGTTGCTGAAACGGATTGCCATGGACAAGCACGATGGCGGCGGTTGGCGCGGCGGCCAGTCCGAACAGGATCATCGCCACGAGGGCCGCGGCAGGGTCGGTCGCGTGGATGGCGGCGATGGAGAGCAAGGTCAGGAAGCCGAGAAAGGCCATGCCGAGCCATTTCAGCGGGTTCACATGGGTTCGGCTCAGACCGATCCTGACGTCCCGGTTCTCGCGCACTTCGGTCACGGCATTGATCATCGCCTGGCGCACGGGTCCACCCGCGCCGCCCCCCGCCCGGTCGAACGCCACGTGGCGCAACAGGTCATCGGCGGCGGCCGCCGCCGCGCCGGACGTCTCGCAATGCGCAAGCGCTGGCCATTCGTCCACGGCCGCCGCCGCATAGGCCCGGATCGCCGCGTGCAGGGCAGGCCGTGTCTCCGGCGGCGTGGTTTCCGCGAGAATGTCAAGGCGGCGGATGGCATCGGCCTCGCGCAGCACTGCGCCGCGTGCGCGGTCGTGGGCCGTCCAGGTGTCATTCGCCAGAAAGGCGAGGGTCAGGCCGAACAGGACACCCAGCACATTCATGAACGGACCGGAGACCTGGCCCAGTTCCGCCTCCCATGCCGCCCAGCGCGGCGTCATCATTACCGCCTCGATCAGGATGATGGCAAAAACCGTTCCCAGGATGGCCACACCGCCGAAGGCGTAATGGTCATAGGTCTTCCAGGTCTTGCGAATGTGCATGTTTCCGTCCCCCGGTTCGGCCTATCTGACGCCGGAAGGCGGGTTGTTTCAAGGTCCACTCTTGCCGCAGGCGCGGCGCCGGCCCAAATTCTCTCCATACGGAACGCAGGAGAACCATCCATGACTGACAAGACCGAGACCGCCATTCTCGCGGGCGGGTGTTTCTGGGGCATGCAGGATCTCATCCGCAAGCTTCCGGGCGTGCTGTCCACGCGTGTCGGCTATACCGGCGGCGATGTGCCCCATGCCACCTACCGCAACCACGGCGACCATGCCGAAGGCATCGAGATCGTCTTCGATCCGGCCCGCATCAGCTATCGCGACCTGCTGGAGTTCTTCTTCCAGATCCACGATCCCACGACGCCGAACCGGCAGGGCAACGATATCGGCCGCTCCTACCGCTCCGCGATCTATTTCCTGTCGCCGGAGCAGGAAGCGGTCGCGCGGGACACCATCGCCGATGTCGAGGCATCCGGCCTCTGGCCGGGCCGGGTCGTCACCGAGGTCGAACCCGCCGGGGATTTCTGGGAGGCAGAACCGGAGCATCAGGATTACCTGGAGCGCTATCCCAACGGCTATACCTGCCACTTCCCGCGGCCGGGCTGGGTGCTGCCCAGGCGCGCCGCCGTGTGAGCGCGGTTCCAGGCATGTGAGAAACCCCGGCGGTGGATGACCGCCGGGGCTCGCAGCCGGATTCCGCGCCGTGCGTATTGGGGTTTCGGTGACGCGGTCTCCGGGTGTGCCGTTGTTTCCGGGTCTTGGCGCTTCGCCCGCAAGGGCAGGCTCAACGTGCGACGCCGTGTTTTCCGGTGCTCCGGGTCTTGGCGCTTCGCCCGCAGGGGCGGGCTCAACGTGCGACGCCGGAGGAAGATCAGCCTGCGGTGGCGGCGGTGAATTCCTCTTCGGAAAGCGCGCCGGAGCCATCCGTGTCGGCGGCCGAAAACTCTTCCTGCGACCAGGTATAGCCGGCCGCCGTGGCTTCTTCCATTGTCACCATGCCATCGCCATTGGCGTCGGTGGTGGCGAAATCCGCGTCCTGCGCGTGAACGGGCGCGAAGGCAAATGTGGACAGGCCGAGGGCCAGAACGAGTTTCTTCATCGGAATACTCCTTTTTCTCCCGTGGGCGGGGTTGGTGCGGTTCGCAGGGCGGGGAGCCGCCGCGAACGGGGCTGATCCGGCCAGCCGATTGCGGCGGTTTGACGGCCGCGCAATCACTTCGCCACCGCCTCCCGATACATATATTGTCAAAATATTTCAGTTACTTGCATCAATTGATGGAACCTTCTGCGCATGCCGCGCGGCTGCCCGGCTGGCTTGCCGATCCGGCCGACTGATTTCTGTCAATGACAGGGCATGTCGCGGCTGTTTTCCTGTGCGGGCAGAACAGACATGCATGGCCGAAACCGGAGAAGCAACATGACCGTTCGAACCCCTTCCGAACTGCGTATCCTGATGACCGGCGCCGCGCGCGGCATCGGCGCCGCCACGGCGCGCCTGATGGCCAGCGGTGGCGCGAAAGTGATGCTGGCCGACGTCATTGACGACGAAGGCGAGGCGCTGGCCGCCGAATTGGGCAGCAATGCCATCTATCGCCATCTCGATGTCACCAGCGAGGCGGACTGGCAGGCGGCGGTCGCGTCGGCTGAAGAGGCGTTCGGCGGTCTCGACGCATTGTTCAACAATGCCGGGATCCTGGCCGTCGGCGGTGTCGCCGATTGCCCGCCTGAAACCTACCGGCACGTGATCGACGTCAATCTGGTCGGCGTGTTCCTGGGACTCCACAGCTGCGCGCCCGCGCTGAAGCGGGCCGGCGGCGGGGTGATCGTCAACACATCGTCGACGGCCGGCCTGCAGGGTTATGGCGGTCTTGCGGCCTATGTCTCCAGCAAGTGGGGCGTGCGCGGGTTGACCAAGGCGGCGGCACTTGATCTGGCGCCGGACGGCATCCGCGTCGTTTCGGTGCATCCGGGGCCGATCCGCACGCCGATGACCGATGGCATGGGCGACGAGGTGGCGGCCGCGCAGCCGATTCCGCGCTTCGGCGAACCGGACGAGGTGGCACGGCTGGTCCGCTTCCTGATGTGCGAGGCGACCTATTCGACCGGCAGCGAATTCGTGGTCGACGGGGGTGCTGTCACCGGACAGGTGCTGCCGCTCGGTCAGGATTGAACGGCTTCCGCCCGCGTGCATTTGCACCAAAGTACACCCGCCGAATTGACCGGGATCAATCCCGCACCGGCGGTGAGGGCGCAGCATGCCGCCGGCCCTGGAACAGGGGCCGGCCCCGATTGCGGGGGTCCGATTCACGATCCCGAAAGGGAGGGGAAACCGATGAAACTGATGAAACGTCACCTGGTGGCCGCTTTGGCTGCCGTGTCCGGCCTGGCTGCTTCCCAGCCGGCTTTCGCCGAGGATGCCATGGTTGCCGCCGGCAAGCTCTTCTTCGGCCAGCGCTGCCAGATCTGCCACAATCCGGCAGCGAAGGGCGGCAAGACCTACGGTCCGCCGCTGGCCGGCGTGGTGGGCCGCAAGGCCGGCAGCGTCGACGGCTTCGCCTATTCCGATGCATTGAAGAATTCCGGCATCATGTGGACGGAAGCGTCACTGAAAGCCTGGATGGAAGACAATGACGGCATGCTGCCGGGCACGCGCATGCGCCATGTCGGCGTGGAGGACAAGGCCGAGCAGGAGATGATCGTCGCCTATCTGAAATCGCTGGCCGAATAGGCCGGCCCAGACGCCGGCACGCCCGGCGTGGAGGGGCTCCGGCGCGCCCGCCCATGAGGGGATGTGGCGAAGCCGCGCTGCCGGAGCCGGGCGGCGCACTTTCGGGTGCGCCGCCTGTCGCCTGCCTGTATCCGCCCGGCCGGCCAGCGAACGCAGTTGACCTTGTTGCCCGTGTTGCCTACCCAGTTTGACTGTCGAGCAGTCAACGGGGATGGAGCACATGACGACCACAGCCGCGCCAAAGGGCGAACTGACGCTGCGCACGCTGGCCATGCCGGCCGATGCCAATGCGGCCGGGGACATTTTCGGCGGCTGGGTGATGGCGCAGATGGATCTTGCCTGCGGTATCCGTGCTGCCGAGCGCGCGCGCGGACGTGTGGTCACCGCCGCCGTCAAGGAAATGTCATTCGCCAAGCCGATGAAGGTGGGCGATACCCTGGCCATCTACATCGACATCGTGAAGGTGGGGCGCACCTCCATGGTTCTGGCGGTGGAAGCCTGGGCGCAGCGCTATCTCACCGACATCATGGAACGCGTTACCCATGCCGATTTCATCATGGTGGCGCTGGATGCCGAGGGACGGCCGATGCCGGTGCCGCCGGAGGGCTAGGAAGGGGCGAACCTGTCAGCCCGGACGGGCCGCGCGGCGGCGGCGGTGGCCCCGTTGCCAGGCGAGAAACAGCCGGTAGCCGGCGCCAGCCATCTGGCGCAGCCCCGGTATGCGGAACAGGAAGGCGGTGTGGCGCAGGAGCGGCAATTCTCGCCAGATCCGCGCAAAGGCATCGACGCCGACATGCCATCGGCCCTCGCAGTCGCGGACATGGAAGCGGTTGAGCAGGTCGTCGCGCGTCTTTCCCTGCGGAAGGCAGCGGTCCGGCAGGGCGGTGATGTCGTGCCAGGCAATCGCGCCGGCCCGGTCCATGCGGCCATACCAGGCCACTTCCATGCGGCAGACCGGGCATTGCCCGTCATACCAGACCTCGATCATCGCCATTTCCCGCCCTTCGCGTTGCCGCCAGGCCGTCCGGCGGCGCTACTTGCACACCCGGCGCTTCGACGACCGTTGCATCAGGTCGAAATGGAAGTGGTCGCGGTGGTCGCGATCATAACCCGGGCCGAGCACGGTGGAAAAATAGGGGCAGGCATCCTCGCGGACAGAGGCGAGCAGGCTTTTTTCGCGGAAAGAGAAGAAGCCAGGCCTGCGCACGTCGACATTGCGGCCGCTGTTGAGCGTGATGTCCATGATATCGAGCGCATTGCCCGTGCCATGGGCCGACAAGGTGCCCGAGCCGCGAATGCGCCGGCACGAATAGGACGAACCCTGGCGGATGGTGTCGACGCCGGACAGGTAACGCAAGCGTGCCGCCGGCACGAGTTCCTCGTCGGTCCATTTCGCCACGGCCTCGGCCATGGCGCAGGTCACGGTGGCGGCCGGTTTCAGCTTCACACCATGCGGCAGGCCGGTAACCTCGACCGGCCAGGCTATGCCGCAACCGCCGCCCTCGCTGATGCGCGGCAGGTCACGGAAGGTCACGTCCATGCGGCGCAGGCGCCTGCGGCAGGCCTCTTCCGAAGCGGGCATCGTCTCCGGCTCCGCGAACATGTCGGGGCTCATCATGCCGCCGTAAAGCGAGGCCGTGCGGGCCTGCCGGTCGACGCCGACCATGGGCCGGAGGACGTCGTCATCGCCGAAACAGGCGGTCAGCGCCAGTGCCATCGTGGCCAGGGCAAACCCGCGCAGTGCGTGGCGCCTGCCATTGCGCCGCTTGTCGTTGGCCATCGTCCTTGCTCCGCCGCTGTGGTATCGGCGAAGACGCTAATATGACGGGGTAAAGGAAGGCTTGCGGCGGGCGTTAACGCTCAAGGTCATTGCGTGGCAGGTCAGGCGGGACGGCGGCGCTTGAGCGCCGGCACGATTTCCACCGCCAGCATGGCCGTCAGCATCAGCGCACAACCCGCATAGCCTTGCAGGCCAAGGCGTTCGCCAAGAAACAGCGCGCCGAACAGGGCAGCGAAGACCGCCTCGGAAGACAGGAAAATGGCCGCCTGCGGGGCAGTGGTGTGGCGTTGCGCCACGGCCTGTATGGTAAACGCGATGCCGCCCGCGAAGACGCCGGCATAGAGGATTTCTGGCGCGGCGAGGCGGATCGCCGCCAGGTTCCAGGGCTCCAAGGCCAGGGCGAGGGACAGGCCGAGCACGGCGCTGAGAGCGAATTGCCAGACGGCGAGGGCGACCGGACGTCCGGAGGAAAGCACATAACGGCCAGTCAGCGTGACCTGCATCGCCCAGAAAAGCGCGCAAAGCACGACCAGCCAGTCGCCGGGCGTGAGGCTTTCCAGCCGGCCGCCGGAAAGATACCAGATGCCGGACATGGCCAGGGCCGCGGCGGGCCAGATCACCGGGTGCGGCCATTGCCGGAACAGGGCGATGGCGAGGAAGGGCGTGAAGACGACGTAGAGCCCAGTCAGGAAGCCTGCATTGGTCACCGATGTCGTCAGCAGGCCCACCTGCTGCGCGCCCATGCCGGCAAAGAAGAAGAGGCCGGTCAGCGTGAAGGCGCGCCAGTCGGCCCGCGACAGCGGGCGGTCGGCGCGGCGCGCCTCGCGCAGCGCCAGCGGCAGCATGGCCAGCGTGGCAACGGCAAAGCGCAGGCCGATGAAGCCCCATGGACCGATGGCATCCATGGCCGTGGACTGGGCCACGAAACCCATGCCCCAGATGGCGCCGGAGGTCAGCAGCAGCAGGTTGGCGCGAATGCGGGTCATGGGCGGCGGATTTCCGTCAGTGGATCGTCGATCCCCGTCTCCTCCGCCGTGGCGCGCCGGTCAATCAAATTCCGTCAATGGCTGCCATCGAAAACGCTGAACGGCCCGCTCAGTCGACGGGCAGGATGGAGCGCAGATAGGCCCTGTTGGCGCCGAAATCGGCGCGGCCGAGCTGGGCGCGGGCATAGGCGCGCAGGCCGGTGCGGCCATTGGCCAGTTCCACGGCCTCGACATCGACCGTGTCGGGGAAATGCATCAGCGGTGAACGGACAACGAAGCGGGCATAGGCGGTGTCGCGCCCGTCATCCACCTGCACGGCCGGACGCGGCCCTTCGGCCACGCGGCGGGCAATGGCGGAAACGAGGGCCTCCGGCGGTTCATCGTGTTCGCCAAGCACGATGTCGGGATCGCTGCCGCAAAGGCCGGGTGTGCAGGCGAGTGCATCGTTGGGGGTTCGGCTGCGCGGGGCGCTGTCGAAATCATAGCGGCCAAGGTCGGCCGGCCCGGCAATGCGCTCCCAGAAGGCATTCCGGTTGGCTGCGAAAACCAGCCCGGTGACGACAAGGATGGCGAGAAGGATGTAGACGACGGTCATGGTGGATCTCATGCGGTCGCGGAAATCTATCTGGAAATGCGGATGAGTTCACCGGGGTCCTCGTCGGTGATCAGCCAGATGGCGCCGTCGTCGGCAACCTCGATGTCACGAATGCGGCCGAAGGCGCCCTCGAACATGCGTTCTTCCGGTCCGATCGATCCGTCCTCGCCGCGCTTCACGCGCGTCACGAGCTGGAATTTCAGCGCGCCGGCCAGGAAGTCGCCCTGCCAGGCGGGAAACATGGCGCCATCGTAAACGGTCAGGCCCGAAGGCGCGATGGACGGAACCCAGTAGAATTCAGGCTGTTCGTAGCCCGGCGCCCCGGTGCCGACGCCGATCCTGGCGCCGGAATAATGCTCGCCATAGGAGATGACCGGCCAGCCATAATTGCGGCCCGGCCGCGGGTGGTTCAGTTCATCGCCGCCGCGTGCGCCGTGCTCGGTGATCCAGAGCGAATTCGTTACCGGGTCCCAGGTGGCGCCCTGCGGGTTTCGATGGCCCTTTGACCAGAGCTCCGGGCGGGCATCTGACTCACCGGCCCACGGATTGTCCCGCGGGACAGACCCATCCGGGTTGATGCGCAGAACCGCACCGGCGTGGTCGGTCATGTCCTGGGCACGCTGGCTGTCGCCCCTGTCGCCGATGGTGAAAAACAGGGTGCCATCCGGCGCGGGCACGATCCGGGAACCGAAATGCCGGCCCGTGCCCGTTTTCTGCGCCATGGAAAAGATCACCCGGATGTCTTCCAGCCGTGGTGCCTGGCCGTCGCGTACCAGACGCGCGCGGGCGATGGCGGTGCCCTGGCCACCGCGGCCAGGTTCGGAGAAGGAAAGGAAGATGGTGCCGCTTTCGGCAAAGTCATTGGCGATCGCCACATCCAAAAGGCCGCCCTGGCCCGTATCGGCCACATCGGGCACACCGGCGATGGGCGCCGACAGGGAGCCGCCGGAAAACAGGCGCAGGCGGCCCTCGCGTTCGGTGAGCAGCACCGCGCCATCGGGCAGGAATGCCATGCCCCACGGATGGGACAGGCCGTCGGTCATGACGGTCGCCGTGACCTGACCGGCAGACGTGTCATGCGTTGTCGTCTGCGCAAGTGCAGGTGTCGCGGCCAGAAAGGCGGCAGCGGCAAGCAATCGGGGCAAGAGATCCGGTTTCATGAAAGCAGAGTTAGGCAAAACGCCTTCTCCGGCAAGATTGGCATCCGCAGATCACGCCAAGGTGATGGCGGCGGCGACGGAAAGGGCGGTCCTGTCCTTTCGTGTCCACAGGGTGTATTCTCAGGAAACGGAAAGCGGAGAATCACGCATGCAGGGTGTCAATGACAACCCGGTCCTGCCTGTCGAACCGGCACAATGGCGCGCCGCCTTTTCCGTGTCCCACACCGCATTCTTGGCTCCGGCCATCGGCGTGGCCGTGGTCTTCCTCGGAACATGGTTCCTGCTGTGGCTCGCAGGGCAGGGAACCAGCCCCATTGCCCGGCTCGCCCTGCTCGGCGGATGCCTCGCCAGCCCGGTGCTGGCGGCCCATGGCATGCTGGCCGCTGCCTCGCAGCGTGTGCAACTGCTTTCCCATGCCCTTGTCGTGGAACAGGGCGTCACCGCGCCGCGGCGCGAAACGCTCGGCTACGGTTTCATCACCGGCCTGTCCGTCCGCACGAGCCTGAACGGCCGGCTGACCGGCAGTGGCAGTCTCGTGCTCGAACTTGGCGATGGCGGGCGGGTGGTCGTCTCCGGCCTGCGCGACGCGGTGCGGGCGCGCGATGCGGTGACAGCCATGGCGCGGCACCGGCAACCGGCGGGGCGCAAGCCATCCGGGACGGGCCTCCGGTTGCCGGCGGCTGCCGTGCGCGGCTGACATTTTTCGCGTGAAAATACGCAAATCAGTGTTATATTCGCGCGAAGTCTGAACGGTTCGCCGGCTCATACCGGTGACCGTTTTCTTTTTGCGCGTTCGCGAGGGGAACGGGCATATCCGCACAACGAAAACCCGGCGGCCGGAAGCCCGGCCCGGGAGCGAAGTACAGGTGAGACCATGAACAAGGTACCGATGACGCAACGGGGCTTCGATACGCTGAAGGAAGAATTGCGCTGGCGCCAGCAGGAAGAGCGGCCGCGCATCATTGATGCGATCGCCGAGGCCCGTGCCCATGGCGACCTTTCCGAGAATGCGGAATATCACGCGGCCAAGGAGGCGCAGAGCCTGAACGAGGGCCGGGTCAGCGAACTGGAGGATCTCGTCGCCCGCGCGGAGGTCATCGATGTCTCCAAGCTGAGCGGATCAAAGATCAAGTTCGGCGCCACGGTGCTGCTCGTCGACGAGGATACCGAGGAAGAAAAGTCCTACCAGATCGTCGGCGACCAGGAAGCCGACGTGAAGCAGGGGCGCATCTCCATTTCCTCGCCGATCGCCCGCGCGCTGATCGGCAAGGAAGCGGGTGACGCCATCGAGGTCAATGCGCCTGGCGGCGCGAGAGGCTACGAGATCCTCGAGGTGAAATACGTCTGAGCGGACAGGCTGGCCGGGGCGATGCGGATCAGGGACGTCGAGGTCATCGCGCCGCATTTCAAGCGGCGGCTCTCGGGCGTGACCTCGACCGTGGTTCAGCTTGTGCCAGAGCAGGCGCGCTCCGGCATTGGCATCGTCACGCTGGGGCCGGGGCTGCCGGCGGACATGCCGCGCATGGCATGGTGGCAGGTGCCGGCGCTGTGGCGGCGCCCGGCGCGGCGGCGCTGGCGCATCTGGCATGCACGGCGCAATGTCGAGATGATCGCGGGCATCGTTCTGCGCGACCTGTTGCGCATGCCGCTCAAGCTGCTTTTCACTTCCGCCGCGCAGCGCCGCCACAAGCCTTTCACCAAATGGCTGATCCGGCGCATGGACGGTGTGGTGGCGACCAGCCTGCGATCGGGATCCTATCTCGATGTGCCGCATGTGGTGAACATGCACGGCATCGACCTCGACCGGTTCCGGCCGGGGCGCGGGCCGGATGACCAATTCGCGGTGACGGGCCTGCCCGGCGCCCGCGCCATCGGCTGCTTCGGGCGCGTGCGCGAGCAGAAGGGCACCGATCTTTTCGTCGATGCCATGATCGCGCTTCTGCCGGATTTTCCGGAATGGACGGCGGTCATCACCGGGCGGGTGACGCCCGAACACAAGGCGTTCGCCGACCGGCTGCAGGCACGCATCGATGCTGCCGGTCTTGCCGGGCGCATCCGCTTCCTGGGTGAGGTGGAGGACATCCGGCCCTGGTACAGGCGGGTCAGTCTATATGTCGCGCCGTCGCGCAACGAAGGCTTCGGCCTGACGCCGCTGGAAGCCATGGCATCGGGCACGGCCGTGGTGGCCAGCGATGCCGGGGCCTATGCCGAGATGATTGCCGATGGCAGGACAGGGGCGGTGGTGCCGGCCGGCGACGGCGATGCGCTGCGCGCGGCGATCCGGCCCTACCTGGCTGAACCGGCAATGGCGCAGGCGCATGGCGAAGCCGCGCTGCTGCATGTGCGGGCGCATTTCGCCCTTGCCCGCGAGGCGGAGGGATTGCAGGCTGTCTATGAAAGCCTGTGGTCTTGGGAGACAATGCAATGACCGGGACGGCAGAGCCGCGGACAACCATCGTGACCGTGGTGTTCAACAGCGCCGCCGTCCTGCCCGGCATGCTTGCTTCGGTGCCGGAGGGTGTGCCGGTCATCATCGTCGACAATGGCAGCGGCGACAGCAGCGCAAGGATCGCGGACGCGGCCGGGGCGCAGGTGATACGCCTGCACCGCAACGAAGGCTTCGGGCGGGCCTGCAATGCGGGCGCGGCGCTGGCGGACACGGAGTTCCTGCTGTTTCTCAACCCGGATGCCGCGCTGGAACCCGGTGCGCTGGATGCGCTGGAGGCGGCAGCCGACGCAAACCCGCTGGCCAGCGCCTTCAATCCGCATATCCGCGCGCCGTTGGGGGCTTCCGGTTTCAAGCGCCGTTCGGTCCTGCTGCCGCGCTCCGCCTGGCTGGAACGCGGCCTGCCGGCGCAGGATGTCAGCGTGCCGGTGCTGACGGGCGCTGCCCTGTTTTGCCGGCGCGCCTGCTTCGAGACCGTCGGCGGCTTCGATCCGGCGATCTTCCTCTATCACGAGGACGACGACCTTTCGCTCCGGATGGCGCGCGATTGCGGGCCGTTGCGCTTCGCCGCAAAGGCCGAGGTGCGGCACGAGTCCGGCCATTCGGCGGGCCGCAGCGCCAATGTCGCCCGCTTCAAGGGCTATCACATGGCGCGTTCGCGCCTTTATGCGCAGGCCAAGCATGGCATGGGCAAGCCCTGGGCGGTCAGCCTCGCCCTGGCTGTGGGCGGCTTGCTGGCGCCCCACAACCTGCTTTCGGCCCGCCGGCGGGCCAAGCATTTCGGCCAGATCGCCGGCGTATGGTCGGCGCGCAAGGATGGCGGCGTTTTTCGCTGATCAAACTCCCGACGCCACGGTTTCTCAATAAAATTCTGATTTTCCAATAGTAAAAATTTGTCACGACGCCGGGAGTTTTTTGAAACGACAAGACCGAATGATACGAACAGCGTATTGATAAATTGAAATACATGGCGATATTCCCATATCACATGGCCGTTTTGGCAGGAGCGGCTTCTCGGGCAGGCGGGATATATAATGATCCGCTGCCATTGCGCAGTGGGGGCGCCATGGACTGGAATTTTGTTCGCGATTTCTTCCGTGCCCGGCGCGTGCGCAGGCATGTTGCGCGCCATGGCGAGCGCTATGATTTTCATGGACAGGATGTCATCGTGCCGCTTGTGGCGGGCGTGGGGCCTGCCAATGCCCTTTTGCGCGGCAAGTATGAACGCGCCGAAGCGGCAATGATACTGAAACACCTTCCGCCCGATCGTCCGGTGATCGAACTGGGCGGCTCACTGGGTGTCATTTCGGCGCTGATCCGGTCGCGGCTTGCGCCCGGAACGCGCCATGTCGTTGTCGAGGCCAATCCCGATATCCTCGACATCTGCGCGAAGAATGCGCAGCGGGGATCCCGCGCGGGCGATACGGACGTGGTCTATGCGGCCTACTATCCCGGTGGCGGCGATGCGGTCTTCCTGCTCGGTGCCGACGTTCATTCCAATACGCTGGAAGCGGGAAAGGGAAACGGGCGGCGTATCACCGTCCCGGCGGTGACGCTTGAACGCCTCCTGTCACGGATCGGCAATCCCGGCAATGTCACCGTGGTCTGCGACATCGAGGGGGCCGAGGCAGCCCTGTTCCTGGAAGAGCACGAGATGCTGGATCATGTCGGTATGATGATCGTTGAACTGCATCCCGACGCCTATGGCGCATGGGGAACAACTGAAAAAGCGCTGCTTTCGGTGGCTCGCAAGCGCGGGCTTGCGGAGATCGACCGAATGGAGGACACGGTTGTCCTGGCCCGCCAGAGGGCGGGCAAGATCGCCGGCAACGCCTGACAGCCCCTCTCGCAGCGCCATGCCGCTTGCGAACAGGGCCCACACGGCCTTATGGCCCGGTGCCGCGTCCGGTGAAAAAGATGGCGTCGGGATCGTCCTCGCCCGGCGGCACCTCGTGGCGGTGCATCTCGAAGAGGATGGCTTCGGTGGTGAAGGAGTAGACCGCCAGCCGTGCGGCATGAACGAAGCCGGGCCAGCCGGCGAGGGCATACATCCTCAGGAAATAGACACGCAGGAAGTAGATGAGCGGATTGAAGACGAGACGCACGTAGCGTGGACGCTTCCCGCGTGCGTGCAGTTGCCTCGCTTTCAGTTCCGCGTAGTTCAGTTCCTTGGCAATCTTGTTCTTCGTGTCCAGCACACCCCGGTGCAGAATGGCGCGCTGGCGGAATTGCCCGATCTTCCCCTCCACCGACAGGCCTTCATGGACCAGCAGGTCCGGCTTGTAGAAGGCCTTGCCGTTGCGTGTCAGCCGGAGAATGGGCGAGGCTGTTGTTTCCGGCGCATAGCCGTAGCCGTAGAGATAGTGCGAGAACTTGAGCCGCCAGCCGTTTTCGCGGGCCGAAGGCAGCCGCCGTGCCAGTTCCGGCAGGGCGTCGGGGTCGATCCGTTCATCCGCATCGATGCTCAGGCACCATTCGCGGGTGCATTGCTCAAGCGCGAACTGCTTCTGTGCCGAATAGCCGGGCCATTCCTTGACGAACCAGCGGATCGGCATGCCCTCGGCGATCAGCCGCTGAACGATGGCAGCGGTGGCGTCGGTCGAACCGCTGTCGACCACGATGATCTCTTGGCAGAAGGCGACGCTGCGCAGGGCCGCCTCGATGTATTTTTCCTCGTTCTTGCAGATGATGTAGCAGGAAATCTCTACGCCAGGGATGGTATCCAAGAAATCGCTCCGGATTTTGATCGGGACGGGATCAGCCGAATTGGAAACAAACAGGATTCAATCCGGCTTGTGAACAAGATGTCCACGAAATAATCTGTAGCGACACAGACAGCCATTTGTCGCGAGGACAGGTCTTGAAGCTCAGATCGATCGAGACGTGGATACGCCGGAAAAGGCGTGCCGCGATGAAGCGGGTTTTCGACCGGCCGAGGGGCCGGAAGCTGCTGCTTGATTTGCTGCCCGTGACCGTGAGCGAACTGACACTCGACCTGGGCGACCATCGCCTGACGGTGCCGGCCGACGACCTGATCGGGCGCCACGTCTTCGCCCATGGCGATTTCGCGCGCGACAGCGTGGAAATGGTGTGCCGGATCCTCGACGAGGCGCGTCTGCTGGCACCGGACGGCAACACGCTGCTGGAGATCGGCGCGAATATCGGAACACAGACCGTATATTTCGGCATGAGCAAACGCTTTGGCAGGATTGTCGCTATCGAACCCGATCCGCGCAATGTCGCCCTGTTGCGGCAGAACGTGGCGCAAAACGGGTTGTCGCCCGTGACGGTGATATGCCCCTTCGCCGCCGGGGACAAGGCCGGTCCCGTGGCCTTGCGCCGGATTGCCGGCAACTCGGGCAATGCCGGGCTGGTTCACCCTGAATCGGCCTGTGGCGACGTGGTTGCGGTGGAGGAGAAACCCGTTGGCGACCTTCTTGCGGATGCCGGGGTGGCGGAGGCGGATGTATCGCTCATCTGGATGGATATCGAGGGCTACGAACCGGTCGCCATCCGCTCGATGACCGGATTGCTGGAGCGGAGCGTGCCGCTTTTCATGGAATATTCGCCGGCTTTCTACACCGATGAGCAGGTGCAGGCGATGCTCGCGTTGCTCGACAGGTACTACGGGCGTTGCATCGTTTTCGATGGCGGTGGGCGGCGGGAAACGAAGGCCCGCGACCTGCATGCCATCCGCAAGCAATGCGACGTGCTGCTGCTGCCATAGTGCGGGTCAGGGCCGCAGCGGGCCGCCCGGTGGAAAGCCGGGCAGGCGGATGCCTCACGCGGTACGCAGGTAGAAGGAATTCTGGCGGGTCCGTTCGACGAGGCGATAGCCGCAACGCGCGAATTCGACTGAACAGCCCGGGTAATCCTCGCCGTTTCCGGCCGTCTCTATGACGATGCGGGCAGGCCAACGGCTTTCCGGTTCACTGCGGAAGAATGGCACCAGCGCCCTGTCCTCATGTCCCTCGATGTCGATCTTGAGACCATGGATTCGCTCGATCCCTGCTTCATCGAGGATGGACGAAAGCCGGCGCACCGGAATCGCGCCCTCATCGGATTCGCGGATCGAGACGATGGCCACGTCATCCTTGCGGCGGCTCAGGCGGGCGCGGGTTTCGTGATCGCTGACACCCTCGGCGAAAATCGACAGGTTGTGCAACCCGCTTGCCTCGGCGTTGAAGGCCAGTTGCGCGCAAACGGTCTCATTGGCATCGATGGCAACCACCCGGCCGGATGGGCCGGTGAAACGGGCCAAAGGCAGGCTGTAGAGCCCCATGTTGGACCCGATGTCGACGAAGTCGTCGCCCGGAGACGCGCCTTCCATCAGGAAGGCCATGTCCCGCGCGTTGTAGCCGGGATGCAGCAATATGCCGTATTCGATCAGGTTTTCGCCGAGAAGGCGAAACGAGCAATCGCGGAAGGATATGTCAAGCGGGCGCTGCCGCTTGCCCTGGAGTATGCGGAACAGGGGCTTGCGGAACATTCCGCGGCGCAGGAAGCTTGATCGTGCCAGGCCGATCAACGTCTTGCGCCATCCAGCCGGGGCATGGGTTCCGAAGGGCGAGGCAAGGTCCGCTCCGGCGCTTGGGCGTGTTTCGAAGTCTGACCAGCGGCCGTGTCTCAGCATGTGTGTCTTTTCCCGGTCGTCCGACGGCGCCGCATCACGCGGTTTTCAGGTCGATATTGACCAGGCCCTCGTCCTTGACCTGGCGGATCGTCAGGGCGGTGCGCACGGTGTCGACATTGGGCGCGGCGGTCAGCGTCTCGATGACGAAATCCTGGAACTCCGTCAGCCCCGGTGCCACGCAGTGCAGCAGGAAATCGGTTTCACCCGACATGGTCCAGGCCCGGCGCACCATCGGCCAGTCCTTCACCCGCGCCGCGAATTCCCTGATGCCGGCTTCCGTCTGGTGCTGAAGCCCGACAAGGCAGAAGGCGACCACCTGCCGGCCCAGTGCCTTGGCGTCGAGCAGGGCGCGATAGCTCCTGATGATGCCGCTGTCCTCCAGCCGCTTGACGCGCCGCAGGCAGGGCGGGGCGGAAATGCCGACCCGGCGGGCCAGTTCGACATTGGTGATGCGGCCTTCGTCCTGGAGGATCTTGAGTATCTTCCAGTCCGTCTGGTCGAGGTCGGCCGTCGTGGTCATGAGCGGTGGCTGCCTGATGATTGGTGGCGTTGCATTCCTTCCTAGGGCAAAACCGGCCTGCCGCCAACAGCCGCCATTCGGACGCCTGAGATGTCCGCCGGAGCGCAAAACCGGTGGGCGGCGGGGCGCCGGGGCTTGAAAGGGAATGTGGCAAACACTTAGATGACGCTCAAACATCGTCTGTGGATTGTCAACGGCCCTGAAAGCGCCGCTGAAGGAAGGGGGTCGCCATGACCGCGCGTCATGCTCATGTTCTCGTCATCGGGTCCGGCCCGGCCGGTTATACCGCGGCCATCTATGCCGCCCGCGCGCTGCTCAAGCCGGTGCTGATCGCCGGCATGGAACAGGGCGGGCAGCTGATGATCACGACGGACGTCGAAAACTATCCCGGCTTTGCCGATCCCGTCATGGGTCCGGATCTGATGGCGGCGATGCTGAAACAGGCCGAAAACGTGGGTGCGGAGATCGTCAACGACCTCGTCACGGAGGTCGATGTCGACAGCCGGCCGTTCCGCCTCAAGACCGATTCGGGCCAGGACTGGACAGCCGACGCGCTGATCATCGCCACCGGCGCCCAGGCCAAGTGGCTGGGCATGGAGAGCGAGGAGGCGTTCAAGGGCTTTGGCGTCTCGGCCTGCGCCACATGCGATGGCTTCTTCTATCGCGGCCGCGACGTGATGGTGGTCGGCGGGGGCAATTCCGCGGTCGAGGAGGCGCTCTACCTGTCGCATATCGCCAACCATGTGACCGTGGTCCATCGCCGTGACGAGTTCAGGGCCGAGCGCATCCTTCAGGAACGGCTGTTCGCCAAGGAAAACGTCACCGTTCTCTGGGACACGGTGATCGACGAGATCGTCGGCGAGAAGCCCAAGCCGCCCATGCCGCCCTCCGTCACCGGGGTGCGCCTGAAGAACGCGAAAACCGGGGATGTGACCGAGATGCCGGTGCATGGCGTTTTCGTGGCCATCGGCCATGCGCCTGCCGTCTCGCTGTTCGAGGGCAAGTTGAAGCAGAAGCCGAACGGCTATCTGTGGACCGAGGCCGATTCGACGCGGACCAGCGTGGAAGGCGTCTTTGCGGCCGGCGACGTGACCGACGACGTTTTCCGCCAGGCGGTCACGGCGGCCGGTCTTGGCTGCATGGCAGCGCTGGAGGCCGAGCGCTGGCTGGCAACGCAAGATGTGGCGCTGGAGGCGGCAGAGTAGTCAGCGGAGTAGGCAGTCCGGTCAAGGGCATGGATGTCCGTTGCGTGACGTGCTTCACTTGCGCGTCATGCAATTCGACGAAAAGATGCAGCCTGGAATCAGAAATAACCGGGCGTAGAGGGGGTGCATGCCTGTTGATTGGGACAAGCTGAGGGTTTTCCATGCCGCCGCGCAGGCCGGCTCGTTCACCCATGCCGCCGATACGCTCAACCTGTCGCAATCGGCCATTTCGCGCCAGGTCAGCGCGCTGGAGCAGGATCTGGGCGTGCCGCTGTTCAACCGGCATGCGCGCGGCCTCGTGCTGACCGAACAGGGCGAGATGCTGTTTGCCACCGCCCAGGACGTGATGCTGAAGCTGGACAGCGTGCGCAACCGGCTGACCGAGACGACCGACAAGCCATCCGGGCTGTTGCGGGTGACGACAACGGTGGGGCTCGGCACGGGATGGCTCTCCAACCGCGTCGACGAATTCCTTGAACTTTACCCGGACATCCGGCTCCAGCTCATCTTTTCAAACGAGGAACTCGACCTCACCATGCGCGAGGCGGATTGCGCCATTCGCCTGCGTGCGCCATCGCAGCCCGACCTCATCCAGCGCAAGCTTTTCACCGTCCATTTCCATCTCTGGGCCTCGCCGGACTATGTGAACCGTTTCGGCAAGCCGCAATCCCTGTCGGAACTGCACAAGCACCGGCTGATCACCTTCGGCGAGCCGGTCATTCCCTATCTGAAGAACCTCAACTGGCTGGAAACGCTGCGGGGGCCGGACGACCATCCGCTGGAAGCGGTGCTTCAGATGAACGACCTTCATTCCATCAAGCGGGCGGTTCAGCGCGGCGCGGGCATTGCCATGCTGCCGGACTATATCGTCAGCAAGGACAGCGGCCTTGTGCAATTGCTGCCGCAGACCGAAGTGCCGTCGTTCGAAACCTATTTCTGCTATCCGGAAGCCATGAAAAACCAGGCGAAGCTCAACGTCTTCCGCGATTTCATGCTGTCCAAGGCGCGCAAGTGGAACTACTGAACTGCAAGCGCCCGGCCGGCTGCCTCCGCTGAAGGCACGGCCGGAACATGGCCGCGACGCGCCACGGATTCCTGCGCCGGCGCATGGCTTGTCCTGCAATCCACAGCTTTTCGGTTGAAAACGATCTATGCGATTGCCTTTTTTCGAGGCGATGCGGACCGGCCCTGCACGTTCAAGTCGTTGAAAAATTATGCATTGACTGCAAAGCCATGCAGCAAGTGCATATGTGCAATGCACAATCCGCCATTGCCAAGCCGCTTGGAAGGGTCCATATCCCGGTCATCTCAGAGACGCATTCCTCCTCCCATTGGCGTCTCCGAGTGTTCCCCTCTGGAGGTTTGTCCTCGTGGCAGCTCCATTTATTGGCCGGATTTCCATCCGGCCATTTTTTTTTGCCAGCCCGTTGCATCGTCGAGGACGCCGGGCCGGTTGATTTCTGGAAATGGCGGACCTGAGGAAACCCGGCGCATGGCATGCGCCGGGTTTTTCATTTGCGGCAGGCACGCCTCTTGCAGCCTTCCCGGCAAGTTCAACCGCTGGGCGGAAGCTGTTTCAGGCCGGCACGGAATGGGGGAAACGATGACTGGCAACCGTTTCGAAGCGAGACATGTCGTGGTGACGGGCGGAGCCGGGTTCATCGGCTCGCATCTGGTCGATCACCTGCTGGTGCAGTTCCCGGACGCCAACATCCGCGTGCTCGACGCTCTGACCTATGCCGGACGCATGGACCATCTTTGCAGCGCGATGGGCAGCGGGCGCGTGGTCTTCACTGAAGGCGATGTCCGCGACAGGGATACCGTGGTTCACGCCGTTCGTGGCGCCGACGCGGTCTTTCACCTGGCCGCGGAGAGCCATGTCTGCCGGTCGTTTGCCGATCCCGGCCTTTTCGATGCGGTGAACCGGCTCGGAACACGCATCGTGCTGGAGGCGGCCCATGAGGCCGGCGTTGCGCGGGTCGTCCATTTCAGCACAGACGAGGTCTACGGCCCGGTCTTCGCCCCCTGTGAAGAGACAGCCGCGCTGAACCCTTCCAGCCCCTATGCGCGTTCGAAGGCCGCCGCCGAGGCCGAGGTGGAGCGCATGCGCGCCCGCGGGCTGGACGTTCGCATGCTGCGGCCAAGCAATGCGGTGGGCACGCGCCAGCATTTCGAGAAGCTGTTGCCGCGTTTCGCGGGTTTCGCGCTGGCCGGCCTGGCGCTGCCCATCGAGGGCGACGGGCAGCAGGAGCGGATGTTCCTGCCGGTCGGCGACCTTGCCCGCGCCGCCAGCCTTGTGCTGTCCCATGACAGGGCAAGGAACGGCACCTACAATGTCGCCGCCCGCGAAAGCCTGAACGTGCTGGAGGTGGCATCGCGCGTTGCCAGGGCGGTGGGCGTTCCGCTCAGGCCGCGTCATGTTCCAGACAGGGTCGTTCAGGACCGGGCCTATCGTATCGACGGGCGCGCGCTGGCGGCGCTTGGCTTTCGCCAGGAAAGCGGTTTCGATGCCGAACTGGCCCGTATCCTGGCCGGGGAAGCGGAGCGCCTGCGCGCAGCCGCAAGCGGGCTCCCGGAGCGAAAGGCGATCGCGGCACCGCCGCCGCTGGCACCGGCGCAAGCCGGTCCCGACACATCCGCCGCCCGTCCCGTCGCCTATCACGTGCCGCATCACGCGGCGGACGTTCCCGGCAGGCACCTGCGCGATGCCTTGCTTGCCGGAAGGCAGGCCGGAGGCGGGGCGCAGACAGCGGGCGCGGAGGCCGATATCCGCCGGCTGACGGGTGCGCAGCATGTCTGGCTGACCCATTCCTGCACTGCGGCCATGGAAGTGGCGGCGCTTGCGCTGGACCTGGGGCCGGGCGACGAAGTGATCGTGCCCAGCTTCACCTTTGCCGCCACGGCCACGGCCTTTGCGCGAACCGGCGCGCGCATCGTGGCCTGCGATGTCGATCCGCGCAGCCTGATGACCGACATGGCCAGCCTGGAGCGTTGCATCACGGCGCGCACCCGCGCCATCGTTCCGGTGCATTACGGTGCCGGCAGCGTCGACGTGGCGGCGATTGCCGCCATGACCGACGGCCGGGATATCGCGATTGTCGAGGATGCGGCGCAGGGTGCCGGCGCTTTGCGCGGTGACAAGGCGCTGGGTACGCTCGGCCTGATGGGCTGCCTTTCCTTCCATGAAACGAAGGTCGTGCATGGCGGTCAGGGCGGCGCGCTGCTGGTCAATTCACAGGAACCGGCCCTGCTGCGGCGCATCGACCGGATCATGGAGCGGGGAACGAATTTTTCCGATTGCAAGGCAGGGCGCGTCAGCCATTATGAATGGGTCTCGCCCGGATCCAGTTTCCGCCCGCCGGAAATGCCGGCGGCCCTTCTGCGCGACAACCTGGCTGCCTTGCCCGATATCCTGGCGCGGCGGGCGGCGCTGTTCGCGATCTATGCGGAACAGCTCGGCGAGCATGCCGGCCTGCCCTTCGACCTGATCATGCCGGATTCCGAAACCCGGTCGAACCACCATATTGCCGGACTGATGATGCGCGACGCGGATGCTGCCCGGCGCCTGATGGCATTCCTGGCGGCGCGGGACATCCAGGCGATGTCGCATTACAAGCCGCTGCATCTCTCCGGGGAAGGGCGCAGGCTGGGCGTGGCACGCCATGCCCTGCCGCAGGCGGAAGCCGCCTGGCGCCGGCTCGTGCGGCTGCCACTGCACACGGCCATGAATGCCGATGACGCCCATCGCGTGGCCGGCGCGGTGCGCGCATGGGCCGGCCGCGGCACGGACAAGCCGGGGCCGCGGCCGGGCAAGGTTCAGGCGGCGTCCGCGCGCTCGCGGATGGAGGCGAGCGCCTCGTCTGCGGCCCTGCCGGTCAGTTCGGCCATGTGATCGAACTCGGCCTCGTAGGAGGCAACGCCTGCCGTCAGCGACCGCAATTCGATGATGAGACCGGTCAGCCCGGAGCGCGGCATCATGGCCTCGACCACGTCCCAGCCTTCCCAATCCGGGCGGCCGTCATAGCCGAGGATCTGACCGCGCCGTTGCGGAATGATCGCGGTGATCTTCGCTGTGGCATCGGACGGCGTGAAGATCCGCACCTTCATCACCGGCTCCAGCAGAACGGGAGATGCCTTGGGCATGGCTTCGCGCATGGCCAGTTTCGCCGCCATCTGGAAAGCCATGTCGGAGGAATCCACCGAATGGTAGGAACCGTCCGACAGGTTGACCGCGATGTCGACCACGGGCAGGCCGAGCGGGCCGCTCGACAGATAATCGCGCACACCCGATTCCACGGAGGGAATATACTGCTTCGGAACAACACCGCCGGAAATGGTGTCGGTGAACTCAAAGCCGGAGCCGCGCGGCAGCGGCCGTATTTCCAGAACCACATCGCCGAACTGCCCATGGCCGCCGGACTGCTTCTTGTGGCGGCCTCGCTCCTGCACCGGCTTGCGGATGGTCTCCTGATAGGGCACGGGCGGCTCGCCGGCATCGACCGAGGCCTGGTATTTTCCCGCCAGCCGTTCCAGCGTGACACGCAGGTGCATTTCCCCCTGGCCGCCAAGGATGGTTTCGCCGGTGCCCGGGCTCTGCTCCACCCTGAGGGCCGGGTCCTCCTCGCAGAGCCTGGTAAGGGCAGCGGAAAGCTTCACATCGTCCTTGTGATCGCGGGCCTTGATAGCAACCGAATGAAAGGGTTGCGGGGCGGGCACGCCGGAAAGAGCCTGTGGCGCCTGCTTGCCCGGTGCGACGGTGGCACCGGTGGCGACGCCCTCCAGCTTGCCGAGCGCGACAGTTTCGCCCGTGGCGGCGGAGCCGACCTTGCCCTGGTTCTTGCCCAGCATGCGATACATGCCGGAAATACGCGCATCGGCGCCATTGCTGGCCATGACCTCGGTGCTGTCGGACAAGGGCCCGCGCAGCACGCGGGCCACCGAAAGCTTGCCGCCATGGGGCGTGTGAATGGTCTTCATCACATGGGCGAGCGGCGGCCCGTCACCCTCGATGCCGAGACGCGCGATGGTGTCGGAAATGTCAGGCGCATCATGGCGCAGTGCCTTGAGCAGGCGATGGACGCCGTTTCCATGGGCCGCGGAGCCGATCATCACGGGAACGACATGGCCCGCCCGCAGGTCCGCCGTCAGGTCGTCGAAAACCTCGTCGCGCGGCGGTTCGATCTCTTCGAGCAATTGCTCCATGAGGGCGTCGTCATGGTCGGCCAGCGTTTCCAGCATGGTGAAGCGGGCGTCGATCTCGCGGGATTTCTCCTCGGTGGGAATGTCGGTCTGCTCGCTCATGGCGTGTTCACGCCAGACATAGGCGCGCTCCAGCGCAAGGTCGATGGCGCCGATGGCGATGCCGTTCTTCCAGATGGGGATCTGGCGCAGCAGGAGCGGCAAGGACGAAGCCGGCTGAAGCAATGCCACGGTGTCGCGCACCCGCATGGAGGCGGTGTCGATCTTGTTGAGGAAAAGGATGCGGGGGATTGTCATCTCGTCCAGCCGCTTGAGAACAAGCTGCAACGCCGGAATCTTCTTCTCGTCCGCCTCGGCAACCACGATGGCCGCGTCGCAACCGGCCAGAACCGCATCCGCCTCATGGGAGAATTCGACGGAGCCGGGGCAGTCGATGAAGGTGAAATCCTCATCCAGGAAGGTGGTGGTCGCGGCTACGGCCTCCACGCTCATGGCGTGGGCCTGGGCTTCCGGCGAATGGTCGGAAACGGTATGGCCGGAGCCGGTTTCGGCAGCGCGCTGGATGGCGCCGGTCCGCTCCAGAATGGATTCCAGAAGAGTCGTCTTTCCGCTTGCGAAGGGACCGCAAATGGCGATGCATTTCGGCCCCTTGCGTCTGCTTCCGGCGCGTTCACCCATGGCACAATCCTCCTTTTCACGCGTTGAACGCGAGCGGAGGACCGGTTTTTTCGCGGCAATTTCGGGAAGGGCGAGTGCGCGACGGCACTTCCGCTTCGCTCCCGGAACCTCACGTCCGGCCGCCGCTCAGCGCGCCGTTGAACCCGGCGTTCCGGCATCGTTTCACCAAAGGTTTGCTGGCGCAAGGGCGAAAGTCACGTCGTGGCAAGGACGCGGCCCCAGGCACCACCGGCCGGCCAGCCTGAAGCGCTGGTTCAACTGGCTGACGCGATGATTTCGGACGGCGACAAAGCGAGTTGTATAATAACGATAAAACACTTTTAAGTTGTTCATGGGCCCCACCTCAACACAGGGGCGAGCGTTTTGTCGCCCCGCGGCGGGAAACGGTTTTGCCCGCTGTGGCAAGGCCTTCACAAACAGATTCAGTTTCTCATGAAAAAGGCAATTGAAACATTGGCTTGAAGTCGGGTCCGCACATTCCTGTCGAAATCGTGCAGGTGCTGCCAGGCCGTGCCTGCCGTCTTTCTTCACAAGCTGATTCAGGGCCATGCCTGGCCGCTTCACCGGTGCGGCCCAAGCCCTTGATATGGCTTGACCTTGCCACAAGCGAAACGCCGCCCCGGAGGGCGGCGCCGCGGCAACCGGATGTGTGGAGGCGGCTCAGCGGCAATTGCCGCAGAAGCGCTGGATGCGCTTGCAGCTTTCCTCCAGCAGAGCTTCCGACGTGGCATAGGAAATGCGGAAATTCGGACCAAGGCCGAAGGGCTCGCCATGGACCACGGCCACGCCCTCGCTCTCCAGCAGTTCGGTCACGAAATCCTGGTCGTTGGCGATCACCTTGCCCGAGGGCGCGGTCCTGCCGATGAGGCCGGCGCAGGAGGGGTAGACGTAGAAGGCGCCTTCCGGCGTCGGGCAATTGATGCCTTCGGCCTGGTTGAGCATGGAGACGACGAGGTCGCGCCGGTTCTGGAAGATGGTCTTGTTGGTCTGGATGAAGTCCTGCGGGCCGTTCAGCGCCTCGACCGATGCCCATTGCGCGATGGAGCATGCGCCGGAGGTCTGCTGGCTCTGGATCATGTCCATGGCCTTGACGAGTTCCATCGGGCCGGCGGCATAGCCGATGCGCCAGCCTGTCATGGCATAGGCCTTGGAGACGCCGTTCATGGTGAGCGTGCGGTCCTTCAGGCCGGGCTCGACCTCGGCAGGCGTGCAGAAGGTGAAGTCGCCATAGACGAGGTGCTCGTACATGTCGTCGGTCAGCACCCAGACGTGGGGGTGGCGCATCAGCACGTCGGTCAGCGCCTTCAGTTCATCATGGCTGTAGGCGGCACCCGACGGGTTGGACGGCGAGTTGAAGATGAGCCACTTGGTCTTCGGCGTGATGGCGGCTTCCAGCGCTTCCGGCGTCAGCTTGAACTGGCGCTCCAGCGTGGTGGCGGCGGGGACGGGCGTGCCGCCGCACAGCAGCACCATTTCGGGATAGGACACCCAGTAGGGCGCGGGGATGATCACCTCGTCGCCCGGATTGAGCGTCGCCATGAAGGCATTGAACAGGATCTGCTTGCCGCCGGTGCCGACAATGGTCTGGGTCCAGTCATAGTCGAGGTTGTTCTCGCGCTTGAACTTGGCGGCAATGGCCTGACGCAGTTCCGGAATGCCGGAAACCGGCGTGTATTTCGTCTCGCCGCGCTGGATGGCCTCGATGGCGGCCTTCTTGATGTTGTCGGGCGTGTCGAAATCCGGCTCGCCTGCGCCAAGCGAGATCACATCGCGTCCCTTGGCTTTCAGTTCACGGGCTTTCTGCGCAACGGCGATGGTCGCAGAGGGCTTCACGCGGGAAAGGGCGTCGGCAAGAAAGGCCATGGCATGGGCTCCAGTGATTGTGGCTCCAGGATAGCGCCGGGCTGGGGCGCGGCATGCTCTTAGCCTCATGGGCGCCGCACTTCAAGGCTTGGCCGCCATGCGCCGGGCCTGTCAGGGCTGGGAAATCCATTAACCGCGCGTGAAACCTTGGCCTCTATCCTGAGCGGCAAGGCCTGGCCGGCGCCGGGACCGAAACCGGCACAAGCGAAAGGCGCGCGCCTGTGGCATGACACGAAGCGTTGGACTGGCCCATGTCATCCGTATGGAAGACGGCACCTCGGAAGGGGTGTGGGGACCGTTCGTGCTTCGCTCGGCCTTCCAGCCGGTCTTCCGGTTCAACGGCGGAAAACTGGAGATCGCTGCATTCGAGGGCCTGGCACGGCCGTTTCGTGACGGCGAGCCCGTTGCACCGGGCGTCTTCTTCAGCGCGATCGCCGGGCAGGACAGGCTTGAGGTGGAAACCCTGACGCGCAGCCTGCATCTCATCAATGCCGGTGCCTGCCTCGATCCGCGAACATCGCTGTTCGTCAATTTCGATCCGTCGGTCTATTGCGACCGTGGCGTGACGGACCGCTCGCTCCGGGACATGCGGCTGACCATGCACGAGGCCGGGATCGCAGCGGGTCGGATCGTGGCGGAGGTGACCGAGCACAAGGCGGCATCGCACCAGGCGCTGATGAACTTCGTGGCGGCGCTGCGCGCCCATGGCTTTCGTATCGCGGTGGACGACTACGGCGCCGATCATTCCGACATGTCGCGCATTCGTGACCTCAAGCCCGAGATCGTCAAGTTCGATGCCGCGTGGATCACCCGCCTGATGGACAGCGATCCGGGCTTCGAACTGCTCAAGGCCATGGTGGACACGTTCAATGGCTGGGGCATCACCACCCTGTTCGAAGGCATCGAGGAGCCCTGGCAACTCGATCTGGCCGAAAGCAGCATGGTGCGCATGGTGCAGGGATTCGTGCTTGCCAGGCCGCAGCTGGCGCCGACGGATTTCGCGATGTTCAGCCGCACGGCGGCCGCGGGCGATGAGAACGCAACCCGCGCAGGCGCGGCGGCAACCGGAACGCCCGCCTTTCCCGATCCTTCCGTGCGCGCTAATATGGATGCGCGGATCACGCGCGATGCCGTGCCTGCGCGGCCCTTCCGGCAGACACGGGCTTTCGGACGAAAGGTCCGCAATGGATGACAGGACGCCGATGGCAGGAGGCCCACTGTCTTGACCGATATGAGTGATCCCGGCCCTGACCGCGAAAAGGGCATGCTTGTGCGCGACGGCATTGGCCGGGCGCGCCTGCGTTTCGGTGCGATCCTGTTCGAGACGGTTTTCCAGCCGGCCTACCGTGTGGAGGGCGGCATGCTGCGGCCGGATTTCGCCACGGCGCGGCTGCGGCCGGAGGGCAGGGAAACGGCACAACACGTGCTTGCCAGTCTGGCCGAGGGACCGGGCGCGGGGCAGGCGGCGGCATTGGCGCGCTGCAATCTCGTCTTCCTCGATCCGGAGACGCTCTGCTACTGCGAGGACCACCTGATGTCGGCGGCCATGGCACCGGCGACGCTGGACCTGATGCTGGCGGCAGTCCGCGACGCCTTCATGATGCCGGACCAGATCGTCTGGCGGCTTCCGCTTCGGGTTGCCTGCGATGCCGGGGAGACAATCGCGCGGGCCCGCGCGGCCGGAATCCGGATCGCCCTGCGGCTGGCGGGCGCAGATCCGGGCGATACGGTTGAAAGGGCCATCGAAAGCGGCGCGCAGATGTTGCATCTGGGTGCCGAATGGTCCGGGGCGTGGCTGGAGAACGTGCCGGAGGCGCAAAGCCTGCTGGGAAGCCTGGTGGAGCGGGTGCGGCAGTCCGGCTGCGGGGTCTCCATGACCGGCATCAGCACGGCGGCTCAACTGGATGTGGCGCTTGGCGCCGGTGTGCAATGGGTTCAGGGCGGCTATCTGGCGCCGGCGGTGGCGGCCGGGCAGTCCACCGGATGGCAGGAGCTCAATGCCGCGGCGCTGAGGCGGCCCGGCGGCAATGTCCGTGTGCTGAAACGGCACCAGGCGTCGCGCGATCAGCAATATTGAACCATCGAGCAGAAATGCTGACTGGTTTGCGCGCGGCCGGGCGGCCATAGTCGGGCCAGATCAACAGGACATCCGCCGCATGCTCACGCTCTATTCCATGCCCAGTTCCGGCAACAGCTACAAGGTGCGGCTTCTGCTTGCCAAACTGGGCATGCCGTTTCGTCACGTGGCCGCCGAATACGGCTCCGGCGTCACGACAAGCGCCCGGTTCCGCGCACTCAACCCGCATGGGCGGGTGCCGCTGGTGCAATTCGAGGACGGGCGGCTGCTGTCGGAGTCCAATGCCATCCTGCTTTATCTTTCCGAGGGGACGCGGTTCCTTCCCGATGACCGGTTTGCGCGTGCAAAAGTACATCAGTGGATGTTCTGGGAGCAGAACTCACATGAGGCGACCATCGCGGTGCGCGCCGCGATCCTTTGCTACGATCACCGGGCGGGCGAGCGGCGGCCGGAAATTCTCGATCCGCTGCTGGAGGCCGGGCACCGCAATCTCGCCGTGATGGAAACGCAGCTTGAGAAAACGCCTTTCCTGGTGGGCGGGACGATCAGCGCGGCCGATCTGGCCCTCTATGCCTATACGCATAGTGCAGGCACCCGTGGCGGCTTCGACCTTGCGCGCTTTCCGGCCATTGTCGCCTGGCTGGCCCGGGTCGAGGCGGATGCGCCCCATGTGCCGCTGGACTGGCTTGGAGACAATCCGGCGTGATCCTTGTCACAGGGAGGGCCTGCCTTGTCTTGTCTTTGGCCGGCAAGGTGCCATCCTGTATGGAAAGGGGTGATGCATCGACCCGGTCCAAAGGAGTCCTCGTGATGAAACGCTTGTTGCTCGCATTGACAGCCGCCATTCTGGCCACCGCACCGGCCCATGCCATCAACCGGTACAACATCGACCATCGCACCTGCGGCGAGGTGCAGGACATCATCCATGCCGAGGGCGCGGCCATCCTGCGCTACACGTCGACATCGGGTTCGGGCATCACCCGCTACGACCGGTTTGTCGAGCATGGCGGGTTTTGCCCGCGCGGGCAGGTGCCCAAGACCGAATTCATCCCCACCGCTGACACGCTGGAATGCCCCGTCCAGGCCTGCAAGGATCCGGTCTGGCTGAAGGACGACTGAGGACGCCGGCCCGGCCGACGCTCAGATGCCGGTGACGAGAAGATCGACGGCCGCGACGATCCGGTCGCGCTGGCCGGCGATGTTTCCCCTAGCCTCACCGAGAAGCGAGCGCTGTACCGCTGACAGTTGATCGGTCATCAGTACATGGTCCGCATGATCGATCCGTATCACGGGGTTGAGCCGCTCTATCGGCCGAGGCGCAGATGCAGCAGGAAGTAGCGGGATGACAACCCGCGTTGCCAGGCTCGAAATCAAGTCGTGCTGTACGTCAACGAGCCAGAACGATTCCGCATCGTTCCAGAAGAGGTCAAACTGGGCCGATCCGGAATGTCCTGTAAGCTTCCAGGGGCAATCCGTTCTTCTCCACCCATTCGTTGTGCTGACGGAAGGCCTCGGCGTTCTCTTCCTTCCAGCGGCGTTCCTTTTCCGCCTGCACCGCTTCGGCAATGCCGCGCTCGGCCATTTCGGAAAGGTTGAGGCCAAGCGCCCTGGCTTCCTCCACCAGGTGGGCATTGATGGAGAGGTTCGTGGCGGTCTTGCGGGACGGGCGTTCGTGTTTCATGCGCATAAATTATGCGCATGAGAAAATTGCGTCAATTGCCAGCCGTGCCGGAAAAGCCCTTACGCGAAATAGGCCTGTAGCGGGCGAACCTCCAGATTGCCGGCCTTCAGCGCAACGATGGCATGGGCCACGGCATCGGCCCCGGCAATCGTGGTGTAATAGGGCACTTTCTGCATCAGGGCCGCACGGCGCAGGGACTTGGAATCCGACACCGCCTTCTGGCTGTCGGTCGTGTTGAAGACGATCTGGACCTGGCGGTTGCGGATGGCGTCCTCGACATGCGGACGGCCTTCGAGCACCTTGTTGATCTTCTCGGCCTCCACGCCGTTCTCGGCCAGGTAGCGCTGCGTGCCGCCGGTGGCCAGGACACGGAACCCGGCCGCGGCCAGACGCTTGACGCTGGGCAGGACGGCGGCCTTGTCCTCGTCGCGCACGGAGACGAAGAGCGTGCCGTTGCGCGGCAGGTCGACGCCGGCGCCAAGCTGTGCCTTGGCGAAGGCAAGGTGATAGTCGCGGTCGAGGCCGATGACCTCGCCCGTGGAGCGCATTTCCGGTCCCAGAAGCGTGTCGACGCCGGGGAAGCGGGCGAAGGGGAAGACGGCTTCCTTCACCGCGATGTGGCCGAGTGCGTTCACATCCGGCTTGTCGCCATAGTGGGCGAAAGCGCTGTCGAGGTTCTCGCCGGCCATGATGCGGGCGGCGATCTTGGCGATCGGGCGGCCGATCGTCTTGGCGACGAAGGGCACGGTGCGCGAGGCGCGCGGATTGACCTCCAGGATATAGACCGTTCCGTCCTTGATGGCATACTGCACGTTCATCAGGCCGCCGACCTTGAGCGCGCGGGCCAGCGCGACGGTCTGCGCTTCCAGTTCGGCCACCATGTCCTTGCCGAGCGAATGGACCGGCAGCGAACAGGCGCTGTCGCCGGAATGGATGCCGGCTTCCTCGATATGTTCCATGATGCCGGAAACGAAGGTCTTGTCGCCGTCGCACAGGCAATCGACATCCACCTCGATGGCGCCGGCCAGATAGGTGTCGAAAAGCAGCGGGTTGCGGCCGAGCAGCGTGTTGATCTGACCGGTCTTGTCGTTGGGGTAGCGCGCCTTGATGTCCTCGGGCACCAGTTCCGGCACCGTGCCAAGCAGGTAGTTGGACAACATCGCGTCGTCATGGATGATCTGCATGGCGCGGCCGCCCAGCACGTAGGAGGGGCGCACGACCAGCGGGAAGCCCAGTTCGCCGGCCACGAGGCGGGCCTGCTCCACCGAATAGGCAATGCCGTTCTTCGGCTGGGTCAGGTTCAGCCTTGTCAGCAGTTTCTGGAAGCGGTCGCGATCCTCGGCCAGGTCGATGGCGTCGGGCGACGTGCCGAGGATGGGTATGCCGGCACGTTCCAGCGCATCGGCAAGTTTCAGCGGCGTCTGGCCGCCGAACTGCACGATCACGCCATGCAGCGTGCCCTTCGCCTGTTCGGCGCGCAGGATCTCCAGCACGTCCTCGGCGGTCAGCGGCTCGAAATAGAGCCGATCGGAGGTGTCGTAATCGGTCGACACGGTTTCCGGGTTGCAGTTGATCATGATCGATTCATAGCCGGCATCGGCCAGCGCAAAGGCGGCATGGCAGCAGCAATAGTCGAATTCGATGCCCTGGCCGATGCGGTTCGGACCACCGCCCAGGATCACTACCTTGTTGCGGTCCGAAACCTGGGCCTCGTCGGCGAGCGCGCCGGCAAAGGGTGTCTCATAGGTCGAGTACATGTAGGCGGTCGGCGAGGCGAACTCGGCGGCGCAGGTGTCGATGCGCTTGAAGACGGGATGCACGTCCAGCCGATCGCGCAGGGCCTTGACCTCGGCCTCCTCGGCGCCGGTGAGCGAGGCAAGGCGGGAATCGGAAAAGCCCATGGATTTCAGCATGCGCAGGTTCTGCGCATCGTCCGGCAGACCGTGCTCCCGGATGCGCGCCTCGGTGTCGATGATCGCCTTGAGCTGTTCGAGGAACCACATGTCGATGCGGCACATCTCGTGGATGTCGGCGAGCGAGGTACCCAGCCGTATCGCCTGGGCGACCATGCGCAGGCGGTCGGGCGTCGGCGTGCCGATGGCGGCGCGGATGGCATTGCGGTCGTCCTCACCGCCAAGGCCGGGGATCTCGATCTCGTCGAGGCCGGTCAGGCCGGTTTCCAGCCCGCGCAGGGCCTTTTGCAGGGATTCGGCAAAGGTGCGGCCAATGGCCATGACCTCGCCGACCGATTTCATCGCGGTGGTCAGGGTGGGCGAGGCGCCGGGGAACTTCTCGAAGGCGAAGCGCGGGATCTTGGTGACGACATAGTCGATCGACGGCTCGAAGGAGGCCGGCGTGGCGCCGCCGGTGATGTCGTTCTCCAGTTCATCCAGCGTGTAGCCGACGGCGAGGCGCGCGGCGACCTTGGCAATGGGGAAGCCGGTGGCCTTGGAGGCGAGCGCCGAGGAGCGCGAGACGCGCGGGTTCATCTCGATGACGACGAGACGGCCGTTTTGCGGATTGACGGCGAATTGCACGTTGGAGCCGCCGGTCTCCACGCCGATCTCGCGCAGCACCGCGATGGAGGCGTTGCGCATGATCTGGTATTCCTTGTCCGTCAACGTCAGCGCCGGAGCCACGGTAATGGAATCGCCGGTATGGACCCCCATCGGATCGATGTTCTCGATGGAGCAGATGATGATGCAGTTGTCCGCCTTGTCGCGGACGACCTCCATCTCGTATTCCTTCCAGCCGAGCACGCTCTCCTCGATGAGCACCTCGGTGGTCGGCGAGGCATCGAGGCCCGATTGCACGATCTGGAAGAATTCCGCCTCGTTATAGGCGATGCCGCCGCCGGTGCCGCCCAGCGTGAATGAGGGGCGGATGATGGCCGGCAGGCCGACCTGGTCGATCGCGGTGGCGGCGATGCCCATGGCGTGGCGCATGTAGCGCTGCTTGCGGTCGCCTTCGCCGAGATTCCATTCGGTTTCGAGATCGTCGAGCGCCTTGTCGAGATCGTCGCCGGAAAGGCGGGTCTTCAGTTCCGCGCGCTTGGCCTCATGCGCCTTGCGGTCGGCATCCTTCACGTCGGTGGCATTGGCCAGCATCGACTTTGGCGTTTCCAGCCCGATCTTCGCCATGGCCTCGCGGAACAGGGCGCGATCCTCGGCCTTGTCGATGGCCTCGGCATTGGCGCCGATCATCTCCACGCCGTAGCGCTCCAGAATGCCCATGCGGCGCAGGGAAAGGGCAGTGTTGAGCGCCGTCTGTCCGCCCATGGTGGGCAGAAGCGCATCCGGGCGTTCCTTGGCGATGATCTTGGCCACGACTTCCGGCGTGATCGGCTCGACATAGGTGGCGTCGGCCAGTTCCGGGTCCGTCATGATGGTGGCCGGATTGGAATTGACCAGGATGATGCGATAGCCCTCGGCCTTGAGCGCCTTGCAGGCCTGGGTGCCGGAATAGTCGAATTCGCAGGCCTGGCCGATGATGATGGGGCCAGCTCCGATGACGAGGATCGACTTGATATCTGTACGCTTGGGCATGGGTGTCTTCCGGCTCTCGTTCGCGCGCAAAGGCCGGCGCGGAAAACCGGCCGGCGGCGGGACTCGTTCTCTCAAGGCTAGGTGGGCCTTATAGGGGAGAGGGTCACGCGTGGGAACCCCGGAAATGGCGCTTCCGGCACGGAATCGACAGGCCGCGCGCGCGAACCGGCGGCGCTATTCCAGCCATGCTTTCACGGCAGCGGCGTTCGCACGGCTGACTGGCACCTTCATTCCATCCGTCATGCGCAGGAACAGGCGGCCATTCTTGCCGGATTCGCGCTCCAGGGCTTCAGCGCCCTGCCTCGCGGCCCAGTGGGAACGATGGACCTGGCGGCCTTCGGCCGGCGCGGTCTCGCGCATGGCATCGGCAAGGCGCATCAGCAGCATTTCGCGCCCGCGCGTGGTGACGACGACGACGTAGTGGTCCTGCACTTCAAGGCGAACCAGCGCGCCACGCTTTTCCGCCGGCAAGCGGTCCAGCAGGGCAGGGCGTGCCGGTGCCGCCGGGTGTGGCGCATCCAGCGCCGGTTCCGGAGCGGCGGAATCACCAGGGCGGGTTCCGTCCAGCGCCAGCCATGACAGAAGGCACATGACCAGTGCGATGGGCAGCGCGGTAAGGACGTCCGAGACAAGTTCGGCCATCGACACGGGTGCATTCCGCAGGCCTGCATTGACGATCAGCAGGACCAGCCCCATGGGCAGGGCCGACAGCGCGGCGCCGACGAGCATGCGCGGCAGGGCATGGGCAACATGGCGTTCGAGCGCGGCATTGAAGAAGACGACGAAAAGCAGCGCGACCAGCCATGTCAGGCTCTGCACGATCAGCCAGTAGCCGAGGCGGGCAGGCAGGGCGAGCGCTTCCAGCGTGCCGAACGGGCCGGTTGCAGTGAAGAGGATGACAGATGCGGCGAACACCAGCCACAGCCGCGGACTCGCCAGGATCGTCTGCAATTCGCGAAGCGTGGATTGCAGAATGGTCTCTTTCACGAAGTTCTCCGGCCGGTCCGCGCATGGCTTTTTGCAGTGGAGCGGCGACCATGGCGTCTTGACGGCGAAAGTGCAACGGGCAATTGCCTTGCCAACGGAGATACACCATGACCCTCGACCCGCTCCTCAACGCGCCGCTGGCCATCCAGATCCATGTCCTGACCGTCGTCCCCGCCGCCGTGCTCGGCGCCTGGATGCTGTTCGGGCGCAAGGGCACACGGCTGCACAAGGTGCTCGGCCGCGTGTGGCTGGCGCTGATGGTCATGACGTCGATCACGTCCTTCTTCATCCACACCATCCGCATGGTCGGGCCATTCTCGCCGATCCACCTGCTCTCGGTCCTGACGCTGGTGAGCAGCGGCCTCGTGGTCTGGTCGGCGCGCACCCGGCGCATCTCGTTTCACCGCAAGGCCGTGGTCGGCATGTACTGGAGCGCCATCGGCCTTGCCGGGGCGTTCACGCTGGTGCCGGGCCGCCTGATGAACGAGGTTCTGCTGGGCGGATCGAAGGCGGCCTGGCCGCTGGTGATCCTGCTGGCCGCGATCTGCGGGGCCGTGGTGGTTCATGTCAGGCGCGGCGGGCGGTTCGACTGGCTGTCGCGGCGAAAGACGGGGGTGGCCGGAACCGGTCTGGCCGTGCTGCTGGCGCCGATGTTCCTGCTGGGCGCCGGCCACGATGCGATGGCGGCGCCGGACGTAACGCAGATTGCCACGCACGCCCCGCTCTGGGTGTGGCCGCTGCTCGCCGCATCGCTCTGGCTGGGCTGGAGCCGGTCGCGACCGCGCATCGTCAGCAAGACGCGGCTGATGATCCTTCCCGTCGTGCTGTGCGGGATCGGGCTTGCCTCGTTCTTCGCCAATGGCGCGTCGCTTGCGGCGGCGGCCATGCTGGTCGCGGCGTTGACCGCCGGGTCGCTGGCCGGCGAGCGGGTGGGGCGCGGTGACGCCGCCGTCGTCGACGACCTGGACCGGGTTCACGTGCCGGGCGAATGGGTCTCCATGGTGCTGATCGTGGTGATTTTCCTGTCACGGTTTGCCGCAGGCGCCGCGCGGGACATCAACCCGGCTCTCGCCGACAGCCTGACAATCGCACTGCCGCTTGCCCTCGTGTCCGGCTTTTCCATCGGACTGGCAGGCATGCGCGCCCTCGTGCAAGCGGGCTATCGTGCCTGATCCTGTGTTTCGGCCCCTTGCCGCCGGCTTCGTTCCAGTTGAACCGGGCGGGGCTTTGCGGCATTAAGGAACGGCGAAAACACGATGGAGCCAGACCATGCGCTGGAAAGGCCGCAGACAGTCGGACAATGTCGAGGATCTGCGTGGCCGCGGCGGCCGCTCGGGGGGCGGTATCGGGCGAGGCGGCGGGCGCATCCGCATCCCCATGGGCGGCTCCGGCATGGGCGGGCGGCGCGGCGGCGGCATTTCCGGCATCATCATCCTCGTCGTTCTGTTCTTCGCGCTCCGGGCCTTCGGCATCGACCCGTTGCAGGTGCTTGAGGGACTTGAGGGCGGTTCGGGGCCGATTGCCGGCCAGCAGACACAACCGGCCCCCGGCACGGGCGCTCCGAGCGACGAGACAGGCCGGTTCGTGGCCACGATCCTGGCCGAGACCGAGGACACCTGGCCTGGCATTCTCGAAGCGGCGGGCGAGCGCTACAGGGAACCGACGCTGGTGCTTTTCTCCGGACAGGTGCAGTCGGCCTGCGGGTTCGCCTCCGCCGCTTCCGGCCCGTTCTATTGTCCGACCGACCGCAAGGTCTATCTCGACACATCCTTTTTCGATGAGCTGGCACGCCGCTTCAAGGCATCCGGCGATTTCGCCCAGGCCTACGTGATCGCGCACGAAGTGGGCCACCACGTGCAGAACCTGACCGGTATCCTGCCGCGCTTCAACCAGATGCGCCGGACGATGAGCCCGGCAGAGGCCAACCGCATGTCGGTGCGGGTGGAGTTGCAGGCGGATTGCTATGCCGGCATCTGGGCGCATTACACGGCGCAGAAGGGCCTTCTGGAAAAGGGCGACATCGAGGAAGCGCTGAATGCGGCGCACCAGATTGGCGACGATACGCTGCAGAAGCGCAGCCAGGGCTATGTCGTGCCCGACAGCTTCAATCACGGCACGTCCAAACAGAGGGCGACCTGGTTTGCCCGTGGCTTGCAGAGCGGCCAGCTTGCCGCCTGCGACACGTTCAACAATCCGGTCTGACCGCCCTTGCGGCCGCGCCCGGCAGTCCGGCGGGTATTATCAACTAATTAAGTTGATGCTTAAACATTGCCAGGCACTCTTGCCGGCATGTCAATGTTTTTCCCCTAGTGTGAAAACAGGGCAAACCTTTATCCGGCCGCGCACCATGCGACCGGGAAGGAACTGCCGCTCATGAGGAGCGGTTGCGGACATGCGATGCCTTCGCGCCTGGCGGCGTGAATGCCATCGCCCGCCTGACTTGCCCATGTCACCAGCCGAAGTCCGGAAGAATGGCCTTTTCGGGCATGGGAAATGAGGTGGTCAGCGATGACTGTATGGAAACGGTTTCTCGGATCGACGGATGGAAACATGGCGCTCATGACGGGCGCGCTGGCGATTCCGCTCGTGCTGGCCTTGGGCGTTTCCATCGATTATTCCAACCTTGCCAAACGCGCGAGCAGCCTTCAGCAGGCAGTGGACAGCGCTGCGCTGGCCATTGCCCGGGAAGGAATGACGATCACGGATGCGAAGGCCCGTGCAATCGCGCGGGAATTTGTCGGCGCCAACCTGCAGGACAAGGTGCGGAAGGTCACCGTCAACCGCAACGGCTATTCGGTGCGCGTGGCGGCGACCGTGGAGCCGGACCTCGTTTTCGGGGAACTGCTGGGCACGCAGACATGGCGGATCGCGCGGGATGCCGTGGCAGAATATGCGCCGCTGCGCTATGAAATCGCATTCTCGCTCGACCAGACCGGGTCGATGGAGGGGGCAAAGCTGGCAGCGATGAAGAACGCGGTCAACTCGCTCGTCGATGCCATGTCGGCGCAGGTGTCGGTCAAGTCAAACCTCAATTTCGCCGTGGTGCCCTATGCCGCCTTCGTCAATGTGGGGCCGCAATATGCGCCCGACTTCGACGAGACGGGCAAGGTCGTGAAGGGAACGGGCGCCGACTGGTTGGACATTTACGGCCAGGTCAAGATCGATCAGCACGAATTGCCAGCCAACCTGTCGCGCTTCGAGGTCTATCATGCGCTCGGCGTGAAATGGCCCGGCTGCGTCGAAACCCGCGACCCGACGAAAAAGGCCGACCACGATGTGATGGACACAGCGCCGACGAAATCGGATGCCGGCTCGCTTTTCGTGCCGACCTTCGCCATTGACGAGCCGGACGACCGCTGGCCTGGCGGCTGGCCGCGCTATCCCAACAATTACATCAAGTCCGACGTCAGCGTTCTGGACAAGACGCCGGTGGGGATGAGCCTGAAGCTGGCCAAATACGGCTTGCACAAGGTGGGCGGCATCATCGAGCGCGATCCGGCCCTGACGGTGACGATGGATACGTCACCCTCCAGGTTCTATGGCAATGAATCGGACCCCAAGGGGCCGGGCTACGGCTGCGAGGTGGAACCCTTGTTGCCGCTGACCAGTTCTGCAGCCGCCGTCAAGGCCAAGGTCAATGCCAACAAGGCCAATGGCTCGACCAATATCACCGAGGGCGTGATGTGGGGCTGGCGGCTGCTTTCGAACCGTGCGCCTTTCACCGAGGGCAGCGCAAGTGGCGCCAGGAAGGTGCTGATCCTGCTGACCGACGGCGCCAATTCCTATGGCCTGCTGAACAATGACCTGCATTCGGGCTATGGCAGCGTGGGCTATGTGGCCGATGGACGGATGGACGGGGTCAGGATCTCCAGTTCCGTGGACGATGCGCGCAAGGCGATGAATGCCAAGACGCTTGCCGCCTGCACCAATGCCAAGGCCGATGGCATCGAGATCTACACGATCCGGCTGGAAGTCGACGACAGCGATACGGGAAAACTTCTTTCCGCTTGCGCAACGGATGCCGACCACTATTTCGACAGTCCGTCCGCCGAGGATCTCGAACCTGTCTTCAAACAGATTCGCGACCGGATGACCGTGGTGCGCCTGGCAAGCTGACGCCGGCATGGCCACCATGGCGACCTGACGGAATCGAAACGGGCGGCCCGCCAGCGGACCGCCCGTGAAGCATGCTCCGCGAAGCGGAAGGCTCAGCGTTCGGCAAGTTCCGGCTCGCCCTTGCGGGCGCGGATCATGTTGGCGAAGCGCTGGAACAGGTAATGGCTGTCCTGCGGGCCGGGCGAGGCTTCCGGGTGATGCTGGACCGAAAAGACCGGCTTGCCGGTGAGCATGAGACCGCAATTGGAGCCGTCGAAAAGTGAGACATGGGTCTCCTGGACACCCTCCGGCAGGCTGTCGCCATCCACCGCGAAGCCGTGGTTCATGGACACGATCTCCACCTTGCCGGTGGTGTGGTCCTTGACCGGGTGATTGGCGCCGTGATGGCCCTGATGCATCTTGGAGGTCTTCGCGCCCAGCGCCAGCGCCAGCATCTGGTGGCCGAGGCAGATACCGAAGAGCGGAATGTCCGTCTTCAGCAAGTCGCGGATCATCGGCACGGCATAGTCGCCGGTGGCCGCAGGGTCGCCCGGACCGTTGGACAGGAAGATGCCGTCCGGATCGAGCGCGAGAATGTCGGCGGCGGATGTGCCGGCCGGAACGACGGTCACCTTCGCGCCGAGACCCGCCAGAAGGCGCAGGATGTTGCGCTTGACGCCAAAATCCACGGCGACGATGTGCATCCGCTCCCCGGACAGGTTGCCATAGCCCTCATCCCAGACCCAGGGCGTCTGCGACCAGGCGGCCGACTGGCCGGAGGTCACGTCGCGGGCGAGGTCGAGGCCGACAAGCCCGTGCCATGCCTTTGCCGCCGTCTTCAGCGCCTCCAGGTCGAAGCGGCCGTCCGGATCATGGGCGATGACGGCATTCGGCATGCCCTTTTCGCGGATGAGGATCGTCAGCGCGCGGGTGTCGACGCCCGCCATGGCGATGATGCCGCGTTTCGTCAGCCACTCATCGAGATGCGAGGCCGCGCGATAATTGGACGGGTTGGTCACATCGGCCTTGAAGACGGCGCCGACGGCGCCATGCCGGCCGGCCGGCGTCAGATCCTCGATATCCTCGTCGTTGGTGCCGACATTGCCGATATGGGGGAAGGTGAAGGTGACGATCTGCCCGGAATAGGAGGGGTCGGTGAGGATTTCCTCGTAGCCGGTCAGGGCGGTGTTGAAGCAGACTTCGGCCTGGACCGAACCGGTCGCGCCGAGGCCGCGGCCCTCGATGACGGTTCCGTCGGCCAGAACGAGAAGGGCGGTCGGACGGGCGGTCGTCCAGGGCAGGGTGTTTGCGGTCATGGCTGTACTCCGTCGTCAGGCGCCGGCGGGCAATCTCTGGGGGATATGGGTGTTTCGGCTGCGGTCCCATACACCTTGAAAGGACAAAGGACCAGCGCCATATGTGGCCCGCACGACAAAAGTGGCCCGTAAACGGCAGAAAAATGCCGCGAAACTGTGGCCGCGGATCGCCCGGCGGGCGCTCCCGCGTGCATGCCGTCAATCGGAAAATGTTGTGAATTTCGACAAAGAGGCTTTGAAGTCAATGACTTGCTGCGCCTCGAAACGATTTGCATCCGGCGCCGGTCGGCGGTAAATTCGCAGCGCTTTACAGGAGGCAATCCACCATGCGCGAAGAAATCGCCGCGGCGCTGAAAAACGCGCTCAAGGCACAGGACAAACGACGCGTCTGCACGCTCAGGCTCATCCAGGCGGCCGTTACGGACCGCGATATCGCCAATCGCGGTGCCGGCAAGGATCCTGTCACGGATGAGGATATCCTGCAGATCCTGGCGAAAATGGTGAAGCAGCGCGAAGAATCGGCCAAGGCCTTCGAGGATGGCGCGCGGCTGGACATGGCCGAGCAGGAACGCCAGGAAATCGCCATCATCCGCGAATTCATGCCGCGCCAGCTTTGCGAGGAAGACACGAAGACGGCCGTGCGCCAGGTCATCGACGACATCGGCGCGGAAGGCCTGCGCGACATGGGCCGCTGCATGGCCACGCTCAAGGAGCGCTATCCCGGTCAGATGGACTTCGCCAAGGCAAACGGCATCGCGAAGAACATGCTTCAATAGCGGATTTGTCCCGGCAGTTGACGGAAGGGCCCGGTGTGCCACAGGCACCGGGCCCTTTTGCTTGCCCGCTCATTGCGGCATGCTGCGGCGGCCGAAGGGGACCTTCAGCCAGGCGCGTTCATGCAGGTAATAGAGCAATGACTTCGTCGCCACCTCCGTCAGGCCGATGGCGGCGGCAAGACGCAGGCTGCCGGTGATGACCAGCGAGATGAGCATGGTGTCCAGCGTGCCTGTCACGCGCCACGAAATGGCCTTGGCGAGGCTGCGGGCATGGGTTTCCAAGGCATTGACCCTCCGGTTGACGTCGGCGGAACCCTAGCAGCCGCTGCCACCTTGCGCAGGAGCGCTGTTTGCGCGTTTGATGGCGGGCGGGAAATAATATCTTGCCCAGCGCCGGAATGCGGGGAATACAACGCGCTGGCACCGGGCTCGCGGGCAGACGGGTCCGGGCCAGGCCGTTTGCGGAACCGTTTCCTGGCATGCGGCCCAGGGCCTTTGGACAATGAGGCGGAAAGGTGAGCCATATGCGTTTTGCGCAATCCTTCCTTGACGAAATCAGGGATCGCGTGCCGATTTCGGCCGTGGTGGGATCGCGCGTGACCTTCGACCGCCGGAAGTCCAATCCGGGCAAGGGCGACTTCTGGGCCTGCTGCCCGTTCCATGGCGAGAAGACGCCGAGCTTTCACTGTGAGGACCGCAAGGGCCGTTATCACTGTTTCGGTTGCGGCGTGTCGGGCGACCATTTCCGCTTCCTGACAGAGCTTGACGGTATGCCGTTTCCCGAAGCGGTCGAGCGTATCGCGGAAATGGCGGGCGTGCCGATGCCGGCGCGCGACCCGGAGGCGGAGCGCCGCGAGCAGGCGCGCGCTTCCCTGAGCGACGTGATGGAGATGGCGGCGCGATTCTTCGAGGAAAAGCTCCAGGCGGCCGAAGGTGCAAAGGCGCGGGCCTACCTGCGCGGCCGCGAACTCAATTCCGCCATCCAGCGCGAGTTCCGCCTGGGCTATGCCCCCGACAGCCGCAATGCGCTCAAGGAATTCCTTTCGGCAAAGGGCGTGGCGAAGGAGCAGATGGAGGCCTGCGGCCTGGTGGTTCACGGCCCGGACATTCCCGTTTCCTATGACCGTTTCCGCGACCGCGTGATGTTTCCCATCACCGACACACGCGGACGGGTGATCGCCTTTGGCGGGCGGGCGCTGTCGCCGGATGTGCCGGCGAAATATCTCAATTCGCCGGAGACGGACCTCTTTCACAAGGGGCGGGTGCTCTACAATCACGGGCCGGCGCGGCGCGCGGCGCAGGAAGCTGGAACGGTTGTCGCCGTGGAAGGCTACATGGATGTCATCGCGCTGGCGCAGGCCGGCATCCGCCATGCGGTGGCGCCGCTCGGCACGGCGCTGACCGAGGAGCAGATGGAACTGCTGTGGCGCATCAGCGGTGAGCCGGTGCTGTGCTTCGACGGCGACCAGGCCGGGTTGAAGGCGGCATGGCGGGCCGCCGACCTGATCCTGCCATCGGTCAAGCCGGGGCACACAGCGCGCTTTGCGCTGCTGCCCGAGGGCCAGGACCCCGATGACCTGATCAAGGCGCAGGGCGGCGAGGCGATGCAGGCGGTGCTGCGCGAGGCGCGGCCGCTGGCCGACCTGATCTGGATGCGCGAGACGGCCGCCGGTGTGTTCGACACGCCGGAGCGCCGGGCGGAACTGGAGAAGCGGCTGCGCGACGCGGTCTTCCGCATTCAGGACGAAAGCGTGCGCCATCACTATCTCCAGGACATGCGCGAGCGGGCGCAGGCCTTTTTCGGAACCGGGCCGCGCAACCGGCAGCGCGACAGCCGGGGCAGGGGCGAGAAGGGCGGGCCGCGGCTGGGCGGCGCGTCCAGCCGGCTTGCCGTCTCCGACAGCCTTGCGCGGTCGGCGCTGGTGCGCCAGGCCCAAGGCGGCCTGCCGCTGCGCGAAACCGTTCTCGTGCTGACGCTGGCCAATCATCCGTTCCTGCTGGATGCGCATTTCGAGGATTGCGACCAGCTCGAACTGGACAGCCCGGACCTGCGCCGGCTGTTGTCGGTGCTGTTCGATGCGATGGCGCATGGGCGCACGGGCGACCGGGAGGAAACGCTGGCGGCGGTGCGCGCGGCCGGCCTCGGCGATGTGCTCGACCAGGCAGACATGCTGGCGCGGCGGGCGCGGCAATGGACGGCGCTGGGCGATGCGGCCAGCGAGGATGCCCGCGAAGGATTCCTTCAGGCGCTCCACTTGCACCGGTCGGCGCGCGGCTTACATAAGGAGCTCAAGGCGGCGGAACTGGCGCTGGCCAACGAACCGACAGAGGCCAATTACCGCCGGTTGCTCGACATCCAGGAGCAGATGCGCAAGGCCCGCGCGACGGAAGCGATCATCGACGGATTCGGTGTGGCTTCGGGGCGTGGACCGGCGCGCAGATCGTCCTGAAAAACCGGGCCTGAACAACTGATTCGCATTTTCGCCCCGAATCATGGCATTGCCGGGGTTGACGCAGGCGAAATAAACCGGAATCAGACAAGTTTGGACCAGAGCGCAGGACAAGGCCCCATATCCGACGTGCGGCCTGAAACACGGGATTGCGGATTGTCTGCATCGCAGCCGAACAGGGTTAGGGCCGCATTAACGGGCGTCTTGCTACTGGCAAGGACCGACCTACCTTTACAGAACGGATTCGTGTCCGGACCCTGACGCAGCGACAGACAACGGACAAACAAGGCCGGCGTGACCGCGACTCGCGCCGAGCAGAGAGAAGAAAGCATGGCGACCAAGGAAAAGGAAGAGGTTGAGACCGAGACCAACGCGCCCGACGGGCCGTTGCTCGACCTTACCGACAGCGCAGTCAAGAAAATGATCAAGGCCGCCAAGAAGCGCGGCTACGTGACCATGGACGAACTGAACGCCGTCCTGCCCTCCGAAGAGGTCACCTCCGAGCAGATCGAGGATACCATGTCGATGCTTTCGGACATGGGCATCACGGTGGTCGAGGATGACGAGCAGGGCGAGGACGACGCGCCCAAGGATTCCGGCGACGACGAGGAAGAGTCCAACGAGGTCGCGACCCAGCAGGGCACGGCCGTTGCCACGACCACGAAGCGCGAACCGGCCGACCGCACCGACGATCCGGTGCGCATGTACCTGCGCGAGATGGGTTCGGTGGAACTGCTTTCGCGCGAGGGCGAAATCGCCATCGCCAAGCGCATCGAGGCCGGACGCGAGACGATGATCGCGGGCCTGTGCGAAAGCCCGCTGACCTTCCAGGCGCTGATCATCTGGCGCGACGAGCTGAACGAAGGCAAGATCCTGCTGCGCGAGATCATCGATCTCGAAACCACCTATGCCGGTCCCGAGGCCAAGCAGGCGCCGGCCGTTCCCACGCCCGAGGAAATCGAGGCGGCGAAGAAGGAACGCGAGGAGAAGGAGCGCCTGGCCCGCCAGCCGCGCCGGCGCGATGACGACATCACGAATGTCGGCGGCGAGGCGCAGCCGGAGGAAGAGGAAGAGGACGAGGACGAGCAGAACCTGTCGCTGGCCGCCATGGAAGGCGAGTTGCGCCCGCAGGTGATGGAAACGCTCGACCTGATCGCCGATACCTACAAGAAACTGCGCAAGTTGCAGGATCAGCAGGTGGAAAACCGGCTGGCGGCTGCCGGCACGCTGTCGCCCTCGCAACAGCGCCGCTACAAGGAACTGAAGGACGCCGTCATCACGGCGGTCAAGTCGCTGTCGCTGAACAACCAGCGCATCGAGGCCCTTGTCGAGCAGCTTTACGACATCAACAAGCGCCTCGTGCAGAACGAGGGCCGCCTGCTGCGGCTGGCGGAAAGCTATGGCGTCAAGCGCGAGGAATTCCTCAAGGAATACCAAGGCAATGAGCTCGATCCGAACTGGATGAAGCACATCGCCAACCTGTCGGCGCGCGGCTGGAAGGATTTCGCCAGGAGCGAAAAGGACCCGATCAACGACCTGCGGGCGGAGATCCAGAACCTTGCCCAGGAAACCGGCATTTCCATCGGCGAGTTCCGAAAGATCGTCAACCAGGTGCAGAAGGGCGAGCGCGAGGCGGCCATCGCCAAGAAGGAAATGGTGGAAGCGAACCTCCGCCTCGTCATTTCCATCGCCAAGAAATACACCAATCGCGGCCTGCAATTCCTCGATCTGATCCAGGAAGGCAATATCGGCCTGATGAAGGCGGTGGACAAGTTCGAGTACCGGCGCGGCTACAAGTTCTCCACCTATGCGACATGGTGGATCCGGCAGGCGATCACCCGGTCGATTGCCGACCAGGCCCGCACGATCCGCATTCCCGTCCACATGATCGAGACGATCAACAAGATCGTGCGGACCTCACGCCAGATGCTGCACGAGATCGGCCGCGAGCCGACGCCGGAGGAACTGGCCGAGAAGCTGGCCATGCCGCTGGAGAAGGTGCGCAAGGTGCTCAAGATCGCCAAGGAGCCGATCAGCCTCGAGACGCCGGTGGGCGACGAGGAGGATTCGCATCTGGGTGACTTCATCGAGGACAAGAACGCCATCCTGCCGATCGACGCGGCGATCCAGGCCAACCTGCGCGAGACGACAACCCGCGTGCTGGCCTCGCTGACACCGCGCGAGGAGCGCGTGCTGCGCATGCGCTTCGGCATCGGCATGAATACCGACCACACGCTGGAAGAGGTCGGCCAGCAGTTCTCCGTGACGCGCGAGCGTATCCGCCAGATCGAGGCCAAGGCCCTCCGCAAGCTGAAGCATCCCAGCCGCAGCCGCAAGCTCCGGAGCTTCCTCGACAGCTGAGCGCCATTTCAAGGCAGTGGACGAAACAAGGACCCGGGTGGAAACGCCCGGGTCTTTTCATTCGCGTGAAGCGCCGGCGCCGTTATCGTGGATAAAATCAATATTTCACTTGTTCGCATATAAGGGGGTCTGAATAAATGCGCATCCGTTACGAAAACGCATTCAGGGTCCCCCGGCATGAAACGAACCACATCCCTTCTTTCCATTCTCGCCGCATCGGCAATGCTTGCCGGTTGCGAAACGACGCAGGAGGTGAACCAGAGCCTGCAGACGACATGGATCGGGCAACCGGCCGAACTGTTCTTTGCCCGCCATGGCGCACCCATGCAGCAATTCGCGCTGCAATCGGGCGGCGTCAACTACACCTGGCGCGGCGGCGAGACGACCGTGACGATTCCGGCGCAGTATCGCCCGGCGCCGCAGCCGCAGAAGCCGAACCCCGCTTCGGGCGGTTTCGGCTCGCGCAACACGACCACAACCACGACCGTCTCCAATCCCGCGCCCGGCACCACGGTCACACGCACCGAAACGCGCTCGTCGGGCGTGCGTTTCAATCCCGATGCTGCACTGGCCGCTTTCGGCGGACAGCCTCAGACACCGCCCGGGCAAGTTCTCGTCCGTCCGGCGCAGACGCGCAGGCTGTTTTGCGAGGCCACCATCACCACCGACGCGCAAGGGCGGATCACCGCCTTCAACATCCTGCGTGACACGACCGGCGAAGGCTTCTCGCTGTCGCGTTGCAATGAGGTGCTGCGCGGAGCCTGACGGCTGGAAAAGGAGCGGGCCGCGCCGGCCCGTTCCGCCACCGGCGGTTTCACAAACACGGCCGGTTGGTGTATGGCTCCGGACAGACGGTCAAAGGAGGCAAGCGCATGTCCTTTCTCAAGCGCCTGTTCGGCGGTGGCGCGGATGCGCAGCCGATCAAGGCGGAAACGGTGGAGTACCAGGGTTATGCCCTGACGCCGATGCCGAAGGCCGAGGGCGGCATGTACCGGTTGCAGGGCCTGATCGTGCTGGGCGAGGGCGATGGGCGGCGCGAACACATGCTCATCCGCGCGGACATGTTCACCACATCCGACGATGCAGCCGATGCCTTCATGCGCAAGGCGCGGCTGCTGATCGACCAGCAGGGCGAGGACCTGTTCGGCTGATCATGGCGCAGACGCGGCTCACCATCGCGACCCGTGGCCAGGGGCTTTACGAATTCACGGCTGAGGCAACCGCTTTCGTGCAAGCGAATGCGCCGGCGGAAGGGCTGCTCACGATCTTCGTTCGGCATACATCCTGCTCGCTGCTGATCCAGGAAAATGCCGATCCCGATGTCCGGCGCGACCTGAAGGGCTTTTTTTCGCGGGTCGTGCCGCCAGCCGACGATCCGTCCATGCGCTGGATCGTTCATCGCGACGAGGGGCCGGATGACATGCCGGCCCATATCAAGGCCGCGCTGACCCAGACGTCGCTGGGCATTCCGGTGGCTGACAGCCGTCTTCTGCTTGGCACGTGGCAGGGGTTGTACCTGTTCGAGCATCGCGACCAGCCGCACCGGCGCGAAATCGTGCTGCATCTGTCTGCCTGATCGCGGTTTCCTTAACGCGGCCTTAATCCGTTGCCTGCAATGTCGGGCGGCGAAACCGGGGGGCCGCTTCATGCGCAAGGCTATCATCCTTTTTACGCTCGCCGCCTGCGCCCCGCTTGCAGGCTGTGGCACGGCTGCGGTCGTCGGTGCGGGGGCAACCTATGCGGTAACCAAGGCTGCGGTGAAAACCACGGTGGGCGCGGGAAAACTGGCCGGACGGGGTGTCGTGATGGCGGGGCGGGCTGTGCTGCCGGGCAGCGATGATGCAACCACGGTCGATCCGATGGCAACCGGGTCCATAAAGCGGCAGAGTGCGCAGACAGAGCCCGCCGTCCCTGTTCCGGGCAACCGGTACTGAGCAACACCCTGGCACGGAAAAAGGCGCCGTCCGTGGGACGACGCCTTTGTGCGATGCTGGCGAATGACTTTTACTGGGCGGGCGGAGTGGTGTCCGTGCCGCCGGCGGGGGCTTCGTCGCCTTGCGCCGGGGTTTCAGGTGCCGCCTGCGTGGCCGGTGCATCATCCATCGGCGCCGTATCGGTCGCCGCCGGCGCGTCATTGGTCATCGGCGCCGGTTCCTCGCCGGTCACGGAGCCGGTTTCGGTCGTGTCTGTGGGAACCTGGTCGGTCACTGCAGGTGTCCCGTCGGTCGCCACCGTGTCTGTCGTGGTGCCGGAATAGATCCAGGCGCCGACGGCCACGAGGGCAGCGATCGCCACCCCGGCGATCAACCAGCCAGCGCCGCTGGAAGAGGCTTCGGCGCGGGTCTCGCGATAGTCGCGGCGGGGGGATTGGTTCTCGTTCATGGAAGGTCTCCTTGCAAAACAATCGTCATCTGCGTGGCGTTGCCTGAGAGGCAAGGCTCGAAGAGAAGAACGGCTTTTTGGCGGGCGCGGTTCCGGGGCAGGGATCACAAGTCGTGAAAGACTGAAACAGCGGCAGCATGCGGGCCGGCATGGCTGGCGGCATGAAAAAGCCCGGCCGGAGAGGGGAGAACCGGCCGGGCTTCGCTCCCGCGATCAGGCAAGGGACAGGGCCTGCATTCGGGATGAGGCAGGGATGGTCTGAAGATAGGCATCGAAAGTGGAAATGCGATGGGCGCTCTTGGACCATTTCGGGGCAATATGGTGGCAGGCGGCGTGAGCCGCCGCCCGCCCGCCGGGCATTCCCTCACTGGGCGCGGGCGCTGTTGCCCGGTGCGACAAGCGGCGTGATCCGGCGCACGGTGACCCGCCGGTTCGCCGCCGAACGGCCTTCGGTCTCGACCTTGAGATCGCTTTCGCCATAGCCCTGTGTGACCAGGTTTTCCGGCGGCACGTCGAACACGTCCGTCAGGGCGATGGCGACATTCTCGGCGCGCCTGTCGGACAGGGCAAGGTTGGCCACTTCCGATCCCACGGCATCCGTATGGCCTTCGATGAGGAAGGATTCGGACGGATTGTTGCCGACGATGCGTTTGATGGCATCTGCCAGGTCCTGAAGCTTGCCGATGTCTTCCTCGCGAATCCGGGCAGAACCGAAAGCGAAGTTCACCGTCTCCAGATCGATGCGGGGGAGCTTGTCGCGCAGGCGTTCGGAATAGCGCACCTCATCGACCGAGTAGAGGCGTTCGGCACGCTCGACCGGCGGCTGTTCGAGGAACTCGTAGTAGTCCTCGGGCGAAGCCCGCCGGGGCTCCCAGACATAGCGGTCACGCGGCACCGTCACGCGAAGCGGAGGCAGGCCATAGTCACGGTCCCAGCGTTCACGCCCGATGGGCATGTTGTCCCAGCGGTCGCGGGGAACGTAGAAGAGCACGGTTTCGCGCCCGTCCGGACCGATGCGCGAGCGGCGCAGGATTTCGCCGTTCCGCCCGTAGATCGTCACGATGGAGACGTTGCGCCTGTGCACGGTTTCGCGGATCCGGCCGCCGCGCAGACGCTCGACCTCGACATTTCTGGAGCGGCGGCGGATTCGCTCGTCGCGCCCGTCCCTGCGCTCGACCACGAGGCCGCCATCGCCAAGCCGGATCACCACCCTGTCGTCGAACTCGCGCACTTCACGCGCATCCCGGCGCTCACGCCAGCGCGGGCGCGTCGCGACATCCCGTCCGTCCTCGATCCGTTCGCCGCGCTCGCTTTCGATCGGCTCGATGGGTTCGTCGATGCGCACGCGTTCCTCGCGGCGGCGACGGTCCCTTTCCTGTCCGGCCAGCTCGCTCTCTTCAGGCCTGGCTTCCGGGGTGGGTACCGGTTGCTGCCGCTCCTCGGCCTGTTCGGTAGGCGCGGCGTCGGCTTCGGGCTCGGTGGCGGGCTGCTGCTCCTCGGCCTGTTCGGCGGGCGCGGTCTCGGCCTCCGGTTCGGCGGCGGGCTGCTGCTCCTCTTCGGCCTGTTCGGCGGGCGCGGCCCCGGATTCGGGTTCGGCGGCGGGCTGCTGCTCCTCTGCCTGTTCGGCGGGCGCGGCCTCGGCTTCGGGCTCGGCAGCGGGCTGCTGCTCCTCGGCCTGTTCGGCGGGCGCTGCTTCGGCTTCGGGCTCGGCGGCGGGCTGCTGCTCCTCGGCCTGTTCGGCGGGCGCGGCCTCGGTTTCGGGCTCGGTGGCGGGCTGCTGCTCCTCCAGCTTTTCCAGCACCTTCTCCTCCTCCTTCGCGGTATCGTTCTGCGCGAAGAGCAGCGTCCGGGATTGCTGGGCCACCGCCGGCTGCGTTGGTGCAAGCGGTGCTGCTGCGAGCGGCGCGATGCCGGTGAGGGTGCTGGCCGTTGCCAGGAGGACGAGACGTCTCATGCAATTTCCTTTCGCGGGTTCGGTCCCTTCGACAAGGAAATCCATTGCACGGGCATCTGTTCCGCAAACTGCCGATGTATGGCGGGAAGATGGCCTTTGGCTACATCAGCCCCCGCGCCATGGAGGGCACCGACGCCACCTGCTTGAGCGCCGTCTTGAGCGCTTCCTTCTGGTTGGCATCCAGCATGTTCACGTTGACCGCGTTGGTGGGCTTCAGGCCGGCATCGAGATCGCGGCTCTGCTGGTGCAGCATGAGATTGAGCAGGACCGCGTGGGCCGACAGGACCGATTTCAGGTCTCCGGCATTGCCGATCTCGCGCGAGATGAGCCCTTCGATCCGGGCGCGCGTGGAATGGACGGGGATGTCGTGGGCCAGCGCCATGACGCGGGCTGCCGCCACAACGGCGAACAGGCCGTAGGCCTTGAGATCGAGGCGGCCATTCTCGGTGCGCAATCCGCCGAACAGGGTGAAGGCGCCGGGCGGCTCGGCAATGTTGGCCGCCATGTGGCGCGGCAAGACCGCCTTCGGGCCGCCCTTGCTCCAGGCATGGTCGAAAAGGGCATGGCCAAGCGCCAGATCGCCATGGACCGGCAGGAGATCAAAGAAAATGTCGACATTGAGCAGGTCCTGCGGCGTGGTGCGTCCGGTCCAGCCGTCGATCCGCTTCTTCCATGTCTCCAGCGAGCCGCGGAATTCCGGATTGGTTGCCATGACATTGCCCTTGCAAAGCGGCACGCCGGCGGCATGCAGGGTCATCGTCATCTTTTCGGCCATGGCGGCAAACCATTGGTCTTCCGGCCCGTCCGGTGCGCCCTCGGCATAGACGATGGCATTGTCCTGGTCGGCGGCCAGCAGGCTTTCGCCACGTCCGCCAGAGCCGAGGACGAGAACGGCATAGGGGCAGGGCGGCCCGCCCTTGCCCTCTTCCTGCATTTCCCGCTCGGCAAGCTGGGCGGCACGGCGGGTCAGCGAGCGCAATTCCTCGCTGGTGATCTCGGCGATGAGGCGGGCATCGAGCCCCTCCTTGACCAGCAGGCCCACGACAGAGGGCAATGTGGCCCAAGCCGCGGCCATTTCCGCAGAGGATGTGGCCGTCTCGATGGCGTCGTCCAGCTTGATGGCGGCGCCGGCGCGCAGCTTCAGCAGGTCGCGGGCCGAGACGATGCCCGTCAGCCGCCCCGCATTGTCACGCACCGCCAGATGGCGGAAGCGCAGGCGGTCCATGCGACTCATGGCGCGATAGGCGAAGGCGGCCTCGCGGATGGATGCCAGCGGCCCCTTGATGAGATCGCCGGCGGTGCGGCCAAAGGCTTCCGCGCCGCGCGCGGCGATTTCGCGCATCACGTCACGCTCGGTGACAATGCCATATTCGGGAACAGGCCGGCCCTGGGCGGCCTGCGGATGAATGAAGACGGAGGAGATGCGCCGGTCGGTCATCAGCGTGACGAGGTCGCGCAGCGGCAGGCTGCCATCCACGACAACCGGCGGCTTGCTCATCATGTCGCCGACCCGATGCTGGTAGGCATAGGGGTCGAACTGGCTGAACGTGCGCTGGAGTTCGATCTCGCCACCGTCGATGACCGGTGCCGCCCATCCGGCCTTGCGGGCTGCATCGCTGTTCGTGCCCTGTCCGGTCTGGCGCAGCGTGGCGCGCTCGGCCTCGCCGACGGTCCTGATTCCCACCGCTTCCAGTTTCGGCACCAGGGCGATGAAGATTTCCGCCGTTGCCTCGGCATCGCCCAGCGCCGTGTGGCGGCCGACAATGCTCACATCCAGCCATGCGGCGATGATATCCAGCGAATAGTCCGGCAGCGACGGGTTGGCCAATTGCGCCAGAAGACGGATGCACAGCGTGCGCGGCCTGACCCAGCGCTGCCCGGATCGCACGCATTCACGTTCCAGAACCGCCAGGTCGAAGCCGATGGCGTAGCCGACGACAAGGCGCGCGCCGATGAAATCCTGCGTATCGCGCCAGACCTCGGGAAAGGGACGCGCCAGACGCACCATGGCGTTCGTGATGCCGTGAAACGCCGTGGATTGCGCGGGAATCGGCTCCCCGGGGTCAACGAGTTTTTCCATGCAGTCGGACGGGGTGACCTTGCCGTTGGAAATGCGAACGGCGCCGATCTGCACGATACGGGCCTTCTTGGGGTCCAGCCCCGTCGTTTCGGTGTCCAGCGCCACCGCGTTGAGCATGGACAGGGGCGTTGCGCCCGTGACGTGTTTCATTGCCTTCCCCTCCCGGCCCCTCAGCCTTTTGCGCACACTGTCATGGAGAAACCGGCGCGACCTTGATCGGAGTCAGATGATCGGGCAAGGCGACGAAAGTTTCATCTTCGAGCCTGTCCCGCCTTGACGAAGTCCAACAGTGCTTCCACACACGCGCCATGAATGACGAACCGTTCTGGAAGACAAAGCAACTGGAGGCGATGAGCCGTGCGGAGTGGGAAAGCCTCTGCGACGGCTGCGGCAAGTGCTGCCTTGCCAAGCTGGAGGACGAAGATACCGGCGAGATCTACTGGACCTCGGTGGGGTGCCGCCTGTTCGATGCCGGCGCCTGCCGCTGCACCGACTATGCCAACCGTGCCGCGCTGGTGTCCGATTGCGTGCAATTGACGCCGGACAATGTGCGCACCATCGCCTGGCTTCCCTCTACCTGCGCCTACCGATTGATCGCCGCAGGCGAGGACCTGCGCTGGTGGCATCCGCTGGTTTCCGGCTCGCGCGAGACGGTGCATCAGGCCGGCATTTCGGTGCGCGGGCGGGTGAGCGCGCATGAGCAGGATCTGGACGATGCGGAAGCCTATCTCGCCCACATGCTGGATGACGAACCCTGAGCGCGATTCGATGCCGTGCGCGGGCAATTGAACCGGATGGCGGGCTGCGGCATTGTCAGACCGCCGATTGACCGGGAAAGGAAAACGAGATGACCGCAGACGAAACCCGCGTGCTTGTCCGGCGCTACCTGGAGGCATTCAACGCCTCCGACCACGAGGCCATGCTGGCGCTGCTCGCCGAGGACGTGGCGCATGACATCAACCAGGGCGGGCGCGAGATCGGCAAGGAGAAATTCCGCTGGTTCAACGCGATGATGAGCCGGCACTACGAGGAGACGCTGGGCGACATCGAGATCATGGTCAATGAAAGCGGCAGCCGGGCGGCGGCCGAATTCACCGTGCGCGGCACCTATCTGGCCACTGCGGACGGGCTGCCGCCGGCCAACGGGCAGACCTATTCGCTGCCGGCGGCCATCCTGTTCGAGGTGGACGACGGATTGATCAGCCGGGTGACGACCCATTACAATCTCGCTGACTGGATCGCCCAGGTTTCCGATGACCGTTGAGGTGCGCCGACTGGCGGCAGATGAGGTGGAGCGGGCGCTCGACGAGCTGGCGCGGTTGCGCATCACCGTCTTCCGCGCCTTTCCCTATCTCTATGACGGCGATCCCGCCTATGAACGCCGCTATTTGCAGACATACCTTAAATCGCCGGGCGCCGTGGTCATCGGTGCTTTCGATGGCGGCAGGCTGGTTGGTGCGGCGACCGCTTCGCCGCTGGCCGATCATTTCAGCGAATTCGCCGAACCCTTTGCCAAAGCGGGCCTTTCGCCGGAGCGCTATTTCTATTTCGGCGAGTCGGTGCTGATGCCGGACTATCGCGGCCGTGGCATCGGCGTGCGTTTCTTCGATGAGCGCGAAAAGGCGGCGCGCGCGCAGGGTTTCGGGGCTTGCGTCTTTTCCGCCGTGGTGCGCCCGGCCGGCCATCCGATGCGGCCTGCCGATTACATGCCGCTGGACGCCTTCTGGAAAAAACGCGGCTACGCGCGCATCGAGGGGCTCACCACGCATTTTTCCTGGCGCGATACCGGCGAACCGGCGCAAACAGCCAAGCCAATGGAATATTGGCAGAAAACGCTTTCTTGACCCTGCCTTTTCCGTGCTGCGCGGAGGGGCTGTTGACGATATGAACGAAACATGAATGGCAGGTTCGGAACGGGTTCAGGCCGTCTCTTCTAGTCTTCGATCATGCCCGGAAGGAACCGGGCTTGGAGCCCCGAAGAGCCCTGACAAACCCGGAGAAAACCCATGTTCAAGACCGTTCGCACCATCGCCCTTTCGACCATGCTCGGCCTCGGCGCCATTGCCGGCGCATCGGCTGTCACGACGACATCTGCCGAAGCTGCGTCGCTTTCCTTCGGCGGCAAGCATGGCCATGTCGAGGTCCGTTTCGGCCATGGCCGTCATCACGGCGGATGGCACAAGGGCGGACGCCGCAGCTTCTGCAGCCCGCACCGTGCCGTGCGCAAGGCCCGCCGCATCGGCCTGCACCGCGCCCATGTGCGCTTCGCCAACCGCCGCGTGGTCGCCGTGTCCGGCCGCATGTGGGGCCATCACCGCACACTGGTCTTCGCAAACACCCGCCATTGCCCGCGCATTCGCTGAGCGCGGCAGGCCATTTTCGAAAGCGCCGGGGTTGACGCCCCGGCGTTTTCCGTTGACGCGCCTATTTGCCGATGGCGAAGGTGACGTTGACATCGACCGTGTAGGTGTTCTCGCCGCCGGCGAGCGGCACGGCATCGGCCGCCTCCGACCGCATGGCCATGGCGGCCATCAGGGGGCGCGGGTAAGGGCGGCTGGCCAATTCCGACATCTCCAGGATCGCGCCGACGGAAACGCCCGCGGCGTCGGCCAGGGTCCGGGCCTTTTCAATGGCATTCTCGACGGCCTTGCGCCTTGCCTCGGTCAAGGCGGCCTGCGGGTCGGCATTGGAAAAGCTCACCGAGCCACCCTGGTTGACGCCCAGCGAGACCGACTTGTCGAGGATGGCGCCAAGGCGGGCCATGGCGCGAATGCGCACGGTGAGCGTGTTGGAAACCTGGTAGCCGATGATTTTCGGGCTGTCTCCATTTCCGGATGCGCGCGGAAGAACATAGCGCGGCTGGATGGAAAAGCCGGAGGTTTGCAGGTCGCGGTCCTCTATTCCCTCTTCGCGCATCGCTTCGATGACCGCGGCCATGGCCTCGTTGTTGGCGTCCAGCGCGGCGCGCGCCGTATCGGCCTCGCGCAGGACGGTCATGGAGACGGTGGCCATGTCCGGTGCGAGCGAGACCTCGCCCTGGCCGGTCACGGCGATGCGGGGTACGGGTTCGTCTGCCATGGCCGAAGCGGGCGCGGCAAGGAAAAGCCCGGCAGCGAGGGCAAGGGCGAGGCGGCGGGAAGCAGGCAGTGGCATGGAATCCTCCTTGGCGGCATGTCGGACATGGTTGCACCAGCCAATTGTAGCGCGAATGCGGCGCAAGCGGCTTGTGCCGGGCGGAAAAAGACACTAATCAGCGGTTCGGCGGGCCTGTAGCTCAATTGGTCAGAGCCGGCGGCTCATAACCGCTTGGTTGGGGGTTCGAGTCCCTCCGGGCCCACCACTCAGTCTTCCGTTTTCGCGCTCTTTTGGTCGGTCTCGGAATCATGTCGTGTTTTCCGTGGGTTGGCGGGTGGTGTCGGCAAACACCTGGCGGAGAGACGACGACGAAGCCGGTTTCCGGTGGCATTTCTCCCAAAGTCTCTGTCGGGCCTGTTTCGTGCCCAAGTGTTTGCGGGCGCGATCGACGATTCGATCAGAACTGTTCGGGACGTGTGAGGGAAGAGGATTTTTCTCAGCCGAACCGCGTGAGCAAATCATCCTGGGCCGACCAGGAAAGCGGCAGGTCGGGAAGACGGGACAGGCGCTGGGCGGTGAGGCCCGCTGGATGCTTGCCAGAGACGATCTGAGCGGTGATGCCTGGCGACAGAAAGGCGAGGGGAAGTATGCGGCTGATCTCTGATGGTGTCGTGCCATGGGCCCTGGCGATATCAGCCATGGATCGGCTGGCGCCATCGGTGAGTGCGGCCAGGTAGGCCTGGGCGCGAAGAACCAGATTGATCAGTGCCGGATCGGGTTCCGGATTGGAGGCCGAGCCATCGGTCAGCACCAGGCGTGTTTCGACACCGCGACGGCGCAGCGTAAATGGACGCTCAAGTGTGATGGGGCCGTGATCCGGTACGGGTTCAACACGACGGCCAAGCAGAAGCTCGACCAGGTCTGTTGGATGAATCGTGATGCGCAGCGCTCCCGGTGTGATGTCGACGCGCTGCACGATCGTTTGCACCAGTGTCTTGCGCTTCGAGCGGGATTGTTCGATCCAGGTCGATGCCAGCTCTCCGGCTTTGAGGATGCCGGAATGGACCATCCCGGTTGGCGCCAACAGCTCAATCGCTTCTGACAGCATCGGACTGTTTTGCAAGAACTGAACGAGGCATTGCTCAACTGTCGCATCAAGCCTGTCTGCTGGAAGCCGCCAGCCTTCTGATCCATCGCGGCGCTGGTCAACCAGGTGCTGCGAGACATAGTAGCGATAGCGCACGCCCTTCCTGTTTGTATGAGCTGTCCGGATACGATTGCCGTCCTCATCAAAGATCAGACCGGTCAGCAGATGACTATCGGTGCGGTTGGTCGGCGACCGCCGTTCCCCTGCTCCCGCCGCAAGCGATGCCTGCACCTGATCGAACAGGGGCTTGTCTATGATGGCCTGGTGTTCGCCATCATAGACCTTGTCCCGATGACGGATCCTGCCGACATAGATCGGGTTGGACAGCAGGTGGTAGAGATTGCCGCGGCCAAAGGGGGCCGTGACCTTCACCGATCCATCTCGGCGTTTGACCGGTCGCGCATGAAGCCCCCTGGATCGTGCATCCTCGACCAGCAGGCGGACCGACTTGAGTTCCAGGTAGCGATGGAAGAGATAGCGAACGGTCGCGCATTCCTCTTCGTTCACCTGGAGCTTCCGGTTCTCGACGCGGTAGCCAAGGGGCACGGTCCCGCCCATCCACATACCCTTCTTCTTCGATGCCGCGATCTTGTCGCGGATGCGCTCTGCTGTGACCTCCCGTTCGAACTGGGCAAACGAGAGCAGTACGTTCAGTGTCAGCCGGCCCATGGAGGTCGTCGTGTTGAACTGCTGGGTGACGGAGACAAAAGAGGCACCAGCTTGATCGAGGGTCTCGACGATGCGGGCGAAGTCAGCCAGCGACCGGGTGAGCCGGTCAATCTTGTAGACGACGATGACATCGACACGGGCCTGACGGACATCGTCCAGCAAGCGCCGCAGGGCAGGGCGTTCCATCGTGGCTCCGGAGATGCCACCGTCATCGTAGCGTTCGCGGACACCCTTCCAGCCCAGGCCTGCCTGTGATGCAATGAAGGCAGCACAGGCCTCGAACTGGGCGTCGAGGGAATTGAAGTCCTGGTCGAGGCCTTCCTCCGTCGACTTGCGGGTATAGACCGCGCAACGGAGCTGTCGGGCGCTCATCGGCCTGCAATCCCGAAGAAGCGCGGCCCTGACCACCTTGTGCCCGTAATGCGCCGGGCGATGGCGCTGAGCGATCGGAAGGTCTTGCCTTCAAAGACAAAGCCGTCTTCGACCACATCGATGACATGGGGACGTCCGTTCCATGTGCGGACGAGCCGGGTGCCGGAGGCCAGCGCCGGCAAGGCAGGCGGCGGGGCAGGGCGTGCGACTGGATCCGAGGCAGCCGGTTTCGCGCTCCCGGACACACCGCTGTCCGTGTCCTTCAACACCGCCTCATCAGTCGTGGCAAGGGAAGCGATGCCCTGTCTCAGAAACCGGCGCACGGCTTTCGAATGGCTGCCGAGGCGACGGGACTGCAGGTGCCAGGCGGCGGAGCGTTCCAGCAAGCCCCGCTTCACGCCCCTGGGTGGTGGGTGGCCATGAGCGGTGATCCAGAGTGCGACCAGCTCATCGCGCTGGAGGCGGCTGATCCCAGCCACCTCCTTCTCGATCCTGTCTGACCTGGCCATCGGATCACACGGGCTCCGATGAAATCGAATAGCGGGCAACCCCAGCCTTGTCCGTCTGCTTTACCAAGTCCAGACCATGCTTCTTCCTGACGGTGCCTGACAGGAACCCGCGGACGGAATGGGGCTGCCATCCGGTGAGCTTCATGAGATCTTCAATCGACGCGCCCTTGCGGCTGCGCAGGGCTTGAAGCACCTGGTCGGTCTTGGTCGCCAGACGTTCGGGTTTTGGTGACGGCGCATTCGAAGACGGCTTCGGCGACCCCGTGGATCGGCCCTGAACCCGCCTTTGCCGCGGCGCCGAGACACGGCCAGGCGCCTTCATAACCGAGACAGGGCGTTCGGACAGTCCTTCAGCAGCATTCTCGTCGGCGACCTGGGTCTTTCTCGCAATCCTTGCCATGGGCTTTCTCCTTCGCTTCCGACACCGGACCATCCGGTGCCCGTACCGACGAAAGCCCGTGACCGGGCAGGGAGGGGGCGCCACGGTCAATCGACCGCGGAACGCCGCACCGACAGCAATGCTCGCGTGTGTGCAGAAGTCCAGTCGCGAAGACGTGAAAGTGTAAGAAGCTGGCCCTTGTCGGGGAGAGAATGAAGCGCCTGACAGCCGTTCGGGGAAGATCTTTCGAATTTGCGGCCTGCGAGTTGCTGAAAGCCAGAAACCGCCGTTTGGCGGGGTGACAACGAACTTCCGCTTCGCGCCCCCATTCCGGTCGTTCCCCATTTGGAACCAAGCTCCCGTAAGCAGCCCTTGGCCTCGCTCGGCAGCAACGTCCTGATAGGGAGGAGGGCGGAAGTTCGGCTTGGATGACATGAAGGTCTGCAGAGCGGACGGAGCGGCTTTCGCTGCGGTTACTCGAATGGCCGCTTTGGCGTGAATCTAAATTCAAACAGCAAAGCGCCCGATGGGTTTCACCGGGCACTTCTTTCTCAAGTCACCTCGAGATTACTTGGTAGCGAGGATGTCGAAATTGTGAACGTTTGCCACCACACCGTCGTCCCATCCGCCTGAGACCAATTCTGAAGCCTTTTCATTCAGGAGTCCGGCGACTTGTCCGGCAAAGTGCGCTTCGCGGCCAGAGTTGTCGGCAAAAATGTCGAAGATGGCGAAGTTGTTCTCGTCAATCTGCAGCGCCGCCCAGAACAATGTCTTGGGTTCGGTATCTGCAACGATGGGGCCGGCGGCGGTCAGCAAGGCTGCCAATTCGGGGCCTTTACCTCGAGCAGCTTCGAGCTTGATGTAAGTTGCGGTCGTTGCCGTGTAGAGATCAACCGGCGCTTTTGCCGACAGGACATCGGAGTTGTTGATATTCGCGACAACACCGTCGTCCCATCCTCCGTCGACCAACGTGTCGGCGTTTTGGTTCAAAGCCGCAGCAACCGCTCCTGAGAAGTGAGCGTCGCGTGCTTCTTCATCTACGAAGATGTCAAAGATTGCGAGCGTATCGTCGGCTTGCAGAGCAAACCAAAGTACAGTGCCCGGCTCTGTTTCTCCCACGATAGGTGCGGCACCAGCCAGAAACTCCGCGAAGGCTCCGGTCTGGCCTTCGGCGGCGGGCATGGCGATGTAGCTGGCAGTGTGATTTTCCATTGGGTTGTCCTGTGCAGTTGCAGAAGTTGTGATCAGAGCCAGTGCGGCGAATGTCTGAAGGATTTGCGTTTTCATAATCGTCCCCTGATTTGAAGTGCATCGTGTTTGGTTTCGATGCACTCTTGTCCCATGCCGGATGCGCCGGGCTCCAATTCCGAAATTCTATTCTTTGATAGACATGGGCTATAGAAGTTGTTTTGATGACCTGAGCCGAAATGTGACGGAGAATGCGGCGATGGAAATGAACCAGATCAGGTATTTTCTCGCTGTCTGCGAGCACCGGAACTTCACCCATGCGGCCAGTGCCTCCAATGTCTCCCAACCTTCCTTGACGACTGCGATCAAGAAACTTGAAGACGAGCTTGGAGGTGACCTGTTTGTCAGGGACCGTGCGGGATGCAGGCTTACGGCACTCGGAAAACTCATGCAGCCAAGGTTGCAGACGGTTCATGATGAAACGCGACAGGCTAAGGCCGAGGCGGTCCGTCATATGCGCTTGGAGCGGGTTCCAATCTCTGTCGGTATAGGCGAAACGATTGGCCACAACAGGATTTCGGCAGCTTTGGAGCGTACTCGTACGCGATTGCCGCAAGCCGAAATCGAACTGATCGTTGCGTCATCTTCCGAGCTTCTTGCTGGGTTGCGAGATGGTGAATTTGACGTTGTCGTCACAACAGAGAAGGTCAGCGAAGACCTCTATCGCATAGATCATCTCTATGATGAGGACTACAAGGTAGTGGTGTCAAAGTCGCACCCGTTGTCTGAACTAGATGCGATTTCTCTTTCGACTCTTGCTAAAACTGACATGCTTGACCGACTAAATTGCGAAATGCGGGATGCTTTGCATGCGACCTGCGCGGATCATGGTAACGAACTCTACGCGGCCTATCGGTCAAATCGCGTGGATTGGCTAGTTGAACTTGCTCGGCAAGGGTCAGGTGCGGTGATCCTGCCAGCCACCGCTATTCCTTCGGACATGGGCCTTGTGTCGAAACCCATCGATGGCCTTGAAATATCAAGAACTGTTTTGGCCCTTCGATATCGGCACCAAACGACGAGACCAGAGACAAATGATCTGATCCGTGAGATGACGCGCACGCCGGCGTAGTGAGGTCGGTCTGTTGATTTCCACTGAGAACTGATGGAGTGGATGCCCCCTCCCGACGGCATCGCAATGTGCCAGAGTGATGTGCGTTGAACGTCACTGAGAGGAGAGAGCATCCATGAAGGAAATTAGCATTGTCGGCTTGGACCTGGCAAAGCGAGTGTTTCAGGTGCACGCCGCTGGAAGCGATGGCGCGGTTGTCTTGCGTCGGAAGCTGTCGCGTGGACAGGTCCTCGCCTTCTTTACGGAGCTGCCGAAGTGCATTGTTGCCATGGAAGCATGCGCGACAGCGCACTATTGGGCACGTGAGATCGGCAAGTTCGGTCACGAAGTTCGCCTGCTCCCACCGGCCTACGTGAAGCCCTTCGTCAAGCGACACAAGAACGATGCGGCAGACGCCGAGGCCATTGTCGAGGCGGCGCTCCGCCCCTCGATGCGGTTCGTTGTTCCAAAGACCGAGAGCCAGCAAGCCCGTTCCATGATCTTCCGGACGCGCGATCTGTTTGTCCGCCAGCGAACGCAGCTTATCAACGCTCTTCGCGCTCACCTGGCTGAGCATGGAGTTATTGCGCCACAGGGAATTGCGAACCTGGCCTTGCTGTCGGAGATCATCGAGGAAGGCAACCTTGGCCTCGAACTCGTCGTCGTGGAAACCGCGCGGCTTTATCTTGAGCAGATCGAGGTGCTCTCCGCTCGTATTGCCGGCTTGGAGAAGACGCTCAGATCGGAAGCAAAGCGCTCCGAGGCCTCGGCCCGACTGATGTCGATGCCTGGGATGGGGCCGATCACCGCCATGGCGATCGAAGCTTTCGCCCCAACCATGAGCACATTCCGGAAAGGGCGAGACTTTGCGGCCTGGCTCGGGCTGGTGCCCAAGCAGCATTCGAGTGGCGGAAAGCAACAACACGGGCGAACCTCGAAGATGGGCCAACGCGATATCCGGCGGCTTCTGATCATCGGCGCGATGACCGTGATCCGATGGGCATGCCGCAAAGCCCCTCCCGAGAACTCATGGCTGGCGCGTATGTTGGCGCGCAAGCCACGCATGCTCGTTGCGATCGCGCTAGCCAACAAGATGGCTCGGTCGATCTGGGCAATGATGACGAAGAACGAGAGCTACAAGGAATCCGGGCTGGCTGCGGCATAGCAAACGCTGCGCTGCTGTGAGCACGGATCGTCGGCGTGTGAGGAGGTCAGCGAACGGTAAGGACAAAGATCGGTGAGAGTGGGTCTGGGAATGCATCCGGGTCAGTGAGCCACGAGCTCGTAGAACTGATTTGCACCAGGTCCGCGTAGCTCCATACCGGCCAGCGGTCGTATTCGTGCCGCAACGAAAGGCCTGATACATGACCGCACCCGATCACACGTCCAAATCGTTCGAAGAGAGCCTTGCATGAACGGGGGCATCCATACATGACCCG